>DASVPR010000001.1:0-7095 GCA_036389485.1 Solirubrobacteraceae bacterium
CCTACCGGCCCCAGACCAACGGCAAGGCTGAGCGCTTCATCCGGACGATGCTCGACGGCTGGGCCTACGGCGCGCTCTACCGAGACTCAGCA
Source organism: Solirubrobacteraceae bacterium (assembly GCA_036389485.1). Classification (GTDB taxonomy): domain Bacteria; phylum Actinomycetota; class Thermoleophilia; order Solirubrobacterales; family Solirubrobacteraceae; genus CADCVT01. The sequence continues at coordinate 93 of DASVPR010000001.1, forward strand.
GAACGCACCGCCGCCCTTGACGGCTGGCTTTGGCACTACAACCATCGCCTCCGACACAGCGCCCTCAGCCGCCAGACCCCGGCCCAACGACTGAACAACCTGCTCGGCGCTTACAGCTAGTTCTCGGGGGGTTTGAAGGCGGCGAGGGGGCGGGAGACGACGAGCTCGCGGCGCGTGAACGCGAACTCCGCCGCCGGCCGGCCTCCGGCGGCGCCGGCGCGGCGGTGGCCTCCCGTCGGAGCGAGGAGCCCGTCGCGGCCGAGCACTCGGCCGAGGTTCGTCGGCGAGACCGCGTAGCCGAGCACCGCCTCGTAGACGTCGGCGAGCTCGCGCAGCGTGAACCGCGGGGGCGCCAGGGCGAAGGCGGCGTTCGAGTACGAGAGCTTCCCGCGCAGCCGCTCGTGCGCCCGCTCGATCGCGCCCGCGTGCCCGAACGCGACCGTCGGGAGCTCCTCGACCGGGTGCCAGGAGGTGTCCGGCGGCAGGTGCGGCTCCGCACCGCGCGGGATGAGCGCCAAATAGGACACATCGAGCAGCCACAGCTCCGGGTGCGTGTCCGCGCTGTGCGAGTCGAGCTGCTCGAGGTGCCCGACGTCGGTGACGCCGACCTTCTCCGCGAGGTGCCGCCGCATCGCGCCCTCGAGCGACTCGCCCTGGCGCACGAACCCGCCCGGCAACGACCAGCGGTCCTCCGCCGGCGGGCGCGATCGGCGCCACAGCAGCGTCTCCAAACGATCGGTCACGCGCAGCACGACAGCGTTCACGACCGGCGCGGCGAGGCGATAAGCAGGGCTGCTCACACCGCCAGAATAGTTTATGCCCGCCAGGCGAAAACCCTGCTACGCTCCGCGTCATGTCCCTTGCGCTCCCGGTCGCCGGCCAGCTCTCGCCGCAGGACGTCACGCAGATGCAGGCCGAGATCCGTGCGCTCGCCGAGGAGCGCGACGCCGTCATCCTGGCGCACAACTACCAGGTGCCGGAGGTCCAGGACGTCGCGCACTACGTCGGCGACAGCCTCGGCCTCAGCCGCCGGGCCGCGCAGGCCGAGGGCAGCACGATCGTCTTCTGCGGCGTGCACTTCATGGCCGAGACCGCGTCGATCCTCAGCCCGGACAAGACCGTCCTCATCCCCGACCTCGACGCCGGCTGCTCGCTCGCCGACTCGATCACGGCAGAGCAGCTCGCCGCCTGGAAGGCGAGGCACCCCGAGGCCATCGTCGTCATGTACGTCAACACGACGGCCGAGGTCAAGGCGCTCACCGACTACTGCGTCACGTCGTCGAACGCGGTCAACGTCGTCGAGCACATCTACGCCACGCACGGGGAGGACACCGAGATCCTCTTCGGGCCGGACATGTTCCTCGGCGCGTACGTCGAGAAGGAGCTCGGGCGGAAGATGCACGTGTGGGACGGCGAGTGCCACGTCCACGCCGGCATCCGCCCGAGCGACATCGCCGAGACCCGCGCCGCCCACCCCGGCGCCGACTTCCTCATCCACCCCGAGTGCGGGTGCTCGACCTCGGTCATGGAGTACGTCGCGGCCGGCGACGTCGAGGCCGAGGGCGTCCACATGCTCTCCACCGGCGGGATGCTCAACTACGCGAAGAGCGCCGCGCCCGGCAGCACCGCGATCATGGCGACGGAGGTCGGGATGCTCCATCCGCTCAAGATGGCCGCGCCCGACGTCGACTTCATCGCCGCCAACGAGCGCGCGTCCTGCAAGTACATGAAGATGATCACGCTCCCGAAGCTGCGCGACAGCCTGCGGGAGATGCGGCACGAGGTGAAGGTGCCGGAAGCCGTCGCCGAGCGGGCCCGGATCCCGATCGAGCGGATGGTCGCGATCGGCGGCTAGGCGCTACGCCGCGCTACGCCGGCGCGGCGAGCAGGTCCAGCCCGTAGCGCGCGGTCAGCTTCACGAGCTGGAGCGTCTCGACCTTGCGCTCGAACTCCGCGGGCGTGTACGCGTGGACGTCCGCCGGAGCACCCATTTCCGACGCGTCCCAGAGGGACCCCGCCTGGTAGACGCGCTCGAGCCACGGCACGCCGTCGAACGCCTCGGAGACGAGGAGCACGACCCACTCCGGCCCGCGCTCGCGCTGCGGCAGGGCGCCCTTCGCGTCGGCGACGCGCGCGCCGCCGACGATCGCGCGGTCCAGCGGCCAGCGGTCACCGATGCGCTGCAGGTAGCGGCGCAGCTCCGCCTCGTTGAGAGACCCACCCACCTGCCCCGGATTCTGGCGGCCGGAACCGGCCGCGGTCAAGGGTCGATGTCGCCCACCTCGCGCCAGAACCGCAGCCATTCGCGCTCGTGGGCGATCCCCGCCTCGAGCGCCAGCCGCTGGCCCTCCGGCAGCCACGCGCCGGCGGCCTCGTGCAGCTGCTCGTACTCGGCGAGCTTGCGCGCGTGCGCCTCGAGCTGCGCGCGCGCGAGCGGCGCCTTCTCGGCACCGAAGAAGAGCTGGAGCAGGCCCGGGCTGCGCAGCTCGCCCAGCGACGTCTCCGGCTCGGCGAGCCAGTCGCGCAGGGCAGCGCGGCCGGCCTTCGTCAGCCGGTAGGTGCGCCGCCGCCGGCCGCCCTTCTCGCGCTCCTCCGCCAGCAGCCCCGCCTTCGCCAGCCGCGCGGACTCGGTGTAGAGCTGCGCGTGCTGGATCGACCAGAAGTTGCCGACGCTCTGCGCCGCGAACTGCTTGACCTGGTAGGGCGTCGCCTCGCCGGCGCGCTCGATGAGGCCGAGCACCATGTACGAGACGGCTGTGAGACGGATCACACTCATTGGCAACCGTCCAAAGTAGACGGTACAGTCTGGACGGACAAGACGGGGGTGGAGGATGCTGGCACAGCAGACGGATGTCGAGCACGCGATCGGACTGCGGTCGCTGGAGGACGAGCGGGCGGGCGAGGCGCTGCGGGTCGAGGGCGAGATGCCGCCCTGGCTCACGGGATCCCTGCTGAGGACGGGCCCGGCGAAGTTCGAGGTCGGCGGGCGGTCGGTGAACCACTGGTTCGACGGCCTCGCGATGCTGCACCGCTTCGCCTTCGCGCACGGCGAGGTCACGTACGCCAACCGCTTCCTGCGCAGCCGCGCCTACGAGCACGCCGAGCGCACAGGCGAGATCGGCTACCACGAGTTCGCGACCGATCCGTGCCGCTCGATCTTCCGCCGCGTCCAGACCGCGTTCTCGCCCAAGCTCACCGACAACGGCGCGGTGAACGTCGTGCGGCTGGGCGGCGAGACGCTCGCGCTGACCGAGACGCCGCTGCCCGTCGCCTTCGAGCCCGAGACGCTCGAGACGCTCGGCGTCACCGGCTGGGCGAAGGAGATCCCCGGCGTGATCACGATCGCGCACCCGCACTACGACTTCGCGACCGGCGAGATGCTGAGCTACGCCGCGCACCTCGGGCCGCGCAGCCGGTACCGGATGTACGCGGTCAGGCCGGACGGCGAGGTGCGCGTCTGGGCGGACGTGCCCGCCGACCGGCCCGCCTACATGCACAGCTTCGCGCTCACCGAGCGGTACGCGGTGCTGGCCGAGTGGCCGCTCACCGTCAACCCGCTGAAGCTCGCGCTCAGCGGCCGGCCGTTCATCGAGAACTACGCGTGGGACCCCGAACGGGGGACGCGGTACACGGTGATCGACCGGCGCGACGGCTCGATCCGCGCGCGGGTGCAGGGCCCCGCCAGGTTCGTCTTCCACCACGTCAACGCGTTCGAGCGCGACGGCGAGCTGATCCTCGACGCGTCGACGTACGACGACCCGAGCATCATCGACCTGCTCTACGTCGACCGGATCCGCGCCGGGGCGGAGCTGCCGCCCGCGCGGCTCGTCCGCCACCGCGTGCCGCTCGACGGCGGCGACGTGACGCTCGAGCCGCTCGCCGATCCGGTGTTCGAGCTCGCGCGCATCGACTACCGGCACCGCAACACGCGCGACTACCGGTACGCGTGGGGCGCGAGCGACCGCTCCGGGCGGTGGCTGGACTCGCTGGTCAAGCTCGACGTCACGGGCATCGACGAGCCGCGCTGGTGGTTCCAGGACGGCTGCTACCCCGGCGAACCCGTGTTCGTCCGCCGCGACCGGCCGGACGAGGGCGTGCTGCTGTCGATCGTGCTCGACGCCCGCCGCGAGACGTCGTTCCTGCTCGTGCTCGACGCGGACACGATGGAGGAGGTCGCCCGAGCGGAGGTACCGCACACCATCCCGTTCCATTTCCACGGAGACTTCTTCCGGGACGACAACGGCACAGGGGAGGCATGACGATGTGCGGGCATCGCAGGCACGTGGCGAGAGCGGCGGACGGCACGACGGTCCGGTTCGCCGCGGACGAGAAGCGCGCTTCGGACGCCGAGCGCGACGCGGTGGTCAGCGACCTGCGCGCGCACGCGGGCGAGGGCCGGCTCAGCGTCGAGGAGCTCGACCAGCGGATCGCGGCGGCGCTCGCGGCGACGACGCGCGCGGAGCTGGCGCCGCTGCTGGACGACCTGCCGCGGCGGCCGCGCCCGGCGCGTGACCGCCGCGACTTCCAGGAGCACCTGCGCACCTACGTGATGATCATGGCGCTGCTCGTCGCGATCTGGGCGCTGACCGGCATGGGCTACTTCTGGCCGGTGTGGCCGATGCTCGGCTGGGGGATCGGCGTGATGTCGCACGCCAGCGCGGTGCGCGGGCGGCGCCGCAGCACGTTCGGCTGACGCCCGGCCGCCTACTCGAACTCGGAGGTCTCGTGCGGGCCAACGACGGCGACCGCGAGCCGGTCGGCGACGTCGCGCGCGACCTCGCGGACCTGGTCGTAGGTCACGGCGTCGAGCCGCGCGATCGCGGCGTCGGGGTCGACGTCCTCGCCGAAGACGATCGTCTGGTTCGCCGCGAAGCGCGCGACGGCGTTCGTGTTCTCGAACGCGAGGACGCGCCGGCCGGCCGCGTACGCGCGCGCCCGCTCGACCTCCTCCTCCCGCGGCCCGTCGTCCCGCAGCTCGCTGACGATCTCCCGCATCCGCGTGAACGCCTCGACGCACTTCGACGAGTCGAGCCCCGCGCCGAGCCCGAGGACCGGCAGGTCCGCGAACGCGTGGTCGACCGACCACACCGAGTAGCAGAGGCCGCGCTGCTCGCGGATCTCGTCGAAGAGCCGCGAGCCCATCGAGCCGCCGAGCAGCGTCGAGTAGATCGACAGCGCCGCGCGCTGCCCCGGGTCCCGCACGTCGACGACCGGGCGGTAGAGCATCCGCAGGTGCGACTGGTTCGAGTCGCGCTCCTCGACCAGCACCCGCGACTCGATGTCCTGCGGCGCCGGCGGGAACGGCTCGGGCGCCGGCAGCGCCGGGAACCGCTCGAACAGCTCGGCGACCTCGCCGTTCCGCGGGACGTGATCGACGTTGCCGACGATGAACGCGCCCCCGCGCGCCCCCGACCAGCGCCGCTCGCGGAACGCGACGATCGCGTCGCGCGAGAACGTCCGCAGGTGGTCCTCGGGCCCCAGGACCGTCCGGCCGAGCGGGTGCTCGCCGAACCCCGCCCGGTCGATCAGGTCCTCGGCGACCGACGCCGGCTGGTCCTTGTAGCGCTGGATCTCCTGGATCACGACGCCGCGCTCACGGTCCAGCTCGTCCTCGTCGAGCTTCGGCCGCCCGACGAAGTCCGTCAGCAGGTCGATCGCCTCGACCGCCGACTCCGCGCGCACCGTGATGTGGAACGCGACGAGGTCGTGCGACGTGTACGCGTTCAGCGACCCGCCCATCCGCTCGGCGGTCTCGTTGACCTTGCGGTAGTCGTCGTACTTCTCGCCGCCCTTGAACACGAGGTGCTCGAGGAAGTGCGCCATCCCGTTCTCCTCGGGCCGCTCCGTGCGCGCGCCGGCGTCGAACGCGACGAGCACGGTGACGGCGCGCGTCCCCGGGATCGCGACGCGGTACAGGGGCAGGCCGTTGCCGAGGGTGGAGGTGGCGATGTCGGTCACGCGGTCCACTTTATGACGCGTGCGCAAAATCGCTTGCAAGCGGGGGATTTTCGGGGGCGCGCCACTAGCCTCACGGCCCGCATGGCGACCACCACGCCCCGAACCCGCACGTCCGAGACCGCCACGCCGGGCGCCGTCCAGCCCGCCGCGCCGTCGCGCGCGGCCGCGGTCATCGAGTTCCGCAACGTCGTCAAGCGGTACGAGGGCGGCGACGTCGGCCTCGACGGCGCGACGTTCTCCATCAAGCGCGGCGAGTTCGTCTTCGTCGTCGGCCATTCGGGCTCCGGCAAGTCGACGATCATGCGCCTGCTGCTCAAGGAGATCGACCCGACGTCGGGCTCGATCCGCGTCGCCGGCCGCGAGCTGACCGAGATCCCGGAGAAGAAGGTCCCGTACTACCGGCGCAACCTCGGCGTCGTCTTCCAGGACTACAAGCTCCTGCCGACCCGGACCGTCTACGACAACGTCGCCTACGCGCTGCAGGTCACCGGCCACTCGCGCAAGGAGATCCGGACCAAGGTGCCGGACATCCTGCGCCTCACGGGCCTGGCGACGAAGCTGCACAACCGGCCCGACCAGCTCTCCGGCGGCGAGCAGCAGCGCGTGTCGATCGCGCGCGCGTTCGTCAACCACCCGCCGCTCCTCCTCTGCGACGAGCCGACGGGGAACCTCGATCCCGACACGTCCGTCGGGATCATGCAGCTGCTGTACCGGATCAACCGCTCGGGGACGACGGTGCTGATGGTCACGCACGACCGCGAGATGGTCGACAAGATGCGCAAGCGCGTGATCGCGCTCGAGAACGGACGGCTCGCGCGCGACGAGCGGCGTGGGGGATACACGGCCGAATGAACCGCCTCCGCATGGTCGTGTCGGAGTCGATCCGCTCCCTCGGCGCGAACCTCTCGACGAGCGTCGCCGCGACGATGACCGTCCTGATCGGGATGTTCCTGCTGGGGCTCTTCATCGCGCTCGGGACGTGGGTGCTCTCATGGAGCGACCAGGCGCAGCGAAAGCTGCTCGTCAAGGCGTACTTCTGTACGCC
>DASVPR010000002.1:0-54536 GCA_036389485.1 Solirubrobacteraceae bacterium
GCGCTCTACCGAGACTCAGCAGAACGCACCGCCGCCCTTGACGGCTGGCTTTGGCACTACAACCATCGCCGCCGACACAGCGCCCTCAGCCGCCAGACCCCGGCCCAACGACTGAACAACCTGCTCGGCGCTTACAGCTAGCTAGCGTCGTGACTACGCTTACGTCTCAGACGACGCGCCGGATCCGGAGGGCCCTCGCCGCAGCGTTGCAGCGGTCGCAGTCAAGTAGATGCTCTTGCATCCGGATCGAAACCATCGAGCCGAGAGCCTGCCTATCGCCTCGAACAAACGCTTGCAGCCTCGGTGTGCTTAGGTGCACCGAGCCCTCCGAGGCGCTACCCGCGGTGACGGTCGGCGTCAGTGGCTCGTTGCCGAGCAACTGCAGCGCCAAGCGCTGCGCGGCACTGATTTCGCCGAGTCGCACGAAGTCGAGCGCGCTGAACGCACCACTCTCGAACGCAGCAGTCAACTTCGGCAGGTTCCACTGCGCGGCGCGCGCGATGCGAACAGCCGCCAGGAAGAGCCGACGCCGGTCCGAAAGCGTGTCGACGAGACCCACGGTCTCCTCGACATACGTCAGCAGCTCCGACGAGGGTTCCCCATCGAGCTCGAGTGCGACTTGCGTTGGCGTCCAGTCGGTCATTAGCGCCAGCGCTAGGACGTTGGACGCCAGCGCGGCGTGCGGGGACGGCCTCGGGTCGCGCGGTGGACTGGCCATCGTGGACTCGCTCTCAGATTCGCGGTCGACCTCTAATGGCCTTCCGTCGCCTAGCACCTCGATCGACAGAGGGGACTCCGGCTTTCGCGGCTCCTTCGCGGAATCGGACGGGTGTCGTACGAACCGCTTCATTCCGCTACGCGACTACTTCGCGATGTTCGGCGAGTTCCATGTCGAGCTCGGCGACGCGGGCGGCGACGACCTCCGGTTCGACCACCCCGCGAAGCAGCGCAGCGTAGGCCTCGAGCGCGCGTTGATCCTCGTACTCATCGACTGGGGCTTCGTCGCTGCCGTAGATCAGCTGATCGTAGTACTGCTCGAACTGCCGGCAGACGTGATGTAAGTCGTGAAACACAGACTCGTATTCCTCCGGCAATGCTCCGGTTCGCTCGCGGAGCCGCCGTGCGACCTCGCCCAAGCGGTAGTCAACAGCTGCGAAGAACGCAGCCAAGCGCGCGCGACGAAGACGCGACACCATCTGCTCAACGGCCTGCGGATTCGCTACCCACGCATCCGCCCGCCGTCGATGGGCTTCTGGCTTATCGACGCCCTCGCTGGCTTCGTCGGCGAGAACGGCCGACCCGAAGCCCTGTAGCCCGACCATCAGGCGTCTTGCGCGCTTGCAAAAGTCCTCGTCGCGCAGGTCGACGCGATTCTCGCGGGACGCGACGATCGCTACGCCGATCCGCGCCCCCTCCAGCACCCACAGTTTTCGCAGCGCGTAGGGAGTGGTCGAGGCAACGAACCGGACCCACGCGACAGCATCGAGCGCATCGAGAGGCGGCAGATGCGAGGTTCCCTTGACGAACCACTCTGCTCGCCCGGCCGTCACGATCCTGACCCCATCCTCGCAGGCTGAATCTTTCCAGCACACTCGATCCGCCACGGCTTCTCGGAACTCGACCCCGTATCGCTCAAGTTCCGCCTGCAGCACGGCTGGCGTCGGCCCGGGCTCGGTCTCGAGGGGTACAAAGATCGTCGCCTTCGAGCGCATTCCTCCCCGCACCTGCGCGATGTCCACCAAGAGTCTCCGGAGGGTCGGACCGAGTGATGCATCGATCGACGACGTGAGAAGGAGGTTGTCCGCGGCGTAGATAGCATCCCTGGCCGGCCCGAGCACTTCGTCTAGGGCACCTGCGACGCAGTACGACCCTATACCAACCGTTCGCGTCAGCGGTGGCTCTCGGTCGACTTCGCAGAGTTCGAACTCGCGAGCGCGTGCGAGGTTGGCGAACTCGGCGGGCGTCTCGCCGATCAGGTGCGACTCGATGCCTGCGTCCCACGCCGCGGCCACGCCAAGTGCCAAGCCAAGGCGTGTCAGTCCAAGATGGAGGTGCGCGTCTCGAGGCAATCGTCGGTGGCCGTGGTTCCTGCCCGCCCTGGGGCAACAGACCGCGAGACCCTACACATCCGACTACTCGAACGTTCTAGAACGACTGGAGCAAGGCGGCGGGCACGCCCTACGCGGCAAGCGACCTACACGCGGCACCACACGCGGCGCATCGTGCGAGGTGCCGTTCCAACGCGTTGAACACCGTCGTACCGAGCCCGGCTCGGTCGGCCTGCACGTATGCCCGCAGGCGGGGAGCGCTGACGTGAATCAAGCCATCGGGACGACGTTTGAATTCCGGGGCCGGCGAACCTTCGATGCGCCAAAGCTCGACCAGTGCGGATTCCCGAGCCGCCGATATCTCGCCCAGTTCGATGTATTGCCACGACGTCAAGTCGCCGGCGCCCAGAGCGTCCTCGAGCGAGGGGCCGTCTCGCACAACAGCGCGCAGCAGCCGAGCAAAGGTCACTATGACCCTTCGGCAATCCCGGGGGTGATCTACGAGCCGTGTGCCGCGAGCGACCAGCTCGAGAAAGCTCTGGCACCGCTCCAGTCGCTCGAGCGTAAGGCACCCTAGGTCGGCGTTCGTTTGAAGGCGACATCCCAGGCCGCGCAGCACTCGAGTCGGCTGCCAGTCGGTCCGTGCTGCGAGTTCATCCGCAACCTCCAGAACCGCTCGCGCCGTTGGACGGGCATCGGCTGGCAGTGCCTGCAACAAACCCCCGCGGGAGTAGTCGTCGTCGAAGACCCCCGGCCCAAGGTAATCGAGTGTCCGGATCGGCTCGGGATCGCCGAGAAGCTCGCTGACGTGCGGAGGGTCGAAGGGAGGCGGATTCAACGGGAACGGGATCCGACGGGCTGCCGAGGGTAGCGGGATTGGTATCGCGACGTAGCCCGGCCGAGTCCTCTGCTCGGTTCGTGCCCCAACGCGCCGAGATCCTGTCAAGACGTTCTGCGCATGTCAACCGGTTACACGCGTCACAGCGCCTCGGCCGCGAACGCCCGAAGCACGGCGGAGCAGCTGCCTCACGCGCTGGCGGCGCGTGCGAAGAAGGGAGGATCGTCCCGATGCTGATTGAGCCGGTCGCGGACGCGACGGTCCGCGCCACCCTTACCCGCTTCCTGCCAGAGGCGGCGCCAATCCTTTCGACACCGCTCCACGCCATCCGTGCGCCGCAAGAAGACCTGGGCGGACTCGATGTATCCAGCGTCGCCGAACTGTCCACTCAGATAACACGGCCGCGACTGAGGGTCGACTAGGAGCGTCCCCTTCTTCGGGAAAAACATGACTTCAAGCTGCTTGCCACGTTCGAACGTACACAGGCGCAGCTCGGCACCTGCCTCGTCATGGAGACGGATGAACTCGCGCAGCATCGCGCGCTCTTCAGGATCTTCCAGCTGCGCCTCAGTCACAAACCGCAGGCGCTTGACGTCCACGCCGTCGGCCGCGCGGGCCAGCTGCGTTGTTAGGTACTCAAAGAGCTCCGGGTTCTTGAACCAGTGTGCGAGGTCGATGAAGTCGATCGCGAGCATCTCGTCGCTCGCCTCCTGGCTCATCAGCTTCAGGAGGGTGAGAATTTCGTGCTGGTCTTCTGTAGAGACAATCCCGCTTCGCGTAATCGAATCCAGGTCGCGCTGATATCCCTCAGTCTTCTCCTTCACGAGGCGCAGCGCCAACGGGCTCAAATCGCGATCATGGCCCAGGGCCACCGGATGGCTTCCTAGCGCCCGCTCCAGGCGCGCGAGTCGACCGAGTAGTAACCGACCACCGGCGAAGAGCAGACCGAACACCAAGCACAGCACGCCGATGATCCGAGCGTCGTCGTCATTCGCGACGAATTGAAGGACCGTGCCGGCCGAGGTGCCGAGAAGGGAGAGGCCGTACCAGAACAGATCCGGCGGAACTCGCGAGACTCCGCGCTCGATCGCGCGTAGACCCTTGGTCAGGGTCGATCTCTTGTCCGGCGTGGTTTCGTCGCGGTCAGCCAAGGTCACCGGCCGTCGTTCGGCCTCTTAATCATCCTCGCTACTCCTCGCGGACGCAATGGTTACATGCGCTCCGACGTCTTCTGACCCGGTCGCTGTGACCCGACCGATAATGCAAGCCGACTAGGCGTACGCCCGCCTCCTGGCTGGCGGCCTCCACGTTAGCGTCGCGCACAGGAGATCAACAGCCGGGGCCGAACGCCCCAGAGCCCGGGCCGGGCACGGCTCGGACGCGGGCACTCCTTTGGGGTCGAGATCTCTCCGGGCTTCCCGGGCGGCTGGGACCGCGACTTCGGATTGGTCTCACTCGGACGTGTTCGCACTCGCGGGCGCGGCCTGAGCGCGTCATCCGGCATGCCGTGCGAGGGTATGCGCGCTACTCAGCGTTCGTCCTCGGATCGCCAGCCAGGGTTCGAGAGCAGCCCGAGACTCCGGAACCCGACCAAAGCGGTCGCGGCTTCCCCATCGGCGGCAGCGAGACCGGCGTGTTCGAGCGCGAGCTCGCGCCACGGGATGTCTGTGAGAGGCTCGGACGTCGCAAGCCAGTAGGCGCGAGTGCCATGTCGGATCGTCACGCCACCCTGTCCGCGCTCGCCGTTGACGACGTACGCGTCGGCGTGCGAGCCCTTTTCGGTCACGAGGCGAGTGATCTGCGCGACCGCTTCTTCAGAAAGGTGCAGCGCCTCGGCGATGTGCGCGACGTCTTCAGCGCCGTTACGCAGGAAGAGCTGGATCGTCGAGTTGTCGAGGAGCGCACGTCCCTCGCGGCTCTGGAGGTCGGAGCGCTGCTGCGTGATCGCGATCAGCCAGAGCCCGATGTGGCGGGCGCGCTTCGCGAGTTCGACGAGCCAGCCGCCGGTGGCCTTACGCCCGACGAGCTTCCAGATCTCCTCCACGACGATCGCGGAGGTTCCGTCAAAGGGACCGGCAGCCCGCCTTCCCTCGGCGTGTCGGCGGAGGTGACCCACGTAGCGACGCTCGACGCGACGCGCGACGAACTCGAGCACGGTGAAGATCACCGGCGCTTCGATGTCGTCGGGCACCAGGCGGGTGTTGAAGACGGCTAGCGGTGCGTCGGCGGCACCAATTGTCGTCGGCCGGTCGAACAGGTACGCGTACGTGCCCTCACCGCAGAACTCGCCGAGGCGCTGCGCGAGGTTGCGGAACGTCGCGGCGGTCTCCGAGTCGTCCTCGCGTGCGGCGAGGTCCTCGAGCGTTGCGCGAAGGTCGGACTCGCGCGGCGTCGTGTCGCCAGCGTTCGCATAGGTCGTGCGGATCGCGAGCGCGAGGAGGTTTCGCTCGAGCGGGCCGAGGCCGTAGGCGTCCTCGCTCGCGACGTGGTCGCCGATGAGGAGCGCGTGGAGACGGACAAGAAACGCGATCTTCGACCGGGGTACGTTCGCTGGGTCGTCGACGTCCCACGGATTGACTGTCGCGCCACTGTCGTCCCCGAGCTCGACGTGCGCCGCGCCGGGGATGAGCATGCAGAGGAACGCCCAGTGGCCGGCGGAACGGTCGATAACGTTGACCTGACACCCGCGCGGCAAGGCGGCCGCGGCAAGCGAGATCGTCGTCATCGTCTTGCCGCCGCCCGACTTTGCGAAGAGCAGCGTCGTGCCGTTGTCGTGCATGCGATCGAACGGGTGGAGTCGCTCGATCGTGCGCCCCGGGTTTGCGAACGCGAATGGGATCCCCTCGGGCGAGCCGCACGATGTCGACACGAATGGCACGGAGTCTGCGGCGTTGCGGGTGATCATCGGGTGCGTCCGGCGTGCCGCGTCGAGCCCGAGCGGGAGGCTTGACGTCCAAAGGTCCGGCTGCAGTGCCTCGCCGAGCGAGACCTGCGCGTCGACGACGCCACCGAGGTCGCGGGCGGCGGCGAGTACCGCGTCGCGCAGCATGTCGCCGTCCGCCCCCGGCCCCGGCGCGCGGAGCGTCTGGTAGATCGAGACGTCGCACAGCGTCTCCGCGCCGGTGGCCAGCTCCTCGACGAGCTCCTCTAGCTCCGCCTGCTGCTCGTGCTGCGCTCGGTCGGGTCGCGCCCGCCGGTCTAGAGCGCCCTCGTTCACACCCCACAGCCGGCGCGCGCGGCGGTTGTGCTTGTCGCGCTCCTCCGCGCGATCGCGGACGTGGACGTGCATCGAGAGCGTCCACGGCAGGTCGCCCTGCATCGCATGAAGCAGCCAGCCGTGGAACGTCCGCTCGGGTCGCCGGCTCAGGTAGATCGTGTGCTCGAGGCCGCCGTCGACGCCGAGCCGGTGGCGGTCCAGGAGATCAAGCTCGCCCTGGCAGATCGCCTCGCGCAGCCTGTGGGCGGCGGTCCTGGCCTCCTGGCGATCGACCGCGTAGTCGAGCGCGCCGTAGATCGGCGGCTGTTGTGCGGACGGCTTCCGGGCACGGAGGGCGGCAGCCGACGGGCTGAACCGCGTCCAGAGCAGGTCCGCGACGTCCGGCCCGCCCATCAGCGATGCCTTCATGTCGAGCGCGGACAGCGCGGACCGCAGTCGCTCGGCGTGCTGCAGCGACTCGCGGACGTGGCGCAGATGCACCGGCAGCGCACGTTCGAGCGGATCGTCCTTGCGTCGCCGGCGCAGCGTCGGCGCCCGCGGGGTGAGGACCTCTGGCAGCCACGGGACCACGAGCACGTACCGGACGTCGACCGCCGCCTGGCCTTCGGCGTGAACCTGCAGCGACTCCTCGGTGATCTCGGCGAGCCGCCGGAGCGCCTCGCCCTGCGCGCGCTTCAGCGAGTCATCCGACTCGACCATCGGCGCGGTCGCGGCGTCGGTCTCCGCTCGGCTGCGCGCGATCAGGTCCTCGAGGCTGACGGGCGTCGCCTGCGCGTAGCACTGCACGCTCAGCCCGGCGGGCACGCGCGTGAGCAGCTCGGTAAAGCCACGCGTCATCCGGGCGCAGCCGTCGGGGTCGAGGACGAGCGGGTTCGTCGGGACGACCTCGAGGTAGCGGACGTAGGCACCGTCGCTGCGAATGAGGAGGCCGTCGTACGTGAGCGCCTCGATCGGGAGCAGATCTCCCGCATGTCGGTCCTCGCGCGCGCGTGCGCGCGCGACGCGCGTCAGTCCCACAGGTCCTCCACGCTGCTGATGGGGACGCCGGTCGCGGCGACGCGCGGAAGCTCGACGACGAGCCGGAAGCCATCGGCGGTGGTCGCGGCACCGGGCAGGTAGACGGCCGCGCGGCGGCGCCAGGCCAGCACCGCGCGAAGCTGCGCGACCGGGTGGACGGCGTCGGCGCCGGCAGCGAGCGAGGCGGCAACCGGCACACCGACGATTGCGATCGCCACGGAGAGGTCATATGTGGCGGAGAAGGGAAGGGCTCGCGCGAGGAGCCACGCACCGGCACCGGCGCCGACGAGCTGCGTCCACTGCGCCAGCGTGAGCCCGGCGAGCCGAACCGCGCGATCGAGGTAGCGGTACGTGGGGTGGATGAGGGATGGGCCTTGGTCGCTCATGCGGGTCGGCCACCGCCCCTCTTCGGCGGGTCGGTGCGCGTGGACGGCCGCGGCGCCGGTTTCGGAGGCTGCACGGGACGGCCGGCTACCTCGCCCCGCGACGACGACGGCGAGCGTCGCGGCTCGGGGCGCGACGGCGGACGCGTCTGGCCTTTCCGATCGCTGACGGCGGGTTTCGATTGCGGCGGGGCCGGCGACGGCGAACTTCGCGTCCGCGTCGCGGGGGCAGATCGCGGGGTCTGCCGACGCTTCCGGCTGACCTTCGTGGCTGGCCGCTCCTGAGCCGCGCCACTGCGGCGTCCGTCGGCTGTTGCCCGCTGCCGCGGGCCGCTCTTGTCCGATGCCTGGGTCGCCGGCACGCTCGCAGCCGGCTGCCGGCGATCAGGCTCGGCGGTCGTAGGAGCACGCCGTTTGCTGGTCGCAGTCGCGACGGGCTGTGCGGCGCTTGGGCCACCGGGCGCGGACCGAACGCTCTGGGTTCCGCCGGGCGTACGCCCCGACGCTGTCTCCGCAACAGCGCGCCCCGAGGTTCTACGGACGACGCTGCGCCCACCAGAGCCACGACCCGCGGCCGATCGGGAAGGTGGCTTCACGAAGAACGCGCGGAACCTGTCGGCGGTTGACCGGACGCTCGGCGGACCGCCGCCCTTTGCGGGACCAGCCGCACTGCCTCCGGCTGCGGCAGGGCGGCGGAAGACGGCCGACGACAGCCCGGCGGTGCGGGCGATACCCAGCAGGAAGTAGGGCGCGCGGTAGGCGATCCAGAAGCACGCGACCGCCGCGAAGGGCTTCACGAGATACCCGAGCGTCTCCCCCAGCGGCTGGTTGAACTGGCCGCCGCCGTCGAAGACGAGCGTGTCCCGCGCCAGCAGCGCCGCGGCGGCGAAGACGCACGCCCACGCGACCGGCACCGCGAGCGCGGCCACGAGCCCCGACACCCACGCCCGCGCGAGCCAGTGCGCCTGGGGCAGCGGGTAGAGCCCCCAGACGAGCGCGCCGGCGACGACGGCGACCGCGAGCAGCGCGGTGAGCCCGATCTTCAGGACGAAGAGTGCGGCGACGAAGTAGAGGACGACGATCGCAGCCGCGATCGCGAGGCCGAGACTGACGCCGTTGGTCACCGCGGCGACGGTGAGCGCCTCGCCGAACGCCTTGTCCAGGCCATCGACGACGAGCGGGTGGCGGATCATCTCGGCGGTGAGGATGTTCACGCCGACGAGCAGCGACTGCAGGACCGTCGTGTACGTCGCGAGCGCTCCGGCGCCGATCGCGGCGCGACGCACAGCCTCCGCCCCCGCCGCGCCAGTTGAGCCGCCCGCCCACAGCTGCAGCAGCCCGCCGAGGAAGCACGCGCCGAGCAGCCCGTAGCCGACGGCCGTCAGCTCGTCGGCGTAGTGGTTCAGCGACGGGAAGGCGCTTCCCGTGACCGGAGGCAGCGCGACCAGCCACGTCACGAGCGAGCTGACCCACTGCGAGCCGAAGTCGGGGACGACCAGGTCAACGAGCGCGCGGACCGCGTCCTCGACGAGGTCCCCGACGTCGAGGCCGAAGATGGCCAGCGGCGCGCTCACGTCAGGCGACGATCGACGGGCCCATCAGGCACAGGGCGGTGCCGATGACGACCCCGCCGAGGATCTTCTGCGCCATGACGTTGCCGACCATGTAGGCGACGCCGCCGCCGGTCAGGCCGATCGCGGCGAGCGGGATGGCGAGGGGGATGAGGCTGTCGCGGAGGTTGTCGAGGTACTCCTGCGCGTCCTTGAAGCCGCTGCCCTTGCCGGCGTACCCGGCCATCTTCTGGAGGGCGTCCATCTGCGGGTCGGCGAGGAGGAGCGCAAGGGCTGCGAGCGCGGCCGCGGCGGCGGCGATTCTCGACACGCAGTATGTGCGGCTGGTCATGCGAGAGCTCCGGTGGGAGGTGGTCATGGCGTGAACTCGTTGGTGAAGTGGCTCGCGGTCGAGACGGACGCCGGCGGAGCCGAGATGGGTCGGACCGGCGGTCGAGTCGACGACGGCGCGCGCGCGGCAACCGAGCGGCGATGGCGCGCCACGGGTGCGCGCGGCGGTCGTCCGTCGCGGGACGCCCTGCCCGACGCGCTGGAGCGCCGGCGCACGGTGCGCCCCGCTCCACCCCGCCGGTTCAGCTTCATGGGTTCGCGGCCGTGTGGCAGATCCCGGCTCTGCGGCGGAGCCGCGGGGCCGGCTGGTCTCTGGGCATCGCGGCTGCTGCCGACGGCCACCACGACTACGACAGCAGCAGCGAGCGCGACGAATCTCGGCGAGCGACGCAGGCTCGGGACCCGCGTCAGCGCCTCGGTTAGTTGATCGGCGTACGCGACAACAGGGCGCACCGGATGATGGCGCTCGCCTGGTCGTGCCGTGGCCGGCTCGGGTACGGGCATCGACGGGATCGGCGGCGTGAGGGCGAGACCGTCAGCGCCTTCGCCGACGGGCCGCTCCGCGGAGGGGTGACGGAGCGGCCCTGAGTCGACGGTGGACGCTTCGCCGGCTCCTTCGTCCGCGAGCACGTCGTCGTACGGCTCCGAGAAGCCGCTCAGGATCGAGTGCAGCGGGTGCTCTGCGTCGAGAGCGAGTCGAGGCGGATCGGCGGCCACGCTCCATAGGCGCGGCCGGGAAGACGACCCGGCAGCCAGCGGGCCACGAACCCGGCGATCTACACGACGCCGGTGACGCGTTGCTGTTCGGAGGGAGTTCTCGACGCCGGCCGCTGTGACCGGCGGCGTCAGCTCGAGGCGGCGCGGCGGCGCGCAGCGGGCGTGGCCCGTGAGCCGCAAGTGGCCGCGCCGACCGGAACGCAACTCGGCGCTGTGGACCGCTGCGTCGAGCGAGACGTCGCGCTCGTACAGGGCCGCAGCGCCGTCTCACAGCGACGGTCCACCGTCGGCTCCAAGCCGGCGCGGGGACGGTCGTGCGGGCCGAGACGTCGACCTCGGCCCGCGAACCGAACGCCTATCGGGTCGGGACGAGACCCTTGCGCTTCGCGTACGCGACCTGCCGGGTGTGCGTGCCGCGGCACGCCGCGAGCTGCGCGTCGAACGCCTCGCCACCTTCGGCAACGTCATGCGCGTGCGAGGCTTCCACACCGCCGCGGATCGTCGGCCAGCTCTCGAAGTCGGCCAGCACGGCGCGGGCGGTGTCGGCCTCCCGCCCCTCCGCGAGCGCGCGCGTCCACTGGCACCACGCGTTGTGATGCAGCACGTCCAGGAGCGACCCCTCGGAGATGCCGTCCGGGATGTCCTCCCAGTGAATGCCGTTGAAGTTCCCGCCCGCAGGCAGCGGGATGCCCGCCGCCAACGTGGCGGCTGCGCTTCGCGCCTCGGCCGGCGTGGCGAAGTACGTCGAGTTGTCGGCGACGTCGACCGGCGCCGCCCGCGCGAGCTGCGCAGACTTCTCGCGCTTCGAGGGCTCGCCCGCAAAGGCGCCGGTGGCGCCGAGAACACCGCAGATCGCGACCGCCGCAGCCGCGAGAGCGGCGAGGAGCGGGCGCAGAGAACGTCGACCGCTCATCGGTTGACCCTTCCGTCGTGGTTGTACATGCACCCCGTGCCGAGCGCCATCCGCCCCCGCAGCTTGAACGACGAGGAGTACGGGCCGGTCGTGCCGAGCCAGGCGACCAATCGGTAGCTCGTGTTGTGCGCGGGGATCTCCGTCTTCCCGTAGAGCGACAGGTCGTAGACGTTGTTTGCAGAGATCACTGTCGTGTGGTTCGGGTCGTCGAGCCACCGGTAGTAGACGTTGTGATCCCAGTTATCCGAACTCGTGTTGAAGTTCCCGGCGTCCGTGATGTAGGAGTCACAGAGGTTGAAGTCGTTGATGTCGGTGTAGACGAGCGCATTGGCCGGCGCCGCCGGTATGGCCGCCGCGACGGCGGCCAGCACGGCGACGACCGCGGCGCGGTGACGGACGGCGCGTCGCCCTCGGGTGCGCGGTCGTGCCGCGGAGATCCTCGTGATGAGGTGCAAATTCACGTCCTTCTCTTGCGCTCGCCGCTGGGGGCAGCGAGAGGCTTGCTGGCTCAATCCCTACATCGACACAGCGAGCAGACAACTGAAGTGCGGCTGAGCATGGAGGTCGTCCAGATCAGGCCGAACCCTATGCGTCGCCCTAGCGATCGTCAGTCGATCATCTGTCCATAGGCTTCAAACGCTGAAGCGCTCTTACTTGAAGCAAACCTAACAGCCTCCGCGGTCCGCGCGGCCTCGCGCCCCGCCGTCGTCTTGGAGCTCAGTCCGGCGGCCGTCGGGCTTCAAGTTCCTCGGCCATTGCTGCCAACTCCGAGACTCGCATCTCGAGGGCGCGCGCGATGCGCGCGATCGTCCCCCACGCTGGGTTACCGCCTCGTTCGAGGCGCGACAGCCAGGTCACGTCTCCGTCGGCGCGATCCGCCAGCTCGCGCTGCGTCATCCCGCGCGCTAAGCGCGCGCGTCTGATCGCCTCGCCGATCCCGTACTGGGGCTCGCGACGCCGGGGCATGCCCGCGACGCTCGCCGCTACGAGATGACTTGGCTTCTATACCAAGTAGCATGCATGTCTTAGGCGGGGGTCCGGCCAGGGGACTGAACGAAGCGCGAACCCGGGCATAACTCGTCCTTAACGCAGTTCGATTACATTGATCCTACTGATCGATCAGAGTACGATGGGCGGCGGACCAACACGGACGATCCGGAAACGGCGGATCGGACCGGGGATACGTAGCAAGGAGGCGAACAGTGGGGAGCTACGAACACACACGAGCGATCGCCGCGGTCCCGTCGCTCTGTAGGTCGGCGCGCGTCGTTGCCACCGTCGGTGTGCTGATCGCGACCGTGACCCTAGCCGCGTTCGCCGGGTGGCCCTCCGAGGCTCGCGCGCAGTGCTCTGGACAGACCTGCTTGCCGGGAATCGGCTACACGTTCGACGTGCAGTGGAACTGCGGGCTCATCTGGGGCTCAAACAGCGGCGCGCTGCAGAAGTGCTGGGAGCCGGGCAACTGCATCAGCGAGCAGGTCGCGCCGGCGTGCTCGCACGAGCACACGTTCGGCTGGGGCTCGGCCGACTACGACGGAGGCGGTGGGGTGTTCGTCTACATCCAGACCGCGAACTACGCCTGGGGATCGGTCGACTGGAACCTCGCTCGAGCGTGCGCGCTCAGCAACTGCAACGACACGACCGCCGGCTCGCGCCTCGAGGTTCATCACAACGGGTCCACTCGCCACACGATCTACGGCCACGGGAAGGCTTGACATGAAGCGTTCGATCTTTGCTGCGATCGCGGCCGTCGCGGCGGTAGCCGCGTCCGCGGGCCTGGCGCTGAGTCAGGACTCCTCTGGCGAGGGCAACGGTGGTCCTCCTGTCAGCGACCCTGTCTTCCCGACCGGCGCGGCCGCTGATGCGCGCCCGGACCGGGCCGCGCACTACACCGCCGCTCGGGCGCTGGCGGTACTGCGCCGGCCCCAACAGGCAGGTGACCGCATCCCCGCTGCCCTTCAAGGGACGCCGCTCTTGGACGACGGCGTCGCGGACGTCGCTTCCGCGCGCCGCGCGAATGGCGGCCGCGGAGAGATCTGGCTGATCCCGCGCGGGAAGGACGCCCACGGCGAGGAATCCGTCTGCCTTCTCACGCCGGGGCACCTCGGGTGCCCGCCGCTCGAGGTCATCGAGAGGGACGGGTTCGCGGCGAGCCTCTCGTGGCGCCCGGGGTACGGGTATGTCGGCGGCGTCGCCAGCGACGACGTCAAGGCGCTGCGCCTGAAGTTCCGCGACGGCTCCGAACGGCAACTCGCGATCGTGGACAACGTGGCCGCCTTCGTCACCGACGACAGGCGCAAGCTGCCGACGGAGATCGCTTGGGAGGGGCCCGACGGTCCCGAGTCGCAGTACTTCTTCGAGGACGAGCTCGGGCGGTAAGCAAGAACGGTAACCGCTGGCATCGGACTCAGCGACCGCCGCGACGTCATCACGCCGGGCACGCCCGCTGCGAGGCGTGTCCGATCGTGATTGTTCACCGCGTGCTCGCTCCCGGGCGTCGGGTCCGTCATCCCCCTCCCGCTAGGCATCGCCGCCCCCCGCGCGCGGTCTCCCGTAGCGAGTAGACATCGCGCGCCCGGTCGGTCTCCGGAGGGTCGCCCGGCGAATGAGCTGGCTGCCGGTCTGCGCAGCGACTCGGACGTCCGTCCAACTACTTCAGGATCGCTGTGCAAGCGACCGCTCACCGGGACGCGCGTGCTCGTCGGGGGGCGGGTTACAGCGAGGAGACAAGGCGCGCGGGAGGCGGAACCGGTCACTTCCGCCTCCCGCGAACGCCTACCTCGGCAGAGAGGGCCGGGGTGCAGCCGGAGCCGCGATGGCGGCGATCCGTAGCTCGTCCTCTAGCGGGGAACCCGTACGCGAACGGCCGCCGAGGCTCCGCGTGCGAACGGGTAGATGGGGCTCGCGACCAGCGCGCGGAGGTGGAAGACCCTCCCCGCGGCAGGCGCCTTGAACCGGTAGCCGTACCGGAACACCCCACCGCGACGAGTCCGGGTGGTGTCGAAGGTCCGCCACCGACGACCGTCGAGGGCCTGGACCTCGATCTGAATCCCCGCACGCGGCAGGAACCGCAGGGCACCGGTGAGCCGCGTCGTCCGACCAGGCGGCGCCGGACGCACCCGCAGCGAGAGTGAGGCCGGGACGACGAGGCGCACCGTTGCGACGGCAGCGGGCCGGACGTCGGTCAGCGATGGGCTGTAGGAGATGTCGATCCTGCGCGACGGCCCAGGCGGCACGATGAAGTGGAAGGTGCCGTCCTCGCCGGTGATGGCGGTGGTCAGCGGCGCCACGCTTGCGCCGGCGGCGCTGTTGCGAACGGTGACTTGAACGATGGCACCGGCGATCGGCCGTCCTGCGTCGCCGGTGAGGCGGCCGGCCAGCGGCGTCTTCGCGTTGAACCGCGACCGGAGCTTCTTCCGCGCCGCCCCGAGAAGCACGAGGCGCGCACTGGCGGTCGCTCCGCGGCCGTTCGGAGCCGGCGCAGGCGGCACTGCGGCACCGTGCGCCGGGGGCGCGTCAGCGTCATCGGGAAGCGAGCCTGGCTGCCCAGGAGGCAGGCCAGTCGACGGCTCCGCGGGCGTGGTCGAGTGCGCGGCCTCGATGGGGGCGGAGTACGGCGACGTCGCGGTGGTCCATTCGCCGACGTCGTTCGTCGCGACGACGAGGAAGCGCAGCCGGGTCCCGACGTCCTCCGCCGTCGGGACGTAGGCGCGCCCGGGGTAGTCGGCGAGCACCACGCACGAGTTCTCGGTGGGGCACCGCTGCCAGTAGAAGTCGTACTTCGCCGCGTCGCGCCAGCTGCCGTTCGTGCCCCGCAGGGCGGCGCCGACGACCGGCTCGCCGTCGATCTGCGGGAGGGTTGGCTCGAGGAGCCCCGGCGCCGGGTGGTTGTCGACCGTCACGTCGCGGTCGACGAGCGCGACCTCGTTGCCGCCAGCATCCTCGACGACGGCGCGCAGCTGGTGACGACCGTCGGGGATGGTGCCCGTGTCGATGTCGATCGTCCGGTCGAGCGCTGCCGGACACGGCTGCTGGCGCGCAAACTCGTACGGGTCCGAGTTCTGCGGGTTGGCGTCGAAGCACGTGTCGTCGCGATCGGTCGACTCGGCGTCGGCTCCGGCAGTGAGATCGCGAACGTCGGTCTCCTCGCCATCGATATAGAGCTTGAAGCGATAGATGCCGGATCCGTCGTCCGAGACGCGGAAGGTCAGCGACTCCGTCGTGAGCGACCCACCGTCCAGAAGGGAGCCGCTGAGCTCGTCGATCACCGGCGCCTCGTCGTCGTAGAGCGTCACCTTCCCGCCGAAGAAACGGTAGCTCCACTCGGCCGCGCCGTGACTGCAGCTCGCGCCGGTGTCCCGGCACTGAGCCGTCACCGAGAACGAACGCCCGTCGTGCTGGGGCTGAACCTCGTTCTCGTGGGCGAACGGCTGGTCGGAGCGCCCGGCGGTCGCTCCGCGGCCCGTCCAGAACGAGTCCCACCCGTTCGTCGGGGCCTCCGCTTCGGTCGGATCGCCGCCGCCGTGCTGGACGATGCGGGTCGAGACCTCGAACGGGTATTGGCCGCTCGAGAAGGAGCGGAAGTACCGCCCGCGCTCGATGCGCAGCGCGGGATCGAGCACCGCGTAGTGGATGGCGGCGTACCCGTTGTACGGGACGGATGATGACGTTGCCGGGCCGAGGGTGATCGCGTTCGCGCTCGTGACGGGACCGGTGCCGCAGGCGTCGAGCGAGACGGTCGCTCTCCATGCCGGCGCGCTCGAGGGCGTCGTGAGGCCGTCGACGCTCGACACGCCGAGCCCCCGTCCGGTGTCGGGATTCGCGCACAGGATCTGCGTGAACGTGCCGTCGGCGGCGTGCGCGGCGCCCGGCACGAGGGTCATCGCGAGCGTCAGCAGCGCGAGGAGGAGCCTGCGGTGCGCATGAGTCGATCGCGAGGCGGGGTGGAGTGGGTTCATGGTCTCCCTCCTGGTCTTCGGTGGCGGCCCGGCGGCGCGGGCTAGGGGGTGAACTCCTCGGAGAACGCGGTGCGTGACGAACGAGCGGTGCTTCGCGGCGCCGTGGTCGCAACCGGGGCGGGTGTCCCGGCGCTGTTGAAGGCGACGGTCTCGGCGTGCCGCGGCGTGGCGGCGCTCGCCGACCGAGTCGTAGGCGCGGCCGACTCAGGCAGGAACGGCGAGGCCGCCCTGCGAGCCGCCTCGCGGCGGGCTCCGGCTGCCGCGCGCGATCGGGCAGACGCGGGACTCTGAGTCTCGGGAGCGGCGCGCGTCGGGGTCGCGCGCGGCGCACCGCTCGACACGCCCGACGTGACCGGGACGACCGGTCGGGCCGTGGGTCTCTTCGGTGGCTCCTCGCGCGCGGATGTCGCGTGCGCGCGAGGCTCACGCTGCGGCTTGCCGGGTGGCACGACCGCGCACATGCCCGCCGTGAGCGCTCCGGCACTACAGAGGATCGCGGCTCCCTTGGCCGCGCTTCCGACGGTGAGGATCCCGCCGGCGGCGCCACTCGCGCCGACCGCCCCGGCGCCCGCCGACGTGCCGGCCGCCGCAAGCGCCGCGGTGCCAGCGGCCGCCTCGCCGGTCTGCGCCGGATCCGCGCCGCTCGAGCCGACGCTCTGCCAGCGCGCGGCGAGACGGTCCAACAGGCCCGCGGCCGGCACAGGCAGCAGGGCAATCAGGCCGCGCTGCCTCCGCTGGAACGCGCGGCATGGCAGGCACGAGCTCAGATGCATGTCCCGAGCGGCCGCCTGCGCGGCAGGCAGCGGCGCGAGCTTCGCGTCGACAACTGACGCCCGGCACGCCCGACACGCGACGTCGTCGACACCCTCGACGAGCGCCTCTCGCAACTTCCGGATGCCGCGCTTCGTGAGATTCTCGTAGTGGTGCCGGCTGCAGCCGAGCACGCCGAGGACGTCATCGACGGGCAGCTCGTCGAAGTACCGCAGGTGCAGCGCGCGCTGCTCGTCGGGCTTCAGCCGCGACCACACGCGCAGCAGCGCCTCGCGCTCGCCCCGGCGGTGCTCGCGGGTGACGACCTCCTGCTGCGGCAGCCGTTCGTCGAGGAGCCACTCGCCTTGCTCCGAGATGTCGACCGGGCGCGTGCGCTTGACACGGCCCTCGCCCTCGATGCGCCGGACGACGCTGATCGCGTTGCGCCACGCGGCGGTGCACAACCAGGCGTCGAGGTCCTGGATGCGCTGCCCCGCGGCTGTGGCGCGATCGGCCTCGGCCAGGGCATCGGCGGCGGCGTCGCGCGTCTCCTCGAACGTCAGCTTGCGGTGGAAGTTCGCGTAGAGGAACCGCGCCAGCCGGTCGTGAACGGCCGCGACGTCGGCGGTCGTCGCCGGCGTATTGCGAGCGGTGACGCCTGCGAGGTACAGGCCCATCAGCCGAGGTCCTCGAGCAACCACTTGCCGTCCACGCGGCGCAAGACGACCTTCGTCGGGCTCGACTCCTCGAGCATCTGGTGAACGCGGGCCGGGAACTCGACGTCGGTGTCCCTGACCTCCGCGCGGTCGCCGCGGATGCGCACGCGCTTGACGCGAACGCGGCGCAGCGCGTCCCTCACCTCGTCACTGAGGTCGCTGCTGAGCAAGAAGACCGCGCCTTCGCAGCGGCCGTCCCAGGGGATGATCTCCTCGACGAGCTGCCGGCGTGCCTTTGCGGTGAGCCGTGCGCAGCCGCTCTTGCCGTTGCCGTCCGCGACATCGCGCATCCAACCGCGAACCGCGTCGGCGACCGCGTCTTCGGCGTCGCCGGCGTCGCCGGCGCCGCACGCAGTCGCGCCGGCCACGGCAAGCGCAAGCGTCGCGAGAAGGGCTGTGCGTCGGATCATCGAGTCCTCCCGTGGAGTGGCATTCCGATGAGCCGGGCGCGACGCGCCGGCGCGTCCGGCACAAGATCCGCGATCTCTCGCGCGGCGCGGACGGTTGTTCGAGGGACGGCGGCCGGAGCCGCGCGTGAACAGCGGGGGGCAGTACCTCATGCGATGCATCCGCCTGCTCGGCCGCGACGCGCTGTGAGCTGACGGACGTCCAGCGGAACTCGACAACTCAACGAGCTTCGAGCGTGGGCGCCACTCCTGCCGCGCGCGGGGAGAGGTCACGTCGACGCTGTCCGAACGTGGATCCGCCTCACCTGGAACCCCGGGCGGTGCGAAACGACGACGGCCTCGCCGCATCCGAGCGTCTTGATCGCGTTGGGGTGCGCGCGGAAGCGGTCCGCGCGCCGGCGCTGCCGCGCGCCCGTCTCGTCCCAGCCAAGCCGGATCCCGGCGGCATCCGAGACGACGTGCGTGTGCTCCCAGCCCTCCTCGGTCCCTCCCACGGACGCGAGCAGCTCGGCGCCCTCCGGAACCGCCTGACGATGCACGACGAGCAGCTCGGCGTTGTCGATGGCAGCGTGCAGGAGCTTCTCGCCCCCCGCCGCCGCGAAGTTGCTCACCGACTGGGTCGCGACGACGTAGCTGATGCCGGCCGAACGGCCACGCTCCAGACCGGCGCACAGCTCGTCGCCGTCGAACGCCGAGAGCTCGTCGACGAAGACAACGGCGTCGGCGCGCTCGCCGGCGACCTCGACCCGCGAGCAGACGGCGTTGAGCGCCTGCAGGACGTAGCGCGCCACGTGCGGCACGAGCTCCGGGTACGTGCCCTGCGGAAGCGTGAAGACGACGAGCCAGCGCTCGCGGATGGCACGCAAAAGGTCGATCTCGCGGCCGTCCTCACTCGGCAGGAGCATGGGGCCGCCGTCGGAGCCGACCATCGTCCGCAGGCGGGTGCCCATGCCGCGGAGGGCAGACCGCTCGCCCTCCCCCAGGCCACTGAGCCACTGCACGTCCGCTGCGTCCGCGCCCGTCGCCCGCACCGCGCGAAGCAGATCGGCCGGTCGCTCGAGGAGCGCCGCGAGATCGTCGGCACGCACCGTCCCTCCGCCGGCGGCGAGGACCGACGTCGCGACGAGGAGCCCGCGCGAAGCGATCGCTCGGTAGTAGGGCTCGCTCTGCTGCTCGGTGGCGGCGATCCTGTCCTTGATCTCGGTCGGGGTACCGCTCCCCGTCACGTTCCACGGCAGCCGGAGCGCGTCGAGGTGCTCGTCGCCGTAGGGCTGCACCGACCACAGCGCGACCGGCCGGCCGTGGCGCACGCCGAGGGCGATCGCCGCGCGCGGGAGGTCGCGGCCGCCCTTGCCGTCGAGGACGACGAACCCGCCGCCGGCGGCGGCTTGCGCCTCGAGCAGCACCTTCGCCGTGTTCGTCTTGCCGCTGTTCGAGGCTCCGACGATCGTCGCGTGCGCGGCGAGGCGCGGGATGCGGATCGGCGAGCCGCGAGCGTCGACGCCGAGCAGGAAGCCCTCGTCGGTGAGCGGGCCCCGCGCCATCTCTCGCGCGCGAGCGCGAGAGATCCGAAGGAGCTCCAACGGGCCGACGGCGTCTGCCACGGCGCGCTCCGGCTCGCCGCCGTGGAGACGGTCGCGGCGGTCGCGGTAGAGCTTCCACGCGGCGGCGATGGCCGGCGTCAGGCAGAGCCAGACGGGAAGTGCCGCCCGGAGAACATTCTCTAGCGACGGGTCGCCCGCGACCTCGCTCGCGCCCGCGCGAGCAAGACGCACGGCGAACGGAGCGCCGGCGACCGCGAGCACGAGCGGCGGGATCGCCCACGTCCAGCGCAGCCGCCGACGGCGAAGCACCTCGGCGGCGCTCCCGCCAGCTGCGACGGCCGGGGCCGCCGCCACGACCAGGAGCGCCGCGACGAGCACGACCGCGGCGTGCTGTATCACCGGCGCCTCGCGTGGAGGCGTTGCTTGAGCCGGGGTCACATCCCAGCGGCGCGCGCCGTGCGCGGTCCCGGCAGGCACGCCCACCAGGACCGCGCGCGCAGCGCTACGCAGCGAAGGGCGGCGCCGGGCGTCCGAGCCGCTCGGACCGCAGCATGTGCAGCGTCGCGATGCGGTACGCCTGGTCCTCGTCGGCCAGCCGGTGCTCGACGACGCGCAGATCGCAGTCGGGCGGCAGGGGATCGTCTGCCGGGACGTCAAGCAGCGTCAGCGGGTACTCCCCCTCCGGGACCTCGACGGCTACGAGCGCGCGGGGACCGGTCGGAAGCGGATAGGTCATGAGCGTGCGCATGAGGTTCTCCTCGGTGGTAGGTGGCTATGCCCAGCGGGCGCTGATGCCGTAGCCGGTGATCTCGTCGTCGCGAAACGCGGTGGCGCTGCCACTGCGACTGCTCGCGTCGCATGCGTCGTGCGCGCGGGTCTCGCCCCCGCGGCGGGCGGCGCGCTGTAGCCGCTTGATCTCGTGGGAGGCCTGCGCCTTCGTCGCCGGCTGCGCGAACGACTGGCCGGCCCGCAGCGCGAGGGCTCGAAGCAGGTGCAGCTGCGCGCGCGTCGGGCGGTTCCTCTCGGGAACCTGGAACTCCGGGTGGTGGTGATCGGTCATGGCGGGAACGGCGCCGCGGACCGGAGGCGGAGGACAAGGGCAGTCCGTCAGGACCGGCGCATCGCGGCGACCGGCCGCGCGCGCGAAGCGCCAGCGCCGGGCGCCCGCGTGCGCCGCCCGCTCGGGCAGCATCGGGCGAAGCCCATGCTGAACGAGCGGGTGCCCTTGCCGAAGCCGGAGGGCTGCGGCACAGTGACGCCATGACCGAGCGCCGCCACCCGGCGGGTCACGAGTGGCTTGGGCGCCGCCGTCCGCCCTCCCGGTTCACTCGGCTCTCCTCGGTTTCTGGCTCGGACCACAGCGAAGCCGTCTACGCGCCGTGCGTGCGGCAGCCCCTGCGGCGAAGGCGGATGACGTCGCTGCGCTGGCCGGGCTGAGCGCCTCGCGTGCGCTCCTCCCTATTCCACTCTGCTACCGATCTGACATAGAGGAGTCGCCGTCGCCGCAGGGCTCGAACGGCTGTCCACATAGTTGAAAAGGCACTTCCGCGCAGTGCGATGGTACGCGTCGACGGACTGGTGGGGATCAGCCCGAACGAGGAAGAGGAAATCCGTTGTGCTCGGGGCAGGGAACGCGCTCTGCTCCGAGCGCGACGGGCGCAAGCCCCGCGGAGATCGAGGTCGACCGCTACGCAGCCGACCATCGAGTCATCGCTACGTAAGGCGCGACGGTCAGCGCTCAGCGGCTCCGTGGATCCGCACATACGCCGCAGCCGAGGTCGGATCGCCCATGACACCTGCTGGTCGCCGACGAGCTGCATGAGCGCGTGGCCCTGCGGCCGGAGGCGTCTCGCTCGTGTCAGTCGATTAATGCTATAAAGCCGATTGATAGAGTTTTACTAGCCATAGGGGTGCAGTCATGGCTATTACGCCCGATCAGGTGATTCCGAATCCGACACTGGCATTCGACGTCCCAAACGGTGGGCGGGTAATGGTGTTGACGGGCGTCGTCCTGTTCCACTTCCAGGGCACCAGCACGGACTGGCGGCGCGACTCGCTCGACTGGGAGATCGGGCCGAAGTGGAACAAGCTCGACGGGGTCGCACCCATGGCTGCGTTCGGAAGCATTGCGAACGACCAGAACGCGACGAACGCGGGCTGGGCGGTTGACGAGGTCACGTGGGAAGGCGAAGTCAACGACACGATCCGCCTGCGCGCGAAGCTCGCGGTTCGCGACACCGACGGGATGATCCTCCGCCTCACGTACACGGCCACGGCGATCGGTACCCCCGCGTAGCGCTGGGACCGGAGCCCATGAGCGACCGCCGCCCCCCGGCGAGTCAAGGGGGTGGGTCGGCGTCTGTCGTCAGCCCTCCCACCCCCGGGTCGCCCCTCCTAGCTCTTTGACTCCGACCAGCGGCAGTTCGTGGCCGCGTCGCGTGTGGTAGCCCCTACGGCCAGCACCCGTCGATGCGCCGACCGGGTTGATCGCCGCGCGTGCGCTCCTGCCCCTTCTCAAGCTCCGCTCTGCCCCGCCTCCGACTAGTCGATCGCCCACGCGATCTGCCGCGCCTCTCGCGGTAGCACGACCCGTTCGAGCAGCCGAGGGAGGTCGCTGCGCGTCCACCGAGCTGGTGTTCATCTAGCCGTGCACGACGGTTGTTCCGAGACCGCACACCCGACGTTGCGGCCCGCGCCGTCTCTCTCACAGCTGCGGCGCCGCGATTAGTGTGCCGGCTGTGGAGTGGTCGACGACGCTGGGCGCGTGGGCTCGCCGCGAGGCGGTGCTGAACACCGCATTGGGAGCGGGAACCTCGGTCGTCGCGCTGGGGGTCTTGCTCGGCCTCGCGTGGTTGGCGGTCGTCGGGGCGGTCGTCGCTGCTTTCGGCGGCGTTGGACGGCTGGTGATCGTCGTCAAGCGAAGTCGCGTGGAGGGCCAGCGCGAGCACGCTGAATCTGTCCGCCGCCTGCTTGTCCCGGTCGCCCCGATCGAGCAGATCGATCCCACGGCGATCGGGATCGACCGGGCCGAGCAGACGATCCTTCCGGGCGGGGGCGTCCCTGACTACGTTCGGCGCACCGCCGACGAGCAACTGCGAGAGGCGGTGGCCGCGGCCCTCGATGGCAGCGGGCCGTGGGTGGTCGTCGTGCACGGCCCGTCGAAGGTGGGCAAGTCGCGCTCGCTGTTCGAGGCGCTGCTCGAGCGCGCGCGAACGACAGCGCTCGAGCTGGTCGCGCCGGCGGACGCCGACTCCCTGAAGTCGTTGCTGATACCCGGTGCGGATCTGCGCCGCGGCTCGGGCTTCGCCGTGCTGTGGCTGGACGACTTGGAGCCGTTTCTGAACGAGGGCATGCGGTGGCAGACACTGAGAGCGTGGCGGGCGGGCGCCCCCGGGGGGGTCGTGGCAGCCACGTTCGGGGGCAAGGGGAGCGAGCTGATCGCGGACTCGAAGAGCAGTGGCCTCGCGACCGTCGCCAATGAGGTGCTCCAACACGCCCGCCAGGTAGGACTGGCGGCGACGACGGCGACCGAGCTCGCAGCGGTCTCTCGAGAACTCGACGCCGCCGAGGCCGCGGCGCTGGAGCGTCATGGGCTGGCGGCGTATCTCGTCGCGGCGCCAGCGCTGGAGCGCAAGTTCAATACCGGCCGTCACGAGCTGGGCGACCCCGTCTGTCCCGACGGCGTCGCGATCGTGCGTGTGGCCGTCGACTGGGCGCGGTGCGGACGCACCGACCCGATCACGCAGGACACGCTGCGAGCGCTCTGGCCGAGCTACCTGCCGCCCGGCGTTGCGGCCACTGACGACCACTTCGAGCGCGCGCTCGCATGGGCGCTCGCGCCCGTGGCGGGCTCGATCGGCCTCTTGCAGCACGCGGGCAGCTACCAGGCGTTCGACTACGTGGTGCGGCTCGTGCGCGACGACCCCAATGCACCACCGGTGCGCGACGAGTGCTGGGCGGCGGCAGTCGCGAGCGCAGTCGACGCGCAGGCGCTTGCCGTTGGAGTCAGTGCTCACTCGCACTCGCGGAGCGACCTCGCCATCGACGCCTTCACGCGCGCCCGGCGTTCCTCGGTCGACGAGATCGCTGCAGTAACCGGTTACAACCTCGGAGCGGTCCTCGGCGAGCTCGATCGCTTCGCGGAGGCGATCGCCGCCTACGACGAGCTGCTCGAGCGCTACGGCCACGCCGACGACGACGCCCTGCGCGAGCCGGTCGCCAAGGCGCTCTTCAACAAGGGCGTCGCGCTGGGGTCGCTCGATCGCCCCGCGGAGGCGATCGCCGCCTATGACGAGCTGCTCGCGCGCTACCGCGGCACCGACGAGCCACCCGTGCGCGAGCATGTGGCCGCGGCGCTGTTCAACAAGGCTGTCGCGCTGCGGTCGCTCGATCGCCTCGCGGAGGCGATCGCGGCCTACGACGAACTGCTCGCGCGCTTCGGCGACGCCGACGAGCCCGCGCCGCGCGAGTGGGTGGCCAAGACGCTGGTCAACAAGGGCGCCACGCTGGGCTCGCTCGATCGCCCCGCGGAGGAGATCGCCGCCTATGACGAGCTGCTCGCGCGCTACCGCCGCACCGACGACCCCGCACTACACGAGCCGGTGGCCGCGGCGCTGCTCAACAAGGCTGTCGCGCTGGGGCGGCTCGATCATCCCGCGGAGGCGATCGCCGCCTACGACGAGCTGCTCGCGCGCTTCGGCGATGCCGACGAGCCCGCCCTGCGCGAGCCGGTAGCCAAGGCGCTGCTCAACAAGGGCGCCACGCTGGGGTCGCTCGATCGCCCCGCGGAGCAGATCGCCGTCCACGACGAGCTGCTCGCGCGCTACGGCGACGCCGACGAGCCCGCCCTGCGCGAGCAGGTGGCCAGCGCGATGCTCGGCAAGGGCCTCGCGCTGGGATCGCTCGGTCGCTCCGCGGAGGCGATCGCCGCCTACGACGAGCTGCTCGCGCGCTTCGTTGGCGCCGACGACCCCGCCCTGCGCGAGCAGGTGGCCACGGCGCTGCTCAACAAGGGGATCGCGCTGGGGGCAGTCGATCGCCCCGCGGAGGCGATCGCCGTCTACGACGAGCTGCTCGCGCGCTTCGGCGACGCCGATCCGCCCGCCGTGCGCGAGCCGGTAGCCAAGGCGCTGCTCAACAAGGGCATGACGCTGGGGTCAGTCGATCGCTCCGCGGAGGCGATCGCCGCCTACGACGAGCTGCTCGCGCGCTTCGGTGGCGCCGACGACCCCGCCCTGCGCGAGCGGCTGGCCAAGGCGCTGCTCGGCAAGGGCATCGCGCTGGGGTCGCTCGATCGCCCCGCGGAGGCGATCATCGCCTACGACGAGCTGCTCGCGCGCTTCGGCGACGCCGACGACCCCGCCCTCCGCGACCTGGTCGCCATGACGCGCGCTGCGAGGGCTGACATCCGCGGCGACGAGTGACGGATTGGATTCTCGTTGGGACGATCGCGGCGACAAGCTGAGCGCCGCGCGGCGGGGAGTCGCGGTTGAAGCAACACCATCAACGTTGGCCGACACTGCGGCGCGCCCGACTTCGAGCGGATCGCGCCGCGCGGCCTTCGTGCACATAGCGCCCCGCGCCCGCACCGGTTCTCGAGAGCTAACGCGGCGATGCGATCCCAGGGTGGTCCCAATCGTCGACGAACGGCCGCGCCCAGGCGAGCCGGAGGGCCGCGAGACAGATGCCATGACCGCACGCCACCACCTGGATCGTGAGGCGCTTCGGTCTCGGGTCTTCTCTCTCCGACGTCGCTGGCTCGGACGGACCGAGAGCACGGGAGCGCGGATCGTGTCGCAGCCCCTACGACGTCGCCGCCGGCGCGAGGCGCGGTGCCGGGCTGCGCGCCGGGCGCGCGTTCCTCCCCCTACTCCCTCCCGACGCACGCTGCGTTCAGTCCGCGGTACGGGCGCGGATAACAGCGGCGTCGTCCGGAGCCGACGCGATCGTCAGCGCCAGCACGTCCTCCGGCGGATGGGTCTCCGCGCGAGCGTGTTCGGCATCGAGGGGAGAGCAGGTACTCGCGCAGCGCGTCGGCGAGCATCGCGCGCGCTTCGTCCTTCGACGGGCCGCTGGTGAGGACCCCCGGCAGGGCGGGAAGCGAAGCGTGGAATCAGCCGTTCTCGTCGGGCGCGAAGAGCGCCGCGAGCGTCAGACTGACGCGATCGGCCTGAACGTGATGAGTCATCGGTCCTAAGGCGCGGCGGCGCCGATGGTCCGGGCACGACTTCGCCAAACCGGAGCCTGACGCGTCCGGCGCTTCACGGCGGGAGCCGGAGCGCTCGCGATCCTCTCCCGGACAGTGCCTCGGAGTTCAAGCTCAACCTCATGTACACGCAAGGAAGCTGTTCCTCAAGTGCAGCCTCAGGCTGGACCTGCACTTCAGGTCGATCGATCTTTTTGATTTCGGCCCCACGCCGGTCGGTTCGCGCGCAATGATGCGAGCCGATGCCGATCCCGTTGCAGAGCGGTTACGAGTGGGAGGAGGATCCGAAGGGGAACCTCGTCGCGCACACCGGCAGGACGCACCGCCGTGACATGCGGGCAAAGACAGACGAGACCCAGATCGCGGTCGTGAAGAGGGCAGCGGCGGGGAACCCGGTGGAGCGGTACTCCATCGGCATGGAACGGGTCGCGTTCCGCCTGGGGCAGTTCTTGGGGCTCCCGATCCCGGAAACCTATTTGGAGCCCGTCGACGGACATCCGTCGAGCGTGCAGCGGCGCGTTGAGCCCGCACGCTCGTGGCTTCAGCTCGACAGCGCGCCCGCGATGAAGCTCGACTTCGTGAACGAGGACATGTGGCCTCTCGGCGTCCTATTCGACGTCTGGACCGGCAACACCGATCGGCGCCGAGAGAACTTCCTGTTTGAGCCGGTTCCGGAAGGAAGGACGCCGGGCACGGCCGCCGGGAGCCGAGTATGGCTCATCGACCACGGGCAGTGCGGCTTGTGGCCCGGGGACAAGTTTGCCGGCAATCCGGCTGACAGCATCCTGGATGATCCAACTCAGATCTCAGAGGTCCTGATCGACGCCGCTGAGCAGCGGATCGCCGCGCTAATGCCACCGGAGTACCGCATGGCGTTCAAGAACGTCCAAGGCGAGGGGCGCGTCGCGCTTCTTGACCGCGTCCGCTCTGTGGGGGACGATGCCATCGATGAGGTCATGGACGAGATCCCGGTTGAGTACATGACCAAGGGTCAGGCCGACGCCACGGCTGCGTTCCTCAAGGCGCGCCGGGATGCGATCGATAATGTGATCGCCACCTACTGGTAGGGAAGAACCTCCGCCAGGAGGATCAAGGAGACCACGTGCCGCATCGCTACGCAGTCCTCTCGGAAACCAGCACCGACCGCCGCGCCCGCCCCGTTGGCCTCGTCGTCGAGCAGGACGACCATGTGCTGGTCGAAGCGCGGGACGATCTTTGTGTGCCCGTGCGCTACGACGCGCCGTTCACCGTCGGGGGCCCGGACATGACGGTAGTGCAGTACACGCCGCGAGACCCGCAGTACTTCGACCAAGTCGTCCTCGACCTCTCCCGGGCATTCGCGGTCAGCACCTACGGGATGGTCACGAACGCCACCGAGGGAGTCATCCTGGACCTCCTCAACAAGTGGGTGCTGCGCCCGATGCGGGAGAACCACGTCGTCGCGTACCACGGCAGCGTCGGAAAGTACCCGGCGGTCAAACGCTACCGGCAGAAGTACTACACAGGCGCGCCGGCGCCGTCGTCCGCTCCGGCGGCGGCCGCCGCGGCGGCCGCGGTTCGGACGTCCGGCGACCTCGTTGGCGTCTGATCCTCATCTCGCTGCGCGTGGGCAGCTCACGGACGTCTACCTAGTCGGGCTGGAGTTTCGCCGCAATCCGGACTTCGACTTCGAGAGTGACGCTAGTGATGCGAAGTACCACGTCGAGACCGACACGACGGCGTCCGTCTCGGACGATCACACCTTCGGTCGCACCGAGGTCACGGCGAGTATCCACTGGGCGACGGTCGACGAGCAACCGGTCGAGTACCCGTTCGACCTGCATATCACCCTCGTCGGAGACTTCGAGTGGCGCGCCCCCGATATGCCCGCCGATGAGATTGAGTCGTGGCTCGCGTTCAACGCGGAGCACCTTCTCTGGCCGTACCTGCGGGCGTACGTCGCACAGATCACGGGGATGTCGGACCTACCGCCGTTGACGCTGTACACCCGAACACCCCCGCGCCCACGGCTCGGACGGACCGACACCGAGCCCGAACGCGCGCCGGGCGACGTAGCGCACGGCTAGCCTGCTCGCCTAGTCCGTGGCGACACCGCGGCTTTCCGCCCCGTTGAGTGTTGATCGCAGGGGTCGACGCGCCGTGGCGCGTCGCGATCGACACGCTCGCCGCCAGGAAGACGACCTCGTCGAACCACAGCGTCGCCGCGTACGCATCGACGATCGCCTGCAGCCGCGTCGTGCCCGTGGCCGACAGCTCGGGCTCCGGCGCCGACCGGCGGCCGTCGGTCTCGAGCACGATGTCCGGCCAGCGGCGCTCCTCCGGCCGCCCCGGCTGCACGACCGGCACGCTGTAGCTCAGCTGCCTGCGCGGCGGGCGGTCCCTCTCGGGACCCTGGGATCCGGGTGGTGGTGATCGGTCATGGCGGGAACGGCCGCGCCGCAGCTCGGCGCAGCCGGGCTGCGGCCGTACTGCGCGCCGCGCGCGTTCCTCGCGACTCGCTCTCGACGGGAGCTGCCCTCAGTCCTCGCTTCGACCGGCAACGCGAGCGGTGTCGTCCGGCGCCGACGCGATCGTCACCGCCAACACGTCGTCCGGCGGATGGGTTTCCGCGCGGGCGTGTTCGGCATCGAGGGAGAGCAGGTACTCGCGCAGCGCGTCGGCGAACATCGCGCGCGCCTCGTCCTGCGAGGGGGCGCTGGTCAACACCCCCGGCAGCGCGGGAAGCGAGGCGTGGAACCAGCCGTCCTCGTCGGGCTCGAAGAGCGCCGTGAGCGTCAGGGAGACGGGGCCGGGATCGGCCTGAGCGTGATGAGTCATCGGTCCTATGGCGCGGGAGAGGCCACCGCCCGGCACCGACTTCGTCACGACAGAGCCCGGAGGGTGGCAGCGAGTGGCCAGCTCGCGTCCAGCGGCGAGCTCGGGTCCACCGCAAGGGCCTTCGACCCCAGAGGCCGCGAGATACCTTGATGTGGAGATGAGACGTCGCGTCCCCCTCCTCCTCAAGGACAAGGCGCTCGCCTCGATGCGGCGGGCTGTCAAGTCGTTCAATGACCTCGATGACGACGGTCGGCAGTCCGCCGTCATGCTCAACATGCAGCACGCGTTCGAGATGCTGCTGAAGGGCGCGCTCGCCGACAAGAAGGTGCGCGTCTTTGACAAGCGGAGCGGCCGGTCGATCGGCTTCGAGAAGTGCCTCGCGCTGGCGACGGAGTACCTCGCCCTGTCCGAGGAGCAGATCGGTCTCCTCCGCGCGATCAACGCCCTGCGCGACGAAGAGCAGCACTGGCTCGCGAGGCTCAACGAGGGCCTGCTGTACCTCCACTCCCGCGGCGCCGTGACGCTCTTCGACGAGATCCTCGACGACGCTTTCGATGAGCGACTCGCCGACCACCTGCCCGAGCGCGTCCTGCCGATCTCGACGAGCCCCATGAGCGACATGGACGTGCTCGTGGATGAGCAGTACAGCCAGGTGAAGCGACTGCTGCGCCCGGGGAAACGCCGGCGGCCGGAAGCGCGCGCTCTGCTCCGGGGCCTGCTCGCGATGGAGGGGCACGTCTCCGAGGAGGCCCGCGTCAGCGAGCGCGACGTCGATCGCGTCGAGAAGGCCGTCCGCGATGGGCGCTCGCTCGACCAGGTGTTCCCGCGCCTCCGCGACGTCACCGCCACGTTCGAGGGGGAGGGCCCGACGGTGAAGGTCCACTTCACGAAGCGCGAGGGTGCGCCGGTCCACTTCGTGCCGGCGGACGACCCGAGCGACAGCGCCGCGGTGCGAGAGATCGACCTCCAGCGGAAGTACCACATGGCTCCGAGCGACCTCGCGGAGAAGCTCGGGCTGAGCCCACCCCGCGCGGTTGCGTTGAGGCGCTCTTTGGGCATCGACGACGAGCCCGATTGCGTGCACGTCTTCACGTTCGGCTCGCAGAAGCACCCCCGCTACTCGGACAACGCCTACCGCCGGATGAGGGAGGCTCTCGACGACGGCATCGACATGACCGAGGTCTGGAGGACACACGGGCCGCGCCGTCGCCGTCGCAGTGCCACCCGCGCCTCGAGCCGGGCATCGGCGGCGTGATCCCTCGCGTCCGCGGCGAGGGCGCTAGTTTCGCTGAATCGACGCCCGCGCGCCTCGAGCGCCTCGGCGGACCGCACCGCGGGTCGCGTCGAGCTCACGCGCCAGGCGCCGACCAGAGCATCGCCGAGATCGCGCCCTCGGTCCAGTCGGCGTAGGCGGGCGTGCCGCTCTGCGACGCCTCCGGGCGGGTCGCCGACGTCTGAGGCGCTGCATGATCGGCGCGTGGACCGATACCGGCCGCGATCGCCGATTCCGGCAGCCGCTCGAGGTCGGCGAACCGGGTGTCCCGCACCGCGGGCTTGCCCGCGGTTCGCGGACGAGGAGGCGCGAGCACGTGCCTCCTCGTCGCTCCTGCCCTGCGCGACTACCGGTAGCGCGCGACGAACCCACGCCAGATGCGGTCGCGCTTTGCGCTCAGCGTGGACGGCTGTCGCAGGGACGCGCCAGTGGGGCGCGAACGGGACGGTATGCCGCTACAGCCCGAGGATGTCGCGCACCGAGCTCGAAGCGCTCCGCGCCGAATTTCTGTCCCGCCGACAGGTCTCAGTTCAGGTCATCACTGCCGCACTGACAGTCGTGGCTGCCGTCGGCGGCTTCGCCCTCGCGAAAGAGGACGGCCGCCTCGAGATGCTGCTCGTCCTGCCGCTAGTGCTTAGCGGCTTGGGGGTCCTGCTAGTTGAAAACGCTCAAGGCCCCCGCAGGATCGCGCGGTACATCCGCGACCACCTGTGGGATCGGCTTCCGGCCGCGGAACGCGCCTCGCAATCAGCCGCAGACGACAATCGCTCTTGGGAGCACTTCATTCATCACTTGCGGGGAACCAACGCAAAGTCGTGGTCAACATTTAGCACGGGCGCCACACCCGGAAACAAAGAGCGGACGCGCTCTCGATTCTCGTGTTCGGCCTCCTCGCATCGACGCTAAATGCGGCCCTGACCGAAGCCGGATGACGACGCATCGAGTCGCCGAAATCGAGAGGCGCCTGGGCGAACATCCGTAATGCAGCGGGCGAGAGTCTCTGCTGGCCGCGCGACGAAGAGACATCGACCGCGCATACGACGGACGTATCCGCCAGAACAGCGCGCGATTCTTCGAGCCCGATGGAGCAACAGTCAAGGACGGAGGGCGCGCGCCACCAACCCGCCCCGGAGCGGCAACTACGGGTGCGCGATAGCCGCGGCGATGGTCTTCTGGTCGTCGCCAGATAGCAGCGGCGATGGAACGACACGCAGCTTCGCGACGGCGGGGAGCCCAGGGTGCGACGCCACGGCGACGCGCGCGAGTCGGCGCGCGATCGACGCGTCTGCCGCCAAGAAGACCACTTCGTCGAAGTACGAAGCCGCCGCGTACGCGTCCGCGATCGCCTGGAGTCGTGTGGCGCCCTTCGGAGACAACTCGAGCTCGAGCGCAGAGCGGCGGCCCTCCGCTTCCAACACGACGTCCGGCCAGCGGCGCTCGTCCTCGCGGCCGGGCCGCGAGACCGGCACGCTGTAGCGCGAGACGCCAGCCGACTCCAGGGTCCGGCATTCGCGTTCGGTGCGGACGAGCGCGCCGCCGGCACGCTCGAGCTGAATCACGAGCCAGACGAGCGCGAGCTCGTGCTCGCGCTGCGCGACCGTGCGCGCGGCTCGCCGCAACGGCAGGTCGACCGCGCGCGCGCCCGCCCGGCTCAGCATGTTCAGTCGCGGCTCGATCGGCGACGGCGTTCGCTCCACCAGGCCAGCCGCCGCGAGTCGGCGCAGCCGCCGGTTCATTTGCTGGCGCGAGACGCCGCACCGCTCCGCCAGCAGCGCATCGGTCACAAACCGGAACCGTCCGAGAAACCGCAGGACCTCCGCGTCCCGCTGCGCCTCCACCCGCCCGTGCCTCTGCCGGACGATCAGCGCCGGTCTGCCCGACGTCGATTCGCTTCTTCTTTCCATCCATGTCTATGGCGCACCTGATGTCTTGATCCGGTCCGTCCTCGCCGTCCGCCACCAACGCCTCTCGGCCGCTCGGCCCCGTCCCCACACGAAGTGCCGGAGTGGGGTCGACCACCCGACCCCACCCGAGAACTTGTTCCACGGTGGGGGTGGGTGGTCGAGCCCGCGGAGGTCGCGCGAAGCGCGATGGGGACGGGGCCGAGCGGCCGCCTACCCCCGCAGCTGCTGCGGCGGTAGGTGCAGGGCTAGCGCAAGCCTGAGCAGTGGATCCGATGTTCGCCGTACCGCCGAGCCTTGTGCCATAGAAGCTGCTGGATAGCCGTCCCGCCGCGAGCGGAGCCCCGCGGCTAGGGAGCGAGTTCGACGGTATACAGCGTCAGGAGCGCGAGAGGACTGACCCACGTGTGGCGGCCTGGCGCTTGATGACCGCCGGAGATCCGCGCTTCCGCCGCCACGGGTTGTGCGCAGCGCGGAATTCGGTCCACGTGCCTGAGACTAGGGCACCGGTGGCGCGGCGGGCGAGGCGGGCACAACCTGCCACGAGCCGTCGGCGTTGAAGACAGCCGCGTCGCCCCGGTCGTCACCGTTGGCGTCCGCGACGAAGTGCGTTGCAGCTCCGATCCCGAAGTCCTTCAGCCACAGGTCCGGCGCAAAGAAGCTCGTCTCGGTCGAGAGCGCGGCGTGCCAAGAACCGCCGTTTTCGTAATGAACGATCGCGTCAGCGAGGTTGTCGCCGTTGGCGTCATCGAGCGTTTGCTTCTCCGAGCCGACACCGAGCCCGAACGCCCAGTCAGTCGGCTGCGCGAACGACGTCGGGTTGCCATCGCGATCGCGGGTCGCGACCGCCACGCGCCACCTGCCGCCATCGGCGTCGTAGACAACGGCGTCGGGCAAGTCGTCGCCGTTCACGTCGTCCATCATCTGCTCGTCCGAGCCGGCGTCCCCGTGACCGGAGATCCAGAGCGACGGCGGGCCGAACGACGTGCCCGTCGACGATGCGACGTACCACTCGCCCTTGTCCTTCTTGTGCACGATCGCGTCGGAGCGACCGTCGCCCGTCACGTCGGACAAAGTCACCATGTCACCGCGCTCGCCGTAGTCGGCGATCCACTGCGACGGCGTGCCGAAGCTCGAGCCGCTCGAGAGCGCCACGTCCCAGGAGCCGTCCTTGAACACGACTGCGTCGGCGCGGTTATCGTCGAGGCCGTCGGCATTGTCGTCACCGTTGACGTCGTCGAGCATGCCCTTGGTCTCGGAACCCTCCCCGTGGCCTGAGATCCACTGCGCCGGGTTGTCGAACGAACGCCCCGTCGACGTGGCCACATGCCACGACCCGTCCTGCTTGAGCAGGACCGCGTCGGCCTTGCCATCGCCCGTCGGATCGGCCATGAGCCGAGTGTCCAAGCCGCCGCCGAAGCCAAACCGCCAGGACATCACCGGGCTGAACCTCTTCGCGTACGGGTGCGGTCGACATCGCTTGTCCTCGTGCTTGACGTTGTAGAACGCATCGCGTTGCCGTATGGGCCTGCCGCGGGGCGTTGCTACGGGCTCGCCGTCGCGCTTCACCAGACCCTCGTCGGTGTCGACGCGCACCTTCGGAGGCCGCTCGGGGCGCCGGTTGAAGAAATGGCCGTACGAATCGTCGAAGCGGTAGTGGTAGACCCGCTCGATGCGCCCGTGCGCCGCGCTGATGTCGGGGAGCGACTGGATGAAGGCCGTGGCCCGGCACTGCATTCGCTCGGAGAAGTAGACGAGCTTCCTCACTTTCTCCTTCTTGCCGGTCTTTCTGTTCTTCCTCTTCTTTACGAGCGGCAGGCGTCTGTAGGACTTCGCCTCGGTGATCCACAGCCGGCGGTTGGGGAGGAGGCGGCTGAAGAAACGCGTCAGCTCCCCGAACGAGCCTCTGCACTTGCGCTTGAAGTCGAAGAACCGGTGCACCCCGTCGTCCCTGAGTGCTTTCCGCGGAGCACTACAGAGCTGGAAGCGCCTCGTGTCTCCGTGAACGTGGATCCCGACGACCTCACGCGGAAGGCGGAGGCGGCGCATGTAGCGCCGCACGTATCGAAGCGACTTCTTGCTCCCCGCGAATTCACCCGCTACGAGCCTGCAGGTGGGACACACCTTCCTGGCGGTGCGGAAATAGACCGCGGCCCGCCGCGGCCCCACCTTCTGCTTCCCTTTACGGTTCGGCTCGTTCCACGGCGCAATCACGAGCTGAGTCCCATAGACCGCGATGAACTGGCGGAACGCGGCCTCGTAGGCCGTGCGCGACGGGCCGTGATTCGGCGAGCCGCCCCAGTTCAGCGCGACGAAAGGCTCGGCCCTGGCAGCGCGCACGGCCGCGAGCCACTGCTTAAGCCATTGGCGCCGGGTGCTCTCCAAAGGCAGTGTCGCCACGTCCCACGCGAACACTCCGCGCACGAGCCTGGGCTTATGGCGCGAGACAAGCTCCCTGAAGTACGAGTTGTCGATGAAGCTGGGCTCAGACTCGCTGATTCCGATATCGGCCGCGACAGCGCGCGAAGGGGCGACCTGCGGAATGAGAAGCGCGAGGACGCTCGCGATCACGATGGACCCCCACTTCGCACCTCCGGGCTGCTCCCCGCCCGACAACATCTGCTCCCGTCGACGTCCACACTTAACGGACGCTGAGAAGTCTATAGCTCCAGTGCTGTTTAGTAAAGCGGACCGGAAATCCTCGGATCACCATCATCGGCGCTTCGGCGACGAGCCGCTGAGGCCGAAGCAGTGCGCCCCGATTGCCGCGCGGGCTTGCTCGACCTCAGAAGCGATGTCGATCTTGCGCCCGCGGTATTCGCGGATCTCGTGCGAGTAGCGTCGCTCGAGAACCTCCACGCTGTGACCCATGCGCTCGGCGATCTCTCGCAGGTCGAGTCGCCCCTCCTTGATGAGCAACGACGCGTGGACGTGGCGAAGCTTGTTCGGGGTCGCACCGGGCCAGCCCGCGCTCACAGCGATGCGGCGGAACGCGCGTTGCGCCCACCGCTTGTATGTCTCGTCGTCCCAATGCTCGCGCGCGGCCGTCGGGATCACGGGATCGCCGGGTTCCCGGAACGGCGTCAGCGAACGCCACACGGCAAGGTCCGCGTCGAGGGCGGTCCAGGTGTCGATGCTGCGGTCCACGCCGGTCTTCGTCTGACCCCGCAGTGATCCGTCGAGGTCGGTGCTCTCCACGACCGTGAGGCTGCGCTGGCGCACGTTCGCCCAGCGCAGGGCGCGCCACTCGCCCGGCCGCAGCCCGCCGAGGTAGCCGAGCGAGATGATGATCGCGGCGAGCGGCGAGCCCTCAACCTCGATGGCGATGCGGCGCATGCGCTCCACCGTCTCGATGTCCACGATCGAAACCTGCCTTCGCTTCGCGGCCTTCGGCTTCCGGATCTGCGCGACGGGATTGACGTCGACGATGTCGAGCTCGAGCGCGTGCGCGAACACGTGCCCGAGAACCTGGAGCGCCTTGCGGGTCGTCTCGGCGCCGACATCGTCGGCAAGCAAGTCACCAACCAGCGCCTTGACGTCGCGCGGACGCACGTCGATCGCGAGCATGCCACCGATCCGTTCTCGCAGGTGCCGCGACCAGAAGCCCTCGTAGTTGCGGATCGTCCGGGCAGCCAGCTGGGGCCGCACGTGGTCGCGCATCCACTGCTCATAGCAGTCGCCGACGGTCATCGTGGCG
Source organism: Solirubrobacteraceae bacterium (assembly GCA_036389485.1). GTDB lineage: Bacteria > Actinomycetota > Thermoleophilia > Solirubrobacterales > Solirubrobacteraceae > CADCVT01. Next base: position 35,303 of record DASVPR010000002.1, read on the forward strand.
CGAGCAGCCGGCCCGTCGGCGATCAGCGAGGCGCGCCGGTCGAGCTCGTCGCGGAAGGCGACCGCGGCGTCGAGGTCGTCGAAGGTGCGGCGCTCCCGCGAACCGTCGGGCCCGGTCCAGCGGACGCGGTAGGTGACGAGCGCTGTCCCGTCGCGTCGCGTGCGTCGCCGCGTCTCGATGCTGCGCATGTCGGGCTTGCGGCTCATGCGCTCACCCGCGAGGCGCGCCGGCGGCGCACGGAGGTTGCGGTCTCGGCGGCCTGCAGGCGGCCGCGGGCGTAGCGGTCGACGGCGTGCGTGCCCGCGACGTCCGTGACTCGGCGCTCGGCCCAGCGCTGAGCGTCCTCGGCCCGCACGCGGTACGGGCCGGTGCCGTCGATCCGGAGCGCTCGGAGCGAGCCGCGGCGGATGTGCTGGCGGACGGTCTTCGGCGTGATTCGCAGGACGGCGGCGACCTCTGCGGCGGTCATCAACGGGGCGGGCCAGTCGAGCTGCGACGGCGGCTCGGTCAGCGGGTTGTCCATGACGGCGCTCCTGGTGGTCCGATCCCCGGCGGGGACTTCGCACGAGTCGGCGCGCGGCGGCGCGGCGTCCGGCAGGAAGGGGTCGGCAGTCTCTACGCGGCCACGGCGGCGCTTCAGGTTCGCCGGCTTGCGCGCTGGCCCCCGTTTGGCCCCGAGAGGCTGGGTCGAGAGCGAACTGGGACGGCTGGCCGAGCGATCCGGCCAGTGCTGGCGGGGAGTTGCAGCGAAGCCCTCTGCCGGACTCGAACCGGCGACCCCTTCCTTACCATGGAAGTGCTCTACCAGCTGAGCTAAGAGGGCGGGCTGGCTCCGCGAAGGGTAGCGGTCTCGCGAAGGTCAGGACGGCGACGAGAATCCGAGGACGAGGACGCCGAGCAACCCCGCGAGCGCGCCGGCGAGGAGCACGAGGATCGGGGGGCGGCGCAGCGCGAGCGCGACCGCGGCGGTGATCGCGACGGCGACCATCCAGATCTCGCTCAGACCCGCCGCGAGAGGGACGGCGGCGCCGACGATCGCGCCGACCGCGGCGGGGCCGGCGCCGTCGAGGAACGCGCGGGCGCGGGGGCTCGTGCGCAGCTGCTCGAAGCGGCGGCCGCCGAGGAGGATCGCGAGAAACGAGGGGACGAACGCGACGAACGCTGCGACCAGCGCGCCGCCGATGCCTGCTGCGGCGTAGCCGACGACGGCGACGGTCTGCGTCACCGGTCCGGGGGTGAGCTGGCCGAAGGCGACGGCGTTGAGGAACTCGGCGTCGGTCATCCAGCCGTACGCGTCGACCGCGTCGCCGCGCATGAGCGGGATGATCACGAAGCCGCCGCCGTAGCTCAGCGCGCCGACCTTGAGCGCCGTCCAGGCGAGCGCGGGCAGCTCGCTCGCGCCGTAGGCGGCCATCGCCAGCGCAAGCGGCCAGACGTGCACGGCGAAGCGGGCGGCGCGACGGCGAGCCAGCTCGACCACCCCGCAGGCGAGCAGGACGGCGACGACGTACGGCCCGATCAAGATCGCGGCGGCCGCGCCGGCGAGCGCGTAGACCAGCCGGACGCCGCCGACGCTCCCGCGCGCGAGGCTCAGCCCCGCGTGCGCGACGACCGGGACGACGGCCGCGCCGGCCCCCGCGGCGACCGCGAGCAGCCACTCGGGCGGACGGCCGGCCAGCGAGCCCGCGGCGAGGACGAGGATGAGCGCGAGCCCGGGGAGGATGAACGCGACGCCGCCGGCGACGGCCCCCGAGACCCCCGCGACGCGGTGGGCGCAGTAGATGGCGAGCTGCGTCGACGCCGGGCCGGGCAGCAGCCCGCACGCCGCGTTGGCGTCCTCGAACTCGCGATGGTCGAGCCAGGCGCGCCGCTCGACGACCAGGTCGTGGAGCAAAGCGACGTGCGCGGGCGGCCCGCCGAACCCGATGACGCCGATCCGCCCCCACTCCCTGATGATCGTGGGGAGGCCGACGGCCCGCGGCCCGACGCCGCTCACGCGCGGGCGAGCGCCCAGCCGGCCGCGGCGGCGCCGATGCCGAGGCCGACGGACAACACGATGTACGCGACCGCTCGGCCGGGGCGGCCGGCCTCGAGGTCGGCGAAGACGTCGAGCGAGAACGTGGAGAAGGTCGTGAACCCGCCGAGGAAGCCGATCCCGGCGACAAGACGGACATGCTCGGAGGCTCCGACTCCAGCCAGCACGCCGATCGCGAACGAGCCCGCGACGTTCACCGCCAACACGCTCCATGGCGCGGCCGAAGCCCCGAGCGCCTGCGTGAACCCGTAGCGACTCAACACGCCGGCGGCGCCGGCGACGGCAACCAAGACGACAGTCACCGCTCCTCGCCCGCGGCGAGCCGGATCTGCCGCTCGACCGCCTCCTCCACCCGATCCGCCATCACGAGGCCGAAGAGTGCCAGCAAGCTCTCCGCCGCGAGGGGCCGCAACCGCTCGAGCGCCTGCTCGACCTCGGGCCATCGCTCCGGCGGCCGGCCTGCCTCGTCGAACGGGCGCCAGACGGTCTCGACGAAGAGCTCGACGTACGCGAGCGCGACCCCGTCCGCGTGGCGGTGCAGCGTCTCGAGCAGCTCGATCGAGCGCTCCGCGGGCACGCCGAGGCGCCTCACCTCCTCCGCCGCTCGGGCCAAGCGCGGGCTGCGCTCCTCGAACCGCCCCTCGCCGAGCGGCCGGAGCACCCCGACCCGAAGCGCGCGCTCGAGCAGCTCCGGCCCGGCCTCGCCGCCCCAGCGCTCCGCGAGCTCGCTCAGCTCGACGACCTCGGGCTCCTCGGCCTCCTCGAACGAGGCGCGCACCGACCGCGTGAACCTCAAGACGTCGGACGTCTCGCCGCCCGAGGCCTCGATCAGCCGGCGGATCGCCCCCAGGTTGAAACCGTCCGCCTGGAGCTCGGTGATCAGCTGGAGGCGCGCGAGGTGCTCGGGGCCGTAGTAGCCCGTCCGGCCCCGGACCTCCGGCGGCGGGAGCAGCCCGCGCGACTGGTGGGCGCGCACGTTCCTGACCGTCATTCCCGCGCGACGCGCGAGCTCGTCGATCGTGAGATCCGCCGTGTGATCCACGCCACAAAGGGTACTCCTTGACATGTTCCTTAGATCAATGCAACATCAATTGATGTCATGTTTCTTCTGAGCGCAGAACCCGCCGGCGGCGCCGCCCTCGACCAGGTCGTGATCGCCACGACGGGCGCCACGATCGCCACCGCCCTCCTCCTCTGGCTGCTGACCGGCCACCGCTCCGGCCGCGTCGCGCTGCTCGGCACCGTCGCGGAGCGGTTCGCGAAGGTCGCGCGCCTGCCGGCGTGGGCCGCGTTCCCCGCCGCGATCGCCGGCGTATCGCTGCAGGTCGCGCTGCTCGGGATGTACTGGGACATCTCGTTGCACATCGACCAGGGCCGCGATGCCGGCCCGCTCGCGAACCCCGCTCACTACCTGATCCTCGTGGGGCTGTTCGGCGTCTTCGCGGCGGGCGTGATCGGCATGGCGCTCCCCCGCAACGACGAGCGGCCGGGGCCGAAGCCGCTGCGGATCACCCGCGACTGGCACGCGCCGATCGGCGCCGTCCTCATGGCGGCGTGCGGCGGGTTCGCGCTCATCGGCTTCCCGCTCGACGACGTCTGGCACCGGCTCTTCGGCCAGGACGTGACGCTCTGGGGCCCGACGCACCTCATGCTGATCGGCGGCGCGGGGATGACGCTCATCGCAAACGCCGTCCTGCTCGCCGAGGGGATGCTGGCGAAGCGGGCGGAGCGCCCGGCCGGGAACGGCCACCGTCCGAGCACCGAGTCGCGGATCACGTTCCTTCGCCGCGCCTCGCTCATGGGCGGCTTCCTCATCGGTCTCTCGACGTTCCAGGCCGAGTTCGACTTCGGCGTCCCGCAGTACCGGATGGTCTTCCAGCCGTTCCTCATCGCGCTGGCGGCGGGGTTCGCGCTGGTCGCGGCGCGGATCTGGATCGGACGCGGCGGCGCGCTCTTCGCGGCGGCGTTCTACCTCGTGGTTCGCGGGATCGTCTCGATCGTCGTCGGGCCCGTGCTCGGGCAGACGACGCCCGCGCTGCCGCTCTACCTGGTCGAGGCCTTCGCGGTGGAGGCGCTCGCGCTCGTGATCGTCGCGCGTGCCCGGCCCGTGCTCTTCGGCGCGCTGTCGGGCGTGCTCGTCGGGACGGTCGGGTTGGCGGCGGAATGGCTGTGGGTCGGCGCGGTGTTCCGCCTGCCGTGGACGGGCGACATCGTCGCGGAGGGCCTGCCGATGGCGATGGCGGGCGGGGTCGCCGGCGGGCTCGCGGGGGCGCTGCTCGCGAGTGGCCTGCGGCGCGAGCTGCCTTCGTTCGCGCGGCCAGCCCTTCTCGCGGCTCTGGTGCTCGTCGCGCTCTGCCTCGTCAACGGCTTGATGACGGAGGGTCCGTCCGACGCTCGCGTGCGCGCGACCGTCGCAGAGGCCGGCGGGGGGAAGGTGAACGTGGTCGCTCGGGTCGATCCGGCGCCTTCGGATCCAGCCTGGCTCACCGTGACCTCCTGGCAGGGCGGCGGGCTCGTGGTGGAGCCGCTGCGCGAGGTGTCCGACGGGGTCTACCGCACCGAATCGCCCGTCCCCGCGTCCGGCGACTGGAAGGCGACGATCCGCCTCCAGGACGGCCGGCGCGTGCTCGGCGCCCCGCTCTACCTGCCCGAGGACTCCGCGATCCCGGCGCCGGAGGTCCCGGCGGCGGCACGGTTCGACCGCGCCTTCCAGCGCGACCACGAGCTGCTGCAGCGCGAGCGCAAGGGCGACGTCCCCGGCTGGCTGTGGACCGCCGCGGGCGCGCTCGTCCTCGCCCTCTACCTGGCCTTCCTTGCGGCATTGGCATGGGGCGTCGCGAGGGTGGCGAAGCGGGATGTCCTGGATGAGCGTCGGATACCGACGGTCAACCGGGACGGCGACGAGGAAGCCGCGCGATTCGGCCGCGCGACCCCCTCGTCGAGCCGTTCCGAAGCGGCCGCGCGCAGCGGCGCGACCGCGGGCTGAGCGCCGCTACGACTTCCGCGCCGCCTTCGCCGACGCGGCGGCCTTCTCGAGCCGCTGCGCCTCGTCGGCGGCCGTCAACGCCTCCTCGCGCTCGGACAGCGCCGCCGACTTCGTCTCGAGCGTCTCGAGCCGGCCGCGGCGCTCCTTGTCCTCGAGGCGCTCCTGCTGCGCGGCGGCGGCCTTCGCGCTCGCCTGCTTGCGCTTGCGCTCGGTCTCCGCGGCGCGCTGCTGGCGCTTCTTCGCGGACTGAGCCGCCGTGGACTTCCGCTGCTCGGCGCGCTGCGCGGCCTGGCGGCGCTTCTGCTCGGCCTGCTCCGTGCGCGTCTCGAGCTCGGCGTCGCCCTCGGCCTGCTTCTGCTGCGCCTGCGTCCGCAGCTTGACGGCGCGCTGGCGCTGCTCGGTCGCCTGGTGGCGCTTGCGGGCGTCGCGCTTGAGCTCGTCGTCGCCCAGGGCGGCGCCGGCGGCCTCGCGGGCGGTCGCGTCGACGCGGTCGGCCGCGAGCTTCGCGGCGTTGCCGTTGCCGCCGCGGCCGATGAGCTTCAGGCCGGTGTCGATCGGCAGGCGGGCGAGCTTGATGTAGCCGCCGACGGCGGTGCGGGGGATGTCACGCAGTCCCATGGCTAGGCCTCCGGGTCGATCTCGTTCGCACGCTGCTCGGCGCGGCGCGCCTCCTGCTCGAGGCGCGCGGCCTCGGCGGCGTCGCCGGCGCGCTCGGCGACGGCGATCTGCTCGGTCCGCTGGGCGGCGGCCTCCTCGGCGGCGCGGGCCTCCTCGGCGGCGCGCTGCTGCTTGGCGGCGTCGGCCTCGGCGCGGCGCTCGGCGTCGATCCGGTCCTGCTCGGCCTTCAGCTCGCGCTCCTCCTTCGCCAGCTCGGCCTGCAGGCGCTCGCGCTCGACCTCGGTCTCGGTGCGCTCCTCCTCCAGCCGGGCCGCGCGATCGGCCTGCTCGGCCTCGGCGGCCTCGCGCCGGGCGCGCACGTCCGCGTCGCCCTGCGCCTGCTGGAGCCGGCCCTCGCGGGCCAGGTCCTCGTTGCCGGTCAGCTCGCCGCCAAGCTCCTTGGCCTTGCCGGCGACCCGCCCGAGCACACCGCCTGCGGTGCGCTGCGTGTCTGGGTCCGTCATGTGTCGGTCCTCCTCGGATTCAGAACTCGGAACCCTCGGGCTACCCGAGACGCGACGGGCGAACGCGTGGGCTGCGTCACGTTCGCGCGCAGCCGGGTGCGCGTCGCTGGCGCTGCGGCCGCCGGACGCTCAGGCGATCACGCCGGCCTTGCGGCCCGCGCGCAGGCCGAGCCGCGTGCCGGCGCCGGCGGCGAAGTTGAACACCAGCTGCGAGGCCGGGAGCCGGTAGCCCGCCTTCGTGTGCGGCGCGTAGCGGGCCTCGCCGTCGCGGACCTCGAGCCAGCCGGTGTGGATCCGCTGCTCCTGGCCGACCATCCGCGGCTCGAAGGCGTGGGACGTCAGCCCGGCGCGCCGCCCGCCGAGCGGGAGCCGGCCCTCGGCGACGTCGAGCGCCAGGACCTCGCCGGCCTGGCGCACGCCCGCCGTCACGACGAACGGCAGCCCGTCGGAGCCGATCCAACCGAGCAGCGTGTGCGGCAGCCGGCCCGCGTGCCCGGCGACCTTGGCGGCGTCGACCCGCGAGCCGGTGCCGTTCTTCGGGGGCGACTGCGGCGCGGGCGGCTCGGACGGCAGCGGCTCGCCGAAGACCTCCGGCTCGCCGGCACAGCGGGCGTCGGGCCAGCGGACGACGCGCCGCACGGCGAGGTGGATCGGGACGCGGTCCCAGGTGTAGACCTCCATCCAGCGTCCCCACAGGCCCTCCTTGCGCGGCCCGAGGAAGTGCTCCATCTGGGGAGAGACTTCCTCAAGCCACGCGCGGTCGGGCTGCTCGGGGATCGTCGCGGTGCCCTGGACGAGCACGAAGTCCGGCCGCGACGAGTCGCCGTGGTCGCGGGCGTGGTAGGCGATCGCGACCGACGGGTTGCGCCGGATCCGGTCGATCTTCTTCCACAGCCCGCGCGAGGTGGTGACCGTGACCGTCCCCGCTTCGCGGTCGCGCAGGCCCAGCGGCGCCATCGGCGCGATCACGACGCCCTTCGCCGGCGTGGCATACGCGACGCCGGCGGCGAGGTCACCGGCGAGGATCTGGTCTACGTCGTCAGGCCACATGCGGACCGGATGCAATCAGAGAGTGGGGGGAGCAGGATTCGAACCTGCGTAGGCAATGCCAACGGGTTTACAGCCCGTCTCCTTTAACCACTCGGACATCCCCCCGAGGGGCCCCGCAGGGCGGGCGGAAGGATAGCGGCGCGCTAGCGGTTGACGCGCACGCGCGCCGAGCCCGTGCAGGCGCCCGCGACGCCCGGCGCGGAGCGGACCGTGATGCGCCCCGTGAAGCGGCGGCCCGAGAACGTCCCGCGGACGCGGACGATCTGCGTCGGGTCGTCGCGCGGGTACTCGCGCGTGTCGTCGATCCGGTTGCCGTCGACGACGCCGCGGTGCACGAAGCGGAAGCGCGCGTGGGCCTGGTTCCCGTTCTCGTCCAGGTACGGGCAGCCGAGCCGCATGTTGTAGACGCTCAGCCGGAAGCGCTGGCCGGCCGCGGTGTCGCGCACCGTCAACGTGGTGAACGTCGCGCGCCAGCGCTGGCCGTTGGACTTGTACAGCCAGCCTTCGTAGACGCCGGGCGACGCGGCGAACGCGACCGAGATGCACAGAGAGGCCGCGACCGCCACGCACGCGGCCGCAACCAGCGCGGCAAAACGCCTCACACCGCGTCCCGCAGCCGCTGAGCCTCGGGGAGCGACTCGAGCTTCTTGAGCGTGTGGTTCTCGATCTGGCGGATCCGCTCGCGCGTGACGTTGAACGCGCGGCCGACCTCCTCCAGCGTCCGCGGGCGGCCGCCGCTCAGGCCGAAGCGCATCTCGATGACCTCGCGCTCGCGCGGGGGCAGCGCCGCCAGCGCCTTGCGCACGTTCTCCTTGCGCAGGGTCTCCGACGCCAGCTCGAACGGCGAGACCGCGGTCTGGTCCTCGACGAAGTCGCCCAGCTCGGACTCCTCCTCCTCGCCGATCGGCTTCTCGAGCGAGACCGGCTGCTGGGACATGCGCAAGATGTCGCGGACCTCGCGGACCGTGCACTCGAGCTCGATCGCGATCTCGTCCGGCGTCGGCTCGCGGCCGAGCGCCTGCACGAGCTGCCGCTCGACGTGGACCACCTTGTTCAGCTTCTCGACCATGTGGACCGGGATCCGGATCGTCCGGCCCTTGTCGGCGATCGCGCGGGTGACCGCCTGGCGGATCCACCACGTCGCGTACGTCGAGAACTTGTAGCCGCGCCGGTAGTCGAACTTCTCCACCGCGCGGATCAGCCCCAAGGACCCCTCCTGGATCAGGTCCAGGAACGTCAGCCCGCGGCCGAGGTAGCCCTTCGCGATGGAGACGACCAGACGCAGGTTCGCCTCGACCATGTGCTGCTTGGCCGACATGTCGCCGCGCTCGATGCGCTTCGCGAGCGACACCTCCTCGTCGGCGGTCAGCAGCGGCACGCGGCCGATCGAGCGCAGGTACAGGCGCAGCGAGTCCAGCGAGGGCTCGATGGTCAGGTCGACGACCGGCTTCTTCGGGACGTCCGCCTCTCCCACGGGCTGGCGCCGCGCCTCCGCGGCGGCCTCCATCTTCGCCGCCTCGGACGTCGCGGCCTTCCCGTCCGCCCCCACGACGTCGATGCCCTGCTCGTCGAGGTAGGAGTGCAGCTCGGTCACCTGCTCCTTGGTGACCTCGACCTCCTCGAGGGCGCCGGCGATCTGCTCGAAGGTCAGGACGCCCTTCTCCTGACCCTCCGCGATCAGCGGGCGCAGCTCCTCGAACTCGGCGATCGACGTCTCGTCGGCCAGCAGCGGCTTGTCGCTCACTTCAATCCCCCAGGATGTGTGTCGGGTCGACGCACGTCGCCGACAAGATGAAGGTCCATCGTCACTTCCTCAACATCGGACATTCGTCCGCCGGACCTTTAGCCGCGTTTGAATCGGCCATAAGCGGTGTGAATGATGCCCGGTCACGCCAGGCGTCGCTAGCCTCGCTTCCATGCACCTCGCGGCGCAGCCGGACGTCCAGGCGTCGACCCCCACGCTCCACGTCAGCCTCTCGCGCGTCGGCGTCACCGGCGTCGAGAAGGTCATCCGCATCAACGAGCAGCTGTTCGCGGCGCGGCTCGAGTGCTTCGTCGACCTCGGGCCGCGGCAGAAGGGCGCGCACATGTCGCGCTTCGAGGAGACGGTGAACGACGCGATCGGCGAGGCCGTCCTCGGCGAGTCGGCGTTCCGGGCGGAGGCGCTCGCGCAGCGGATCGCCGCGACGGTGCGCGAGCGCCAGGACGCGCTGCGCGCCGAGGTGACGATCGCCGCGCGATACCCGGAGCACAAGCCGGCGCCCGTCTCGGGGATCCTCACCCAGGAGATCTACACGCTGTTCGGCACCGCCGTCGCGGGCCCGAGCGGGACCCGGCGCCTTGTCGGCGTCGCCGCGCAGGGCATGACCGCGTGCCCGTGCGCCCAGCAGCTCGTGGCCGCGGCGGCGCGCGAGCGGCTCGGCGACGACGGCTTCACCGAGGACGAGATCGAGCGGATCCTCGAGCACGTCCCCGTCGCGACCCACAACCAGCGCGGGCTCGGGACGCTCCACCTCGGCGTCCCCGAGGGAACGGACCTCGACGTCGACGCCCAGCGGCTGGTCGCGATCGTCGAGGACTCGATGTCGTCGGAGATCTACGAGCTGATGAAGCGCTCCGACGAGGGCGCGGTCGTGGAGAAGGCGCACCGCCGGCCGCGGTTCGTCGAGGACTGCGTGCGCGAGATGGTCGCGGGCGTCCTCGACGGCTTCGGCGCGCTCGGCGACGACGCGTTCGTCTCAGCGCGGCAGGAGAACCTGGAGACGATCCACCAGCACAACGTCGTGGCGGAGCGGTTCGGGCTGCTCGGCGAGCTGCGGCGCGAGGTCGCGAGCGGCGAGCACCTGCCGCATCACACCTCCATGCGCGAGTGGCTCGACGCCGCCCGCTGACGGACGCTGCGGCGCAGGTTCAGGAAGAAGTCGGCCCCGCTGATCACGGTCACGGCGACCGCGACGTAGACGAGGACGTCGACCCACAGCGGCGTGGGGTCGAACGCGATCAGGAAGAAGATCGCGGCGACCTGGATCACCGTCTTCGCCTTCCCCCACCCCGCGGCGGCGATGACCTCGGGCGCCTGCGCGCGCGCGACGGTCACGGCGACCTCGCGGGCGATGATCACCATGGCGACCCACGCGGCGAGCCGGTCGAGGCTGACCAGGGCGAGCAGCGCCGCGATCACGAGCAGCTTGTCGGCGATCGGGTCCATCAGCTTGCCGAACGTCGTGATCGCCTCGCGGCGGCGCGCGAGCCAGCCGTCGACGAAGTCGGTGAACGACGCCGCGGCGAACACGATCGCGGCGAGCAGGTCGCCGTGGTCGGTCTCCCCGAGCAGCGCGACGACGAGCACGGGCACGAGCAGGATGCGGACGACGGTGAGGAAGTTCGGCAGGTTGAGCGGGAACACGAGGGCGCTCAGGCTACGCGGGGTCGGGCACCGGGGCGCGGGTCGCGCCCGCGCTGGCCGCGACCACGAGCGCGATCGCGACCAGCTCGCGCGCGCCCAGCTCCTGGCTGAGCACGAGGAAGCCGGCAAGGGCGGCGACCGCCGGCTCGAGGCTCATGAGGACGCCGAAGACGTTGCGAGGCATCCGCCGCAGGGCCTCGGTCTCCATCGAGTAGGGGACGACGCTCGACGCCAGCGCGACGACGGCGCCGATCGCGAGGACCTCGGGCGCGAGCAGGTCGCCGCCGCCGGTCGCGACGCCCGGCCCGAGCGGGACCAGCGCGGCGACCCCCATCGCGATCGCCAGCCCCGTCCCGCCGCGGAAGTGCCGGCCCGCGCGCTGGGCGAGCACGATGTACGCCGCCCAGCAGGCGCCCGCCGCCAGCGCGAACGCGACACCGAGCGCGTCCGGCCCGCCGGCGCCGAACGGGTCGGCCAGCAGCACGACGCCGAGGCCGGCGAGCGCCACCCAGAGCAGGTCGAGGCGCGTCCGCGAGCCCACGACCGCCACGCCGAGCGGCCCGAGGAACTCGAGCGTGATCGCGATGCCGACCGGGATGCGGTCGAGCGCGAGGTAGATCACCCAGTTCATCGTCCCCAGGACGAGGCCGAACACGAGCGCGATCCGCAGAGCCTCGCGCGGGTGCGCGCGCGGGCGCGGGCGCCAGACCGCGAGCAGGATCGCCGCGGCGAAGATCAGCCGCACCGCCGCGGCGCCGGTCGGCCCGACGTCGTCGAAGAGCGTGACACCCAGCGCGGCACCGAACTGGAGCGACGAGATCGCCACCAGCACGAGCGCCAGCGGCGGCACCCGCGACAATGTCAAGGCTTGATCTTCTTGCCGGTGCTGAAGAGCCAGGTCGACCAGGCGACGCAGATCGCGGCGAGCGAGCCGGTGACGAGCAGCGCGATGCCGACCGGCACGTCGCTGGTCCCCAAGAAGCCGTACCGGACCGACTGCACGAGGAAGAAGATCGGGTTGAAGTGGGAGAGCTCCTCCCACGGGCTCGGCAGGACGTCGACGCTGTAGAAGACGCCGCCCAGGAACGTCAGCGGCAGGATCGCGAGGTTGTTGACGAACGCGGTGTGGTCCCACGACTCGGCGTAGATCCCGACGACGACGCCGAGCGAGCTGAACAGCAGCAGCGCCAGCGCCACCGCCGCGACGAGCACCACCGGCTCGCGGATCGGGACGTCGACGACGACGAGCGACGCGATCAGCAGCGAGCCGCCGATCAGCAGCGCGCGGACGACGCCGCCGAGCGACAGCCCGAGGTTGACCTCCCACGACCGCATCGGGGCGGCGAGGATGTCGTTGAGGTAGCGGTCGAACTTGGCCTGGAAGACCGACGCGGAGTTGTTCGCGTACGCGGCCTGGACCATCGCCATCGTGATCAGCCCGGGCACGATGAACACCTCGTACTCGACGCCGCCGATCTCCCGGATCCGCCCGCCCAGCGACAGCCCGAACACGAGGATGAAGAGGAAGGACGACACGACCGGCGCGGCGACGGTCTGGGTCCACAGCTTCAGCACCCGCAGGACCTCGCGGCCGGTCAGCGCGATGAGGCCCCGACTCATGCCGCCGACATCGCCTTCACGTAGACGTCGGCGAGCGTGTCCGCGCCGAAGGCCTCGCGCAGGCCGGCGGCGGTGTCGCGGGCCAGCAGGCGGCCTCCGCGGATGAGCGCGATGTCCTCGCACAGCTCCTCGGCCTCCTCGAGGTAGTGCGTCGTCAGCAGGATCGTCGCGCCCTCGCCGTGCAGGCGGCGGATGTAGCTCCACAGCTCGAGGCGCAGCTCGAAGTCGACGCCGGCGGTCGGCTCGTCGAGGATGACGAGGCGGGGCTCGTGCATGAGCGCTCGCGCGAGGAGCAGGCGGCGGCGCATCCCGCCGGAGAGCTTCGGCGCGCGGACGTTCGCCTTCGCCGTCAGATCGAAGACGTCCATCATCTCCTTCGCCCGGCGGCGGGCGTCCGCGCGCGGCATCCCGTAGTAGCCGCCGTGGTAGAGGAGCGTCTCCTCGACGTCCAGGAAGCGGTCGAGGTTCACGTCCTGCTCGGCGAGGCCGATCAGCCGCCGGGCCTCCTGCGTGTGGTGCGGGTGGCCGAAGACGTCGACGTCGCCGGACGTGATCCGGATGAGGTTGCAGACGGCGGAGATGAGCGTCGTCTTCCCGGCGCCGTTCGGGCCGAGCAGGCCGAAGAACTCGCCGTCGGGCACGACGAGGTCGAACCGGTCGAGCGCGAGGAAGCCGTCGTCGTAGCGCTTCGTCAGGCCGCGCAGCTCGAGGGCGGGAGGGGTCACCACTTCGAGACTAGGACGCCCGGCGCCGCAGCTCCGGGCGCGGGTCGACCGCCCTGCCGCCGTCGTACCAGCCGGGCGCGGTCCAGGTCTCGAAGTGCAGGTGGCAGGCGCTCGCGTTGCCGGTCCGCCCGACGGAGCCGAGCCGATCGCCCGCGTCCACGCGGTCGCCGACACCGAAGCGCGGCTTCGCGCGCAGGTGCATGTAGATGTGATCGCCGCGGGCGGTCCGCACGACGAGGTAGTTGCCCGAGGCGCCGTCGTAGTCCACGAAGACGACGCGCCCGGCCGCGGCCGCAACGACCGGCGTCCCGCAGCGCGACATGAGGTCCTCGCCGTCGTGCGCGCCGCCGCGGTCGCCGAAGTGCGTGCCCGGGCCGCCCCAGTGCCAGGCACCCGCGATCGGGAACGGGGACGCCGGCGCGGCGGCGAGGCGGCCGTCGAGGAACCGGGCGTCCGCGGTGGCAGCGGGCAGCGCTGCCGGGACGAGCATCGTGGCGATGAGGCGTCGCACGCGAAGTCGGCGAGGGTAGCGAGCCGCATACACTCCCGCGCCATGCCCCTCGTCCCCATGGTCGTCGAGCGCACCGCGCGCGGCGAGCGCGAGTACGACATCTACTCGCGCCTGCTCAACGAGCGGATCATCTTCCTCGGCACGGCCGTGGACGATCAGGTCGCGAACCTGATCGTGGCCCAGCTGCTGCACCTCGAGTCGTCCGACCCGGACAAGGACATCTCGATCTACATCAATTCTCCAGGAGGCTCGATCTACGCCGGCCTCGCGATCTACGACACGATGCAGTTCATCAAGCCCGACGTGTCGACGATCTGCTGCGGGATCGCGATGTCGATGGGCTCGCTGCTGCTGGCGGGCGGCGCGAAGGGGAAGCGGTTCTCGCTGCCGAACAGCCGCATCCTCATCCACCAGCCGTCAGCCGGCTTCGAGGGCCAGGCGACCGACATCGAGATCCACGCGCAGGAGATCATCAAGACCCGCCGGCGGATCGACGAGATCTACGCGCACCACACCGGCCAGCCGCTCGAGCAGGTCCACACCGACATGGAGCGCGACCGGTTCTTCAAGCCCGACGAGGCCGCCGAGTACGGCCTCATCGACAAGGTGATCGAGTCGCACTAGCGGATGCGGCAGACCCACCCGTACGCGCTGCGGCGCGTCGGGATCGGGCGGGCGCGGCCGCTCGACCGCGGGGCGCGGACGGTCGGGAGCAGCGCGAGGTTCTTGGCGAGGAGGTGGTCGCGGGCGGCGCGGTCGCGGGCGCGGCGGCGGCCGACCGCCGTGCGGTCGACGGCGTAGTCGTCGCGCGGGTTGCCGTCCTCGGCGAGGTTCAGCCGCGCCTGCACGAGCACCTCGCGCAGCTTCGTCCGCCGCGGCACGCGCACCCGGACGCGCCACGTCTTCGACGCGCCCGCGTCGAGCGTCGCCAGCCGCCGGAAGACCCGCGTGCGGCCGCGCCTCATCAACCCGCGCGGGAAGCGCAGCAGCACCTCGAGGTCGCGCGCCTGCGGGCCCGCCGTGTGCTTCAGGGTCACCCGGTACGACAGCCGCCGGCCGCGACGCACGCGCGACCTCCCGTCGGTCACCGACAGCGCGACGTTCGTCCGGATCGCCGCGGCAGTCCCGGTCGGGGACGTCCCGCCGCCGCCGCCCGGACCGCCGCCGTCCCCCGGCTCGGGCGCGTTGCCCGGCGGCGCCGTCACCGTCTGCAGCGGCGGAGCGCCCGGCTCGGGCCGGTCGAAGCGCACGACGTCGATGCCGCGGGGGTTGTCGAGCGAGTAGACGATCTCGCCGGTCGGGTCGGTGGGTGGGTACAGCGCGCCCCACGTCAGCGTCTTGTTCGGGATCCAGAACCCGACCTGCCGGATGTCGCGCGGGTCGGACACGTCGAGGAACCGCGTCCCCTGCTCGTACCAGCCCTGCGCGACGAGCCCGCCGCGCACGTCGAAGTAGTGCGCCGAGCACAGCGTCTGCCGCGTAGGGTCGATCTCGACGTCCCACCGGTCGAGCAGCCGGGCCACGCTGTCGGCCCCGATCTCCCACGTGTGGAAGGACCCCGCGCCCTGGCACGTCGGGCGGTTGTAGTCCTCCTCGGTGATCGCGAGGACGTTGGAGTCCTCGTTCGGGTCGCCCGTCGCGCCGGCGATGTTGCTCTTCTCCAGCCGCATCGAGTTGTGGTGGATGAAGTCGTTGACCGTCGAGCCGTCGTCGGCGCCGAACGTCTCGTCGTAGCGGCTGTCGGCGGTCTCGTCGGTGTGGAAGACGAGCTTGGGCGCGACCGGGTCGCTGACGTCGTAGGCGGCGACGCCGCCGGCGCCGGAGATCAGCGCGTGCCCGGCCCGGTCGAACTGCACGTCGTGCGTCGTCAGGCCGCCGGTCGCCTCGGGCGCCGGGAAGTTGCCGGCGTACTTGGGGTTCGCCGGGTCGCGCAGGTCGACGATGTCGATGCCCTGCAGCGTGCCGGCGAGGTACACCCACCTGCAGTCGTCGACGCACGACGCGGTGTGGCCGGTGCCGAAGCCGAACCCGGCCGGGCCGAGCAGCGGCTTGGTGATGATCCCGTTGTCCGCGGTGCCGGTGTTGAACGAGGCGATCCGCTCCGGCGACGCGGGGTCCGAGATGTCGATGACGTGCAGGACGCCCGCGCCCTCGCTCGGGTCGTTGGAGATCAGCGCGATGCCGTTCCCGACGTCGATGTCCTCGTTCTCGAAGTTCGGCAGCGGCAGGCGCCCGACCTCCCGCGGCTCGTCGGGCGCGCTGACGTCGTAGATGGCCAGCCCGCTCTCCGCCGAGACGTACATGAACCCGTCGCGGAAGCGCGCGGAGATGACGCCGGGCTCGGGCAGCGTCGTGATGTACGAGACGGTGTCGGACTTCTTCGCGGGCGGCTCCTGCGCGCCCGCGGGGACGGCCGCGAGGAGCACCGCGACGAGGCAGACGCAGGCGGCGCGCTTCACCCCGGGGAAAGTACGCCGATAAAGACGCGGGCGCGCCAGACCGATCATGGGGTGGTGGGTCAGGTCGACGCCAAGGAGACGCGGCACACGAGCGGCGTCACGACGTCGCTCGTCCTCGCCTACCTCGAGAAGCGCGGTGGGCGCGGGATGGTGGACGCGGCGCTCGCGCGCGCGGAGCTCGCCGACCGCGAGGACGAGCTGCGCGACGAGGGTGCCTGGCACTCCTTCACCACGAAGATCAAGCTGTTCGAGGCGGCCGAGCGCGTCACCGGCGACAGCGAGGTGTGCCGCCACATGGGCGCGGCCGCGCTGGAGCTGAACGTCGCGCCGGCGCTGAAGCTCGCGCTGCGCGCCTTCGGCTCGCCGAAGCTCGTCTACGCGAACGTCGCGCGCGCGAACACGCGGTTCTCGTGGTCGCACAAGATGGAGCTGGTCGAGCTGGCCGGCAACCGCGCGCGCCTGCGGTGGGTGGACCTCCTGGGCGAGGGCTTCCACCGCCTGGACTGCGACTACAACCGCGGCCTGCTCGCGTGCATCCCCCAGCTCTTCGGCCTGCGCCCGGCGCACATCAACCACCCGGAGTGCGCCCTGCGCGGCGCCGACCGCTGCGTCTACGAGGCGCGGTGGGACGCGGGCCGGACCGGGCTGCGCGGGCTCCTGAGCCGCCGCGGCGCGGCGCGCCGCCAGCTCGCCGCGACCGCCAGCGAGGAGCACCAGATCGCCGAGGAGCTGCGCGCGTCGCTGCGCGACCTCGTGTCCGCGCTGGACCTCGACGAGGTCCTCGCGAAGGTGGTCAACCACGCGCACGTCGCCGCGGGCGGCCGCGAGTTCCTCATGCTGCTGCGCGACGAGTCCGGCCGGCTCGGCGTCCGCGCCCGGTCGAACGTCCCGCCGCACGTCGCGGCCGCCGTCGAGGTGTGGGCGAACGGCCGCGCCGAGATCGGCACGTCGTCGGTCGTGCTCGACGACCTCGACGCCGCCCCTGAGCTGCAGAGCGCCGCCGGCGAGGCGATCGGCTCGCTGTGCTCCTCCCCGCTCGTCCTGCGCGAGGAGTCGCTCGGCGCGCTGGTGGCGCTCGGCGCGGGCCGGGACGCGTTCTTCCCTCGCGACATCAACCTGCTCGAGGTCTACGCGGCGCAGGCGGCGATCGCGGTCCACAACGCGCGCCTCGTCGGCCGCCTGGAGAACCTCGCGAGCCGCGACGCGCTCACCGGCCTGCTCAACCATCGCGAGTTCCACGAGACGCTCGAGCGCGAGATCGACCGCGCGCGCCGCCGCGACGGCAAGTTCGGCCTGCTGCTCCTCGACGTCGACCGGCTGAAGGAGCTCAACGACGAGCGCGGCCACGCCGCCGGCGACCAGGCGCTGCGCAGGGTCGCCGGCGCGATCGTCGACTGCTGCCGCACGGGCGACGTCGCGTTCCGCGTCGGCGGCGACGAGTTCGCCGTCGTCCTCGCGGACGCGGACGCCGAGGACGTCCACCGCGTCGGGCAGCGCCTGCGCGCCGCGGTCGCCGAGCTCGGCCACGGCGTCGGCCTCTCCTACGGCGCCGCCGCGTGGCCCGCGGACGCGTCGACGAAGGAGGCGCTGCTGCTGCGCGCCGACGGTCGCCTGTACTCGTCCAAGCCGACGGGGCGCGACCGGCGCATCGCGGTGCCCTCCGGCGACGGCGCCGCCGCCGCGTCGCCCGAGTCGCTCGTCTCGCGCGTGCTCGGTGTCGCCCGCACGACGCTCGGACTCGAGCTGGCGACGCTGCTCGAGGTCAAGGGCGGCCACTTCGTCGTCCGCGCATTCGACGGCGACGGCGAGAGCTTCGACGTGCACTCCGGCACCGTCTTCGCGGTGCACGACACGGTCGCCCAGCGCCTGACGGACATGGGCGTCGAGCGCGAGCTCGTCGATCCGAGCGAGCACGAGCTGCTGCGCGACCTGGAGACGGTCCATGACTGCGCGATGCGCGCCTTCGTCGCGGTCCCGATCCGCCTGTCCTCGGGCCGGCTGTTCGGCGTGATCACGACGATCGGCCGCGTCCCGCGCAGCCCGCTCGGCGGCGGCGAGCAGCGACTGCTGGGCCTGCTCGCCGACACCGTCGCCCGCGAGCTCGAGCGCGAGGAGCGCGCCGAGGAGGCGGCCATGACGGGCGTCCACGCGCTGCTCGCGGCGCTGGAGGCGCGCGACGACTACACCGGCCAGCACTCCGAGAGCGTCGTCGAGCTGGCGGCGCAGGTGGCGCGGGCGATGGGGCTGTCGATGCGCGAGATCCGCAGCGTCGAGCACGTCGCGCTGCTGCACGACGTCGGCAAGGTCGGCGTGCCCGACCACGTCCTCCAGAAGCGCGCCGCGCTGACCGAGGACGAGTGGAAGCTCATGCGCGAGCACCCGCTCATCGGCGAGCGGATCGTCGCCGCGATCCCGCCGCTGGCGCACCTCGCGCCGGCGATCCGCGCCGAGCACGAGCGCTGGGACGGCGAGGGCTACCCCGACGGGCTGCTCCGCGACCGCATCCCGATCGCCAGCCGGATCGTCTTCGCCTGCGACGCGCTCCACGCCATGACGAGCGACCGGCCGTACCGCAAGGCGATGCCGATGGCGACGGCGCGCGAGGAGCTGGCGGCGAACGCCGGCACGCAGTTCGACCCCGAGGTGGTCGAGGCGCTGCTGACCGTGCTCGACGGGGACGGCCCGTCAGAGGATCGCGTGCTCGATCGCGCCGAGCCCCTCGATCTCGATCCGGACCACGTCGCCTGAGCCGAGGAACGCCGGCGGGTCCATGAAGGCCCCGACGCCGGGAGGCGTGCCGGTGAGGATGAGGTCGCCCGGCTCGAGCGTGCACGTCTCGGAGATGAACGCGACGAGCCGGTCGAGGCCGAAGATGAGGTCGCTCGTCCGCGCGTCCTGGCGCAGCTCGCCGTTGACCCACGTTCGCAGCCGGAGGTCCTCCGGCTCGTCGATCTCGTCCGCGGTCGTGATCCAGGGCCCGTAGGGGCAGAAGCCGTCGGCGCCCTTCGCCCGCGTCCACTGCGGCTCGCGCTTCTGCAGGTCGCGCGCGCTGACGTCGTCGGCCACCGCGTAGCCCGCGACGCGCCCACCCGGGCCCATCACGACCGCCAGCTCGCCCTCGTAGTCGAGCCGCCGCACGACCTCAGGGCAGCGCACCGGCGCGTTCGGCGGCGCCGCCGACGCCGGCGTCTTCATGAACACCACCGGGGCCTCCGGCGCGTCGCGCCCGCCCTCGGAGGCGTGCGCCGCGTAGTTGAGGCCGATCCCGAAGATCGCGCGCGGACGCGGCACGGGCGCGAGCAGCGTCACGTCGGCGAGCGG
>DASVPR010000003.1:0-76058 GCA_036389485.1 Solirubrobacteraceae bacterium
CTCAAGCACCAGAACCCGTTCGCGACGCTCGTGCACGCGCCGTCCGACGGGCAGGGCCTCAACCCGCTGCTCCGCCACCCGGCGATGATGTTCCACCCGCCGTGCCTGTACTCGGGTTACGTCGGCTTCTCGATCCCGTTCGCGTTCATGGTCGGCGCCCTCGTCACCAAGCGGACGAACGCGGACTGGATCCGCTCGACGCGCCGCTTCGCGTTGATCGCGTGGACGTTCCTCGGCACCGGCGTGCTGCTGGGCGCGCTGTGGTCGTACTCCGAGCTCGGGTGGGGCGGCTACTGGGCCTGGGACGCAGTGGAGAACGCGGCGCTGATGCCGTGGCTCGTGGGCACCGCGTTCCTGCACTCGGTGATGGTGCAGGAGAAGCGCGGGATGCTGCGGATCTGGAACGTCTCGCTCGTCATCGGGATGTTCGTCCTGTCGCTGCTCGGCACGTTCCTCGTGCGCTCGGGCGTGCTCGAGTCGATCCACGCGTTCGGCGCGTCGACGCTCGGCGTGCCGTTCGTGACGCTGATCGCGGTGATGATCGCGGGGTCGGTCGCGCTCGTCGTCTCGCGGCGGGACGCGCTGCGCTCCGAGCACCGCCTGGACTCCCTGCTGTCCCGGGAGGCGGTGTTCATCGGGAACAACCTGGTCCTCGTCGGGCTGGCGTTCGTCGTCTTCTGGGGGACGTTCTTCCCGCTGATCGCCGAGGCGCTGACCGGCGACCGCAAGAACGTCGGGCCGCCGTGGTTCGACCGGTACACGGTGCCGCTGGCGCTCGCGCTCGTGCTCCTGTCCGGGATCGGGCCGGTCATCGCGTGGCGGCGGGCGACCTGGCGCAACGCGCGGCGTGCCTTCGCGCTGCCGGTTGGCGCCGCTTGCGTCACGGTCGTGGCGTGCGCGGCATTCGGGCTGCTCGACCAGATCCCCGCGACGATCATGTTCGCGGCCGCTGCGTTCGTGGCCGGGACGGTCGCGCAGGAGTTCTGGCGCGGGACGGGCGCGCGGCGGGCGATGAGCGGGGAGCGGACCGCGTCGGCGGTGGTGTCGCTCGTGCGCCGCAACCGGCGGCGGTACGGCGGCTACCTGGTCCACCTCGGGATCGCGATCCTGTTCGTGGGCGTCGCGGCGTCGACGGCGTTCGAGCACGAGCGCGACGTCCGGTTGAAGCCGGGGGAGACGACGACGGTCGGCGACTACGAGGTGCGCTATGTGCGCGCCACCGGCGACATCGACCTCGACAGCGGCGGCAACCTCGAGAAGATCGACCTCGGCGCGGTGGTCCGGGTGACGCGCGACGGCGAGCACGTCGCGACGCTGGCGCCGGAGCGCGGCTACTACCCGTCGCGGGACGTCGAGGGCCTCGGCATGATCGGCCGCTTCTTCGAGGGGGAGGCGACGAGCGAGATCGGGCTGGACGCCGGCGCGTGGGACGACGTCTGGATCGCCGTGCAGCCCGACACCGCGCCGCTGCGGTCGCTGATCGAGAAGGGCGACAAGCTCTACGCGGAGTCCGGCCACCGGTGGGACCCGCGGCTGCAGGCGATGTTCCTCGGGCGGTCGCTCGGCGGGCTCGTCCAGCGGTACGTCGACCACACCGAGTACCCGGCGCAGTTCCGCCTGATCGCGTCACCGCTCGTGAGCTGGATCTGGATCGGCGCGATCATCACGTTCGGGGGAGGGCTGATCGCGCTGTGGCCGGCGCCGGACTTCGCGCGGCGTCGCGCCACCGCGCGGGCGGCGGCGCGGGTCGCGCAGGACCTCGGCCGGGCCTGATCGCGTTCTGGACGCCCTGGTCTTCCTCGGGATCCTCGTCGCGCTCGCGCTCGTCGTGTGGCTCGTGGGGTCGCCCTTGCGCGCGGGTCCGTCGGCCGCGGAGGACGCGCTGACGAGCGAGCGCCAGCGGCTCGAGGCGGCCCGGGACGCCAAGTACCGCGAGATCCGCGAGCTCGAGCTCGACCACCGCACGGGCAAGCTCTCCGACGAGGACTTCCGCGCGCTCGACCGTCAGCTGCGGGCTGAGGCGGTCGAGATCCTGCGTGAGTTGGACTCTCTACACTGACCGCGATGCTGGAGAACATCCTCTCCATCGCCCAGGTCGGGCTCTCGATCGTCGTCATCTTCCTGGTGCTGCTGCACTCGGGGAAGGACACGGGGCTCTCGGGCGCCTTCGGCGTCGGCACCGGCTCCGGGCCGTTCGGGGGAGGCTCGCTCGTCGAGCGCAACCTGAACCGCTGGACGGTCTTCTTCTCCATCCTCTGGGCCATCAACTGCATCATCCTGATTCGGATCTGACTGGCCCTCGACGCGCCTGAGCGCACGCGCTGGAGGGGTCCGTGCCGGCGCACTGTCCCCCTCCCGCGTGCACGCTCAGCCACGACGATGGCGGCGTCATATCTCGAATCAGCGAGCTGATCCGGATCTAGACCGGATCGCCTCGCAGCCCGCCAGCGACGTGGCCTGACGGACGGCGTCGCGGATCGCGGCGCTGACCACGTGCGGGACGAGGGCCTGGAGGACGAAGGGGTCGGCTTGCGCATTGCCTGCGGCGAGGACGAAGCACGCGTCGCCGTCGAACTGCGTGGCGGTCGGGTCGACGGCGCGGGCGCAGCCGGCGGTCGCGGCGCGGGCGAGGTGCCAGGCGTCGATGCGGGAGAGCGCCGCGTCGGTCATGACGCAGACGAGCGTGGTCGCCTCGCCGCCCCAGGGCGCGAAGTCGACGTGGCCGCGGAGGACGTCGGTCGTGCGGTGGTGGCGGCCGTCGCGCCACGGGCCGGCGAGGACGGAGCCGTCCTCGGCCAGGACGTCCCCGATCGCGTTGACGACGGCGAGCGCGGCGACGGTCGCGCCGCCGGCGATCCGCTCGCTCGCGAGGCCGACGCCGCCCTTCGTCTTCCCCTCCGGGCCGAGGATCTTGCCGACGCTGCAGCCGGTGCCCGCTCCGACGGTCCCGCGCTCGGGGCTCTCGGTGGCGGCGTCGAGCGCGATGCGGGCCGCGTCCGGGCCGGGGCGGACGTCCTCCCCGAGCGCCATGTCGTAGACGACCGCGGCGGGGACGAGCGGGATCAGGTGGCCGAGGCGGGTGACGTGCCCGATCCCCCGTTCCTCGAGCAGCTGCGCGACCTCGCCGGCCACCGCCAGCCCGCGCGCGCTCCCGCCGCTGAACACGATCGCGGTGATCGGGCGGCTCGGAGCCGCCGGGGCGAGGAGGTCGGTCTCGCGCGTGCCCGGCCCGCCGCCGCGCACCTCGACCGCCCCCTCCGCGCCGCCGTCGGGCGAGAGGATCACGGTGCAGCCCGTCGCCGCGTCGACGTCGGTGAAGTGGCCGACGCGGAAGCCGCGGGGGAGCGCCGGTGTGTCGCCCCGCGGCGGGCCGGCGGTGAAGTCCGCGGCGCCGGTCACGTCCCTCCGGTGATCCTCAGGCCCGACGCGCGGAGCGCGGGGCAGACGGTGCCGGTCGCGAAGCGCCGGCCGTAGAACTCCGCGTCCGCGACGAGGCGGCTCTCCGCCGTGAGGGCCTGCGTCCGCTCGAGGAGGCCGAGGATGCTGTCGGTGAACCGGACGTCGCGCAGCGGCCGCGCGATCTCGCCGTCCTCGATGAGGAACGTCCCGTCGCGCGTGACGCCGGTGAGCAGCGTCTCCTTCTCCCGCACGGGGTTCACGTACCACACGCGGTTGACGAAGATGCCGAGCTCGACGGGGCGCGCAAGGTCGGCCTCGTCCGCGGCGCCGCCGCCCACGAGGACGAGGTTCGTCGGCGCGGGTCCCATCGGCGAGCCGCCGGGGACCGTCGCGTGGCCGGTCGACCGCGCGCCGCCGCCGGCCCGCGCGGCGGAGCGCAGGTCGTGGACCACCCGGTGCGCGACGCCGTCCTGCACGAGCGGGAGCGGCGCCTTCGGGACGCCCTCGGCGTCGAACGCGCGCGGCAGCGTCCGGGGGAAGCGCGGCGAGTCGCTGAGGTTGACGCACGCCGCCGCGATCCGCGTGCCGAGCCGGCCGCTCAGCGCGCCGCGCCCTTCGACGTGCGTCATCCCGTTGAACGCGAGCCCGCCGAGGAACCCGAGAAGGGTCCCGACCGCCTCGTGGCCGAGCACGACCGGGTAGGTGCCGGGCGGAAGCTCGCCGAGCTCGCCGCGCGGCATCAGCCCCGCGGCGCGGGCGGCGACCTCCCGCGGATCCACGTCGCCCGCCGCGACCGCGGCGCCGCTCGCCATCCCGCTGCGCCCGTCCGCGTCGCGGACGACGACCTTCAGGAAGACGTCCGTCACCGCGTCCAGCGCCGCCACGCCCGCCGACGAGGCGATCGCCGTCCGCACCTCCGCCGCCGACCAGATCCCGAACGCCTCGGCGCCGGAGGAGGGCGCGCTTCGCGACCCCTCCGCGGCCGCCGTGCGCCGGGCGCCGGAGTGGCCGGAGGCCTCGCGCGCGGCGGCGAACGCGGCCGACAACGCCGCCGCGGCGGTGGCGGGATCGAGCGCGGCGGTTGCCGCGTCGTGGCCGTCGTGGGGTCGGATCGGCGCCGGGTCGGGCAGTCCGGGGTGGTCGCCCGGGCCGCCCTTCGCCGCCGCTTCGGCCGCGGCGGTCGCTCGGGCGGCGGCGTCGCGGAGCGCGTCGTCGTCCGTGCGGTTGGTCGTCGCCGCGCCGGGCTGGCCGTCGCGCAGCGCCATGACGTGCACGGTGACGTCGTCGAGCTCCGTGAGCTGCGTGGCGGCCGAGCGCGCGAAGCGCGCGTGGAGCGAGCGCTCGCGGATGACGTTGACCTGCGCGTCGCCGCCGGTGAACCCGAGTGCGCGGGCGGCGAGGTCGAGCTCCGTCACGCGACGCCGACCTCGACGTCGCGAAACCGCGCCGGCGCGGCGCCGTGCGAGACCTCCACGAACTGACCGGGCTCGCCCTTGCCGCAGTTCGTGACGCCCCACAGCTCCCACGACTCCGCGGAGCAGACCGCGTCGAGCGACGCCCAGAACGTGGGCGTCGAGCCGGCGTAGGACGGATTGCGCAGCAGCCGGCCCAGCTCGCCGCCCTTGATCTCCCGCGCCAGCTCGGTCGCGAACTGGAAGTGCAGCCTGCGGTCGTCGATCGACCACGACAGGTTCGTCTCCAGGTAGAGGCCCTCGCCGGTGTCCGCGAGCAGGTCGGCGAGCGAGCCGGCGTCGCCGGGCTCGAGCGAGACGTTGGTCATGCGCACGATCGGCTGGCGGTCGAAGCCGCCGGCGCGCGAGCACGCGGTGGACGGCGCGCCGACCGCCGCGGCGGCCTCGCGATCGCTGAGCGCGGCGCGCAGCACGCCGTCGTCGACGAGCGTCGTGCGCCGCGCGGGCGTCCCCTCGTCGTCCCATCCGAACGTGCCGAGCCCTCGCGGGACGGTCGCGTCGGCGGTGATCGTCATGTGCGCGGACCCGTAGCGGAGCGACCCGAGGTCGTCGGGCTTCACCCAGCTCGTCCCGGCGTAGGCCGCCTCGCCGAGCAGCATGCGGTCCAGCTCGAGCGCGTGGCCGACCGACTCGTGGATCTGCAGGGCGAGCTGCTCGGGGTGGAGCACGACGGTCGCGCGGCCGGAGGGGCACGGCGGGGCGCTCAGCAGCTCCACCGCCTCGCTCGCGACGCGCGGTGCGTTGCCGACGAGGTCGAGCGCGAGGACGTGCTCCCAGCCCGCGAGCGCGACGTGCCCGCCGTGCGCGGTCGGATAGGTGCGGACCTGGACCTCGTCGCCGGCGACCGCGACCGCGCCGATCCCGGCGCCGCACCACGTGCGCTCCTGGGTGCAGGCGGCGCCCTCGGTCGACGCGAACGCCTGGCTCGTCCTCGTCGCGGTGAGGGCCGCGCTGGTGCGGACGATCCGCCGGTCGCCGCGCAGCGCCTCGTCGGCCGCGGCCAGCAGCGCGAGCTGCTCCTCGAGCGGGACCGACGTCGGGTCGCGCTCGACCGGATGCGCCCAGCGGCCGCGGGCGGGCGGCTCCTCGGTCCGCGGACGCTCGGCGGCGGCGGGCTGCGCCTCCGCGAGCGCGATCGCGCGCGCCAGCGCGTTCTCGGCACCGGCCCGGCTGGTGTCCCGCGTCGCCGCGAAGCCCCACGCGCCGCCGACCCGCACGCGCACGCCGATCCCGTCCGTCTGGTCGTGCGACGTCCCCTCGACCAGCCCGTTGCGCACGCTCGCCCGCTGCTCGACCCGCACGACCCGCCGCGCCTCGGCGTAGGAGCAGCGCCCGCCGACGGCGCCCATCAGCTCGACGAGGTCGTCGATCAAGCGCGCGCCGCCCTCACCACGCGGCCTCGTAGAGCGCGCGGATCTCGTCGCGGTCCGCCGGCGGCGGGGTGCGGGCGAGGTCGGCTCCGCGCGCCGCGGCGGCGTCGGCGCAGCGGTCGAGGGCCTCTCGGGCGACGCCCAGGTCGCGGAGGCGCTCGGCGCCGGCGCGGCGGGCGAGGTCGCGGGCGACGCCGGCCGCCTCCGGAGGGATCTCGCCGCGGCGCCGCAGCGCCTCGATCGTGTGGGGAAGCATCGCCGCGTTCGCCGGCCCGTGTCCCGCGCCGCCGACGCGAACGAGCGTCTGGCTGAGGACGTGGTGGAGCCCGTAGTGGTTCGCGTCGATGGCGTAGCCCGAGAGCAGCGCGGCGAGGGCGAGAGCGTCGCGGTCGGGCTGGCCTGCGCCGTACGCCTGCGCCGTCAGCCGCACCGCTTCGGCCGCGGCGAGCGACGGCACCGGGCTGGCCTGGTCGGTGAGCGGCGCCTCGACCGCGTGCCCCAATGAGTTCGCGGCGCTGGCCGCGAGCTGGTCCTCCGGCTGCGACGCGCACAGCGCCGGGTCGTTGAGGACGATCGCGGGCCGTACCCGGACCGCGCCCTCGACGCCCGACGGCAACCGGTGGATCCGCGTCATCTCGGCGGCCGACAAGGTGGTCGGGATCGCGGCGACGCGCAGAGCCCCACCGCGGCCGCCGGCCACCGCCTTCGCGGTGTCGATCACGCGTCCGCCGCCCAGCGCGACGAGCAGCGAGGCGTCCTCCGGCACCGAGCCGAGCAGCGCCGCGGACAGCTCGTCGACGAGCCCGGGGGCCACGTGGTGCACGCTCGCCGCGGCGGCGACCACGTCGGGCGCCGCCGACTCCGCGCGGGGCGTCGTCAACAACACGAACCCGTCGCCGAGGAGCTCGCCCGCCGAGGCGATCGCGCCGCGGCCGAACCGGATCGTCCGCTCGCCGTCGTGCCACTCGAAGCCGCGCGTCGTCATCGCCGCCGGGACGCTACCCGCACCCGAGGTCCTATGACGAAACCCCGGTTACCATGCGCTCGTGCTGTACAACACATATGAGGGGCAGGCGTGCTCGGTCGCCCGCGCTCTGGAGATCATCGGCGAGCGCTGGACGATCCTCATCCTGCGCGACGCGTTCCTCGGCGTCCGGCGCTTCGACGACTTCCAGCGCAGCCTCGGCGTGGCGCGCAACGTGCTCAACGCGCGCCTGCAGCGGCTGGTGGAGGCGGGCGTGCTCGAGCGGCAGCTCTACCAGGAGCGCCCGGCGCGCCACGAGTACCGGCTCACGGAGAGAGGCCGCGACCTCTGGCCCGCGCTCTTCTCGCTCATGCAGTGGGGCGACCGGCACCTGCCCGGCGACACCGGCCCCCCGCTGGCGGTCGAGCACCGCGGGTGCGGCGGGGTGGTCGACGACCGCCGGCTCTGCAGGTCGTGCGGCGCGCGGGTCGAGCTGCGCGACGTTCGCGCCGTGCCCGGCCCGGGTGCAGACGCCGCGGTGCGCGACCGACTCGTCGCGACCGCGCCTTGACCACGCGCTCGCGCCGCACGGCGTTCGTGGTGGCGCTGCTCGCCATGGCGGCCGCGCTAGTCGCCGGCGTCGCGGTGGTGCGCGACACAGACGAGGGAGGGAACCCGGGCAGGACCGCCGAGGGCTGCGGCCTGCCCGACCAGAGCGACGGGCCCACGTGGCCGTCCGCCTGCTGGCGCCCGTACGCGAAGACCAGCCCGTTCAACGAGAAGATCCCGTACAAGCCGAAGCTCAACGGCCGCTCGGACCGCATCATCCGCACCATCACCGCCCGGCCTCCGGGCCCGCTGGAAGCCGGCGTCGAGCAGACCTCGGAGGACTGGGGCCGCCCGATGTTCTTCTCGAAGCCGGGCGATCCGGTGTTCCGCGTGCACTGCACGCGACCCTGGGGACGGTGCGCGCTCGAGGGCCGGCGCATCCGCATCCCCGACGCGGCCCAACCCGCGGGCGGCGGCGACGCGCACCTCACCGTCGTCGATACGAGGAGCGGGTGGGAGTACGACATGTGGGAGGTGGCGCGCAAGCCG
Source organism: Solirubrobacteraceae bacterium (assembly GCA_036389485.1). Taxonomy (GTDB): domain Bacteria; phylum Actinomycetota; class Thermoleophilia; order Solirubrobacterales; family Solirubrobacteraceae; genus CADCVT01. Next base: position 8,304 of record DASVPR010000003.1, read on the forward strand.
AAGGGCGGGGGAGAGCTCGTGACCGCGTGGGGCGGCCGGACGCGGATCGACGGCGACGGCCTCGGCTCGGAGGCGGTCGCCGCGAGCTTCGGCACGCTCGGCGGGCTCGTCCGGCCTGAGGAGCTCGAGGCGAACAGGATCGAGCACGCGCTCTTCATGACCGTGCCGTGCGTCGGCGTCGTGGCGGGCGACGACACCGTCTACCCGGCGACGGGCCAGGCGCGGTCGTGCGTCGCGGGCGCGGAGGCGCCGGCGCTCGGCACCCGCATCCAGCTGATGATGCTGCCCGAGGAGATCGAGGCGCTGCCCGCCGAGCGCTGGCAGAAGACCCTGCTGCACGCGATGGCCGAGTACGGGATGTACGTCGGCGACACCGGCGGCGGCGGCAGCTGGGGCATCCAGCAGCAGTCGGACACCACGTACACGAGCCTCGGCGCCGAGCCGCGTATGGTCGCGTTCGCGAAGCGGGCCGGCTGGCGCGCGGTCGAGGACGGCGGCATCGGCCGCACGCGCTACCTCGGCGACTTCGGCGACGTCGTGAACTGGCGGGAGCGGCTGCGCGTCGTCGCGCCGTGCGTCACCGCCGGCGAGTGCTGACGCGCCGCCACATCCGCCGCAGCCGGTAGGCGCCCGGGAACGGCGCCGGCGGCAGGTGCACCGACAGCGGGTCGAGCCCCCGCCGCCGCAGCTGCGCCTTGACGGCCTCCACGTCGAAGTCGACCTCGAGGAACCGCGCCTCGCCGGCGGCGAGGTCGAGGACAGCGGCGCGCGCCTTGGGAGTCGCGTCGCGGGACTGCCCGACCGCGCCGGGGTTGAGGAGGTGCGGCGCCGCGCCGTCGAGCCGGACGGGTCCGGCCGGAGGGCGGTGGCCCCCGCCCGGTGCCTCGGCGGCGCCGTGCGGCGCGGCGACGAGCATCGGCGAGTGCGTGTGGCCGATGACGAGCGCACGGGCTTCCGGGTGGCGCTCGGCGAGCAGGCGCAGCTGCTCGGCCGCGGCCTCCGGGGTTCGCACGTACTCCTGCGGGTCGTCGAGGGAGCCGTGGGCGACGACGACGTCCTCGACCTCCGCGCGGAGGGGCAACCCGGCGAGGGCGGCGCGCGTCGCGGCCGAGATCGTCGCGGCCGTCCACTCGAGGCTCTCGCGGGCGAGCGGGATGCACCGGTCGGTCGAGAGGCGGCCGATCGCGATGAGGTCGTGGTTGCCGGCGACGCACACGGGATCGAGCTCGAGCACGCGCGCGACGCACTCGTCGGGCTGCGGCCCGTAGCCGACGAGGTCGCCCGCGACGACCCACCGGTCCGGCCGCTCGCGCTCGAGCGCCGCCACCACCGCGTCGAGCGCGTGCAAGTTCGCGTGCACGTCCGCGAGGACCGCGAGGCGCATCAGCGGTCGGTGATCCTCCGGGCGAGGCGGCGCACCCGCAGCGCGCGGCCGAACGTCCGGTGCAGGAGCGGAAGCGGGTCGTCCCACGCGAAGCCGGAGTACGACTCGCAGCCCGCCGCCCAGCGCAGCCACCGCCGCACCGGGACGCCCGCGGCGCGCGCGGCGAGCGGGTCCAGGAGCGGGTCGCACCACCGCACGCCCGGCCGCGCCGCGAGCGCCGCCGGCCGCGACGCGCCGGTCGCGTCGGCATGGACCAGCGCGGGCAGGTTCACGCCCGCCAGCGCTCCCGGGAAGTGCCAGAGGTTGAACCGGGGGTTGATCTCCAGCAGCCAGAGCGACCCGTCCGGCGCCCGCTTGAAGTCGAGCTTCGCGACGCCCCGCAGCCCGATCCGCTCGACGACGTCGCGACCGATCCGCACCACGTCAGCCTCGGCCGTGATCTCGACCGCGGTGCTCTCCCCGAACGCCACGGGATACGTCCGCACCTTGCGCCCCGTGAACTCCCCCGCGACGCGCCCGTCCGCGTCGACGTGGACGTGGTAGCTCTCGATGCGGCTCTCGGGCCCCGGAATCGCCTGCTGGGCCAGCACCTCCGACCCCGGCGCGAGCTGCTCCCACCGCCGCGCCAGCTCGCCGGCGTCCGCTGCCGGCATCGCCTTGGCGTCGCTGCGCTCCTGCCGCCAGGCGCGCCCGCGCACGATCGGCTTCAGCACCACCGGGAAGGGCAACCCCACGTCCGCGGGCGGCGGGCCCGAGACGGTCACCCGCCGCGACGCCGGGACCGGCAGCCCGGCCCGCGAGGCGAGCGCGGCGAAGCGGTCCTTGTGGAGGCAGTCCTCGATCAGCTCGGCGTCGGCGAGCGGCAGGTGGAACGCCGCGGCCAACCGCTCCCGCGCACGCGATGCGAGGAGGATCGCGCCGTCGTTGGCCGCGTAGAGCACCGGCCGCTCCGCGAGCCCGGACGCCCAGCCCAGCAGGCCCTCGACGGCACGCTCCGGCTCCCCGATCGGATCCGCGTACGGCACCACCGCCAGCAGCCGCCGCGATCGCCGCGACGGGTCGTGGGGCGGCGCGAAGAGCGCGCATTCGACGCCGGCCAGCGTCAGCGGGCGGACGACGTCGAAGCCGCCCATCACCAGCGCGGGGGCCGTCATCGCGACGAGGCTAGAGCCTGACCCGGCGCAGCGGCCCTCGGAAACCGGTCTCTAGCCGTGATAGCGGCGGGTAAAGTGGCGCTGGTGCCGCCCGATAAGCGGAGTGAAGACCCGATCGTGTCCGAGCACCACGCCATCGAGCCGCCCGCCATCACCGTGAGCGACGAACGGCCCACGAACGCGGCGGCCATCGCCGCTGCCGCACGCGCCCCCGCCGGCGCGGCATGGGCGCCTGCGTGGATCTGGGCCGCGGCGCGCCTGTCCGGCCCGCTGGCCGGCGGCATCCTGGCGGTCTTCCTCGCACGGTCCGAGGGCACGCCGCTCGAGGCGGGCGGCCTCGCGATCCTCGCCCTGCTGGCCGGCGCGCTCATCATGGGCCGCGAGCCCGGCTGGTCGCCGCTGCTCCCGTTCATGGCGACGCTGGCCCGCGCGAGCGGCCCGCTGCTCGGCGCGTTCCTCCTGCTCGGCCTCGAGGCGGCCGACGCGCTGCCCGGCCTCGGCGCAGGCGACGCGTGGCTGATCGGCACCGTCTCCGTCGCCGTGTCGCTCTTCGCCGGCATGATCGCCCGGCCCGCGGTCATGCGCTACAAGACCGTCCGCATCGCGGTCATCGGCTCGAACCGCTCGACCGACAGCCTCGGCCGCGAGCTGCGCCTGTCCGAGGAGCACCGCTACGAGATCTGCGGCCGCATCACCTGGGCCGACGACCCCTCCGACGAGGAGCACGGTGAGGTGCCGGTCATCGGCACGCTGGACGACCTCGGCGCGGCCGTCGCGAAGCACGAGGTCGACCTGCTCCTCATGACCGGCGAGCCGCCGCGCATGGCCGTCTTCGAGGAGGTCGCCCGCTCCTGCCTGAACCTGCCGGTGCGCCTGCGCGAGCTGAGCGGCTTCTACGAGGAGGTCTTCGGACACGTCGCGGTGGCCGAGATCAACGCCGCGTGGTTCCAGTGGATCGTCCACCCGAACTACCGCGCGAAGGCGCTGCCGGGCGAGCGGGCGCTCGACCTCATCGTGGCGGGCGTGGCCGGGCTCGTCGCGCTGCCGCTCGTCGGGATCTTCGCCTTCATCATCAAGCGCGACGGCGGCCCGGCGCTGTTCAGCCAGGTCCGGATCGGCGAGGGCGGCAAGCCGTTCACGATCTACAAGCTGCGGACCATGCGCGAGGGCGCCAACACCGAGTGGGCGACCGCGGACGACATGCGCGTCACCCGCATCGGGCACTTCCTGCGGCGCACGCACCTCGATGAGCTGCCCCAGGTCGTCAACGTGCTGCGCGGCGAGATGAGCGTCGTCGGCCCGCGGCCGGAGCAGCCGGGCTTCGTCGACCGCCTCGAGCGCGTCGTCCCCTTCTACCAGCGGCGCCACCTGATGAAGCCGGGCCTCACCGGCTGGGCCCAGGTCCGCTGCGGCTACGCCGGCTCCGACATCGGCTCGGCCTGGAAGGTCTGCCACGACCTCTACTACCTCAAGCACCGCTCGATCGCGCTGAACCTCGTGATTCTCGGCGAGACGCTGCGCACGCTGGTCGCCGACCCGCAGTACTCGGCGCAGCCCGCCTCGGTCGACTTCATCCTCGCGCCGACCCGCACCCCCCTGGACGGGCTCGACACCCCGCAGGCCGCCGCGGCCGCGCAGGTGTCTTAACGACGAAGCCCGCGGCCGGGGCCGCGGGCTTCGCGAAGAGAGGTCTTCCTGTGCCCGGTGCGCCGCTAGGCGGTCGGGCTGCGGCGGGTGGAGCGGCGGAGGACCAGGCCGGTGCCCAGCAGGGCGATGCCCATCGCGGCGACGATGCCGAGGTCGAGGCCGGTGAAGGGCAGGTTGCCCTCCTGCTGCTCCGGCGGGCTGGACGGAGGCGTCGGCTGCTGCTCCGTCGTCGAGGGCGGCGTCGGCTCCTCGCTCTGGATCTCGCCGATCACACCCAGGGACTCGTCGTACCCGCGGGAGCTCGGGGTGCCCTGGGCGAGGGCGGTCCCGCCCCCGAGGGCAAGGAGCAGGGTGGCGATCAGTGCAGTCAGACCGGCATTACGCATGGTGGGCGACCTCTCAGAAAGACTTTGCGGCGAACTTCTGCCGATCCGTAGTACGGCAGCGGGCGTGGTGATAGTACCCCGTCCCGACGGAGTCGCTGTACCCGGTGGACGAAGAACTGACACCGCATAGGCACCGGCGCTGCGCTAATCGAAATCGAACGGCTGCAAACGTACAGAAAGTTGCCCACCAAGGGCGCGCTCGTACTTCGCGGGGTCGATCGTTCGTCTACTGGCCACGGACTTCGCCGCCTCGGCTATCAAGGCTTGACGCGGGTTGAGTTCGGCGGCACGCGCGATGCTCCTCTCTGCATCGGCCCAGCGACGCTCCGTCGCGGCCTGCAGCCCGAGCTCGAAATGGGCGAACCAGTTCATCGGCTCGCGGTCGACCGCCTCCGCCAACTCTGAGCGCACCTCGGGCACGCGGCCGGTCGCGCGCAGGAGGACTGCCCGTGCGATGGGCGCGTCGGCGCTCAGCGGGTCGAGGTCGGCGGCGCGGCCCAGGCGTGAGATCGCCGCCTCCGGGTCGGTGCTCGCCGCCTTGTAGGCGGACCGCTCGAACCGCGCCGCCGCGCCCGCGAGCGCCAGCGACACGGCGCCGGCGACCACGAGGACGGCGAGCGCGCCGCGCGCCGCCAGCGACGAGACGATCCAGCCGGGGGCGGCCTCGCCGGGGAGGTCCGGCCGGTCGTCGACCCGCATCGCGATGGCGAGCAGGCTCAGCGCGAGGAGGGTCAGCGCCGGGTACTCCCACAGCCAGTCGACCTGGGCGTGCAGGAACCACATCCCGAAGCCGCCGAGCGCGCCCACGGCGAGGCCTCGCTCGGCCGGGCCGGGGCGCCTGCGCACGCGCGCGAAGCCCCACAGGGCGGCGGCGACGAACGCGATGAGCAGGAGCACGCCCACGCCGCCGAGCGTCGCCAGCGTCCCGAAGCCGAGGCTGTGGGCGTACCGGGGCGCCTCGTCGGTGCGGCGGTGCTCGAGGTAGGGCACCGCGAAGCCCTCGCCGCCTACGCCGCCCACCGGCGCGTCGCGGAACTCGTTGAGCGAGACGCGGTAGTAGTCGTAGCGGCCGGAGCCGAGCGAGCCGAGGAGGCGGTCGTTCTTGGCCTCGACGACGTCGTAGCTCGTGTTCTTGAAGTCGTCCCACCGGTCCTGGATCCAGCCGCCCGACAGCGCGAGCGTCGCGAGCAGGCCCAGCGCGACCGCCCCGGCGAGGCCGAGGAACCCGCGCTCGGCGAGCCTCGCGCGGCGCGCGGATGGGCCGATCCGGCGCCGGACGGCGCCGTCGGCGAACGCGGCCGCCGCCCCGGCCAGCGCCGCCCCGACCGCGCTCAGCGCGATGAGGGCGCGGGCGTCGCCCAGCGCGTCGCCGAGCTCGCCGCGGCTCACCGCGTTGCGGACGTCGATCAGCTGGTCCCAGCCGAGCACGACGAGCACGATGGGGACCGCGACCGCGGCCAGCGCGCTCCAGTGCCGCGGGTGCAGCAGGACGAAGAGCGCGGCGGCGGCGACGAACGCGAAGATCGCGCCGCGGCTCTGGGAGAGCACGGCGGTGTCGAGCAGCAGCACGGCGATGCCGAGGAACAGCCCGCGCAGCGGCCACGCCAGCTCGCGCCCGATCGCCAGGTGCACCGCGGGGAAGAACGCGATGAGCCAGAAGTCGGCGGTCGCGTTCGCGTAGCCGAACGGGTCGGAGATCCTGCCCTCGACGAAGATCGTGCTCGGGTCGTCGCGCACCGCGGTGTAGACGAGGAGCCCCACCGCGATCGCGCCGACGGCGACGGCGACCGTCGCCAGCGCGGCCCGGACCGCCCACGCCGGCCACGGCCGCAGGCCGACGAGCGTGAAGGCGATCCAGTACAGGAGCGTGCGGTTCGCGCCCTCCCACGCGTCGCCCGGCGTGTCCGCCCACACGATCGAGGCGAACGACCACAGCGTGAACGCGCCGAGCAGCAGGACCGCGACCTCGAACGGCCGCGACCGCTCCGCGCGCGACGGCGGCGCGACGACGAGCACGAGGACGAAGAGCGCCAGCACGAAGAGCGCCAGCGGGTACCAGACGGTCTTCGTGTAGCCGCCGTCGAACACGGCGAGGACCATCGCGGTGAGCAGCACGAGCGCGCCGGGCACGAGCAGGGCCGCGCGGCGGCGCACCGAGAGCCCCGGCTCGCTCGCAGCGGGGCCCGTCGGCTTCGGGCGTGGTGCGGTGACCGGGCCTGACGCCACGGGCGGCACCTTACTTCGCCGACCCGACTGGTAAGAACGCGCAAGCTCGATGGCCTTCTCCGATCCCTCGCCGCGCGAAGCAGCGCGAGCGGCGCCGCCGCTTCACGCCGATGTCGACCCCGACGAGTGGGACGCGCTCGCGGAGGCGGCGGCGAACCCGTTCGGCACCCACGCCTTCTGCGCGGCGTGGTGGAACGTGTACGGCGGCGGGCGGCAGCTCGCCGTCGCGCGCGTCGCCGGCGCGGACGGCCGGGCCGCCGCGATCCTCCCGCTCTACCGCGCCGACCGCGGCCCGGTGCGGCTGCTGCGGTTCCTTGGCCACGGCGCCGCCGACGAGGCCGGGCCGCTGTGTGCGCGCGCGCACCGGCCGCTCGCCGCCGAGGCCCTGCGCCGCCAGGCGGCCGAGCTCGGCGTGCGCGGCGTGCTGCTCGCCGAGCGGCTGGCGGGGGACTCCGGCGTCGCGGAGGCGCTCGGCGGCCGCGTCGTCCGCGCCGAGTCCAGTCCCGTCCTCGCGATCGGCGGGCAGTCGTGGGACGAGTGGCTCGCGACCAAGAGCTCGAACTTCCGCGGCCAGGTCCGGCGGATGGAGCGCAAGCTGGCCCGCGAGCACGAGCTGCGCTTCCGGCTCACCGAGGACGCGGCGCGGCTCCCCGAGGATCTCGAGACGCTCTTCCGGCTGCACGACCTGCGCTGGGCCGCCGAGGGCGGAACCGCCGCGTTCACGGAGGACCGCCGCGCGTTCCACCGCGACTTCGCCGCCCGCGTGCTGGAGCGCGGCTGGCTGCGCCTCTGGATCGCCGACGTCGACGGCGAGCCCGCGGCGGCGTGGTACGGGCTGCGCCACGCCGGCCACGACTGGTACTACCAACTCGGCCGCGACCCGCGCTGGGACCGGTTCAAGATCGGGTTCGTCCTGCTCGTCCACACCATCCGCGACGCCTTCGAGGCCGGAGCGGAGAGCTACCGCTTCGGCCTCGGCGACGAGGAGTACAAGGGGCGCTTCGCGACGCACGACCCGGGCCTGTTGACCGTTGCCGCCGGGTCGCACGCCGCGAAGCTCGCCGGGGCGGTCATCCTCGCGGCCCGCAGGCTGCCGCCCGGGCCGCGCAGGCTGATCGCCCGGCGCGTCTAGCAGGTCCCCTGGGCGACGCACGGGTCCACGACCCGCAGGTACCGCGCCCAGTCGACCCCCTCCCGGAGGTTGAACACGTACCGGCCGTTGTACTCCGGCACGTCGTTGGCCTTGGCGAACTTGACCAGCTCGTCCTCGGCGCCGAACGAGGTGTAGGTCGACCCCGACTCGAAGGAGATGCCCCAGTCGCCGCCGGTGTCGCCCATGTACATGCCGTACTCGGCCATCGCGTGCAGGATCGTCTTCTTCCAGCGGGGGACCGGGAGCGCCTCGATCTGGTCGGGCGACATCGCGAGCTGGAACCGCGCGCCCATCGGCGGGGCGTCCGCGGTCGGCTCGCCGAGCACCGAGCAGGAGCGGCCGCCCTGCGCGGCGGGGTAGACGAACGTGCCGGAGTCGCAGCGCGCGTTCATGAAGAGCGCGTGGGCGATGCGGCCCGCCTGCATCTCCTGCGCGCGGATGATCCCGGCCATGTTGCCGAAGTGCGACGCCGTCGCCTCCGAGCCGAGGCCGTCGCCGTCGATCCGCGTCCGGCCGCCCCAGCGGAACTCGAGCGTGCCCCCGCCGGCCGGCTTGGAGCGGACCTTGTAGAGGTCGTACTCCCACCCGCTCGCCTGGTCGACGACCGTCATGTGGCCGTCGCCGCCGGCCGCGGGCTGCGCGGCGTCCGGGATGCGGATCTGCATGCCCTCGATCTCGCAGTCGCCCCAGTCCTCGTAGCAGTGCAGCGTGAAGACCGGGTCGCTCGGCGTGGAGTAGTACGTCGGGTGCGACCAGTCGTCCTCGGTGCCGGACTCGCCCGCCTGCAGGTGGCCGAGCGGGCCGAAGCCGAGCGTGCGGCGCACGATGGCGTCGGAGTTGGGATGCGACGGCGCGCCCGAGGGGATCGCGCGGTTGAACGGGCTCGAGTCGGAGTAGGGGCGCCAGCAGCCGCCCGGCCAGTTGCCGACCTGGAAGGTGCCGAAGGCGCAGCTGCCGGTGTCGGTGCTCCCGGGGGCCGGGGAGGTGGAGGTCGTCGGCTTGGTCGTCGTCGTGGTCGTGGTCGTCGTGGCGGTGGTCGTGCTCGTCGTCGTACCCGAGGTCGTCGTCGAGCCGTCGGAGGTGGCCTTGACCAGCTTCAGCTTGATGGGGCCGCGGCGGAGCCGCAGCGTGCGGCCGCTGCGCTTGCGCAGCGTCATGCGCGGGATCTCGCGGTAGAGGACGACGAGGTGCGCGCCGGCGGCGTCCTCGGCGGGCTCGCGCAGCGCGACGCGCAGCTCGCCGTCGCCGCGGGCGGCGCGGGTCGCGCCCTGCGTCCCGAGGCGGTAGCCGCGGCCGTCCACCTTGAGGACGACGCTGCGGATGTCGGCGGCGCTCAGCGCGCGGAGGTCGAACGCGAGCGACGCGGACTCCTGGTAGGCGACGACGAGCCGGGAGCGCGCGGCGCTCGCGCGGGCGACCGGGCCGTTCAGCCGCAGGGTGAGGCGGCTGGAGCGGCTGGCCGTGCGCCGCACCGCGTCGAGCTGGAGGCGGTGGGTCCGGCTGCGCAGGCGCAGGGCCGCGGCCTGGATGTCGGCCGGGGCGAGCTGACCCATGTCGAACGTGACCGAGGTCGGCCCGACGGAGCTCGGGGCGATGGCCTGCGTGGCGGCGGCATGCGCGTCGGCGGATGCGGCCATGGGGCTGAGAGCGCAGGCGCACGCGAGCAGCGCGCGCCGTGCCTGGCGGCTGGTGAACATGAGTATCCGGGGTTTGTTGGACTCACCCGGCTCCTTCGGCGGCCCGGCTGACTCCGGAGTTGGAGTCCCGTGGCTTTGCGGACCCGCCTCACAGCGGGGGTGCCTTTGTCGGGAGAGTCACCTTGGCAACGGTCAGGGGCTTTTTCGGCTCACCCACCGGCTGACCCGAACCTGGATTGAGGGCTCTGGACGTTTCGTCGAGAACGCCGTGCTCAGCGCGTCGCCGGGATCGGCGGCGTGCCGGGCCTTTCGCCCTGCAGGATCGCCGCCGGCGCGGCGGTCACCGACCAGCCGAGGACGTCCGCGAGGCCCGCGTGCGCGCGGCGCGCGTCGTGGACCTGGGAGGCCAGCCGCGGCGTCCGCCACTCGGCGGAGTGCGCGTCGGTGGCGAGCGCGTGGGCCCAGCCGCGCTCGAGCGCCCGGGCGGCGAGCGACCGGGCGCGGGAGCGGCGCGGCTCGCGCAGCGAGCGGGCCGTGAGCTGGACGAGCGAGCCCCGGGCGACGAGCTCGCCGAGGCGGTCGGGATCGGCCTGCAGGTCGGGGTTCAGCTCGGGGTGGGCGAGCACGACGACGAAGCCGCGGTCGGCGATCGCGTCGACCAGCTCCTCGAAGAGGGTCGGCAGTGCCGAGTGCGGCGTCTCCAGGAGCAGCATCGTCCCGTTGCCGCCGAGGGTGACCGCGCGCAGGTCCTCCTCGGGCAGCTCCAGCGCCGCGCCCAGCGAGACCTCGCCGCCGGGGAGGACGCGCAGCGGCAGCTCGTAGCGGTCGAGCGTCTGCTGCAGCTCCCACACCCGCTCGGGGATCTCCCGCGGGACGACCCGCGGATGGTCGTCGCGCACGTGGGGGGTGGCCACGAGCGTCGCGACGCCGTCGGCCACGGCTAGCTCGGCCATGGCGATGCTGCCGACGAGGTCGTGCGGGCCGTCGTCGATGCCGCACAGGACGTGCGTGTGGAGGTCGATCACCTGACGCCGGCGCCGCGCCCGCGCCACTGGGCCACGCTGCGCACCGCGCTGCCGACCGGCGACGACTGCAGGCCGCGGGCGACGCGCGAGGCCTTCTGGCGGAAGCGCCGGTCGTCGCCGTGGTAGATGCCGATGCGCGGCCACGCGAGCGCCGAGCGCACGAGGCGGCCGGCGGGCAGGCCCGCGCCGGTCCGGTAGCCGGCCTCGCGGGCGGCGGCGACGACGCGCGGGTCGACGTCGCCGTAGGGGTACGCGATCGACGCGCAGTGCCCGAGCTCGCGCTCGACGACCGCCTTCGACACGGTCAGCTCGGCGGCGAGCGTGTCGTCGTCGAGCGTCGTGAGGTGGGGGTGGCTGCGCGTGTGCCCGCCGATCTCCCAGCCCGCGCCCTGCAGCTCGCGGAGCTGGTCCCAGTCGAGCGGCAGCAGCTCGGGCTCGTGCTCGGTGCCGAGCCAGTGGTCGATGCCCGGCCATGACATCGGCCGGCCGCTGCCGACGTGGTCGGTGGGGACGAAGACGGTGGCGGGCCAGCCCAGCTCGTCGAGGATCGGGCGGGCGCGCGTCAGCACGTTCAGGTAGCCGTCGTCGAACGTGACCGCCACGCGGCGGCCGCGGGCGCGCCCGGCGACGGCCTCGGTGAAGGTGGTGCCGGCGTAGCCGCGGTCGGCGAGCGTCCGCAGCTGCGCGCGGAACCGGTCCGGCATGACGGACAGCGGCGCCGGCCAGGTCGGGCTGACGGCGTGGTAGCAGAGGACCAGGATGTCGTTCACGACCACGCCCTCTTCATCGGTGCGAAGGTACCGGGTCTTGAAGGGCTCTGGTGAGCTTTGTCAGCCTCCGTGCAGCGCTAGGACCTCGTCTATCGGAGCCATCAGCGCCACGAGGCCGGGCTCGGCCGCGCCGGGATGCCCCGTCGCCCGGCGGAAGCGGTTCATCAGCTCGGCCACGGTCCCCGGGAGCGAGGCGGCGGCGAGCGAAGGGTCGAGGCCCCGGACCGCCAGCTCGCCGCGGACGCGCTCGAGCGCCCGGGTGAGCCGGTCGACGAGGGCGTCGTGCGGGCGGTGGCTCTCGAACTGGGCGTCGGAGACCTCGTAGGTCCAGACGTCGAACAGCGGCCCGCCCTCGGGACGGCCCCACTCCCAGTCGAACACCCGCAGCGACCGGTCGTCGTGGGCGACGTTGCCGCGCCAGAAGTCGCCGTGCACGGCGCAGACCGGCAGCGTCGCGCCGACCGCGCCGTGCGCCGCGCGCTCGGCGGCCGGCGACGCCGTCGTCCACGCCTCGCTCACGGCGCGCGCCGTCCGTTCCGCGTCCTCCTCGGTCCACGTCCTCTCGCGGACGGTGGTCGCCGCGTGGAACTCGCGCAGCCAGCGCCAGGCCCGCCCGCGGTCGGGCGCGACCGCGTCGCCGGTCAGCGTCGCCAGCGGGTCCGGGCGCGCGACGACGGCGAGGTCGCCGGCCGGCTCGAAGCGCCCGAGCGGCGGCAGCGGCAGGGCGGCCTCGACGCTCGGCGCGCCCGCCACCTGCGCGCGGAGGCGCTCGACGAGCGCCGTCTCGTGGTCGAGGCGCGCCGACCAGCGCGGGTCGGCCATCGCGAGCACCACCGCGGCCGGTTCGGAGGCGCCGGGCTCGAGCGCGAAGCAGACCGCCTTGGCCAGCTCGGACCCCGACGGCGAGAACAGGATCACCGCCGCGTCCCGCAGCCGGTCGCCGAGCACGTGCTCGAGCGCGCGCCGCGCCAGGCCGGGCGACGCTGGCTCCAGCAGCGCGCCCGACCGGCCGAGCTCCCACGTCCGCGGGTCGAGGAGCCGCCGGGCCGCGTCGACCAGCGGGCGTCCGGGCGCCGGCGCGTGGAAGCTGCGGCGCATGAAGCGCGCGCTCTCGGGGGCGGTGACGTCGACGGCCTGGATCGGCGACGCCTCGTCCGGCCACAGCGTCCACGCCGTGCGACCGCGGGCCCGGAGGTAGAGGCCGCGGCCGACCACCCGCGGGCGGGAGCGGACGACGCGGCCCTCGCCCGCCAGCAGCCGCAGGGCGGGCGATCCGGCGGGTGGCTGGGCCGCGGGCGACACGGCGGCGGAGCGTAACCGGCGCCGTCCATACACTCCGCGCGCATGGCCGCGGCCGTACCGCGCATCGTCGGCGTCACGCCCGACGACCCCTTCGATCCGTGGACGTGGTCGCGCGCGAGCCGGCCGCTGTTCCGCGCGCTGCAGGCGCACGGGGCGCTCGCCGGCGCCGTCGACGCCGAGTACGGCGCGGTGACCGACGCCGCGCTCAAGGTGGCCTCCTTCTGGCCGCGGCGGGCGCGGTGGGTCGAGCGGTTCGAGCTCAGCCCCCTGCGCGCGGCCGCGCGCAGCCGCGCCGCGGACCGCAAGGCCGCCGCCGTCGACCCGCGGCCCGACGCGCTGCTGCAGATCGGCGCCTACTACGACATGGCCCGCGCGCGGCGCGTCCGGCCGGGGCTGCGCGCGTCCTACCACGACAGCAACCTCGCGCTGTCGCTGCGCCACTACGACTTCGTCGAGGATCGCGACGCGCCGCACGTCCGCCGCGCGCTGGCGTTCGAGCGCCGCGTCTACGACGGGGTCGACCTGATCATGCCGATGAGCGAGTGGCTCGGCCGCTCGTTCGTCGAGGACTTCGGGCAGGACCCCGGCAAGGTCGTGGCGGTGGGCGCCGGCCTCAACCGGGAGCAGCTGCCCGAGCCCGCGCGGGCCGAGCCCGGGCCGCCGCGGCTGCTGTTCGTCGGCTTCGAGTTCAGGCGCAAGGGCGGGTTCGACCTGCTGAGCGCGTTCGCGGAGCTGCGCGCCGAGCACCCCGACGCGGTGCTCTCGATCGTCGGCCCGGCCGCGCCGGACGACGTGCCCGACGGCGTCGACTGGGTCGGGCCGCTCGCGCGCGACGAGCCGGGCGACGCCGAGCGGCTCGACCGCCTGCACCGCGACGCGACCGCGTTCGTCCTGCCGTCGAGCTACGACCCGTTCCCCAACGTCTACCTGGAGGCGATGGCCTACGGGCTGCCGTGCGTGGGGACGCGGGTGTGCGGGATCCCGGAGATGGTCGTCGAGGGGGAGACGGGGCTGCTCGTCGAGCCCGGGGACAAGGCCGCGCTCGCCGGCGCGCTGCGCACGCTGGCCGCCGACCCCGAGCGGGCGCGGGCGATGGGCCGCGCCGGCCGCGAGCGGGTGGCCGAGCGCTTCACCTGGAAGGCGGTCACGGCACGGATGCTTGCGGCGATGCGCGAGCGCCTCTGACGCGCTCGACGACGTAGCGCAGCGACTGCGGGGCGACCAGCGCGAGGATCGCGAGGTATGTCGCCGCGCCGGCGGGGATCGCCACGACGAGCACCAGCCACTCCGGGCCGAGCGCGCGATCGGCGACCGCGAGCACGAGCGCCATGGCCGCGGTCGGCACCAGCGCCGGCCAGATCGCGGCGGCGATCTCGCGCGGGCGCACCGCGAGCAGACGCGACGCCAGCCCGAGGCCGATCAGCGAGAACAGCCCGGCGACCGCGGCCTGCGAGGCGGCGACGGCGTCGATCCCGTAGTCGACGAGCAGCAGCACGCCGGCGGCGAGCAGCGCCGCCCGGAACACGGCGAGCTTCAGCAGCACGCCGGCGCGGCCGGTCGCCTTGTAGACGGTCCCCGCCGGGATGCCGATCGTCACCCCGAGCGCGTAGATCGTGAGGATCTGCATGACGGTCGCCGTCTCGCGCCACTGGTCGCCGAACAGCGTCAGCACGATCGGCTCGGCGAGCACGGCCAGCGCCGCCGCGAGCGGCAGCCCCAGCATCAGCGTGTACCGCAGCGCGGTCAGGTACGCGCGGGCCAGCGCCTCGCGGCCGACCGACGCGAACGCCGGGAAGAGCACGTCGCCCGCGACGTTCGACATGTTGATGATGAGCAGCTCCGGGAGGCGGAACCCGAGGACGTACAGGCCGAGCGCGGTCGTGCCGAGGACCCGGCCCACGACGAGGTCGTCGAACGTCCCGATGAACGCGTTGAGCAGCGAGACGAGGCTGAGCCCGCCGCCGAACGTCAGCAGCTGGCGCAGGTGCGCGCGGTCGGGCTTCAGGCGCGGCCGCCACGGCACGAGCCGCCAGATCACGACGTTGCGGGCGAGCGTCCCGACGAGGTAGCCGGCGACCAGCGCCCACACGCCGGCCCCCGCGACGGCGAGCGCGATGCCCAGCGCGCCGCGGACCACCGCGTCGGCCAGGTCGGCCAGCGTGATCGGGCGGAACTGCATCGCCTTGCGCGAGAGCGCCTCGGGCGTGCTCCGGAACGACCGCAGCAGGAAGTTCAGGCCGAGGACGGACGTGATCGCGATCAGCCGGGGCTCGTCGAAGACCGCGGCAGCGACGGGGCTCAGCGCCGCCACGATGCCGCTGAGCACGACGCCCATCCCGATGCTGAACACGAACGCGGTCTCGGCACGGTCCTCGACGGCGTCCTCGGTCTCGACGATGAGCGCGTGACCGACGCCGAGATCGGCGAACGCCTCCAGGAGCGCCATCACGGTGAGCGCGAGCGCGACCAGGCCGAAGTCCTCCGGGGTCAGCAGCCGCGCCAGCGCGGCGGTCGACGCGAGCACGAGCACGCGGCCGCCGACGTACGAGCCGTACGACCACGCCATCCCGCGCAACGTGCGCTCAGCTATCCCGGGTTCGGCCATCGAGCGCGGCCTATCATGCCGCGCCCATGCGCGTGGCCATCCTCGAGCCGTCGATGTTCGGCGGGCTGCTGCACTACGCGGTCCAATTAGCCGACGGGCTCGCCGGCCGCGGCCACGAGGTCGACGTGCTCGCGCCGCGCGGCAACGAGCTGTCTGCGCGGAGCGGGCGAGCGCGGATGCGGGACGTCCTCGTGCCGCCGATCCGCGACATGCGCCAGCCGGAGTCGCTGCCGGGCATCGTGGCGCGCCAGGTGGAGGTCGGGCTGCGGGTGACCGCGGAATGGGCGCGCGCCGCCTGGGAGGCCCGGCGCGGCCGCTACGACGCGGTGATCATCACGGGCGACACGAGCCTGCTGCCGGCCACGCTGGCCGGCCTGACGATCACGGCCGGGCGCCGCGGCCCGGTCGTCGGCGGGATCTGCCACAACGTCCGCATCTACAACCGGTACCGCGGCGAAGAGCTGTTCTCCGCCGCGCAGGGCTCACAACGGCTGCTCGGGCGGCTGATGTCGAGCTACGACGTCGTGTTCGTGCACGGCGAGCGCAGCCGTCAGGAGTACGAGGAGTTCTGGCCGCCCGCGCACCTCGCCGTCATCCCGCACGGCGACGAGGGGATCTTCGGCGACCCACCGCCGCCGTCGGACGAGGAGCGGATCCTCTTCTTCGGCGACTGGCGCAAGGTCAAGGGCCTGCCGATGCTGATGGAGGCGTTCGACCTGCTCGCCGCCCGCCGGCCGACCGTGCGGCTCACGATCGCCGGGACGCCCGCGCCCGCCGACCTCGACCCGGAGCCGGTCCGGGAGTGGGCCGCCGAGCACTCCGACCGCGTCGAGCTCATCGACGAGTACGTCCCGGTCGACGAGGTGCGCGACGTGTTCGCGCGCGCCCGCGTCGTCGTCACGCCCTACGTGGTCGGCTACCAGAGCGGCGTGATCCACGTGGCGATGTCGATGGCGCGCGCCGTGGTGACGAGCGACGTGGGCGACCTGAGCGCGGCGGTGGTGCACGAGGAGACGGGGCTCGTCGTGCCGCCGAACGACCCCGCGGCCTTGGCGGACGCGCTGGAGCGCGTGGTCGCCGACCCCGCGCTGGCCGACCGCTTCGGCGCCGCGGCGCACGAGCGGGTCATGCGCGCCGCGAGCTGGGACGTCGTCGCCGAGCGGGTCGAGGCGGCGCTGCTCGAGCTGCCGGCGCTGCGGCGGCGCGCGGCCTAGCCCGGCGGGAGCACGGCGAGCCCCCATTCGCCGCCCGGCCACCAGTGGTCGCGGGGCTGCTCCTGGACGGCCTCGTACGTCACGCCGCGCCGCTCGCAGAGCGCGCGGAGGGCGTCGGTGTGGCGCGCGTCGCGGGAGATCGCGAGGACGGGCCCCGGCGCGTGGCGCAGGACGGTCTCGAGCTCGAAGGTCTCGCCGTCGTAGCCCTGGTTCGTGTCGTGGATCGTCATCTCGACGGGTCGCTCGGCGAGCGCCGCCTCGAGCGTCTCGTTCACGTCGCCGATGTGCAGCGTCAGGTGCTCGCGATGCTCGGGCGCGACGAGCCACCCGGCGCGGGCACCGATGTCGAAGGCGAGCACGTGGCCCGGGTGGCCCTCGGCGGCGTTGCGCTCGACGGCCCGGAGGAGCACGGCGGTCCCGAGCCCGTCGTGCACGCCCAGCTCGGCGATCGCCGCCGGCCGCCGCAGCCGTGCGAGCGCGTACCACATGGCCCGGCCGCCGTAGAGCGGCTCCTGCTCGCGCTCGCGGGGGCGCGTGGAGAGCTGCGCTTTCAGCCTGTCGCGCAGCTCCTCGTCGCCCGCCAGCTCTTCGAAGAGGGGCCTTATGGCGGATGCTTCGACTCCCGCGACGCGCGCGGCGACCGCGACCAGCTCGTCCTCGTTCTCCAGCGCGTAGGTGAAGTTGCCGGTCTCCCGGCCGCGCGCCAGCCATTGGATCGCCTCGCGCGGGCGGCGGCGCATCGCGCGGCGCTCGTGCCAGCCGACGCGCAGCCGGTAGGCGAGCCGCGCCGGCGGAAAGCGCGTCAAGCGCTCACGGAGACTCGGCACGGAGCGGCAAGGTACCGCAGAGCCTGCGCGCCGCTAGCCTCAGGCCGCGTGACCGCCGACCGGCAGCCCGACAGCGCCGAGCGCTACGAGCGCGAGAAGGCGTTCCACGACGAACGCTTCGCCCACGACGATCGCTCCGCGAACCGCTTCTACGCGATCGACGCCGCCAGCGTGCGCGAGTTCGAGCGCAGGATCGCCGCGCTGCCGGCCGACGCTGATGTGCTCGACTACGGGTGCGGGTCGGGTGCGTACGCGGCGATCGCGCTCGCGCGGGCACCGGGGCGGCGCGTCGTGGCGGTCGACCTGTCCCCGGTGGCGCTCGAGCAGGCGGCCGCGGCGGCCGAGGCGGCGGGCGTCGGCGGCCGGATCGAGTTCCGCGAGATGAACGCGGAGGCGCTCGAGTTCGAGGACGCGACGTTCGACGCGGTCTGCGGCAACGGCGTCCTACACCACCTCGACCTCGAGCGGGCGTATGCGGAGGTCGCGCGGGTGATGAAGCCGGGCGGCTCGGGGCTGTTCCTCGAGCCGATGGGCCACAACCCGCTGATCAACGCGTACCGGCGCCGCACGCCGGAGCAGCGCACGCCGGACGAGCACCCGCTGCTGACCGCCGACTTCGACCTGGCCCGCCGCTGGTTCGCCGAGGTGGAGCCGACGTACTTCTCGCTGCTGTCGCTCGGGACGCTCCCGTTCGCGCCCGCTCGCGACTCGCGGCGGCTGATCGACCGCCTCGACGCGGTCGACCGCGCGCTCTTCCGCCGGCTCCCCGCCGCCGGGCGGTTCGCCTGGCTGGTGCTCGTCGCGCTGCGGGGCCCGCGCGCCGCCTAGCCGAGGTAGTGCCGGACGTGCAGCGCCGCCGCGGCGGCGACGTCCATTCGCGCGCCGCCTAGCCGAGGTAGTGCCGGACGTGCAGCGCCGCCGCGGCGCTCACGTCCATGCGCTCGGCGACGAGCGCGCGGCCGCGCGCGCCGATCTCGGCCGCCAGCGCGGGGTCGGCGAGCAGGCGGCGGCAGGCGTCGGTCAGCGCGCTCGCGTCGCCCGGCGGGACGATCAGCGCCGCGCCGGCGGCGAGCGTCGCGAGGTCCGACACCGACGTCGCCACGACCGGCGTGGTCGAGGCGAGCGCCTCCATCGGCCCGAGCGGCAGCCCCTCCGCGCCGGTCGTGGGGAACACGAAGACGTCGGCGGCGGCGAGCAGCTCGGGGACGTCGTGACGGACGCCGAGCACGCGCAGCCCGCCGTCGAGCGTGGTCGCGGCGCGCTCGAGCTCGGCCCGCAGCGGGCCGTCGCCGGCGGCGGCCACGACGGTGTGGCCCGGCTCGCGCCGCAGCTCCTCCGCGAGCCGGGGCAGCAGCTCGACGCCCTTGCCCGGTCGCATGTGCGACGTCGAGAGGACGAGGCGCTCGTCCTCGGCGAGGCCGAGGCCCGCGCGTGCGGCCGCCCGCCGCTGCGGGTCGGGGCGATACGCGTCGACGTCGACGCCGAGGTACGAGACCACGGTCTTCTCCGGCGGGACGCCGAGCGCGATCAGGTCGGTCCGGACGCGGTCAGAGACCGTGAACATCGTCTCGACCTGGCGCGCCAGCCAGCGGTGGCGAGCGGCGGCCAGCGTGAGCTTCGACGTGCCCGGCGTCGCGTGCTTGGTCGTGAACCGGCGCCGGACGCCCGCGCGGCGGGCCACGGCGAGCGCGAGGTACGCGTCGAGGCCGAAGTGGGCGTGGACGTGCGTGGCGCCCGTCTCCCGGAACACGCGGCGCAGCCCGCGCAGCGCGCGCGGGTCGAGCGGATGGCGCGCGAGCGGGACCTCGTGGAACGTCGCGTCGACGTCGCTCACGAACGCGGAGGCCGCCGGCGGCTCGGGGAACACCAGATGCGTGTCCGCGCCGCGCGCCGAGCACTCCCGCGCGACCGC
The DNA here is from genome assembly GCA_036389485.1 of Solirubrobacteraceae bacterium. GTDB lineage: Bacteria > Actinomycetota > Thermoleophilia > Solirubrobacterales > Solirubrobacteraceae > CADCVT01. The sequence goes on from DASVPR010000003.1 coordinate 27,546, forward strand.
GACGAGGAAGCGCTCGAAGCTGCCGTACTGCTGGGAGCGCCAGCCCATGACGTGGACGATCGACGGCCGGGTCATCCTCTAGCGTCCGGCTCCGTCATGGGCGGCGGCAAGCATACGCGGCTCGTCGCCGCGCCCGGCTCGCCCGCGCGGGGCCTCGCCGAGCTCGTCGCGTGGCTCTGGCGTCTCGGACCCGTCGGGGAGGACCCGGCGCCTGACGCAGTCGCCTTCGGAGGCCCGGACCGCGCGGACGAGCTCCGCGCGAGGGTGCGCGAAGGCCGCCTCGCCGGCGCTGTCATCGTGGACCCCTCCCTCACACAATGGAAAAGGGAGGAGAGGGTGCTCCTCGCGCCCGCCGACCCTTCCCGCTGGGGCGACCTCTCCGTCGCGTGGCTGCTGCTGGCGCTCGCCGACTTCCTGCCGGACGTCCTCGGCCGGCCGCTGGTCGCGCTGCCTCCGGTCGGCTGCCTGCGGCTCGACGACTCGCCCGGCACGGCGGAGCTGCAGCTTCGCGGCCTCGCGAAGCCCGACGCGCGCGAGCTGAAGCGGATCCGGATCATGGTCCGCGCGCTGGAGCGGTCGGGGAGCGTCCTCGTCGCCGCGGTCGCCGCGCGTGCGCTGCGCGACGACCGGATCGTCCCGATCGAGGAGGTGTGGCCGCGGTCGTTCGCGCTGATCGCCGACTCGGTCGAGCGGGGCCTGATGGAGCCGGCGTGCCACGGCCTGCTCCACCTCGACCCGCACGAGCACGCCGCGGGCCGGATCGCGCCGAAGGAGTTCCTGCGCCTGACCAAGGAGGAGGCGGGCGCGCGGCTCGACGAGGCGCTGGCGTGGATGCGCGGGACGCTCGGGCCGGCGCGGAGCTTCATCGCGCCGGCGTGGGGCTACAGCGACGGCGCGCTCGCAGCGGCCGCCGAGCGCGCCCTCGTCACGTGGATGCCGCCGCACCTCGGGCCGCTCCTCGACGGCCACCTGCTGCGCGAGACCCTGCACGACGGCGTGCCCGGCCTCCAAGGCCTCGACTACGCGCCGCTCGAACGGCTCGCGGCGCTCGGCGTCCCGCCCACGGTCGTCTTCCACGGCCGCCTGCTCGACGACCGGCTCCCACGACTGCGCGAGGCGCGCGACGTGCTCTCGCTCGCCCGCCTCAGCCGCCGCCGCGACCTCGAGCGCATCGCCGCGCTGCGCGGGGTGAAGTGGGTGGGCGCCGAGGAGCTCGCGAACCGCCTCCGCGCGCACGCCGCCATCGAGGTGGAGGGGGACCGCGTCGACGCGCCGGAGGGGACGGAGTTCGTGCTCCTCCGCGGCAGCTGACGCCGCCCCGCCGCCGAGCCGCCCGGCGACGCCGCTCATCGTCGGTCGACGGCCTCCTCGTACAGCTCGCGCAGCCGCGCCGCCCACTTCTCCGCGGTGAACCGCTCCTCGAACGTGCGGCGGGCGGCGGCGCCCATCGCCGCGCGGCGCGCCGGGTCCTCGAGCAGGGAGCCCAGCGCGGCCGTGACCGGCTCCGCCGACGGAGGGGCGGGCACGAGCACGCCTCCCACGCCGTCCTCGACGATCTCGGGCACCCCGCCGACCCGCGTCGCGACGACCGGCACCCCCGCCGCGGCGGCCTCGATCAGCGACGTCGGCAGCGCGTCGATCCGCGTCGGGTGGAGGAGGACGTCGGTCGCGTCGAGGACGTCCATCACGTCGTTGCGCTGACCCGCGAGCAGCACGCGGTCGCCGAGCGGGGCGGCCATCCGCTCGATCTCCGGCCGGTGCGGCCCCTCGCCGAGCACGAGCAGGCGCAGCGCGGGGAAGCGCTCGCGCAGCGCCCCGACCGCCTCGATCGCGACGTCGTGGCCCTTTCCCTCGCGCAGGACCGCGAGCATCGTCACGACGACGTCGTCCGGCGCGAGCCCGAGCTCCTCCCGGACGGCGACGCCCGCGCCCGGCCGCGCCCGCCCCGGGATCCCGTTGCGCACCACGACGACGTGCTCCGGCCTGTCCCAGCCCGTCGCGAGGTACGCGTCGCGCGCGGCGTCCGACACCGCGATCACCTTGTGCGCGCGCCGGCGGGCGAACGCCATCAGCCGGTTCTTCGCGGCGTCGCGGCCCCGCTCGTCCCACGCCATCACGTGCAGCGTCGAGAAGAACGGGATGCGCGCCGCCCGCGCCGCCATCCCGCCGAGCAGGTCCGCGTAGCCGAGGTGGGTGTGCACGACGTCCGGCCGCAGCCGCCGGACGTGCCGCACGACGCGCGCGAAGCCGCGCGGATCGTGCAGCAGCGTGATCGGGACGAGCACCGGCTCGACGCCCTGTGCAAGAAGCCGTGCGGCGGCCGGGCTCTCGTCGACGCCCTGCAGGTACGCGACGTCCAGCTCGATGCCCGCCGCGGGCGCGCCGGCCGCGAAGTCGCCCAGCAGCATCTCGGCGCCGCCCCAGGTCAGGCTGTCGATGACGGCGAGGACGCGGAGCGGGCGCACGCGGCGGCATCCTATGCACGGGTCCAGCCGTCCAGACGGCGGCCGATAAGGGGAGGTGACCCCCTAGACTCCGCCCCCTTGGACCGCTTCGCCCCGTCACCCCCCGCCGCAACCCGGCAGGAGGGCGCGCTCGCGCAGTACCTGCGCGCGATCCGCGCCCATCCGTTCGTCATCGCCGCGATCACGCTGCTGACGATCGCCGCCGCCGTCGCGTGGGTCACGCGCAAGGAGCCGGTGTACGAGGCCACGGCCGAGGTGCTCGTCACGCCGATGCCGGCGGACAGCAACGCGCTCTTCGGCATCCAGCTGCTCCGCGAGTCCAACGACCCGACCCGCACGCTGCAGACCGCGGCGTCGCTCGTCGAGACGACGCGCGCCGCCGAGCTGACCGCGCGGCGCATGGGCGACGGCTACACGCGCGCCTCCGTCCAGGACGCGGTCGCGGTCGAGCCGCAGGGCCAGAGCAACATCCTCGCCGTCACCGCCGAGGCCAACGACGCGCGCGACGCCGCGAAGCTCGCGAACACGTTCGTCGAGTCCTCGCTCGAGGCGCGGCGCGAGACCCTGCGCAAGCAGATCGCGACCGTCACCTCGGCGCTGGAGGCCGACATCCCGCAGACCGACGCGGCCGCCGCCGCTCCCGAGGGGACGGCCGCCGCGGAGACCCGCGCCGAGCTCGCCCAGCTGCGTCGGATCGCCAACGGCGGCGACCCGACGCTCTCGCTCGCGCAGCGCGCGATCGAGCCGACGAGCGCCACCGGCCCGCCGGCCCCGCTGGTGATCATCATCGCCGCGATCGCGGGCCTTGCGCTCAGCGCCGGCGCCGCGCTGCTGATGGAGACCGGGAACCGGCGCGTCCGCGACGTCGAGGAGCTGCTGTCGATCTACCCGCTGCCGGTGCTCGCGCGGATCCCGAAGCTGTCGCGCGGCGAGGGAGGAGGCGCGCTCGCCCTGCCGCCCGCTGCGCGGGAGGCGTACCGGACGCTCCAGGTCCAGCTCGACCAGGACGGGACCAAGCCGCGCGTGATCATGCTGACGAGCGCCAACAGCCAGGACGGCAAGACCAACGCCGCCGTCCACCTCGGCCTCGCGCTCGTCGCCGCGGGCAGCCGCGTCATCCTCATCGACTTCGACCTGCGCAAGCCCGACATCGCCCGGCTCATGCGGCTGCCGGAGTCGGGCGGGCTCGTCTCGCTGCTGTCCGGCCGCCACCGGCTCGAGGACGTCCTCGTCCCGGCGCCGCAGCTGCCGCCGCTGCGCGTCGCCCCGGCGGGCACGGGCGAGGGCGACGCGCTGCTGCTCTCCGCGCTCACGCGGCGGCTCGGGGACATCCTGGGCGAGGCGCGCGAGCTGGCCGACTACGTGATCCTCGACACCGCGCCGCTCGGCGAGGTCAGCGACGCGCTGCGCCTCGTGCCGCACGTCGACGACGTGATCCTCGTCGCGCGGCCGAACAACACCCAGCGCCAGGACCTCGAGGCGATGCGCGACCTGCTCGCGCGGGCGGGCGTCGACGCCACCGGGCTGATCGTCGTCGGCGCCACCGGCTCGCGCACGAGCCGCTACCACACGTACGGAACGCCCACGAGGCCGAAGCGCCGGGCGCTGAGCCGCACCGGCGGGTAGCGCGACATGGCCGCCCGGCCGTTGCCGCTGCTCTCCCCGCCGCTCGTGGCGATCGCCGCCGCGGGCGTCGCGCTGTTCTCGGGCCTGCTCATCGCGGTACGGCCGGCGCTCGGGGTCGGCTTCGTCGTCGCGCTCGCTTTCGTCCCGATCGCGTTCGTGAACCTGCGCCTCGCGCTCGTGCTGTGCACGCCGATCCCGTTCATCCAGTACCTGCCCGCGGTGTCGGTCGGGCCGACGTTCGCCCTGCTCGTCGTACTCGCGGCGTGGCTCGGCACCGGCCGCGACCGCCGCGCCGCCGGGGCGAGCGCGCTGGCGCGGCAGGGCCCCCTCGTCGCGGTGCTCCTCGGGCTGGTCGTCTGGGTGACGGTGTCGATCGCGCTCTCGGAGGACACCGGACGCGCGCTGGGCGAGGCCACGAACTGGTACGTCGCCGCGCTGCTGTTCTTCATCTTCGCGACGACGCTGCGCACCGGGCGCGACGCCCGGCTCGTCGTCGCCGCGTTCGTGTTCGGCGCGGTGCTGTCGGTGAGCGTCGGCCTCGCGGCGACGGGGCTGCACCCGGTCGACAGCGCGATCGAGACCTCGACGTTCACCGAGGGCCGCCTGAAGGGCGGCTCGTCGGACCCGAACTACCTCGCGGCGGGGATCGTGCCCGCGATCGTGCTCGCGTTCGGCCTCGCGGCCGGGCTGCGCTCGGCGCTCTCGCGCTGGGCGGTCGCCGTGGCGATCATGATCCTCGCGGTGGGGCTCGCGGCGACGCAGTCGCGCGGCGGGTTCATCGCGCTCCTCGTCGCGGCGCTCGCGGGCGTCGTGCTGATCCGCCGCCACCGGCTGCTCATCCTGTCCGGTACGGCCGTCCTCTGCGGGCTGGTCGCGCTCTCCCTCGCGGTGACGCCCGGCGCGTGGGACCGCGTCACCAAGGTCGACGGCGGCGGCAACGGCCGGTCGGACCTGTGGACGGTCGCCTGGCGCATCGGGCAGGAGCATCCGGTGACCGGCGTCGGGATCTCGGACTTCGCCACCGAGGCCCACCGGTACGTGCGCCGGCCGGGCCAGCTCACCGACGCGGCGCTCATCGTCGACCGCCCGCACGTCGCCCACAACACGTACCTCCAGGTGCTCACCGAGCTGGGGCTCGTCGGGCTCGCGCTCTTCCTCGCGCTCGTCGCCGTCTTCCTCGCGCTGACGTGGCAGGCGGCGCGCCGCTTCGTCGAGCGGGGGGAGACCGCGCTCGCGTCGCTGACCACCGCGCTGCTCGTCGCCGAGCTGGCGTGGCTCATCGCGCTGTTCTTCATCTCCGCCGCGAGCGACCGGCGGATGTGGATCCTGTTCGCCCTCGCCGTCGTCCTGCGCGTCATGTCGGCGCGCCCGCCCGAGCTCGAGCGCTGACATGTGCGGGATCTGCGGCATCGTCGACCTGCGCGGCGAGCGCGTCAACGAGGACGCGCTGCGGGCGATGAACGCCACGCTCTTCCACCGCGGGCCGGACAGCGAGGGCGTCCTGGTCGACGGGCCGGTCGGGCTCGCGATGCGGCGGCTGTCGATCATCGACCTCGGCGGCGGCGATCAGCCGATCGGCAACGAGACCGGCTCGATCCAGGTCGTCCAGAACGGCGAGATCTACAACTACCGCGAGCTGCGCGCCGAGCTCGAGCGCGCCGGGCACCGGTTCGCGACGCACAGCGACACCGAGGTGCTCGTCCACCTGTACGAGGAGCACGGGCTCGACTTCGCCGACCGGCTGCGCGGGATGTTCGCTGTCGCGGTGTGGGACACCGAGCGTCGGCGCGTCGTGGTCGCGCGCGACCGGTTCGGGATCAAGCCGCTGTACTGGCGGCACGCGGGCGGGCAGGTGTCGTTCGCGTCGGAGCTGAAGGCGCTGCGCGAGCAGCCCGGGTTCTCGCGCGAGCTGGACCCGGACGCGCTCGAGGCGTACCTGGCTTTGAATTGGGTCCCCGCGCCGCTGACCATCTACCGCGAGGCGCGCAAGCTGCCGCCGGGCCATCTGCTCGTCGTCGACGAGGGCGCCGAGCCGCGCGTGCAGCGCTACGCGCGCCCGGCGCCGGTGCCGCGCGAGGCGCTGCGCCGCGAGTCGTTCGAGGAGCTGGCGGAGGAGCTGCGCGGCCGGCTGCGCGACTCGGTGCGCGCGCACCTCGTCGCGGACGTGCCGGTCGGTGTCCTGCTGTCGGGCGGGGTCGACTCCTCGGCGATCGCGGCGCTGGCCGCCGACCAGGTGAGCGGCCCTCTGCAGACGTTCTCGATCGGGTTCGAGGAGGCCGGGTTCAACGAGCTCGACCGCGCGCGCCTGACCGCGAAGCGCTACGCGACCGACCACCACGAGCTCGTCGTCCGGCCCGACGCCGTCGACCTGCTCCCGAGGGTCGTGGCCGCGTACGACGAGCCGTTCGCGGACTCGTCCTCGCTCCCGACGTACCTCGTGAACGAGCTGGCGTCGCGGCACGTGAAGGTCGCGCTGGCCGGCGAGGGCGGCGACGAGCTGTTCGGCGGCTACAACACGTACACCGCGGACCGGATCGCGGGGCGGCTCGGGCCGGTCGCGGCGCGGCTGCGGCCGCTGATCGACCTGCTGCCCAGCTCGTCGGGCGCCGCGCGGCTCGACGACAAGGCGAAGCGGTTCGCCGCCGCGGGCGCGCTGCCGCCGCTGGAGCGGCACTGCGGCTGGACGGAGGTGCTCGCGCCGGAGGTGCGCCGCGAGCTGCTGGACGGGCGCGGCGGCTCGCTCGACCCGATCGACCTGTACCGCGCGCGGTTCGCGGAGACCGCGGGGGCGGAGCTGCTGACGCGCCTGCAGGACGTCGACCTCGGCATCAACCTCGCCGACGACCAGCTCGTGAAGACGGACCGGGCGTCGATGGCGCACTCGCTCGAGGCGCGGGTCCCGTTCCTCGATCCGGTCGTCTCCGAGCTGGCCCTCTCGACGCCCGCGGTCCACAAGGTGCGGGGGCTGCAGAAGAAGCGGCTCCTGCGCGCCGCGGTCGCGCCCGTCATCCCCGCCGAGATCCTGACCGCGCCGAAGCAGGGCTTCTCGATCCCGGCGGCGGCGTGGCTGCGCAACGAGCTGTCGGGGATGGCGCGCGAGCTGCTGTCGCCGGCGCGGCTGCGCGCGCAGGGCTGGTTCCAGCCCGAGCCGGTCGCCCGGCTGCTCGACGAGCACCTGGCCGCGCGGGCGGACCGCAGCCGCCAGCTGTGGTCGCTCCTCGTCTTCACGCTGTGGAACGAGCAGTGAGCCCGGCGGTCTCGGTCCTCGTTCCGGTGCTGAACGAGGAGCGTCATCTGGAGGACGCGCTTTCGCTGATGCGGGCGCAGGAGGTCCCGGGCGGGCTGGAGATCCTCTGCATCGACGGCGGGTCGGAGGATCGCAGTCGCTCGATCCTTTCGCGGGTGTCCGCCGCGGACCCGCGCGTGCGCGTCTTCGACAACCCCGCCCGGCGCACGCCGCAGGCGCTCAACATCGGGCTGCGCGAGGCGCGCGGGGAGTACGTCGCGCGGATGGACGCGCACACGTGGTACCCGCCCGACTACCTCGCCCGTGGCATCGAGCGGCTGTCGCGGGGCGACGTCGCGTGGGTCAGCGGGCCGCAGCTCGCCGAGGGCGCGGGGACGTGGTCGCGGCGGGTCGCGCTCGCGCTCGCGACGCCGCTGGGCGTGGGGCAGGCCGGGTTCCGCCGGGCGACCGAGGAGACCGAGGTCGACAGCGGGTTCACCGGCGTCTGGCGGCGCTCGACGCTCGTCGAGCAGGGCGGCTGGGACGAGGGATGGCCGATCAACCAGGACGGCGAGCTGGCGGCCCGGATCCGCGCGGCCGGCGGGCGCATCGTCTGCGTGCCGGAGATGGCGGCGAAGTACGTGCCGCGCGACAGCCTGCGCGCGCTCGGCCGGCAGTACTGGCGGTACGGGCAGTACAAGGCGAAGACGGTCGGGCGCCATCCGACGTCGATGCGGCGCACGCACGTGCTGCCGCCGGGCGTCGTCCTGACGATCGCCGCCGCGCTTGCGCCCGGACCGCAGCGGCGCCTCGCGCGGGTGGGCGTCGCCGCCTGGGCGGCGGCGCTCGTCGCGACCGCGGTTCGCGAGGGAGCACGCGGAGCTTCGCCGTCCGACGCCGCGGCGCTCCCGCTCGTCTTCGCGACGATGCACGTCGCGTGGGGCGCGGGCTTCCTCGTCGGCTCGGCGAAGTTCGGGCCGCCCACCGCGGCGATCCTGCACGCCCTCGCGCCGCCGAGGGGCGATGGCGACGGCGCCCCCCGATGAGGCTCGGCCTCTACATCGACGCGATGTACCGGACGGCGCCGGACGGCACGGTCCTGACCAACTTCGAGACGCTCCCGTTCCTGCGGTTCGGGTGCGAGGTGGGGTCGCGGTTCGACTCGCTCGTGCTGTTCGGGCGCGCGGCCCCGGCCGACGCGGGCGTCGACTACGCGCTGCCTCCCGGCCCGTCCGTCGCGCAGCTGCCGTGGTACCCGAGCCTCGCGCACCTCGGCGCGTTCGCCCGCGCGGTCCTGCGGATCCTGCCCGCGCTGTGGCGGGGGCTCGATCGGGTCGACGTCGTGTGGGCGTTCGGGCCCCATCCGGTCTCGCTCGTGCTCGCGGCCATGGGGCTGGTGCGGCGACGGCGCGTCGTGCTCGGCGTGCGCCAGGACACCATGCGGTACTTCCGGACGCGGCTGCGCAAGCGCAGCACCGCGCCGCTGCTCGCGCCACTGTGGCTGCTCGATTTCGCGTGGCGCGCGGTCGCGCGCGCGGTGCCGGTGACGGTCGTGGGGCCGGAGCTCGAGCGGCGCTACGCCGGGCCGAGGCGCGGCGTGCTGCCGATGACGGTGTCGCTCATGCGCGAAGCGGAGGTGGCCGCGGAGCCGCGTGCCTTCGGACGCGATCCGGTTGGTCTCCTCACGGTCGGCCGGATCGAGCCCGAGAAGAACCCGATGCTGCTCGTCGACGCGCTCGCCGACCTGAACGCCTCCGGCCGGCGGTTCCGGTTGACGTGGGTGGGGACCGGCCGGCTGAGCGACGCCGTGCGCGAGCGAGCGGAGGAGCGGGGCGTCGGCGACGCGCTCGAGGTCGCGGGGTTCGTCCCGCCGGGCGAGGAGCTCCTCGCGCGCTATCGCGAAGCGGACGTCTTCGTCCATGTCGCGCTCACGGAGGGCGTCCCGCAGGTCCTCCTCGAAGCGCTCGCCTGCGCGACCCCCGTCGTGGGGACCGACGTCGGGGGAGTGTCGTTCGCGCTCGACGGCGGCGCGGCCGGCCTGCTCGTCCCGCCGCGCGATCGCGAAGCGCTCGTCGCCGCGGTCCGGAGCGCGGTGGAGGATCGCGAGGGGCGCGAGGCGCGCGTGCGGCGAGGCTTGGAACTGGCGCGCGAGCGGACGCTCGAGGCGGAGGCGACGCGCGCGGCGGCGTTCCTCGCGGGCCGCGCGTAGTCTCGCCCGGCGCCGCCGCTTCACGCCCGAGCCGGCGCCGCGCCGCGCCCGGCGCCGCTCCGCGCGCCTACTTCGCGCCCTCGGTGAAGATCTCGTCGAGGACGTCGGCGCCGACGTCCTTGCCGAACGTGGCGCGCAGGTACTCGCGGACCTCTTCTCGGCTTCGGCCGGCGAGCATCATGTCGAGGGCGACGAGGCGGACGGGGTCGGCCTCGGGCCAGCCTCCGGGGGGCTCGGCCGGCGGCTCGGGGCGGTTCGCCTGGGGCTGCGGCGCCGGTTCGAGGCCGAGCGCCTCGCCCAGCTCGGCCCACTGGCGCCGGACGTCGGTCGCCTGGCTGAGCAGCTCGTCCGCGAGCGCGGCGAGCTCGTCCAACGGGCTGTCCTCCGGCGTCCGGTCGTCCATGCCGCGCAGCGTATCGCTCGCGCGGGCGGCTACCGGTGGCTCACGGCGCGCTCGGCGAGGCGCCGCTGCAGGGCCGCCGCGCGGCGCGCGACCTCGTCGGCCTCGGCCATCCCGCGGACGGTCCGCTCGCGGACGCGCTCGACCGCCTCGGCCTCGGTCTCCGAGAGCGCGCCGTCGGCGATGCGCTCCTGCAGCGCGCCGCGCAGCTGCGTGACGCGCCCCTCGAGCTCGGCCGCGTGCCGCATGCCCTGCGCGACGATCCGCGTGACCTGGCGCAGGCGCTCCTCGAGCTCCGCGCGGTCGTCGTGGCCGTTGGTCGCGCCGGCGCGCAGCGCCTCGATCTCCTCGCGCAGCCGGTCGGCCTCCGCCTCGTCGTGCTGGAGCGCCTCGACCTGCTCGCGCAGCTGCTCGGCCTGCTGCTCGAGCCGCAGCCGCTCGCGCTCCGCCTCGCGCAGCGCCTCAGCCTCCGCGCGCGCCTCGTCGCGCTCGCGCTGGAGCGCCTCGGCGCGAACCTGCGCTTCCGTCAACTCGGCGACGAGCCGCTCGGCCTCGTCGCCCTCCAACTCGCGGGCCTCGGACAGCGCGGCGAGCCGCTCCTTGACGCCGTCGCGCTCCTCGGCCAGCGTCGCCAGCCGTTCCTGCGCGCTGTCGCGCTCCCCCTCGAGCGCGACGACCCTTTCGCGTGCGGCGTCGAGCGCCTGCAGGAGCGCCGCATGCTGGTCCTCGCCGGCGGAGCGCTCGCGCTCCAGCGCTCCGAGGCGCTCGCGGGCGGCCTGCAGCTCGCGCTCGAGCTCGGAGGACCGCTGGCGCCCGGCGTCGCGCTCGCGCTGCAGCTCGCTGACCCGGTTGCGGACCTCGTCCAGCTCGTCGGCGAGCGTGCCCGCCTCGTCGCGCCCGGCCAGCCGGTCGCTCTCCAGCTCCTCCAGGAGGAGGCGTGCGGCGTCCAGCTCGCGCTCGAGCTCCTCGGCCGTGCGCCGGCCGGCGCTGCGCTCGCTGTCGAGTCGCTCGACGCGCTGCCGCGCCGCCTCGAGCTCGCGGCCCAGCGACTCCGCGTGCGAGCGGCCCGCCTCGACCTCGCGCTCCAGCGCGCCGACCCGCTCCGCCGCGGCCCCCAGCTCCCGCTCCAGCGCGCCGGCCTGCCGCTGCGCGGCCTCGAGCTGCTGCAGCGCGTGGTCGCGCTCGCGCTCGGCGGCGACGACCCGCTCGCGCAGCACGTCGCGCTCGCGCTCGATCTCGTGGACCTTCTCGCGGGCCTCGTCGCGCTCCGTCGACAGCGCCTCGACGCGCGCCCGCGCCTCGAGCAGCTCGACGCTGCCCACGCGCAGCTCGTCCAGCTCGTCCTGCGCGCCCGCGAGCTCCTGCTCGAGCGCGGTGAGGCGGACCATCGCCTCGCTGCGCTGCGCCTCCAGCCGGTCGCGCTCGCCCGCGAGCTCGAACGCCTCGGCCGCGGCGCGGTCGCGCTCGGCGGCGAGGTCCTCGGCGCGCGCCTTGGCCTCCGCGCGCATGGCCTCGGCCTGACGCCGCGCCTCGGCCTGGACCTCCTCGGTCCACCGCCGCGCCTCCGCCTCGACGGCGGCGAGCCGGCTCGCGGCCTCGGCCTCCAGCTCCTCGGCGGCGGCGCGGGCCTTCGCCAGCTCGTCCTCGGACTCCCTGACCGCCTCCGCGATCGCCTCGTCGCGCTGCGCCTCGATGCGCTCGCGCTCGGCGCGCGCCTCGGCGAGCGCGGCCTCGTGCGCGGCGGCCGCCTCCTCCGCCTCGCCGCGAAGGGTCGCCAGCGCCTGCTCGTGGTCGGCCCGCAGGCGCAGGATCTCCTCGGCGTGGTCGGCCTCGATCTTCTCGCGCTCGGCGCGCAGGGCCTCGATCCGCTGCGCCGCCTCGGCCTCGAGCTGCTCGACGCGGCGGGCGGCCGCGGCCTCGATCTCCTCGACGCGCCGGCTCGCCTCGGCCTCGATCGCCTCGATGCGACTGCCGACCTCGGCCTCCAGCTCCTCGACCCGCTGGCGGGCCTCGGTGAGCTGGCGCTCGCGCTCGGCGTCGAGCGCGCGACCGCGGTCGGCGGCGTGCGCCTCCAGCTCGGCGAGTGCCTCCCGCGCGGCGGCGAGGTCGCTCTCGTGGGCGGCCTGCAGCTCCTCGCGCTCGCGGGCGGCCTGCTCCAGCTGCGCCTCGCGCTCGCGCTGCGCCTCGGCCAGCCGCTCGGCGTGCTCGGCCTCGAGCGCCTCGCGCCGGCGGTCCGCCTCCGCGAGCTGCTCGGCATGGCGGGTGGCGAGCTGCTCGCGCTCGCGCTCGGCGGCGGCGAGCTGCTGCGCGTGCGCCGCCTCGAGCTGCGCGACGCGCGCGTCGGCGGCGGCGGTGGCCTCGCCCAGCGCGCGTTGCGCCTCGACCAGCTCCGTGCGCACCGCGGCCAGCTCGCGCTCGGCGGTCTCGCGGGCGCCGGACGCCTCGGCGACGCCGCGCTCGGCCAGCGCGCGGGCGCGGGCGACCTCGTCGAGGCGCGTCCGCAGCGACCGGACCTCCTCTTCGAGCTTCTCGCGCTGCGCCTCGGCGTCGGCGGCGCGGGCCTCCAGCGCGCCGACGGTGCGCTCGAGCTCCTGGGCCCGGGTCGTCGCCGCGGCCTCGGTGCGGCGCGTCTCCTCGAGCTGGGTCCGCAGCTCCTCGATGCGGCGCTCGCGCTGCGCGACCTCGTCCCGCAGCGCCTCCTCGCGCTCGCCGGCCTGCGCCTCGGCCGCCTCGAGCTCGCGCCGCAGCTCGGCGAGCTGCTCGACGACGTCGTCGTGCGCCTTCGACGCGGCCTCCGCACGGCGGCGCGCCTCGGCGACCTCCTGCGCGTAGTCGTCGCGCCCGGCGGCGACGTGCTCGTGCTCTGACCGCGCGCTCTCCAGCGCGGCGGTCGCGTCGGCCAGCTGCTGCTCGAGCTCGGCGCGGTGGGCGGCGGCCTCCTCGCGCTCCGCTGCGACGCTCTGCGCCGCCTCGCGCGCGCTGTCGAGCTCGGCCTCCAGCGCGGCGACCTGGGTCTCCAGGTGCTGGACCTGCTCGCGCGCGGCCTGCAGCTCGCCGGTGCGGTCGTCGGCCTCGCCGGCGCGCTCGCGGACGAGGGCCTCCGCGCGCTCGGCCCGCTGCGCGGCCTCCTCGACTCGGCGCTCGGCGTCGGCGCGCGCGGTCTCCAGCTCGGCGTGGCGGCGCTCCGCGGCCTCCTGCGCGGCGCGAAGCTCGGCCTCGGCGCGCGCGGTGGCGTCCTCGCGGGCGCGGCGCTCGCGCTCGTCGGCCTCGGCGCGGACGATCCGGTTGCGCTCGTCGGCCTCCTCCAGCGCGCGGCGCTCGCGCTCCTCGGCGGCCTCGCGCGCGCGGCGTTCGGCGTCGAGGAGGGCGGCGGCCTCGGCCGCTTCGGCCCGCGCCGCGCTGGCCAGCTCGTGGGCCTCGCGCAGCTCGGCCTCGAGGTGGGCGATCCGCTCGCGCGCCTCCGCGAGACGCCCCTCGATCGATGCCACCTGCTCGATCCGCGAGCGCACGGCGTCGGAGGCCTCGACCGCCTCGCGCGCCGCCTTCTCGGCCGCCTCGCGCGCGTGCTCGGCGGTGCGGGCGCGCGCCTCGGCGACCGTGCGCGCCTCCGCGCTCGCGGCCGCGCGCGTCTCCGCCGCGCGGCGCAGCTTCTCGGCGTCGTCGCGGGCGGCGCGGGCGGCGGCGAGCTCGGCCGCGGTGCGCGCGGCCTCCTCGATCGCCGTCCGAAGCTCCTCGCGCGCCGCGTGCAGCTCGTCGTCGCGGCGGCGAGCGTCCTCCGTCGCCTCCTGCCGCGCGCGCTGCAGGTCGGCGGTCAGCTCGGCGACCCGCTCCTGGGCGTGCTCGGCCCGGGTGGCGAGCTCGCGCCCGCGCGACTCCGCGTCCCGGAACCGCTCGGTCGCGGCGGCGCGCTCGCGCTCGGCGGCCTCGAGCCGCTCGGCCAGCGCCTCGGCGCGCTGCTCGGCGTCGGTCGTCGCGGCCGCGGCGTTCTCCAGCTCGGAGAGCCGCGCCTCGAGGCGGCGCACCCGCGCGGAGGCGCCGTCGAGCCGCCGCTCGGCCTCCGCCGCCCGCCGCCGCTCGCGCTCGAGCGCCTCCGCGGGGTCGACCTCGCCGGCGGTGTCGACGGCCGGCGGGGCCGCTTGCGCCGCCTCGGCCAGAGCCTCGTCGAGGGCCGGTGCCGCCGCTTCGGGCGCCGCCGCTTCGGGCGCCTCGGGCGGAGCGGCGTCGCGGAGAGGGGCGGCTTCGGGCGCCTCGGGCGGAGCGGCGTCGCGGAGAGGGGCGGCTTGGGGCGCCTCGGGCGGAACCTCGTCGAGGACCGGGGCCGCTTCGCGCGCGGACGCGGGCGCCTCCCGGAGCTTGTGCTCCCGCGGGGCGGGAAGGTCGAGGAGCTGTCCGTCGACGCGCAGCGCGTAGGCCGGGCGCGAACCCAGCGCCGCGACGGGGACCGCGAAGGGAAGGACGAAGGCGCCCGAACGCGCGTCGAAGCGATCCGGCGCGTTGAGCGCGGCGAACTCGCGCGCCGTGCGGCCGTCGTCGACGACGAGGATCGGCTCGGCCCCGGCGGTCAGCTCGGGGTCCACGCGGCCGGCCAGCCGCACGAGAGCGGTGCCCGGCAGCGCGGGCACGCGCTCGAAGAACGCGATCGAGAGGGGCCGCATGGCGAACGAGGGTACGCCAGCGACCCACCGGAATCCAATCCGCCATGCGGCCACTCCCACCCATTGGGGGGCGGGAGTGGCGGCTGCCTAAGCGGCCAGGCGGAGGCGCGGGAACGCGCGGTGGACGCGGTCCTCGCGGGCGGCCGTCGAGCGCGCGTGCACGCGGAGCAGCTCGGCGAGCTCGGCCGTGCGGGCGAACGGGTCGCCGATCACGCGGTCGTCGCTGACGCTCAGGGCGGCGCGCGGCTGGCCGTCGACCTCGGCGAGCAGGACGGGGCCGAAGGGCACCGGAGCGCTGTCGAGGGCGGCCAGTCGGGCGAGGGTCGGGCCGTCGCCGTGGGTGGCCGCCCGGATGCTGATGGTGGGGGTGGTGTAGGTCATTGGGCGGTCCTTTCTCTCTTCTTTCCACTCCTAGTGTCGGCCGGTCGACCCATAACTTCAAGTGACATTCCATCATCGGCACGATAAGATGGCCTTATGCTCGACGTCAAGCGCCTGCGAGTCCTCAGGGAGGTCGCGGCGAAGGGCTCCTTCTCCGCCGCCGCCGAGTCGCTCGCCTACACCCAGTCCGCGGTCAGCCAGCAGATCGCTGCCCTCGAGCGCGAGGCCGGGACGCGCCTCGTCGACCGCTCGGCCCGCGGCGTCCGCCTCACCGACGCCGGCCGCGCCCTCGTCCGCCACGCGGACGTCATCCTCGCCCGCCTCGCCGACGCCGAGGCGGAGCTGGAGGCGATCGCCGGCCTGAGAGGCGGCCGCGTCCGCCTCGTCTCCTTCGCGTCCGCGGGCGCGACGCTGATGCCGCGCGCGATCGCGCTGTTCCGCGAGCGGTATCCCGCCGTGGAGCTGACGCTCGAGCCCGCCGAGCCCGCCGAGGCGATGGCCAAGCTGCGCGCCGGCGAGGCCGACATCGGCCTGACCATCGACGCCGAGTTCTGCTCGATCGCCGAGGACGACATCGAGCTGCTCCACCTCCTCCACGACCCGATGTACGCGGTCCTGCCGCGCGATCACCCGCTGGCCGCCAAGCCGCGCATCCGCCTCGAGGAGCTGCGCGACGAGAACTGGCTCGGCGGCTCGCAGACCGGCTGCCCGGACACGATGATCCTCGTGCGCGCGTGTAACGCCGCCGGCTTCGAGCCGCGCATCGCGTTCCACTCCGACGACTACCTCGCGATCCAGGGCTTCGTCGCCGCGGGCGTCGGCGTCTCGCTGATCCCCGACCTCGCGCTCCTCGCGGTCCGCGACGACGTTGTCATCCGCGCGCTGAAGTCGCGCCCGCCGGTGCGCCGCATCCAGGCGGCGACGCTGCTCGACGGCTACAAGTCGCCCGCGATCGAGGCGATGCTGATGACGCTGCAGGAGGTCGGGATGGAGTTCGAGGGCCAACGCCGCGAGCTTGCGCTGGCGTCGTAGATTTCGCGCGTCCTGCGCGCGCTGAACACGCTCTCCACCCGCCGCCTGGCGCTGCTCGTCGGCGCCGGCGGCGCGCTCGCCCTCGTCCTGCTCGACGCGCTCGTCCGCGACGAGCCGGTCCCCGAGGACGACGACCTCATCTACGAGCGGATGGCGGAGGACCCCTCCGCGCCGCACACCTACGTCTTCGCGTTCCGGGTCGCGGTGCCGTGGCTGGTCCACGTCCTGCCGTTCGACCACGACGTCTCGTTCGCCGTGCTCGCCTGGCTGTTCAGCGGCGCGGCCGGCGGCGTCCTCTTCCTCCTCCTCGACCGGCTCGGGATCGAGCGGCGGACAGCGGTTCCCCTCGCGGTCGCGCTCGTCGTCTCGCCGCCGCTGCTCGTCGCGTCGCTGCGGCAGGGCCGCAACCCCGACCCGCTGACGATCCTCGTCATGGTCGCCGGCGCGCTGTTCATCGTCGAGCGCCGGCCGGTCCCGCTCGGGCTGACGATGCTCGTGGGCGCCTTCAACCGCGAGAGCGCGCTGTTCCTCGCCCCGCTGGCGTACGCGGTCTGGGCGGAGGACTGGCTCGACGCCCGCGCGCTGCGCACCATCGCGCTCGCGGCCGCGCCCGCGGTCGTCGCGTTCGTGACGCTGCGCCTGGCGATCCCGACGGTCGGCCGCGAGCAGATACCGGGCTACGGCGCCTCGCTCGTCCAGGGCCGCGTCGACGTCCTCGACGAGGCGCTGGAGACGCCCGGAACGCAGCTGCGCCGGCTCTTCGCGATCTACGGCCCGCTGTGGGCCGTCGCGCCGTTCGCGCTGGCGGGGATGCGGTTCGCGCGGCGCGGGACCGTCCTCGTCGCGCTGTGCGCGCTGGCCTGCACGTTCGCGCTCGACTGGGGGCGGATCTTCTTCATCGCGGCCCCGGTGTTCTACGCCGCGTCCGGGTGGGTCCTCGACCGGCGGCCGGGCTGGCGCGCGCCCGTGTTCGCGCTGCTGCTCGCCCTGGTCGCCGGCTACGCCGCGTACATGCAGATCGACGGCGTCGAGAACCTGATCGAGGCCGGGCCGCCGCCCTACCCGGTGCGGTAGCCGAGCTTCTCGCAGGTTGGACCGAGGATCTCGATCAGCGCCTCCTGCTCCTCGGCGCTCAGCCGCTCGCACCAGCCGCCCGGCGACGCCGCCCGCACGAACCTCCCGGGCCCCCGCTCGGCCGCCGGCACCTTCGCGTACTCGTGCTTGGCGACGACCTCTTCGACCAGCGCGGCGGGCACCTGCAGCCCGATCGTCTCCAGCACCCGGCCGAGCTCGCGCGCCGGGTCGGCCAGCAGCTCCTCGTACCGGACGAGGACGCGCCGGTCGGGGGTGTGGGCGTCGTACGCGCGCTGGGTCGCCTCGGTGCGGTAGCGCCACACCGTCGCCTGCCACTTGATGAACGGGACCCGCCCGTGCGGCGCGACCGGGAAGCCGCCGTCCTCGGTGATCCACCCGCCGTCCTGGTAGGCGTCGAGCCAGGAGTCGACGACGTCGCGCCCGTCGCGCAGCAGGAAGACGAGCCGCGACTGCGGCAGCAGCGACATGACCCAGTCGGCCACCTGCGAGCCGCCGGGCTCCTTGATCACGACGCGGCGGCGGCCGTCGACCTGCAGGGCGAGGCGGTCGAGGATGAAGTCGCGCAGCAGCGGCTCCCAGCCCTCGCGGTGCTCCTCGCTGAAGAAGTAGTCGGGGTTGCCGCTCTTGACGTTCGCGAACGTCGACAGCTCCGGAGGGTCGTCGCACGTGGCCCACGCGAGGGGGATGGGCCGCCACAGGCCGAGGTGGTGGCCGATGCCCGTCTCGTCCAGCCCCACCAGCTCGTCGAACTCCCGGAGCATCCGCAGCAGCCACGTGCTGCCGCTGCGGGACGAGCCGAAGATCCAGGTCAAACGGTCCTGAGGAGGCCTCAAGACGTTCACAGCCGCCAGATTGCCCACTCTTCGTCGTTCCTACCAACATGCGCCGCTCCATCGCCCTCGCCGTGCTGGCCGTGCTGCTGCTCGCCGCCCCCGCCTCGGCGGAGGTCGTATACGAGACGTACCGGGTTCCGACGGTCGACGGGGCGGAGGTCGCGGTCGAGGTCATGCGCGACGACAAGTTCGAGGACGCGCCCGTCCTGCTGACCTACTCGCCCTACAACACCCTCAGCGAGTACAGCTCCCCGAACCTCGCCAACGACTCGCTCGGCGAGCAGTTCGTGCCCAAGGGCTACGCCCGCGCGGTCGCCGACGTCCTCGGCACCCGCAACTCCTCCGGCTGCTGGGACTACGGCGGCCCGAAGGAGACGCAGTCCGGCGTCGATCTCGTGAAGTTCCTCGCGCATCAGGAGTGGTCGAACGGCAACGTCGGCATGATCGGCGGCTCGTACGACGGAACGACGGCGAACATGGTCGCGTCGCAGGGGCCGAAGGTGCCGGAGCTGAAGGCGATCGTGCCGATCGCGGCGATCTCGCGGTGGTACGGCTACGCCTACTACGGCGGCGTCCGGTACTTCCTGAACTCCGAGGTCGCCAGCGACGAGGGCTTCGACACGCCGTTCGCGTTCGACTTCGGCCTCGCGCGCACGCCGCCCACGGACGTCGACGACGAGAAGTTCGGCGACAAGCTCGCCTCGCGCGCCGAGGTCTGCGACTCCGTCGAGCACACGCTGAAGGGCTACTCGCAGTCGCCGGACTACGACCGGTTCTGGGTCGAGCGCGACTACCGCCGGCACGCGAAGGAGTTCCGCGCGGCGACGCTGATCGCCCACGGCTGGCAGGACTACAACGTCAAGCAGGAGGAGGGCATCGGGCTCTTCGAGGCGCTGCCGGCGCGGCGCTCGCCGGCGCATCGCGTGGGCGTCCCGCTGAAGCGGATGTGGCTGTGGCAGGACTCCCATTCCTCGCCGTCCGGCGATCGCTGGAACGAGCTGCTCGAGGACTTCCTCGACCGGTTCCTGCTCGGGCGGCGCACGGGCGTCGAGAAGACGCCGCTGGTGATCACCGAGGGGCGGACGGTCGTTGGCGGGTCGTACGAGTCGACCGGGTACCGGTCGGAGCGGTCGTGGCCGCCGGCGGGGGCGTCGCCGGTGCGGTACTGGCTGCGCCGGTCGTTCGACCAGGACGTGCCGGGGGTGCAGCTGCCGCCGCCGTCGACGGGCGAGACGGGCGTGCTCTCCGACGAGCGCAATCCCGATTTCGTGGACAACATCTTCACGTGGGTCGGCGCGCCCACGTCCGAGGAGCTCGGCAACCGCGACCCGCTCAACCGCGAGGGCCACGGCTACTACTCGCTCTACTTCTCGACGCGGCCCCTGCAGCGGCCGATGCGGATCGTCGGGTCGCCTCAGCTGATCTCGTGGGTCCGGACGCCCGCCGGCGGCCACCTGTCGCCGGTGCTCGTCGACGTCGGCCCGGACGGCACGATGACGACGATCGCGCGCGGCTTCCTGAACGTGGACTACCGCGACGGGCTGGGCGAGGCCAAGCCGGTCGACGGCGAGTGGGTCAAGGCGCGCGTGAGCTTCCTGCCGCAGGACGTGACGGTGGGGACCGGGCACCGGCTCGGCCTGCTCGTGCAGTCGTCGAACACGGTGTGGGCGGTGCCGGGCGCCTTCGGCCCGAACAACATCGCCACCGGTCCGGTGGAGGACGTGACGAAGGTCGGCTCGCGCCTCGTGCTGCCGACCGCTCCCGCTCGCTAGCAGCGCCGCCGCGAGCCTGGCGCGGCGCCGCTTGACGGCGAGCTTCGAGTGCTCGCCGGCCGGGCATTGACCGGGCCCATGTGGCTGACGGAGCGCGTCGGGCAGGCGGTCGGCAGGAGCGTGGAGATCCGCGGCGAGCGGTTCCTCGTCGGCCGCGCCGCGGACTGCGACCTCACGATCGCCGACGACAACGTCTCGCGCTGGCACGCCTACCTGGTCGAGCATCCGGACGGCAGCGCCGCCCTGCACGACCTCGGCTCGGCGAACGGGACCTGGGTCGACGGCCGGCAGGTCGACGTGGTGCGGCTGGCCGGCGGCGAGCAGCTGCAGCTCGGCGACACCGTGCTCGTCGCGTCTCGCGCACGCCCGCGGGAGCAGGACGCCACCGCGGCGGGCGCCGCCATGGCGCCGCGCGCATCGGCGATCCGCCGCGTGCTGCGCGCGGACTCCGCGTTCCAGCGGGCGGTCGACGAGCAGACGACGCTCCAGCGCGCCGTCCGCGCGGGCAGCCGGCGGCTCGTGGTCATCGCGACGGCCGTGGCCTGCCTCGCCGGCCTCGCGGTCCTGTTCGCGACGGGGACGCTGCCGCCCGGCGGCGACGAGTCCGCGGCCGAGCGCGCGGTCGCGCAGGCGGGACCGGGGACCGTCCTCGTCGAGGCGATGGGCGAGGACGGCGGCCGCTCCGCGACCGGCAGCGGGTGGGTGCTCGACGCGCGCGAGGGCCTCGTCGTGACCAACGCCCACGTCGTCAACGACGGCGTCACGTTCCGCGTCGGCGCGGGCGGCCGCTCGCGCCCCGCGCGCGTCGTCAGCGCCGCGCCCTGCGACGATCTCGCCCTGCTGCGCGTCGCCGACGCCGCGGGGCTCGTCGCAGTCCCGCTGGGCTCGCAGTCGAGCGTGCGGCCCGGCGAGAGCGTGGTCGCGCTCGGGTACCCCGGCAACGCCTCGCTCGGCGCGGAGCTGACCGCGACGGAGGGGATCGTCTCCGTCGCGCGCACCCGCTACCGCGAAGCGGCGCCCGACGTGCCCGCCTACGACAACGTGGTCCAGACCGACGCGGCGCTCAACCCCGGCAACTCCGGCGGCCCGCTCGTCGACCGCGAGGGCCGGCTGGTCGGCGTCAACTCGGCGGCGCGGACGGTCTCGCGCGAGGGCCGGGCCATCCAGGGCCAGAGCTACGCGATCGGCGTCGACCGCGTCAAGGAGGTGGTCACCGCGCTGCGCCGCGGGCGCTCCGCGGGATGGACCGGCCCGGGCTTCGACTACCCGTCCGCGGCGGAGCTGCGCGACGCCGGCCTCACGTCGGGGATCTTCGCCTCGCGCAGCGTGGAGGGGTCGCCCGCCCAGCGCGCCGGCCTCGGCCGGGAGCCCCTCCTGCTGACGGCCGTCGACCGCACGCCGGTGGCGAACACGCTCGCGAGCTACTGCGACGCCGTCCGCGGCCGCTCGTCCGGCGAGACCGTCGCGCTCAGCTTCGTCCGGCCGGGGTCCGGCGGCCGCGAGCGCGTGGTCCGGGTGAAGTTGGCGTGACCGGAGCCGGCGCCGAGTGCGTCGCACGACCGGTGCGGGTAACCGAGACCGCTCGATGACGGGCACGGAGACGACGAGGATCGGGGTTCAGGTGCTGCCGCAGTTGGCCGCTTCCGGCGCGCTGACGCCGGGCGGCGAGCTGGGCGCGTACCACCTCGAGCACGAGCTGGGGCGGGGCGGCATGGGCGTCGTGTTCCGCGCCCGGCACGCGCACCTGCACCGGACCGTCGCGCTCAAGGTCCTCTCGCCGCACCTGTCCGACGACCCGGCCTTCCGCGACCGCTTCGTGCGCGAGTCGCGCACGGCGGCGGCGCTGCGCCACCCGCACATCGTGCCCGTCTTCGACGCGGGCGAGGTGCGGGGCATGCTCTACCTCGCCATGCAGCTCGTCGAGGGGACGGACCTCGCCGTGCGGCTGGCCGAGGGGCCGATGCAACCGCGCGACGCGCTCGCGATCCTGCGCCAGGTCGCGTCGGCGCTGGACGCCGCGCACGAGGCCGACCTCGTCCACCGCGACGTGAAGCCGGCGAACATCCTGATCGAGGGCGACCACGCCTACCTGAGCGACTTCGGGCTCACGAAGCGCTCGAGCGCGCAGACCGCGCTCACGGCGGCGGGCCAGGTGGTCGGGACCACCGACTACCTCGCGCCCGAGCAGATCGAGGGCCGCGGCGTCGACGCGCGGGCGGACGTCTACGCGCTCGGCTGCGTCCTGTACCACTGCCTGGCGGGGACGCCGCCGTTCGCGGGCGAGTCGGACGCGCAGGTGCTCTTCGCGCACGTGCACAAGCCGCCGCCGCCGCTCGCGGCCGCACGGCCGGACCTTCCGCGGGCTCTCTCCGAGACCGTCGCGCGCGCTCTCGCGAAGGATCCGCTGGCGCGGCATCCCGGCTGCAGCGCGCTCGTCGCCGCCGCCATCGCCGCCGTCGACGGCTCCGCCACCGGAGTCGCGGCGGACGCGGGGGTGCCGCGGGTCGTCGTCGCGGCGCCGCAGTCCGCCGCGCTGATCCGCGCGAGCGTCCCGCCGGCGGAGTTCCAGCTCGAGGACGTGCCGGCGGAGCGGCTCGAGGCCACGGCGCGCGCCGCGCCGCCGGACGTGTTGATCTTCGACGCCGCCGCCGAGGATGACGCGCCCGGGCGGTGCCGCGCGCTGCGGGCCGCCACGCGGGAAGCGGGGACGTCGCTGATCGCGATCGTCCGGCGCGGCGACGAGGAGCTCGTGCGGCGGCTGGCCGAGGCGGGAGCGGACGCTCACCTCGCCGCGCCGTTCGCGGCGATGCAGCTCATGGTGACGCTCCGCCGGGCCGTGACGGCCGCGTCGTGACCGCCCGCTTCCCGGATGCGCGGATCCTCGCCGTCGACGACCAGCCGGCGAACGTCGTGCTGCTCGAGCGGCTGCTCCGGCGCTGGGAGTACAAGGAGGTCGCGACGACCACGACCTCCTCCGAGGTGCTCGGCCTCGTCGAGCGGGAGGTGCCGGACCTCCTCCTGCTGGACCTGCACATGCCGGAGCCGGACGGGTTCGAGGTCATGCGGCTGCTCGAGCCGTGGACGCGCGGCGCCGACCGCCTGCCCGTGCTCGTGCTGACCGCCGACGTCACGCCGGATACCAAGCAGCGGGCCCTGGCGGCGGGCGCCCGCGACTTCCTGACGAAGCCGTTCGACCCGGTCGAGGTGGCGCTGCGGGTCGAGAACCTGCTCGACGCGCGGACGATGCACCGCCAGCTCCGGCGCAGCAACGAGACCCTCGAGGATCGGGTTCGGGCGCGGACGCACGAGCTCGAGAGCGCACGCCGCGACACGCTCGACCGGCTCGTGCTCGCCGGCGAGTTCCGGGACGACGACACGCAGGAGCACGCGCATCGGGTGGGCCGGACCGTCGCGCTGCTCGCGCAGCGGCTGGGCCTGCCGGACGGGGAGGCCGACCTGCTCCGCCGCTCGGCGCCGCTGCACGACATCGGCAAGATCGGGATCTCGGACACGATCCTCCTGAAGCCGGGCCGCCTGACCGCGGACGAGTACGAGCTGATGAAGACGCACGCGGTGATCGGAGAGCAGATCCTCGCGGGCAGCTCCTCGCGCGTCCTCGAGACGAGCGCGGCGATCGCGCTGACGCACCACGAGCGCTGGGACGGGAACGGGTATCCGCGCGGCCTCTCCGGCGACGCCATTCCGCTCGCGGGGCGGCTGACGGCGATCGCCGACGTCTTCGACGCGCTCACGCACGACCGCCCGTACAAGGCGGCGTGGCCCGTCGACGAGGCGGTGGCGGAGGTCAGGCGCGTCCGCGGGACGCAGTTCGACCCGGCGCTGGTCGACGCCTTCGGCGCCCTCGACCACAAGGCGCTGCTGGCGCCGGTGCGCTGACCGTGCAGGGCGTGAGCGTGCTCGTCGTCGCGCCCGAGGGCCCGATCCACGTCCGGTTGAGAGCGCTGGTCGACGACGCGCCGGGGCTCGAGCTGGTGGGCGCGCCGACCGCCGTGGACGACGCGGCGTCGCGCGCCGCGTCCGCCGCTCCGCGCGTCGCGCTGCTCGTCGCGCCGTCGCCCGCCGACGGCGTCGCCGCGGCGCGCGCCCTCCACGCGGCGGCGCCGCGGACGCGCATCGTCGCGCTCGCGGCGGCCGCCGACCGCGAGGGCGTGCTCGAGATGCTCCAGGCCGGAGCGGCCAGCTACCTGCTCGACACCAGCTCCGACGAGCGGATCCTCGAGACCCTGCGCCGCACGGGCCGGGGCCACGCCCGGCTGGCCACGGAGGTCACCGACGGCGTCGTCGCCGAGCTCGTGTCGCAGCTCGACGCCCAGGCCGACCTCGAACGCGGGCGGCGCGACAAGGTCCGGCGGATCGAGGACGTGCTGAGCGGCGATGCGCTCGGCGTCTGCTTCCAGGCGATGCTCGACCTCGGCAGCGGAGAGATCCTCGGGTACGAGGCGCTTGCCCGGTTCCGCGGCGACGGAGCGGCCCCGCCGGACCAGTGGTTCCGGGAGGCCGCGGAGATCGGCCTCGAGGTGGAGCTCGAGCTCGCGGCGGTCCGCAACGCGCTGCGGTACGTCGACCGGCTGCCGCCCGGCTCCTGGCTGATGCTGAACGTCACCCCCTCGCTTGCGCTCGTGGAGGCGCTGGCCGGCGCGCTGCGGGACGCGCCCGCCGATCGCATCGTCCTCGAGGTCACCGAGCACGCGCCGATCGCCGACTACGACGCGTTCAACGGCGCCGTCGCCGGGCTGCGGCGCGCGGGCGTCCGGCTCGCGGTGGACGACGCGGGCGCGGGCTTCGCGAGCCTGCGGCACATCCTCCAGATCGCGCCCGACGTGATCAAGCTCGACCGCGAGCTGACCCGCGGCATCGACGGCGACCCGGTCCGGCGCGCGCTCGGCGCCGCCCTGACCACGTTCGCCGACGACATCGGCGCCCGCATGATCGCGGAGGGGATCGAGACCGATGCCGAGCTGCGGACGCTCCGCGAGATGGGCGTCCGGTTCGGGCAGGGCTTCTACCTCGCGCGTCCGGAGAGGTTCGACTGAGTCATGCCCGCGGGCGTGCGACGTGCAGGGATTGCCGCGCGTGTCGCGCTGGCGACGGCGGTGGTCGGGGTCGCGCTGCTCGCCGCGGCGGTGCCGTTCGGGCTCTCGCTGCGGCAGGCTCGCGACGCGGAGCGCGACAACCAGCGCGCGCAGCGGGCGAGCACGTCGGCGGCGGTCGCCCTCGCGCTCGTGGTCGACCTGGAGACGGGCGCGCGCGGGTTCATCCTGACCGGGGAGCCGCGGTTCCTGGAGCCGCGCGACCGCGCCACCCGGCTGTTGCCGCGCGAGCTGCACTCGCTGGTGTCCCTCACGCGCGACAACCCGGCGCTCGCCAAGCCGGCGGCCGAGTTCGCGGCGCGCTCGAACAGCTACATGCGGGACTACAGCGATCCGCAGATCGCGCTGGCCCGCCGGAGCCGCCGCGCCGCGATCGCCCTCGTCAAGGCGGGCGAGGGCAAGCGGCGCGTCGATGCGCTCCGCGCGCTCTCGGCCGACCTCACGCGCGCCATCGAGGCGAAGGCCGCGGAGCGGCACGCCGACGGGCAGGCCTCGGCGCGGCGCGCGGTGACGCTCGGCCTGTCCGGCCTGTTCGTCGCGCTGGTCATCTTGCTGCTGCTGTTCGTCTACCTGCGCCGCGCCATCGCCACCCCGGTGGCGAGCCTCACCGAGGGGGCGCGGCGCCTCGAGGCGGGAGAGCTGGCGACGCGCGTCGCGGTCGTCGGGCCACCCGAGTTCCGCGACCTCGCCCAGACGTTCAACGACATGGCCGCCACCCTGCAGAGCAGCCGCGGCAAGCTCGTCGGCGCGAACGCGGAGCTGGCCGAGGCGCGCACGCAGGCCGACGCGGCGAGCCGCGCGAAGAGCGAGTTCCTCTCGCGGATGAGCCACGAGCTGCGCACACCGCTGAACTCGATCATCGGGTTCGCGCAGCTGCTGGAGCTGGAGGACCTCGACGACGAGGCCCGCCAATCGGTCGGACACATCCGCGGCGGCGGGGAGCACCTGCTGACGCTCATCAACGAGATCCTCGACCTCGCCCACGTCGAATCCGGCCGTCTCGGCGTCTCGATCGAGCCGGTCGAGGTCGGGGCCGTCGTCGCCGACGCGCTCGAGATGGTGCGGCCGCTCGCGCAGCGGCGGAGCATCGACCTCGTCGGGCCGCGGACCGTGCCGCCGGAGCCGGTGCGCGCCGACCAGCAGCGCCTGCGCCAGATCCTCCTCAACCTGCTCTCGAACGCCATCAAGTACAACCGCGACGCGGGCGAGGTGCGGGTCTCGGTCGAGCGCGAGGGCGAGCGCATCGTCATCGCGGTCGCCGACACCGGCCCCGGGCTCTCCGACGAGCAGCTCCGCCTCGCGTTCGAGCCGTTCGAGCGACTGGGCGCGCTGCACGGCGACGTCGAGGGGACCGGACTCGGGCTGCCGCTCACCAAGAGCATGGTCGAGGCCATGAACGGGACCCTCGACCCGCGCTGCACGGTGGGCGAGGGCTCGGTCTTCTGCGTTTCGCTGCCGGTCGACCGATCGGCCCCGGTCGAGGAGCCGGCGCCGGACCCGGCGGAGGTCGCGGGTGCCGAAGCGACCGCGGCGGCCGCCGCGGGCACCGTCCTCTACGTCGAGGACAACAGCGCGAACGTGCGGCTCGTGGAGCGGATCCTCGCGCGGCGTCCGGCGCTGCGGCTGCTCACCGCGATGCACGGTCGGCGCGGGATCGAGCTCGCGGCCGAGCACGGGCCCCAGCTCGTCCTGCTGGACCTCCACCTTCCGGACATGCACGGGGCCGAGGTGCTCGCCGAGCTGAAGCGCAGCGACCGGACCAAGGACATCCCGGTGATCGTCGTCAGCGCCGATGCGACGGAGCGGCACGCCGCGCGGCTCCTGGCCCAGGGGGCGCGCGCGTACCTCACGAAGCCGCTCGACGTCCGCGAGCTCCTGCACGCGGTCGACGCCGCCGTGGCGTGAGTCAAGCGCACGCGCGCCACGTCGTTCGTCCCTCGCCCTCGGGGCCGCGTACCGGGGTAGAGGTGCCTCGCGCTATGACCTACCCTCGCATCCCGGCGGCCGCCCTCGCGCTGCTCCTGCTCGCCGCCGTCGGCTGCGGCGGATCGGCCGGCGACGATCGCGCGCCGCGCGACACCGGCGCTCCGGCGTCGCGTCCCGACGATTCCCGGCGTCCGGACGCGTGGCCGCCGACGCGCCGCGCATCCGGTCGGCCGGCGGCGCTGCGGCGCACCCGCGTGCGGCGCCCGGGACCGCTGGCGGGCGGGGGCTACCTCTCCTCGACCGCCGCCGCCGATCCGGCCGCGGTGCGGCGGTTGCAGCGACGCCTGCGGCGGGCGGGGCACGACATCCCGGTCGACGGCCGCTTCGGCCCGGCGACCGAGGCGGCCGTGCGACGGTTCCAGCGGGCGAACAGGCTGCTCGTGGACGGCGTCGTGGGCAGGCAGACCGAGTCGGCGCTCGAAGGGGCGGTCGCCGCCGCGACCGAAGGGGCGCCGCCCGATCCGGACGAGCCCGCGTCGGTGCCCGACGCGGGCGTCGCGGACGGGGGTGCCAAGACCGTCCTCGTGCTGACGCCGGCGCGCAACGGCAGGAAGCGCGTGGTGTTCGACGTCCGCTCGCTGCGGAACAAGGGCGTGACGTCAGCGCGGCTCGTGGCGGCCCGCGGCATCTATCCGCTCGAGACCGCCCGCGTCCGCGCCGCGGTCCGCACGGGTGTCGCCTCGATCCGGCTCGTGCGCAGCGCCGGCCGCGTCCGGGCGGTGGTCGGCGGCGGCGGCGCGCCGGGCGCCTCGGCCGATCCCTCGGCCGGCAGGATCCGCCGGCCGCGTCTGAGCGTCGTGACGAAGGCCACCGCCGCGGCGCCGGAGGCCGCGGGATCCAAGTCGGAGCCGGCCGCGCCCGCCGGCGGCGCGCCCGCCGCCGCGCCCGCGGCGCGCGCTCCGGCGGCGCCCGCCGCGGGGCCGTGCGAGCTGGGCTCGCTCGGCAACGGCGTGACGCCCGGCGGCTGCTGGCGGCCCTATGCCGCGGACAGCCCGTTCAACCGTCCGATCGCGCCGGACGCGCCCTCGCATCCGGCTTCCGACGCCATCGTGCGCCGCACGCTCGGGTTCGGGGCGATCGGGCACCTCGTCGCGGGAGAGGCCGAGACCCCCGACGACTGGAGCCACCCGACCTACTACTCGAAGCCCGAGGATCCCCAGTTCACGCTGCACTGCTACGAGGACTGGGGCAGGTGCGACGTCGAGGGGATGCAGATCCACGTCCCGGACGCCGCGCGGCCGGCCGCCGGGGGCGACGGGCACCTGACCGTGGTCGACCAGGCGAGCGGCTGGGAGTACGACCTGTACAAGGTCCGGTCGAAGCCGGCGGGAGGCGGGACCCTCGAGTTCCGCTGGGGCGGGCGCACGCGCATCGACGGCGACGGCCTCGGCTCGGACGCCACCGCCGCGCAGTTCGGCAACCTCGCCGGGATCATCCGAGCGCCGGAGATGCAGGCGGGCCGGATCGCGCACGCGCTGTTCATGAACGTCCACTGCGACTCCGGGACGTTCGTCTATCCCGCGGCGCACAGCGGTCGCCCGTGCTCCGCGATCGGGCAGTCGAACGAGGGTGCCCCGCCCATGGGCGCGAGGTTCCAGCTCGCGATGCCGCTCGAGGCGATCGAGGCGCTCGACGTGCCGCCGTGGAAGAAGACCATCCTGCGCGCGATGGCGGAGTACGGCATGTACTTCGGGGACACCGGCGGCGACTGGGGCATCTCGTTCGAGTCCGGCGCCACCTACACCTCGTTCGGGCTCGAGGACGAGATGGTGCGCTTCGCCCGCGAGAACGACGTGCCCTCCCACGACGGGCGCTACGTGTTCAACCTCAGGGAGGGAATCGACTGGCAGCGCTACCTGCGCGTGGTCGATCCCTGCTCGGCGCGCGGGACCTGCTGACGTCGAGCAACTCGTCCACGAGCGCCAGGAGGTGCCGGCCCGCCGAGACGATGCTCGCCAGGTCCGCCCGCTGCTCGTCGCCCAGGTCGGGATCCGTCTCGAGCAGCTGTCCGAAGCCGAGGATCGCGTTCAGCGGCGTGCGGAGCTCGTGGCTCATGCGCGAGAGGAACTCGCCCTTCGCGCGGTCGGCCTCCTCGGCACGCTCCCGCGCGGCGGCCGCCTCGCGACGGGCGGCTTCCAGCTCGCGCACGGCGCGGCGCAGCTCGAGCTGGGCGGCGACCTGCCGGCCGAGGTCGGTCAGCAGCTCGACCTGGTGCGGCTCGAGGCGGCGCGGCTCGGTGTCGAGCACGCAGATGGTTCCGAGCGCATGTCCGTCCGGCGTGACGAGCGGCGACCCGGCGTAGAAGCGAAGCGCGGGAGCGTCGACCACCAGGCGGTTGTCGTCGAAGCGCTCGTCGCGTGTGAGGTCCTCGATGACGAGCGGGCGGTCCGGCTCGAGGATCGCGGTCGCGCACATGACGTCCGGGCGGGGCAGCTCCGGCTCGTCGACGCCGACGCGCGCCTTGAACCAACCGCGGTCGCTGTCGATGAGGTTGATCAGGGCCATCGGCGTCCCGCAGACGTGGGCGGCGAGCCGCGCGATGGCGTCGTAGTCCTCCTCCGGCAGGGTGTCGAGGATGTCGTAGCCGTGCAGCGCCGCGAGGCGCTCGGACTCGTCCTCCGGTAGCCGATTCCCGCTCACTCGAAGCAACTTAGCTGGTCGCGAGCGCCGCGCGAGGCGCTCTCCCGCCCGCCCGAGTCCGGATGCGTCAGCTTCGCGTCGGGACCCTGGCGGAGGGGTACGGCGGCTGCGTGCGAAGCATCGGATGCATCACTCGCAGGGGGGCCGTCTGGTTCGTCGCGGCCGCAATCGGGATCGGGCTGACGGGCTGCGGCGGAGACGAGTCGGAGGCCGCATCCGAGCGCGACGTGCGGGAGATCGGCAACCCCGTCGTCGCCGAGGCCGGCGCGCCGGGCGGCGGCCCGGCCGTGCAGCGCGCGCCCGACGTCGACGCGCTCGACGAGCTTCCCGACGTCGGCGTCGCCGGCGGGCGCGGCACGTGCGGTCAGATCGACGAGGAGGTCACGCGCGCCGGGCTCGCCGAGTTCGGGGACGCGATCCTGTGCCTCGTCAACGCCGAGCGGACGGCGCGCGGGCTGCGGGCGCTGCGGCTCCACTCCCGGCTCACCCGCGCGTCGCGCGACCACGCCGTCGACATGGTGCGCAACCTCTACTTCGCGCACGACTCGCGGGACGGGCGCACCGTCCTCGACCGGGTGAAGGCCACCGGCTACGGCGGGCGCCGCGGCGCGCTCGTCGGCGAGAACCTCGGCTGGGGCAGCGGCGACTACTCGACGCCGCAGTCGGTGGTCGACGGCTGGATGACCAGCGCCGGCCACCGCGCGAACATCCTGCATCGCGGGTTCCGCCAGATCGGCGTCGGCGTCGTGTACGGCTCGCCGCGCGACCGCGGACTCGAGCCGGCGGTCACGGTCGCCACCGACTTCGGCGGCAGCTCCGGGACGCGGCGGCGGTAGAGGTCGTCATGACGCTCGCTCGCCCCGGCTCCTGCGCCGGCCTCCTCGCTGCGCTCCTGCTCGTCGCGCTCTTCGCGACCGCGCTGCCCGCGCCCGCCTCGGCCGTGGAGATCGGGCTCAACATGAACGGCGGGGCGGCCGCGTCGAGCGACGACAACTGGTCGATGCTCGAGGACACGGGTGCGCGCTGGGCGCGGCACTTCGTGGTGTGGAACGGGCAGGCGGCGGCAGACGCCGGCTACGACCAGATCGTGGCCGAGGAGGAGCGGCGCGGCATCAAGACGCTGTTCGTGGTCACGGGCCTCGGGGGCACGCGTGGCGACCAGCGCTACGCGACGTTCATGGCGAGCCTCGCCGCCCGCTACCGCGGGCGGGTCGACGCGTACGAGATCTGGAACGAGGCGGACGAGCCGGCGTTCTGGGCGGGCGCGCCGGATCCCCCGGGGTACGTGTCGCTGCTGAGGGACTCCTACCGCGCGATCAAGGCCGCGGACCCGGCCGCGAAGGTGGTCTTCTCGCCGCTGACCGGCAACAACTACGGCTTCGTGGACGCCGCGTACCGCGCCGGAGCGAAGGGCTACTTCGACGTGATGGCGGTGCACACGGACACGGCGTGCCTCGTCGCGGGCCCGGCGGAGTACTACCGCGAGGAGGGGCGGATCGCCCGGTTCGTCTTCCTCGGGTACCGGACCGTGCGCGAGGTCATGCTCGCCCACGGCGACGACAAGCCGATCTGGATGACCGAGTTCGGGTGGTCGGCGACGTCGCGGCGCTGCGACCGCGGGCGCTGGGCTGGGCAGAAGGACGCCGGCGTCCCCGAGCCGACGCAGGCGCAGTTCCTGCGTCAGGCCTACCACTGCATGCGGGAGGACCCGTACCTCGAGGTCGCGATGTGGTTCAACAGCCGCGACCTGGTCGGGGACGGCTCGGAGCTGGACTCGTACGGGCTGCGCCGCGCCGACGGCTCGCACCGGCCCGCCTACGACGCCTTCAAGGACGTCGCGCGGGGGAACGACACCGTCACGTCCCGCTGCGGCGACTTCGAGGCTCCCCGGCTGGACGTGCTCGATCCGCGGCCGAACTTCATGTTCGGCGACCGCGACCGGCTGTACATGCGAGCGACGTCGCCGGACGACGACGTCAAGCGCGTCACGTTCATGTATCGCGCGCCGAACGGGACGCTGCAGAACCTCAGCCATCACTCCGGCCCGAACGGGCTGCCGATCGACTTCTCGAAGGACGTCCCGTCGTTCCGCTGGTTCGGCGCGCTGAAGCTGCCGTTCGGGCGGCACACGATCGTCGTCCTCGCGAAGGATCTGCGCGACAACGAGACGCGCGTCGAGGTGCCGGTGGAGAAGGTCGATCCGGCGACGCTGCCGCCGCAGCGGCCGAACGTGGACAAGCTCGTGCTCACCGGGCGCGGCAGGCGGCGCACGATCCGCGGCGCCGTCACCTCGGCCCTGCCGTTCGCGATCTCCGGCCGCGTCCGCGTCGTCTGGCAGGCGCGCCGCCACGGCCGCTGGAAGAAGGTCCACGGCGGCTCCCGCAACGCGCACCGGCCGTTCGTCTTCCGCCAGACGCTCAAGTACGCCGGCCGCTGGCGGGTCCGGGTCGTCTACCAGGGCAAGCGGCCCTACCGGCCGGCGCGCAGCTGCTGGGTGTACCTGACGACCTCGCGCAGCGTCGTCTCCTCGCGGTGCGCGTCGGCGCGGCTGCGCGGCGCCGACCCCGGCACGCCTCGCGTTCCATGAGCAGAGCAACGACTGGCCCCGCGGTGATCCGTGCTCCCCGGGTGCGTTGCCGCCGCGCGTCAGTCGCGCGTGGGCGTACATCCGCTCGGGGGCCGAACCGGTGGCCGCAGGGCCAGGCTCGAACGACTCTACTCCCGTCGGTCGACGAGCGCGACTCCTGCACTGACGAGGCGGCTATTCCCCCTTGCCGCTCCGGATGTCCTTCGCGATGTCGCGCTCGACTTGCGCGTCGGCGCGCTCGCGATCGGCGTCACGCGCTGCGCCGTGCCGGTCGAGGCGGTGCGCGTTGCGCTCGTGGGCTTCGGCGCTCTCGTCGTGGTCGGCAGCGGACTGGTCGGCGGCGGCCGAGCCGTCCGGACGAGACGCCCCGGGACCGTGCTCCTCGCCGGGCCGCATCACAGCGCGCGCTCGGCGCTCACTGCGTCCGCGTCGGTGGCCTCGGCGTCGTCCACCGCCCAGCCGACACGTTCCACGAGCTTGTCGGCGTAATCGTCGTCGGCGAGGTTGACGCCTACGAGCTTCTCGGAGAGGGTGGTCGTCCCGCCGTCGGTCTCGATGAGGATGCGAGCCACGATGGCTCCTCTCGCTGGGGAAGCCTGATCGTAGCGCGGGCACGCCACTCCGCCGGATCGGCGTTCGAGGACGCTCCGCCCGGCGCGGTGTCGCGAGCGCCGAGGCGGAGTACACTCGGACGTACAGGGCCACTTCACCGCTCCTGCGAAGCGACTCGCGCAGAGCACGCCGGCCACAGCCGAACGGCGCCTCACCGACAGTTTCGTCCCAGCGACGGAAGAGCCTCCTCAACGGAGCAGCGGTCGCCGCGCATCGGCATCGCGCTCGGGAAGGCTTTCGACATGCAGACCACCAACCGGGCGCCGGCATCGGCCGCGGGAAGCCCCGCGGGCGGGATGCTCGCGAGAGTGCGGCGCGCCCTGCGGGGCGACAAGCACACGGCCGGCGCCGACCCGCCGGCGGCGGGGGACGCGCAGGGCACGGTCGCGCAGGACCTCGACGGTGACGGGCCGGGCCGCCCCGACGTCGCCGAGAGCGAGATGCCGCTGCACTTCGCGCCGCCGGTCTCGAGAGCCGAGGAGCGCTGAGCGGTGCGGCACCGCCTGGTCGACCCACGTCTGGCCTTCGGCGAACCTGCAGGCGCCTCGGCACGACGTGACCAGATGAACTTCGAGATCCACCTCAACACGCGGCTCCGGGGATCGGGAGCCGGTAGGAGCGCGACATGACCAAGAAGCCAGACGAGCCACTCCGAGGCGACGCGGCGTTCGACGCAGCGAAGCGGCGCGTCGCCGAGCGCAACGAGGCCGCCTACGCGCGAGGCCGCGCCGCACGCGCCGCCGGCGACGCGGCGTTCTCAGACCGACGCCGAGCCGCGGAGCGGCGGGAGGCGACCGAACTGCCGTCGCAGCCGACGCAGCACTGATCCCCTGGTGGGCGCGACGCGCCCGGCGGCGTGCTTCACCCCGTGGACGGGCGGGCGCGCCGAGCTGTCGCGGAAGCGAGGCGAGCCTCGGCAAGCGCGCTCGAGCGTGCGAGGTCCGTGCCGCGCTCGGCGCCGGGTGACCCGGATGCATGTCCTTCGGCCTGGTTCGCCCGAACCCGGATCCGGCACTGGCGCGCCAGCCCGCGGAGGACGCGCAGGTGGCGATCGCTCATGAGGGCCCCGGGCGCGGGTGCGCGAGCGCAGCCGCGATGGCCGTGGGAAGCGACGGTTGCGGGTCGGCGATCTCGACGAGGTGGTATCCGAGGACGTGCGCGGCCGGCAGCTGCTCGGTCGGGCGGCCGCATCGAGGACACGCCTCGGGGGCGATCCCGAGCTCGCGAGAGAATCGGACGCGGCAGGCTGAACAGCAAGGCTGGGTCATCGTGACCCTTTCGATAGAAGCCCGGACACTCACCGTAGCGCGACGCGGGATGGCCGGGGCGCGGCTCCGGCTCCGGCTCCGGCTCCGGCGATGAGAAAGCCCCGCGAGGGCGGGGCTTTCACACAGAGTGCGCCGAAGAGGACTCGAACCTCCACGGGGTTATCCCCCACAAGGCCCTCAACCTTGCGCGTCTACCAATTCCGCCACCGGCGCTCGCTGGCGGGCAGAACTGTATCGCGGGCGGCTCCGCTTGCTTCCGTCCAGTGGGGTCGTTACCTTCCCGAACACATGTTCGATCTCGCCCCCTCTTGAGGAGACCTTCGTGGACCTGACGAAGCGCCAGCAGGAGATCTTCGACTTCATCAAGCGGTACTCGGCGAAGTACGGCTATCCGCCGACGGTGCGCGACATCGGCAAGGCGGTCGGGCTCGCGTCGTCGTCGACCGTGCACGCGCATCTGTCGAACCTCGAGAAGGCGGGGCTCCTGCGGCGCGACCCGTCGAAGCCGCGGGCGATCGAGCTGCTCGACCGCGCGATCGAGAACGTCCGCGACACCGTCGAGTCCGGCGTGCGCTCGGTGGTCGGCGGCGGGGGGATCCCGGTGGTCGGCTCGGTCGCGGCCGGCGCCCCGGTGCTGGCGGAGGAGAACATCGAGGACTACGTGGACGTCCCGGCGATGGCCGGCGGCGACGAGGCCGAGTTCATCCTCAAGGTCAAGGGCGACTCGATGATCGACGCCGGGATCCTCGAGGGCGACTACGTGGTCGTCCGCCGGCAGGACACCGCGGACGACGGCGACATCGTCGTCGCGCTCGTGGGGGAGGAGGCGACGGTCAAGACCTTCTACCGCGAGGAGGACCACATCCGCCTCCAGCCCGAGAACCCCGCGCTCGAGCCCATCCGCTCCCGCGACGTGAAGATCCTGGGCCGCATGGTCGGCCTGCTGAGGCACGTGTGACCCGATGACGACGCTGACGCTCGACACCGACCAGGCGAGCCTCCTCGACGCGAAGCGGCCCGCGCCGGCGCCGGCGCCCGCGCCCGCGCCGGCGCCGGCGCCCGCGCCCGCGCCGGGGCCGGCACCGGACCGGGCCCCGTCCCCGGCCGACCGGCCCGCTTCGCGGCCGGCTGCGCCCGCTCGTGCCGGGCGCAGCCTCGACGACCTCGTCGTCGGCGCGTGGGAGACGCTCGCCGTGACGCAGACCGCGCACTGCCCGCTCTGCGGCGGCGACCTCGTCGCGCGCTTCGGCGCCGGCCATCAGCCGGTCGCGGGCGCCTGCCGCTCCTGCGGCGCAGAGCTGTCCTGAGGGGCCGCCGCCGCGCGCCTCCGCGGCGCATCGGCGTCTCCGCGCGGCCACCGCGGCGTCTCCTCGCGCGGCCCTGCGCGACTACACTGGACGGGCAAGCCAGACGGTCGCGGAGGTTCGCCTTCGAGGAAAGTCCGGACACCGAAGGGCGGGGTGGTCGGGGAACCGACCCGGGGAAACCCGCGGGAAAGTGCCACAGAAACACACCGCCGATGGCGCGTCCGCACGTGCGACGCGCACAGGCAAGGGTGAAATGGTGCGGTAAGAGCGCACCGGCGTCACGGTGACGTGGCGGCCGGGCAAACCCCACCCGGTGCAAGGCCAAGCAGGACCGTTCGCAGGCTGCCCGCCAAGGTCCAGGTCGGCCGCTCAGATGGATGACCGTCCACGACAGAATCCGGCTTACCGGCTTGCTAAGGGAGGGGCCCCGGCGACGGGGCCCCTTCTAGTGGTCGCCTCAAAGCGCGGCTTGCTCGTGGGGTGTGTTTCCTCATGGCTCCTGTTCGTCGCGAAGGCAAACATCGTCGTAGAGGAAACAAAGTGCGCTATCATCTCGGTTTCGCATGACGGCAAACGGTACGTTTTCAGAGAACGCGTTGCTCGAATGGGCCGTGGCATGGCTGCGCGACCGGCTGCCCGAGGACTGGACGGTCGGCATGTCGCCTCGCACTCTCGACAGCGCCGACACGTCGGGACGGGATCGCGCGATCGAGGTGCGCGCGCCGAACTCGTACGCGACGATCGCGGTCGAGGCGAAGCGCGCGCTCGCTCCGCGCGACGTCGTGCGCCTGCTGGGGGGCGTCGGCCGAACGCTGCGCGCCCTCAACCCGAACGTCCCGATCCTGGTCGTCGCACCGTGGCTCAGCGAGCGAACTCGCGAGCTCCTCGTCTTAGAGGGCCTGAATTACCTCGATCAGACGGGCAACGCGCGGATCCGGCTCCAGAACCCGCCAGTCTTCGTCGAGACAGTCGGCGCGCGCCGCGATCCTTCGCCGCCGAGGCGGCCCAAGGCCCGCGTCCGCGGCCCGAAGGCGGCGCGCCTGATCCGCACGCTCGTCGATACGCGCCCGCCCTACGGCGTCCGCCAGCTCGCAGAGGCATCCGCTCTGGCGCCGGGCTACGTGTCGCGGCTGCTCGACGCCCTCGACGAGGACGCGCTGCTCGAACGCTCGCGCCGCGGCCGCGTCGAAGACGTCGACGTGTCGGCGCTGCTGCGCCGCTGGGCGGAGAGCTATGACGTGTTCCGGGCGAATGCGACGACGCCCTTCCTCGCGCCACGCGGCGCCCAGGCCGCCCTGGTCGAGCTGGCCGCGCGAGAGGAAGGCGGCCGGGTGGCCGTCACGGGCTCGTTCGCCGCGGTCAGGTTCGCGCCCGTCGCCGCGCCCGCGACGCTCGCCGTCTACTGCGAGGACCCGGGCGCCCTCGGGCGCGCGCTCGGTTTCTTGCCGACGGACCAGGGTGCCAACGTTGCGCTGCTGACCCCGTTCGACCCCGTCGTCTGGCAGCGCACGGAGCAGCAGGACGCCGTTCTTTACGTCGCGCCGGCCCAGGCGGCGGTCGACTGCCTGACCGGGAACGGCCGAATGCCCGCTGAGGGCGAGGCGCTGGTGGCGTGGATGGTGGAGAACGAGCCGATGTGGCGCCGCGACTCGCTGGCCGACGCGGCCGGGCGCACGGCGGCGTGACGACGGGAGCGTACGGGCCGGTCGATCCGCGATACGCCGCCGCACGGCGCGTCCTGCTCGACGCACTCCAAGCCCTGGCGCCGCACGGGCCCGCCATCGTCCTCGTCGGTGCGCAGGCGATCTACCTGCGGACAGGCATGGGCGAGATCGGAGTCGCGCCTTACACGACCGACGGCGACCTGGCGCTCGATCCCACGTTGCTCGGCGACGAGCCCGAGCTCGAGGCCGCCATGACCGCCGCCGGCTTCCGTCTCCACGAGCCGCAGCTCGACCACCCGACCCCCGGCATGTGGGTCACACCGGCGACCGTCGAGGGCGAGGAGTTACTCGTCCCGGTCGACCTCATCGTGCCGGAGGGCGCCGCCGCGCCTGGCGGCCGCCGCGGCGCGCGACTGGGTCCGCACGGACGGCGAGCAGCCCGGCGGGCGGCGGGGTTGGAAGCCGCGCTGGTAGACCACGCCGCGATGAAGGTCGCAGCGCTCGAGCCGGACGATCTGCGGTCGTTCGACGTTCAGGTCGCGCGCCCGGCCGCGCTCTTGGTGGCGAAGACTCACAAGATCCGCGATCGGCTCGGCTCACGGCGACCTGACCGCGCCGACGACAAGGACGCCGCCGACGTCTACCGCCTCATGCAGACCACCGCCCCGGCCGAGATCGGCGACCGGCTCGCGGCACTTCTGGACGACGCACTCGCGGGAGAGGCGACACGCGACGCGATCGGCTACCTCTCGGACCTCTTCGGCCGTCGGGACGGCGCCGGCGTCGCGATGGCCGTCAGAGCGCTTCGCCTCGCGATCCCCGAGGCGCAGGTCGTGACGCTCGCGACTGCCTACGTCGAGGCGCTGCGCGCGCAGATCGATGAAGTCCGGCCGTAGGGCGCCCTCTACGGAGCCAGCTCGACGACCTGCTCCCACGTACCGCGATCGAAGAACGGGATGTCCTCCCACGACGCGGCGCCCTGCGCGGACACCTCGTACATCTTGCGCGGCGATCGCCACGTCGCGACGTCCTCGCTCCCGAACTTCTGCGCGAGCTTCCCGAACGTCGCCTCGGCGGCCGCGTGCAGCCCCGCGTCGTCGAGCGTCCGCAGCGCGTACGCCTCGCCGTTGGAGATGTCGAACTGGTGCGACGAGCCGGGGGCGCCGAGGAGGTGCTTCGCGCGGTCGGCGGCCCCGGGCCCGGCGAGGCGCTCGACCGCGATCAGCTCCGCCTCGTCCTTGAACTGCTCCCAGATCTCGACGCCCGGGTCGACGGTGTTGTTCGCGTCGACGTGGTGGTAGGAGCCGTCCCACTTCAGCAGCGCGTCGAAGATCAACGCCGCGCGGCCGCTCGACCCGGCGCCCGCCGCCCGCAGCCGGTTCTCGAACAGCGGCCGCTGCTGCGCGGTCGTCCCTGTCTTGAAGATCACGCCGCGCGCGCCCTCCCATGTCGGCCGGGCCGCGAAGTCGCGCACGTTGCGCCGGAACCAGCCGACCCGGTGGTACGGGCCGGTCGCGCGCTCGGACGCCTCCGAGTCCCCGTTCGTCCAGCCGGCCGAGGGGACGTTGTTCCAGTTGACGACATAGCCCTGTCTCGGGTTGATCACGTGCGGCGTGCGCCGGCGCGGCAGCAGCCCGCGCCACTCCGCCTCGCCGGTCCCCGGGTACGGCAGGCGCTCGTCGAACCCGCGCGGCCGCAGCGGGTGCAGCCCCGGGTGCCAGTACCCGATGTTGCCCTGCGAGTCCGCGGCGATGATGTTCTCGTTCCACGTGACCTTCAGCAGCGCGCGGTCGACGTCGCGGATCGACTGCGCCTGGGTCAGCTCGGTCAGACCCTCGAGCGTCTGCAGCTCGCGCCCCCAGATCGCGTACCGGCGCGCGTACGCGTTGTCGCCGGCGCGCACCTCGACCGGGCCGTGGACGGTCCGGCAGATCCGCTCCGTCCGCGAGCCCGCGCCCGGCACGACGTCCGGGAACGCGAGCAGATCGGTCGGCGGCGAGCGGTAGGTGAACGTCTCGTCCCGGCACTCCATCGTCCGCTCGACGCCCTCGAACCGGTACTTCTCGGGCGACCCGGGGACCAGCTCCTCCGCGTAGAGGTCGTCCTCGTCGGAGAGGCCGCTCGTGTAGCCCCACGCGACCTGGCCGTTGTGGCCGATCGCGACGAGCGGAACGCCCGCCGCGGTCACGCCGCGCACCTGGTAGCCGGGCGCGTGGACCTCGAGCTCGACGAACAGCTCGGGGATCGAGTAGCCGAGCTGCGGGCCGTTGAAGACGAAGGCGCCGCGGTCGGGCCGCTTCTTGCGCACCGCGTACATGTACGAGCCGCCGACCCGCCCGATCAGCCCTTCCGCGACGTGAGCCCGGGCCGCGTTCGCCGCGCCCTCCGACGGCAGCTCCCACGCCTTCGAGACCTCCTGCGTGCGCGCGAACGCCGCCGCCTCCAGCCGCCGCCGCTTCGCCGGCGAGGCCGGCCCGGGCTGCGACGGGAACACGCCCTCGCGCGCGGGGACCGACGGGATCGCGCCCGGCGTCCGGATCGGCAGCAGCGCGTCGAACGCGGCCGGCCCGATCGCGCGCAGCGTCTGCAGGTTCTGCAGCTCGACCCCGCTGCCCGACGGGACCGTCCGCGCCAGGTAGATCCCGACGGCGACCGAGTCGTCCTCGGTCCATGGGCGCGGCATCACGCCCAGCGCCGGGAACTCCCCGGGCATGTCCTCCGGGTGCTCCTGGACGTGCGCGATCCAGGCGTTGATGCCGTCCTTGTACGGGGTCAGGCGCTCGCGCAGGCCGGGCGGGACGGCCGCGAGCATCTGCGCGCGCTCTTCCGCGGTGTAGTAGTCGCGCCGCGCGATGAGGTCGTCGTCGAGGTAGCTCTCGCCGAGGATCTCCGCCAGCCGGCCGGTCGTCGCGCGGCGGAACAGCTCGAGCTGGAAGAGCCGGTCCTGCGCGACCGCGTAGCCGGCGCCCCACCACATCGCCTCGATCGTGTCGCCGGTGATCGCGGGGACGCCGAAGGAGTCGCGCACGATCTTGACGTCCGGCCGCGGGCGCTCCTCGGTTCCCGGCTGGTCGAACGTGTGCGGCTTGCGCTGGAAGTTGACGAAGAGCGGGCTCTGATCCGTGAGGTGCGGCGACCCGGTGCCGGAGGGGACGCCCTGCGTCGACACGAACCCGGACTGCCCCGGCGGCAGGATGTCCTCGGCGTTGACGATGCGCGCCGACGCCGTCGCGGGCAGCACGAGGAGCGCGAGGAGGAGGGCCGGGAGGAGGCGCACGGGCGCGTGACGCTAGCCGTTTAGAGTCGCGCTTGATGCGGTTCGGGATCTTCTACGAGCACCAGCTGCCGCGCCCGTGGGACGACGACGCCGAGCACCGCCTGCTCAAGGACGCGCTGGAGCAGATCGAGCTCGCCGACCGCGCCGGCTTCGACAGCGTCTGGGAGGTCGAGCACCACTTCCTCGAGGAGTACTCGCACTCCAGCGCGTCGGACGTCTTCCTCGCCGCCGCCTCGCAGCGGACGCAGCGGATCCGCCTCGGCTTCGGGATCCTGCCGACGCCGCCGGCCTACCAGCACCCGGCGCGGATCGCCGAGACCGTCGCGACGCTGGACCTCGTCTCCGACGGGCGCGTCGAGTTCGGCAGCGGGGAGACGTCGAGCGGGGCGGAGCTCGGCGGGTTCGGGGTCGAGCGCGCGACGAAGCGCGAGCAGTGGGCCGAAGGGCTCGACGCGGTCACGCGGATGATGGTCGAGGAGCCGTTCGCGGGGATCGACGGCCGGTTCGTGACGATGCCGCCGCGCAACGTCGTGCCCAAGCCGCTGCAGAAGCCGCACCCGCCGTTGTGGGTCGCGTGCTCCCGGCGCGAGACGATCCGGCTCGCGGCCGAGAAGGGGATCGGCGCGCTGTCGTTCTCGTTCGTCGAGCCGGAGGAGGCGAAGGAGTGGGTCGACGAGTACTACGCGATCCTCGCCTCGGAGCGGTGCGTGCCCGCCGGCTTCGCGGTCAACCCGAACGTCGCGGTCGTGCTGCCGATGATGGTGCACGCCGACGAGGCCGAGGCGATCGAGCGCGGCATCGACGGCGGCCACTTCTTCGGCTACTCGCTGACGCACTACTACGTCTTCGGGGAGCACCGCCCGGGCCGGACGTCGATCTGGGACGAGTTCCAGCAGCGCCGCGGGGAGGTCGGCTTCTCGCGCGACATCATCCGGCCGGATCAGGCTCCGCTGGGCGTGAAGATCCTGCAGCAGGGGCTCGGCTCGCTGCGCGGTGCGGTCGGGACGCCGGACCAGGTGCGCGAGCTGGTGCGCCGCTACGAGGCCGCGGGCGTCGACCAGATGATCTTCGTGCTCCAGGCCGGAACGAACCGGCACGAGCACATCTGCGAGGCGATCGAGCTCTTCGCCGCGGAGGTGATCCCGGAGTTCGCGGAGCGGCGCGAGGCGCGGGACGCCGCGAAGGCCGCGCGGCTGGAGGGCGTCGCCGAGGCGGCGCTGGCGCGGCGGGAACCTCCTCGCACGACCGATGCGTCGTACACGATCGCGCCGACCGACAGCGGGCCTCCGGCCGGGAAGGTGGGAGCGGGAAGCGCCGGCGCCGGAACGGGACGGGCGGCGGCCGGCGGCGGCCCGGGCCGGCACGCCGCGACCTCGCCGGCGGCGCGACCGGGCGCGGCGCTCGCCGACCTCGCGCGGACGCTCGGCGAGCGCGCGGAGGAGGCGTTCGGGGGCTTCGTCGCGCGCAGCAGCGACGCGACGCTCGAGCGGACGGTCGGCTCGGACCTCGGGCTTCGGGTCCTCTTCGCGGGCATGGCGCAGCGCTTCGTACCCGAGAAGGCGAACGGGTTCGAGGGCGAGCTGCAGTACGAGCTTCGCGGCGCGGACGGCGAGGTCAAGCGCTGGGTCGTCGCGATCGACGGCTCGCGCGCGGGCGCGCGGCCGGGCATGGCGAACGACCCGAGGCTGACGATCCGGATGGGCCTCGCCGACTTCGCGCGCCTCGCCGGCAACGACCTCGACCCCGGCGCGGCGCTCCTGACCGGGCGCATGGACCTCGACGGCGACCTGACGATCGCGCCCCGCCTCGGGGAGATGTTCGGCCAGGACCCGGCGCTCTGACCGCGGCGGCGACGTCAGCCCGCCGGCAACGCGATCGCGTCGGCCTTCGCGGAGACCCCGGCGCCGCTCGGCGCCACCGCGTCGAGCGGGCACAGGTAGCCGAAGCCGCGGTCCATCCGGAGTCGCGCCCGCGCGGCGCCGCCGTTCGGCCCGCGCACGTTCTTCGCCCGCCCCGCCTCGCCCTCGAACCGCAGGACCTCGACGCCCCGCTGCAGGTCCGCGACGAAGACGTAGCCGTCGTGCCAGTAGGCCGCCCAGGTGTTCGCGTCCGACGGCCGCCACCACCCGATCTGGCGGATGTCCTGCGGGTCGGAGACGTCGAGGAACCGCACGCCCTGCTCGTAGAACGCGTTCGCGAAGACGCCGTCCCCGCGCGACGAGAAGTAGTGCGCCGACGCGCACCCGGACGACCCGCCGGCGCCCTCGGGCGTCCATGTGTCGAGCGCGCGCATGCGGTGCTTCGTGCGCGCGGTGTCCCGGAAGCCCTCGCCGCGGAGCGTGTCGCGCAGGTCGTACGTCACGAAGCGGCCGGAGCTCGCGCAGTCCGACGTGATGTTCTCCTCGGTCCCGTAGAGGATGCGCTCCCCGTGCCGCGCCGACGGGTCGCGGAAGGCGTTGTGCATGAACCGCGACGGCGTCGCCGACTCCGGCGTCCCGCTGCCGCCGTACGGCACCGGGTCGCACG
The DNA here is from genome assembly GCA_036389485.1 of Solirubrobacteraceae bacterium. Taxonomy (GTDB): domain Bacteria; phylum Actinomycetota; class Thermoleophilia; order Solirubrobacterales; family Solirubrobacteraceae; genus CADCVT01. The sequence continues at coordinate 70,218 of DASVPR010000003.1, forward strand.
GCGTCGCGACCTCGACTCGCCGCGTGACCGGATTGCGGTGGCGCCCGCGAGTCCAGTACCCGCGCACGCCGCCGGCGCCCGAGACCCACGCGACGCCGGCCGCGTCGACCTGCACGTCGTGCGCGTAGTCGGTCTTCCCGTCGTTGCGGCCGGTGTCGATCGGCTCGGGGCACGGGACCGGGTTCGCCGGATCGCGGACGTCGGTCGCGAAGATCGGCCGCCCGTCCCAGTCGCTCGGCTGGTCGACGCCCGGCACCGGCCCCCCGGTCCACAGGAAGTCGCAGCCGTTGACGCAGGTCGACGTGTGGCCCGCGGGCAGCGTGAAGAACCCGGCCTGCGTCATCACGCGCGGGTTCGAGACGTCGATCACGTGCACCGCGCCGACGGGGAAGGAGCCCGGCGTCGCCGGCGACGTGAACCCGCGCGGGTCGCGCGAGATGAAGACCCGCTTGCGGACCGGGTCGACGTCGACGTCCTCGTTCTCCCACACGTACATCGGCAGCGCGCCGAGCAGCTGCGGATCGGTCGGATCGCTGACGTCGTAGGAGTACAGGCCGCCGACCGTCGACACGAACATCACGTCGTCGATGAAGTTGATCGAGATCGCGGCGCGCACCTCCGGCAGCGAGGCGACGGAGGTCACGTTCGGCGACATGTCCTGCGCGGCGGCGGGGGCGACGGCCGTCACGAAGACCGCGACGACGGCGATGACGAGGCGAACCGCGGCGGAGCGGAGGAGCGATGCCGATCCCATATGAGCGCGAACGCGGGGCACGCGCCAAGCTTGCGGCAGGATCCGGCCGGGAGCTTGCCGCGCGACGGAATCGTTGCGAACATGTGTTCGATTCGATGATCGTCTGCGTCCTCCTTCCGCGATTCGCTCTCACCGTCGCCGCCGCCGACCGCGAGCAGCTGCTCCGCGAGCCGTCCGCCCTCGCGCCGGAGCCCGGCCGCGAGCAGCTCGTCGGCGAGGTCTCCCCGGCCGCGGAGGCCCAGGGAGTGAAGCCCGGGATGCGCCTGGGCGAGGCCCTCGCGCGCTCCCCGCGGCTCGCGCTCGTCCCGCCCGACCCGGTCGGCGTCGCCGACGCCTGGGAGCACGTCCTCGCGCGGCTGGAGTCGATCGGCGCCGCCGTCGAGAGCGACGCTCCCGGCCAGGCGTTCTTCGACGCCCGCGGCCTGCGGCGCCTGCACGGCGGTCACCTCGACGGTGTCCTCGACGCGACCCGGCGCGCGCTCAGAAGACCCGCCCGCATCGGCGCCGGCCCGACCCGCTTCGTCGCCCTCGCGGCCGCCCACGCCGCCCGGGCGCGGAAGCCGCGAGTGGTGGGAGGGAAGGGCCGAGACCCCGAGGATCCCGCCCGCGCCTTCCTCGCCGCCCAACCCGTCGAGCTGCTCCGCCACCGGGCGGGCCTCGAGCGCCTCCCCGAGCAGCTGGAGCGCCTGGGGATCGAGACCCTCGGCGACCTCGCGAACGTCCCCCGCGCCGCGCTCGCCGACCGCTTCGGCCCCGCCGGCCTGCACGCGCACGAGCTCGCGTGCGGCGAGGACACCCCGGTCCGCCCCCGCGCCGCGACCGACACCCTGGAGGAGACCCTCGACCTTCCCGAGGCCGGCAACGGCCCGCAGCTCGAGCGCGCGCTGGCGATGCTCGTCGACCGCCTCCTCGCGCGGCGCGAGCGCGACGGCCGCACGATCCGCGCCGCCGTCCTCTCCGCGAAGCTGGTCGAAGGCGGCACCTGGCGGGAGCGGGTCGTCTTCCGCGAGGCCACCGCGGACCCCGGTCGCATGAAGCTCGCCCTCACCGGCCGCCTCCAGCTTCTGCCCGCCCCCGCCGAGAGCCTGCGCCTCGCCGCCGACCGCCTCGGCCCTCCGCACGGCGCAGGCCGCGCGCTGTTCGAGGACGGCGCGCAGGAGCGGCGCAACCGCCTGCGCGAGGCCGTCAAGCAGGCACGGGCCGCCGCCGGCCCCGAGGCCGCGCTGCGGGTGCTCGCGATCGACCCGGACTCGCGCGTCCCCGAGCGGCGCGCGGTCCTGACGCCGTTCGAATGACATGAGCCCCGGCCCGCGCAGGCTCAACGAACCGCAGCCGGCGCGCGTCCGGGCGAGCACCGAGACCGGCCGGCCCTTGACCGTCGACGGCCGCACGGTCGACGCCGTCCGCGAGTCGTGGCTCGTCGAGGACCGCTGGTGGACCGACCGCCCGATCCGCCGCCGCTACTGGGAGGTCGTGACCGCCGACGGGCTCAACCTCGTCGTGTTCCGCGAGATCGGACGCGGTCGCTGGTTCCGCCAGCGCTGACCCGCCCGGCTGCCACGATGGGGAGCGATGTCCGCCGGCCTGGGTCACGTCGCCACCGCCTCCTTCCTCGCCTCGCGCCTCGCGCCGAGCGGCGGGTTCGCGGTCGCGCTCGCGGGGGGAGTGGCGGTCGCGCGCTCGGCCCAGCGGGACGGCTTCCGCGCCGGTGCGGGCACCAGCGCGGCCGCGATGCTCCAGACCGTCGCGATCATGGGCCCGGCGCGGGTGGGGATCCCGCTGACGCAGGCGGTCTCCGCGCCCGTGCTCGGCTGGATGGAGGCGCGCGGCCACGGGACCGTCGCGCAGGCGCTCGCCGCCGCGGCGATCCGCCTCGGCCACCACGTCGTCGGCGTCCTCTTCTACGTCTGGCTGATCCTGGGGATCGACGCGTACGCCGGCAGCTACGACCGGCTGCTCGGGTGGCTGCCGCTGCTGCCGGAGGGAAGGACGGGCGCGCTGCTCGCGACGTCGCTGGCGATCCTCGGGTGGACGGCGAGCGCGAGCGCGGTCCAGGCGATCGTCTACCGGCGGGGCCTGGCGCGGTGGCGGGACGACGGTGAGACGGTCCCGGCGCGCGCCGCGCCGCGCGCGGTCGGGTCGACCGACCGCCGCTTCGACCCGCGCGCCGTCCTCTTCGCCGCGATCGTCGCCTTCGCCGTGCTGGTGGCGAGCACGGCGTGGCCGCTGCTCGCCGCGGTCGCGGTGTGGCTCGCGGCGGCGTGGGCCGTGTCCCGCGGGGACCGCGGCCCGGTGCGCGCCGGACTGATCCTCACGGCCGCCCTCGCGGGGACGACGCTCGTCTTCGGCTTCGTCGGCGGCCTCGGGCTGGACTCGACTCTGCGGCGCACCGCCCGCGCCGCGCTGCTGGTGCTGGTCGCGACGTGGCTGCGGTCGGCGGCGGGGGAGGACGGGCTGCGCGAGGTCTTCCGGCGTGTGCTGCGCCGCGCGCACCGCGTGCCGGTCGCGCGGGAGACGGAGGTCGTGCTCGAGGGGCTCGGATCGCCTGGCGCGCTCGCGGCGTCGGGGCGGCGGCTGATCGCGCGCCTGCGGGACGTCCCCGCGAAGACGCCGGTCCCGCTCGCCGACGCGGTGCTCGACTGGGTGGCGGGGGAGGCCGGGAAGCACGCGCCGCCGCCCGCCGATCCGCCGCGTGCGCTACGGGCCCGCGCGCGCGACGCGCTGCTCGTGGCGCTCGCCGTCGCGACCGCGGTGGCGTTGCCGTTCGGTTCCTGAGCAATTCCGGCACACGCCGTGACGATGTCGTGCGCGGCCGCCCGGCACGGTGGGCGCCATGCGGTGTACGCGCGGTCAGGCCTCGGTGGAGTGGATCGTCGTCGTGGCGCTCGTGGCGGCGATGTTCCTCGCGGCGCTGGTCGCCGGCGTGCCCGGGACCGACGCGATCCCGCGCGGGGTGGAGGCCGCGTTCGCGCGCGCGTTCTGCCTGGTCAGCGGCGGGGACTGCCTGTCGGGGCCGCCGCGACCGTGCGTCGTGCGGTCGTTGGAGCGCTCGCGCGAGCGGCGCGCGTCGTTCTCGGTGGTGCGGCTCGCCGACGGGCGGACGGTGCTGCGCGAGGAGCGGTCGGACGGCACCGTCGCCGTCAGCGTCGAGGACGGCGCGCGCCTCGGCGCCCGGATGACCTGGGGCGGCCACTTCCGGGTCTCGGGGCGCGGCGTCGAGGCCGGGGCGGCGCTGGGAGCGGACGGCCGCGCGGGGCGCGGGCGGCGGTTCGTACTCCGCGACGCCGCGGCGGCGGACGCGCTGATCGCGCGGCTGGACGAGGAGTCCCGCGGGGTGCGGTCGCTCGTGGGCGGCGGCCGGGTCGTCGCCGAGGAGCAGTGGTGGGAGGTGGGGCGGGACGGCCGCGCGGAGGCGGCCGTGAAGGCGGTCGCGCTGGGCGCGGGGACCTCCCTGCACCGCTCGGCGGTCGTCGGCGTGCGGTCGCGGCGGTCGGGCGAGCGGACGTTCGTCCTGCGGATGGACTCTCAGCTGATCGGCGAGCTCACGGCCGGGCTGTGGGTCAGGCTCGGGCTGCTGGAGGCGGGGCTCGGCGGATCGACCGCCGTGGAGCTGGCTGTGGACGCGAACGGGCGGCCGTCGTCGTTCGTGGTCCACGCGGCGCGCGGAGTTCACGGCGCGGCGGAGCTCGGCCCGTTCCGCTCGGGCGGCGGGGACCTCGTCGAGGCGGAGGTCCGGCTCGACCTCGCCGATCCGGTGCTGCGGGCGGAGGTGGCATCGCTCGTCGGCGCCGTCGGGGACGTGGCGCCGGGGCGCGCGGTCGCGGCGGCCCGGTCGGTCGGGGCGCGGCTGGTCGACCGGGCGCGCGTCGACCTGCGGCTCTACGACACCGATCGCCACTCGTCGGTGCGGGGCGTGTCCGCCGGGCTCCTCGGCGCCGGCGGCGGGTACGAGGTCGAGGAGGTCACGCAGAGCGCCAGGCTCGTGGACGCCGCGGGCCGCGAGCCGGGGCTCGGGTGGGCGCGGCGGTTGGACTGCGTGGGGATCGCATGACATCCGTGCTTCCCTCCGCTCCTCATGCGAACATGTGTTCGTGCCATATGCCGAGCTCCACGCCCACTCCGCCTTCTCGTTCCTCGACGGCGCGAGCCTGCCGTCCGAGATCGCGGGGCGGGCGGTGGAGCTGGGGTACGAGGCGGTCGCGCTGACCGACCACAACGGCGTCTACGGGTCGATGGAGTTCGCGCAGGCGGCGCAGGCGCTCGGGCTGCGGGCGATCCATGGGGCCGAGGTCGACGTGGTCGACGAGCCGGTCGTGCGCGGCCGGCCCGCCGCGGCGCGGTCGCGCGACCTGCGCCGCGAGCCGCCGCCCTCGCGCGACCTGCGCCGCGAGCCGCCGCCCTCGCGCCACGTCACGCTGCTCGTCCGCGACGCGCGCGGGTGGAGCAACCTGTGTCGGCTGCTCACGCGCGCCCACGCCCACGTGCGCGCGCCGGAGGGCGGGCCGATCGTCGACTCGCCGCGGGTGACGCTCTCCGACCTGGAGGAGCACGCGGAGGGGCTGGTCTGCCTGAGCGGGTGCGCGCGCGACGGCGTGCGCGACGAGCCGACGACGCGCCGGCTGCTCGGCGCGTTCGGGCGCGAGTCGTTCCGGGTCGAGCTGCAGCGGCCGTTCCAGCGGCACGACCGCGCGCTGAACCGCGGGCTGGCGGCGCTCGCCGCGCGGCTCGGCGTGCCGTGCGTCGCGACCGGCAACGTCCACGCGCACACGCGGGCGCGGGCCCGGCTGCAGGACGCGTTCGTCGCGATCCGCGAGCACACGACGCTCGACGCCTCCGAGCCGTTGCGGCGCGGCAACCACGCGCACGTGCTGAGCACGCCGCAGGCGATGGCCGCCCGCTTCGCCGATCACGCCGAGGCCGTCGCCGAGACCGAGCGCCTCGCGGAGATGCTGCGCTTCGACCTCACGAGCGACCTCGGCTACCGCTATCCGGGCTCCGAGGACGGCTCCGCCGACCGCCGGCTCGCCGAGCTGTGCCGCACGCTGCTCGCGGACCGCTACGCGGGCCGGTCCACGCGCCGCGAGGCC
>DASVPR010000004.1:0-2164 GCA_036389485.1 Solirubrobacteraceae bacterium
CCTACCGGCCCCAGACCAACGGCAAGGCTGAGCGCTTCATCCGGACGATGCTCGACGGCTGGGCCTACGGCGCGCTCTACCGAGACTCAGCAGAACGCACCGCCGCCCTTGACGGCTGGCTTTGGCACTACAACCATCGCCGCCGACACAGCGCCCTCAGCCGCCAGACCCCGGCCCAACGACTGAACAACCTGCTCGGCGCTTACACCTAGCGCTCAGATGCGGCGCGTGTCGCGGCCGGTCTTGTAGACGTCGGGCACGGCGGGCGCGATCGCGGTCACCTTCACGCGTGAGCGGCCGCGCGGCGCGCGCAGCGAGGTCTTGAAGGTGCCGTCCGCCCGCGTCCTCGTGCGCTTGCGGCGGACGCGGCCGGCGCGGCGCGCCTCGACGACGATCGTCCGGCCCGCTCCCTCACCCGGGAGGACGCCGTAGACGGTGACGGCGTTGCCGGTCCGCCCGAGCGCGAGGATCGCGATCTGCGCCGGGCCGGGCGCGATCGACAGCCGCTCGTACGGGCACCCGTCGCGCGGCGCGACGTCCTGCGACGGCGGCGTCGCCCCCTGGACCAGGCCGAAGTTCTGCGTCCACGTCGGGCCGTCGCGGCCGGGCACGAACAGCCCGATCCCGAGGTCCGCGACGTCCGGGGCGAGGATCCCGTGGCAGTGGCCCTCGCTCTGCATCCACCCGAGCATCACCTCGCGCGCGGTGGTCTGGCCGAGCGCGATGTTCTCGTAGAGCGACTGGTACGGGTAGCCCGCGGCGTCCGCGCGGTCGGCCGGCGTCCGGCCCTCGGGCGTGACGTGGTCGAAGAACCCGCGCTGGCCCATGTCGGCGCTGTGGCCCTGCGCCGCGGTCTCCAGCCGCTGCTCGCGGACCACCGGCGGCAGCCCGCGCGCGGCGCGCTCGGCGTTGACGATGCACAGGACCGCGTCCTTGGCGAGGGCGGCGTCGCGGCGGATCGACGTGTCCGCGCCGCGGCAGTCGGGCCGCGCGGTCTGCGCGGCCGCGGGCGCGGCGAGGACCGCGAGCGCGAGGCAGGCGACCAGCAGGGAGCGCATGGGCCCGAGCGTAGTCTGTGACGGCATGCTGCCCCGCCCCACCCCCGTCGCGGCGCTCGCGATCGCCGGCTGTCCCATCTTCCCGGCGGACAACCACTGGAACCAGCGCGTCGACCGCCTCCCCGTCCACGAGCGGTCGGGGGCGATGATCGCCTCGATCGGCAACGACGCGACCGTCCATCCCGACTTCGGCTCCGGCCTGTACGAAGGGCGCAAGATCGGGATCCCGTACAAGGTCGTCGCGCGCGGGGAGCGGAAGGTGCGGGTGCGGTTCGAGTACGCGGACGAGTCGGACCGCGGCGGCTACCCGATCCCGCCGAACCCGCCGATCGAGGGCGGGAGCGACCGCCACGTCCTGCTGGTCCAGAGCGGGACCTGCCGGCTGTACGAGCTGTTCGCGGCCGAGCGCACGGGCGGCGGCTGGACCGCGGGCTCCGGCGCGATCTTCAACCTGCGCTCGAACCGGCTGCGCCCCCGCGGCTGGACGAGCGCCGACGCGGCCGGGCTCCCGATCCTCCCCGGCCTCGCCCGGTACCCGGAGGTCCGCCGCGGCGCGATCCGCCACGCCCTGCGCTTCACGGTTGAGCGCACGCGGCGCGCGTTCGTGTACCCGGCGCGGCACTTCGCGTCGAGCCTCACCGACGGCGACCTGCCGCGGATGGGCGAGCGGCTGCGCCTCAAGAGCGGCGTCGACGCGTCGTCGTTCCCGCGCCAGGCCCGCGTGATCGTCCGCGCGCTCAAGCGCTACGGGATGCTGCTCGCCGACAACGGGTCGAGCATCTACATCTCGGGCGCGCCGAGCCCGCGGTGGGACAACGACGACCTGCGCTCGCTCAGGCGCCTGCGCGGCAGCGACTTCGAGGTCGTCGACACGAGCGGGATCCCCCGCCCGCGCGGCGGCTGAGCGCGCGCCCCGTGCGGGCCGGCCGACCGACGATCCCGGGAAGTTGGTTGGGACCCTCCGCAGCCCACGCGACATGCGCGCCGCGCTCGACCGATTCCGAGGCGACACCGCCAGTCCCCTTTACTCCAACGCTCCTGCGCAGCGGCCTATAGGATGAGCCGCTATGACGAGCCGGCCCCGATAACTAGGAATTATCGATGCT
>DASVPR010000005.1:0-83337 GCA_036389485.1 Solirubrobacteraceae bacterium
GATCATGTTCTTCACGTAGTCGGCGTGGCCCGGGCAGTCGACGTGCGCGTAGTGACGGTTCGGCGTCTCGTACTCGACGTGCGACGTGGCGATGGTGATCCCGCGCTCCTTCTCCTCAGGAGCGTTGTCGATCTCCTCGAAGGAGCGCGCCTGGCCGCCGTACGTGTCGGCCAGCACCTTCGTGATGGCAGCGGTCAGCGTCGTCTTGCCGTGGTCGATGTGACCGATCGTGCCGACGTTGACGTGGGGCTTGTTGCGCTCGAACTTCTCCTTGGCCACGGTGGCTTTCTCCTTCGGAAATCTAGAACTCGGGGAAGGTACTGAAACTAGGCGGGGACGGGCTCTCCGGTGCGCTCGCCGACGACCTTCTCGGCGATGTTCGGCGGCACCTCGTCGTAGCTGTCGAACTGCATGGTGTAGTTGGCCCGTCCCTGGGTGTTGGACCGCAGGTCGGTGGCGTAGCCGAACATCTCCGACAGCGGGACCTTCGCCTGCACGACCAGCGCGTTGCCGCGCCGCTCCTGGCCCTCGACGCGACCGCGCCGCTTGCTCAGGTCGCCGATGACGTCGCCGAGGAACTCCTCGGGGGTGACGACCTCGACGCTGAAGACCGGCTCGAGGAGCACGGGCTTCGCGCGCTTGGCGGCCTCCGCGAGAGCGAGCGAGCCGGCGATCTTGAACGCGATCTCCGACGAGTCGGTCTCGTGGTACTTGCCGTCGGTCAGCGTGACGCGCACGTCGACCAGCGGGTAGCCGGCCTTCACGCCGCTCTCGAGCGCCTCCTCGACGCCCTTCTCGACAGCGGGGATGAACTCGGTCGGGATGGCCCCGCCCTTGATCTTGTTGATGAACTCGAAGCCCTCGCCGGGCGCCGGCTCGATGTCGATGTAGACGATGCCGTACTGGCCGGAGCCGCCCGTCTGCTTGACGAAGCGCCCCTCGATCTTCTGCGCGGTGCCCTTGATCGTCTCGCGGTACGAGACCTGCGGCCGGCCGACGTTCGCCTCGACCTTGAACTCGCGCTTCATGCGGTCGACGAGGATCTCCAGGTGCAGCTCGCCCATGCCGGAGATCTCGGTCTGGCCGGTCTCCTCGTTGGTCTGGACCTGGAAGGTCGGGTCCTCCTCGGCCAGGCGCTGCAGGGCGGTGGCCATCTTCTCCTGGTCGACCTTCGTCTTCGGCTCGACGGCGACCTTGATGACCGGCTCGGGGAACTCGATGTTCTCGAGCTTCACCGGCTGGTCGGGCGCGCTCAGCGTGTCGCCGGTGACGACCTGCTTGATGCCGACCGCCGCGGCGATGTCGCCCGCGTAGACCTCCTCGACGTCCTCGCGGTCGTTGGCGTGCATCATCAGGATGCGGCCGACGCGCTCGGTCTTGCCCGTGTTCGTGTTGAGCACGCGCGAGCCGCTCGAGAGCTTGCCCGAGTAGACGCGGAAGTACGTGAGCTTGCCGACGAACGGGTCGGCCATGATCTTGAAGGCGAGCGCGGCGAACGGCGCGTCGTCCGAGGACGGGCGCTCGACCTGCTCGCCGTCGACGCCGCCCTTGCCGATCGCGGTCGCGACGACGGGCGGGACGTCGAGCGGGCTCGGGAGGTAGTCGAGGACCGCGTCGAGCAGGGGCTGCACGCCCTTGTTCTTGAACGCGCTGCCGCAGAAGACGGGCGTCATCGCGATCGCCAGCGTCTCCTTGCGGATCGAGGCCTTGAGCCGCTCGACCGGGACGGGGTCGCCGCCGCCCAGCTCCTCGAGCGCGGGCTCGGCGAGGTCGTCGTCCAGCTCGGAGAGCTCGTTGAGCAGGTGCTCGCGCGCGTCGTGCGCGGCCTGCTCGAGCTCGGCCGGGATGGCGATGATCTCCTGCTCCTTGCCCAGCTCGTCGAGGTAGTGGATGGCCTGCATGCCGATCAGGTCGACGATGCCCTTGAAGTCGCCCTCGGCGCCCCACGGCAGCTGGACCGGGACGGCGCGCGCGCCCAGGCGGTCGTGCATGGTGCGGACCGACATCTCGAAGTCGGCCCCGACGCGGTCCATCTTGTTGATGAACGCGATGCGGGGGACGTTGTACTTGTCGGCCTGGCGCCAGACGGTCTCGGACTGCGGCTCGACGCCGGCGACGGAGTCGAACAGCGCGATGGCGCCATCGAGGACGCGCAGCGAGCGCTCGACCTCGACCGTGAAGTCGACGTGGCCGGGCGTGTCGATGATGTTGATGCGGTGGTCGCGCCACTGAGCGGTGGTCGCGGCGGAGGTGATCGTGATGCCGCGCTCCTGCTCCTGCTCCATCCAGTCCATCGTCGCGGCGCCCTCGTGGACCTCGCCGATCTTGTAGGTGCGGCCGGTGTAGTAGAGGATGCGCTCGGTCGTCGTCGTCTTGCCGGCATCGATGTGCGCCATGATGCCGATGTTGCGCGTCTTCTCGAGGGGGAACTTGCGGGGCATGGAACTGTGGGTGGTGGCGTCGGCTCTGTCGGCTGCTGTAGGTAAAAAGAACGGGCCCCACGGGCCCGCACGCACAGCAATCGGTTGCTTCGTGCCCAGCCCTATGTGGTCGAGGTCTCCATTTCCTGCTGAGGGCTTCCCGGGCGGCGCGCACGCATGAGCGCTCCTCCGCGCGAAGCGACGAACGACTATAGCACCGGATCGCGCCCCTCCCGAGGGGGTCTGCGGGGCCTCTTCGACGGCTCTCCGGCCGGGCGTCTGGCGCTCGCGGGACTCGCGCTCGTGGCCATCGTCCTGCTCATCGTCAGCACCTTCCTGACCCTCATCTCGATCAGCACCGGCCTGACCACGCTCGAGACGCGCACGGGCTACGACCACCACTCGGTGACGATGCTCCTGCTCGGCCTCGCGGCGGTGCCGATGCTGCTCGGCGCGCTGCGCGGCGCGCGCCCGGCGATGATCGCGCTCGCGATGATCGGGGTCGTCGTCGTCGTGATCGCGCTGACGGTCGATCTCCCGGACGCGCTGGACGAGGGCCTCTACGGCGAGCGCTACGAGGGCGCCGAGGCGTCGCCCGGCGCGGGGTTCTTCGTCGAGACGCTCGGCGGCGTGCTGCTGCTGCTCGCGGGCGGCCTGCTGCTCTTCGTGACGCCGACGCGGAGCGGCGAGAGCGCGGACGCGATCTAGTCAGCGCCGCTCGAAGCGCGTGACCGAGTCCTCGGCGCGGCTGGCGACCCAGACGTAGCGGGCGTCGACGGCGACGCCCGTCGGGTTCAGGCCGACGGGGATCGGCTGGCCGTCGACGCGGCTCGTGCGCGGGTCGATCTTCACGACGGAGTGGTCGCCGTAGCAGGACACCCAGATCCCGTCCTCGGTCGCGTCGATGCCGTACGGCTTGCTCGGGACCGCGATCGGCACGGCCTCGCCGCTCTCCGGGTCCACGCGCGCGACGGTGTTGTCACCGTGGTTGGTGACCCACACGTAGCCGGCGGCGACGTCGACCCGCAGCGGCTTGGGCGCCAGCTCGCGGCGCAGGACGATCCTGCGCTCCTCGGGGTCGACGCGGAGGAGGTACGGGCGGCGGCGCGCGACGATCCAGATCGCGTCGTCGGTCGCGCGGATGTCGGTGATCCCGGCGGGGACCTCGAGCCGCCCGAGCTCCTCCCCGCTTCGCGCGTCGTACTCGACGAGGTCGTCGGGGCCGCCGTCGTCCGCGGTCAGCCCGACCCAGACGGCGCCCGCGCGCGCGTCGATCTGCTTGGGCGTGTCCGCCGTGGCGATCGGGTCCGCGACCGGCTTCCCGTCGGTCGAGCGCAGCCGCGCGACCTGGTGCTGCTCGCCGAGCGTCACCCACAGGACGTCGCCCACCACCGCGATGTCCCGCGCGCCCTCGCCGACCACCGGCCCGCGCCGCTCCGACGCCGCCGCCGCGCCGACCCGCCCCAGCCGCCGGTCCTCCGCGCTCGTCACCCACGCGTTCCCGCCCGCGATGCGGATGGTGTTGGGCTGGTCGCCCACCGGTATCACGTGCGTCACGCGGTCGAGCGGCCGCACGACCCGCGAGTCGATCCGTCCGCTGCCTCCGTCGCCCCCACTCACCAGCCCGAGCACGAGCACGATCAGGAGAGCGACGAGGAGGAGCCCGCCGCCGACGAGCGACCCCACGAGGAGCGAGCGGCGCCGCCCCTCCACCGCGCGCCCTCGTGCGGAGCGCCCGGCGCCGAGCCGCCCGTCCGGCGTGCGACCTCGCGCGGAGCGCCCGGCCTCGAGCCACCCCTCCACCGCGGGCCTCCGGGCGGGCCCACCGCGGCGGCCCGGCCGTCCCGCGCCGGCCGTCGCCGGCGCCCCTTCGCCCGCCTCCGCCGCGGCGACCGCCGCCCGCCCCAGGTCTCCCGCGGATTGGAAGCGATCCTCGGGGTCCTTCGCGAGGGCCGTGCGGATCACGCCGTCGAAGGCCGCGGGGACGCCTTCCGCGGAGGGGCGCGGCGGGTCGGCGTGGACGTGGGCCCACAGGCGCGCCTCGTCGGCGTCGCGCGGGTAGGGGACGCGGCCGGTCAGGGCGTAGAAGAGGACGCACCCGAGGGCGTACACGTCCGCGCGCGCGTCGACGACCGTCCCCTGGATCTGCTCGGGCGCGACGTAGTCGAGCGTCCCGACCCAGCCCCCGGTCCGCGTCAGCCCGGCGTCGGACACCGCGTGGCGCGCGAGGCCGAAGTCGCTGAGGTAGGCGTGGTCGCCGGCGCCGATGAGGATGTTCGCGGGCTTGACGTCGCGGTGGACGAGCCCGGCCTCGTGCGCGCCGTCGAGCGCGTCGCCGACCTGCGCGACGAGCCGCGCCGCCACCGCCGGCTCCAGTCCGCCGTCGCGCCGCACGCGCTCCCGCAGGTCCTCGCCGGGCACCAGCCGCATGACGATGTACGCGACACCGCCCTCCTCGCCCGCCGAGTAGATCGGGACGACGTTCGGGTGCTCGATCGCCGCCGCCGCCCGCGACTCGCGCACGAACCGCGCCCGCATGGCCGCGTCGCCGAGCAGCTCCGACGCGATGACCTTCAGCGCGACCGAGCGGCCGAGCGCGGGGTCCGTCGCCCGGTACACGACCCCCATCCCACCCCGCCCGGCGACCCCCTCGATGCGCAGGCCGGCGAACACGCTTCCGGGGGTGAGGTCCGCCACCGCCGGGTTCCTAGCCGCTCGGTCCGCCGGGCGTCAAGCGGGTGGCGAGCACCTGCGTCCGCGTCCGCCATGCGAGCAGGCCGCCGCTCGCGTCGAACGCGCTGATCGTCGTGAAGCGCGGCGTCAGCGGCCGTGGGGCGCGGCCGGGCCGGACGCGCACGATGCGGCCGCCCTGCACGATCAGCGGCGCGCCGCCGGCGAACCGGACCGCGTAGCCCTGAGGCCGTGCGCGCACGCGCCGCAACCGCTTCGCCCCGCGCGGCACGAGCGCCAGCTTCAACCGGTCGAAGCCGTAGACGAGCGCGAGCGTCCCGTCCGGCCGCAGCGCCGCCGCGATCTCGATCGCATCGGCCGCCACCGCGATCCGCGTGACCGCGCGCCACGTGCGCGCGTCGCGAACGGTCACCCGCGTCCGGTCGTACTCGCTGCGCTGGCGGAACGTGGCGATCCAGCGTCCCGCCGCGACCATCATCATCGTGTCGCGGTCGAGGCGGCGGGAGCCGAGCGCGCCGGTCGTCAGGTCGCGCGTGACGAGGCGCACCGGCGGCCGGCGGCCGGAGCCGCGGTGCACGAGCGCTACGAGCCTGCGGTCCGCGATGGCGACGTCGCCGGCCGTCTCCCCGTCGCGGAGCGGCACCGGGGGGAGCTCCGGCCGCGGCGGCCCCGACCACAGGCCACTCCGGAGGACCCGCACGGTCTCCTCGGTCCGGAAGTAGTCGGTCAGCGTCGCCGCGACGAACCCTCCGCCCGCCGCGACCCACCCTAGCTGCTCGACGCCCGACCCCGCCGGCTGCGGCCCGCGGAGCAGCACCTGCTCCGGCGCACCCGGCGCCGCCGCCACAACGTCTGCGGGCGTCCCGAACCGCTCGGAGAGCCGCAGCCAGAACACCTTGCCGCGATCGACGGCGAGCGCCGGCAGAGGCTCGGCTCCCGCGTCGCCGACGACGACGGGCGCCGCGAAGGCGGGAGGGACCGAGAGGAGTGAAGCGGCGAGCGCCGGGAGGACCGCTCTACCAGCGGTAGTGCGCAAACGCCTTGTTGGCCTGCGCCATGCGGTAGATGTCGTCCTTGCGCTTGTACGCGCCGCCCTGCTGGTTCTGCGCGTCGAGCAGCTCGTTCGCGAGGCGCTGCGCCATCGTCTTCTCGCGGCGCTGGCGGGCGAACTCGACGAGCCATCGGACCGCGAGCGTGCGGGCGCGGCGGGCGGGCACCTCGACCGGCACCTGGTAGGTCGCGCCGCCGACGCGGCGGGAGCGGACCTCGAGGACAGGGGTCAACGTCTTGATCGACTGGTCGAGGACCTCGACCGGGTCCTTGCCGGTCCGCTCGCCGAGGATCGACAGCGCGTCGTACACGATCCGCTCGGCGGTCGACTTCTTGCCGTCGAGCATGACCTTGTTGATGACCTGTGTGACCAGGCGCGACCGGTGGACGGGGTCCGGCTCGATGGGCCGGATCTGGGCTGCGGCTCGGCGGGGCATCCGGCTACTTCTTCTTCACGCCGTACTGCGAACGGGCCTTCTTGCGGTCGCTCACGCCGGCGGCGTCGAGCGTGCCGCGCCCGACCTTGTAGCGCACGCCCGGCAGGTCCTTGACGCGGCCGCCGCGCACGAGCACGACCGAGTGCTCCTGCAGGTTGTGGCCCTCGCCCGGGATGTACGCGGTGACCTCGATGCCGCCGGAGATCCGGACGCGCGCGACCTTGCGCAGCGCGGAGTTCGGCTTCTTCGGCGTCGTCGTGTACACGCGCGTGCAGACGCCCCGCCGCTGCGGAGCGGCGACCTTCTTCTTGCGACCCTTGCCCGACTTCAGGCCGGGCGTCGCGAGCTTCTTGGTCTTCGGGTGGCGACCCTTGCGGATCAGCTGAGAGGTCGTCGGCATGCGGCGGGGAAGCCTAGCAGCGGTCTATGCCACCGGGACGGCCTGCAATGCCTGCTCGGGCGGCGTCCACTCGAGGCCCTGGTCGCGCGCGACGGGCTCGTACGTCAGCCGCCCGGCGGCGGCGTTCAGGCCCTTCATGAAGCCGGGGTCGGAGGACAGCGCGTCGTGGACCCCGCGGTTCGCGAGCTTCAGCACGTACGGCATCGTCGCGTTCGTCAGCGCGTAGGTCGACGTCGCCGGCACCGCCCCCGGCATGTTGGCCACGCAGTAGTGCGTGATGCCGTCGACCTCGTAGGTCGGGTCCGAGTGGGTCGTCGGCCGCGAGGTCTCGAAGCAGCCGCCCTGGTCGATGGCGACATCGACGAGCACCGCGTTGCGCTTCATGAGCCGGAGCTGCTCGCGCGTGATGACGTGCGGCGCCCGCGCGCCGTGCACGAGCACCGCGCCGATGACGAGGTCCATCTCCGGCAGGCGCTGCTCGATCTCGAGCGTCGAGGAGAACACGGTGGACGCGCGGTAGCCGAGCAGGTGCTCGAGCTCGCGGAGGCGGTCGATGTTGCGGTCGTAGACGTAGACCTCGGCCTGCATGCCGATCGCGATGAACGCCGCGTTCATCCCGACGACGCCCCCGCCGATCACCATCACCTTCCCGGCCGCGACGCCCGGCGCGCCGCCGAGCAGCACGCCGCGCCCGCCGAACGGCCGCTCGAGGTAGAACGCGCCCGCCTGCGTCGCGAGCTTCCCCGCCACCTCGCTCATCGGCGCCAGCAGCGGGAGCCGCCCCTCGGCGTCCTCGACGGTCTCGTACGCGATGCACGTCGCGCCGGACTCCATGAGGCCGCGGGACAGGTCCGGCACCGGCGCCAGGTGCAGGTACGTGAACAGCGTGTGGTGCGGGCGCAGCAGCTCGACCTCGGGCGGCTGGGGCTCCTTGACGCCGAGGATCAGCTCGCCCTCGCCGAAGACCGACTCGGCGTCGGGCAGGATCCGCGCGCCCTGCGCCTCGTAGTCGGCGTCGGTGATCGTCGAGCCCTCGCCCGCGCCGCTCTGCACGAAGACCTCGTGGCCGTTGTCGGTCAGCTCGCGGACGCCGGAGGGCGTGATCGCGACGCGGTACTCGTCCGGCTTGATCTCGGTGGGGACGCCGACCTTCACGACGCGATCCTCGTCGCGGCCTCCTCGAGCACCGGGCGCAGGATCCCCTCGATCTCCTCGAAGTGCTCCGGCCCGGCGATGAGAGGCGGCGAGAGCTGGATGACCGGGTCGCCGCGGTCGTCGGCCCGGCAGATCAGCCCGGCATCGTAGAGCTGGCCGGAGAGGAACTCGCGCAGCAGCCACTCCGACTCGTCGTCGTCGAAGCTCGCCTTCGTCTCGCGGTCCTTGACCAGCTCGATCGCGTGGAAGTACCCCGCGCCGCGGACGTCGCCGACGATCGGGATGTCGCGCAGCGAGTCGAGCATGCCGCGGAACGCCGACTCGTTGGCGCGGACGTTCTCGAGGACGCCCTCGTGCTCCATCGCGTCGATGTTCGCCAGCGCGATCGCGCACGACATCGGGTGCCCGGCGAACGTCAGCCCGTGCAGGAACGACGCGTTGCCGTCGAGGAACGGCTCGGCGATGCGGTCGGAGAAGATCACGGCGCCGAGCGGGGCGTACGCGCTCGTGATGCCCTTCGCCGTCGTGATGATGTCCGGCTGGTAGTCGTAGCGCTCGGCGCCGAACCACGTCCCGAGGCGGCCCCACGAGCAGATGACCTCGTCGGAGACCATCAGCACGTCGTACTCGTCGCAGATCTCGCGGATGCGCTGGAAGTAGCCGGGCGGCGGCGTGAAGCAGCCGCCGGCGTTCTGCACCGGCTCCATGATCACCGCGGCGACGGTCTCCGGCCCCTCGAACTCGATCCGCTCGGCGACCGCGTCGGCCAGCATCTCGGCGCCGTAGCCGGGCTTCAGCCGGTAGAGGTTCGTGTTCGGGACGTGGCAGCCGCCGGGCACGAAGGGCTCGAACGGCGCGCGCAGCGCCGGGATCCCCGTCGCTGAGAGCGCGCCGAGCGTCGTGCCGTGGTACGCGATCTCCCGGGCGATGACCTTCGTCTTGTTCGGGTTGCCGGTGAGCTTGTGGTACTGGCGGGCGAGCTTGAGCGTGCTCTCGACCGCCTCGCTGCCGCTGTTGGTGAAGAAGACGCGGTTGAGCTCGCCCGGCGCGAGGCCCGCGACGCGCGCGGCCAGCTCGATCGACGGCGGGTGAGCGTAGGACCAGTTCGTGAAGAACCCGAGCTCCTTGGCCTGCTCGGCGCCCGCCATCGCGATGTCGTGGCGCCCGTGGCCGATGTTCACGCAGAACAGGGCGCTCAGGCCGTCGAAGTACCGCTTGCCGTGCTCGTCCCACACGTGGCAGCCCTCGCCGCGGACGATGACCGGGATCTCCGCGCCGTCCGAGTACGCGCCCATGCGGCTGAAGTGCAGCCACAGGTGGCGCTGGGCGAGTTGCTGCAGGGACGCCGCGCGCTGCTCTGTCGTGGCCATGCGGCCACGATACTGCCGACCGCGTACTAGGCGGTGGCGGAGGCGGAGGTGCTCTGCGCGGCGCGGACCGGCGCCGGCATGAGCGCCGAGGCGACGATCACCATCACGAAGGCCGTCGCCTGGACGGCGATGCCGAGCGCGTCGGACGGCATCGGGTCGCCGAAGACGATGATCCCGCCCGCGATGCAGGAGATGTTCGCGGCGGTGCCGGTGATGGCGATGACCGGGACCGCGTCGCCGTCCTGCAGCGAGCGGGCGCTCGCGTAGAAGGCGGTGACCGAGCCGGCGATCGCGATGAGCAGCCACGGGCTGAGCAGGACGCCCAGCAGGCCCTCGTCGCCGACGATCCCCGTCAGCGCCTTGACGCCGACGTTGCAGACCCCGAAGAGGATGCCGCTGGCGGCCGCGAGCATCACGCCGTGGTGCTCGTCCTTGCCGCCGATGTGCTTGCCCATGATGAGCAGCGTGCCGACGGCGAAGAGGCCGGCCTCGAAGGCGATCATGGCCGGCAGGGAGAAGCTGGAGTGCGAGCCGTCGCTGCCCGGGAGCGTGACGCCGAGCAGGATCAGGCCGCAGGCGGTGAGCGCGAGGCCCCACCACTGACGCGGCCCCACCTCGAGGCCGAAGATGCGCTCCGCCATCACGGCGAGCAGCGCGACGCCGCCGGCGAGGACGGCCTGGACCACGCTGAGCGGCGCCAGCGAGATCGCCGCGACGTGGACGGCCCACGCGGCCGCGCCGACGATCATCCCGAGCGCGAACCACTTCGAGCTCCACAGCGACTTCGCCGTGCGGAACGGGTGCTTGATGTCCACGACGCACGCCTCGCACGCCCCGCGGTGCTTGAAGAAGAACGCGAGGTTCGAAGCGACGGCGCAGAGGAGCGCCAGGAAGATGCCCAGGTAGAGGCTCATGTGATCAGGTACAACGCGACCGGCCGATGAGAACTTGCGGTTCCGACGGCGCCCAAGCCATCGGCACCCCCGGCGCTCGCCTTGATGCCGCGGGTCTTCCCCTGGACCCTAGTCGTCCAACCTAAAGATCGATCTCGCTGGGTGGAAGTCGGCACAGTTCTGTGGGAATGCAGGAGAAACCGGTGCTCTACGTCGACGTCGACGGCGTCATCTCGTTGTGGGGGTTCGACCCGAACGAACGTCCACCCGGCGCGTTCACCGTGGTCGACGGCATCCCGCACTTCCTTTCGTCCGAGGCGGGCGGGCACCTGCTCGACCTGAGCAGGACGTTCGATCTCGTGTGGTGCACGGGCTGGGAGGAGAAGGCGAACGAGCACCTCGTCCCGGCCCTCGGACTAGGTACTCCCCTGCCCTTCCTCGGTTTCGACCGGTTCCGTGGCCCCGGTCACACGACGCCGGGGCATTGGAAGCTGCCGGCGGTCTCCGAGCACGCGTCGAATCGCCCGATCGCGTGGGTCGATGATGCCTTCAATGCCGCCTGCCGGGACTGGGCCGCTGCGCGCTCCGCCCCGACGCTGCTCGTCGAGACGTCTCCCCGCTCCGGCCTGCTCGCGTCGCACGCTGCGCGCCTCCGCGATTGGGCGCGGTCGCTCAGTCTCCCGGCGACGGGTTGAACTCGAGGGCCGGGTCGCGGAAGGCCGGGGCGAGCGCGAGCTTCGGGTCGCTGCGGTCGATGCGGTTCTGGATCCCGAGGAACGCGAGGACGATGAGGATCAGCGAGAACGGGAAGACGGACTTGTCGGGGTTGTCGACGATCGCCTTGACCGCCTCGTCGAGCGCCTTCTGCGCGATGTTGCGCGGCTCGTCCTTGCCGCCGGCCTCCGGCCGCGGCGGCGTGCCGCGGGCGTCGCGCGCGTCGGTCCCCCGTGCCGTGTCGCGCTGCGGCTGCGCGGCGTCGTCGCGGCGCGCCTGGTGACGCGGGTCGCGCGGCTGGTCCTTCCCGGCGGGCGGGGGCGCGGCGCCGGAGCCGGCGTCGGGCGCGCCGCCCGCGGGGCGGCCGGGGTCGGTCGGGAGCGGGGCGGGCTGGTCGCCGCCGCCGCCGTCGTCTCCGCCGCCCTTGCCGTCGCCGCCCGGGCCGCCGGGATCCGGCGCGGCGGCGGTCGCGAGGTCGTAGCCGTCGGCCGCGGGGCCGCCGGTGTTGCCCGCGGCGTCGGTCGCCCGCACGAAGAAGCGGTAGTGGCCGTCGCCCGAGCGGGCGAGGTCGGCGGTGAACGGGCTGGCGCAGAGCGCCCACGCGCCGCTCGCGCCCGACGCGTCGACGCGGCACGAGAACGTGGCGCCGGTCTCACCCGAGAAGCGCCAGGACGGCGTGCGGTCGCGCCCCGGGCTGTCCGGCCGCGCCTCGATCCGCGGCGCCGCGGGCGCGGTCGTGTCGAGCACGTAGTCGGCGCGCGCCTCGGGGCCGGTGTTCCCCGCGGGATCGGCGGCGGTGAGCGCGAAGCTGAACGTGCCGTCGGGCCGGCCGGTCAGGTCGAAGCGCTGCGGGCTGGCGCACGCCGCCCAGTCGGCGATCGCCAGCGTGCCGAGCGTGAGGCGGCACGCGAACGCGGCGCCCGGCTCGCCCGAGAAGCTCCACGCGGGCGCTCGGTCGCGGCCGAGCGGCGCGGGGCCCGCGTCGATCGTCACGCCGCCGGGCGTCGTGTCGAGGACGTACTCGGACCCGCTCGGGAGGCTGACGTTCCCGGCGGCGTCGCGCGCGCGCACGCCGAAGGTCACGGGCCCGTCCTCCAAGGCCGCGAGGTCGAACCCGCGCGGGCTGTCGCACGGCGCCCACCCCTCGAGCGGCGCCCCGCTGCGCTCCAGCGTGCACTCGAACGCCGCGCCCTCCTCGGCCGTGAACGACCACGCCGGCGTCCGGTTGCGACCGAGCGGCCCGGGCCCGTCCACGACGGCGGGCGGCGCCGGCGGGACGCGATCGAGCCGATACGCCGAGCTCGCCGCCGGGCCGGCGTTCCCGACGGCGTCGGTCGCGCGCACCGAGAACGTGTACTCGCCGTCCGGCTCGCCGCCGAGCGCGTACGCCCGCGGGCTCGCGCATGCCGTCCACCCGTCGACGACGGTCGACCCGCGGACGAGCCTGCACTCCACCGCCGCGCCGGCCTCCGCCGCGAACGACCACGACGGCGAGGAGCCGTTCCCGGCCGCGCCGGGCGACCCGGTGATCGCCGGCGCCGGCGGCGCCGTGGCGTCGAGCGTGTAGTCCGACGTCACCGCCGGCCCGCGCGTCCCCAGCGCGTTCACCTGCCGCGCGTGCAGCGTGTACGTCCCGTCCGCCTGGCCGGCGAGGTCGAACCCGGCCGGCGCGGCGCACGCCGCCCAGTCGCTGACGACGGTGGCGCCGCGGGTGAGGCGGCACTCCAGGGTCATGCCCGCCGTTCCGGAGATCGTCCACTCGGGCGTCCGGTCGGCGCCCGGGCTCGACGGCGCGCTGTCGATCGTCGGCGCGGGCGGCAGCGTGCGGTCGAGGTCGTACGCGCGCGAGGCGTCGGGGCCGGTGTTCCCGGCGGCGTCGGTCTGGCGGACGCGGAAGGTGTAGGTCCCGTCGGGCTCAGCCGCCAGCGACGTCGAGTGCGGCGTCGAGCACGGCGCCCAGGCGGCGACGACGGCCGCCCCGCGCTCCATGCGGCACTCGAACGCGGCGCCCGGCTCGCCCGTGAACGACCACGCCGGCGCCGGGTCGTTCGACTGCGCCGGCGGCCCGCCGGTGATCACCGGGGCCGCGGGCGCCGCCGTGTCGAGGCGGTACGTGTCGGTCGTCGCGGGGCCGGCGGTCCCGAGGCCGTTCACCGCGCGCACCGCGAACGCGTACGCGCCGTCCGGCTCGAGCAGCAGGTCGAACGTCCGCGGGCTGGCGCACGCGGCCCAATCGGCCACCACCGTCGCGCCCCGCGCCAGCCGGCACTCCAGGGTCGCGCCCGCCTCGGCAGTGGAGAACGCCCACGCCGGCGAGCGGTCGTTGCCGTCGTCGCCGGGCCGCGCGTCGATGGCGGGCGCGGCGGGGACCGAGCGGTCGAGCGCGAACGGCGCGACCGTCGCCGAGGAGGCGTTCCCCGCCGCGTCGCTCGCGCGCACGCGGAACACATAGGAGCCGTCGGGCTGCGAGGTCAGGTCGAACCCGGCCACGGAGGTGCAGCCCGCCCAGTCGGAGACGACCGTGGCGCCGCGCTCCAGGCGGCACGCGAACGACGCGCCCGGCTCGCCGGTGAAGCCGACCTCCGGCGTGTCGTCGGTCGAGACCGCCGGCGGCTGGCTCGTCAGCACCGGCGCGGCGGGCGCCGCGCGGTCGAGGACGTGCGCCCACGAGACGTCGCTGCTCGTGTTCTGCGCCCCGTCCACCGCGCGCACGCGGAACAGGTAGGCGCCGTC
This sequence comes from Solirubrobacteraceae bacterium, assembly GCA_036389485.1. Taxonomy (GTDB): domain Bacteria; phylum Actinomycetota; class Thermoleophilia; order Solirubrobacterales; family Solirubrobacteraceae; genus CADCVT01. The sequence goes on from DASVPR010000005.1 coordinate 13,864, forward strand.
GGGCTCCAGCGACAGATCGAACTGGCGCGGGCCGGCGCACGGCGCCCAGTCGCTGACGACGGTCGGCCCGCGCTCGAGGCGGCACTCGCCCGCGCTGCCGGCCTCGACCGTGAACGCGTACTGCGGCGCGCCGTCGTTCGACGCCGCCGCCGGGCCGGACGTGATCGCCGGCGGCCCCGGCACCGCGCGGTCCAGCTCGAAGCTCGCCGTGGTAACCGGTCCGGCGTTGCTCGACGCGTCGACCGCCCGCACGGAGAACGTGTAGACGCCGTCGGCCTGCGGAGCGAGATCGAAGCCGGCGGGAGAGGTGCAGGCCGTCCAGGCCGAGACCGTCGTCGCCCCCCGCGCGAGCCGGCACTCGAAGCCGGCGCCCGGCTCGCCGCCGAACGACCAGACCGCCATGGGGTCGGACGAGACGGCGGGCGGGCCCGAGCCGATCGTCGGCGCGGCCGGCCCGGTGGTGTCGAGGAGGTAGGTGTCGGTCGCCTCGGTTCCGCGGTTGCCCGCCGCGTCGATCGCGACGACCCGGAACGTGTAGGCGCCGTCGGCCTCGCCGCCGAGGTCGAACCCCGCCGGCGCGGTGCACCCCGTCCAGTCGGAGACCGGCGTCGCGTCGGGCCGGTCGAGGCGGCACTCGAACGACGCGCCGGCCTCGCCCGCGAACGACCACGCGGGCGTCGTGTCGTTGCCGGCGACCCCCGGCGACGCGGTGATGGTCGGCGCGGCCGGGGCGGCGCGGTCGAGCGTGAAGGCGTCGGTCGCGGACTGGCCGGGGTTCCCGCCGCCGTCGAACGCGCGCACCGCGAAGACGTAGTCGCCGTCCGGCTCCGCCTGGAGATCGAGGCCGAACGGGGAGGTGCAGGCGATCCAGTCGCTCACCGTCACGCCCCCGCGGACGATGCGGCACTGGAACGTCACGCCCGGGTCGCCGGTGAACGACCACGCCGGCGTCTCGTCCGCGCTCGCGTCCGCCGGCCGCGCCGTGATGATCGGCTCGCCCGGTCCCGTCCGGTCGAGCGTGAAGCCGTCCGCGGCGGAGGTGCTCGCGTTCCCCGCGGCGTCGACCGCGCGCACGCGGAAGTCGTAGGCGCCCTCGGCGAGCGCCGTGAGGTCGTAGTCGTGCGGGCTCGCGCACGTCCCCCAGTCGAACACCGCCGTGCCGCCCTGCTCGAGCCGGCACTCGTAGTGGCCGCCCGCCTCGCCGCCGGAGAACGACCACTGCGCCGTGTCCGTCGTCACCACCGCGGGCGGGACCGCGTCGAGGGTCGGCGCGACCGGGTCGGTGCGGTCGAGCGCGTACGTGTGCGTGCTCGCCGGGCCCGTGTTGCCGACGGCGTCGGTCGCGCGGACGCTGAACGTGTACGAGCCGTCCGGCTGCGAACCGAAGTCGAAGCCGGCGGGCGAGGTGCACGCCGCCCAGTCGCTGACGACGGTGACGCCGCGCTCCATCCGGCACGAGAACGCGGCGCCGGCCTCGCCCGTGAACGCGTACGACGGCGTCGCGTCGGCGGAGTCGGCGGCCGGCCCCGACGTGATCGTGGGCGCCGCCGGCGCCGTGGCGTCGAGCGTGTAGACCGACGAGGCGTCCGGCCCCGGCGTGCCGCCGCCGGTGAGCCCGCGGACGCGGAACGTGTAGTCGCCGTCCGGCTGGCCCGCGAGCGAGTAGGAGCGCGGGCTCGTGCAGGCCGCCCAGTCGTAGAGCGCCGTCGCGTCCGGCCGCTCCAGGCGGCACTGGAAGCTCGACGCGCCCGCGCCCGTGAACGACCACGACGGCGACGTCGCGGCGCCCGGCGACGGCGGGCTGCTCGTGATCGTCGGCGCGGGCGGGATCCCGAGCGTGAACGCGGGAAGCGCGACGAAGTGGGTGTTGTCGAGCACGAGCCACAGCCCCCACGTGCCGGTCTGCGCGCTCGTCAGGGCCACGCAGGGCGCGAAGTCGTACCGGGACTCCCGGTTCCAGGTGTCGCCGGTGTTCGTGACGTTCGGGCGGTACTGGAGGAAGCTGCCCGCGGTCGGCGGGAAGGCGCCCGAGCTCGCGGAGTCGGGGCGGTCGTTGCCGCCCGTGTTCTGGCAGCCGAGCCCGCCGGAGGGCGTGATCCAGTAGACGTCCCAGCCGTTGCCGGGGGCGACCGCGGAGGTCGTGCCCGCCACGCCCAGGCCGGCCGCGCGCAGGTGCACGGTGTCGCCCGGCTCGAAGTACGAGGTCGGCGTCGTCAGCGCGGCGTCGAGGTACGTCGTGATGCTCGCGACGGTGAAGTACTTCGCCGCGGTCAGCTCCGGCGCACCCTGGCACAGGCTGTCGCCGGGCGGGAACTGCTCGAGCCTGAACTGCCACGCGGTCGCGCCCGAGAGCGGATCGCCCGCCCCGTGGGTGCGCGAAGCGCTCACCTCGCCGCCCACCGCCTCGTACTGGCACAGCGACGTGTACCGAACGGTGCCCGCCGGGTCCGTCACGACGAACCGGTAGTTGCGGTCCGCGTCGACCGTCCCGCGCGCGACCACGGTGGCGCCCTTCGTGTACGCGTAGTCCTCGTAGCCGGAGAGCGAGCCCCAGTGCAGCGCCGTCAGCCCGAAGGCGCCATGAGCCGCCGCGGGCAGCGCGAGGAGCGCCGCGAACGCGAGCAGGGGCACGACGAGAGCGCGGGCATGGCGCACCATGCTCGGGTCATCGGCCCACCGCCGCCGGAGTGAGAACCCCGGGTTTCCGGACGGACGTACGACCGAGTCAGGCCGCGAGGCGGTTCTGGCGCGCGGCCGTGACGCGGTTGCGCCCGCCCCGCTTCGACGCGTACAGCGCCTCGTCGGCGGCGCGCACGAGGGTGTCGCCGTCGCGCCCGTCGGCCGGGAACGACGCGAGCCCGATCGAGACCGTGACGCCCGGGTCGATCGAGGCGTCCTCGATCGCCTTGCGCAGGCGCTCCGCGGCGCTGCGGCCCTCGCCCTCGCCCGTGTTCGGCAGCACGACCGCGAACTCCTCGCCGCCGTAGCGCGCCGGGGTGTCGAACGGCCGGCAGCTGTCGTCGAGCACCGCGGCGACGGCGCGCAGCACGACGTCGCCGGCCTGGTGGCCGAGCGTGTCGTTGACGCGCTTGAAGTGGTCGAGGTCCATGAGCAGGACGCTCATCTCGCCGCCCGTGCGGCCCGCCCGCGCGACCTCCTGCGACAGCGAGCGCTGGAAGGTCTCGCGGTTCGGCAGCCCGGTCAGCGAGTCGGTCGCGGCGAGGTGCTGGACCTGCTCGAGCAGCCAGGCGTTGCGCAGCGCCAGCGCGCCGTGCGCGGCGAAGCGCTCGAGCATGCCGACGATCCGGCGCTCGATCCGGGTCCCCGCCCGCATCGGGTGCTCGAGGACGACGGCGCCGATCGCCTGGCCCTCGGCCGACAGCGGCACGATGACGACGTTCCGCGCGTCCGGCAGCGCGGCGGCGAGCGAGGCGTCCAGCTGCGGGTCGAGCGTCGAGACGAGCCGCGTGGAGCGCGTGCGCATCGCGCCGGCGATCGCGCTGCCCTCGACGGGCTCGACCGCGACCTCGACGTGGACGTCGCCGCGGTGGGCCAGGACGTGCAGCGTCTTGCCGTCGGGCGCGGCGAGCACGGCGGCCCGCTCGACGTCGAACGTCTCGCGCACGTGGTCGACGAGCACCTCGGCGACCGGCGTCGAGCCCGAGGCCTGCTCCAGGCGGCGGGCCATGCCCGCGAGCGCCTCGAGGTCGTAGCGGCGGCGGCGCAGCTCGCGCTCGTTCACCGCGGAGAAGCTCGCGGTGACGATCGCGACGAACCAGAAGACGGCGCTGAACGCGAGCAGCTGCTCCATCGACGCCTCCTCCCCGTCGGGCGAGGCGAGGACGTCGGCCTGCTGCGCGTACCGCACGACCAGCAGCATCAGCGAGTGCCACAGCGCGAGCTTCATCCCCGTGCGGTGCGAGGCGAGCAGCGCGACCGCGATGAGGTGCAGGATCACCAGGTAGCGGACGGGCGAGGTGGAGCCGCCCGTCGCCCAGCCCGCCCACGCGAGGTAGACGCCGTCGGCGATCAGCAGCGCGCCGAAGAGGGCGAGGCCCGCGCGGCGCGCGAGCAGCCACGCGGCGTGCACGGCGAGCGAGCCGACGAGGTAGCCGGCGGTGACGACGATGACCGCGCTGGCCGGCGCGGTGAGGCTGTCGCGCTCGACCCACGCCGCGAGCCCGACGACCGCCGCCAGCAGGAAGCGGAAGGCCTGGAGGTAGCGCAGCCGGTCCGCGATCGGGACGAGCTCGGTGGCCGTCGTGTTGGCTGTGGATGGGGCGGTGCTCATTCGTTGTCACCCGGCGAGGGCCGGAACTCCAGGTCGGGATCGGCAAAAGTCGGCGCGAGCGCGAGTTTTGGATCGCTTCTGTCGATGCGGTTCTGAATCGAGAGGAACGCGAGGACCAGCAGGAGCAGGGACAGCGGGAACACCGACTTGTCCGGGTTCTGTGCGATGGCCTTGACCGCGTCCTTCACTGCATCGGTGGCGAAGTTGCCCCCGTCGTCCTCCTCTTCCGGCGGCTCCGGCTTGGGTGCCGCGGCCGCCGGCGTCTCGTCGTCGTTCGGCTCCTCAGGCTGGTTCTTCGGCTTCTGGCGCCGCTTCTTGCGCTCGGGCTGCGGCGCGGCGGGAGGCGCGGCCTGCGTCTTCGGCCGCGCCTTCGAGGGCGTGGTGCTCGGCGGCGGACCGTCCTCGCGCGGCGGGTCGCCGGTGTCGTCCGTCTCGTCGCGCGGCTGCTCGGGCGACGTCAGCTCGTAGTCGCCGGCGGCGCTCTCCCCGGTGTTGCCCGCGACGTCGGTCGCGCGGACGAGGAAGCGGTAGGAGCCGTCGTCCTCGCGGGCCAGGTCGGCGGTGAACGGGCTCGCGCAGAGCGTCCAGTCGAGGACGGTCCCCGCCGGCTCGCGCTCGACGCGGCAGGAGAACGTCGCGTTCTCCTCGCCCGAGAAGCGCCAGCTCGGCGTGCGGTCGGTGCCGGGCGTGTCGGGGCGGCGGTCGATGAGCGGCGCGTCCGGGGGCGTCGTGTCCAGCTCGTAGGCCGCTTCCCCGGCGGGGCCGACGTTGCCGGCCGGGTCGGTGGCGCGCAGCGCGAACGCAAAGGTCCCGTCGGGCCGGCCGGTCAGGTCGAAGCCGTGCGGGCTCACGCACGGGCCCCAGTCGGCGACGGGCACGTCGCGCAGCGACAGCCGGCACTCGAAGCTCGCGCCCTCCTCGCCGGCGAAGCGCCAGCGCGGCGCACGGTCGCGGCCGATCGGACCCGGGCCGCCCTCGATCGTTGCAGCCCCCGGCGTGGTGTCGAGCACGTAGGGCGAGGTGCTGGCGGGGCTCGTGTTGCCCGCGGCGTCGACCGCGCGCACGGCGAAGGCGAACGGCCCGTCGTCCTGGCCGGCGAGGTCGTAGCCGCGCGGGCTGACGCAGACCGCCCACGGGTCGAGCGTCGCGCCCGCGCGCTCGAGCGTGCACTCGAACGTCGCGCCGTCCTCGGCGGTGAAGCCCCACGACGGCGTGCGGCCCCGGCCGAGCGGGCCGGGGTCGTCGCCGATCGCCGGCGGCGCGGGCGGGACGCGGTCGACGCGGTGGGCGTCGGTGGCGGCCGGGCCGGTGTTGCCGGCGGCGTCGGTCGCGCGCACGCTGAACGTGTAGTCGCCGTCGGGCTCGCCCGCCAGGCCGAACGAGCGCGGGCTCGTGCACGGAGCCCACGGGCGGACGTCCGCGCCGCCGCGCTGCAGGCGGCACTCGACGCTCGCGCCCGCCTCGGCGGTGAACGACCACGCCGGGCTCGAGCCGTTCCCGACGGCGCCCGGGGCGGAGATGATCGCCGGCGCGGCGGGGGCGGTGACGTCGAGCACGTAGTCGCCGGTGGCCTCGGGCCCGCGCGTGCCCGCGGCGTTGAACTGGCGGACGTGGAAGGTGTAGGCGCCGTCCGGCTCCGCTTGGAGATCGAAGCCGACCGGGGAGGAGCAGACCGCCCAGCCGGAGACGACGTCGGCCCCGCGGGTCAGCCGGCACTCGAGCGTCAGCCCGCCGGCGCCCGAGACCGTCCACTCCGGCGTCCGGTCGGCGCCCGGCGTCGACGGCCCCCCGTCGATCGACGGCGCGCCCGGCACGGTGCGGTCGAGGTTGTAGGCGCTCGAGGCGTCGGGGCTGACGTTGCCGGCCGGGTCGGTCTGGCGCACGCGGAAGGTGTGCGGCCCGTCGGGCTCGGCGTTCAGGTTCGCGGTCTCCGGATCGGTGCACGGCGCCCAGTCGCTGACGACCGTCGCCCCGCGCTCGACGCGGCACTCGAAGGTCGAGGTCGCCTCGCCCGTGAACGACCACGTCGGCGTGTCGTCCGAGGAGTCGCCGGCCGGGCCGCTCACGATGACCGGCGCGGCCGGGGCGCCGCGGTCCAGGTCGTAGTCGTCCGAGGTGACCGGGCCGCGCGTGCCGGCGGCGTTCACCGAGCGGATCTCGATCGTGTACGTCCCGTCCGGCCGCGACGTCAGGTCGGGCGTGTACGGGCTGGTGCAGGCCGTCCAGTCGTCGACGACGGTCGCGCCCTGAGTCACGCGGCACTCGAAGCTCGTCCCCGCCTCGCCGGTGAACTCCCACGTCGGCGTCGCGTCGCTGCCCGCCGCGGGCGGGTTCGTGCCGAGCGCGGGGTCGGACGGCACCGTGCGGTCGAGGGTGTAGGAGACGCTGCCCGCCGCGCCGGTGTTGCCGGCCGCGTCGATCGCGCGCGTCAGGAACGTGTAGGTGCCGTCCGGCTCGGCCCGGAGGTCGAAGCCGACCGGCGAGGAGCACGCGCTCCAGTCGCTGACGACGCTCGCGCCGCGCTCGAGGCGGCACTCCAGGGCGGCGCCCGGCTCGGCGGCGACGTCCCACGCCGGCGTGTCGTCGGTCGAGTCCGCGGCGGGCCCGCCCGAGGCGACCGGCGCCGCGGGCGCCGCCGTGTCGAGCGCGTAGTCGTCGGTCAGCGGGACGCTGCGGGTGCCCGCCGCGTTCGCGGCGCGGACGGCGAACGTGTAGGTCGCGTCGGCCTCGAGCGAGAGGTCGTACTGCCGCGGGCTGACGCACGGGCCCCAGTCCTCGAGCACGGTGGCGTCGCGCGTCAGGCGGCACTCGAAGGTCCGGTTCAGCTCGACCGTGGAGAACGCCCACTCCGGGGTGCGGTCGTTGCCGTCGTCGCCGGGGCGCGCGTCGAGCACGGGCGAGAACGGGACGGTGCGGTCGAGCGTGTAGGTGTCGCTCGCGTCGGCGCCGGTGTTGCCGGCGGCGTCCGTCGCGCGCACGCGGAACGTGTACACGCCGTCCGGCTCGGCGGTGACGTCGTAGGTCCGCGGGCTGGTGCACGCGGCCCAGTCGTCGACGACGGTCGCGCCGCGCTGGAGGCGGCACTCGAGCGCCGCGCCGGCCTCCGCCGTGAAGGCGTACGTGGGGCTGTCGTCGGTGGAGTCGGCGGCCGGCGCGGACGTGATCGCCGGAGCGGGCGGAGCCGTGCGGTCGAGCGTGTAGGCGCGCGACGCGTCCGGGCCGGTGTTGCCCGCGGCATCGGAGGCGCGCACGCGGAACGTGTAGGCGCCGTCGGCCTCGCCGGAGAGGTCGAACGTCTTCGGGCTCGTGCACGCGGCCCAGTCGCTGACGACGGCGGCGCCGCGCTCCACGCGGCACTCGCTCGTCGCGCCCGCCTCGGCCGTCCAGCCGAACGCCGGCGTGTCGTCCTGCGAGTCGGCGGCCGGGCCGGACGTGATCGACGGCGCCGCCGGAGCGACGCGGTCGAGCGTGTAGGAGCGCGTCCCGGCCGGGCCGGTGTTGCCGGCGGCGTCGGTCGCGCGCACGTGGAACGTGTAGGAGCCGTCCGCCTCGGCCGAGAGGTCATAGGCCTTCGGGGAGGTGCAGGCGGACCAGTCGTCCACGACGGCCGCGCCGCGCTCGATCCGGCACTCGGTGGTCGAGCCGCCCTCGGCGGTGAAGCCGAACGCGGGCGTGTCGTCGGCCGAGTCGGCGGCCGGGCCCGAGGTGACCGTCGGCGACGACGGCGAGTCGCGGTCGAGCGCGAACGTGTCGTTCGCCTCCGTCGACACGTTCCCCGCCGGATCGCTGGAGCGGACGCGGAAGGTGTACGTCCCGTCGGGTTCGCCACTGAGATCGAACGTGCGCGGCGGCGAGCAGCTCGTCCAGTCGACGACGACGGTCGCGCCGCGCTCGATCCAGCAGTTGTCGGTCGAGCCGGCGTCGCCGCTCCAGTCGTAGGTCGGCGTGTCGTCGTTGGTCGAGGCCGGCGGGCGGACGCTGATCGACGGCTGGTTCGGGGCGACGCGGTCGAGCGTGAACGAGCGCGTCGCCTCGGCGCCCGTGTTCTGCGCGGCGTCGGTCGCGCGCACGCGGAACGTGTACGCGCCGTCGGGCTCCGACGAGAGGTCGTAGCCCTTCGGTGAGGCGCACGACGCCCAGTCGCTGACGACGGTCGCGCCACGCTCGATGCGGCACGACGCGCTCGCGCCCGCCTCGTAGGTGAACGTGAACGCCGGCGTCGGGTCGGCGGTGTCGGCGACCGGGCCGCCGGTGATCGCCGGCGCGGCCGGGGCGATCCGGTCGAGCGCGGTCGCGTCGGCGGTCTCGGCGCCGGTGTTGCCGGCGGCGTCGATCGCGCGCACGCGGAACGTGTAGGAGCCGTCGACCTCGCCGGAGAGGTCGTAGGTGCGCGGGCTCGCGCACGAGGCCCACCCGGAGACGACGGTCGCGCCGCGCTCCAGCCGGCACTCGGTCGTCGTCCCCGCCGCGGCGGTGAACGCCCACGTCGGCGTCGCGTCGTTGGTGTCGGCGCCCGGCGTGCTCGTGAGCGACGGCGCCGGCGGCGGGACGCGGTCGAGCGCGTAGGCGCGCGTGCGGTCCGCGCTCGTGTTCCCCGCGGCGTCGGTCGCGCGCACGCGGAATGTGTACGCGCCGTCGGCCTCGCCCGAGAGGTCGTAGCCGACCGGCGTCGAGCACGGCGCCCAGTCGCTGACGGCGGTCGCCCCGCGCTCGAGCCGGCACGCGAACGACGCCCCCGCCTCGCCGGTGAACGAGTAGACGGGCGTGTCGTCGTTGGAGTCCGCGGCGGGGCCGCCGGTGATGACGGGCGCCGCGGGCGCGGTGCGGTCGAGGTTGTAGACGCGCGTGGCGGTCGCGCCGGTGTTGCCGGCGGCGTCCGTCGCGCGGACGCTGAACGTGTAGGTCGCGTCGCTCTGCAGGGTCAGGTCGTAGGAGCGCGGGCTGACGCAGGGCCCCCAGTCGCTCACGACGAACCCCGGCCGCTCGATGCGGCACTCGGTCGACGCGCCCGCCTCGGCGGTGAACGTGTACGACGGCATCGCGTCCCGCGAGTCGCCGGCAGGGCCGCCGGTGATGGTGGGTGCCGCCGGCGGGGAGCGGTCGAGCGTGAAGGTGTCGCTCGTCTCCGTCGACTCGTTGGCGGCGTCGTCGCTGCCGCGCACCCCGAACGTGTACGTGCCGTCGGGCAGCGCGGTGAGGTCGTACGTGTGCGGGCTGGTGCAGACCGCGTACGCGTAGACGACGGTGGCGCCGCGATCGAGGTGGCAGCGGTACTTCACGACGTCGAAGCTCGCGGTGAACGTCCACGTCGGCGTGTCGTCGTTCGTCACCGCGTTCGGGCGCCCGGTGATCGTCGGCGCGACCGGCTCGACGCGGTCGAGCGTGTACGAGCGGGTCGCCTCCGGCCCGAGGTTGCCGGCGGCGTCCGTCGCGCGCACGTGGAAGACGTACGTCGCGTCGACCTCGGCCGTGAGGTCGTAGCCCTTGGGGCTCGAGCACGGCGCCCAGGCGAAGACCGTGGTCGCGCCGCGCATGACCTTGCACTCCGCCGTTGCGCCGGCCTCGTGCGTGAACGAGAACGACGGCGCGGCGTCCGCGGAGCTGGCGGGCGGCCCGCCGGTGATCGTCGGGGCGGCCGGGGCGGTGCGATCGAGGTTGTAGCTGCGCGTCGCGTCGGGACCGGTGTTGCCGGCGGCGTCGGTCGCGCGGACGCGGAACGTGTACGTCCCGTCGGGCTGGGCGTTGAGCGTGTACGACTTGGGGCTGTTGCAGCTCGCCCAGTCGCTGACGACGGTGGCGCCGCGCTCGAGGCGGCACGCCTTCGTCGACCCCGCCTCGGCGGTGAAGGAGAACTGCGGCGTCTGGTCCTGGGAGTCGCCGGTCGGCCCGCCGGTGATCGTCGGCGCGGCCGGCGCGCTGTGGTCCATGTCGTACGTGCCGCTCGCCTCGGCGCCGGTGTTGCCCGCCGCGTCGGTCGCGCGCACCCGGAACGTGTAGACGCCGTCCGCCTCCGAACCGAGATCGAAACCGCGCGGAGAGGTGCAGGCCGACCAATCGCTCACGACGGTCGCGCCACGCTCGAGCCGGCACGAGGCGGTCGCGCCGGCCTCGTACGTGAACGACCACGACGGGTTCGACCCGTTCCCCGCCGCGGGGGGCGCCGAGGTGATCGTCGGCGCCGCGGGGGCGCCGCGGTCGAGCGTGAAGCCGTCGGTCGTCTCGGTGCTCTGGTTGCCGGCCATGTCCGTCGACCGGATGCGCAGGGTGTAGGCGCCGTCGCTCTCCGACGTCAGGTTGTACGAGTGCGGGCTGCTGCACAGCGCCCAGTCGGAGACGACGGTCGCGCCGCGCTCGAGGCGGCACGAGTCGAGCGTCCCGCCGCCTTCGCTCGTGAACGTCCACAGCGCGATCGAGTTGTTCGACGGGTCCGGCGGCATCGACGTGAGCGCCGGCGCGGCCGGCGCGACGCGGTCGAGCGTGTACGTCGCCGCCGTCTCCGGCCCGGGGTTGCCGACGTCGTCCAGCGCGCGGACCTTGAAGGTGTAGGCGCCGTCGCCGGGCCCGCTCAGGTCGTAGCTCGTCGGGCTCGTGCACGCCGCCCAGTCGGAGACGACGCCGCCGCCGCCATCCTCCAGGCGGCACTGAAGCGACGCGGCGGGCGACGCGGTGAACGACCAAGACGGGTTCGCGCTCTGACCGGCGACGCCCGGGCCGGCGGTGATCGCCGGCGCCGGCGCCGCCATGTCGGTGTGCACCTCGGCGTACGCCGCGTACACCCTGGTCGCCGTGCTGGCGCCGTTGCCCTGGATCGTCCGGTGCTGGCGCAGGTCGTTCACCTCCAGCTGGGTGAGCGACCCGGTGTAGGTCAGGGACTGCCACTGCGCCGGTGCGCCCGCCGGCCACGAGCCCGAGGCGAGGACGGTCGTCCCGTGCCTCAAGTCCACGTCGATGGTTCGCGCGTCGCCGGTCGTGGCGTACCCCCAGCTCCTCACCGACGTGACGTTCTCGCCGCTCCGCAGCGCCACGTCGCCGAGCCCCACCTCGAACGTCACCGGCCCGTTGCCGTTCTCCTCGACGTAGTCGGAGGCCGTCGACGGCGCGGCCGGCGACAGGACGTTGTCGTCGAGGACGGAGTCGATCGTCCCGCTCGGGACGACGGTCCAGCTGCCCGCCGAGATGGTGGTATTCGGCCGGACGACGTAGGTGTAGGCGCCGGCGGTGGCGGCAAACGCGCAGGCCGCGACCAGCCCGAGGACGGGCAGGACCAGCCAGAGCGCGGCGCGGCGTCCCATCACGCGGGTGATCGGTCACCGCAGGGGCGCCTGTAGGAAGAAGCGTGCGGACGGACGTACGACCGGGCGCGCCGCCGCTCAAGTGCGGCGACGCGCGGTCATGTCGAACCCTCTACTAGAGGCTAAGACTCGCGGTCCGAGTCGCCCGGCACGTCGAGGTCGGCGAGCTCCTCGGCGAAGCCGGTCTCCCGGCCGCCGGCGCCGATCTCGTCGAGGGCGGCGAGGTCCTCGTTGAAGGCCGAGCCGAACTCGCCCAGGCCCTCGCCGTCGCCGAGCCCGAGCTCGGCGGCGATGTCGTCCTGGTCGAGCAACCCGACGGCGTCCATCGCCCGCGGGAGCGGCTCGGCCGGCTCGATCTCGATGCGGCGGTAGCGCTTGAGCCCCGTCGCGGCCGGGATGAGCTTGCCGATGATCACGTTCTCCTTGAGCCCGTTCAGGCGGTCGACCTTGCCCTCCAGCGCGGCGTCGGTCAGCACCTTCGTGGTCTCCTGGAACGACGCCGCCGAGAGGAACGACTCGGTGTTCAGCGACGCCTTCGTGATGCCGAGGATCGTCTCCTCGTACTGGGCCTGCTCGCCCTTGCGGTCCGCCGCCGCGCGCAGGAACTCGTTGCGGTCGACGAACTGGCCGGGCAGGTACTCGGTGTCGCCGCGCTGCTCGATCCGCAGGCGCTTGAGCATCTGGCGGGCGATCAGCTCGATGTGCTTGTCGTTGATGTCGACGCCCTGGGACTTGTAGACCTCCTGGACCTCACGAACCAGGTACTGCTCGGTCTCGGTCCGCCCCCGGATCGCGAGGAGGTCCGCCGGGTACAGCGAGCCCTCGTTGAGCTGCCGGCCGGCCTCGATCTTCTCGCCGTTGGCGACGAAGAGCCGCGTGCGGCGCGGGAACGAGTAGCGGTGCTCCTCGCCCGCGTCGTCGGTGACGACCACCGTCAGCGCCTTCTCGGTCTCCTCGATCTGGACCGTCCCGTCGAACTCCGAGATCTGCGCGAGGCCCTTCGGCTTGCGCGCCTCGAACAGCTCCACGACGCGCGGGAGGCCGTGGGTGATGTCCGCGCCGGCGACGCCGCCGGTGTGGAACGTCCGCATCGTCAGCTGCGTGCCCGGCTCGCCGATCGACTGCGCGGCGATGATGCCGACCGCGTCGCCGATCTGGACCATCTGGCCCGTCGCCGGCGCGACCCCGTAGCACTGCTGGCACACGCCGGTCTGCGCCTGGCACTTGAGCACCGAGCGCACGGCGACCTTCTCGACGCCGGCCTCGACCAGCTTCGCCAGCGAGTCGCGGCCGATCAGCTCGCCCTTCTTGAGCTGCCCCTTGACGTTGGCGCCGACGATCCGCCCGACGAGGTTGTCGTTGGGGTCGCCGGTGCGGGTCTTCACGTCGAGCTCGATGAACTCGTCGCTGCCGCAGTCGACCTCGCGGACGATGACGTCCTGCGCCACGTCCACGAGACGCCGCGTCAGGTAGCCGGAGTCCGCCGTGCGGAGCGCCGTGTCGGCGAGGCCCTTGCGGGCGCCGTGCGTCGAGATGAAGTACTCGAGCACGGTCAGGCCCTCCATGAAGTTGGCCTTGATGGGGCGCTCGATGATCTCGCCCTTCGGGTTGGACATCAGCCCGCGCATGCCCGCCAGCTGGCGGATCTGCTTGAACGACCCGCGGGCGCCCGAGTTGGCCATCATGTAGATCGGGTTGAGCTTGTCGAAGTGCTCGAGCATCCGCTCGGCCACCTCGTCGGTCGCCTCGTTCCACTTGGCGACGACCGCGTCATGGCGGTCCGCCTGGCTGAGCAGCCCCATGTTGTAGTCGTCGTCGATCTGCGCGACCTCGTCGTCGTACTTGGCGAGGATCTGCTCCTTGTCCGGCGGGATCACGACGTCGTTCTTCGAGATCGTGATGCCGGCCTTCGTCGCGTACGCGAACCCGAGGTCCTTGAACGCGTCAAGGACGAGCGCCACCGTCGACGGCCCGTAGCGCTGCACCAGCGCGTCGATCAGCCGCACGCTGTCGCGCTTGCGGATCGACTGGTTGATGAACTCGTACTCGGCGGGGTCGAACTCGTCGCCGAGCGACTCGGCGAGCGCGCGCTCGATCTTGTCGTTGTAGATGATCCGGCCGACCGTCGTGAGGACGTGGCCGCCCTCGGTGCGGAACGGGCGGAACTCGGCCAGGTCGTGGAGCTTCACCACGCCGGCCTCGTAGCCCAGCTCGGCCTCCTGCGCCGTCCGGTACACGTGCGGGCGCGGGCGGTCCTTCGGCCACTTGCCGGCGGTCAGCTGCTCCTGCAGCGCGTCGAGCTCCTCGGCCTCCGGCCCGTAGGTCAGGTAGAAGGCGCCGAGCACCATGTCCTGCGTCGGCGTCGCCAGCGGCGCGCCGTGCGCGGGGGACAGGATGTTGTTGCTCGAGAGCATGAGCAGCCGCGCCTCCGCCTGCGCCTCGGCGCTCAGCGGGAGGTGGACCGCCATCTGGTCGCCGTCGAAGTCCGCGTTGAACGCGTGGCAGACGAGCGGATGGACCTGGATGGCCTTGCCCTCGACGAGCACGGGCTCGAACGCCTGGATGCCCAGGCGGTGGAGCGTCGGCGCGCGGTTGAGCAGCACCGGGTGCTCGTGGATGACCTCCTCGAGGACGTCCCACACCTCGGGGATCATCGAGTCGACCATCTTCTTGGCGGCCTTGATGTTCTGCGCGGCCTTGCGCTCGACGAGCCGGGCCATGATGAACGGCTTGAACAGCTCGAGCGCCATGAGCTTCGGCAGGCCGCACTGGTGCAGGCGCAGCGACGGGCCGGCCACGATGACCGAGCGGCCCGAGTAGTCCACGCGCTTGCCGAGCAGGTTCTGGCGGAACCGGCCCTGCTTGCCCTTGAGCATGTCGGAGAGCGACTTCAGCGGGCGGTTGCCCGGGCCGGTGACCGGCCGGCCGCGGCGGCCGTTGTCGAACAGCGCGTCGACGGCCTCCTGCAGCATCCGCTTCTCGTTGTTGACGATGATCTCCGGCGCGCCGAGGTCGAGCAGCCGCTTGAGGCGGTTGTTGCGGTTGATGACGCGGCGGTAGAGGTCGTTGAGGTCGGACGTCGCGAAGCGGCCGCCGTCGAGCTGGACCATCGGGCGCAGCTCCGGCGGGATCACCGGGACGGCCTCGAGGATCATCTGCTCCGGGCGGTTGCCCGAGCGGCGGAACGCGTCGACGACCTTCAGGCGCTTGACCGCTCGGGCCTGCTTCTGGCCCTTCGCCGTCTTGACCTGCTCCTCGAGGTCGGCGGCCTCGGCGTCGAGGTCGACCTGCTCGAGCAGGTCGCGCACCGCCTCGGCGCCCATGCCGCCGCGGAAGTACTCGCCGAAGCCGTAGGGGGAGCCGAAGCGCTCCTTCAGCTCGCGGAAGATCGTCTCGTCGTGCTCGATCTGCTTGGGGCCCATCTCGCGGAACAGGTCCCAGACCGCGCGCATGCGCTCGATGGCGTCCTCGATGTACGCCTCGGTGTCGGCGATGTCCGCCTCGAAGGTCTTGCGCAGCTCCTTGAGCATCTTCTGACGCTCGTCGTCGTCGAGCTTCTTGATGTTCACGTCGAGCGACTCGGCCCAGAGGTAGTCCTCGTCGTCGAAGTTCGACTGGTCCGCGCTCTCGAGGTACGCCTCGCGGCGGCCCAGCTGCTCGCGCAGCTCGAGCACGCGCTCCTCGCGCTCGGCCGTGTAGCTCTCGATGACCTCGGTGACACGGCTCTCGAGCTCGGGCAGGTCGGCCTGCCGCGCCTCGTCGTCGACCCACGTGACGATCGACGCCGCGAAGTACAGGACCTTCTCGAGCTCCTTCGGCGCCATGTCGAGCAGGTAGCCGATGCGGCTCGGGACGCCCTTGAAGAACCAGATGTGGCTCACGGGCGCGGCCAGGTCGATGTGGCCCATCCGCTCGCGGCGGACCTTCGAGCGCGTGACCTCGACGCCGCAGCGCTCGCAGACGATGCCCTTGTAGCGGACGCGCTTGTACTTGCCGCAGTAGCACTCCCAGTCCTTCGTCGGACCGAAGATGCGCTCGCAGAAGAGGCCGTCCTTCTCGGGCTTGAGCGTCCGGTAGTTGATCGTCTCCGGCTTCGTGACCTCGCCGCTGGACCAGCTGCGGATCTGCTTCGAGGAGGCGAGCCCGATCTCGATCGCGTCGAAGTTGTTGATGTCGATCATGTGGTTCCTAGTTCTCGTCGTCGCCGAGGGGGATGTCGGCGTCCAGGTCGATGTCGGGCACGGCGTCCGGCGTCGGGATCTCCGCCGCCAGCGCCTCCTCGTCGTCGGGCGCCTCGGCGTCCGTGGCGTCGGTCGTCTCGGTGCCCTCGTCGGCCCCGACGTCGCCGTCCTCGCCCTCGCCGCCGGCGCGCACACCGCTCAGGTCGATGCCGAGCTCTTCCGCGGCCCGCAGCAGGTCGTCGTCCTCGTCGCGCATCTCGGCGCGGTTGCCCTCCTCGGAGACGACGTTCACGTCGAGCGCGAGCGACTGCATCTCCTTGAGGAGCACCTTGAACGACTCGGGGATCGACGGCTCGGCGATGTTCTCGCCCTTCACGATCGCCTCGTAGGCCTTCACGCGGCCGACGGTGTCGTCGGACTTGATCGTGAGCATCTCCTGCAGCGTGTAGGCGGCGCCGTAGGCCTCGAGCGCCCAGACCTCCATCTCGCCGAAGCGCTGGCCGCCGAACTGCGCCTTGCCGCCCAGCGGCTGCTGGGTGACGAGCGAGTACGGGCCGGTGGAGCGCGCGTGGATCTTGTCGTCCACGAGGTGGAGCAGCTTCAGGATGTACATGTAGCCGACGGTCACCTTCTCCTCGAACGGCTCGCCGGTGCGGCCGTTGAAGAGGGTGAACTTGCCGGAGGCGCGGGTGCCCTTCGGCGCCTTCTTGTCGATCTCCATCTGGATGCGCCCGGTGTGCGCGTCCTGCCACTGCACGAGCGCCTCGTCGACGTCCTCGACCGTCGCGCCGTCGAAGACCGGCGTGGCGACGTACACCTTCCCCGACCCGCTTGCGGAGCCGTCCCCGGATCCGGACGCTCCCGAGCGGGTGCCCGCCTTCTTCGACGCCTTGAACGCGTCGGTGCCGTCGTCGTACCAGCCCTGCGCGGCGGCCCACCCGAGGTGGGTCTCGAGGATCTGGCCGACGTTCATCCGCGACGGGACGCCGAGCGGGTTGAGGATCACGTCGACGGGCGTGCCGTCCTCGAGGAACGGCATGTCCTCCTCGTCGACGATCTTCGAGATGACGCCCTTGTTGCCGTGGCGGCCGGCGAGCTTGTCGCCCTCGGAGATCTTGCGCTTCTTCGCGACGAAGACGCGGACGAGCTCGTTGACGCCCGGCGGCAGGTCGTCGCCGGCGTCGCGCGAGAACGTCTTGACGTCGATGACGACGCCGCCCTCGCCGTGCGGCACCTTCAGCGAGGTGTCGCGGACCTCGCGCGCCTTCTCCTTGAAGATCGCGCGGATCAGCTTCTCCTCGGCCGTCAGCTCGGTCTCGCCCTTCGGCGTGACCTTGCCGACGAGCAGGTCGCCGGAGCCGACCTCGGCGCCGATGCGGACGATGCCGCGGTCGTCGAGGTTGCGCAGCGACTCCTCCGAGCGGTTCGGGATGTCGCGGGTGATCTCCTCGTCGCCGAGCTTCGTCGTGCGGGCGTCGATCTCGTACTCCTCGATGTGGATCGAGGTGAGCTCGTCGTCCTTGACGAGGCGGCGGCTGAGGATGATCGCGTCCTCGAAGTTGTAGCCCTCCCAGGACATGAAGGCGACCATCAGGTTCTTGCCGAGGGCCATCTCGCCCATCGACGTGGCCGAGCCGTCGGCGAGCACCTCGCCCTTCTTCACCGACTGGCCGGTCTTCACGAGCGGCTTGTGGTGGATGAGCGTGCCCTGATTGGAGCGCTCGAACTTGAGCAGGTCGTAGGTGTCCTCGCCGATGACGATCTTCTCGGCGTCGACGTAGTCCACCGTGCCCTTGTTCCTCGCGAGCACGACGTCGCCGGTGTCGACCGCGGCGCGCCGCTCCATACCCGTGCCGACGACGGGCGCGTCGGTCTTGAGCAGCGGAACGGCCTGGCGCTGCATGTTCGAGCCCATGAGCGCGCGGTTCGCGTCGTCGTGCTCGAGGAAGGGGATCATCGCCGTCGCGACCGACCAGATCTGGTCGGGCGAGACGTCCATGAGGTCGACGTCCTTCGGCGGGACCGTGACGTACTGGCCGGCGAGCGTCCGGCACAGCACCTCGCTCTGCTTGATCTTGCCCTTGTCGTCCAGGACCGTGTTGGCCTGGGCGATCAGCTTCTCCTCCTCCTGGGTGGCGTCCAGGTGGACGATCTGATCGGTGACGACGCCCTTCTCGACGACGCGGTAGGGCGTCGTGACGAAGCCGTGCTCCGAGATCTCGGCGTAACTCGACAGCGAGCCGATCAGGCCGATGTTGGGGCCCTCCGGGGTCTCGATCGGGCACATGCGGCCGTAGTGGGTCGGGTGGACGTCGCGCACCTCGATCGGCGCGCGCTCGCGCGTGAGCCCACCGGCTCCGAGTGCAGAGAGTCGACGCCGGTGCGTGAGGCCGGCCAGCGAGTTCGTCTGGTCCATGAACTGGCTGAGCTGCGAGGAGCCGAAGAACTCCTTCAGCGCGGCGACGACGGGCCGGATGTTGATGATCGTCTGCGGCGTGATCGTGTCCGCGTCCTCGGTGGTGAGGCGCTCGCGGACGACGCGCTCCATGCGGTACAGGCCGATCCGGAACGCCTCCTGGATCAGCTCGCCGACGGTGCGCAGGCGGCGGTTGCCGAAGTGCTCGTACTCGTCGAGCCGGTCGACGATCGGCTCGCGCGGCATGATGATCGCCTCGGCCGCGTAGTCCTTGATCTCGACCTCGGAGTCCTCGGGGAGGCCGAGCTCGCGCGGGAGGGTCACGAGCTCCTTGACCAGGGCGATGATGTCGTCGTGGGTCAGGGTGCGCGTGTCGAGGTCGATGTCGAGCCCGAGCCTCGAGTTCAGCTTGTAGCGGCCGACGCGCGTGAGGTCGTAGCGCTTGGGGTCGAAGAAGAGCTGGTTGAGGAGCGCCTTGGCGTTGTCGACGCTCGGCGGCTCGCCCGGGCGCTGCTTCTTGAACAGCTCGATGAGCGCGCCCTCCTCGGAGCGCGTGTTCTCCGGGTCGGCCTCGACCGTGTTGCGGATGTAGATCGAGTTGTCGAAGAGGTTGAGGATCTCCTCGTCGGACTCGTAGCCCATCGCGCGCAGGAGGACCGTGACCGGCAGCTTGCGCTTGCGGTCGATGCGGACGTAGACGCGGCCCTTCTTGTCGATCTCGAGCTCGAGCCACGACCCGCGGGCCGGCATCAGGTTGCCGACGAAGACCTGCTTCTCGCGGTCCTTGGGCTCCATCAGGTAGGCGCCCGGCGAGCGGACGAGCTGCGTGACCACGACGCGCTCGGTGCCGTTGATGATGAAGGTGCCCCGCTCCGTCATCCACGGGAAGTCGCCCATGAAGACCGACTGCTCGCGGATCTCGCCCGTCTCGCGGTTGATGAACGCGACCGTGACCGTGAGGGGCCGGGCGTACGTGAGGTCCTTCTCGCGGCACTCGTCGATGGACGCCACGGGCTCGTCGAACACGAACTCGCCGAACTGGACGGCCAGGTTCCCCGTGTAGTCCTCGATCGGGGAGATGTCGTCGATCGTCTCGCGCAGGCCGCCCTTCTCGGGGTCGGTCAGCCACTCGAAGGAGCGGCGCTGGATCGCGATGAGGTTCGGGACGTCGAGGACCTTGTTCAGGCGCGCGAAGCTGCGGCGCACCCGCGGAGCGTCAACGGCAGGCACTAGGGCGACTCCTTCGAGGGGGTCGGAAAGGCGGGGGTGATCGAGGCGAGGCGGTCCGAGGACACGCGGACTCGCCAAGATAGCACACGGGCAGGCGTACCCCTCCCGTGGGGCCGTCGACTCTCACGGACCCCGCTCGGGCGCCCCGTATGTGGCGGGGATCGCCGGCTGCTGAGCGGCTGCGGCTATCGGTCGACGGCTGCGGAGTGTAGCCCTATCCCAGCTCCAGCGCCAGCGACCGGGGCCGCGCGCGCGGGTTCGCGATCACCTGGAGGTCGACGCTCTCCCCCGATCGCTTGCCCTCCATGTGCTCGCAGTAGTCGGTCATCCGCCCGGTCATCGGCTCGCCGTCGATGCTCGTGATGAGGACGGACTTCCCGCCCAGGCCGGCGTCGTCCGCGGGCGTGCCGGGCACCGCGCTGAGGGTGACGACCCCGCGCGGCAGGCCGCGCTCGCGCAGCTCGTCCGGCGGCGGGAACTGCAGGCCGGTGCCGAGCCAGCCGAGCGAGCGGCGCGCCTTCAGCTCGTCGACGACCTCCTTGACCCGCTGCGCGCCGATCGCGTAGCCCACGTTCTGCAGCGGGACGCCGCCGGCCTCGATGAGGACCGCCGTGTTGACGCCCACGACGCGCCGGTCGGTGTCGAGCAGCGGGCCGCCGGAGTTGCCCGGGTTGATGGCGGCATCGGTCTGGATCATGTCCGGGAAGTCCGGCGAGTCGGGCGTCGGCGAGCGCAGCTCGCGGCTCGGGACCGAGACGACGCCGCGGGTCGACGCGAGGTCCTCCCCGTTCGACGCCCCGGCCGCGTAGCCGACGGCGATCACGTCCTCGCCCTGCTCGATCGAGTCGGGCGGCGCGAGGCGCAGCTGCTCGAGGCCCTCGCGGTCCTTCACGCGCAGCACGGCCAGGTCGTCACAGGGAGCGGCGCCGATGACCTCGGCGTCGCGCTCGGCGCCGTTGACGACCGCCTCGAACTCGCTCGCGCCGTTGACGACGTGGAAGTTCGTGACGACGAGGCCGCGCTTGGCGTCGACGACCCAGCCCGTGCCGCTCGCCTGCTGGTCGGCCTCGCGCGCGACGACCCGGACGGTGCCGGATTGCACGTCTTTGACGATCTGCGCGACGTCGACGTTCCCGCCATCGTCACCGCCGAACACGCCCGCGATCGCGAGGACGCCCGCGACGGCCGCGAGCGCCAGCGCCCCGGCGGCCAGCGCGGTCGCGCGCTTGACCCGCCGCCGCTCGCGGACCGGGATGAGCTGGTCGTCGGCGTGCGGCCCGTCGGAGCCGAGCGCCTCGGCCAGCCCCTCCTCGATCTCGGGCGCCTCCTCCTTGGGCGCCTCTGCTCGGAGCAACACGGGCACGTCGCCGATGACGATCTTCTGGCCCGGCTTGATCTCCGTCGGCCCGGTGATCGGGGTGCCGTCGACGAGCGTCGGCTGCTCGTCGGTCAGCGGGACCAGCTCGCACGTCTCGCCGTCGCCGCACCGGACGGAGGCGTGGAGAGGCGCGACGTCGGGATCGCCGAGCGAGATCTCACACCCGGCGCCGGACCCGATGGTCACCGCATGGTCGGGGGTGACCTCCGCGGCCCGGCCCTTCTCCAGACCCCCCTCCACGTAGACCCACATAGAGGGTCCTGTGATCCCACATCAGAGAGATCTTGAAACGCTGCACCACCCCTTCGCGCCTGGACGCCCGGCTCCCGCTCGCACGAGCGTCCAGAGCCGCGTGCCCCGCTTCACGCGCCGACCGCCTCCCGCCGATCCCCTCTCCCGAGCGGGGGACACCCAACTTCCGCGACGTCGGCGGCGCTGCCGCGACGAGAAAGGGTCGCCTCCCGGGGCGGCCCTTTCTTCTCCTCGCCGTTGTCGCGACTCGCCCCGAACCACGAAGGGCCGCCCGGAGGCGGCCCTTCGCGTGAAGCGGTGAGTCGAGCGGCCCCTACTTGACCTCGACGGAGGCGCCGGCCTCCTCGAGCTCGGCCTTGAGCTTGTCGGCCTCCTCGCGCTCGACGCCCTCCTTGACGGCCTTTGGCGCCTCGTCGACGAGGGCCTTCGCCTCCTTGAGGCCGAGGCCGGTCGCGGCGCGGACGACCTTGATGACCTGGATCTTCTTGTCGCCGGCGCCGGTGAGGACGACGTCGAACGCGGTCTGCTCCTCGGCGGCCTCGCCGCCGCCTCCGTCGCCGCCGCCCGCCGCCGGGGCGGCCGCGACCGCCGCCTGCGCGGAGACGCCGAACTCCTCCTCGAGCGCCTTGATGCGCTCGGCGAGCTCGAGGACGGTGATCGACTTGAGCTCGTCGATCCACTCCTGGGTGCTGGTGGCCATGTCTTTCTTTCCTCCTGGTTCCTAAGCGGTTACGAAGTCTCTTCGGGCGTGTCCTCGCCCTCGGCCTGGTCGGGCTGTGCGGGCTCCGGGTCGGATGCGGGGCCGGCGTCGGGGTCCTCCTCGGCCGGCGGGGTCTCCTCGGCGGACTCGGTCGGCGTCTCGGCGGCGTCGGCCTCCGGAGCGGCGTCGCTCGTGGCCTCCGGAGCGGTCTCCTCCGGGGGCGCCTCCGCCGCGGGTTCCGCCGGAGCGGCCTCCGCGGCCGGAGCGTCCTTGCCCACGAGGCCCTGCTCCTGGATCTGCCCGAGGGCGATCGCGAGGCCGCCGATGAGCTGGTTCAGGGTCCGGGCGAGGCCGGAGATCGGGTGCGCGACGATGCCGACAAGCTGCGCGTACAGCATCTCGCGCGAGGGCAGGCGGGCGATCGCGCCGATGTCCTCGGCGGTCAGCGCGTTGCCGTCCATGAAGCCGCCCTTGAACGGCAGCAGGTCGGTTTCCCGCGCGTAGTCGCGCAGCGCCTTGGCCGCCGCGGCGGCGTCGCCGCGGACGAAGGTCAGCGCCGTCGGGCCTTCGAGCAGCTCCTTCAGCGACTCCGCCCCGGCCGCGTCCGCCGCCCGCTCGGTCAGCGTGTTCTTGACGATCGTGAAGCGGGCGTCCGCGCCGCGGAGCCGCGACCGCAGCTCGTTGGCCTGCGGCACGCTGAGCCCGCGGTAGTCCACCGCGAAGACCGCCTCCGACTCCTTGATGTTCTCGGCGATCTCAGCGACCGCCGCAGCCTTCTGCTCTCGATTCATAAGACTCCTGCGCCGGGCTTACGGGCTGCCGGCGGTCTCGGGAGGGGAGATGTCGCGCGAGGGGCTATGCCGCCGCGGTCGCCTCCTGCTCCGGCTTGATGCGGGACGGGTCGACCTTCACGCCCGGGCCCATCGTGGACGCCAGCGTGATCGACTTGATGTAGCGGCCCTTCGCGCCCGAGGGCTTCGCGCGGATGATCTCCTCGAGCAGGGTCGTGTAGTTCGCGACGAGCGCGCTCTCGTCGAACGAGGTCTTGCCGATCGTGAGGTGGACGTTGGCGGTGCGGTCGGTCCGGTACTCGACCTTGCCGGCCTTGGACTCGGAGACTGCCTTGGCGACGTCCATCGTCACCGTGCCGACGCGCGGGTTCGGCATCTTCCCCTGCGGGCCGAGGATGCGGCCGAGACGGCCGACGACCGGCATCATGTCCGGCGTCGCGATCGCGACGTCGAAGTCGGTGTAGCCGCCCTGCACGCGCTCGGCGAGGTCCTCGGCGCCGACGACGTCCGCCCCGGCCTCCTCGGCCTCGCGCGCCTTGTCGCCCTTCGCGAAGACGGCGATCGTCACGTCGCGGCCCAGGCCGTGCGGCAGCGCGACGGTGCCGCGCAGCTGCTCGTCGGCGTGGCGCACGTTCAGCCCGGTCCGGATGTGGACCTCGACCGACTCGTCGAACTTCGACGACTTCAGCTCCTTGACGAGCTTGACGGCCTCGGCGGGCGAGTACTCGTGCTCACGGTCCACGCGCGCGCGGGCCTCGAGGTACTTCTTGCCGTGCTTCGCCATCAGGCCACCACCTCCACGCCCATCGAGCGCGCGGTCCCGGCGATGATCTTCGCCGCCTGGTCGACGTCGTGTGCGTTGAGGTCCTGCAGCTTCTTCTCGGCGATCTCGCGCAGCTGGGCCTGGGTGATCTTCCCGACCTTCTCGCGATGCGGCTCCGACGAGCCCTTCTCGATGTTGATCGCCTGCCGGATCAACACGGCGGCCGGCGGCGTCTTGGTGACGAACGTGAAGGAGCGGTCCTCGAAGACCGTGATCTCGACCGGGATCGTCACGCCCATGTCGCCCGCCGTCTGGGCGTTGAACGCCTTGACGAACTCCATGATGTTGATCCCGTGCTGGCCCAGCGCCGGGCCGACCGGCGGCGCCGGGGAGGCCTGGCCGCCAGGGGCCTGCAGCTTGATGGTGGTGAGGACCTTCTTAGCCATGCGTTCCTAGACCTTCTTGACCTGGTCGAAGCCGACCTCGACCGGCGTCTCGCGACCAAAGATAGACACAAGCACCTTCAGCCGGCTGGCGTCCTCGTTGATCTCCGCGATCTCGCCCGTGAAGTCCGACAGCGGACCGGCGATGACCTTGACCGACTCGCCGATGTTGAACGTCGTCTTCTTGCGCTCCTTGACCGCGACCTCCTTGTGGAGGATCCGGTTGACCTCGCCCTGCGTCAGCGGGACGGGCTCGTTGGAGGCGCCGACGAAGCCGGTGACCCCGGGCGTGTTCTTGACGACCTGCCAGGAGTCCTCGTTGAGGTCCATCTGCACGAGCACGTAGCCGGGCATCGTGCGCTTCTCGGTCTGGACCTTCTGCCCGTCCTTCATCTCCGTGGTCGTCTCGGTCGGGACGACGACCTGGCGCACGGAACGCTTCTGGCCCATCGAGGTCACGCGGTGCTCGAGGTTCTGCTTGACCTTGTTCTCGTGCCCTGAATAGGTGTTGACGACGTACCAGCGGAACATGAAGTGCCTTCGAACGGTGGGGACTAGATGATGAGATCGACGATCTTGGTCGCGACCCAGTCGGCGACACCGAGGAACGCGCCGGCGACCACGACGAAGCCCAGGACGACCGCGGTCGCCTGACCGACCTGTCGGCGGTCCGGCCACTGGACCCGCTGCAGCTCCGCCCACGAGGCGCGGAGGAAGTTCGCGAAGCGCCGGCCGCCGCGGCCGTGGGCCGGAGCGTGCTCGCCGCGGGTGGTGGGAGCCGGCGCGGCTGAGGCCGGCTCGTCGGGACGGCCGAGCGCCTCGGCGGCGTCGGACTGCAGCGCCTCGCGCTCGAGCTCCTCGTCGGCCGGCTCCTCCGCGGGCTCGCCGTCGGCGCCCGCGACGAGCGCCGCCTCGAACTCGTCGACGTCGCCGGTGTGCTCGACCGGCCCGGGGACGTTCTCCCGGTGGATGGCGCGCGGCTCAGGAACGACGTCGCCGTCGCCGTCGTGCTGACGCGAAGGAGGCGACGGCTGTCGCTTCTCCTTGCGCCGCTTGGCTCGCTGTCGGTCGCGCGCCACTGGTCGCGAGCCCTACCGGGTCTCCCGGTGGCTCGTGTGCGTCCGGCACCACTTGCAGTACTTGCGCATGCTGATGCGGTCCGGGTTGTTGCGCTTGGACTTGTTGGTCTGGTAGTTGCGCCGCTTGCACTCCTCGCACGCGAGGGTGACTCCGATGCGCACGTCTCCGCGGGCCATGGGCCAGCTCCTTCAGGGGCCAGTCAGACGAACGACCCGCCGAAGGGCGAGTCGGACGGGTAAGTGTAGCGGCCTTGGCCGCACGATCCCTCGCCCGGCGGTACCCCAACCGCAGCGCCTTCGCGGGCGTCTTCGCGGCGACGCTCATGTGCTTCCTCGCGGTCGGCGCCGTCCTCCCGGTGCTGCCCCGCTACGTGACCGGCCCGCTCGGCGCCGGGGACGTCGCCGTGGGCATCGTCACGGGCGCCTTCGCCTTCACCGCCGTGGTCGGCCGGCCGATCGGCGGGAGGATCGCGGACCGCCGCGGCCGCCGGCTGATCGTGCTCGCCGGCCTGCTGCTCACGGGGCTCGCCGGCCTTCTGTACTTCCTGCCCCTCGGCGTGCCCGGCCTGGTGCTCGCGCGGCTCGTCCTCGGCGTCGGCGACGGCTGGGTGTTCACCGCGGGGCTCGCCTGGGCGGTGGACGTCACGCCCCCCGCGCGCCGCGGCCAGTTCATCGCGCTGTACGGGCTCGGCGTCTGGGGCGGGCTCTCGTTCGGGCCGCTGATCGGCGAAGGGCTGTTCCACCTCGGCCGGTACGACCTCGTGTGGGCGTTCGCGGCCGCGTCGCCGCTGGTGGGCGCGCTCATCGCGCGGCTCGTGCCCGACCGCCGCGCGCCGTTCACGCCCGACGAGCGCCAGCCGCTCGTGCCGCTGCCGGCGATCCGTCCCGGGATCGCGCTCCTGCTCGCGCAGATCGGCTACGCGGCGCTCGCGGGCTTCATCGTCCTGCACCTCGACGACATCGGCGTCGGGCACGGGGCCGCGGTGTTCACCGCGTTCGCGATCACCGTCGTCGGCGCGCGGCTGCTGCTCTCGTGGGTGCCCGACCGCGCCGGCCCGCGAGCGAGCGTGGCGCTCGCCGCCGCCGCGCAGGCGACCGGCCTCGCGCTCATCGCGGTGGCGGGGTCCCTCGCCGTCGCCGTCGCCGGCGCGCTCGTGATGGGGACGGGCTTCTCGCTGAGCTTCCCGTCGCTCGCCCTGCTCGTGGTCGAGGAGGTCGACGAGCGCACGCGCGGCGCGGCCATGGGCGCGTTCACGGCGTTCTTCGACGTCGGCGTCGGGATCGGCGGGCCGCTCGCCGGCGTCGTCAGCTCACTCGGCGGCTATCCGGCCGCGTTCGCGGTCGGCGCGGTGTGCGCCGCGGCCGGCGGCGTCGTCGCCGTCCTCAGCCGACCGCCCGACGCCGCTCCGGCCCGGGCGGCTTCCCCTACCCGATCTTCTTGAGGTCGATGACGAAGACGAGCGTCTCGTTCGGCGGGATCGCCGGCGGGGAGCCCGCCTCGCCGTAGCCGAGCTCCGGCGGGATGACGAGCTTGCGGCGCCCGCCGACCCGCATGCCCTTCATCCCCTGGACCCAGCCGTCGATGAGCCGGCCCTTGGCGAGGGTGAACGAGGTGGGCTCGCCGCGGTCCCACGACGCGTCGAACTGGTCGCCGGTCGAGAAGTTCACGCCGACGTAGTGCACGGTGACCTGGTCGCCCTCCTTGGCCTTGCGGCCCTTGCCGACGACGATGTCCTCCTTGACGAGCTTCGTCGGCGGGTCGCCGGACGGCTTGCCGATCTCCGGCTTGGCCTCGAGGTTCGTCGAGATCTCCTCGGGCTCGTCCGCCGCGGTCGTGTCGGTGGTCTCGGCGACGGTGGGCGTCGTCGCGCCGCCGCTCTCGTCGTCGTCGTCGCCGCACGCGGCGAGGCCGAGGGCGAGGCTGGTGAGGGCCAAGAGGAGCAGCAGGCGCACGTTCATGACGCGGCAGGGTATTCACGGGCCGCGCCCGCCAGCGCCGCGAACGCCGCGGCCATGCCCTCCTCGTCCTCCGGCTCGAAGAACTCGAACCGCGTCCGCAGCCCGCCCTCGATCACGCCAACCGAGCCGAACGAGACCTCCCACGGCGCGCCGTCGAGCGTGCCGTTCAGCGTGACGATCACGCGCTCGACGCTGCGCCCGTCCCGCTCGGCGATCTCCAGGACGCGCGCCCGCCACCGCGTGTCGGGCGAGGTCTGGGCGAGGCTGCGCGTCGCCTCGAGCATCCGGTCGGCGTCGTGCGTGGGCGCCCAGCCGAGCGCGCGGTGGTCGACGACCTCGATGTCGTCGGCCAGCAGCGCGCGCGCCGCCGCCCAGTCGCGCTGGTCGACCGCGTCCATCCAGCCGGCGGAGCCGAGCTCGCCCCAGACCTCGTGATAGCGCTCGACCAGCGCGGCGAGGCCGGGCAGCGTCTCGACCTGCGAGCGGGCGGCGAGCCGCCAGCCCGCGCCCTCGACGTGCGCGGCGACGAGCAGCCGGTCGCGGGACGCCGCGCCGGCGACGAGCTCGATGCGCGCGCCGGGCGGCGCGTCGAGCACCGCCGGCAGGTCGAGCGCGACGACCGCCGGCGGGATCGGCGCGGTCGCGTGCGGCGACAGCGTCGCGCCGAACGCGTCGAGGCAGGCCGCGTCGAAGCGGTCCATGAGCAGCGGGTCGCCGGCCTCGACCATCTCGACGCGATACGTCGCGCCGTCGCGCGCGGCGCTGACGCTCCCGAACGTGACCTCGAACCGCCCGCCGCCGTCGACGCTCTCCCCGGTGACGGTCGTGAGCGTCGCGCAGACGTCCACGTGGCCGTCGTCGAGGCCCGCGAGCGGCTCGGTCGCGATGCGCACGTCGCGCGCCGCGCGGTGCAGGCTGCGCAGCCCGTCGAGGTCGTCGCCGTCCGGCGGCGGCGCCCCGGCGCCGCCGTGCCGGTGGTCGACGAACGCGTAGTCGGCGGTCTGCGCGATGTCGTCGTAGCGCTCCTGCGAGGCCGCGCGCGCCCACCGCTCGGTGCGCTCCCGCGCGCGGGGCGCGACCGGCCGCCGGTGGTCGCCGTGGACCTCGGCGCACAGCTCGTCGAAGCGCCGCAGCGCCTCCTCCTCGTCCTCGGGGTCGTACAGCTCCGAGCGGCGGATCAAGCCCCGCGCGACGACGTTGACGGCCAGGAACGAGACCTCGAACCGGCCGCCGCCGTGCCGGCCGGTGCCGGTCACGAGCGTGCGGCTGACGTCGACGATCGTCGTGCCGTCGTCCTGCCCGGCGAGCACGTCCACCTCGAAGAGCACGTTCTCCGCGCCCGCGTGCACGCTCTCGATCGCGTCGCGCGCGACGCTCGGCCCCGCCGCCTCGCCGGCGCCGTGGCGGCGGTGGTCGACGACGACGCAGTCGGGCGCGTCCGGCACGTCCTCGTACCGCCGCGCGCTCACCGCCGCCGCCCACTGCTGGGCGCGCGCGTGCACGGACGGCGGGACGGGCGAACGAGGGCGCCCGCCGCGCAGCGCCTCGTAGCACGCGAGCAGCCGCTCCTCGTCGTCGGGCGCGAACAGCTCGACGCGGTCGACGCGGCCGTCGCGCACGCGCGTGACCACGCCGAAGCCGCCCTCCAGCGGGCCGCCGCCGTCGTGCGTGCGCGCGTGGAACCGCAGGACGACCGCCGCGTGCTCGTCGTCGGCCGCGACGACGCGCTCGACGCGCAGCGCCATGTCCGGCGAGACCGCGGCGCCCGAGCGCTGGGCGTCGAGGAAGGCGCCGGCGCCGCGCACCGGCGGCCACAGCATGCGGTGGTCGACGAGCTCGACGTCGTCGGCGACGAGCGCGCGCAGCCCGTCCCAGTCCGCTGCGTTGAACGTCCGGCAGTAGGCGTCCCACAGCCGCTCGACGGGGCGGTCGCCGAGGGTCGCCGCGGGCGTGCGTTCGCTCGGGCGGTCGCCGAGTGCTGCGGCCGTCCCGTCGCCGGGCGCCGCGGGACGCCGCCGGGCGCCCAGCGCGGCGCGGGCGCGCATCGCGCCGGCCGTGTGCTCCTTGGCGGCGTAGAGGGCGTGGGCGCGGGTCGCGGCGTCGCGCCCCTCCTCGTCGCGGCCGCACGCGCGCAGGACGGTGGCGAGCGCCATGAACGAGTCGGCCTTGTCGGCGAGGGCGTCGGTCGGCTCGGCCAGCGCGACCGCCTCGCGCGCGAGCCGCTCGGCCTCCGCGTGCTCGCCGCGGCGCGCGAGGGCCTCCGCTCGCACGCCGCGCCACACGAGCCCGGTCTTCAGGTCGTCGCCGCCGTGGCGCTCGGCGAGGCGCGTCTGCTCCTCGGCCTCGTGGAAGCGCCCCTGCTCGACGAGCGCGCGGGCGAGCAGGGCCGACGCCTGCGCGGCGCCGGACTCGACGCCGAGCGCCGCGAACCCCTCGCGCGCGCGATGCAGATGGGCCTCGGCGGCGGCGGGCTCGCCGGCGAGCAGCTCGACGATCCCCGCGTAGGTCGCCAGCTCGTGCAGCTCCAGCGCCAGGCCGAGCTCCTCGAGCGTCGCGCGGCAGGTGGCCACGATGTCGCGCGCGGCGTCCGGGCGCCCGCGCATCGCCTCGAGCACCGCCTGGCAGCGCAGCGCCGCGGCCTCGACGTGGCGGTTGCCCGGCGTCATCCGCAGGATCCGCACGACGTCGAGGCAGCGGCCCGACGCGCGCACGATCGGCGACGGGCCCCACAGCGCCGCGCGCGGCGCGCCGCTGAGCACGCTCGTCACGCGCCGGCGGTCCTTCGCCGCGCGGGCGGCGACGAGCGCGCGGTCGAGCGCGTGCTCGGCGGCCGCGATCTCGCCGAGCAGCGAGTGCGCCTGCGCGGTGACGTGGTGCGCCTTGGCCGCGGCGGCGCGGTCGCCCGCCCGCTCGAGCTCGTCGGCCGCCTCCGTCGCGAGGGCGATCGTCTCGCGCAGGTGCCCGGCGCCGGTGAGGATCGCGAGCTGGCACGCGTACGCGGTCGCCAGCGCACGCACCGCGGCGTCCCCCGCCGACTCGGCGCGCAGCGCAAGCTCCTCGACCGTCTCCTCCGCCGCGCCCGTGTCGCCGGCGGACAGCTGCGCCTCCGCGAGGTCGGCGAGGACGCCGAGGCGCGCGCGGTCGCCGGCGTCGAGCGGGTACAGCGCGCGCAGCAGCAGGTTGGCCGCGGCCGGGAGGTCCTCGCGCTCGAGCGCGCGGCGCCCGGCGCAGTGCAGGCAGTCCGCGGCGCGCGCCGCGATCGCGCGGCCGTGCTCGTCGAGCGGGCCCAGCTGCTCGCGGTAGGCGTGCGCGCGCTCGAGGTGCAGCGCGATCAGCTCCTCGTGCTCGCCCGCGCGCTCGGCCAGCCAGGCGGCGAAGCGCTCGTGCAGGTCGGCGCGCGCCTCCTTGAGCAGGGAGCGGTACGCGGCGTCACGGACGAGGACGTGGTGGAAGCGGAAGACCTCCTCGCCCTCCCACAGCGTCCCCTCCGGCGCGACCAGCTCCTTGCGGCGCAGCCGGTCGAGGTGCTCGGCGACGCTCGTCGCGCCGCCGTCCTCCCCGAGCGCGGCCACGGCGCCGACGTAGAACTGCTGCCCGATCACCGCCGCGCGCTCGACCACCGATCGCTCGGCGTCGCTCAGCCGCTCGATCCGGGCCGCGAGCAGCGCGTGGATCGTGGGCGGCACGGCGACGCCTCCGCTCTGCTCGGTCACCCACTGGTCGCCGCTGCGCCGCAGGACGCCGTCGTCGACGAGCATCCGCAGCATCTCGCCGAGGAAGAGCGGGTTGCCCTCGGTCGTCTCCAGCACGCGCTCGGCGAGGCTCGGCGGCAGGTCGGCCTCGCCGAGGAGCCGGTCCACCAGCGCGCGGCTGTCGCCCGGCGCCAGCGGGCCGAGCCCGATGACCTCGGTGACCGCCTCGTTGCGCTCGGTGAGCGAGGGGCGGATCTCGCGCAGCTCCGGCCTGGCCATGACGACCACGAGCACCGGGGCGCCGCGGCCCCACGCCGCGAGATGCTCGATGAGGTCGAGGAAGGTCGGCTGGCCCCAGTGCACGTCGTCGAGGAGCACCACGAGCCGGCGCAGCCGCGCCAGGCCCTCGAGGAAGCGGCGCACCGCCCAGAAGGACTCCTCGACGGAGACCGGCGGGCCGAGCCCGACGAGGCCGAGCGCGCTCTCGAGCACGCGGTCGCGCGCGGGATCGTCCTCGGGGAGGACCGCGGCGAGCTTGTGCGCCGCCGACTCGGCGGAGTCGCCCTCGTGGATCCCCGCGCCGCTGCGGACGACCTCCGCGACCGGGAGGAACGTCAGGCCCTCGCCCGTCGCCTCGCAGTGGCCGCCGACGACCGTCGCCGAGTCCTTCAGCGAGGCGGTGAACTCGCGGACGAGCCGGGTCTTGCCGACGCCGGGCGAGCCGATGAGCGTGACGACGCGGGTCTCGGAGGCGGCGGTCGCGGCGTCGAGCGCGGCGCGCAGCCGCGCCAGCTCGCGCTCGCGGCCGACGAGCGGCGCGTGCAGCCGCTGGTCGCGGCGGCGCTCGCGCCGCGTGCCGTCGACGAGGCGGAACGCGGCGACCGGCCGGACCTTGCCCTTCAGCTCGAGCGGCTCGACGGGCTCCAGCCGCGCGTCGTCGCGCACGAGGCGGTAGGTCTCGCTGCCGACGAGCACCTCGCCGGGCGCGGCGGCCTGCTCCAGCCGCGCCGCCACGTTCAGCGTGTCGCCGACGAGCAGGTCGGCCGACTTCGCCGGATCGACGACGACCTCGCCGGTGTTGACGCCGGTGCGCAGCGCGATGTTGACACCCCAGCGCCGCTCGAGGTCCTCGTTGAGCTGCGTCAGCGCGCCGCGCATCGCCTCGGCGGCGCGGACGCCGCGCACGGCGTCGTCCTCGTTGACGGTCGGCGTCCCCCACACCGCCATGACCGCGTCGCCGATGAACTTCGCGACGGTCCCGCCCTCGCCCTCGATCGCGCCGCGCATCTCGGCGTAGAAGCGGTCCATGACGCGGCGCAGCGACTCCTGGTCGAGCCGCTCGCCGAGCGCGGTGAACCCGACCATGTCCGCGAACAGGACGGTCAGCGTCTTGCGCACCTCGCGGGCCGGCGGCGCGCCGGAGGTCGCGATCGGCGTCCCGCAGCTCAGGCAGAACCGCGCCCGTCCCGGGTTCTCCTCGCCGCAGCTCGCGCACCGCACGACGTCCATGCCTCATGCTCGCACGCGAGGTCAAGGGAACCTGACCTCGAACCGGGCGCCGCCCAGCTCCTCCGACTCGGTCACCTCGACCGTCGCGCCGTGATGCCGCGCCTGCTGCGCGACCAGCGCGAGGCCGAGGCCCGACCCGTCGGCGCCGCTCACGAACGGCTCGAAGATCCGCGCGCGATCCTCCTCGGGCACGCCCCGCCCGGAGTCCTCGACCGCGAGCCGCCCGCCGCGAAGGCTCACCTTGACGAGGCCGCGCCCGCGCCCGGCGGCGTCTCCCTCCGGCGGGGCCGCTCCGTGCCGCGCGGCGTTCTCGAGCAGGTTGTCGATCATCGACCGCAGGCCGGGCTCCCAGCCGGCCACCTCGACGCGGCCGTCCGGGATGTCCGCGCGCCACTCCACCTCGGGGTGACGGTCGCGGGCGGCGGCGAGCGCGGCGTCGGCGAGGTCGGCCAGGTCGAGCGGCCCCAGCTCGGGCGCCGCGTCGCCGCGCGCGAGCGCCTGCAGGCCGTCGAGGAGCGCGACGAGCCGGCGCTGCTGCTCGAGCGCCTCGGCGGCCATCCGCGCGCGGCGCTCCGGCGGCTCGTCGGGGTGCCGGGCGAGCGCGTCGAGCCGCGCCTGGATGCTCGTCAGCGGCGTGCGCAGCTCGTGCCCGGCATCGGCCGCGAAGCGGCGCGTCGCCTCCACCGCGCGCTCGCGGTCGGCGGCCGAGCGCGACAGGCGCGCGAGCATCGCGTTGAACGCGGCGGCGAGCGCGCGCGTCTCGGTCGGGCCGCGGTCCTCGTCGACGCGCCGCCCGAGGTCCTCCTCCGACGCGATCTGCGCGGTCGCCGCGCGCAGCCGGCGCAGCGGCCGCAGCACGAGCCCGCCCGCGGCGAAGACGCCCGCGGCGGCGACGGCCAGCGCGAGCAGGCCGATCAGCAGCAGCCGGTTGCGCAGGCGGTCCTGCCGGTCCTCCAGCGCGGTCAGGCGCGTGGTCAGCTCCAGCCGGGCGAGCCCGCCGAGGCTCGGGTCGCGCAGGTCGCTGACGTACGCGCGGTACCGCACGCCGCCCGACTCGAACGTGGACAGCCCCTTCGGCAGCCGTCCGTGCCTGGGCGCCGGGTCGCCGGTCTCGACCAGCGGCGTGTCGCCGAGCAGCAGCTGCAGCGACGTCCGCGTCGCCGACAGCACCGCGTCGAGCCGCTCGTCGGCGGACGGCAGCTCCTCCTGCACGGCTCGCAGCGCGGTCGCGCCTGACAGCTCCGCGGTCCGGATAAGGCGGTCGTCGAGCGCCTCGCGCTCGGAGCGGTCGACGTCGCGCGCGGCGAGCGTCCCGGCCAGCGCCAGGACGAGGGCGAGCACGGCGGTGACCCCGAGCGTCAGGCGGGCGCGCAGGCTGCGCATCGCCGGTCAGACTTGCAGGACGAACCCGACGCCGCGCACGGTGTGCAGGCAGCGCGGCTCGCCGCCGGCCTCGAGCTTGCGCCGCAAATAGCCCACGAAGACGTCCGCGACGTTCGTCCCGGGGTCGAAGGTGTAGCCCCACACCTCCTCGTGCATCTCGCGGCGGCTGAGGATCTCGCCGGGACGCCGCATGAACAGCGCGAGCAGCTCCATCTCGCGCCGCGTGAGGCCGAGGTCGCGGTCGCCCCGGCGCGCGGTCGCGGTCGCGGGGTCGAGGACGAGGTCGCCGACCTCGAGGCGCCCGTCCGCGGGAGCGGGACGGCGGCGCAGCAGCGCGTGCAGCCGCGCGGTGACCTCCGGCAGCGCGAACGGCTTGACGACGTAGTCGTCGGCGCCCGCCTCGAGCCCGCGGACGCGGTCGTCGACCTCGTCGCGCGCCGAGAGGATGCAGACCGGCACGTCGTCGCCTTCGGCCCGCAGCCGCTCGAGCACCTCGAGCCCGTCCATGTCCGGCATCGCGAGGTCCAGCACGATCACCGCGGGCCTGACCGACTCGACTGCCGCGAGCGCCGCGCGCCCGCCGGACGCGGGCACGACCTCGAACCCCTCCAGCTCCAGCCCCTCCGCCACGCTGCGGCGGATCGACGCGTCGTCGTCGACGAGGAGGACGGTGGGGCGGCCGCCGCCGCTCACCTCACCGCTCGACCCGCTCGCAGTCGCCCTCGATCGCGTCGCTCGCGTCCGCGCGCACGACGTCCCTCCCGGGACCGCACGAGACGCGATCCGCGCCGCCGCCGCGCACGCCGACGCGGTCGTCGCCGGCGCCCGCCGCCACGACGTCGGGCCCGCCGCCCGCCGCGATCCGGTCGGCTCCGCCGCCGCCCACCAGCGTGTCCGCCCCCGGACCGCCCTTCAGCCGGTCGCGCCCGTTGTCGCCCGCGAGCAGGTCCCGCCCGCCGCGACCGATCAGCACGTCGGCGCCGCCGCGGCCGCTCAGCCGGTCGGGGCCGGGCGTCCCCTCGAGGCGGTCGGGCCCGTCGGTGCCGGTGCGGTCCTCGGCGAACGCGACCGCGACGGGCGCGGCGAGCGCGAGGGCGAGCGCGAGGGAGGCGAGGCGGTGCGGCATGCACAGCATGATGACGCGCCGCCCGCGCGTCTCGACCGCCGCCCCCTCCGCCTTCTCATCGTTTTCTCACGAACCGTGAGAAGTGGATGAGACGCGCGCTCGAAGCGGCCGCCGCGAGGGATCCCATCCAGCGGACACCCGATCCAGGAGGAGCACATGCACCCGATCCGATCCGCGGCCGCCGCCGGCGTCGCCGCACTCGCGCTGGTCCCGGCCGCGGCGTTCGCCGCGACCGTCATCGGCGGCCCCGGCAACGAGCGCCTGCGCGGCACCAACGGCCCGGACCACATCGACGGCAACCAGGGCGACGACCGCATCTGGGGCCGCGGCGCGAACGACACGCTCATCGGCGGCGCGGGCGACGACGTCGTGCGCGGCGGGCCGGGCGACGACGAGGTCCGTGGCGACGCGAACCTCGTGGGCGACCGCACCTCGTTCGACCGCCTCTTCGGCGGGCCGGGCAACGACGTGCTGCGCGGCGGCGACTCCCAGGACCGCATGCACGGGGGCGACGGGAACGACACCGCGTTCGGCGAGCACGGCCGCGACCTGATCTTCGGCCACAACGGCGACGACACCCTCCACGGCAATGGCGGCGACGACGTGCTGCGCAACGGGCTCGGCGTCGACACGTCCTACGGCGGCGAGGGCAACGACGTCCTGCGCGCCGGCGCCCCCGGTGACGTGAGCCATCCCGGCGACCAGATCGGCGACACGCTCGACGGCGGCCCCGGCGACGATCGCTTCCGCACCCGCGACGGCGAGGTCGACCGCATCGTCTGCGGGCCCGGCTCCGACCGGGCGATCCTCGACGGCATCGACGTGATCCTCGACGCGAGCGCCGAGAACCCGAAGGGCTCCTGCGAGCGCGTCCGGCGGCGGGCGGCGCGGTCGTCATAAACCTTCGCTACAGTCCCCCGCGCTGTCGAGTGACAGCGCCGAACCGCGGCCTTCGGGCCGCGGACGGGGGACCCAGGATCGTTGGGGCGAGTGGACGCGTGATCGCGTCCTAGCGCTGCGGAGGCGGCGCGAGCCCGTCAGCTCACCTCGTAGGCGCTGCGGAAAACCGAGGTGTTGCGTTTGTCGCCGTCCATCGCCCGCTGGATCTCGTTCGCCGTCGTGTCGACGGCGCTGGCCGTGCCCGCCTCCGCCCCGGCGAGCGACGGCGCGACGGGCGGCGCCTCCGTCCCGGACGAGCCCTCGGTGGTGGACGCGGTGTGTGAGGACGGCACGCCGTGGGAGTGCGCGCGCGGCACGAAGCTCATCCTCTCCGGCGCCTCGCTCGCCGAGGTCGAGAGCGTCCGCTTCCTCGGCCGGCGCGGCAGCCGCGACGACCGCGTGGCGCCTCCGCGCGAGGCGACCGACACCACGCTCGAGGTCGTCGTCCCCGCCGGCGCGCGCAGCGGGCGGATCGAGGTCGTCAACGGCGTCGGCGGGAGCCGCACGTCGCAGCGGCTGCGCGTGACCCCCGGCGCGGCGCCCCGTTCCGCGGCGCCCGCCCCCGGCGACGGCGTCTTCCCGATCGCCGGCCCGCACAAGTACGGCACTCAGACGAACCACTTCGGCGGCGGCCGCGGCCACCAGGGCGAGGACGTCTTCGCCAAGTGCGGCACGCCGCTCGTCGCCGTGTTCGACGCCACCGTCCAGCACAGGGCGTTCCACGACCGCGCCGGCAACTACGTCGTCCTCCAGACCGCCGACGGCGCGAGCTTCGCCTACATGCACATGCAGTCCCCGACGACGCTCCGGCGCGGCGACGTCGTCGCCGCCGGCGACCCGGTCGGCAAGGTCGGCGACACCGGCCACGCGACCGGGTGCCACCTGCACTTCGAGCAGTGGACGGCGCCGGGCTGGTACGAGGGCGGCGAGGCGATCGACCCGCTGCCGCTGCTCAAGAGCCTCGACAGGCGCTAAGTCAGCGGCGGCGGCACAGCCGCCCGCGGGCGTCAGCGCCACCGGGTTCGAGAAGCGGCCCTGCTCGTCGACGAGCTCGCGCGCGGTCAGGACGAAGATCGTCCCGCCGCCGCCGATCGCCACCTGCGCGGCGTCCATGTGGCCCTCGGGGCACGACGCGATCGTGCTGCGCGGGATCGCGACGACGTGCAGCCACGAGGAGAACTGGTACTCCGCCGGCGGCGGCCGCGCCGGCGGCGAGGCCGGCGAGCGCCGCGATCAGTGTCTTCTTCGTGAGCGTCATCGGCGGCGACCGTACGCGGCCGACCTTGGCGAGTCCTTGGCGTTGACGCGCTCAGTGCGCGAGCGCCGCGCCGAGCCAGACGACCGCGAGCGAGACCACGAAGAGCGCGGCGTCGAGCACGCGCCGCTCGGGCGCGCGCATGTGCCAGACGATCAGCGCCCCCACGAGCGCCACCAGCCCGAGCTTGACGTGCAGCGTCGTGTCGCCCCAGCGGTCGAAGTGCGAGGCGAGCGCCGCGCCGGTGACGGCGAGCACGCCGATCGCGACGAGGCTGCCCGCGGCGAACCGGCGGGCGATCGCGCGCAGGACGTCGCGGCGATCGTCGCGCGTGACCGGCACGATCGCCGCGGCGAGCACGAGCTGGCCGCCCACGAAGAACGCGAGCGCGAGCAGGTGCAGGAAGCGGACCGCGACCCAGCCGTCCATCCGCGCGCCGCGTCAGTCGCCGGCGGAGCGGACGAAGTCGCGCAGGCTCTCGTGGTCCTCGCGGCAGGCCGGGCAGCCCTCGAGGTGCGGACGCATGCCGGGGAGCCTGCGGTCGGCGTCCTGGCCGGCCAGCTCCAGCTCGACGTACTCGTCGAGCAGCTCGAAGCACTCCTCGCAGGTGACCTCGGGCTCTTCCGGCCCGAGCAGGCGGTCAATGGCCATGGCCGGCCTCCTCCAGCGCGACCCGCAGCTTCTTGCGCGCGTCGTGCAGCGTCTTGTACAGCGCGCCCCGCGTCGTGTCGAGGCGCTCGGCGAGGACGTCGATGGGCACGGCGTTCAGGGCCAGCGCCCCGAAGACCTGCCGCTGGTGCGGCGTCAGCCGCGTGCGGATCGCCCGCGTGAGCGTCGCCATCAGCTCGGTGCTCTCGACGCGCTCCTGCGCCGACGGCCCGAGGTCGCGCGGCACGAGCCACTCGTCGTCGGAGAGCGGCACCTCCCGCCCCTGCCAGGCCCGCCGGCGCGCCTTCACGCCGGCCTCCAACAGCACGAACTTGTACGCCCACGTGGTGAAGCGGCTGGCGCCGCGGAAGGTGTCCAGCTTGGCGAGGATCGCGACCAGCGCGTCGTCGGCGGCCTGTGTCGCGAGGTCCTCGCGCTCTCCGTGGGAGACGCCGGCCAGCTGCTGGCTGCGCCGGTTGAGCTCGAAGTGCGCGCCGCGCAGCAGGAGCGCGTGCAGGGCGGCGATCGCCTCCTCGCGCTCGGCGGTGGATCCGCGCAGGGCGGCGAGCCAGGCCTCGGAGTCGTCCTGGCGGACACTCTCGACCTGCCCAAGCGCACGCGTCACGAGACGGCGAGGATAGAGCGTGAGCGCCGGCGCGCCTTCGTGTGCGACCGCGACCTGCATCGTCCCGGGTTCGCGACGACGCACGCCCGGTTCTTACGAGCTCTTCTTGCCGCCCTTCCGGCCGGCCTCGGCCTTCTGATTCTTCGTCCCGCCTCCGCCGCCGCCGCTGCTCCCGCCGCCGCCGCTGTTCTTCCCGCCCTTCTTCGACGCGTTGGGCGTGTTGGCGATCTTGGCCGCGCGCTCCTTGCTCATGCCCTTCTTGCGCAGCCCCTCGTACTGCTTGTCGTCCTTCACCGACGACCCGTGATCCTTGGCCATGCCCTCGGGATACCCGCGACCCTATGGTGGGTAGCGCCTGACCGTGCGCGACCAGGTCACCTTCGTGACCACCATCGGTCACGGGTCGATGGACAAGTACGCGATGGAGCTCGGCCGGCGCCTCCCGGTGCCGCGGCTCGTCACCGACGTCTACGAGGAGAGCGCGGACGTCTGGAGCCTCCCGCTGCTGAGCCGCGCATCGCTGCGCCTCGCGCGCGCCGACGTGCGCTTCGTCCGCGAGCTGCGTGCGGTCGACGGCGTCGTCCACCTCCCGAACCACCACCTCGGCCGGTACGGGCGGTTCCTGTCGCGGCCGTACGCGATCACCGTCCACGACCTCATCCGCTACTTCGACCTCGCCCGCGCCGCGGAGCCGCTCATCCACCCGCCGAACCGCCGCGACCGGCTGCTGCTCCGCCTCGACTACGCCGGGATCCGGCGCGCGGCGGCGGTGATCACGGCGTCGCAGTCCACCCGGCGGGACGTCATCGATCACCTCGGCGTGCCGCCCGAGAAGGTCCACGTCGTGCACCTGGGCATCGACCACGAGCTGTACCGGCCGGTCGAGCGGCGCGTGCGCGAGGGCCCGTACGTGGTGTTCGTCGGGACCGAGCACCCGCGGAAGAACTTCGCCCGCGTGCTCGAGGCGTTCGCCGCCGTGAAGCGCGCGGGCGCGGACCGCGCGCTGAAGCTCGTCAAGGTCGGCGCGCCCGGCAAGGGCGAGTGGCCGTTCCGGGAGGCGACCGAGCGGCGGCTACGCGAGCTGCGGCTGGGGGACGACGTCGTCTTCACCGGGCGCGTGAGCGACGAGGACGTGGTCGCGCTGTACGCGGGCGCGCGGTGCCTCGTGCTCCCGTCGCTGTACGAGGGCTTCGGCTTCCCGGTGCTGGAGGCGATGGCGTGCGGCTGCCCGGTCGTGACGTCCACCGTCAGCTCGATCCCGGAGCTCGCCGGCGACGCGGCGCTGCTGGTCGACCCGTGCGACGTGGACGCGATCGCCGCCGCGCTGCGACGCGTCGTCGAGGACGACGCGCTCCGGGCCTCGCTGCGGGAGCGCGGCCTGCGACGGGCGGCCCGCTTCACCTGGGACCGCACCGCGCGCGCGACGCTCGCCGTCTACGAGCGCGTGTGGCCGCGAGCCGGACGCCGCGCGGGCGAGTACCGTGGAGGGACACCTCGGCGAAGGGAGTCCCCATGGAGGGACGCAAGACCACGCCCCCGCGGTCCGGCGCCAAGAGCAAGTCGCCCGCGGAACGGGCCGCGGAGTTCACGGCCAAGCAGCGCCAGCTGAAGGAAGAGGCGACGGCGCGGCGCGAGGCGGCCGCCAAGCGCGGCGGCGGCGCGAAGAAGGCCTGACGACCTACGCGGTCGGCGTCGTGGCGCCCGGAGCGGGCGCGCCGGCCGGCCGCACGAGGTCGCGCGAGTCGTTCGAGAGCAGCCACGTCCGGCGCACGGTGCGCGTCAGCGTCCCGTCGCGCGCGAGCTCCGCGAGCGCCAGCGAGACCGTCGGGCGCTGCGCTCCGACGAGCCGGCCGACCGCCTCGTGCGTGAGGGTGAGGCCGACCTCGACGCCGAACGGCGTCACGCGACCCCAGCGCTCCGCGAGCTGCCACAGCAGCGCGAGCACGCGGCGCTCGACGCGCGGCAGCTGCGCGATCGCCGCGTGGACCGCGGACCGGTGCACCTGCTCGAGCAGCCGCCGCTGGAGGTTGACGCTCAGCGAGCGCCACCGCTGGGCCGCGGTCGTGAACCGCGCGTCGAGGACGATCACCGACGCGGGCGCCAGCGCCTTCCACGTCACGGGGATCGGGAGGAGCGCGTCGGCGGGGGTCGCGCCGATGACGTCCCCGGGCCCGAGGATCTCGGTGCACGCACGACCCGCGAGCTCCAGCTCGCGGACCACGACGCCCTCGACGATCAACAGCCCGAACGCGCCCTCGCCCTGGATGAGCGAGTCGGCGTCCGCGTCCAGCTCGTGGACGGGGCGCGCCAGCGCCCGGCGCGCCAGTGGGTGGTCTGCGGCGGGGATGCCCTCGGCGAGATCGGGATCGACGTCGAGCAGCGAGACGAAGGCGCGGGCGGCCTCGCCGCCGGTGGTCGCCCTGCGCGCGCTGCCGTCGATCGGGGTTGCTGCTGCCATCACGGCTTCCTCTGCGGGAATGGATGACGGAAATCGCCCGGTCGCCCGCCTGGGTGGCTCGCGCTCGCTCCGTTCAGAGTCGCCGTCGGCTTCGCCCTCGGGGCGCCACTGGGCGACTCACGTCGAGGGTAGCGCGGAATCGCCGGCACGTCACGCGGATTGACCGTCGATCACCTGACACCGCGAGGATGGAGCTGCGGGCGCAAGTACCGGCCGCTCGCCGCGTTGTGTTCCTCAGATGCGCCGGTTGCTCGTGCTCGTCTCGGCCCTCGCGTGCGTCGCACTCCCGGCGACGCCCGCCGCCGGGGCGACGGACTGCGTCCGCACGCTGCGCGGCATCGACCTCCAGACGGCGACGATCCCCGAGCTGCAGCAGGCGCTCGCGGCGAAGCGGATCACGAGCGTCGAGCTCGTCGACGTGTATCTCGCGCGGATCGCGGCCTATCCGCAGCTCAACGCGATCCGGGACCTCGCGCCCGCCGCGCGCGAGAGGGCGGCCGCGCTCGACGCCGAGCGCGCCGCGGGGCGCGTGCGCGGCCCGCTGCACGGCATCCCCGTGCTCCTGAAGGACAACATCGGCACCGCCGACGAGCCGACGACCGCCGGGTCCATCGCGCTGGAAGGCGTCGTGCCGGCGCACGACGCGACGGTGACCGCGCGGCTGCGCGACGCCGGCGCGGTGATCCTCGGCAAGTTGAACCTCTCCGAGTTCGCGGGCTGGGTCGACCTCGACATGCCGCCGGGCTACAGCTCGCTCGGCGGGCAGGTCGTGAACGCCTACGACGCCGAGCTCTCGCCGTCGGGCTCCAGCGCCGGGTCGGGGGTCGCCGCCTCGATGGCGTTCAGCGCGATCACGCTCGGGACGGAGACCTCGGGCTCGATCCTCAGCCCGTCGGACGCGAACAGCGCGGTCGGGGTCAAGACGACGCTCGGGCTCGTCAGCCGCTACGGCATCCTGCCGCTGGCGCCGAGCTTCGACGTCCCCGGGCCGATCGTGCGCACCGTCACCGACGCGGCGCTCGCCCTCGGCGCGCTCGCCGGCCCCGACCCGAACGACCCCGAGACCGCGGACGCCGCGTCGCACCTGCCGCCCGGCGGCGACTTCACCGCGGGCCTGCGCACCGACGCGCTGCGGGGCGTGCGGCTCGCGTACTCGCAGGACGACCACGACGGCCTCGACGACGAGCGCCAGGCGCTGTTCGATGCCGGCATCGAGCGGCTGCGCAGGCTCGGCGCGACGGTGACGGCGACCGACTCGC
The DNA here is from genome assembly GCA_036389485.1 of Solirubrobacteraceae bacterium. Lineage (GTDB taxonomy): Bacteria > Actinomycetota > Thermoleophilia > Solirubrobacterales > Solirubrobacteraceae > CADCVT01. The sequence continues at coordinate 55,533 of DASVPR010000005.1, forward strand.
TCGGCAGCTCGCAGTTCACCGGTCTCAGCGAGATCGGCGCGATCCCGAACGAGTTCAAGGCGAGCCTGAACCGGTACCTGGCCGAGGAGATGGCCTCCGCGCCGGTCGACACGCTCTCCGACATCATCGCCTACAACGAGCAGCACCCGGACAAGGTCAAGTACGGGCAGGGGCTGCTCCAGGCGTCCGACGCCTCGCCGGGCCGCGAGGAGCTCTTCCCGGTGCAGGCCGAGCCGGCCCGGCAGAGCGCCCGTGCCGCGATCGACGGCGCGCTCACCGAGACGCAGTCGCTGGCGATCATCACGCCAGGCAACGCGCACGCCAACGTCGGGGCCGCGGCCGGCTACCCGACGGTCATCGTGCCGCTGGGCTACACCGACGGCGGCCGGCACCCGTTCGGGATCGGGTTCCTCAGCACCGCGTACACCGAGCCGCAGCTGCTCGGCTACGCCTACGCGTACGAGCAGGCGTCGCGGGCGCGCGTCGCGCCGACCGACGTCAACCCCGACCTCGCGCCCGCCGCGTGCCCGGCGCCCGGGAGCGGCGGCGGTCTCGGCCCGCTGCCCGAGGGACGGCCCGGCGGAGGCTCCGCGCCGCCGGCGACCGGCTCGCGCCCGCGACAGCGCGCGCTGCGACGGCTGCGCGTCTCGGTCCGGGTGCGCCGCCGCGGCCGCGTGCTGCGCATCCGGATCAACCACGCGCTGTCCCCGCGCGTCCGGCTGTTCGTGCGCCGCGGGAAGCGGACGGTGCGGCGCCGCACCGTGCGGACGGCGCTCGGCCTCGGGATCGTTCGGATGCACGTCGCGCGCCGCGGTCGCTACCGGGTGACGATCCTGGATCCGGGGCCGCCGGCGAGGACCGTGCGCAAGATCGTCCGCGTGCGCTGACGTCTTCGCGACAATGGTCGGGATGTCGGTCGACGCCCTCGATCCTCAGCGCCTGCGCCTGCTCGTCGAGGTCAAGCGCCACGGCTCTATCTCGCGCGCCGCCGACGCGTGCCGGATGGGGCAGCCGTCCGCGACCAAGCACCTCAAGACGCTCGAGGCCGCCGTGGGCGCGAAGCTCCTGGAGCGGGAGGGCCGCGCGACGCGCCTGACCGAGGCGGGCGAGATCGTCGCCGCGCACGCGCTGCGCGTGCTCGACACGCTCGACGCGATGGGCGACGAGCTGCGAGCGCTCGCCGGCGCCGAGGTGGGGACGCTCGCGCTCGCGGCCTCGACGACGCCCGGCAGCTACGTCCTGCCGTCGATCCTGCAGTGCTTCGCCGACCGCCACCCCGGGGTGCACGTGGATGTCGTGATCGGGTCGAGCACGTGGGTCGCCGAGCGGGTCGCGATGCGCGACGTCTCGCTCGGGCTCGCGGGTGAGGTCCCCGTGCCCGACGGCGTCGTCGCCGAGCCGTTCCTCGACGACGAGGTGATCGGCATCGCGGCGCCCGGGACGGTCGGCGGGTCGGTGGCCGCCGGGGACCTGGTCGGCAACATGCTGCTGGTCCGCGAGCGGGGGTCGAGCACGCGCGCCGTCGCCGAGCGCTACCTGACCCGCGCGGGCTATCACGCGGACAAGCGGTGGGAGCTCGACTCCAACGAGGCGATCAAGCGCTCGGTCGCCGCCGGGCTCGGGATCGGCTTCGTCTCGCGGCTCGTCGTCGAGGACGAGCTGCGCCGCGGGGAGCTCGTGCGGTTCGAGGTCGAGGGCGCCGAGCCGATGCGCCGATCCGTCTACCTGCTGCGGCCCGACGGCCGCGAGCCGACGCCCTCCGAGCGCGCGTTCATCCAGACGCTGTGCTCGTGCTGCGGCGCGTCGGTCGCGGGCTGCACGGCGGCCTGACGCGTATTCCGTTTTTGAAAGCGTCGTATCGCTCATGGGCTCTAGGAGCGATGGGCGCGCGGACGTAGCTTCGTCTGCATGTTCTTCCGCCAGCTCCTCAACGACGAGACCGCGTGCGCCTCGTACCTGTTCGGCTGCAAGTCGCGTGCGCGGTTCGCCGTGGTCGACCCGCACGTGGACCTCGTCGACGAGTACGTCCGGCTCGCGGAGGCGCAGGGGATCCCGATCACGGCCGTCCTCGAGACGCACGTGCAGGCCGACCACGTCTCCGGGCTGCCGGAGCTCGTCGAGCGCACCGGCGCTGTCGCGTATCTGCCTTTCGGCGCGGACGTGGAGTTCGAGCACGTCGCGCTCGTCGACGGGGAGGTGGTCGAGTTCGGGAACACCCTCGTCCGCGCGCTCGCGACGCCGGGGCATGCCCGCGCGCACCACGCCTACGCCGTCACTGATTTGACCCGTGCGCGCGAGCCGTGGATGGTGCTCACGGGCGACGCGCTGCTGGTCGGCGACGCCGGCCGCCCGGACCTCCACGCTCACGGCGCGACGAGCGTCGAGGACATGGCGCGGGCGCTGTACGGGTCGATCACCTCCAAGATCCTGACGCTGCCCGACTACGTCGCCCTCTATCCCGCGCACTACTCCGGGTCGGTCTGCGGGCGCGGGCTGTCCGCCGCTCCGGCTTCGACCGTGGGGTTCGAGCGGCGCCACAACAAGGCGCTCGCGGTCACGAGCGAGGACGAGTTCGTCGCCGCGCTCGTCCGCGACATCCCGCCCGCGCCGGCCGGGCAGGCCGAGATCCTCGCCGCCAACCGCGCCGGCCGTCGGCTCGTTCCCGCGCGACGGTGAGCGCGCCCCCGGTCCGGCTCGGCCTGCGCGAGAACCGCGGGCAGTTCGCGCTGCTCGTGGCGGTCAACGCGTTCGTCGGCGCGATGATCGGGCTCGAGCGCTCGACGCTGCCGTTGATCGGGAGGTCGGAGTTCGGCGTCGGCTCCAGCGCTGCTGTGTTGTCCTTCGTCGTCGCCTTCGGCGCCGCGAAGGCGCTGACGAACCTCGGCGCGGGCGCGCTGGCGGCGCGGCTCGGTCGCCGGCGGCTGCTGATCGCCGGGTGGGTCGTGGCTCTGCCCGTGCCGGTGCTCGTCGGCGTGGCGCCGTCGTGGGGGTGGATCGTCGCGGCGAACGTCCTGCTCGGGGTCAACCAGGGCCTCGCGTGGTCCATGACCGTCGTGATGAAGATAGACCTCGTCGGGCCGGCGCGCCGCGGGCTCGCGCTGGGGCTGAACGAGGCGGCGGGCTACGGCGGCGTGGCGCTCACGGCTGTCGCTTCCGGCTGGCTGGCGGCGGACTTCGCCGCACGCGACGTCCTCGTGGTCGCCGGCGCCGCGATCGCCGTCGTCGGACTGGTCGTCTCGATCGTCTTCGTGCGCGACACCGCTGCGCACGTGGCTCTCGAGCAGGCCGGCGACGCGCACCCCGCGCCCCGCCTAAGGGAAGCCTTCCGCGACGCCACTTGGCGAGTCCCGGCGCTCCGGGCGTGCTCGCAGGCCGGCCTGGTCAACAACCTCAACGACGCGCTCGCATGGGGCCTCGTGCCGCTGTTCCTCGCGGCGCACGGAGCGAGCGTGGGCGAGATCGGCATCGTCGCCGGCGTCTACCCGGCCGTCTGGGGACTCGGACAGGTGGTCACCGGGCACTGGTCCGACGTCGCCGGGCGCAAGCCGCTGATCGTCGGCGGCATGCTGCTCCAGGCCGCGGCCCTCGCCGTGCTCGCCGCGTCCGACGGCGCGGTCTTCGTGGCCGCGACCGCCGCCGTCCTGCTCGGTGCGGGCACGGCGCTCGTCTACCCGACGCTCCTGGCGGCGATCTCCGACGCGGTCGCACCCGTCGCGCGGGCGCCCGTCGTCGGCGTGTACCGGTTCTGGCGCGACTCCGGGTACGTGGCCGGCGGGCTCGTCGCGGGCGTCGTCGCCGACGCGCTCGGCTTCAGCGGCGCGATCGCCGTCGTCGCCGCGCTGACCGCCGCGTCGGGCCTGTGGGTCGCGGTGGACCTGCCACGGCCGCCGCGCAATAACCTCAGCGCCATGCGTCACCGGCGCCGACCCGCTGTCCCGCTGGCGGTCGTCGTGGCCGGGCTCTCGCTGGCCTCGTGCGGCGGCGGCAGCCCGCCCTCGGAGGAGGAGCGAGCGCGTGACACGGTCGCCGAGTTCCTCGCCGCACTGCGCGAGGGCGACGACGACGATGCCTGCGCGCGGCTGACCCGGCGTGCGCAGCAAGGCCTTCCGCAGCTGCTCGTCCTCCTGCGTCCCGACAACCGCAGCGCCGTAGACGTCGTGACCGGGTCGCAGGAGTGCCCGCATCTCGCGGCGACGCTGCGCCGGTTCCTCCGCGCGGCCGGCCGGTTCGGGGACCTGCGCGGCGAGGCGCGGCACGCGGAGATCGCGCCCAGCGGGCGGACCGGCACGGTCCGCGTGCACTCAGGCCGGCTGACGACGACCTGGCCGGTCGAGAAGCAGGGAAGCGACTGGAGGATCTCCGAGGTCGCGCTCGGCACCGTCAAGAAGGTCGAGGAGGAAGAGGGCGGCGAGGGCGAGAGCGAGGCCGAGGAGGAGCGCGAGGACGAGCGCGGCGGCAACTGACGCATCCCGCCGGAAACCGGCGCACACTTGTCCTACGGCTCGTTCCCGTCGTACAGCTCCACTCATAGAAGGACTCTGGCCGATGCGCGCACTCGCGATCCCCCTGGCCGTCGCAGCTGCCCTGCTGCTCCCTCCCGCCGCCTCCGCCGCCGACCGCGAAGGGACCGTGACCGGGACACAGCCGTTCACGTGGGAGACGCCCCCCGGCGCCGGCGCGAACGTCGACTACGACAGCGCCGCGGGCACGCCGTGCGAGAAGACTCCGGACGCCCAGTGCGACACGACGCTGCTCCACGTCAACGCGGGCGAGTTCTTCCAGAACCACGCGGGCGGCCTCCAGGTCTCCGCCGGCGACTACACGATCCCGACCAGCGACTTCGACCTCTACGTCTACACGAGCGACGCCGCCGGCAACCGCGGCAAGCTCGCGGCGTCCTCCGGCGGAGTGCCCGGCAACGAGGAGTCGACGACCGTCGCCGACGTCGACCCGAACGGCTACTACCTCGTCCAGGTCGTGTACTTCGCGGTGACCGGCAGCGGCTACAAGGGGGAGGCCAAGCTCGTCTCGCACAAGAAGCTGCCGTTCGACCTCGACGACCCGCCCGGCATAGCGGACGTGCTGGCGAGCGATCCCGGCCGCGGGATCAGGTCGCACTCCGAGCCGCATCTCGCGCAGAGCCCGCTCGACCCGAACCTCCTGATCGCCGGCTCGAAGATGTACAACCGGGATCGCGACTCGCTGCTCGAGTACGAGTTCAAGATCGGCACGTACGTCTCGTTCGACGGCGGGAAGTCGTGGCACGACCTCGGCCAGATCGACGTCTGCCCCGCCTCGCAGGCGGGGCCCGACACCTGGCCGGACAACACGTGCTACCCCGAGGACGATCCGAACAAGGGCGGCACCGGCCCTGAGGACGTCTACGACCCCGACGCGGACCCGCCCGACACCGCCGTCGACGACCGCGGTGACGGCGACTTCGCCGAGGAGTACATCGTCTCGGACGTCTGGATGCAGTTCGACGACGAGGGCAACGCGTACGCGATGGTCCTCGACTCGCCGCCGTTCGAGAGCGGCAATGGCTGGGGCATGACCCTGCACAAGTGGGAGACGCCCTCCGCGGAGGACCTCCAGCCCGGCGGCACGACCTGGGGCCCGCGGGTGCCGATCAACGCCTACGGCGACGGCGCGCGCCAGCAGCTCTTCCTCGACGACAAGAACACGTTCGCCATCAACAACGCGGGCCCGGACCGCGACGGCAAGATCGGCACGATCATCGCCTGCTGGGGCCAGAACATCCCTGACATCGTCAAGCAGCAGGTGGTCTGCGACCGCTCCACCGACGGCGGCCAGAGCTTCCCGGGCGAGCCGATCCCGATCTCGGACGTCCAGCAGCTCGTGATCGGCGTGCACGTCCTAGGGGACACCAAGGATCCCGACACGTTCTACGCCACGTGGCTGCAGTACGCCACGGGCACCGTGGGGCCGTCGACGCTCGAGGTGGCCAGGACGACCGACGGCGGCCAGACGTGGCAGCACAACCCCGTCCCGGCCGCGACGCTCGAGGGGCTGCCGACGACGTATCCGGGGCAAGGGTTCCGCAACCTGTCGATCCCGATCGCGGCGGTCGACCCGACGAGCGGCACGCTCTACATCACCTACCCGGAGTACCGACCGGCGCCCGACCCCGACCAGGACTCGGATCGGCTGCAGGCCGACATCATGCTCGTCAAGTCCACGGACGGCGGCCAGAGCTTCAGCGACCCGGTCGTCGTCAACCAGGACCACAGCAACGCCGACCAGTTCCAGCAGTTCATCGACGTCACCCCGAACGGGCAGGTCAACGTCGTCTACTTCGACCGCCGCCTGGACCATTCGATGACCGAGCCCTCGGGCTTCCGCGACGAGGGGAACTACTTCATCGACCTGTACCTGTCGCGCTCGGCCGACTTCGGCGCGACGTTCGAGGACGTGCGGCTGTCGCACGACTCGTGGGATCCGGCGATCAACCCGCCGACGTCGCCGTCGGGCGCGTTCATCGGCGACTACCAGGGCTTCGTCGCGAACGACGATCGCGCGGTGGCCTTCTACAACGACACGCACCGCGCCAACGACCCGTCGCGCGACCCCGAGTTCGACCGCGACGGCGTGCGCTCGCAGTTCCAGGAGGCCGTGGCGTGGCGCATCCCGAACACGGCGGAGTTCGCGGGCGGCATCACGCCGAGCCGCGAGTCGGAACGCACCGGCGGCGGGGGCGGAGGCCAGGCGGTCCGGTGCACGATCACCGCGGGCTTCCGGCGGGTCGCCGCGCGGCCGCGCGGCCGCAACCTCGTCCTCTCGTTCGCTCGCCGCGCCTCCCGGCCGGTCACCATCGACGTCTTCCGCACGTCGCAGCGCGGCCGGATCGTGACGCGCCGCGTGGCCCGCTTCGCCCGCGCCGAGAGCCCGCTGACGCTCCGCGGCCGGCGCCTGCGGCCGGGCTACTACTTCGTGCGCTTCGGCGTGCCGACGCCCGGCAAGCCCGGGCACGAGTACCGGCGCATCGCGCTGCGGCTCGCCCACGGCCGCTTCCGCCTGCGGCCCTCGTTCTACCGCCGCGACAGCTGCGGCCTGGTCCGTTCGTTCAAGCTGCAGCGGCCCGTCTTCGCGGGGCGCACCCACACGCCGCTGCGGATCGCGTTCCGCCTGTCGCGCCCGGCGCTCGTGTCGGTGACGGTGCTCCGCGGCAAGCGGGTCGTCAAGCGGTTCGGTCCGTCGGAGCGCGCCGCCGACGTGACGCACCGGCTGCGCCTCCCGGCTCGGGTGCGCCGCGGCACCTACCGCGTGCGGCTCGTCGCCAGGCGCGGCGACCAGGTCGTCAGGGCGACGCTGACGTCCAGGCGGCTCTGAGAACCCGCGCGGCGGGGCGCACGCCGCCCCGCCGCGCCGCTTTGGATCGTCAAGAGATCAGTAACGGTTCCTGATGACCTTCTGTCCCCGTTGCGCCGTCGGACGTGGGCCTGCTGCGCCTCGTCCTCGCGACGGTCGCCCTCACGCTCGCCGCCACCGCTTCGGCCCAGGCCGCGACGATCACCGTCGACCAAGACTGCATCGAGCAGGGCACGCCCGAGACCGGCGACGGCCAGTACTCGGGCAGCCTCGAGGCGCGCCGACCGGCGTCTCGCTCGCCGTCACGGCCGCCCAGTTTCCCGGCGACAACTGGGCCCATTACGGCGGCGACTACGTCACCCTGGACGCCTCGGAGAACGGCACCTTCTCGCTCCACATCGGCTACTACACGGCGCTCCTCGACACGCTGTGGGTCAAGGCGCGCTACTTCGACCGCCAGCTGTGGGCGTGGGTCCAGTTCGCCGAGGTCGAGGTGCCGGTCTGCTCCGACGAGCCCGAGTCCGAGCCCGACCTAGACGCGGACGACGACGGCGTGAACGACGCCGTCGACAACTGCCAGTCCACCGCCAACCCGGGGGCAGGAGAACAACGATCTCGACGCGCAGGGTGATGCCTGCGACGCCGACGACGACAACGACGGCGTCGACGACGGCGCCGACACTGTCAGTTCGCGGCCAACCCGGGCCAGCGCGACGACGACCAGGACGCCATCGGCGCGACGCCTGCGACGGCACGTTCGACTCCAGCGACGGCAAGTCGAGCGGTGGCGGCTGGCTGACGAGCTCGGACGGCAGGGTCAACTTCTCGTCGAGCGCCAACAGCGTGGACGGCGTGATGGCCGGCAACGGCGTGTTCACCGTCGGCCAGACGAAGATCAATGCCTGACGGTCGACGGCTACTTCCAGTCGGCCACCAACGACCGCGCGGTCTTCGTCGGCAGCGCGACGCAGGACGGCGTCGCGACGCGCTACCGGATCGAGCTGACCGACAACGGCGAGCCGGGCACGGCGGACCACGTCGAGATCTCGACGGACGCCGGGTTCGCGGCGGCCGGCGTGATCGGCGGCGGGAACCTCCAGGTGCACCGCGGCGTGTAGCCGAGGACAGTTGCCCCGATGGATCGAAGGGAGGCGCCACGGCGCCTCCCTTCACCGTTTCGGCGCGGTCGTCGGCCGGGGCCGAAGCTGGCGGTAGCGGACGCGGTGCCCGTCGAGCACGCCGCGGAGAACGCCGCGGAGGTGGCCGCCCGTCAGGCGCAGCGTGCCGGTCGCGCCGCTGCCGGTCACCCGCAGGACGTGAGGGTCGTCGCCGCCCAGGACGCCGCTGACCCGCACGCCTCGGATGAGCTCGTACCGGACGAGCTCAAGGACGAGCGTCCGGCCCCCGTCGAACGAGCGAAAGCGCAACCGCCCGCCCCGCAGGCCGCGGTCGACGGCTCCCTCGATGCTCCAGTTCTCGGCGTCGCGCAGCGTCAGGTCGACGGCGACCGCGGTCCGCGCGATCTTCGGCGGGAGGCGCTCGCCGGCCGGCAGCGGGACCTCGCGCAGCGTCCGGAAGTACGGCAGCGCGAGGTGGTACAGCCCGGCCGCCCTCCGGCATGGCCGTACGGGTGAGCCGGCGAGGAAGCGCTTGATCGCGGGCACGGCGCAGCGCCCGGGGTCGCTCAGGATCACCAGGTGGCCGGCGCCGGGCACGGCGAGGAGCTGTGCGGACGGGTACTGCGACGCGGTGCGCCGCTGGTCCTCGAGCGGCGCGCGCAGGTCCTCGCGCCCGGCCAGGATGAGCACGGGGACATCGGGGCCGCGCTCCGGCGAGGGCGGCAGCGGCGGGCGCGGCGTCGGCGGCCAGCCCAGGCACAGCCTCGCCTCGAGCTGCGGCGCCACGGCCTCCACCGGGATCGGTGCGTACAGCGCCGCCGAGCCCGCGAGCGCCTCTTGAAGCGCGGCCTCCCGGCCGACGGGATCGGACTCCGGCGCCCACGGCAGCTGCCCCTCCATGCACGTCGTCGCGAGGAACCGCGCGTAGGCGAGCACGCGGCTGCCCGCCGCAAAATCGACGAGGCGCCGCAGCGGCGCGCCGTCGCCGTGGGCCACCGCCTGGAGCACGGCGAGCAGCTCCTCGCGGACCAGCTCCTCCCCGTCGGCGTCGCGCACCAGCTCGTAGAGCTCTTCGACGCCGATCGGTCGCTGGGGGGCGGCCCTGCGCAGCGGATGCTCGCCGAGCACCTCGACCGCGCGCGCCAGGATGCGCTGCGGGTCGCCGAGGATGCGCTCGCACCCCGGCGTGTAGCAGAGCTCGCGGAGCACGCGCGGCAGTGCGAGCTGGGGCAGGCGACCAAGCAGGTCGGGGCCCTCGATCGGCGACGGCGAGTCCAGGATCAGCGCCTGCACGCGCTCCGGGAAGCGTCGCGCGTACTCGCCGGCGACCTGGCCGCCGGACGAGACGCCGAACGGGATGATCCGCTCCACCCCCAGCCGTTGCCGCAGCGCCTCGAGGTCGAGCGCGGTCGCGTACGTCGAGTAGAAACGGCGCGCGTCGCCCAGCTCCTCGCCACAGCGCGCGGCGGCCTCGGGTGTGGGCACGTCGCCGTCCTCGTCGGACAGCGACGGGCAGCGCAGAGGGGACGACCGGCCGCTCCCCCGCTCATCGACGAACACGATGTCGTGGCCGCGCCGCAACTCGGACAGCAGCTCGCGCACGACGACCTCGGCCTGTTCGACGCTTCCCCCACCCGGCCCGACCAGGAAGACGATCGTCCCGCGCGACGCGCGCCGCGCCCGGAACCGCACGTACCTCAGCTCGATCCGCTGCCCGCCAGGCTGCGCCTGATCCAGCGGGACGGACAGCGTCCCGCGGCGGCCCCGGTCGCGATCCTGCGCATCAGCGACGGCCGCGAAGATGCCCAGCACGCCGCAAATGGTCAGAACCAGTGAGAGCCGCCTGTTCAACCGCATGGCGGCACACTACCGGCGGGCTCGTGGCTCCAGACGAACTTGGCCCACGGGCGTCGCCAGAGCGGTGCGTTCTCGACATCGCGGTGCTCGTCACATGTCGATCGGGCAGGCGATCGGGACTCTGGGGTGCGCGCGGCCCCGGTCCGTCATAACGCGAGCCCGAGATCTCTTGCTGCATACACCAACTCCTGATCCGGGGAGTCATCGACAGGACGCTTCGCGCACCGGCGCAGCGGAGATGTCGTCGAACGGCCGGACGACCGGCACTGCGTGCTCGCCGCAGATGGCGCCGCTCAGAGAGGCGTCGCGCGGCCGGGCGGCGTACGGGCCGGGGTCACACGCCGTCCTCGACCGAGTCGAGCACCACTTCACGGGAGACATGCGACCTCGTGGACGCCGCGCAGCGTGGCGACACACGCGCCTTTGCGGAGCTCTGCGCGCGGTTCGCGTGCGCGCAGGCGTGCCGGGCTTGCGATCGGCGTGCGCCCGCGCGCTCTCGCAGGTGCCGCGACCAGAAGCCCTCGTAGTTGCGGATCGTGCCGGCCGCGAGCTGTGGCCGCACGTAGTCACGCATCCACTGCTCGTAGCAGTCGCCGACGATCATCGTGGCGCGCGCCGCCGGCCCGTCAGCGATCAGCGCAGCGCGCCGGTCAAGCTCGTCGCGGAAGGCGACCGCGGAGTCGAGGTCGTCGAAGGTGCGGCGCTCCCGCGAACCGTCGGGCCCGGTGCAGCGGACGCGGTAGCTCACGAGCGCTGTCCCGTGGGGCCGCGTGCGGCGCCGGGTCTCGATGCTGAGCACGTCGGGCTTGCGGCTCATGCGCTCACCCGTGAGGCGCGCCGGCGGCGCGCGGAGGTGGCGGCATCGGCCGCCTGCAGGCGGCTGCGGGCGTAGCGGTCGACCGCGTGCGTCCCGACGATGTCGGCGACGTGCGCGCGGCTCAGCGCTGAGCGTCCTCGGCCCGCACGCGGCACGGGCCGGTGCCGTCGATTCGCAGCGCCCGCAGCAAGCCGGGGCGGATGTACTGGCGGATGATCTTCGGCGAACGGCTGCGACCTCGGCGGCGGTCATGAGCGGGGCCGGCCAGTCGAGCTGCAGGGTCGGCTCGGTCAGCGGGTTGTCCATGAGGGCAACCCTGGTGGTCCGGCCCCCGGCGGGGACTTCGCAGCAGTCGGCGCGCAACGACGCGGCTTCCGGCAGGAAGCGGTCGGCGGTCTCGACGCGGCCGCGGCGGCGCTCCGGGTTCGCCGGCGCGCGCACTGGCCCCCGTTTGGCCCCGAGAGGCTGGTTCGAGAGCGAGTTGCGACGGCTGACCGAGCGATTCGCCAGTGCTGGCGGGGAGTTGCAGCGAAGCCCTCTGCCGGACTCGAACTGGCGACCCCTTCCTGACCCATGGAAGTGTTCGGCGCCATCCCAGCCCCCCGCAGCACACGGAGGCCCAGGATTCATCGGGCATTCGCGTCGAGGATCGGAGGCCACGGACGGCAGCCGCGTGCCCCGCCTGCGCACAGCGACTGCGCGGAAGCTGCGCGCGACGCGCTACGGACGATGGAACCCGCGAGACCGGGGCCGCGAATGCCTTCTAGGCCTCCTCTTCGACGCCCGCGCAGTGCTCGCGCGGGGCAAGCAGGATTCCGCGCGTGATCACGTTTCCGGCCCGATGCGGAGCCTCCGAGGTATCGCCTCGAGCTCAGGACTTCGGACGCCGCGGGCATTCTTCAGGAAGGTCAGCAGACGCTGCGAGTTGCGCTTCCAGCACGCGATGATGGGGGGAGGGAAGCCCTGGGTCCCGCGCTCGGCCTCTTCGGCGGGGGTGGTCCACAGCTGCCCGTCGTCCGGCGCCCCAGGCAGGGACAGCAGCACCGTGCCGGCAGGCTGAGGCTGTGACGACGCGTCGTGGAGGATCGAGATGGCTATCTCGTACAGGTGATCGCCGGAAGGCACACGCTCATCGATCGTGAACCGGAAGCGGAGAACCTCTGCCTCGTCCGGCGCCAGCTGCCGGCGCAGCGGCACGGACTCGACGACGGTGCCGAGTGCCGGATCCGGCGGAAGGGCGATCCCGTACTTACGAGCGATCCCGAGCTCGCCAGCAGTGGCGCAAATCGGGATGTGCACGTGCCGGCGTATGTGGAACCGGGCCCGCCGCACAATCGACCGACGCGTCCCGACGTTGTGAACCGTCAGCTCCGCCCTCGGGAGCGTCGCCTTCGTCGGCTCGGCATCGTCGGTTTCGGGATCCGGAAACCGGAGCTCCAACTCCGGGTTGCTTACGACGACCTCTGGAACCGAGAGCGAGGCCGTGCGGGGAGGCGGCGGGTCCGGGTGGTCGGCCCCGCCGAGGAGCAGCATCGGAAGAACGACGCCCAGAACGGCGAGGATGATCGGCATGATCACTATCGAGAGCTGCTTCTCGAACGAGAGTTCACGCCAACGGCGGCGCATGGATCACCTCGCGAGCGTCTGGCGATCGGTGCGCTCCATATGACCATTATGATCGCTTAGAACACAGCGACGTCTGATCGCGGGAACCACGCGCCCCCGCAGCGAGTCTTTCAAATGGCGCAAACGTCTGGCGTCCCATGGGTCCCGTCGTGAGCACCGCGAGCTGGCGCGGCCCGAGGTCGCCGATCCTCACTGCGGCGGCGGGTAGTCGGTCAGCGAGTGGTGGCGAGCACGGCGGGGAAACGAAGTCACCGCTGTACTCGAGGACCTACCGCTTATCCGATTGCGTCAGGGCTCCACGAATCCAGCGGTCCCGAAGTTGGGGTAGGTCACGTACCACGTGTGCCAGCCGGCGCGAGTCCGGGCGACGTAGAGGACGGCGGGCGAAAGGCTCGCCATGCGCGCTCGAGGCGAATGCACGAGCGCGACCCACGATCGACGTGCGATGGCCAGGCCGCACGCACGGGCGGCGGGTCTCTCGTATCGCTGGCGGCGGAGGCCCGGAAGCACTGCGCCGATGCGGAGGTCGAAGACAGACGTGATGGACGCACCCCGCACGTCGATACCCCGCAGCGCGCGAGGGAGCTTCCGCCTGACCGTGCGCACGACGCGGACCACCGCGCCCGGCCCCCCGGGGAGCGCCTTCGGACACCGCGCATCGCGCGCTCGTGCCGGCGCGGTCCGCGCGGATCGATCGTCGATCCCCGTAGCCCGATCCTCCATGCCACTCGACGCGGCGAGAGTAACCGCCGCGCCGACCGCAATGACCGCCGCGACGGCGAAGATCGCATAACGGCGCCGGTGTCGCATGTCGGTAGTCGCCTACCCGGGACGGGCCCGGGCGTGATCGGCTGTCCGTTGTTGAAGCGGAGTATTCGGCGCGGCCACGCGGGTTACCGGGACGCACGTGGTAGAAGAGGGTCCTGTCCTCGCCCAAGCGGAACGACGTCGCCTCCGTTTGCTTCGCGCGTCCAGCGCACCACCTTGATCGTGCGCCATACCCTCCCGCTCCCGGTTTCCTTGGCCCCGATCCGGTAGGTCCAAGCGACCTGGTGACCACCGATGCGCGATGAGAGGCGAAGCTCGATCCCGCCGGTGATCTGCGAGAAGCTCGTCTTCGACCTGGGCGGCCGTTCGCCGGGCCTGACGTCCCCCGTGAAGTAGTACTCGACCAGGTTGCGCCAGTCGTCGATGCCGCAGAGCTCATCGCGTGCCTTGGCGCCGAGCTGCGGCAGGAGGTTGCCGTCCTGGTGGTGTCCACCGCCCCTGGTCGCAGGCGTACTCGCCGTCGCGGTACTCCGTCAGCTGGATGCTGCCGTCGCTCTGCCGCAGGCGCTCGTCCTCGACGTCGACCAACGAGCGCCTGAAGCTGCGAGACACGGTGCGCCCGGGCTTGAAGCACTGGACGTCCGTGGTGTTGTCGACGTCGGCGGCGCCACCTGCCGAGCGCGCGTGCTGCCGGTGGTACCAGGCGTAGTTCTGGATCGCCGATGCAACGGCTTTGGCCGATGCCTCCTTGAAGCGCCCGCCGGGGTAGCCGCTGCCGTTGATCTCGCCGGCCATCACATGGGTCAGGTAGTGACCGCATCCGGCCCGGGTGCATTGCGCAGCTTCGTATCGCTGGCCGGTGCGCGCCCCTCGAGCAGCGTTCGAAGGTCGTCCCCGTCGACCTTGCCATTCAGGCCGAGCAGTCCTGCGCCGAGGCCGACCCACTCGCCGTCCGCCTCACCGGCTAGTAGCGACCCGTTCGTGTCTTCCCCGACAGCCTGCCGATCGACAGCACGGTCTCCAGGTCGCGCGAACCCGGCTGGTACCCACCCCGCACTTTGCAAAGTGCCACTGTGTGCTGCGCCGTAGCGGTTGGCGCTCAGACCACGTTTCGAGCGGGCTCAGAAACCGTCCGGACCTCAGAGTGAGGTCGGCGCAAGCCGACGTAGCCGTACCGGAGCCGGGGTCCTAGCAGGAGCGATCAGACACGTCGAGGCGTGCCTGTCGTCGGCACGGCGGTGGTCGTCGACTGCGAGCTGAGCGTGGCGACGAGATGCGAAGTGGTGCCTTCGCTCGGCCTCCGGGTCTCCGCGCTTCATGAAGAACCGGGCGGCGGACAGCTCCACTGCCGAGGCGCGTTCGTGCGCGTTCGCCGCTCGCTCGTATGCCATCCGCCGGCGTTCTGCATGTGACGCGGTGGCGATCACGTGCTCAGGATGCACCGCACCCTGATCACGCCGATCGACGGCGCAAACGAGGTGGGGGCGAAAGCCAGCTGGCGCGACCTAGCGAGCAAGAGCGCTGTCGCGCAGTCCAGCTATCAGAAGGAGGACCATGCCCCGAGTCATCGCCGTCAGCTCCCAGAAGGGCGGGATCGGCAAGACCACCACAACCGCCAACCTCGCCGTGGCGTGGGGCCTGTCGGGGCGTCGCGTCCTCGCGATCGATCTCGACCCGCAGTTCGCGCTCACGCGGCGCTTCGGTCACGCGCCGGCCGACACGCCGGGGACCGCGTTCGAGCTGCTCGCTGGCGAGGCCGACCTCGACGACGCGGTGGTGCGCGACGTCGAGCCGGGCGTCGACCTGCTCGCAGCCCGCCGCGAGCTGTCCAGCCTCGAGCTCACGCTTGCGGGCGAGCACCACCGCGAGCAGTTTCTCGCCGACGCGCTCGAGGGCGGCATCGACGCGTACGACGATGTCGTCGTCGACTGCCCGCCGAGCCTCGGGCTGCTGACGGTCAACGCCGTCGTGGCAGCGGACGAGGTGGTGGTGCCGGTCGACATGACCGACGAGGGCGCTACAGGGCACCGCGGAAGTGCGCGCGATCGTCGCGCAGCTCGCGAAGCGTTCGCGCGTTGCCGTCCGCGCCCTCGTCCGGACGATGGTCGACCGGCGGCGCATCGTCTACCAGCAGATGGCCGACGCGCTAGAGGGTCTCGGCCTGGCTGTTGCAACCACCGAGGCGCCGCTCACCGCCGCCTTCCTGAACGCGGCGGCCGAGCGCCGGCCGCTGCTGGCGTGGCGGCCCGACAGCGCGGGGTCGATCGCGTATTGGCAGCTATCCCGCGAGCTTCTGCCCGAGGCGGAGCGATGAGCACCCGTCCGCGCCGTCGGCTCACGGCGATCGACGATCCGCTGGAGCGAGCCAAAGTGCATCCGATCGTGCGGCGGACGACCGACGCCGAGGCGCAAGCGATCTTCGTCCGCGTGCCGGTCGCTGGCCGATGCGCTGGCTCGCGCGGCGTTCGAGCTGAAGCTGCACAAGCAGGAGATCGTCGCGGCGCTGATCGCTCGCCACGTCGACGCGCACAGCGCCGACGGCCTGGACGCTGTTCGCGCGCTCGTCGAGGACTATCGCGATGCGCAGCGATAGCCAGCTGGCAGGCGATCGGGAACGGCTGATCGCTGGACAGCGCGATTGGCGGCTGGCGGCCGTGCGCGGCAGCGCCCCGACCGCGGCCGCGGCGCGAGCGACACGATCGCCGGGGGTTGCGAGGCGGCTCGCGCGGCTTGTGGGCATGGCGCTCGACGCCACGAACGCACAGACAGCACCTCCGGTCGACGGGACGCCTTCGCCGTGAGCCCGGACCAGCGCTTGAGCCCGAACGCCGCCGCGGAGTTGGCCGACGTGGGCGTTGACACGATCCGTCGCGCCTACCGCTCCGGAGAGCTCCGTGCGTACTACGTCGGCGCCGCCGTGAAGATCGTTCGGACCTCGACGCGTGGCTGGCTCGCGCGCCGGTCAAGCCCGCGCCGACGCGCTCCGCGCCGCCCGTCCCGACCCCTCGCCGCGGGCACCCGGAGGCGGGTAGCCTCGGCGCCCTCCGCAACATCGAGCAGAGGAGGCGAGCGTCGTGACGGGACGCAAGCTGTCCGACGGCCGAAAGGCAAACGGCAAGTGGGTCGATCGCTGGAAGGACCCGCGGACCGGGAAGCACCGGCAGGTCACGTTCGACCTCAAGCGGGACCGTGACGCGCACAAGCGCGAGCGGATCCGGCGGCAGCAGCTCGGCGGCGCCGCTGCCGTGGTGATGCTCGAGCGCGACGTCCTGCTCGCCGAGTACGTCGAGCACTGGTGGGAGCGCCACGCGCTCGTCGAGCTGACCGCCAAGACGCGCGACGTGTACGCGCACGTGTGGGCCAAGCACCTCCTCAGCCGGTAGGCCAGCTCGGGCCGCGCGAGTTCACGCCCGAGGAGGCGATGCGGCTCAAGGGCGATCTCACGCGCGCCGGCGTCGGCGATCCGACCATCGTCAACGCGCTCGTCGTGCTCCAGAGCATCTTCACCCTCGCCCTCACCGAACGGCGGGTCGAGGAGAGCCCGATCGCCCGCGTGAAGAACCCGGCGCAGATCGCGGACCGGCAGGTCGCGCCGATCCCGCCGCTCATCGTGCAGGAACTGCGCGCGCTCCTAGCCGACATCCGCGACCGGACGATGGTGTCGATCCTCGCGTACGCGAGCCTGCGCCCGCAGGAGCTGCTCGCACTCGCCGCAGAGGACATCGCGCCGGGTCGCTGTTCATCCACGCGAAGAACGTCGATGGCGAGATCGTCCCGTACACCAAGACGAAGCGGCATCGCGCCGTCGACCTGCTCGGTCCGCTCGCTCAGGACGTGCGCGAGTACATGCTCGCCGCCGGCGTGCGCTCCGGACGCCTCTTCCCTCGGCCCGACGGGTCGGAGTGGACCGAGTCGCAGTACCGGTCGTGGCGCCGCCACGTGTACCAGCGCTACGCGCCGATGGTCGGGATCACCGGCGGCCGACCGTACGACCTGCGTGGGTCATGGGTATCGCTGATGGTCTGGGAAGGCCGGACCATGCTCGAGGTCGCGACGATGGCCGGCCACAGCGTCCAGACATGCGAGCGGCACTACGCGCGCATGTTCGAGGGCTTTGACCCCGCGCAGCGGACATCGGCAGAGGCAGCGACTCGGGCCGCGCGCGAACAGCTTCTGCGCGGTCACGCTTCCCAGTGGGTACAGCGACAGCAGCATGAGCACGCCTGTCTTCCGTGGGAGATGCTCTGTCACGACCGACAGCGCTAATCGCCATCGGGATCGCTGCCCGACGGCAGCACCACCGCAGCGACTCGATCAGCAATTCGCGTCGGTTGACAGCGAGTCGGCGTCAAGAGAGACGCGATCCGCGATAAGCGGCGCATTCTCGGAGACGAGCTGATGCGACGCGCCATGCCAGACGGGCAGGATGACTCGCTGCCCCTGCGCTTCGCGCTCGAGGACAAGGTCGAGTTCGTGGCGGGCCCACCGCTCCTCGAAAAACGCCGGTGAAAGGATGACTAAGGCAAATCGGCTGGCTGCGAAGCCCTCGTTGATCCGCTCGGTGATGCTGTCGCCGGGTCGAAGCTCGTACTGATCGAACCACACTTTGACGCCGCGGTGACGGAGTGCGTTGGCGACCTCTCGGGCAAGCTCAGCCGAGTCATTGGAGGCGTACGAAAGGAATACATCGGCCTCTGGCGGCGCTTGTGCTGCGCCGTGCTGGCCGACTATGTCGCGCTGTTCGCTCGAAGCCGCGCCGGCGGCTTCCTCCTCCCGTTTGGCAAACACCTGGTAGGCGTCGCCCTGCGCCGCCCGGCCGAGAACGGCGAGCACCAACACGTGCTCCGCCTCCTCGACGGACGCAAGAACCCGATAGAAGACTCGGTAGCGGCCGACGTGCAGAACGCGGACCGGTTCGCCTGAAAGGCCCGACCGCAGCACCTGTCCTTCGTCTGGTGCGAAGCGCAGTGTCGCCAGTCGCTTCAACACTTCGTGGCGCGCAGCGACTCGGAGACTCCGAAGGTCCGCTTCGACCTCTTCGCGCACCCGCACGGGCAGCATCAGTCAGGGCCTTCTTGGCTGAGGCGGTCGAAGAGATCGCCGAGATCGAGGACGTCAGATGGTCCGGGCGGCTGCAGCCGAGCCTCGATCGCGGTCAGCAGCGCAGCGCGTCCTCTGTAATGGCGCTCTCCGCGTCCGACCGATCCGCCCGGCCGGCAATCGGCGTAAGCCGAACGTCGCCACCGCCCGCACGCTGATCGTCCGTTGCGCGGCTTCGTCTAGTCGCATGGTCCCCACGGTCTAGGCGAGCGGCCTTGCGGACTGCCACAAGTGTCGACGCGACGCAGCCTGCGGCTCCGCCCAGAGCAACCCAAACAGATGCGTCAAGACTCACGCGTCTTCTTCGGCTGGTTCGGGGGAGCGTTCGCGGGATGCCTCCACCATGACCAGACAAGAGAGTCCAGCCACGAGGGCCGCGCCGAACAGCCATAGAGACCCGCTGGTGATCGCATGAAGATCGAGCGCCGAGTCGTCCTGAACAGCCGCAGTCACGTCGGCGAACCACGTGGCCGACGCGAGGATCACAATCCCGGCCGAGCCCCCGCAGTACAGGCGAAGCGTTCGAAACCGGCGATCGTGATCAGCGACGAGGTCAGATACGGCGGCGCCGAGAATGGCCGCAGTGACCAAGAGAAGCTCACCAGCGCCCAAGAGCGCCTCGATACTGAACGTCTCGGCTTCCCGCGTCGCTACGCGGAGCGCACCAAGACCGATCGGCAACAGGCCCAACAAAACGGCGAAGAAAAGCCACCGCCCGACGCGGAAAGCGATCGCGTCCCAGACCACTCGCGAGCCCACTTCGGCCGAAGTCTATGCGGCGAGGTATTGCGCCGATCGCCGCTATATCGCCGGTCGGTGCCGTTTCGGCGCTCGCTTCCCACACGCGGAGAAGCGGCGCGAGGTGGCGTCGAGCGGGCCCTTTGAGCCGACGCGGCCAGGAGCTCCTCGACGTAGCGCAGCCCGATCCGCGCGAAAGCGACTGCCCGGAAACTGCGCGGTGGCAGGAACTGGGAGCGAGCAGTGACGGTGCTCGCTCCACAAAGTCCCTGAACCTAAGGCGCAAGCCCTCTGCCGGACTCGAACCGGCGACCCCTTCCTTACCATGGAAGGCCCTGGGCGTCATCGGAGTCCCCGGTGTCCGGGAAGTCCGATGAATGCTGGACATGTCGGACTCCACGGTACCTCGCGGACCGGATGACGGGACCCAGAACGGACCCAGTTCCGCCCGCGCAGACCCCAGTCCTGGAGGGATGCGGGTGTCCGCCTCTTTGCGCGAGGGCGGCTGTGCTCGGCGTTACCGGCGGCACGGCGGCTCGGCCCGAGGTCGACGTCCTAGCTCACCGACCCGGCGACGGATACGACGTCGCGCGTGTCGGGGAAGGAGCCGACCCGACGGCGTACGAGAAGCCGGTCCGCTGCAATGGATCGACGGCGCGGTCACGGCGAGAGCACTCGTCTCGACGCACTCTCGATGGCCACCGATCGACGACCTCTAACGTCGGCACACGCCTACCCCGCGACCTCGGGCGCCAGGCGCACCCGTGAACCGGACGTGCATCGTGCTTGACTCAGGCAGCGCCCGAGGTGCGTGATGCCCGACTGCGAATTCGAGGAGAAGGAGTACGAAACGCAGATGCAGATTGAGCTGGCCCGTCCGCCAGCCGGTCGCCGCTACCTGACGCCCGCGGGTCAGCACCTGGAGAAGCTCCTCGGTTTTGACGCAGCCGCTGACCCAGACCGCGACGATCCGATCTGGTCGGCGATTGAGATCGAGCGTCCAGAAGGCGTCCGGTTGCTCCCGGACATGTTCGCCGACGATGCGACTGAGCAACCGGACGTCGCTCGCCTAGCACTGCTGCCGGTGAGCCTGCTGCTGCAGTTCAAGCGCCCGTACCGCATCCTCCAGCGACGCGGCGGCTCGCCCCCGGCCCCGATCCCGGTACCGACGTACCGGGTCGAGGTCGATGCAGATCAGCACGCAGTACTGCTCCGCTTGGAGGCGGAGCTGCCTGGCAAGGCACTCGTGCGCTACGCGGCGCCCGCCTTCCACACCGTCGCCGAGCTCGAAGCCGCGCGGCTAAGGGACGAAGCTGTTGAGCGCTCGACATACGTGGCTCCTTCCACGATCAGTCTTCATACGTACTGGTTCTATGAAGGGCCCGGGACCGTCGGCTGGGCGAACCCCGAGCCAGCGCGGCTCGAACTCGAAGATGCGTCGGCACTGCTAGGCGCCGTGGAAGAGGCCGTAGCGGTCCCGCCGACGGGCGTCCCCGGCTTAGCCGGTCACCTACGCGGACTCGCTGCCGCGGTGCGCACGGCCGACAACACCGTCGAGCTGCTCGTCGACCGATGGATCGCCGATATCCGCACAGGCGTTGGCGAGATCGAGCCAGGCCCCCTCGAGCGGTTGCGACAGCTGGCGAGCATTTCCACATTCGCCCATCGCAGGTGGCTCGTCTGGATGCTGGCGCGCGAAGACCCGACCTCAGAGCGGTCACACGCGTAATCGCGAGGCGCCCGGCCGGCGATTCCCGGCCCTTCCCGCGCGCAACCCCGGAGTACGCGGAGGCCGTCTCCACCCGAACGCGTCGACGAAATGCCGTCAGTCCGAGACAGCGCGTCGAGCGCGCGACCCCGGCGGCCCGCGCCGCTCATGCACTTCGACGCGCCGGTCGTCCGGATCGCGGTCGCCTCTGAGTGCGGCGAAAGCGCCGCGTCCCCCGACGAGCAGCGCGTAGATCTCGCCCACGCTCGCATAGCCCGTCTCCTCGCCGTCGCGAACGGGCACGGTCATCTGACGCGTCGAAAGCCGGCCACTGAGCTCGCCCCGGGTGACCAGCAGCGGAAGCATCTGTGGCGGCTGCGGCCGGATTTCGATCAACATCACGCCGCGCGACGGACTCGGCTATCGGAATCGCTCCTAATTACGCGAGCGACTGCCGGCGAATAAATGCACGGTGGCGCGGAACGACCGCCCACGATAGCGCGGCTTCGCCGTGCGTGGACGCGGGGATCGGTCCCGCGCCGGGCGGGACCACGAGCCCGGAGGGTTCTCGTGGTCGAGCAGCGCACGCGCGAGGGCGACGACGCCCAACTGCTCTCCGTCTTTCATGCCGAGCTGCAGCGCGCCGTCCGCCGCGTCGTCAACACCAGCGCCGCGAACGAGGACGCCTGCGCCGACGCGTGGCTCGCGCGTTGCTCCGCTACGACCTCGAGCGCCGGCCGACCATCCGCGGCTGGCTTGTCGTCGTCGCGATCCGCGAGGCCATCCGTCGCGACCGCCTCGACCGTCGGCACCGCCCCTTCATCGAGGACCTCGACGAGGATCGCACCGGCGTCCTCGCCGAGACAATCATCGCTCTCGCGACGTCGGACGACGCGAAGTTCGAGGCGCACGAGGCGGTGGAGCGGCTCGTCGGGCGAGGGCTCGGCACCGTCGCGCGTTCGGGGAGGGCGTCCATCCGCGCGAGCCTCATGCGTGCACACACAGTGGCGTGTCATACGGAAGGCAACCCCCGGCCGCACGGGGGAGGCTCGCTGAGGGACCCGGACCAACCCGCCGTCACGCGTATGACGCGCGTCAGGCCGCGACCGCGGACACGAGGGTCATCGCAGGATGCGGCCCGGCGGGATGCGGTTCGTGACGATGAAGTCGGTCAACGCGAAGACGACCGGTTCAGCTTCGGCCGGCGCGCCTACCGGCGCCTCACTGCGACCGGTGGACTCGGGCGCCGCCGCGAGATTGGGATTCGTCGGCTCGGGCGTCGCGGCCGGCGGGTGTGGTGGTTCCCCCGGCGGGGGCCCCTCGACGGGCGCGGGCGGTTCCGAGCCGCTGATGTTCAGGACGATGATGTCCGCGATCGGTGCGGCACTGAGGTGGCTGAGGTTCGTCAGGAGCGTCGCACGGGTCGATGCCTGATCGAGCGCGCGCCGCAGAGCGCGCGGCACCGAATCCTCGGCGCGTTCGACAAGTGCATTGGCCGCGCTTCGCGTGGCCCGCTGCAGTAGCTCCTCGAAACCCTGCTCCTCTGACTCCTTCCGGCTACCCAGCGCCCGGATCGCGGCCAGCGCAGCGGCGCCCGCGGTCACGGCTTCGGCGACTAAGAACGCATTGCCGAGCGCAGTTGTCGCATGGATGTCGAACGCGCGGTGGAGCGCGGGCAGGAGGGACGTGAGGGCGGCGACCAGGAGAGCCTGAGCGGCGCCCAGGAGCAGCGTCATCCAGGAATCGCGCTTCCGCGGTGAGTAGAAGCCCCACAGCCAGAAGGCGACATGGCGTCGTTCGAGCAGGCACAACAGGAGCAGTAGAACGACGGTGGCGATGACGCACTCGTGGAGAAGCGCGAGGTCCGTGGTCTCAGCCCCCGCTCCGCCTGCGGACTGAGTCGCCGCGATAGCACTCATCGAGTGCGGCACCATACTCAGGTATGCCCGACTCCTCCGATGCCTCGGCTCTCGACCGTGCGGCGACGGATCTCGTTCTCGCGCTGAGGTCGAGCGCGGACTTCAGCCTGGCGTCGTTGCAGGCGCTGCAGCGGGAGCTTGCACGACGCGCTCAACGTCAGGCACTCGCGGCCGACGTGACCGAGGAGCTAGTGGACGACGTGCTGGTTCGCTTCGTCCAGCGCGTACGAAGGGGGAACCACATCCGGGCCGAGTCCGCAGGCGCCTATCTAGCGCGTAGTCTGAGCAACGCGGTAGTGGACATTCACCGAGCTCGGAGCCATCGCGTTGCCTTCGACGAAAGCACTCTGATGCCGGCACCGCTAGGGGACGGCGACCTCGCGCGGCTGCTTGCGGCGAACGCAGCCAGGAGCGATGTCATGGCAGGGTTGGCAGCAGCTGCGGGAGCGGGCCGATACACGGTGGTTCGGGTGGTGACCCAGTGGCTGCATCTGGCGGAGACCACGGGAGACGCGCCGTCGTCCCGGGCCGTCGCATTCGAGCTCGACATCAGCCACACCACGGTCAACGACGCACTACGGGAATTTCGCCGGCGTTACTTGCCAGCGTCCACGTCTGACGCGTAGAACGAACGATGAGCGACACACACAACACTTCTCCGGCTGCCGGCAGCGCGGCCGCAGCCTCACGATCGGTGCGGAACCAGCTGCTCGAGGGTCTCGAACATCTTCGTCCCCAGACGCGGGCATTGCTGAGCAGCCTCAAGGAGGCCTCGCCGGAGCTCCGACGACTGGCTCTGAGAACGTCCCCGTTCGCGGTGCGCAGCGAGCTGTATGCGCACGGACTCGCCACGCAGGATCTGTCGTGCGACCTGACGGTGCTGGGACAGGCCGCCCTGGAGGTGGTGCAACCCCTCACGGCGGACGCACGCGAGACACTGGCGGCCGAGGCTCATCGAGCGCTCGTCAGGGCGGACCGCGAAGCGGCCGCGGAACAGCAGGCCGCCAATACGCCCGGGCCCACACCGAGACCTCTCTAGTTGAGCGACAGCTGATCGGTTGAGCGTCATCGCGTTCGGATAGGCTCCGCCGCGACTCTTGGCCGCCGCGGCTCCTGGCCCTCGCGGCGCCGACGCGATGGCACAAGTCGATCAAATCTTCCCGCACGGCTTCCAGTGGCACCACAAAGTGCATGAGGAGTGGGGCAAGGAGTCTCTGTGGTTTGCGTTCCTGGCAGTCGAGCCGACGTACCAACGCCGTCACATGACCACCAAGGTGGAGCACGCGATGGAGGAACTGGGTGTCCGGTCGTACGTGGTCTACGAGCTCACCGGCCAGTACGACATGCTGCTTCGCGCTTGGGTTCCCGACCACCGCGCCAAGGAGTTCGAGCGGAAGGTCGAGAAGCTACCGGGATACGGCCAGTGTCATTTTTTCCGCGGCGCCGAAGTCATCCATCACTGGGTCTGGCAAGTGACCGAACGCTCGGAGATCGGCCACATGAAGATGCCTGAGGAGGACCTCCAAAGACCGCCGGTCAGCCGTGAGCTCGAGGCACTGAACGAGCTCCAGCGCAGGTCGGCCGACACGGACGTTCCCGCCGATGAGCTTGAGGTCGATGACGAGATGCGAGACATCTACAGCCGTTACAAGAAGTCGAAGATGCTCGCTGTACCTCCCTATGAGACAGGCATCAAGTTCCTGGTCCAGGTCAGGATCGGGAACCCCGGGGACGTCGAGCAGCGCGCGTACGTCCAGAGTCAGATCTGCGAGGCACTCGGCAACGCGCAGGGCGCGATCTGGGATCGTTCGCTGTACTTCTCACGAAGCAGCGCGTTTCAGTTCATGGTGATGGGTCGAGCGCCGATCGCGCCGAACCCTCACACCGGGGGCAAGTCTCCGTTCCATCAGATCACGCCGCTCCTGCTCGACGAGATAGCCAGGATCGCGGGTGCGGGCGGGACCAAGACCGTCACGCACTTCTTCCCGCTTGACGGCTTCCTCGCCTTCAAGGACGAGATGCGGGTGCCGCCTCGACCGAGCCACCATGTGCCCGATTTCGACCGACTTCTCAACAGCCCCGAAGGACATGACTTCGAAGTGAAGGGAGCGGCATTTGCCGCACTCGACAAGTGGGTGAGAGGCCGGGGCGATCTCGAGGTCTCGAGCGACGTGGACGACCAACCTTTCCTGAGCGTCCTCGACGCTGTGACATCGCTCTTGAACGGCAATGGGGGCACGGTCCTGCTCGGGGCGCTCGAGCGACGGGTGTACGGGGGCGCGGCCCGCGCCAAGGAATTGCCGATCGTAGGGAAGCATCTCGTCCTCGGCCTCGAAGGGGTCGACTTTCCCGAGGGTGAATACGACACGTACAGCCGTTCACTCTGGGACAAGCTCCACCAGCGCATCTGTCCGTCTCCGCGCGGGTGGCTCGAGTTCTACCCTCATGAGGTCGATGGACGAACGGTCCTCGCGATCACTGTGCAGTTCCCGGACGAGTGGTTCTGGGCTCGGCGTGGAAAGAAGGGGCAAGAGTTCGTGGTGCGTAGCAATGCAGCATCGACCGCGCTGCACGGTGCGGATGCTGAGGACTATCGACGGCGCCATCCGCGTCGCGGGCAGTAGGAGCCAGAAGACAATGGCAACAGGCATCGAACCGCTCGACCGGAACGCCGTCTCCCGCGAGCGGTTCCGGCTTTTCCCGGGGTGGTGGATCTACCGGGGTGCAACCGGCCCCGAGCGACCGCTGTACCGCGTCATGGTCCAGGACGAGGCCGAGCTTGCGAAAGCAAGAAGCATCAAGCCGCGCTGCATTCGCGCCGAGATCCTCGTAGACCCGACGGGATGGTCGCGGCCGAGGATGTAACCGTCGCGGTCGCTCCTACTTACAGTGGCGAGCCTCAGAGCACGGCTCACCGCTTTCGCATGCCGCGCGCCGGGTGGCCGCCCAGGCAGTCATCCTCATCACGACGAAGCCCTCTGCCGGACTCGAACCGGCGACCCCTTCCTTACCCATCGAACGGCGGACGTCCCTACGGGTCCAGACGAGGGCGGTACAGCTCCAACGCGCGGGACCCCAGCGGACGGCTCAAGCCCCCCGGGACGAGCTGATGGTCCCCAACAGGACCCCAAGAACGTCGCTGCGAGCGCTGCTCGGGCCCGCCGGGCGTTCCTTGGAGCACTCGACGCTCGCGCGTTCGGTAGCGTCGAGTGCCGATCCAGCGCAGGAAGTCGCTCGGCCGACGCGTCAGGGCGGCGCAAGTCCGGTCTGGCGCGCGGCGCTGCTTGCGACTGCCCGACGACGAGCGCGCCGCGAGGCGCGAGGCTGACGGGCAGCGGGCGCGAGGCGGTCGAGGCGCTCAAGAGCGCACGCAGCGGCCGCGCTTCGGGAGGTCGACCTCGGCGCGCTTCTGGGTCGTCTTTCCGTCGCGGTCGCTGGCGTTGACGACGATCGTCACCTTCACGTCCCCCCGGGCGAGCGCGCGGCAGATCGGCCGAGACACGGCCAGGCGCACGCTGAAGGCACCGCTGGTCTTGAACGGACCCGCTGAGACGGTGTCTTCCCGCCAGTCGAGCCGCGCCGTACCGACGCAGCCGCCCGGCCGAGCGGACGCGCAGGTCGCGATCAGCCGGACCTCGCCGCTCCGGCTCACGGTCACGGCCTTCGCGTCGATCGCCACGGCGGGCGCGGCATCGATGCCCCTGACGACGAATGCGGCGAAGAACCCCGCGCCGAGCACGAGCGCGACGAACTGTGCAAGGCACGCGTTCTCGATCGCGCTCCGGCGCGCCCGCAGGTCGCTCTCCGCGAGCTGCGAGATGTGGCTGCCGATGGCGTAGGTCCCGAAGAACACCGAGAAGGCGAGGAGCAGCCAGGCGACGAGGAGCATCCACTGGTCGTGGCCGGTGAAGATGCGATCGAGGAACGTCGCAGTGAATAGCACCGCGCCCGTCGCGAGCGTCACCAGCAGCTTGGCGTAATCCGTTGCGGCCGCCATCGCGGCGCGGCGGTCGTCCTGCTCGCCGGCGTTGTACTCCGGCTCCTGCTTCGCGTCAGGTGTCGCGCCCGTACCTCCCTCCACCGCTCGGCGTCACCGCCTCAGCATCGCCGGAAGGGAAACGCGCATTTGGCGCGCGCCTGGACGACCTCGTCGAAGGCCCGGATCACTCGCTCCCGCGACAGCACGACGCTCTCGTGCGCCTCCGCCAGCGACGCGGCCTCGCCCCACGCGGCGGCCAGGACGTGACGGACCTCCGTCGTGTCGAACTCCTGATCGCGGAGACCCCTGCGCCACGCGCGCGCGTCGACGACGACCTCCGTCATGACCCATTCCGCGGCGTCCGCGGGCACGTCGAACCCCAGTGCCTCGATCTGCCGGATCCCGCTTTCCAGCATCGCGTCGCGGTCGTAGTTCTGCGAGTCCACGCCGCCGTTGAGGATATTCGTGACGACTCCCGCGCCGACGGTGCGCCCACCCTCGCGGATGGCGAAGCGCAGGCCCTGGTCCATGGCGATCGGCTGGATGAGCTCGATGGTCATCGCGACGTTGTCGCCCGGCATGACCATCTCGACGCCCTCGGGCAGGTTCGCCACGCCGGTCACGTCCGTCGTGCGGAAGTAGAACTGCGGGCGGTAGCCGGTGAAGAACGGCGTGTGGCGGCCGCCCTCCTCCTTCTTGAGGACGTACACCTCGGCCTTGAACTTGGTGTGCGGCGTGATCGAGCCGGGCTTGCAGAGCACCTGGCCGCGCTGGATCTCCTCGCGCTTGGTGCCGCGCAGCAGGCAGCCGACGTTGTCGCCGGCCTCGCCGCGGTCGAGGATCTTG
>DASVPR010000006.1:0-13848 GCA_036389485.1 Solirubrobacteraceae bacterium
GCGGCGATCGCGAACCCCAGCCGGACGAACATCCCCGACGAGTACGTGCGCACCGGGACCTCGATGAAGTCGCCGAGCTCGGAGAACGCCACGATGTCGTCGAGCCGCGCCTCGATCTCCTCCCGGGTCAGCCCGTGCAGCGCGCCGTTGAGCAGGATGTTCTCGCGCCCGGAGAAGTCCCGGCCGAAGCCGGCCCCGAGCTCGAGCAGGGCGACCAGCCGCCCGCCTGCCTCCACGCGGCCCGCGTCGAGCGGCACGATGCCCGCCAGCACCCGCAGCGTCGACGTCTTCCCCGCGCCGTTGCGTCCCACGATCGCGACCGTCTCCCCCGGCGCGACGTGCAGCGAGACGTCCCGCAGCGCCTGCACCGGCGGCGGCCCGCCGCGGTGCTTCCCGAACACGAGCTCCTTCAGCGACCGCCCCGGGTCCGCCCGCACGGCGAACGCGCGCGAGGCGTGCTCGAGCACGAGCTCGCCCGGCCGCACGCTCACACGACCACCGCCAGCTCCGCCTCCAGCCGCCGGAACACCGCCCGGCCGGCGACGACGGCCACGACGCCCGCCGCGACGCAGTACGCCAGCACGTCGAGCCCCGGCACCTCCCCCGCGTAGAGCACGTCGCGCACGGCGAGGATGAACGGCGCGACTGGGTTCAGCCACTCCAGCGCGAAGCGCTCGAAGCCGCCCTGCGTGATCCGCTCGACGCTGAAGAAGATCGGCGAGAGGAAGAACCACGGCAGCAGCGCGGCCCCGAGGATCGGCGCGACGTCGCGGTAGAACGCGTGCAGGACCGCGACCGTCAGCCCCAGCCCGAGCGCGAACGCCGCCAGCGCGGCCAGCACGACCGGCAGCACGAGCAGCGCGACGTCGAGCGTCCCGCGGATCGCGACGCACACGACGGCGACGATCACGAGCACCGCGAGGAACGTCACGAGCTGCACCGCCACGACCGACGCCGGGATCGTCTCGCGCGGGAAGCGCGCCTTCCGGATGAGGGCGCCCTGGTCGAGCAGCGACGTCGAGGCGGCGACGAGCGACTGCGAGAAGAAGATCCACACGACGAGCCCGCACAGCAGGAACAGCGGGTAGTCCTCGACCTCGAACACCGGCAGCACGACCCCGAACAGGAACCAGTACGCGCCCATCAGCACCAGCGGGTTGATCAGGTACCACGCCAGCCCGAGCACCGACCCCTGGTACTTCTGCCGCAGCTCACGGCGCACCAGCTGCTCGAAGAGGAACACGCACCGGGAACGCTAGAGGAACGACATCGCGTGCCCGATGACGGCGTCGGGCTTGTCCTCCGGGAGGAAGTGGCCGGCGCCGCGGATCAGCTCGACGCCGCTCGAGTACCGCACGACGGGGTCGCTCGCGCCGCCGAGGTGCCGCATCGGGACGTCCGGCTTGCCGCCGGGCACGCCGCGCGGCAGGTCGCGCAGGACGAACGAGCGGTAGATGCCGACGGTCGCGCTGCGGCGCTCCTTCGGCCGGAGGCGCTCGACGTAGACCTCGACCTCCTCGTCGCTGAGCGAGCTGCCGCGCTTCAGGATCTGCTGGGCGACCACCGGCACGAGCCGATCGGTGAACGACAGGAACGGCATGTGCGCGGCGCCGAGCAGCCGGCGGGGGTCCGGGCGGCGGTCCCACGGCGGCGGGAACGACATCGGGATCATCCGCTCCACGCGCTCGCGCGCCGTCGCGGCGATCAGGATCGCCACGAACGCGCCCCAGTCGTGGCCCATCAGCCGGAACCGGCCGATCCCCATCTCGTCGAGGATCGCCAGGACGTCGGCGGCCAGCGTCGGCTTGTCGTAGGGCCCGTCCGGCGCGTCGCTCCACCCCATGCCGCGCAGGTCGGGGGCGATCAGCCGGAAGCGCGTGGCGAGCGTCGGCATGACGAGCCGCCACATCCACCAGTGCTGCGGCCAGCCGTGGAGCAGCACGAGCGGGAGCCCGTCGCCCGCCTCGGCGACATGGAACTCGAGCCCGCGGGCCGCGACGTAGTGGTGCTCGATGCCGAGGCCGGCGACGTCGGGGAGCGGCTGCACGCCGCTCAGGGTTCCACCTTCCCGGGCGGCACGTCGACCTCCCTCCCGATGTCCTGCCGCTCCTCGGCCAGGCGCTTGAGCCGCTTCAGCGACTCGACGTTGCGCCCGCGGACGAGCAGGTGCGTCAACGGATTGAAGACGAACGCGGTCAGCACGTCGCCCGGGTCCTCGCGCATGTAGACGCGGGTCCCGCCGTTCTCGGGCTTCATCTCCAGGTCCACGACCGCGGTGCCGAGCGGCCGCGCCTTCGCCTTGATGACCAGCTTGTGCGGCTGGTCGACCTCGAGGACGGTCGTGTGGTCGTTCAGGTGCAGCGGCCCCCACCCGACCTGATGGTGGAAGCGCGTGCCCGCGGCGGGGAAGCCCGGGTCCGCGCCGCGCATCCTCCGCGAGCCGACCACCCAGTCCCCGTAGGACCGCCAGTCGGCCAGGACCGCGAAGACGCGCTCGGGCGGAGCGTCGATGTGGATCTCGTTCAGTGCCATGCCGGGTAGGGGGACTACCCCGATGCCCGACGCGATCGTCATAGGAGCCGGCCCGAACGGCCTCGTCGGCGCGAATCTGCTCGCCGACGCGGGCTGGGACGTCCTCGTGCTCGAGGCCCAATCGGAGCCCGGCGGGGCGGTCCGCAGCTGGGAGCTGACCGAGCCCGGCTTCGTCTCCGACTGCTTCAGCGCCTTCTACCCGCTGGGGATCGCGTCGCCGCACCTCCGCGCGCTGGAGCTCGACCGGCACGGGCTCAAGTGGCTGCACGCGCCCGCCGTCGTGGCGCACCCGCACTCGGACGGGACGTGCGTGACGCTCTACCGCGACGTCGAGCGCAGCGCAGAGTCGGTGGCGCGCTTCGCGGCGCAGGACGGCGCGGCGTGGAGGCGCCTGTCGCAGGAGTGGCTGCGGGTGCAGCCCGCGTTCATCGCGTCGCTCATGAGCCCGTTCCCGCCGGTCCGGCCCGCGCTTCGGCTGCTGCGCGCGCTCGGGGGCGTCAAGGAGGTCCTCGACTTCGCGCGGCTCGGCGTCATGCCGCTGCGCCGCCACGCGGAGGAGGAGTTCCGCGGCGACGGCGCGGCGCGGATGCTGGCCGGCAACGCGCTGCACGCCGACGTGACGCCGGACTCCGCAGGCAGCGCGCTGTTCGGCTGGGTCCTCGTCGGGATCGGGCAGTCGCTCGGGTGGCCGGTCGCCCGCGGCGGCGCGCAGCGGATCACGGACGCCCTCGTGTCGCGGCTGCGCGCGGCGGGCGGGGCACTGCGCTGCGGCGAGGAGGTGACCGAGATCGTCGTGCGCGGCGGCCGCGCGGCCGGGGTGCGGACCGCCGGCGGGGAGGAGGTCACCGCGCGGCGGGCGATCCTCGCGGACACCGGCGCGCCCGCGCTCTACGAGCGGATGCTGCCCGAGGCGCACCGGATCGAGCTCAAGCGCTTCCACTACGACAACTCGACGGTCAAGGTGGACTGGTCGCTCGACGGCCCGATCCCGTGGCGCGACGAGGAGGCCCGGCAGGCGGGCACCGTCCACGTGACCGACGGGCTGGACGCGCTGAGCGAGCACGCGGCGCAGCTGAACGCCGGCGTCCTGCCCTCCAAGCCGTTCCTGCTGCTCGGCCAGTACGCGCACTACGACCCCTCCCGGGCGCCGGAGGGCAAGGAGGCGGCGTGGGCGTACACGCACGTCGCGCATGGCGCGTGGGACGAGTCGCGCACCGGCGCGTTCGCCGACCTCATGGAGGAGCAGGTCGAGACTCGCGCGCCGGGGTTCCGGAAGCTGATCCGCCGGCGGCACGTCTTCACGCCGGTCTCGCTCGAGCGCGCCGACCAGAACCTCGTCGGCGGCTCGGTCAACGGCGGCACCGCGCAGATCCACCAGCAGCTCGTCTTCCGCCCGACGCCCGGCCTCGGCCGCGCCGAGACGCCCGTCGACGGCCTGTACCTCGCGTCCGCCTCCGCGCACCCGGGCGGCGGCGTCCACGGCGCCTGCGGCGCGAACGCGGCGCGCGCGGCGCTCAGCCCGCCGGCGCGCAGGATCGTCCCCCGCGCCATACGCTCCCTCGGGTGAGGCTCACGGCCGCCGCGCTCGCCGCGACGCTGCTGCTCGCGGCGCCCGCCGCGGCGCAGTCGCCGCCGGTCGCGACCGTCGACGGCGCGGGCGAGGTCACCGAGGAGCAGTTCGACCACTGGATGCGGATCGCGGCGCGCTCCTCCAGACTTCGCCGCGTCCCCCCGCGCGGCACCGCGCGCTTCCGCGACCTTCGCGGCCAGGTCATGTCGCTGCTGCTCCACGACCTCTGGCTCCGCGGCGAGGCGGCGCAGCGGGGGCTCGTCGTCACAGAGGAGGAGGTCCGCCAGGCGTTCGTGCGGTCGAAGCGGCGGGCGTTCCCCCGGCCCGGGGGGCTGGGCCGCTTCCTGCGGCGCGAGGGGTACCGGATCGCCGACCTCCTGTTCCGCACGCGCATCGAGCTGCTGAGCACGGCGATTCGCAAGGCGGTCGTCGCGGCGGCGGCGCCCACCGCCGAGGACGTGCGCGCGGAGTACGACCGCGAGCGTGCGTGGCGCGTGCTGCCCGAGCGGCGGCACGTCGTCGTCGGCGAGCGGCCCACGCCCGCCGCCGCGCGAACGGCGCGCCGCCGCCTCGTCCTCTACGCGCGGCGCGGCCGGCTCCCCGCCGCGGTCTTCCGCCGCCGGCGCGGCCTGATCTACGAGCAGGGCCGCTGGATCTGGTTCCGGGTCGTGCGCGTGATCCCGCCCCGCGAGCGGTCGTTCGAGGAGGCCGCGCCGCTGATCCGCGCGAAGCTGGGCGCGGAGCGCGAGCAGGCCGCGCTCGACGCGTTCGTGGAGGACTTCGAGCGGCGCTGGCGCGCGGCGACGTCGTGCGCGCAGCGCTACGCGACGTCGGACTGCGGGCGGATCGCGCCCTGAAGCCCGGGCGGCACCCCGCCGCCGGTGGCGAGCCACGAGCCCGCGAGGATGAGCAGGAGCCCCGCGACGGCGGCCGCCGACAGCGACTCGTCGAGGAGCGTCACGCCGAGGGCGACCGCCACGACCGGGTTGACGTAGGTGATGACGGTCGCGCGGCTGGCGCCGACCTCGGCGATGAGGACGAAGTCGAAGACGAACGCCGCCGCGGTGCACAGGACGCCCAGCGCGACGATCGACCACAGGGCGCTCGCGTCGGGCGTCTCTTGCGGGGCGTCGAGGAGCGCGAACGGCAGCAGCATCACGGTGCTGATGGCCAGCGCGAGCGTGACCGGGCCGTACGGGTCGACGTCCGCCAGCGAGCGCTTCACGATGAGCGGCCCGGCCGCGTAGCCGACGACCGAGACGAGGATCGCGGCGGCGCCGACCAGCTCGTCGGTGTCGCCGGCGACGTCGATCCCGAACAGCAGCACGACGCCGACCAGGCCCACGAGCAGGCCGGCGAACCGGGCGCGGTCGACGCGCTCGGACGGGTCGAAGCGCAGCGCGAGGACCGCGACCGTGAGCGGCACGGTCGCGATGAGGATCGCGGTCAGCGACGAGGAGACCTCCTGCTCGCCGAAGGCGATCAGCGGGAACGGGATCGCGATCTCGACCGCCGCGAACGCGACGAGCGGCTTCCACCGGCCGCGGAGCCCCCGCAGCGCGCCGCGGCGCACCGCCAGCGGCCACAGCAGCGCCGCGGCCAGCGCGACGCGCCCGAACGCGACGAACGACGGCGTCGCGCCGTGGTCGACCGCGATCTTGATGAAGAGGTACGGGATCCCCCACAGCACCGAGACGGCCGCGAAGGCCGCCCAGCCGCGCGGCGTCACGCGGGCGCGCCCGCTCGGTCCGCCGGCACCCTCAGTACGCGCCCTTGCGGCTGATCACCGCAGGGATCGTCTTCGCGAGGATCGCGAGGTCGAGGAAGGGCGACCAGCGCTCGAGGTAGAGGAAGTCGAGGCGGACGAGGTCGTCGAAGTCGAGGTCCGAGCGGCCGGAGACCTGCCAGAGCCCGGTGATCCCCGGCAGCACGAGATAGCGCTTCTTGTGCCACGGCTCCAGGCGCTCGAAGTCGCGCAGCGGCAGCGGACGCGGCCCCACGAGCGACATCTCGCCGCGCAGGACGTTGACCAGCTGCGGCAGCTCGTCCATCGAGAAGCGGCGCAGGAGGCGGCCGATGCGCGTCAGCCGCGGGTCGTCGCGGATCTTGAAGATCGCGCCGCCGGCCTCGTTGAGCGACTCGAGCTCGGCCTGCCGCTGCTCGGCGTCGGTGTGCATCGTGCGGAACTTCAGGCAGGCGAACGGCGCGCCGCCGATGCCGGGGCGTGTCGAGCGGTAGAGCACCGGCCCGCGCGACGAGAGCTTGACCGCGACGGCGATCGCGAGCAGGGCGGGGCTGAGGATCAGCAGCAGCAGCGACGCGCCCACGATGTCGAACCCGCGCTTCATCACGTAGTCGAAGCCCTCGAAGACCGGCGGCTTGAGCTCGAAGAGCGGGACTGACTGGCCGGGGACGAACTCGGCGCGGTGGATCAGGATCTCCATCGTGCTCGGCGCGACGTGCACGCGGACGCCCCGCTGGTGGCACGCGTCGACCAGCTCGAGCGCCTGCTGCTCGGGGAACGCGGGGTCGGCGATGATCACCTCGTCGACGCGGTTGCGCTCCACCACGCCGCCGATGTCCTCCAGCGACCCGAGCGAGCGCAGGCCGTTGTCGGGCCGCGGCGTGAGCGAGATGAACCCGACTACGTTGATCGGCGACTGCTCGCCGTCGAGGGCGTGCGCGACCGCCTCGATGTGCTCGCCCGTTCCCACCAGGATCGCGCGGCGCTGGTAGCCGGCGGCTCTGAGGATCAGGCCCGTCGCGCGGTCGTAGAGGAACCGGAGCCCCGCGACGTACGCGACCGAGAACGTCAGCGACCCGTAGAAGATGTAGTAGCTGCTGAACCGCTCGCCGTTGACGAGCGCGAAGACGAGCGCGACCGCGGTGACCTGGAAGAGGCTCGCGACGATCCGCGTCAGGCCGGGCCGGGCCGAGCGGCGCGCGTAGAGGTCCGACCGAGCGAACAGCAGGATCGTGACGAGGTAGGCGAACGCCACGATGTCGAGGGTCTGGTTCAGCGACTCCTCGACGTTGACGTGGCTGAGGACGGCGTCCTTCAGCGCGAGCGCGGTGAAGATCGCGGCGAAGACCCCGACGAAGTCGACCGCGAGCAGCGAGACGACGCGGGCGCCGCTGCGCAGCGTGTCCATCCGCAGGAGGAAGGAGAGGAGCGGCGGGCGCTTGCGGCGGACGTCGTACTCGGGCAGGCGGAGGCTCGCCGGGGTCGACGGCTGAGGGTGCGCCCGCGGCGCCGCCTGGGGCGCGGGCGGATGGGGACGGGTCTCGGGGTTCAGGGCCTGCCGGGTCGGGGCCATTCCGCTGTCCTAACGACGGAGCCTCGCAGATGATTCGGTCTTAACGTCTCGCGGGCGCGGGATGTCAGCGCGCGCGTGCCGCTCTGAGCTGCTTCTTGCGCAGATCCTTGGCGAGCACGTACCGCTTTCCGTCCTTCTGCGCGAGGCCCTGCCTCGCCAGGCGGCTCAGCACGACCGGGCACCGCTTGCATCGCGGGCCGGACTTGCAGCACGCCTTCTTCGGCTTGATGGCCTTCGCGACATCCCCCGCCATGCCTTCGGCCACCCTAACACCAACCTGGCCGGTCGGTAATGTCGGGGCATGCCCTCCGAAGCGTTCGTGGCGAAGCTGACCGAGCAGGTCGGCAATGAGCTGTTTGCGTCGCAGCAGTACGTGCAGATCGCGGTCCACTACGACGCCGAGACGCTCCCCCGGCTGGCCGCGTTCTTCTATGCCCAGGCGGTCGAGGAGCGCAACCACGCGATGATGATGGTCCAGTACCTGCTCGACGCCGACGTGACGCCCGCGCTGCCGGGCGTGGCCGCGCCGGAGTCGTCGTTCGGGGACGTCGTCGCGCCCGTGCGGCTCGCGCTCGAGCAGGAGCGCCGGGTGACGGACCAGATCAACGCGCTGGCGGGGCTCGCGCGGTCCGACGGCGACTACGCCTCCGAGCAGTTCCTCCAGTGGTTCCTGCGCGAGCAGGTCGAGGAGGTCGCGAGGATGTCGGACCTGCTGAGGATCGTGACCCGCGGCCGCGACAACCCGCTGCTCGTCGAGGAGTACCTGGCGCGCGAGGGCGTCGGCGACGGCGACGACCCCGCGGACGCGACCGCGCCCCCGGTCGCCGGCGGCGCGCTCTAACCGCGGCGGCGCAGGACGCGGGAGTCGTCGGGGCGCCGGAGCGTCACCCGCGCGGCGTCGAGCCGCTCGAGGTGCGCCTGCGCGAACTTCCTCGAGGTCTGCAGCTCGTCACGGAGCCGCGCGAGCGTGATCGACCCCTCGCGCTCGATCACGCCGCGCACCAGCGCCTCCACCCGCGCCGCCGCCTCGACGTGCAGGTGCATCGTCTTCCCGAGCCTCACGACATGCCCCGCCTCCCGCAGCGCCGCGAGCTCCCGTGCGTCATCGCCCAGCTCGGCATCGAGCGGGGGCTCATGGCCGGCCGCCCGGAGCCGCTCCTCCAACGCGGCCGCGCCCGGCCCCAGCTCGCGGCGCGGCGCCTCGCTCCCGGACCGAGCTTGCCCTCCGGGTCGCGATGTACCGGATTCCTGCCGTGTCCCCCGATTGTTAGCGTGCCTGGCACCGCAATGTTCACGTGCCTGGCACCGCAATGTTTGCGTGCCTGGCACCGGCTCTCCGGGGTCGCCTTTCGCGAGCCTCGTGAGGCGGGCGAGGGCGTCTCGGGACGGGCCGTGCTTCTTCGCGGCGGGGTCGAGGATCACGCCTCCTCCGAGCGTGTCCGGCGGGGCGATGGAGCGGATGACGAGGCGGTCTCCGGCTCGCGCGATGATCGGCTGCTCGAGGCGCAGCTGCCAGAAGCGGCCGCCCAGCTCCGCGAGGCGGGCCGGGGCCTCGCGGGTGCCGTGGTGGACGGTGACGCGGGCGCCGTGCTCGAGGTCGC
Organism: Solirubrobacteraceae bacterium; assembly: GCA_036389485.1. Taxonomy (GTDB): domain Bacteria; phylum Actinomycetota; class Thermoleophilia; order Solirubrobacterales; family Solirubrobacteraceae; genus CADCVT01. Next base: position 9,021 of record DASVPR010000006.1, read on the forward strand.
GCGCCTCGAGCGCGGCGTCGACGACGTAGGTCGGGGCGAGTGCGCCCGTGGAGACGACGTCCCCGCGGCGCACCTCGTCGCGCGCGACCCCGACGAGGTTGAGCGCGACGCGCTGCCCCGCCTCCGCGCGCTCGACCGCCTGGTCGTGCACCTGCACGCCGCGGACGCGGACGTCGCGCCCCGCGGGAAGCAGTCGCAGCCGGTCGCCCCGCGCGACCGCGCCGGACCACAGCGTGCCGGTGACGACGGTGCCGGCGCCGCGGATCGTGAAGGCGCGGTCGACGTGGAGGAGGGGAGCGGCGTGGCCGGCAGCGCGGCCGGGGAGCCTCGCTGCGACGTCGTCGAGCGCGGCCGCGACGTCCGCCACTCCCTCGCCCGTCCTCGCCGAGCACGGGACGACCGGTGTCTCCGGGAAGAGCGCGGCGAGATCGGGAGGAGGCGGCGCGAGGTCCGTCTTCGTCACCGCGACGACGCCCGCGCGCACGTCGAGCGCGCGCAGCACCGCGGCGTGCTCGCGCGTCTGGGGCATCACGCCGTCGTCGGCGGCGACGACCATCAGGAACAGGTCGATCCCCGTCGCGCCGGCGACCATCGTCCGCACGAACCGCTCGTGGCCCGGGACGTCGATCAGCGACAGCCGCCGCCCCGACGGCAGGGTGAGCGACGCGTAGCCCAGCTCGATCGAGATCCCGCGCTCGCGCTCCTGCGGCAGGCGGTCCGTGTCGACGCCCGTGAGCGCGCGGACGAGCGCGGTCTTGCCATGGTCGATGTGGCCCGCCGTGCCGACGGTGAGGGGCCACGGCGACGGGCCCGAGCGGGCCTCCGGAGGGGGCTCGGCGGAGCGCGAGACGGTCAAGGCGCGGAGGCGCGGCGGACAGCGGCCGCGACGAGCTCGACCTCGTCATCGCCGAGCGTCCGCGGGTCGAGCAGCAGCCGGCCGTCGGCGATGCGGCCGACCACCGCGGGATCGGCCGCGCGGAGCCGCGCCGCGAGCGCCTCCGGCGGGCCGTGGACCGCGACGACCGGCCCGGGCAGCTCGAGCAGGGGCAGAGCGCCGCCGCCGACCTTCGCGCTGGCCTCCACCACCTCGCCGCCGCACAGCGACGCGAGCCGCTCCGCGCGCGGCCGCGGGTCGTCGAGCAGCATCCGCAGGACGGGGATCTCGCGGACCGCGCGGTCCGGCTCGCGGTACAGCGCGAGCGTGGCGTGAAGCGCGGCGAGGCAGAGCTTGTCGATCCGCAGCGCCCGGGCGAGCGGATGCCGGCGGCACGCGGCGATGGCATCGCGCGTCCCGACCATCACGCCCGCCTGCGGCCCCCCGAGCAGCTTGTCGCCGCTGAAGCAGACGACGGCGGCGCCCGCCCGCACCGACCGGCGCACCGACGGCTCCTCGGCCAGCAGCGCGACGTCGTCGGCGAGCACGCCCGAGCCGACGTCGTCGATCACCGGCAGCCCGAGGCCGCACAGCGCCTCGATCGACACCTCCTCCGTGAACCCGAGCACGCGGAAGTTCGACGGGTGCGCGCGCAGGATCGCGTCGCCGGAGGCCGCGGCGTAGTCGCGCAGGCGCGTCCGGTTCGTTGTGCCCACCTCGACCAGCTCCGCCCCCGCCTGCTCGATCACCTCCGGCACCCGGAACGCCCCGCCGATCTCGACCAGCTGCCCGCGCGAGACGATCACGCGCCGCCCGAGCGCGGCCACCGACAGCAGGACGGCCGCCGCGCAGTTGTTGACGGCCATCGCGGCCTCCGCGCCGGTCAGCTCGCAGAGCAGCCCCTCGACGTGCGCGTGCCGCGACCCCCGCTCGCCCGACTCCAGCGACAGCTCGAGGTCGCTGTAGCCCTCGGCGACCCGCGCGACCGCCTCGCGCGCCGCAGCGGCCAGCGGCGCGCGGCCGAGGTTGGTGTGGACGATCACGCCCGTCGCGTTGAGGACGCGGCGAGGGGAGGGACGGAGGCGCTCTCGCGCGCGGGCGACGAGATCGACCTCGTCCGTAGCGCCGGCGAGCAGCTCCGCCCGCCGCTCCTCGACGACCGCGCGCGCGGCGGAGGTGGAGCCGACGAGCGCGCCGAGCCGCTCGACGGAGGGAAGGGCGCGGAGCCGCGCCGCGACGGCCTGCGGAGGAGCGACTGCGGTGGCGTCGCCGCTCAGTGCGTCGGCTTCGCGCCTTCCACCCACTCGCCCTCCTCCCGCTTCCAGATCGGCGCGTTCGCCTTCAGCTCGTCGATGATCTCCCGTGCGCCGGCGAACGCCTCCTCGCGGTGCGGCGCCGAGGCGGCGACGAAGACCGAGGGCTCCGACAAGGGGACCCGGCCGACCCGGTGCTCGACCGCCGCGGCGCACAGCCCGTGCCGCTCCACCGCCGCGGACGCGATCGCGCGCATCCGCTCGAGCGCCATCTCCTCGTAGGCCTCGTAGTCGAGGTGCGGGACCTCGCGCGTCACGCCGCTGAACGTGACGACGGCGCCCGCCCGCGGGTCGCGCACGAGCGCGGAGACGGCCGCACCGTCGATCGACTCCTCGCGCAGGGCGACGTGGACCGGCGCTCCGCCCGACACCGGCGGGATCAGCGCGAGCTCGTCACCCGCGAACAAAGGCGCGCCCTCGTCCGCGTACTCGCGGTTGATCGCCATCACGACCGGCAGCCCGGCCGCGACGTCGCCGAGCGCGTCGATCGCGTCGCGCACGACCGCGCCCTCCGGCAGCTCGACGGAGACGGTCGACGAGCCGGCGCGCTCGCGCAGCTGCGCGAAGAGACGGATCCTCACCTGCATCGCGCGGAATGGTCGCACGCCGCGTTTGTCAGAAACCTGATCGGGTAGTCGGCGCACCGGCGCTCGGCTCGGGAGGCCGCGCGCGACAGGGGCATTCCAACAGGGGGGTCAGCATGAGAGTGCTGCGCATGGCGCTGGTGGCGTTCGTCGCCGCGCTGGTGTCCGCGCCGAGCGCGCTCGCCGAGCGGACGAAGCCGAACATCAGCTTCTTCTCCGGCCAGCAGTCGCACGCGAACTGGACGACGCCGGACAGCGTGGACCCGAACCGCATGTCGATCCTGTTCGACGTCGGGCCGGCGACGCAGATCGCGTACGCCGGCTTCGTCCTCAACCACGTCGAGGGCACGCCGCCGCCGGCGAACGAGCCCGGGTTCTTCCACAAGGAGGACCGCAGCGGCCAGAGCGGCGGGTCGCCGCGCCTGGTGTTCCTGTTCTCCAACGGGAACATGTACCTGCGGCCCGACCAGTGGTCGCAGTCGTGGCAGGAGGTCGGCAACGACAACGACGACGGCAACTGGGACGTCAACGGCGGGACCTGCACGTTCAAGTTCGACGTGACCTACGCGGAGGCGCTGCAGTGCTTCCCGAACGCGCTGCTCGTCAACGTGTTCATGGTCAGCGACTCGACGTTCCTGTACCCCACGGGCTACCTGAACTGGATCGACCAGCTGCAGTACAGCGGGTTCACGTACTCGCACGCGGGCGACAACAACAACAGCCAGGCGACGCCGCCACTGCCGTAGCGCCGCCGCTCGGGGCCATGGGCGGCGGTACCCTCCCGCCCATGGCCACCGAGCCCAAGCCCGCCGAGGAGCGGCTCACCGTCGCACCGATCGTCGGCCCCGACGACCCGCGCCGGTTCACCGACTCCGGCATCGAGATCGAGAAGCTCTACACCGAGGCCGACGTCCCGGACGACCTCGAGGAGAGGCTCGGCGAGCCCGGCGAGTTCCCGTACACCCGCGGCGTCCACCGCGAGATGTACCGCAAGCAGACGTGGACGATGCGGCAGTACGCCGGGTACGCGTCGGCGAAGGAGTCCAACGAGCGCTACCGCTACCTGCTCTCGCAGGGCGGGACCGGCCTGTCGATGGCGTTCGACCTCCCCACGCAGCTCGGGCTCGACTCCGACGACCCGCGCTGCCTCGGCGAGGTCGGCCGCACCGGCGTCGCCATCGACACGATCGAGGACATGCGGATCGCGTTCGACGGGATCCCGCTCGACGAGGTCTCCACCTCGATGACGATCAACGCGCCCGCCTCCGTCCTCCTCCTCCTCTACGAGCTGGTCGCCGAGGAGCAGGGCGTGCCGTCGGAGAAGCTGCGCGGCACGACGCAGAACGACATCCTCAAGGAGTACATCGCCCGCGGGAACTTCATCTACCCGCCCGAGGGCGCGATGCGGCTCACGACGGACCTCTTCGCGTACTGCAAGGACCGCGTCCCGCGCTGGAACACGATCTCCATCTCCGGCTACCACTTCCGCGAGAAGGGGTGCAGCGCGGTGCAGGAGGTCGCGTTCACGCTGGCCAACGGCATCTCGTACGTGCAGGCGGCGATCGATCGCGGGCTCGCGGTCGACGAGTTCGCGCCGCGCCTCGCGTTCTTCTTCAACGGGCACAACAACGTCTTCCAGGAGGTCGCGAAGTTCCGCGCCGCCCGGCGGATGTGGGCCACGATCATGCGCGACCGCTTCGGCGCGCAGAACCCGAAGTCGCTCATGCTGCGCTTCCACACGCAGACCGGCGGCGTGACGCTGACCGCGCAGCAGCCGGTCAACAACATCGTCCGCGTCGCGCTGCAGGCCTTCAGCGCGGTCTGCGGCGGCACCCAGTCGCTGCACACCAACGGCTACGACGAGGCGCTGGCGCTGCCCACCGAGCGCGCGGCGAAGATCGCGCTGCGCACCCAGCAGATCCTCGCCCACGAGTCCGGCGCCACCGACACCGTCGACCCGTTCGCGGGGTCCTACTACGTCGAGGCGCTGACCGACGAGATCGAGCAGCGCGCCTACGAGCTGATCGGCAAGGTCGACGAGCTGGGCGGCTCGGTCA
>DASVPR010000007.1:0-15585 GCA_036389485.1 Solirubrobacteraceae bacterium
CCCTTCGCCGTGCTCCTGCTGCTGTTCTTCTTCCTCATGCAGCAGATGCAGGGCGGCGGCAACCGGGTGATGAGCTTCGGCAAGTCCAAGGCCCGCCTGGTCACCAAGGACCAGCCCAAGATCACCTTCCAGGACGTGGCCGGGGTCGACGAGGCCGTCGAGGAGCTCCAGGAGATCAAGGAGTTCCTCGAGAACCCGGCCAAGTTCCAGGCCATGGGGGCCAAGATCCCCAAGGGGGTGCTCCTGTTCGGCCCCCCGGGGACGGGCAAGACCCTGCTCGCCCGGGCCGTGGCCGGCGAGGCCGGGGTGCCGTTCTTCTCGATCTCGGGGTCGGACTTCGTCGAGATGTTCGTCGGCGTGGGCGCGTCGCGCGTGCGTGACCTGTTCGAGCAGGCCAAGCAGAACGCTCCCTGCATCATCTTCATGGACGAGATCGACGCTGTCGGCCGTCACCGCGGCGCCGGCCTCGGCGGCGGTCACGACGAGCGCGAGCAGACGCTCAACCAGCTGCTCGTCGAGATGGACGGCTTCGAGATGAAGGACAACATCATCCTCATCGCCGCCACCAACCGGCCGGACATCCTCGACCCCGCGCTCCTGCGCCCCGGCCGCTTCGACCGCCAGATCGTCGTCGACCGCCCCGACAGGAAGGGACGCGCGAAGATCCTCGAGGTCCACACGCGGGGCAAGCCGCTGGCGAAGGAGATCGACGTCGACGCGCTCGCCGGCCAGACCCCGGGTTTCACCGGCGCGGACCTCGCCAATCTGGTGAATGAAGCGGCGCTCCTCGCAGCTCGCAACGGCAAGAGGGAAATCGGCCAGGTCGAGCTCGAAGAGGGGATCATGCGCGTGGTCGCCGGCCCGGAGAAGAAGACCCGGGTCATGGGCGAGAAGGAGCGGCTGATCACCGCGTACCACGAGATGGGCCACGCGATCGTCGGCCACTTCCTCGAGCACTCCGACCCGGTCCACAAGATCTCGATCGTCGGCCGCGGCCAGGCGCTCGGCTACACGATCTCGATGCCGTCCGAGGACAAGTTCCTCACCACGCGCGCGGAGCTGACCGACACGATGGCGATGACCCTCGGCGGCCGCGCGGCGGAGGAGATCGTCTTCGGCGAGATCACCACCGGCGCGTCCAACGACCTCGAGAAGGTCACCGCGACCGCGAAGCAGATGGTCATGCGCTTCGGCATGAGCGAGCGCCTCGGCCCGCGCGTCTTCGGCCACGACCACGGCCAGCCGTTCCTGGGCCGCGAGTTCAGCGCAGAGCCCGACTACTCCGACGAGATCGCCCGCGAGATCGACGACGAGATCCGCCGCATCGTCGAGTCCGCGCACCAGCAGGCCAAGGACATCCTCAACGAGCACCGCGACGACCTCACGACGATCTCGGAGATCCTCGTCAAGCGCGAGACGATCGAGAAGCACGAGTTCGAGGCGCTGCTCGCCGGCAAGGGCGAGGAGGAGGTCTTCGGGCCGGAGGAGCAGGAGCCGCCGGAGACCGGAACGACCGCGCCCGAGCTGCCGGCCGGCGCCGAGCGCACCGGCGGCCCGCGCCCGCTGCCGCGGCCGGGCCTCGCGGGCGCGGAGTCCCGGGCGGTCGACCCGCCCGAGCCCGGGCTGGCGTAGGGGCCGCGGCGTGACGCCGCCGTACCGCTTGATGGGCGTGGTCAACGTCACGCCCGACTCGTTCTCCGACGGCGGGCTGTACCTCGACGCCGGCGCGGCGATCGCCCACGGCCGCGAGCTGCTGGCCGAGGGGGCGGACATCCTCGACGTCGGGGGCGAGTCGACGCGGCCGGGCGCCGCGCCGGTGACCGCCGAGGAGGAGATCGCGCGGGTCGAGCCGGTCGTCGCGGCGCTGGCGCAGGCCGGTGCGACGGTCTCGATCGACACGACGAAGGCCGCGGTCGCGCGGGCGGCGCTCGCCGCGGGCGCGCGCTACGTCAACGACGTCAGCGCGCTGCGCTTCGACCCCGCTCTCGCGGAGGTCGTCGCCGAGAGCGGCGCGGACTGCTGCCTCATGCACCTCGGGGGGGACAGTCCCCGGACCATGCAGGACGACCCGCGCTACGACGACGTCGTCAGCGACGTCAAGGCCCATCTGGAGGAGCGGATGGCGTTCGCGGTGCGCAGTGGGATCGCCGAGGAGCGCATCCACCTCGACCCCGGGATCGGGTTCGGCAAGGCCGTCGAGCACAACCTCGAGCTGCTGCGCCGCCTCGACGAGATCGTCGCGCTCGGGCGCCCGGTCGTCGTGGGGACGAGCCGCAAGTCGTTCCTCGGGAAGCTGACCGGCCGGGACGTCGGCGAGCGCGTGCCTGGCACCATCGCGACGAACGTCCTGGCCTTCGAGCGGGGGGCGACGATCTTCCGGGTGCACGATGTTGCACCAGTTCGCGATGCTCTCGCGGTCACGGCTGCTACGTTGCGCCGATGGCGGACGACGACGACCTCGGCCGGGACGTAGACGACGACGACCTCGACGACAGGCCGTACCAGACGGTCGTCACGATCGAGATCACGGGGCTCTCGCTCTACACGCGGATGGGGGTCACCGACGCCGAGCGCGAGATCGGCCAGCGGCTCATCGTCGACCTGACGTTGGAGGTCGGCGAGCCGGACGCGACGCTCACCGACATGATCGAGGACACCGTCGACTACGGCGAGGTCTGCAACGTCGTCGCGCTCGTCGCCCAGCAGCGCACCTACCACACCCTCGAACGGCTGGCGACGAGCATCGCCGACCGGCTGCTCGACGACTTCGAGGTCGAGGCGGTCGCGGTGAAGGCCGCCAAGCCGGAGCCGCCGATCCCGCTGCCGGTCGACGAGGTGTCCGTCACCGTCTGGCGCGAGCGGTAGCCCTGCCCACCGGGTACCTGGGGCTCGGCTCGAACGTCGGCGACCGCCGCGCGAACCTCCAGGCGGCGGTCGACGCGCTGCCCGCGCACGGCGTGACCGTCGTCGCGTCGTCCTCGACGTACGACACCGACCCGGTCGGCCAGGTGCTCGACCAGCCCTCGTTCCTCAACGCGTGCGTCCGCATCGAGACCGACCACGGGCCCGACGCGCTCCTCGACGCGTGCAAGGCGATCGAGCGGGAGCTGGGGAGGGAGCCGGGTGGCGTGCGGCACGGGCCGCGGCCGATCGACGTCGACGTGCTGCTGCTCGGCGGCATCGAGCACCGCTCCGAGCGCCTGACGCTGCCGCACGAGCAGGTCCTCGCGCGGCGGTTCGTCCTCATCCCGCTGCTCGAGCTCGACTTCGACCTCGCGGTGCCGGACGGGAGGCGGCTGGCGGACGCGCTCGCGGCGCTGCCGCTCGACGAGGGCGTTCGCCGCGAGGGGCCTCAGCTGAGCGTGCCCGGCGGGATCGCGCCCGGGTAGTCGGCGAACCACCGGCGCGCGAGCTCGGCGGCGGGGGAGCCGTCGATCAGCGGCGCGACGTCGCCGACCGTGCGCAGCAGCGCGAGGGAGGAGCCGATCTGCAGGTCGGCCGCGTTCGGCTGCTCGCCGCCGAGCACGCCGTCCTCGATCCAGGAGGCGATCCGCTGCAGGTGCTCGGGCAGCGCCGCGACGTCGGCCTTCACCGCCTCCTCCGAGACCGCGTTCAGCCGCCACTCGACGACCGACGTCAGCGGGCCGCTGAGCCGCGCCGCGCAGGCCGGCACCGGCAGCTTCGACTTCGCGAGGAACGACGGCATCGCGTCGGGTCGCCTGCGCAGCGACCACCAGATCACGCGGCGCACCAGCGGCTGCAGGACCTCGTCGCCCCACCGCTCGGCCTCCTCGACCTCCGGATTGCCTGGCCAGAGCGGCGGCTCGGGGCGCTCCTGCTCCAGCCAGCGCATGATCGCGCGCGACCCGCTGATCTTCTGACCGTCCGCCTTCAGCGACGGCACGGTCCGCTTGCCGAACCGCAGTCGCTGGTGCGCGGCATGGAGGCCGGGCGGCAGCTCCGTCACCTTGTACTCGAGGCCCTTCAGCTTCAGAGCCTCTTCCACTGCAGCGCAGGGGTGTGATGCGGGGACGACGTAGAGGCGCATGCGATGGAATGATCGCTCGCCGTGCTGCTCGCCGTCGACGTCGGGAACACCCAGACCCACTTCGGGGCGTTCAAGGGCGACGAGCTGGTCGAGCACTGGCGGTTCGCGACCGTGCGGACGTCGACCGCCGACGAGCTCGGCGCCGCCCTGCGCGCTCTGCTGGAGCTGCGCCGCCTGGAGTTCGGCAACCTCGACGCGTCGATCGTCTCCTCGACGGTGCCGCAGCTCGAGCCCGAGTGGGTGACGATGGCCGAGCGCTACCTCGGGCACCGGATGCTCGTCGTCGGGCCGGGGCTGAAGACCGGGATGGCGATCCGGTACGACAACCCGCGGGAGATCGGGGCGGACCGGCTGGTCAACTCCGTCGCGATCCGCGAGCGGTTCGGCGGGCCGGCGATCTGCGTCGACTTCGGGACCGCCGTCAACTTCGACGTCATCTCCGGCGCGGGGGAGTACCTCGGGGGCGTGCTCGTGCCCGGCGTCGAGATCTCGCTCGAGGCGCTGACCGAGCGGGGCGCGAAGCTGCCGAAGATCGACCTCGCCGCGCCGAAGGGGATCATCGGCAAGACGACGATCGACGCGATCCGGGCCGGGGTCGTCTACGGGTACGCGGGCGCGGTGGACGCGATCATCCGCCGCCTGAAGGCCGAGGAGCTCGGGAGCGAGTGCGACGTCATCGCGACCGGCGGCCTCGCGGAGCACATCGTGCCGTTCAGCGAGGAGATCGAGGAGATCGACGACCTCCTCACGCTCACCGGGCTGCGCCTCATCCACGGCCGGAACGCCGACTAGCCTTTCCGGGCGTGCAGCTCACGGATCCCTGGACGCTGGGCGGCGTCGCCATCCCCAATCGGGTGGTCCTCGCGCCGCTGGCCGGCATCGGCAACTGGTTCGTGCGCCTGCAGGCCAAGCGCTACGGGGCGGGGCTCGTGGTGTCGGAGATGGTGTCGAGCTTCGGCATCCACCACCGCAACGAGAAGACCGTCGGGGAGATGCTGCGGACCGTCCCGGAGGAGAAGCCGGTCGCGCTGCAGCTCTTCGGCCAGGACCCCGAGGTGATGCGGTCCGCCACCGCCTACGTCGCGGAGCACACCGACGTCGACATCATCGACCTGAACATGGGCTGCCCGGTGCCGAAGGTCATGAAGACGGGCGCCGGCGCCGCGTTGATCCGGGATCCCGAGACCGCGGTGGCGGTGGCGGCGGCCGCTCGCGAGGGGTCGGGGCTGCCCGTCACCGTGAAGCTGCGCTCGGGCGAGAAGCGCGGCGAGGTGGGCGGCTACGAGCTGGCGCACCGGCTGGTCGCCGACGCCGGCGTGGCCGGGATCACGTTCCATCCGCGCTCCGCGCAGGTGCACCACAAGGGCGAGCCGGACCTCGAGCTGGCCCGCGCGCTGGTCGCATCGCTGCCGGTCCCGGTGATCCTGTCCGGCGGGATGCGCGAGCCGGCGTGGATCGCGGACGCCTTCCGCTACACGGGCGCCGAGGCCGTGATGCTGGCGCGCGGCGCGCTCGGCAACCCGTGGCTGTTCGCGCGGATGCTCGGGACGCGCGACGACGAGCCGACGCGCGACGAGGTGCTCGCCGAGCTGCACTGGGTGATGGACCGGGCGGTCGAGCATCTCGGCCCGGATCGCGCCGGGCGGTACCTGCGGAAGTTCTATCCCTGGTACGTCGAGCGGCTCGGTGAGGGCAAGCGGTTGCAGGAGGCGCTGCAGCGGACTTCGACGGTCGACGAGGCGCGTAGAACGCTGGTCGAGACGCTCCAACCGGCCTGACCTCCGGTGCTACTCTGCGCGCCTTGCCGAGAGACGTCATCCTCACTCCAGAGGGTCTCGAGAAGCTCAAGGCCGAGCTCGAGGACCTCACCACCAACAAGCGCCGCGAGGTCGCCGAGCGCATCAAGGACGCGCGCGAGTACGGCGACATCTCCGAGAACTCGGAGTACGACGACGCGAAGAACGAGCAGGCGATGCTCGAGTCGCGGATCGCGTCGCTCGAGGAGAAGCTGCGGTCGGCGACCGTGGTCGACGCCAGCGAGCTGTCGAACGACGTCGTCCAGGTCGGCTCGCAGGTCAAGGTGAAGGACGGCGCCTCCGGCAAGAGCGAGACGTACACGATCGTCGGCTCGGCCGAGGCCAATCCCGCCGAGAAGAAGCTCTCGAACGAGTCGCCCGTCGGGCGCGCGCTGATCGGGCACAAGGCCAAGGACAAGGTCAAGGTCCAGCTGCCCAACGGCAAGAACCGCGAGCTGACGATCCAGAAGATCGAAGTTGCGTAGGGCCCTCGCGGCGGCGGCCGCCCTGGCGCTCGCGCTGCCGGGGGTGGCGGCCGCGGCGACCGTCGAGGTCGCCGAGGAGTGCTACGCCGAGGACGACGAGATCGACGTCCGCGGCACCGGGTTCACGCCGAACGGCGACGTGCGGCTGGCGCTCGAGCGGGCGTCGGGCGAGGTGCTCGAGACGAGCACGGATCCGGTCGCGAACGCCGAGGGCGCCGTGGTCGGCGAGTACAAGGTCAAGGCCGAGACCGGCTGGTTCGGGCGGACCCAGACGCGCTTCGACATGACGCTGCGGCTGACCGACCAGACCGACCCGACAACGGTCGCGACGACCTCGTTCATCTTCAGCCGCTGGAACGTCGGCGTGCGGACGGTCGGCGGGCGGATCCAGCCGAACCGCCCCGCGGCGTTCAACGCGGTCGGGTTCACGACGTCGGTCGGGAAGCCGCTCTATGCCCACTGGCTGCGCAACGGGCGGCGCGTGTTCTCGAAGCGGTTGGGCGTGCTGCGCGGGCCGTGCGGCGACGTGAAGGCTCGGTTGGCGCGGGGCTTCCCCTTCCGCCCGGTGCGGCGCGGGTCCTACCAGGTGCGCTTCACCCCGTCGCGGACCAACCTGTCCAGGGCCGCGATCTCCTTCCCCGCCGCCCGGGTCACCCGCCGCATCCCCTAGGGGTCATTCCGCATTGGCGCGAAGGCGCTCCCGCGCGATCCTCGCACCATGGAATCGCACGACCCTCATGAGAACCCCGCCCCCGACGAGCCGCGCCCGGACGCGGGTCGTCCGCCCGACGCCGAGCCTCCGCCCGCCGGCGACCCTCCGCCGACCGCGGACGGCCCTCCTCCCGCGGCCCCTCGGCGGCTCGTCCGCTCGCGGCGCGACCGCGTCATCGGCGGCGTGTGTGGCGGCATCGCGCGGCACTACAACCTCGACCCCACGCTGGTCCGCGTCGGCGCCGTGGCGGGCGTCGTCCTGTGGGGCGCGAGCGCGGTGCTGTACCTCGTCGCGCTGCTCGTCATGCCGGAGGAGCCGGAGGGCGGCGCGCCCGCCGGGTCGCAGCCGGGCACGGGCGCGCCGTTCGGCTCGTCGCTGACCGGCCGCAACCGGACGCTGTCGGCGATCGGCGTCGTGGTGCTGGTGCTCGTCGGCGGGCCGGTCCTGCTCGGGCTCGGGTTCGCGGCGGGAGGGATCCTGCTGCCGTTCGCGCTGCTCGTCCTCGCCGGGCTCGGCGTCGCGTATCTCGTCACCGGGCGCAAGCCGGCCGGCGGCGACGCCGGGCAGATCGCGCGGCTGACGCTGCTCGGCCTCGGCGTGCTCGGGCTGCTCTTCGTCCTGAGCGCCGGCAGCTTCTGGGCCGCGGCCGCGGGCGGCGACGCGGTCGTGGCGGGCGCGGTGATCGCGGCGGGCGTCGCGCTCGTCGTCTCCGCGTTCGCCCGGCCGGCGCGCTGGCTGATCCTGCCCGCGCTCGCCCTCGCGATCCCCGCGGCGTTCGTCGCCGCGGCGGGGATCGACCTGGACGGCGGCATAGGCGAGAAGAGCTACCGGCCGACGGCGCTCGCGGACGTCCGCGACAGCTACGAGATCGGCGCCGGTTCGCTCACGCTCGACCTGCGCGACGTCGACCTCCCGGCGGGCGAGCGCCGCGTGCACCTCGACGTCGGGATGGGCGAGGCCGTCGTCCTCGTGCCGGAGGACGTCTGCGTCTCGACCACCGCCGAGCTCGGGATGGGCGGCGTCGAGGTGTTCGACCGCGACGGCGGCGGCGTCGACGTCGACTGGGAGGACCTCCACGGCGCGCCCGCGGGAACGCCGCGCCTCCTGCTCGACGCCGACGTCGGTCTCGGCGCGCTGGAGGTCTCGCACGAGGAGTCCGGCCACCGCCACTTCGGCCCGAGCCGCTTCCGAGGCGACGACCGGCTCGGCAACGTCGCCTGCGAGGCCACATGAGCGGAGGCGGCGCGCCGCCCGGCGACGGCCGGCGCCGCGGCGGCGGCCGGCGCCCCGACGTGACGACCCTCGTCGCCGGCCTGGCGGTGATCGTGCTCGGCGCGGTCCTCCTCGCCGACAGCGCCGGCGCGTTCGAGCTCAGCTTCGCCGCCTTCGCCCCGCTCGCCCTCGCGGCGCTGGGGGCGACGCTCCTCGCGAGCGGGCTCAGCCGCCGCGACTAGAGTCGCGGCCATGCCGGCGCACGAAGGGACCGCGGGCGGAGCCCCGGGCGGGTCGCTCCCGAGTGGCGCGAGCGGCGCACCGCCCGGGTCGTTTGCGAGCGGCGCCGCGGGTGCCCGCGCGGGCGGCGCCCCTTCCGCGCCCCCTCTTCGCCGCCCGGCCGAGGGGCGGGTCGTCGCGGGGGTCTGTGTCGGGATCGCGGAGCGGCTCGGGGCGGATCCTCTGCTCGTCCGGGTCGCGTTCATCGCGGCGGCGACGACGGGGCTCGGGTTCGCGGCGTACGCGCTCGGGTGGGCGCTGATGCCGAGCGACTCCTCCGCGGCCCCCGCCCGAAGGATCCGGACCGGGCGGGCGGCCGTCGAGGTCGGGCTGGGTGCGGGCCTTCTCGTGCTGAGCGCGCTCCTGGCGATGCGCGGGCTCGGGCTGTGGTTCTCGGACGCGATCGCCTGGCCGCTGGTGCTGATCGCCGCGGGCGGCGCGCTGCTCTGGCGCCAGTCGCAGTCGCGCGCCGCACCCACCGACCCCACGCCGCGGGAGACGCAGGCCGCGCGGCCGCTCTCCCTCCCCGACGTCAGCCGCACGGGCGTCGGGATCGCGCTCGTGCTCGCGGCCGCGTTCGTCTTCCTCCAGGTCACCGGCGCGCTCGGCGCCGCCCGCGACGTCGCCCTCGGCGCCATCGCCGTCGCCGTCGTGCTCGGCGTGATCTTCGCGCCGTTCCTGATCCGCCTCGTCCGCGACCGCGTGCAGCAGCAGGAGCGCGCGGAGGTCGCGGCCCACCTGCACGACTCGGTCCTCCAGACGCTCGCGCTCGTCCAGAAGCAGGCCGACGACCCGAAGCGGGTCGCGGCCCTCGCGCGCCGGCAGGAGCGGGAGCTGCGCGCGTGGCTGAGCGGCCGCACGCAGCGCGAGGGGAACCTCGTCCAGGCGCTCGAGTCCGTCGCCGACGAGGTCGAGACCGCGCACGGGGTGAACGTCGAGGTCGTCGCGTCCGGCGACCGCGCGCTGGACCCCAAGCTCCACGCGCTCGTCGCGGCCGCGCGCGAGGCGATCACCAACGCCGCGAAGCACGGCGGGGGCGGCCCCGTCTCGGTCTTCGTCGAGGCGAGAGACGAGACGGTGACCGTGTTCGTCCGCGACCGCGGCGAGGGGTTCGACCCCGCCGCGATCGACAGCGACCGCAGGGGCGTGCGCGAGTCGATCGTCGGGCGTATGGAACGCAACGGCGGGCGCGCCAACATCCGTGCCGCCCCCGGTGGCGGCACCGAGGTGGAGCTGAGCCTGTGACCCGCGTCCTCATCGTCGACGACCACGCCCTCTTCCGCAGCGGCGTCAAGGCCGAGCTGCAGGACCGCGTGCAGGTGGTGGGCGAGGCGGGCACCGTCGAGGAGGCGGTCACGCTCATCGCGTCGAAAGGACCGGACGTGGTGCTGCTCGACGTCCACATGCCGGACGGCGGCGGGGTGGAGGTGATCCGCCGCAGCGAAGGACGCCCGCGCTTCCTCGCCCTCAGCGTCTCCGACGACCCCAAGGACGTCATCGCCGTCATCCGCGCCGGCGCCCGCGGCTACGTCACGAAGAGCATCGCGCCCGACGAGCTCGTCGACGCCATCGAGCGCGTGCACGACGGCGACGCCGTGTTCTCCCCCCGGCTCGCCGGGTTCGTCCTCGACGCGTTCCGCGCGCCCGCCGAGCCCGAGGTCGACCAGCTGACACCGCGCGAGCAGGAGGTCATCCAGCACATCGCGCGCGGCTTCCTCTACAAGGAGATCGCGCAGCGCCTGGGCATCTCCGTCAAGACCGTGGAGGCCCACGTCAGCTCGGTTCTGCGCAAGCTCCAGCTTTCGACACGCCACGAGCTGACGACGTGGGCGTGGGAGCGCTTCGACCCCCCGGAGCGGGGGAAGGGCGCACGGTAGAATCGATGCTGTTGCACGTCCTCCGAACCCCGTCGCTCAGTCTCGACCGGCCTCCGGCCGACTATAGGGGTGAGCGGCGGGCCCCCACCCGTCCCTTCGAGCCGACTTCGCTTCCCCACCCAGGAAGGACCCAGTAGCACCATGTTCGAGCGATTCACAGAGCGCGCCAGGCAGGTGGTCGTTCTCGCGCAGGAAGAGGCGCGCACGCTCAAGCACAACTACATCGGCACCGAGCACATCCTGCTCGGGCTGCTGCGCGAGGAGGAGGGGCTCGCCGCCCGCGTCCTCGAATCGCTGGACATCACCGTCGAGCGCGTGCGCGCCCAGGTCGTGCGCATCGTGGGCTCCGGTGAGGAGGTGACGAGCGGGCAGATCCCGTTCACGCCGCGTGCCAAGAAGGTCCTCGAGCTCGCGCTCCGCGAGGCGCTCAGCCTCGGCCACAACTACATCGGGACGGAGCACATCCTCCTCGGCCTCGTGCGCGAGAACGAGGGCGTGGCCGCGCGCATCCTGCTCGACTTCGACGCCGACAGCGAGAAGATCCGCAACGAGGTCATCCGCATGCTGTCCGGCCCCGGCGGGCGCCGCTCCGGCGGCGGCGGCGCGGGCGGCCAGCAGGCCGGCGCGACCGGCGAGGGCAAGAAGAGCTCCAAGCTGCTCGACCAGTTCGGGCGCAACCTGACGAAGCTGGCGGCGGACGGCAAGCTCGACCCCGTCGTCGGCCGCGAGACCGAGATCGAGCGGATCATGCAGATCCTCTCGCGCCGCACCAAGAACAACCCGGTGCTCATCGGCGAGCCGGGCGTCGGCAAGACCGCGGTGGTCGAGGGCCTCGCCCAGCGGATCACCAACGCCGACGTGCCCGAGCTGCTGAAGGGCAAGCAGATCTACACGCTGGACCTCGCCGCGCTCGTCGCGGGCTCGAAGTACCGCGGGGAGTTCGAGGAGCGCCTCAAGAAGGTGATGAAGGAGATCACCCAGCGCGGCGACATCATCCTGTTCATCGACGAGCTGCACAACCTCGTCGGGGCGGGCGCCGCCGAGGGCGCGATCGACGCCGCGTCGATCCTCAAGCCCGCGTTGGCCCGCGGCGAGCTGCAGACGATCGGCGCGACCACGCTCGACGAGTACCGCAAGTACCTCGAGCGCGACTCCGCGCTGGAGCGCCGCTTCCAGCAGATCCGGGTCGACCAGCCGTCGACCGAGGAGACCGTGCAGATCCTCAAGGGCCTGCGCGACCGCTACGAGGCGCACCACAAGGTCAACATCACCGACGAGGCGCTCGAGGCGGCCGCCGAGCTGGCGGACCGCTACATCTCCGACCGCTTCCTGCCCGACAAGGCCATCGACCTCATCGACGAGGCCGCGTCGCGCATGCGCATCAAGTCGATGACGTCCCCGCCCGTGTACCGCGAGCTGGAGGACGAGATCGAGTCGACGCGGCGCGCCAAGGAGGCCGCGATCGAGGCGCAGGAGTTCGAGAAGGCGGCCTCCCTCCGCGACACGGAGCGCCGGCTGACGAACAAGAAGCGCGAGCTCGAGGAGCGCTGGGAGAGCGGCGAGGGCGGCGAGCGGCCGTCGATCGCCGAGGAGGAGATCGCCGACATCGTCTCGATGTGGACCGGCATCCCCGTCTTCAAGCTCACGGAAGCCGAGACGCAGAAGCTCATGCGCATGGAGGAGGAGCTCCACAAGCGCGTCATCGGGCAGCACGCGGCCGTCGAGGTCATCTCGAAGGCGATCCGGCGCTCGCGCGCGGGCCTGAAGGACCCGAAGCGGCCGACCGGCTCGTTCGTGTTCCTCGGGCCGTCGGGCGTCGGCAAGACCGAGCTGGCCCGCACCCTCGCCGAGTTCCTGTTCGGCGACGAGGACTCGATGGTCCGCATCGACATGTCGGAGTACATGGAGAAGCACGCCGTGTCCCGGCTCGTCGGCTCGCCGCCCGGCTACATCGGCTACGACGAGGGCGGCCAGCTGACCGAGGCCGTGCGCCGCAAGCCGTACTCCGTCCTGCTGCTCGACGAGATCGAGAAGGCGCACCCCGACGTCTTCAACATCCTCCTGCAGATCCTCGAGGACGGCCGGCTGACCGACGCGCAGGGCCGCACGGTCGACTTCCGCCACTGCATCGTGATCATGACCTCGAACATCGGGGCGTCGGAGATCGCGCGGAACACGCCGCTCGGCTTCGCGGTCACCGAGGACGAGACCGGCGTGTCCTACGAGGACATGAAGAGCCGGATCATGGGCGAGCTGAAGAAGGTCTTCCGGCCCGAGTTCCTCAACCGCATCGACGACGTCATCGTCTTCCACAAGCTGCAGAAGGACGAGATCAAGCAGATCATCGACCTGCTGCTGCTGCGGATCCGCGAGTCGATGGCCGAGCGGGAGCTGCAGCTCGAGCTGTCCGAGGACGCCAAGGACATGCTGGTCGACAAGGGGTGGGACCCGGCGATGGGCGCCCGGCCGCTGCGCCGCGCGATCCAGCGCTACATCGAGGACCCGCTCGCCGACTTCGTGCTGCGCGCGCAGCTCGAGCCGGGCGCGACCGTCATGGTCGACAAGGCCGAGGACACCGAGGGCGGCGCCAACGACGGCGGCGAGCCGGTGAAGCTCTCGATCATCCAGCCGAAGAAGGTCCCCGCGGTCGTCGGCGGCGACGCCGAGACGCCCGCGGAGGAGGGCTCGGACGAGCCGGCCGCCGAGGCCGACCCGCCCGCTCCCTCGGAGGACTAGACCCTCAGGCCGAACCCGTAGATCAGGCAGGCGGCCTCGGCGCTCCCGCGGCCGTCCTGCCTGACCGTGCCCTCGATCCGCAGGTTGTTCAGGTTCAGCTCCGCATGGAAGGTGAACGTGTCCGACCCGCCGATGACGAACGAGTCCACGGCGCCCGCGGGCAGCGGCGCGACGAAGCCCTCACCGGCGCCGACGCGGCGGGAGATGTTGATCGTCGAGCCCGCGCCGTTGGCGAACGTGACGACGACGCGCGGGTCCTCGACGCCCGCGCGCGCCGCCTGGTCGTTGCACGCGACGGTCATCGTCCCCAGGCCGGCGGCGCCGGTGATCGCCTGTGGCGCGCCGTTCGCGTTGTCGTTGACGGGGATGTAGCGGCCGAACGGCTGGCTCGAGCCCCGCACGACGTCGGCGACGAACTTGCCGGGGATCCTGCCCTTGTCGGCGCCCCGGCGGTTGGTGGCCACGAGCTTCCCCGCGGCGCGGTTGAGCGACGCGGTCGCGGCGACGGCCGACTTCCCGTCCACCGCACCCGCGTTGCGCGCGAAGCTGACGGCGGCGACCGCGGTGCCGGTCGTCGCCATGACCAGCGCGATGATCGAGATGACGAGCGAGGGCGAGGGCGTCCTCAACCTCATGGGTGCCTCCCTTGTACGTTTGCCTGCCTGTGGAAGAGAACCCGCCGGTCGAGATCAAGGTGCGCGACAACGGGCCGTACAAGGTCACCGGTCCCGTGCGGATCGTCGACGCGGAGGGGAACGCGTGGGAGGTTGACGGGTCGCGGCCGGTCGCGCTGTGCCGGTGCGGGCGGTCGATGACGAAGCCGTTCTGCGACAAGTCCCACAAGATCTCCGGCTTTGCGAGTTGCGAACGTGCCCGACCCTGACCGCGGCCCCTCGACGCGCTCCGTCCACGCCGGCCTTCCTCCCGCCGCCGACGGCGAGCCGTTCCTGCCGGGCCCGACGTTCGCGGCGCCCTACCACCTGGCGGGCGACGCGTCTCCGGCCGGCTATGCGCGGTACTCGAACCCGACGTGGTCGCGGTGGGAGGACGCGCTGACGTCCATGGAGGGCGGCCCGGCGCTTGCGTTCGCGTCGGGCATGGCGGCGTGCACCGCGATCCTGAGCGTCTTCGACGGGCCGGTCGTGCTGCCGAACGACACCTATGGCGTCGTGGCGAAGGCGGCGGCGCTGATCGGGGCGGACGCGCGGTTCGCGCCCTCCGATCCCTCCGCGCTGCTGGCGCTCGCCGACGGCGCGGCGCTCGTGTGGGTGGAGACGCCGACCAACCCGTCGTTGACGGTGATCGACATCGCGGCGTTCGCTTCCGAGGTCCACTCGCGCGGCGCGCTCCTCGTGGTCGACTCGTCGCTGCCGACGGCCTTGGCGCAGCCCGCCTTGTCCTTCGGCGCCGATGTGTCGGTCGCTTCGGACTCGAAGGCGATGACCGGCCACTCGGATCTGATCCTCGGGCACGTGGCCTGCGGTTCCGAGGAGCACGCCGGGTCCCTGCGCGCGTGGCGCGACGCGACGGGCGCGATCCCGGGGCCGTTCGAGGCGTGGCTGGCTCACCGGTCGCTCGCGACGCTCGGCGTGCGGTTGGAGCGGCAGTGCGCGAACGCTGTCGCGGTCGCCTCGGCGCTGGCCGCGCGCGGGATCGACGTCCTGTATCCCGGGTTGCCGTCGCACCCCGGGCATTCGGCCGCGGCGCGTCAGATGAACGGCGTGTTCGGCCCGGTGCTGTCGTTCGACCTCGGGGACGCGGACTCGGCGGGGCGGTTCCTGCGGGCGTGCTCGCTGGTCGCCGAGGCCACGTCCTTCGGCGGGGCGCATTCGACGGCGGAGCGGCGCGCCCGCTGGGGGATCGAGCCGGTGTCCGAAGGGTTCATCCGGTTCTCGTGCGGGATCGAGGACACCGCCGACCTCGTCGCCGACGTGGTGGCCGCGCTCGACGCCTAGCTCTCGAGCGTCGCCTCCACCTCCATCTCCTGCACGCCGGCGAGCGCGCGGGAGACGAGGCACGACTCCTTCGACTGCTCGGCGTACCTCTCGAACGCGTCCTGGTCGATGCCGGGGACCCTGCCGCGCGTCTTCAGGATCATCTTCGTGATCGTCGGGGCGCCGTCGACGTTGCGCAGCTCGGCGCGGGCGTCGGTGTGCAGCTCCTCCGGCGTGTGGCCCTCGTTGCCCAGGATCAGGCTGAGCGCCATCGTGAAGCAGCCGGCGTGGGCGGCGGCGATCAGCTCCTCCGGGTTGGTGCCCGGCCCGTCGGCGAAGCGGGTCTGGAAGCCGTAGCGGGCCTCCTTGAGGACGCCGCTCTGCGTGGAAAGGGTGCCCGTGCCCTCTTTGCCGGTGCCCTGCCAAGCGGCCCTGGCCGTGCGGTGGATGCTCGCCATAAGGGCGTCTCCTCTTTCCTCGGCGGTCACGCACTTCACACCACTCGC
>DASVPR010000008.1:0-25357 GCA_036389485.1 Solirubrobacteraceae bacterium
AACAACCACATCTATGACAACGGTGTGGGGGTGATCAACGCGCCGGGCAACAACACGATCACCAACACGGTGGCGACGTTGCGCGACAACTTGATCAACGACAACACCTGCGGGGTGGCCAGCGGCGCGTTCGGCACCAATGCCAGCACGCCGGATGCCAACACCAACTGCGGGACCGCGGCGGCGGGTGTGGCCGACAAGGTGACGGCGACGCGGTTGACCGGCAATGCGATCTTCGACAACGCGACGGGGATCTTCAGCCGTGGGTTGAACTCGACGGTCGACATCGCGGACAACCACATCGTCGGCAACGCGCAGGGGTTGCGGCGGATCGAGAACGGCGTGCTGCGCACGACGGTCCCGGCCACCAACTTCCTGCGCAACGGGGTCGACGACTCCACCAACGCGACGACGAACCTGGGCTAGCGCCGCAGCGCGGCTCGCACGAGCAGGAAGGCCATCGCCGCGGCAACCGCCGCGGCGATGGCGTTCTCGGCCCCGGCCCACGGGAGCGGCCCTGACGGCGGGGCGAGCTCGCCGTCGCCGGCCCGGGCGCCGATCAGCAGCCAGACGCTCGCGGCGAGCGTCGCCGCGCCGAGCGCCCCGCCGATGCGGGGCGCGTGGCGCAGCGCCCACGCCGCGAGCGCGGCGGCGACCGGGAGCGCGGGCAGCAGCTCACGGCCGGGGAAGCCGGTGTCGTGCTCGAAGACGGGGGAGAGGAACGCGGCGACGAGGAGCTGCGCGCCGCAGAGGGAGACGAGGAAGCCCGCGGTGACCTCGACGTCGATGACGCCCGGCAGCGCGACGCTCAGCCGCTCGCGCACGGAGCGGATGAGCAGGTCGAGCGCGAGGAACGCCAGCGCCCCGAACGGCGCCCAGACGAGCAGGCCCCAGTGCGGGTCGAGCCAGAGCGTCACCAGCCGTTCCGCGCGCTCGGCGTAGTCGGCGGCGCTGCTCGCGCCCGTCGGGTCGCCGGGGACCGCCGCGTACGGCGTCAGGCCGCCGTACAGCCGCTCGTTGACCGTGAGCAGCACGACCGCCGGCACCAGGACGACCTCGAGTGCCGCGAACGCGGTCAGGCCGCGGCGCCGGCGGCGCAGCCAACGGGCGAGCGCGATCGCGCAGACGACGGCGACCGGCAGGTACTTGATGCTGAGCCAGGGGAGGATCGCGATGAGCAGCGCCGCGGTCGTCGCTCGGCGGAACGTGGGCTCGTCGCGCACGCGCAGCGTGTACAGGGCGGCCCCGGCGACCGCCGCGGCCGCGACCGGTTCGCTCGCGACCGTCGTCGCCCACCCGAGCACGGGAGGGGACAGTCCCCCGACGAGCGTCCCGCCCGTGGCCCAGGGGTCGGGGACGAGGCGGCGCGCGAGCGCGGCGGCGGCGACGAAGCCGAGGGCGAGCAGGGCGGCGACGAACAGCTCCGCCCCGACCGATCCCGCGATGGCGTACGGCGCGGCGAGGAGCAGCGCGAGCCCGACGCCGGGCGGCTCGTGCAGGCGACCCTCGGTGAGGCCGGCGACCGGCGTCAGCCCGCCGTCGATCCACGCCGCGTACTCCTGCGCGCGGTAGTCGTCGCTCAGGTCGACGTCGGAGTCCGAGACGATCGACTCCGCGATGAGGAGGACCCGCGCCTCGCCCTCGCTGTAGTCGGCGTCGCCCGCGGCGTCGAGGCCGATGGTCGCCGCGTACGCCGCGAAGAGCGCGAGCCAGACGAGCGCCGCGCGCCTTACAGCCGGCCGTCCTCGTGGGGCTGGAGCGGAATCTCGTGCGGCTCGCCGGGCCGGATGCCCAGCTCGTACGTCGCGGCGCGGTCGCTGCTCAGCTCGACGGGCGGCTCGCCGTCCCGCTTGATCTGGAGACGCAGGGTCGCGATCGACGAGTGCAGGCTGTGGCGCTCGTCCATGTCCGGCGCGCGGTAGCGCCAGCCGACGAAGTGCTCCTTCGGCGCCTCGAGCGCGCCTTCGATCCTGAGCCCGTCGCCGGTCAGGACGAACCGCGCCGCGCCGGCGTCCGCCTCGACCTTCGTGGCGCGGGCGCGGTCGATGCCGCCGAGGCGGTGGCGCGTTCCGTCGAGCTGCAGCGCGCCGTTGGCGATCCACGGCGTCGTGACCGGGCCGAGCTTCACCCGACCGGTGACGAACTCGAGCCACGTGTGCTCGTCGTGGCCGTCGAAGTGGCAGCAGTGCTGGTAGATCCACCGCTCGGCGTGCTCGGTGCCCCAGTTGTGGCTGACGACGCCCGTCCACCCGTTGAGGTCGTGGCGGCCGAGCTTGCCCTCGAAGCGCGCTGCCGGATGCGGGGTGAGCGACTTCGTGCGCGGCACGGCCGCCGTGTACATCCACTCGTTGGGCAGGTGGCGCTGCTCGGGCTCGTCCGTCGCGAAGGTGAAGTCCCACGTCGTGCCCTTCACGCGGCCCTTCGCGCCGTCGCTCGTCAGCGCGCTCTCGCCGATCCGCACGTAGCCCTCCGGAGCCAGCTCCGCGGCGGGGAAGTTCTCCTTCGTGGCCTTGATCGGCTCCTTGGCGTCGGCGTCGAAGACCGTGAGCCAGACGCTGCCGATCGGGTCGTGGTCCGGGCGCTTGTGGATCGTGTGCCGCATCCAGAACGCCCGCGGCTTGTCGGGGTGGTGCGCCTTGAGGAAGTAGCTCTCGTAGAGGCCGTCGCCGGGCTGGGCGTCGGGGAACCGTGGCGCGGCGAGGTCGGTCATGTCGCGCGGATCATGCCACCAGGGCGTGCGCGCGGCCGATCGTGGCCGAGTCCGGCTCGTCGCGCGGGGGCGCCTTCGCGACTGCCGCGAACGCCGCGCGCGTGGCCAGGGTCATGATCGTCAGCTGCGGGTTCACGCCGAGCGCGGACGGGACGACGGCGCCGTCCGCGACGATCAGCCCGTCGATGCCCTTCACGCGCAGGTTCCGGTCGACCACGCGCCCGGCCGCCGCGGTGCCGAGCGGGTGGAAGGCGCTCAGGCCGAGCTGCCCCGCTCCGACCCTTCGCTCGCCCAGCGCCCGCGCCTCGACCACGTTGCTCACCGGCGCGGCGCCTCTGATCGGCACATGCACCCGTCGCGCGCCCGCCGCCAGCTCCAGCTCGGCCGCCCTGGCGATCGCCCTGACCAGCAGCTCGGCGTCGCGCGGGTTGACGTCGTAGCGGATCAGCGGCCGCCCCGCGACCCCGCGCACCCGGCCGCGCGACGAGTCGCGGATCATCAGCCCCGCCTGCGCGACGTGGCGCGCGTTCAGCATCAGACGGCGGTGCTCGGCGCCCGCGGCGGGCAGCGAGAGCGCGAGCATGTCCGGCGGCCCGGCCCACCCCTCGAGCATGATCCCCTCGCCGGCGAACTCGTCGACTGCGTACGCCTGCGGGACGCCCCGCCACTGCTCGACCGGCTCGTCGAACTCGGCCCAGACGCCGCTGCACGGGTGGATCGAGAGGTTCCCGCCGAGCTCGCCGCGCACGGCCTCCGCGACGCGGCCCCTTCGGGCGCCCGAGGTGCGGCCCCTCCCCGCGACGCCGCTCCGCGCCAGCAGCGCCGGGGTGTGGATCGCCCCGCACGCGACCACGACCAGGTCCGCGTCGACCCGGAGGGTCCCGCCGCCGCGGGTGCGGGCGATGACGCCGGTCGCGCGCCGGTCCTTCACGAGCACCTCGGTGACCCGGCAGCCGGTGTACGTGGTCGCGCCGGCGTCCCACGCGAGGGGGACGTACGTGTTGCCGGTGTGCTGCTTGCCGCCGCTCGGGCACCCGAAGGCGCATACGCCCGACCCGATGCAGCCCCGCGCCGCGCGGTGGAGGTACTCGCCCGACCAGCCGAGCGCCTGCGCGCCCCGCTCCATCGCGTGTGCGTTCGCACCGGCGACCTCGCGCGGGACCTGGCAGACGTTGAAGATCCGCTCGACCCGGCGGAAGTAGGGCTCCAGCTCCTCGGCCGACCACAGCCCCCACCGCTCCAGCAGCGCCGGCGGCGTCCGGTAGCACGTGGCCGAGTTCAGGATCGTCGTCCCGCCGACCGCCCGGCCGAGCGGGAGCGGGATCGCGACGTTCCCGACGGTCACGACCTGCGCCCCGTCGCGGTACAGCCGCGGCGAGACGTCGCGCGGCCGCGCCGTCAGCTCGTGGGCCTCGACCCACTCGCCCTCCTCCAGCATCGCGACGTCGAGGCCGGCCTCGGCAAGCTCCTTGGCGACGACCGCCCCACCCGCGCCCGTCCCGACGACCACCGCGTCGACCCGCAGCCGCCGCCGCCCCTTCAGGTGGGCGCCGCGCTCGAGGCGGACGGTGGAGGGGCGAGGCCCCGAGGTCCCGTCGGAGTACGCGGCCGCGCCCGTCGGCCGAAGCCCCACCGAGCCGCCGTTCGCCGCCGCTCCGCCGCCGCCGCCCGCGGCCGCCCCGCGCGCGGCGCTCACAGCCGCCCCTCCGCGCGCCTCACCGCGAGCCCCCTCGCGGCCACCTCGCGCGCGTCGTAGCCGAGCGCGCGCATCACCGCCTCGTCGCCGTAGTAGCAGTGGGCGGCGATGCGGGCGAGGAGCTGTGCGCCTCCGCCGCGCACGCCCTTCCCGCTCTCGATCCGCCGCGCGACGTCGCCGCGCGCCGCCACGCGGAGGAGGAGGCGGAGCGCGGCGCGGTTCGGGCCGGGCGCGGCCCGCAGCCAGTCGTCGAACGCGGCGAGCGCGTCGGTCCGTTCGACCGGCGGCAACCCGTCGTCGGCGGGGACGGCCGCCGCCAGTAGCCGCTCGACCGCTCGCCGCTCGCCGCGCCTCATCCCGCGAGCGCCTCCTCGAGCGCGCGCTCCTGCCGCTCCGCCAGCTCGGCGACGGCGGCGCGCGCCGCCTCGGGGTCCCGCCGCGCGACCGCTTCGGCCGCGCGCTCGTACATCGCGTGCTGGTCGGGCGTCACGAGCCCGTCGAACAGCGCCGCGTGCTCGAAGTAGATGGGCCGCACGGAGTTGAGGATCAGCGAGAACACGATGTTCCCGGCGGCCTCGACGACCCCGGCGAAGAAGGTGAAGTCGGCGGTCTGCTCGCGGGCGGCGACCCGTGCGAGCGCGCGGAGCTCCTCCGCCTGTGCGTCGGTCCGCCGTTCGGCCGCGAGCCCCGCCGCGACGGAGAGCATCCACCGCCGCGCCTCCATCAACGCGCGCAGCGTCTCCCGGTTCACGCCGGTCGGGTCGAAGAGCACGTGCGCGATGACGTCCAGCCCGCTGGCGGTCCGCCAGTCGGAGACCCGCATCGCATCCCCGTGCCGCACGTCGACGAGCCGCAGCTGCTCCAGCCGCTTGATCGCCTCGCGGACCGTCGTCGCGTTCAGCCCGTACTCCCTCGCCAGCGTCCGCTGCGACGGAAGCTTCTCACCCGCCGCGTACCGCCCCGCGAGGATCTCGTCCCGCAGGACCGAGAAGAGCTCCTGCGAGGCCGTCGTTCTCCGTAGCTGTTCCACTGATCGGAACAGTAACACGATTGTTAGCGTGCCTGGCACCGCAATGTTTGCGTGCCTGGCACCGCAATGTTTGCGTGCCTGGCACCGCAATGTTTGCGTGCCTGGCACCGTTCCCCGGGTGGAGGTTCGGAAGGGTGAGCGTTTCGGACCTACGGCGTGGCGGCGGGTCACGCAGGAGGAGATCGACGCGTTCGCTCGGATCAGCGGCGATCGGCAGTGGATCCACACCGACGTCGAGCGGGCGAGGCGGGAGAGCCCGTTCGGGACGACGATCGCGCACGGCAACCTCACGCTCTCCCTGATCGACGGCTTCCGCGACGAGCTCGTCGGCGCCGCGCCGGCCGGGACGAGGCTCGGCGTCAACGTCGGCTACGACCGCGTCCGGTTCCCGGCGCCGGTGCGCGCCGGGGCGGAGGTGCGCGCGACGATGGAGATCGTGAGCGTCACCGAGCGTGACGACGGCTGGGTCGAGGTCGTGCAGCGCTTCACCGTCGAGGTGCGCGACGAGGACCGGCCCGCCTGCGTCGCTGACTCGGTCGTCAGGGTCCTGCGGGCGTGACCGCCGACCTTCCGCCCGCGGTCGCGCGCATGCTGGCCGGCACCGCGTACGGCAGGCGACGGGCGACCGCGCTGACCGAGGAGCTGCGCGAGGTCGTGCTGCCCGAGGGCCAGGAGCGCCATGCGGAGGCGCGCGCGAGCGGCGCCGGGCGCCGCCGCGCCGGCCGGATCGACTGGCTCGGGGAGATCGAGGGCACCCGCGCCGCTCTCGTCTGCGAGATCAAGAACACGGACTGGGACGCGATGGCGCCGCACCGCGTCGTCCCGAACGCGCGCCGCCACGCGCGCCAGCTGTGGCGCTACCTCGACACGCCGGAGGTGTCGGCGATCGGCGAGGAGTTCGTGCAGCTCTTCATCGAGTACCCAGCGTGGCCGCAGACGCCCGGGCGCGGCGAGGAGGTCGAGCGCGTCCTGAACGACAACGGCATCACGGTCGTGTGGGTCGAGGAGCCCGCGCCAGGAGCGAGCGGATGAGCGGCCCCTTCGCCTCCGCGTAGTCGTCCATCGACGGCCAGTCGCGCGCGGCGAGGGACCGCTTCAGGGCCTCGTACTCCGCGCGTGCGGCCGCATCGCGCCGCAACAACTCGCGCAGGCGGAGGTAGTCCTGCGCCGCGGCGCCGTCCGCCCACAGGTGCACGTGGACGTCGCGCGAGGGCGTCCGGAACATCCGGTGCCCCGGCTCGACGACGCGCAGCTCGTAGCCCGCGCCGCGCAGAGGCTCGGCGAGCGACGGAGCTTCCGGGTCGGCGACGACCACGAGGATGTCGACGATCGGCTTCGCCGCGAGGCCCGGGACCGCCGTCGAGCCGATGTGCTCGATCCGCAGCGCCACGTCGCCCAACGCGGAGCGAAGGCGGGTCGCGTGGGCCGAGAACCGGGCGGGCCAGGACGGGTCGTACTCGGCGAGCCGGAACGGGCCCCGCGACGGCTCGCCGAAGATCGTGGGATCAGGCGCCAAGCGCCCGTGCGATCACCATCTGCTGGACCTCGTCGGTCCCTTCGCCGATGGTGAGGATCTTCGCGTCGCGGTAGAAGCGGCACACCGGGTACTCCTCGATGTAGCCGTAGCCGCCGTGGATCTGCACGGCCTCCTCGGTCGCGCGCACCGCGAGCCGCCCGGTCTTCAGCTTCGCCTGCGCCGCCGTCAAGGTGAAGTTGCGACCCCCGTCCTTCTCCAGCGCCGCCTTGTAGACGAGCAGCCGCGCGGCCGCGATCTCGGTCGACATGTCCGCGAGCTTCGCCTGGATCGCCTGGAACTTCGAGATCGACTGGCCGAACGCGCGCCGCTCCTTCGCGTACGCCAGCGCCTGGTCGAGCGCACCCTGCGCCAGCCCGACGCCCATCGCCGCCACCCCGATCCGCCCGATGTCGAGGATGTGCAGGAACTGCTTGAACCCGTTTCCCTGCGGCCCGAGCAGGTTGGCCTCCGGGACCCGGCAGTCCTCGAACATCAGCGGCCGCGTGTCCGACGCGTTCCAGCCCATCTTCCGGTACGGCTCGCCCTGCGAGTAGCCGGGCGTCCCGTTCGGGACGATCAGGTTCGAGATCTCGCCCTCGCCGGTCCGCGCCGTGATGCAGACGACGCCGCTGATGTCGGTCCCCGCGTTGGTGATGAACTGCTTGGCGCCGTTGATGACCCACTCGCCGTTGTCGCGCACCGCGCGCGTCTGCGTGTTCCCCGCGTCCGACCCGGCCTCCGGCTCGGTCAGGCCGAAGGCGCCGAGCTTCGAGCCGCTCGTCAAAGCCGGCAGCCACTCGCGCTTCTGCTCCTCGGTCCCGAACAGGTAGATCGGCTGGGTGCCCAGCGAGGTGTGCGCGCACAGCGTGATCGCGACGGAGGAGTCGACGCGCGTCAGCTCCTCGACCGCGATCGCGTAGGCGAGCGTGTCCGCGCCCGCCCCGCCGTACTCCTCGGGGAACGGGATCCCCATGAGGTTGAGCGCCCCGAGCTTGCGCACGATGTCGTACGGGAAGCTCTTCGTGCGGTCGAGCTCCTCGGCCACCGGCGCGACCTCGCCCTCGGCGAAGTCGCGGACCGTGCGGCGGATCAGCTGATGGTCGTCACTGAGATCGAAGTTCACGGTTCCGAGGATAAGGAGCGCACGAGCTCGACGAGGAGGCGGACGCCGAACCCGGTCCCGCCCTTCGCCGCGTACGGCCGGCCGGCGTCGTCGGCGGTGCCCGCGATGTCGAGGTGCGCCCACGGCGTGTCGCCGACGAAGTGCGAGAGGAAGTGCGCGGCCGTGATCGACCCGGCCTTCCGCGCCGCCGTCGCGTTCGCGATGTCGGCGTAGCGGGCCTTGATCATCTCGCCGTACTCGGGATGCATCGGCAGGCGCCACACGAGCTCGCCCGTCGCGCGGCCGCACTCCTCGACGAGCCCCGCGAGCGCGTCGTCGTTCGAGAGCAGGCCCGCGTACGTCGTTCCGAGCGCCACCTCGATCGCGCCGGTCAGCGTCGCCACGTCGACGAGCCGCGGGCACCCGAGCTCGACCGCATGCGCGAGGCAGTCCGCGAGCACGAGCCGCCCCTCCGCGTCGGTGTTGTCGACCTGGATCGTCGTCCCGTTCATCGCGGTGACGACGTCGCCCGGCTTGATCGACCGCCCGCTCGGCATGTTCTCGGTCGCGCCGACGACGCCCACGACCGCGACCGGCAGCTCCAGCTCGGCCAGCGCCCCGATCGCCTCGATCACCGCGGCGCCGCCGGACATGTCGAACTTCATGCCCTCCATGCCCTTCGCCGGCTTGAGCGACAGCCCGCCGGTGTCGAACGTGACCGCCTTGCCGACGAGGCCGACCACCGGGTCGCCGGGGCCGTAGCGCAGCGTGATCAACGCGGGCTCCTCGTAGGAGCCCTGGGCGACGGCGGCGAACGCGCCCATGCCGCGCGCGAGGATCCCGTCGCGCCCCTCCACCTCCACCTGCAGCGCGTCGTGCGACGCCGCCAGCTCGAGCGCGCGGTGCGCGAGCGCGCTCGGCGTCATGTGGTTGGCCGGCGTGTTCTGCAGGTCGCGCGCGCGGTTGACGGCGCGCGTCACCACGTCGGCGCGCGCGACGACCGCCGAGACGTCGTGGTGCGCGCTGACGATCAGCTCCTCGAGCTCGGCCGCCGGCTCTTCCGCCGTCTTGAACGCGTCGAACCGGTAGGCCGCCATCAGCGTGCCCTCGACGAGCCCGGCCGCGACCTCGTCGCGGACCTTGTGCGGCAGCTCCCAGCACAGCGACCGCGTCCCCAGCTCGCGGGCGCGCCCGGTCACGACCGCCGCCGCCACCCGCGCCCGCTCGGCGTCGAACTCCGCCCGATCGCCGCAGCCGACGAGGATCCACCGCTTCCCGGCCGCGTGGGCGACGGACAGCGCGCGGAACCGCGGCTTCGCCTCGCCGCTGTCGACGAGCGCCTGCAGCGTCCCGTCCTCGACGTCGTGCGGGATCCCCTTCCCGGCGAACACCCCGACGGCGACGGTGTCGGCCGCCGTCTCGACAGGGGCCCCGACGGTTGCGGAGACGCGCATCGGCGCGGCAGTCTACGGTTCCCCTTGAGCATGGAACCCTCATCGGTCAGCGACCTCGTCGAGCGGCTCGGCACGTACGAGCGGCGGGAGGAGCAGAGCGGCGCGCGCGAGGGGCGCCCGCTCCGCATCCTCGCCCTCGACGGCGGCGGCATCCGCGGGCTGATCCCCGCCCGCGTCCTGGCGACGCTCGAGGAGATGACGGGCCGGCCGATCGCCGAGTGCTTCGACCTCGTCGCCGGCACGTCGACGGGCGGGATCCTGACGCTCGGGCTGACCGTGCCCGGCCCCGACCGGCGGCCGCTGTGGACCGCGGCGCAGCTCGTCGACCTCTACCGCGACGACGGGCGCAAGATCTTCCCGCGCTCGTTCCTCCGCGAGCTCGGCTCGTTCCTGTGGGCGAAGTACTCGCCGAAGGGGCTCGAGCGCGAGCTCGCCGAGAAGCTCGAGGACGCGAAGCTCGGCGACGCCCTCGTCGAGGTGCTGGTGACGTCGTGGGACCTGACGACGGACGCCCCGCGGTTCTTCTCGAGCCTGACGGATGCAGACCTCCTGATGCGCGACGTCGCGCGGGCGACGTCCGCGGCGCCGACGTACTTCCCGCCGAAGTGGCTGGCCGACGACGCGCTGGTGGACGGCGGCGTCGTCGCGAACGACCCGGCGATGCTCGCGTGGCTGGCCAAGCGCGACGTGGCGAACCCGCAGCGCCCGATGGTGCTCGTCTCGCTCGGCACCGGGGCCGCCAAGTCGCCGCCGCCGTCGGGGCGCCGGATGTGGGGCCTGCTGCCGTGGGCGCGGCCGATCATCGACCTCCTGCTGGCGGCGCCCAGCACGCTGGTGGAGCACCTGCTCCACGACGCCGCCGGCCACAGCGGGCTGGAGTACTTCCGGCTGCAGCCCGACATCAGCGGCGCGTCACCCCGGCTGGACGACGTGGACCGGGCGAACATCGCCGCGCTCGGCCGCGCCGCGGACAGGCTGATCGAGGACCGCCGCGAGGACCTGCGGCGGATCGCCGGGCTCGTCTGAGCCCGCGGCCGTATCCTCACAGTCCGTCCCGTCACGAAACCGGAGCCTGAGACCCATGCCCAAGACCGTCATCCTCGGCACCGCCCGCACGCCGATCGGCAAGCTCGGCGGCGGCCTCTCGTCCCTCGACGCGACGACCCTCGGCGGCACCGCGATCGAGTGCGCGCTGGAGCGGGCGAAGGTCGAGCCAGAGCAGGTCGAGCACGTCGTGATGGGCCAGGTCCTCCAGGCCGGCCAGGGGCAGATCCCGAGCCGCCAGGCGCAGATCAAGGCCGGTATCCCCAAGGAGGTCTCCAGCGAGACCATCAACAAGGTGTGCGCGTCGGGCGTGCGCGCGGTGGGGATCCTCGACGCGGCCATTCGCGCGGGCGACGTGGACGTCGCCGTCGGCGGCGGGATGGAGTCGATGTCGCAGGCGCCCTACCTGCTCCCGCAGGCGCGCTTCGGCTACCGGATGGGCGACGCGAAGGCGCTCGACGCGATGGTCCACGACGGGCTCACGAACC
Source organism: Solirubrobacteraceae bacterium (assembly GCA_036389485.1). Taxonomy (GTDB): domain Bacteria; phylum Actinomycetota; class Thermoleophilia; order Solirubrobacterales; family Solirubrobacteraceae; genus CADCVT01. The sequence goes on from DASVPR010000008.1 coordinate 11,041, forward strand.
CGTTCAGCGGCAAGCAGATGTTCGTCGAGGCGACCGAGGTCGGCGAGGAGCTCGAGATGACGCGCCCCGACCTCGACAAGTGGGCGCTGCGCTCGCACGAGCGCGCTATCGCCGCGATCGACGAGGGCCGGATGTCCGACGAGATCGTCCCGGTCACCGTGAAGTCGAAGAAGGGCGAGAGCGTCGTCGAGGTCGACGAGGGCCCGCGCCGCGACACCTCCCTCGAGCGGCTCGCGTCGCTGCCCGGCCTGACGAGCAAGGAGGGCTCGCACACCGCCGGCAACTCGCCCGGTGTGAACGACGGCGCCGGGGCGCTCGTGCTCGCGAGCGACGAGTGGGCGTCGTCGAACGGCAAGGAGGTGCTCGGCGAGATCGTCGGGCAGGCGCAGGTCGCCGACGACTTCCCGTACCTCGCCCGCACGCCGGCGAACGCCGCGAAGAAGCTGCTCGACAAGCTCGGCATGCAGGCCGACGACGTCGACGTCTGGGAGATCAACGAGGCGTTCGCGTCGGTGACGCTCAACTCGATCCGGATGCTCGGCATCGACCCGGAGCGCGTGAACGTCAACGGCGGCGCCGTCGCGCTCGGGCACCCGATCGGCGCGTCCGGCGCGCGCATCCTCGGCGCGCTCGTGCACGAGCTGCGCCGGCGTGGCGGCGGGTACGGCATGGCGGCGATCTGCTCGGGCGGCGGGCAGGGCGACGCGGTGCTGATCAAGGTGTGACGTCCGCCGCCTTCTTCGACCTCGACAAGACGCTCATGGCCGGCTCGTCGGCCTACCAGTTCGGGCGGGCGAGCTACCGGGCCGGGATGCTGTCGCGCCGGCAGCTCGCCCGCGGCGCGTGGGACAACGTCAAGTTCCGCCTGCGCGGCTCGACCGACGAGGCCACCGACGCGCTGCGCGACCAGATCTTCGACTCGATCAAGGACACGCGGGTCGTCGACCTGCAGCGGCTCGCGCCGCGGGTGCTCGCCGGCGTGCTGCCGCGCATCTACCCGCAGATGCTCGAGGTGGCCTACCGCCATCAGGACGAGGGCCGGCGCGTGTACATCGTCACCGCCGCGTCCCACGAGCTGGCCGAGATGCTCGCGCACGTCCTGGCGTTCGACGGCGGGATCGGCGCGCGGTCGGAGATCGTCGACGGCCGGTACACCGGCCGCCCGGACGGCCCGTTCACCTACCGCGAGGGCAAGGCCGATGCGATCCGCGGGCTCGCCGAGAGCGAGGGCATCTCGCTGCCCGACTCGTACGCGTACAGCGACAGCGAGTCCGACGTGCCGATGCTCCGCGCCGTCGGCCACCCCGTTGCCGTCAACCCCGACGCCGCGCTCGCGAAGATCGCGCGGGAGGAAGGGTGGGAGGTCATGCGCTTCGAGCGCCTCGGGCGCCGCCTGAAGATCGGTGCGGCGGTGCTCGCGATGGCGGCGACTGTGCCGCATGTCACGCGGCGCCGCTCGTAAGCGCGCGCCGGTCGCGGCCTAGCGCTTCGCCCGCGCGCGCCGCTTCTTGGGCGCGCCGTTCTGCTGCGCGGCGCCGAGCGCGCGGCGCAGCACGACGGTGCTGCCGGTCGGGCGCTGCTCGATGTCGACCTCGTCCATGAGCGCGCGCATCAGCGGCAGGCCGCGGCCGCGGTCCTCGGAGACGACCTCGCGCCAGCCGCCGCGGTCGCGGACCGCGATGACCACCGAGCCGTCGGCCCGCGACAGCTCGACGTCGAAGGGCTCGGGTGAGAGGCCGTAGGCGTGCTCGATCGCGTTCTGGCACGCCTCGTTGCACGCCATCGTGATGTCCTGGATCTCCTGCTCCGCCGCGCCGACCTCCGACAGCCAGCGCCGCAGCGCCTGGCGGAAGGACGTCAGCGCCGCCGGCTCGCCGACCAGCTCCAGCTCGAGCCGCTCGCCGAGCGACCGCTCGGCCTGCACGACGACGAGCGTCACGTCGTCGTTGGAGCCCTGCTCGCCGATCGTGCCGCGCAGGATCTGCTCGCAGGCGGCGTCGGGCTCCGCGCCGCCCGCGGCGACCAAGGCCTCCTCGAGCCGCTGGATCCCCGCGTCGATGAGCTGGTCGCGCTGCTCGACGAGCCCGTCCGTGTAGAGCACCAGCGTCGCGCCGGGCTCGAGCTGCGCGGTCGCCTCCGTGTAGCCGGGGACGTCGAGCGCGCCGAGCGGCACCGACAGCGAGGCCTTCAGCGAGCGCGCGGCGCCGTCGTCGCCGAGCACGAGCGGCGGCGGGTGGCCGGCGTTCGCGTACGTCACGCGACCGGTCGCCGGCTCGAGCACGAGCACCAGGGCGGTCGCCATGCTGTCCCACGCCAGCGAGAGCAGGAAGCGGTTGAGCCGCTCGAGCGCCGTCGCGGGGGAGGCGCCGTCGAGCGCGTACGCGCGCAGCGCGCTGCGAAGCTGGCCCATCATCGCCGCGGCGTCGACGCCCCGGCCCGCGACGTCGCCGATCACCAGCGCGACGCGCCCGCCCGGCAGCGCGACCGTGTCGTACCAGTCGCCGCCGACCCGCGTGCCCGCGCCGCCGGCGAAGTAGCGCGCCGCCATCGACAGGCCGGGCACGACGGGCAGCGACTCCGGCAGCAGCGAGCGCTGCAGCTCCTCCGCGATCCCGTGCTGGCGCTCGAAGAACCGCACGCGCTCGATCGCCAGCGCCGCGCGGTCGGCGGCGAGCTGGAGCAGGTCGACGTCGTCGTCCGAGAAGTGCCGCGCGAACAGCGTCCCGACCTGCAGGGCTCCGATCGGCCGGCCGTCGACGAGCAGCGGCACGCCGAGCAGCGAGCGCACGGCGCGGCCGAGCGCATGGTCGGTGAGGCCGGGCTCGCGCGCGGTGTCGGCGACCACGACCGCGCGTCGCTCGCGCAGGATCCGCGCGGTCAGCTCCGAGTCGATCCCCGAGCCGTGCTGCTCGACGTAGGTCGCCGCCTCGCCCGCGGCCTGCACGACGACCTGGCCGCCGTCGCCCTCGCCGAGCATCACCGCCGCGCCGTCGACGCCCAGCACCTCCGTGATCCGCGCGAGCAGCTCGCGGAGCAGGTCCTCCAGCGCCAGCGGCGCCAGCGCCGCGTCGGTGACCTGGCGGATCGCGTCCTGGCGGCGCGCCGCTGTCTCGGCCTCGGCGCGCGCGACCTGCTCGCGGATCAGCTGCTCGCGCGCGCGCTCGGCCTGCCGGCGCGCCCGCATGTCCTGCACCTGCACGAGCAGCGCTCGCAGCGCGCCGTCCTCGTCGCGCGCGACCGAGAAGCTCAGGCACGCGTCGACGTCGTGCCCGGCGGCGTCGACCAGCCGCACCTCGACCTCGTACCGGCCCCGCCGGCCCGACAGCAGGTCGCGGCGCTCCTCGGCGTCCTTCGCCGCGTCGTCCGGATGGGTGAGGGAGGCGAGCGTCCGGCCGAGCAGCACGCCCTCGCGCAGCCCGAGGATCTCGCACAGCGCGCGGTTGACCTGCTGGATCGTGCCCGTCTCGTCCAGCCGCGCCATCCCGATCGGCGCGAAGTCGAACGTCGCGCGGAGCAGCTCCTCCGAGCGGCGCACCTGCCGCGTCGCCTCGTACAGCTCGAGGAAGACCTGGACCTTCGCGCGCAGCAGCTGCGGGTCGTACGGCTTGAAGACGTAGTCGACGGCGCCGGTCTCGTAGCCGCGGAAGACGTGGTGGCGCTCCTTCGAGATCGCGGTGACGAAGATGATCGGCACCGACCGCGTCTTCTCGCGGCGCTTGATGTACTCGGCGGTCTCGAAGCCGTCCAGCTCCGGCATCTGGACGTCGAGCAGGATCAGCGCGAACTCCTCGTGCAGCAGGCGCCGCAGCGCCTCCTGCCCGGAGGTCGCGGTGACGAGCCGGCACGGCAGCGGCGCCAGCACGGCCTCCAGGGCCAGCAGGTTCTCCGGCCGGTCGTCGACGAGCAGGACGGTCGGGACGTCGGCGGTCGCCATCACGCGACCGCCGCGCAGAGCGAGTGGACGTGGCCGGCGATCGACTCGAGCGGCAGCACCGCGTCGGGCGTCGTCTCCGCCAGCGCGGCGCGCGGCATCTCGGGTCGCTCGGACGTCGCCGGGTCCTGCACGATCGTGTGGCCGCCGCGCCGCGCGATCTCGCTCAGCCCGCGCGCGCCGTCCGCGTTGGCGCCGGTGAGGATCACGCCGATCGCGCGCTCGCCGTACTCCTCGGCGACCGACTGGAAGAGGACGTCGATCGAGGGACGGCTGAACTGCACGAGGTCGTCGCACGACAGCTCGACGCACCCGTCCTCGACGAGCAGGTGGTAGCCCGCGGGGGCGACGATGACCCGCCCCGGGACCAGCGCGGCCTTGTCCCCGCCGTCGACAACCTCGAGGCCGCTGCGCCGCGCGAGCAGCTCGGGCAGGATGCCCTGGTCCTCGTCGGGGCTGCGGTGCTGGGCGACGACGACCGCGGCGCCGAAGCCGGGGCCGAGCCCGGTCAGGACGGTGCCGATCGCGTGCAAGCCCCCCCAGGAGGCGCCGATCGCAACGAGGTCATAGCTCATCGCTTCCTGCGGTACAGCTTCTCACCCGCATCGAGGATCTCGTAGCGGTCCTCGTGAGTCGCCACCACGGACTCCTTGTGGCCGAGGGCCAGGACGCCGAAGCGCACGAGGCTCGCGAGGAACAGCTCGTGGACGCGCTCCTGCAGCGGCCGGGCGAAGTAGATCATCACGTTGCGGCACACGATCAGGTGGAAGTCGTTGAACGCGGCGTCCTGGGCGAGGTTGTGCTGTGCGAACACGGTGCCGTCGACGAGGGTGCGCGAGAACGTGGCCTCCCCGTCGCGCACGGCGAAGTACCGGTCGAACTCGCCGGCGCCGCCCGCGCGCCGGTAGTTCTCCTCGTAGCGCTCCATCTTGTCGGCGGGGAACGAGCCCCGGCGCGCCGTCGCGAGCACGTCGTCGTTCATGTCGGTCGCGTAGATGCGCACGCGATCGAGCAGGCCCGCCTCGGCGAGCACGATCGCCAGCGAGTACGTCTCCTCGCCGGTCGAGCAGCCGGCGTTCCAGACGCGCGCGTACGGATACGTGCGCAGGATCGGCACGACCTTCTCGCGCAGCGTGCGGAAGAACCCCGGGTCGCGGAACATCTCGGTCACGTTGATCGAGAGGTCGCGCAGCAGCCGGTCCATGACCGCGGGGTCGTGCAGGACGCGATCCTGCAGGCCCGACAGCGTCTCCACGCCCTCCTCGTGCGCGCGCCGCCACAGCCGGCGGCGCAGCGACGCCCGCGCGTAGCCGCGGAAGTCGTAGCTGTAGGCGCGGTAGACGCCCTCCAGCAGCAGGTCGACCTCGATGCGCTCGGGGTCCAGCGTCACCGGTACAGCCAGACCCGCATGAGCGAGAGCAGCTGCTCGACGTCGACGGGCTTGGTGATGTAGTCCGACGCGCCCGCCTCGATGCTCTTCTCGCGGTCGCCCTTCATCGCCTTCGCGGTCAGCGCGATGATCGGGAGGTCCTCGAGCTCGGGCATCGCGCGCACCGCGCGCGTCGTCTCGTAGCCGTCCATCTCCGGCATCATCACGTCCATCAGGATGAGGTCGACGGCCGCGTCCTCCTTGAGCTGGTCGAGCGCCTCGACGCCGTTCTCGGCGAACCGCACGGTCATGCCACGCGCCTCCAGCGCGCTCGTCAGCGCGAAGACGTTGCGGACGTCGTCGTCGACGATCATCACCGTCCGCCCGTGCAGCACGGCGTCGGCCTGGTGCATGCTCTCCAGGCGGCGGCGGTCCTCGTCGGGCAGCGACGACTCGGGCCGGTGCAGGTGCAGCGACGTCTCCGCGAGCAGCCGCTCCGGCGAGCCGGCGTCCTTGACGATGATCGTCTCGGCGTACCGCTGCAGGCGCGTCTCGTCGCGGCGGGTCAGCGCCTTGCCCGTGTGGATGATCACCGGCGTCTCGCGGTGGCGGTCGTCGCCCTTGATCGCCTCGAGCAGCTGGAACCCGGCCGTCGACTTCCCGCCGAGGCGCAGGTCGAGCACGATGCAGTCGAAGACGCGGCGCTCGAGCTCGGCCCGGGCGTCGTCGCCGCTGCCCGCCTGCGTCACCTCGACGCCCTCGCCGCCGACCAGCTCGCAGATCGCCCTGCGCTCGGTCTCGTCGTCCTCCACCACGAGCAGGTGGCGCGTCGGGCGGTCGAGGAACGCGACGAGGTCCCCGAGCGCGCTCGACAGCGCGCCGCCGTCGGCCGGCCGGTCGAGGTAGGTCGCGGCGCCGGAGCGCAGCGCGTCCTGCCGGCCCTCGGGCCCGCCGATCGCCACGACGGGCAGATGGCGGGTGCGCGGCTCGTGCTTGAGCGTCTGGAGCAGGCGGCCCTCCGCCTCGACGTCGAGCAGCACCGCGTCGGGCCCGTACTCGTGGGCGAGCCCCATCGCCGCGGGGCCGCCGCGCGCGAGCACGACCTTGAACCCGGCCTCCCGCGCCCGCTCGGCCGAGGCGCGGCCGGCCTCCTCGTCCGGGTCGACGATCAGCAGGACGCGGTCGCCGGCGACGAGGTCCTCGCGGTCGTCGATCGGCTGCGCCAGGACCGGCCCCTCGGCGAACGGCTCGGGCGCGGCGCCGTCGCCGTCACCCGCCGCGGCCGTCCCCGCGCCCGACGGCAGGACCACGACGGGGGCGCCGACGGCCGCCGGCACGCGCGTCTCCTCGCCCTCGTCCTCGGCCCGCGGCTCGAGCGCCGCCGGCAGCAGCAGCGTGAACGCGCTGCCCTCGCCCGGCGTCGACCGCACCTCGATCGTGCCCTGCAGCAGCTTCGCGATCTCGCGGGAGATCGAGAGCCCGAGGCCGGTGCCGCCGTACTTGCGGCTCGTCGTCCCGTCCGCCTGCTGGAAGGCCTCGAAGATCAGCCGCAGCTTGTCCGCCGCGATGCCGATCCCGGTGTCCTGCACCGTGAACGCGACCGCGTACGGCGGCTCGGCCTTCGTCATGCGCAGCGCGACCGAGCCCTCGTCGGTGAACTTGAACGCGTTGGAGAGCAGGTTGCGCAGGACCTGCTGCAGGCGCTGCTCGTCGGTGACGACCGCCTGCGGCGCGTCGTTGTCGACCTCCACGACGAACTCGAGCCCCTTCTCCTCGGCGACCGAGCGGAACGCGCGGTCGACGTAGGTGCGCACCTGATCCAGCGGCAGCGAGGTCGGGTGGACCTCCATCTTCCCCGCCTCGACCTTCGACAGGTCGAGGATGTCGGAGATGAGGCCGAGCAGGTCGGTGCCCGCCTGGTGGATCGTCTGGGCGAACTCGATCTGGCGCTCGGACAGGTTGTGCTCGGGGTTGTCCGCCAGCAGCTTCGAGAGGATGAGCAGCGAGTTCAGCGGCGTGCGCAGCTCGTGGCTCATGTTCGCCAGGAACTCGCTCTTGTACTTCGAGGTCATCTCGAGCTGGCGCGCCTGCTCCTCCAGCTCGCGCCGCGCCTCCTCGATCTCGCGGTTGCGCAGCTCGATGTCGCGGTTCTGCTGGCTCAGCAGCGCCGCCTTCTCCTGCAGCTCCTCGTTGGTCTGCCGCAGCTCCTCCTGCTGGGTCTGTAGCAGCTCCTCCGACGCCTTCAGCGACTGCGCCTGCTCCTCGAGCTCGGCGTTGGAGCGCCGAAGCTGCTCCTGCTGGCTCTGCAGCTCCTCCTGGCGCTCCTGCAGCTCGCGGGTCAGCGACTGGGACTGCTCGAGCAGCTCCTCCGTGCGCTGGTTGGCGAGGATCGCATTGAGGACGACGCCGAGCGTCTCGGAGAGCTGCTCGAGGAACGTCTGGTCGACCTCCGCGAACTCGTGCAGCGTCGCCAGCTCGATGACCGCCATGACCTGCTCCTCGAACAGGACCGGCAGCACGATGATGTTGCGCGGCGACGCCTCGCCGAGGCCGGACGTGACCTTGACGTAGTCCTCGGGCGCCTGCGTGATGAGGATCGGCTTGGCCTCGAGCGCCGCCTGCCCGACGAGCGCCTCGCCGTGCTTGAAGCGGTTCGAGACGTTCTTGCGCTCCTTGTAGCCGTACGACGCGATGAGCCGCAGCTCGGCGTCCTCCGGCATCCCGTCGCCGTTCTGCGTGTTGAGGAAGAACGCGCCGTGCTGCGCGCTCACGAGCGGCGTGACCTCGGACATGATCAGCCGCGAGACCTGGTTGAGGTCGCGCTGGCCCTGCATGAGGCCCGAGATGCGCGCGAGGTTGGAGTTGAGCCAGTCCTGCTGCGCGTTGCGCTCGGTCGTGACGCGCAGGTTCTCGATCATCTGGTTGACGATGTCCTTCAGCTCGGCGACCTCGCCGAGCGCCTCGACCGTGATCTGCCTCGTCAGGTCGCCCTGCGTCACCGCCGCTGAGACGTCCTTGATCGCGCGGACCTGCGTCGTCAGGTTGCCGGCGAGCTGGTTGACGTTCTCGGTCAGGTCGCGCCACGTGCCGGAGACGCCCTCGACCTCGGCCTGGCCGCCGAGCTGGCCCTCGGTGCCCACCTCGCGGGCCACGCGGGTGACCTCCGCCGCGAACGACGAGAGCTGGTCGACCATGCGGTTGATCGTGTCGGCGAGGGCGGCGACCTCGCCGCGGGCCTCGACCGTGACCTTCTGCGAGAGGTCGCCGTTGGCGACCGCGGTCGTGACCTGCGCGATCGAGCGGACCTGGTCGGTGAGGTTCGTCGCCATGCCGTTCACCGACTCGGTGAGGTCGCGCCACGTGCCGGAGACGCCCTTGACGTCGGCCTGCCCGCCGAGGACGCCTTCGGTGCCCACCTCGCGGGCGACGCGCGTGACCTCGGCCGCGAAGGACGAGAGCTGGTCGACCATGCGGTTGATCGTGTCGGCGAGGGCCGCGACCTCGCCGCGCGCCTCGACCGTCACCTTCTGCGAGAGGTCGCCGTCGGCCACCGCCGTCGTCACCTGCGCGATCTGGCGCACCTGGTCGGTCAGGTTGGACGCCATGCCGTTCACCGACTCGGTGAGCGCCTTCCACGTGCCGCTGACGCCCTCGACCTCGGCCTGGCCGCCGAGCTTGCCCTCGGTGCCGACCTCGCGGGCGACGCGGGTGACCTCGCCCGCGAACGAGCGCAGGCGGTCGACCATCGTGTTCAGCGTGTCGGCCAGCGCGGCCACCTCGCCGCGCGCCTCGACGGTGATCTTGCCCGACAGGTCGCCGTTGGCCACCGCGGTCGTCACCGCGGCGATCGACCGCACCTGATCCGTCAGGTTCGACGCCATGCCGTTCACCGACTCGGTGAGGTCGCGCCAAGTGCCGGACACGCCGGCGACCTCGGCCTGGCCGCCCAGGACGCCCTCGGTGCCCACCTCGCGGGCGACGCGCGTGACCTCGGCCGCGAACGACGAGAGCTGGTCGACCATGCGGTTGATCGTGTCGGCGAGGGCCGCGACCTCGCCGCGCGCCTCGACCGTGACCTTCTGCGTCAGGTCGCCGTCGGCCACCGCCGTCGTCACGTTGGCGATCTGGCGGACCTGGTCGGTGAGGTTGGACGCCATGCCGTTCACCGACTCGGTCAGGTCGCGCCACGTGCCGCTGACGCCCTTGACATCCGCCTGGCCGCCGAGCACGCCCTCGGTGCCCACCTCGCGGGCCACGCGCGTGACCTCGTCGGCGAACGACGAGAGCTGGTCGACCATCGTGTTCATCGTGCGCTTGAGCTCGAGGATCTCCCCGCGCGCGTCGACGGTGATCTTCTGCGACAGGTCGCCGTTGGCGACCGCGGTGGTGACCTGGGCGATGTTCCGGACCTGGTTGGTCAGGTTCGTCGCCATGCCGTTCACGGAGTCGGTGAGGTCGCGCCAGGTGCCGGCGGCGCCGGGGACGTCGGCCTGGCCGCCGAGCTGGCCCTCGGTGCCCACGTCGCGCGCGACGCGCGTCACCTCGTCGGCGAACGTGCGCAGCGTCTCGACCATGCCGTTGATCGTCTCGGCGAGCTCGGCGACCTCGCCCTTCGTCTCGACCGTGATCTTCTGCGAGAGGTCGCCGTTGGCCACGGCGGTGGTGACGACGGCGATCTGGCGGACCTGGTCGGTCAGGTTGGTCGCCATGCCGTTCACGGAGTCGGTCAGGTCGCGCCACGTGCCGGCGGCGCCCGGGACGTCGGCCTGGCCGCCGAGCACACCTTCCGTTCCCACTTCCCGCGCGACGCCCGTCACCTGGTCGGCGAACGTGCGCAGCGTCTCGGTCATCGAGTTGATCGTGTCCGCGAGCGCGGCGACCTCGCCGCGGGCCTCGACGGTGACCTTCTGCGTCAGGTCGCCGTTCGCGACGGCGGTCGTGACGTTCGCGATCTGGCGGACCTGGTCGGTCAGGTTGGACGCCATGCCGTTCACCGACTCGGTCAGGTCGCGCCACGTGCCGCTGACGCCCTTCACCTCGGCCTGGCCGCCGAGCACGCCCTCGGTGCCGACCTCGCGCGCCACGCGCGTGACCTCGTCCGCGAAGGACGAGAGCTGGTCGACCATCGTGTTGATCGTGTTCTTCAGCTCGAGGATCTCGCCGCGCGCGTCGACGGTGACCTTCTGCGACAGGTCGCCGTTGGCGACCGCGGTGGTGACCTGCGCGACCTGGCGGACCTGCGTCGTGAGGTTCGACGCCATGCCGTTCACCGAGTCGGTGAGGTCCTTCCAGGTGCCGGAGACGCCCTTGACCCGCGCCTGCCCGCCGAGCTGGCCCTCGGTGCCCACCTCGCGGGCGACGCGCGTGACCTCGTCGGCGAACGACGACAGCTGGTCGACCATCGTGTTCACGGTGGTGCCGATGCGGGCGAACTCGCCCTTCACCGGCTGACCCTCGATGGTCATGGCCATCTTCCGCGTGAGATCGCCTCTGGCGACTGCCTCCATGACCAACGCGACCTCGGTCGACGGGCGGATGAGGTCGTCGATGAGCTGGTTGACGGACTCGATCCCCTCCTCCCAGTCGCCGCCGAGGTTCGCGAGTGAGGCGCGCTCGGTCATGCGGCCCTCGCGGCCGACGATGCGCCCGACCCGGTCGAGCTCGCGCGTCATCGCCTGGTTGCGTTCGACGAGGCTGTTGAAGGCCCGCTGAAGGTCGCCGACGAGGTCGGTGCGCCGGGCACGGAGGCGCACGGAGAAGTCCCCGTCTGCGGCCTTGTTCAGCGCGGCCAGCAGGTCCTCGAGCGCGCGCTCGTCGGAGATGCTCCCGCCGCCGTTCGTCGCGTCCGCGGCCCGTGCCGCCGCGGACGTCTTCTTGGCGGGCGACTTCCGGGTCGCGCCGCTCCGAGTACCTGCAGCCACCGATGCTCCTCCGATCGAGGGTGGGTCGAACGGCCCGGAGGCTACTCCTGACCGGGCGTCACGAGGTTCGGTGCAGCCGGTCGTGCTCCTACGGAGGCCACCTGGACAGGTGTGCCAGTATCGGGGTGTGCTTCGTGCACTAGTCGCGGCTGGAGTGCTGTGGCTCGCCTTCGCAGGGACAGCGAGCGGCGATCGCGCCTGGCTGCCTCCGCAGCCCCTCACGGCGCCGGGCGTGGCGACGGGGCAGAACGAGGTGTTCGTCGCGCCGGACGGGACCGTGGTCGCCGCGTGGCACGAGTTCCTCCTGGACTACACCGTGGACCCCGACTTCGGGAACCGGATCATGGTGCTCGTGCAGCGGCCGGGCGACCCGGTCGCGCAGCCCGTCGAGCTCGAGCACCAGGCGACCGGCACGGTCGGCCTCGCCATGAGCTCGCGCGGCGACGCCGCCGTGCTCTGGCACGACCTCTACGGCGACGGGCTGGAGGTCGCGCGCCTGCGGGCGGGCGAGGCCGCGTTCGGCCCGCCGGAGGAGCTGCCGCTCCCCCAGATGACCGGCTCCTCCGGGATGCCGATCGCGATGAACGACCGCGGCGACATCGCCGTCGCGCACCGCGACTGGAACCACGCCGACGAGGGCTACAGCTTCCTCGGGTGGATCGCCCGCGCCGGCGAGCCGTTCGGCCCGGCGCGGCGGCTCGGGCCGTCGCTCGGCAACGACGGGTTCTCCGGCCCCGGCGACGTCGCGATCGCGCCCGACGGCGCCGCCACGATCCTGTTCGACGACAACCCGCCGCACAACCCCGACATCGGGACGCCGGGGCCGGCCCGCGTCGGCGCGATCACGTGGCGGGCCGGCTACGACGACGTCCACGAGCAGTGGGTGCGGACGGTGCCGACCGGCCGCTCGCTGGGCTGCGCGCGCCTCGAGATGGACGGCGCCGGCCGCGCCGGGGCGCAATGGCTGGAGGGGCCGACCGGCTGCCACGGATGGGTCGGCGACGAGGGCGGCCCGATCGAGATGGCGTGGCGCGGCGCGGACGACGAGGACTTCGGCCCGCCTGCGCAGAGCGAGGACCGCTGGGTCGCGCAGACGAACCGCGGCCTCGTGATGGACGCCGCGGGCGAGGCGCTCGTCGCGTACCACCCGTACGCGGTCCTCGGCAAGCTCGACGCGGTCAGGCGCGAGGACGGGCGGCTCGCGCTGACCGCGCCGCCCGCGGCGCTCGCCTCGCCGCAGTCCGTGCCGGGCGAGCCCGTCGACGCGGTGCTCTCGCCGGGCGGCCGGGGCCTCGCCGTGCTCGCCACGCGCCCGACCACCGACACCTACAGCGCGCGGCTGACGCTGACGCGCCGCGAGCCGGGCGCGGGCTTCGGCGCGATCGAGGACCTGCGCGCCGACTGCCTGCCCGCGTCGATCTGGACGAAGGGCGCGATCAACGACGCCGGGGAGGCCGCCGTGCTCGTGCGCGACGGGTCCTTCGGCGGCCTCGAGCTCTACCGCGACGCCGCCTCGCCGGAGCCCGTCCCGAGGACGTGCGACCGCCCCGAGGCCGAGCTGCCGCCGATCGATCCGAACGTCCCGCTCGACCCCGAGCTGCCGGGCCTCCCGCTGCCGCCGGTGCCCGTGGGCGCGATGCCCGGCGGCGAGGTCGTCGTCGGGCCCGCGCGCGTGACCCGGCGCGGACGCACGCGGATCGTCTCGGTCGACGTCGCGTGCTCCGGCGGCTGCGGCGTGCGCGGACGGGGCCGCTTCCTCGCCGGCCGCCGGCTCCTCGCCCGCGCCCGGTCGACCGCGCAGGCCCGCTCCGCGAGCACGGTGCGCCTGCGGATGCGCTTCCGGGTCAGGCGCAGGTCGGTGAGGCGCGGGCGCGTGCTGCTCGACCTCGCGGTCGCCCGCCGCGACGCCCCGCCGGTCGCGCGCCGCCTCGTCGCCCGCGCCCGCTAGCGGGCCGCGCCTCTACCCTTCCCTGGATGGCGACCGAGGAAAGGGCGAAGCCGCAGGAGCGCAAGGACGAGTTCACCACGATGTCGGGTGAGCCGGTCAAGGCGCTCTACACCGAGGCCGACCTTCCCTCGCCCGACCAGATCGGGCGCCCCGGCGAGTACCCGTTCACGCGCGGCGTGTACGAGAACATGTACCGGGGGCGGCTGTGGACGATGCGGCAGTTCGCCGGCTTCGGCACGGCCGAGGAGACGAACGAGCGCTTCCGCTACCTGATCGACCACGGGCAGACCGGGCTGTCGACCGCGTTCGACATGCCGTCGCTCATGGGCCACGACTCCGACCACCCGAAGTCGCTCGGCGAGGTCGGCCGCGAGGGCGTCGCGGTGGACACGCTCGACGACATGGAGACGCTCTTCGACGGGATCGACCTCGGCGAGGTCACCGTCTCGATGACCATCAACGCGCCCGCGGCGATCATGCTCGCCTTCTACGTCGTGGCCGCGGAGGACAAGGGGATCTCCCCCGACCGGCTGGGCGGCACGATCCAGACCGACATCCTCAAGGAGTACATCGCCCAGAAGGAGTGGTGCTTCCCGATCGACCCGGCGATGCGCCTGGTCACCGACATGATCGAGTGGTGCGCGCAGAGCATGCCGCGCTGGCACCCGATCTCGATCTCGGGCTACCACATCCGCGAGGCCGGCTCGACCGCCGCGCAGGAGCTGGCGTTCACGCTCAAGAACGGGCTGACCTACGTCGAGCAGGCCGTCGACCGCGGCCTCGACGTCGACGACTTCGCCCCGCGCCTGTCGTTCTTCTTCAACGCGCAGATCGACTTCTTCGAGGAGATCGCGAAGCTGCGCGCCGCGCGCCGCATCTGGGCGCGCGAGCTGCGCGAGACGTTCGGCGCGCGCGACCCGCGGTCGTGGCTCATGCGCTTCCACACGCAGACGGCCGGCGTGTCGCTGACGGCCCAGCAGCCGCTCAACAACATCACGCGCACGGCGATCGAGGCGCTCGCCGGCGTGCTCGGCGGCACGCAGTCGCTGCACACGAACTCGTATGACGAGGCGCTCGCGCTGCCGACCGAGGAGGCGGTCCAGATCGCCCTGCGCACGCAGCAGGTCATCGCGCACGAGACGGGCGTC
>DASVPR010000009.1:0-99483 GCA_036389485.1 Solirubrobacteraceae bacterium
CGCCGAGCGTCATCGCCATCGAGTCGGTCAGCTCCGCCCGCGTCGTGAGGAAGCGATCCTCCTGCGGCATCGAGATCGTGTAGCCCAGCGCCTGGCCGCGGCCGACGATCGAGATCTTGTGCACGGGGTCGGAGTGCTCGAGGAAGTGCCCGACGATCGCGTGGCCCATCTCGTGGTAGGCGGTGATCAGGCGCTCCTTCTCGCCCATGACCCGGGTCTTCTTCTCCGGGCCGGCGACCACGCGCATGATCCCCTCTTCGAGCTCGACCTGGCCGATTTCCCTCTTGCCATTGCGTGCTGCGAGGAGCGCCGCTTCGTTGACCAGGTTCGCGAGGTCGGCGCCGGTGAAGCCCGGCGTCTGGCCGGCGAGGTCGTCGACGTTGATCTCGTTCGCCAGCGGCTTGCCGCGCGTGTGGACCTCGAGGATCTTCGCGCGGCCCTTGCGGTCGGGGCGGTCCACGACGATCTGGCGGTCGAAGCGGCCGGGACGCAGCAGGGCGGGATCCAGGATGTCCGGCCGGTTGGTGGCGGCGATGAGGATGATGTTGTCCTTCATCTCGAAGCCGTCCATCTCGACGAGTAGCTGGTTGAGCGTCTGCTCGCGCTCGTCGTGGCCTCCGCCCAGGCCGGCGCCGCGGTGGCGCCCGACGGCGTCGATCTCGTCCATGAAGATGATGCAGGGGGAGTTCTGCTTGGCCTGCTCGAAGAGGTCGCGCACGCGCGAGGCGCCGACGCCGACGAACATCTCGACGAAGTCCGAGCCCGAGATGCTGAAGAACGGCACGCCCGCCTCGCCGGCGACCGCGCGCGCGAGCAGGGTCTTGCCGGTGCCCGGCGGCCCGAACAGCAGCACGCCCTTGGGTATCCGCGCGCCCAGCGCCTGGAACTTCTTCGGGTTCTCGAGGAACTCCTTGATCTCGTGGAGCTCCTCCACCGCCTCGTCGGCCCCCGCGACGTCGCGGAACGTGATCTTGGGCGAGTCGACGCTCATCCGCTTCGCGCGCGACTTGCCGAACGACATCACCTTCGAGCCGCCGCCCTGGACCTGGTTCATCAGGAAGATCCAGAACGCGATGAAGATCACGAACGGCAGGACGTAGGTCAGCAGCGACAGCCAGCCGTTCGACTTGCGCCCCTCGACGTCGAACTCGGCCAGCTCGCCGGCGCGCTCGGAGGCGAGCAGCGTCTCGGTCAGCTCCTGGCCGTAGTCGTCGGCGAAGCCCTGCTCGTACTTCGTCCCGTCCTTGAGCTCGACCTCGACGGTGTTGTCCTTCTGCCGCAGCTCGACCCGCTTGACCTCGCGATTGTCGACCTGCTCGAGGAACGCCGGGAAGTCCGGCGTCTTGGGCTCATCGTTCGGGCTGATGAGCCGCTGGGCGAAGAAGGCCAACACGACCACGATCAGGATCGGGAAGGCCGCGCTCTTGAAAAAACGGCTCATAGCAGGGAAGCGGAGTCTACTCGGTGCTCAGGGCCGCCACGAAGGGCAGGTTGCGGTGTCGCTCGCGGTGATCGAGGCCGTATCCGATGACGAACCGGTTCGGGATCTCGAAGCCGATGTACTTCGCGTCGATCTGCGTCTTGCGCCGCTCCGGTTTGGTGAGCAATGCGCAGACTTCGAGGGTCGCCGGCCTGCGGGCGGCGAGGTTGCGGAGCAGGTACTTGAGGGTGAGGCCGGAGTCCACGATGTCCTCCACGATCAACACGTCACGACCCTCGATCGGAGCGTCGAGGTCCTTGAGGATCCTCACGACGCCGCTCGAGTCGGTCGCGTCGCCGTAGCTCGCGACGGCCATGAAGTCGACCTCGCAGGGCATGTCGAGGTGCCGCATGAGGTCGGACAGGAAGAAGACCGCGCCCTTCAGCACGCAGACCAGCAGCGGCTCTTTCCCGGCGTAGTCGCGCGAGATCTCCTCCCCCAGCTCGCGTACGCGCCGCTGGAGGTCGTCGGCCTGGACGAGGATCTCGCCGATGTCGCCGTCACGCATGCGATCTCTCCGGCGTCCGCACCATGCGCAACATGCCCCTCTTCACCTCTGCCCGAACGCCGTCGCCGAGATCCAACGCACCCTCGGTGAGCGCGAGCACGTCGTCGGTTCTTCCCGCCGCGCGGGCGCAGAGGTGGCCGGTCGCGTCCTCCGCGAGGCGGCGCACGATCAGGCGCGCGAGCGCGCGCGGGAGGGCGGCGAGGGTGGCGAGCGGCATCTCGTCGCGGCCCGCGAGCGCGGTCTCGACGACCTCGTCGAGCACCTCGGCCTCCTCGCGCAGCAGCTCCGCGGTGCGGATCACGTTGGCCTCGGCCGCCGGGTGGACGCGCCTCAGCTCGCGCACGAGCCCCTCGCGGATGCGGTTGCGGGCGAACGCCGACGAGTCGTTGCTGGGGTCCTCGCGCCACTCGAGGCCGTGCTCGGTGCAGTAGCGAGCGGTGTCGTCGCGAGTGAGGGAGAGGAGCGGGCGGATCACGCGGCCCTCGCGCGCCGCCATGCCGAGCAGCGCCCGCCGCCCCGGCGACGCCGCGAGCCGGTACAGGATCGTCTCGGCCTGGTCGGTGGCCGTGTGGCCGGTCGCGATGTCGCCCTCGAGCCGCTCGGCCGCGGCGTACCGGACCTCGCGCGCCCACGCCTGCAGGTTCCCGGTGCCGTCCCACTCCGCCCGCTCGACGACGATCGGCACGCCGAGCCGCTCGCAGAGCGCGCGGCAGAAGCGCTCGTCCTCGTCCGCCTCCGCGCGCAGGCCGTAGTTGACGTGCAGCGCGGTCACACGCGCGCCGGCCTGCACGGCCCGGTGAAGCAGGCAGACGGAGTCGCGCCCGCCGCTGAGCAGGACGACCACGGGTGCGCCGTCGGCGATCATTCCTCCCCCATGGTGGCGAGGAACAGCTCGGTCATCTCCGAGAACCCTTTGAGCTTGACCTCGCCGATGAGCTCGAAGTCGAGGTGGTTGCCGGCGGCGCCGACGACCGGGCGGGTCACGAGGACCTCGCCGCCGGCGGCGCGCGCGACGACGCGGGCGCTCAGGTTGACCTCGCGGCCGAAGTAGTCGCCGTCGCGGTAGACGACCTCGCCGAAGTGCATCCCGATGCGCGGCAGCGGGCGCTCGTCGCGGACCAGCGCCTGGAAGCCGACCGCCCAGTCGACGAGCCCGCCGGCGTCGCTGCCCACGATCATCACCTCGTCGCCGATCGTCTTCACGATGCGCGCGTCGTCGGGCAGCGTGTTCTCGACCGCCTCGACGAAGCGCTCCACGGCGTCGACGGCCAGCTCGTCCCCGAGCTCCTCGGTCAGGCGCGTGTAGCCCGCCAGGTCGGCGAACGCGATCACGACCCGCAGGCGGCCGAGGTCGAGCGCGCCTTCGAGGTCCATCTCCATGTGCCCGACGACGTCCTGCTCCACGAAGTGCGCCAGGAAGCGCTGGTGCATCGCGTCCATGATCGGCGAGGCGAGGGGCAGCAGCTCGCGCGCGAGGCCCTCCATCTCCTCGGCCATCTCCATCCCGGGGACGCCGTCGCGCATGAGCGGCTCGTGCACGTAGAGGTGGAAGAGGCGGACCTCGGCGTCGGCGATCTGGGCGAGCGCCTGCCCGTAGACGCGCACGAGCTGGAGGAACGCGACGAGCGGGAACCCCGCTGCGAGGACGGCCGCGATGTAGCGCAGCAGCTGGAGGTCGTCGTCGTTGAGGCGCTCGAGCTGCGCCGAGCTGAACCCGGCGGCGCCGTAGATGCGCTCGATCAGCGCGGGCTCGAGCCCGGTCTCCCTCACGGCGTCGTCGAGCGAGTACGGGCCCGCCTCGCGCGGGAAGAGGTCCTCGGTGTAGGCGAACGCGAGCCGGCCGGCCGCGCCCGCGGCGCGGATCGCGTTCAGCGAGTGGCCCCGCTCCCGCAGGCGCGCGACGATCCGGGCATGGGCGGCGGCCGCGGGCGTCCACTCCCCGTCGTAGCCCGGGATGACGCCGCTCTCCGCCCACCGCTTCAGCGTCGGCGGCGTCACGCCGGCGCGCCGGGCGACCTCCGTGAGGGTGAGCTCCCCGGTCACACCCGCAGGTGCGGGTACTCGTCGGCCAGCATGTCCCGATACCGCTCGTAGATCGGCTTCGTGATCGGGATGAGGGACAGGGCGGCCTTCACGTCGCCCCCGGTCTTGATCCGCCGCCGCGCGATCGCCATCGCGACGTTCTCCTTGCCCTGGAAGTACCGGTTGCAGGTCTCCGTCGACATGGTCATCTTGACCCGGGGCTCCCAGTCGACCTCGTCCGTCCACTCCCAGTGCAGGTTGCCGTCCTCGCCCTCGCGCGCGGCGCGGATGTTCACGACCAGGTCCGCGTCGGTGAACTCGAAGCGCTGCGGCGTGTCCGCGTCGCGCAGCTTCGGCCCCATCTCCGGGTCCTCGGACATCATCGAGAAGCAGCGGTTCATGACCTCGCGGAACTCGTCGGCCGAGGCGAAGGCGCTCACGTGCGGCGCTTCTTCTGGCTCTCGAGCTTGGCCACACGCTCCTCGAGCGCGCGCAGGTCGGCGCGCAGGCCGCGGATCTCCTCGGAGGTCGCCGGGCGCAGGTCGTCGAGGGCGTCGCGGACCCTGCCCGCCGTCTGGGCCAGGTCGTCGACGAGGTCCTGTGCTCGGTCGCGGGCGCCCTGGGTCGCGCTGGCCGCGGAGGCCGCCTGCGTCTGGAACGCCTGCTCGACCGCGCTGCGCACGGCCTCGGTGCGAGAGTTCTTCTCGGCCACTGCGCGGCGATTCTATGGCGATCCACCTCCACCCGACCGCGGAGCTCGCGGAACGCGTGCTCCTCCCCGGCGACCCCGGTCGGGCCCTGCTGCTCGCCCAGGAGCTGCTCGCCGAGCCGCGGATGTTCAACCACAACCGCGGGCTCTGGGGGTACACGGGCACGGCGGCCGACGGCTCGCCCCTGACCATCCAGTCCACGGGCATGGGCGGGCCGAGCGCCGCGATCGTGCTCGAGGAGCTGTGCGACCTGGGCGCCCAGCGCTTCGTCCGCGTCGGGACGTGCGGCGCCCTCGACGGCTCGCTCTCGCTCGGCGACCTCGTCTCCGTCACCTCCGCGTTGTGCTTCGACGGCACCTCGTCTTCGCTCGGCTTCTCCGACCGCGTCGCGTCTTCGCCGTCGCTCGTTCCGGCGGGCCGCCGCGGCGTGGTGGTCACCACCGACCTGTTCTACGACCCGAACGAACGGCTCTCCGAGTGGCTGGAGGCCGGTGCGTTGGCGGTGGAGATGGAGACCGCGGCGTTGTTCGCGGTCGGCTTGCGGCGCGGGGTTGCGGTGGCGTCCGTGCTCGCCGTGAGCGATCTCGTGGGCCCGCCGCGGGTCCGCATCGACGAGGAGGGCCTCCGCGCGGCCGGGTCGCGCGTCGGGCGCGCCGGCGCCGCCGCCCTTGGGGACTGTCCTGGTTGACCGTCGGTATGCGACGTTCAGGCAGGACGGTGGCGTTCAGAGGCGCAGCTGCGGGGCGGGGTAGGTGATCCGCGTCCCCTCGACGACCGCGAAGTCCGGCAGCTCGTGCTCGCTCAGCGCGCCGCCGGGCGCGATGTGGCAGACGGTCCAGCCCCTCACCTTCAGCGCGTCGGCGACGAGCCGCCGGTGGCAGCGCCACCACATCCCCTCGGCGCACATCGCAGCGGTGGGCCGCTCGGCTGCGAGCCGTTCGAGCTCGGCGAGGCCGGCCGCGAACTCCTCGCTCCCCAAGTGGTCGGCGTAGGCGCGGAAGGAGTCGTTGTCCCACGCGTCGTTCGGGGAGTCCGGCGCCGGCTTGCGCCGGCCACCGAGCGCCGGTACGTGCGCGTACGCGATGCCGTGCCCCGGCAGCGACTCCGCCAGCGCCTCGGAGGCGAAGTGCGGGTGGCGGCGGGAGCCCGGGTGGCGGCGGACGTCCGCGATCGCCGTGACCCCATGGCGCTTCAGGAGCGCCACGAACGCGTCGAGCTCGTGGGTGGAGTGGCCGATCGTGAAGGCCCGGCGCGCTACGCCGAGTCCCCCACCCTGAGGCGCTCCTGCTCGCGCGGCAGCGGCGACTCGGCGCCGGGCAGCGCGTCCGCGATCGCGGCGAGCCGCCGGCCGAGGGTCTCGAGCTGCTCCTCGATCGACGCGAGCCGCTCCTCCAAGCGGCCGGTCTGGGAGACCGACGCGAGCCGCTCGTCGAGGCGGTCGACGCCGTCCTCGATCCCCTCGAGGCGCTGCGAGACCGACCGGACGCGCCGCGTCAACCGCTCGATGTCCGCGGCGGACGGGATGTTGAGCGCGCTGAACGCGACCTCCTGCGCCTGCACGGCCTTCTCGCGCGCCTCGAACGCGCGCGAGATGGCGCCGCTCACGAGCGGGTTGTCGAGCAGCTCCTGGGCCAGCTTCCCGAGCGCGTCCTCGCTGCCGCTGGCGAAGCGCTCGCGGATGCCCTTCACGTCGTCGTCGGCCATGGACGTCGAGGCTACGCCATCGGCGGCACGCAGGGCGTCCAGGACGGGCACTCTCAACCTATGGTCGAGCCTGATGCTGCGCGCCGAGTGTGACGGTGTGCAACAACACCGCATGAGTTCGGCGGAACCGGCGTTGTTGGAGGCACGGGGCTGGTAGCTTCCCGCGCCCGCCTTGCAGGGGTTTTGGGAGGAGCCTCGGGACCTAGATGACGAAGCGCAAGCTGCTGATCGCCTTGACCACGGCGGCCGTCGCGACGGCAGGCTTCGGCGCGTCCATCATCCCGGCGTCCGCGGAGCCGCGCACGTTCGTCGTCACGCTCGCGACCGGCCAGTCGATCACGGTCACGGTGGACGTCCCGCCGGGCACGCCGGTGAGCGCCATCAAGTTCCCGGGCGTGAACGGGGTGATCGTCTCGGTCGTCGAGGTCACGCCGCCCAGCCAGTCCGAGCCGCCTCCGCCGGTCCAGGTCGACCCGGGCAACGCCGGCGACGGCGGCGACGACGGCACCTCCGCGGGCGGCGACACCGGGGCTCCGCGCCCCGGCGGCGACGAGCCGAAGGCGCGAGGCGATGCAAAGCGCCAGGAGTCGACCGGCGGCAAGAAGCGCAGGTCGGCCGGCGCCACCGATGCTCAAGGGCTGCTCGAGGGTTCCCTCGACCGGCACGACGGCGGCAAGAAGAAGCGCGAGCGGCGCGGCACCCGGCTGCGCGACGCCGGCGGCGCCCCGACGCTCGACAACCCGACCCTCTCGCTCGCCACGCCGGGCGCGGCCCCGATCGGCGTCCCCAACTTCTTCATCGACAAGTTCCGGATCCCGCCGTTCCTCCTCTCCATCTACCAGGCGGCGGGGATCGAGTACGGCGTGCGGTGGGAGGTCCTGGCGGCGATCAACGAGATCGAGACCGACTACGGCCGCAACCTCAACGTGTCGAGCGCGGGCGCGCTGGGCTGGATGCAGTTCATGCCCGCGACGTGGAGGCAGTACGGCGTCGACGCCAACGGCGACAAGAAGAAGGACCCGTACAACCCGGTCGACGCGATCTTCGCCGCCGCGCGCTACCTCAAGGCGGCGGGCGCGGAGGAGGACCTCGCGCGGGCGATCTTCGCCTACAACCACGCGGACTGGTACGTCGACTCCGTCCTCATGCGCGCGCGCCTGATCGGCGGCATGCCGAGCGACCTCGTCGGCTCCCTCACCGGCCTGACGCAGGGCATGTTCCCCGTGCACGCGCGTGCGCGCTACGCCGACGACGTCTCCGAGAAGGAGGCGACCCGCCGCGTCGCCAAGGGCCAGAACGCGGCGATCCCGGTCGAGTCCGACGTCGAGCGCCGCGGGATCAACATCTACGCGAAGAGCGGCAGCCCGGTCATCGCCGTGCAGGACGGCCGGATCGTGAAGATGGGCCGCTCCAAGCGCCTCGGCAACTTCATCAAGCTCCGCGACGCCTACGGCAACACCTACACGTACGCGAAGCTGAAGTCGCTCGCGCAGAAGCACCCGGTGCCGAAGAAGGTCGACGTGTCCGAGGAGGACATCGCGCGCGAGCTGAAGCTCCCGAAGGCGGACCCGAAGCCGACGCTGCCCGCGTCCGCCGGCTCGCAGGTCCGCAAGGCGACGCCGAAGGCGGCCAAGAAGAAGGCCGCGAAGCGCGAGCCTGCGCCGACCGTCCCCGATCCCGCCGAGGCGAAGGAGAACAAGGAGCGCCTGTTCGCCTCCCCGCGCCGCCCGGCCGCGTTCGAGGCCGGCGGCGAGGAGCAGCTCGTCGAGATGGGGACGCTGTCGAGCAGCAAGGCGTTCAAGGACTACTTCGTGCGTGACTTCGGCCTCGACGCCGACGAGGTCGAGCTGCGCAAGCTGAAGGTCGGCTCCAAGGTCATCGCGGGCACGATCCTCGGCCGCATCGGGCGGCTGTCCGAGGAGGAGGCGCCGCACACGCTGTTCGAGATCCGGCCCGCCGGCCGCGGCGCGCCGCGGATCGACCCGAAGCCGATCCTCGACGGGTGGAAGCTGCTCGAGACGACCGCGATCTACCGGGCCAAGGGCAAGAACCCGTTCTTCGGCTCGGACGCGCGGACCCCGTCGATCGGCCAGATCCTGCTGATGGGCAAGAGCGAGCTGGAGCGCCGCGTGCTGCGCAACCCGCGCATCGAGATCTACTCGTGCGGCCGTCGCGACATCAAGGCGTCGCGGATCGACCGGCGCGTGCTGGCGACGCTCGAGTTCCTCGCGGCGAGCGGCCTGCGGCCGACCGTCACCTCGCTCATGTGCGGCCACGGCTACTTGACCTCGTCGGGCAACGTGTCGCACCACTCGTCCGGCAACGCGGTCGACATCGCGAAGATCAACGGGATCCCGATCCTCGGCCACCAGGGCAAGGGCACGATCACCGACATCACGAACCGGCGGCTGCTGACGCTGCAGGGCACGATGAAGCCCGCGCAGATCATCTCGCTGATGAAGTACGAGGGCGCGGACAACACGCTCGCGATGGGCGATCACAACGACCACATCCACGTCGGCTTCCAGCCGCTGTGGGGCGCGAACGGCAAGGCGGGCGAGCAGTTCGAGGCGGTCCTGAAGCCGAGCCAGTGGATCAAGCTGATCGACCGGCTGAGCGAGATCGACAACCCGACCGTCCGCGCACAGCCGAGCAAGGACGCGATCACGGTCACCCCGCCCAAGCGGGCGAGCGGGGCGCACCGGGGTGAGTAGCGGGGCCGGCGCCGCCGGTCCCCTCTTCGGGTTCGTCCAGTTCGAGTTCCCGTGGGAGCTCGGGCCGGTGCCGGGGCGCTACGTCCTGCGCGACAGCGCGGCGGAGGCGGACCTGCGGGTGCTCGTCATCGCGACGCTCGGCGCGCGGGAGCGGCGGCTGTTCGGGCGGAAGAAGACCGAGCGACTGCCGCCGTCGCCGGAGCCGGCTCTGGTGCCGACGACGCGCGCGACGCTGATCCGCGGGATCCCGCTGAGCGGGCCGGAGGAGGGCGAGGCCTGGATGACCGCGCACGCGACGCACGTGCCGGAGGAGCTGGCGGTGCTGAACCGGGTGCTGCACGCGCACCGGATCGCGTCGGCGGATCCGCATGCGCGGGAAGTCGCCGTCGAGCAGGCGCTCGTGGTGCGGGTCGGCTACGGCGCCGGCGACCAGGTCGCGGACGGCCGCTGGACGGCGGCGGTCGAGCCCGGCGAGCGCGAAGGTGCGGCCGTGAAGCGGCTGCGGTCCTCCCGCGCCGCGGCGCTCCGCCCGCAGGAGCGCCTCGCCGCGGTGCTCGGGGGCCGCGACGCCGCGCTGGCGTGCGAGGAGCTCGCGCTCCGTGCCCGCGCCGACCTCGACGCCGGCCGCTTCCGCGAGGCCGCGCTCCAGCTCCGCGTGGCGCTGGAGGCCGCGCTCGCGGAGCTCGAGGCCTGGCGCGGAACGCGGGACCTCGACGAGCGGCTGGCGGGGCTGCGCGACGAGCGCGGCGTGGTCGGCGACGCGGCGAACGCGGCTCTGAAGGGCGGCCTGCCGGAGGAGGCGATCGCCGAGGTCGACCGCGTGCTCGGCCGCGTCGAGGCCGCGATCCGCGCCCGCGCCGCCGGGTCGACGTAGACGCACGACTCTTGTTGCCAGTCCCCCCGGACGCTTATCGTTGGGCGTCAGTCAATCGAGGGAGGACCAATGAGCGCGTGGCGTATCGGCGCCGAAGTCGCCACGAGTGACACCGGCCCACAGGCATTTGGGTTGGACGAGGGGACGGCCGCCGACGACGCCGGCGCGGTCATCGATCAGCTCACGAAGTGGATCCCGGGCGACGCCCTCGCACTCTATGTGGCGGCAGTGACGGCCTTCGCGGCCCGTGAGGGCGCTCAGCCGTCACCTGCGCTCCTCATCGCATTCGTCGTCCTCGCCGCCCTCTTCGTGGTGGGCGGCGCGTTCGCTTCTTCCGGCGAGATTCAGCGCACCGTCATCCTGCGGACGATCCTCGCCGCCGTCGCGTTCGCGATCTGGTCGCTCTCGGTCCCATTCAGCGGCTGGAACCGATGGGACCTGATTGCCGAGAACCAGGCCGAAGTCGCGATCGGCGCGGCCGTCTTCGGCGTGCTCTTCGGGTTCGGCGCCGAAGGCTTCACGAAGCGAGAGGCCAACGCCGGTCGCCGTTGATCAGGCCGGCGGGTCGAGCCGCACCGCGGGATCGCCGAGGAGCGTGTAGTTCCGCGCGTCGTTCGCGGCGATCCAGAGCGATGTCAGCTCATCCGGCTTGGTCTTGAGCCCGTGCCGGTGGTACCGATCCAGATGCGACGCGAGTGTCGAGGCCATTCCCGCGTAGCGCGAGTTGAAGAACTCGAGGGCGTGGCCCACCCGGCGACCGTCGAGAATGCTGGCCAACGTCCCCGCGAACACGCCGCGCTGCGGCCCGGCGTTCGCCGAGACGAACGAGCACTCCCACGCGCGCTCCACATGCCCGACGAAGGCGAGCGTGCCGCCGGTCGGATGGGAGAGCAGGCGCTGCGATAGGCGCGATACGAATGGGCGCGACGCCAGCTTCCTCGCCTTCTTGCGCCTCAGGTGTCCGAACTCGTCGAACGCCGGCGTTCCGGCGCCGTAGCACGCGAACGCGAACACGATCTTGGGCGCACCGGTGGCGGCATCGGAGACGTCCGCGGCGGAAACGTAGAACTCCTCGGGCAGGGATCGCTTCCAGGCGGCCGGCCCCGGCCAGTCCTGGCACACGAGGGCGCCCTGGGCGTCGCGCTGCTTCGGATCATCGGCAGCGAACCCGATGCCGTGCGTGGCGCTGAACAGGAGGTCGGTCGACCGGCCACCGTTGAGAAGCTCACAGAGCGTGGCCTTGTCGGCCGCGTCGCCGATGGATGCCTCCACCGCGGACCCGGCCTTCGACTTGGCCTCGACCTCAGCGGCGAGGGGTTCGAGAAGGTGCGTCGCGCTGAGCTCGGTGGCGCGGTCGTCGGGATTCCTCGTGCCGAACAGCGTCAGGGTCGTGTCCCGTGAGCCGGCCGCGCCCTCGGCCGCGGCCACTGCGCGCGCGTAGCGCGCGTACTCCGCAGGCGTGTCGAATGCCAAGCGGCCGACGGCGTAGTGGACGTCGAGCTCGTACTGGAAGTCGAACGAGATGTCGGCCGGACCGCCGACCAGCAGGAGGTAGTACGGCACCTTCTCCGGCTCCGCGTCGCCGGGGCCCATCCCGTGGCGGCCCAGCCATTGGTCCTTGCTCTCGTCGCGCTGCACGCCATCCGCGCCTGTGAAGACGCGGAACCTCGCACCGGCCTGATCCCGGCGGAGGGAGCACAGCGGCTCAAGCGCTGCGAGCAGCTCCGGTGGCGCGGCGGCGCCGGTGACGATCCCCCACCCAGCCTCGGCGAGGTCGTCCGCGGCCACCCCGTACGCGACGCCGAAGCTCGCTTCGTCGCTGCGGCTTCGGATGGCGAGCTCCGCTTCGTGCCCTGGATCCGCTACCTCGGCGCCGTAGACCGACTGCGCGAACTCGTCAGCCGTCATCGACCCATACAGGTAGTCGCCCGTCGCCGCGTCGAGGCCGTTGAAGGCGAGCGGCGCCAGAGCGGCCGTGGGTGTGCTGCCACCCATTAGAAGATGATGATGATGGCCTGGACCAACACGACGACCAGGAGGAACGCGATCACGAGGCCGTACATGCTCAGAAGCTGCTCCCGGCGCTGGCTGCGTTCCTCGGCGCGGACGTTGGCCTCGGACGCCTCCACGTACTCGCGCAGCAGCGCGCTCGGGTTCGGCTGTTGAGCGAGCGACCGCCGGGCGCGCTCGAGCCGCCGCGGACCCAGCAGATACAGCGGAGACCGGTCGTGCCTGTCCCAGTCGTGGGCCGAGATCTCGAACGTGTCGAGGTGCTCGTAGCGCCAGTCGTGGTTGTTCGTGCACAGCGGCCCGATGAGCCGGTCGTGCGCGAGCTCGTACCACCGCGTCGCGCCGCGCTCGTCGCTGCGGATGAGGTACTGATCGGCCAGCCCCCGGAGGACCTCCTCGACCTTCTCGCCCACGGGCGGCCCGGTCTGCGTCTGGTTGCGGAACTCGCCGTCCTCGGTGATGAGCTTCGCCTCGAACCAGTCTCGGATCACCTGCTCGCTGGTCTCGGTCTCGCGCGCGACGGTCGCGACGGCATTGCCGTAGTACGCGCCGAGCGCACTGTCGAGATCCCCGAAGTCCTTGACGTCACTCAGCGTGATCTTGCGGAGCCTCTCCCCCCGGTCCTCCCTGACGCGCCGCCACAGCTCGGTGCAAGCGGCCTGCAACTGAACCGGCTCGACGTACGGGCCGTCGATGATCGTCGCCTTCTGCTCGCCCGGGAGCTGGCGGCGTACCTTGGCGAGGTCGCTCACAAGCTCCTTCGCGGCCCTCTCCTGGAAGTCGACTCCGGCGTCCTCAGCCGGCCGGCGCGTAGCCTCCAGCGCCGCTTCGCGGTCGAGGAAGTCGATGCGGTAGCGCACCTTGAGGTGCGACGGCACGTACCGCGCGAAGGGGGCCAGACCGCCGATGAAGTCCTCGCGCATCGAGAGCAGCGCCCAGCAGTGGCGGCTCTTCAGCGCGTCCCCGAGATCCCGGAAGAACGCCGTCTGCGCCGCGCGATCGCCCGGATCGAGCGTGACGATCTCCTCGAACTGATCCAGCACGAGCACCCGGTACTTGGAGTCGGCGTGCGGATCGTGCTCGCTGTTCAGGAACTCGACCAGCGTCATGTCCGCATACGCCGGGTCGGCCGCCGCCTCCTTGCCGAGCATCCCGACGATGACGCTCCACACGTAGCGGTTGCGCGGCGTGAAGCCGTCGTCGGGAACCGCGTTCACCCGGAGTGGTTCCGTCACCTCGAAGCCTTCGTCCTCTCGCAGGCCCGGGATCACCTTGGCCTGCAGAAGCGAGGTCTTGCCCGCTCCCGAAGGCGAATGCATGACCAGGATCCGCTCGGCCAGGAGCGTCACTATGACGTCGCGCGCCTCGCGATCGCGGCCGTACAGCCGGCGACCGAGCTCGTTGTCCTCACGCCGGTACGGTCGCGGCCCCACATAAGGGTTGTCCTTCACGGGTGTGCGCGTGCCGAAGGTCACAAGGCGTCCATGAGATTCGCGAGCTCCTTCAGGAACTCCTTCGTCCTACCCCAGAAGATCGTCACACCGCCGGCCTCGAAGTATTTGTTCACGTAGTCCTGAGCGGCCTCGGCTTCCACGCCCGGCGCGCTCGGATCGACTTGCACGCCGACGTGCAGGCGCTTCTTGAAAACCTCGTGGCCGCGGAAGTTCCGGAGGCTCTGGAAGAGCACTCGGAAGTCCCAATCCTGGAGGCGGTAGCCGACGAACATGAGCGACCGGCGCGTCAACGCGTCGTAGATGTCGCGCGGCATCTCGTCCTGCCGCTGCTCCGCCCACTTGGCGAGCCACTGGAAGTAGTCGTCCTCGGTCAGGACCATCGAGTCCGGCTGGTCGAGCCGCCCGAACAGGTGGTAGACGAGAGGACGTTCGGGGGTGGGCGCGTCCAGTTTCGGCTGCCTCCCGATCTCGTCGTTCCAATCGAAGTGCTGGACCTGGGGCTCGCGGCCCTCGGCCTCGAGCGCCTCGGCGAGCAGGCCGGTCCAACTCGTGGTGATGTAGACGGGCAAGCCGAGAGCGGCCATGACAGCGTGTGGTTCCTCCGGGTCCTCCTGACGCGCGCGCTTGCCCAGCTCCTTGAGCAGCTCGGCCTTGCCGTCGGACGTGAAGAGCGCCGGATCGACGTCCCGGTAGCGCTCATCCCGGGCGAGCCGCGTGACAACGTAGCTCGCCAGCTCCTCATGGGCCGTGTAGCCGGCGGTACTGGTCTGGACGAATTGACCAACCGTCGTGATGTTCGTATCGTCCGGCGGCGAGATCGGCAGCAGCCAGCGGTCGACCCAGTCGCGCGCGACGTCCGCTCGCCTGCCGATGATCGGTTCGGCCAGCCCGGGTCCCAGCACGGGCGTACAGCGACCCTCCTTCACCGCCTTGGCGAAGAGGTTCAGCTTCGTGCCCGTGACCGAGAACCCGCTCTTGTAGTACGTGCGGCCGCGCTTCAGGCGCGTGAAGAGCACGGGCACCCACCAATCGTGCCGGTCTGAGACCCTCGCCCTCGCGACCCCTACGGCTCTGTCGACGACCCCGTCCTCAGCGAGCTCCTCGAAGAAGGTGCGAAGGAACGTGGCCGCGGTCGCCATCGTGATGTTGGCCTGCATCGCGACGATCGCCGCGATCCCGGCCTCCGCCAGCTGCGGGCCGAGAGGCGCCATGGCTCCGTCGTCCCGCGTGCTGGCGTCCCCGCCGCCGGCGCCGGCGGACCAGCAGGAGCAGAGCACCGCCAGCGTCGGCTTGTTCTGTCGCGCCTCGATCTTGTTGCTGAGGTCCTCGGCGGCCACCGGCGCGGTCTTCCCGTCCTCGTCCTCGAGGTACAGGGTCGGTCCGTCCTTTCGCGACAAGCCGTGGCAGACGAGGTACAGGATGTCGAATCCGTCGTCGAGCGCGCTTGCGATGTTGTCGATCGTCGGCCTCGGCCCGTCCTTCGAGACGAGCATCGTCACGGCGATGCCGCGCAACGCCTGCAGCGCGCGCCGCTTCTCGCCCTCCACGTCGATGCGCGCAAGCGGCGGATCGACGGAGACCATGTCGATGTCGTTCGGATCGGCGATGACGACGAGCGCGCGCAGGTCGCGCTCGCGGGGAGGGCGGAGGACGTCCCAGCCCGCGCCGCTGAGGTATCGCGACAGCCGAACGTCGGTGCGGTGCGCGATCGGCCGGTCGACATCGAGATCGTGCAGCGTCTCCCAGCGGACCGCCTGGATCCGCTGCGGTGCACCGCGGTCGATCGACAGGCGCACCCGCATGGGGATGCCCTGCTCCGCCGCCCTGTCCTTCGCCCGCTTGTAGAACTCGCGCAGCTTCTCGGCCGGGAACAGCTGCTCTGTCAGCGCCCTGCCGTAGGCCGCCGAGTCGTGCTTGTGCTTGTCGAGCTCGTCCGGGTCGATCGCGATGGGCCCGTCCCAGATGAGCCGCCGGTCGCCCATCTCCTCAGGATCGTCGAAGCCGAGGCTGAGTTGAAACCGCTTCTCCTCATCGTGCCACGAGAGCACCACTTCCAAGTCAGCAACTGTCGCCATGAGCCGTGTGTTCGATTGGCAGGGTCTGCGGTGATGCGTTCACGCCGGACGGTGACGTCGTTCACTCGGCGCTTACGCACCATAAGGCATCCTTGGGGCGCGACGACGAACCTGATCCGAGGCGAGGTCGTTAGCGTCTCCTGGCATGGCGAAGCAGTTCGACGAGATCGACGACCACCTCCGCGAATGGGTGTTCCGGCAGCGGATGTTCTTCGTCGCCACCGCGCCGCTGAGCGCGGACGGCCGCGTCAACGTCTCGCCGAAGGGGCCGATCGGGACGCTGCGGATCCTCGGCCCGCGGCGGGTCGCGTACCTCGACTACTCCGGCAGCGGCGCGGAGACCGTCGCGCACGTCCGCGAGAACGGGCGGATCGTCGTGATGCTCTGCGCGTTCGAGGGGCCGCCGCGGATCGTGCGGCTCCACGGGACCGGCGAGGTCGTCTTCCCCGATGATCCGCACTTCGACGATCTGCTCGAGGAGTGCGCGTTCGACCAGCTGACCGAGGTCCCCGAGGCGCGCCGCTCGGTGATCGTCGTCGACGTCGAGCGGATCTCCGACTCGTGCGGCTACGGCGTCCCGCTCATGGAGTACGCGGGCGAGCGTCCGCACTTCGACCTCTCGAAGAAGAAGCGCCTGCGGACGCTCGGGCCCGAGGGGCTCGTCGAGATGCAGGCGCGCCGCAACGCGAAGAGCATCGACGGCCTGCCCGCGGTGGAGTCGCGCGAGGCGGCGCCCGCCGCGGACTGACGCGGCGGGGCGAACGGCGCGGGCCGGGCGAGCCGCGCGGGCGGGTCGAGCCGCGCGGGCCGCTTCGCTCAGCGGCGGCGGCGGCGCGACTTCGGGCGCGACACCTTCTCGCACCGCTCCGCGCGCTCGCGGCGGTCGGCGGTCGCGGTGTCGCGGGCGGGACCGCAGTCGAGGTCGTCGGCGGCTCGGTCGCGGGCGGACAGGCGGTCGCGGCCGAAGCCTCCCTTGATGAGGTCGCGACCCTTCCCGCCGCTGACGACGTCGTCGCCCTCCCCGCCGTCGACGGCGTCGTCGCCACGGCCGCCGAAGACGCGGTCGGCGCCCTCGTCGCCGCGGACGTCGTCCTTGCCGCTGCCGCCGTTCAACCCGTCGTCGCCCGCGCCGCCGGTGATCGTGTCGCCGCTCCCGCCGCCGTCGACGCGGTCGTTCCCGGCGTCGCCGGCGATCGCGTCGCGGCCGCCGCTGGCGTCGACGGTGTCGTCCCCGGCGCCTCCACTGATCTGGTCGGCGCCCAGGGACCCGGCGAGCGTGTCGTCGCCGTCCCCGCCCATGATCCGGTTCGCGCCCGCGTCGCCCTGGACCTGGTCGTCGCCGCCGCCGGCGTCGATCACGTCGTCGCCGGTACCGCCGTCGATCCGCTCGTCGACGTCGAAGCCCGTGATGTCGTCGTTCCCGCCCTCGCCGAAGAGCAGGACCTCCGCGGCCGTCGCGCGGTTGACGAGCCGGTCGTCGCCGTCGCCGCCGTCGAGCTCGACGCGCGCGTACGTCCCGATGGGGCTCAGCAGCTCGTCGTCGCCGCCGCCGCCGCTGACGCTCTCGAAGCCCGCCACGACGTTGTCCTCGCCGCCCTCGCCCGCCTGCTGCGGAACGGCGCCGAGGTCGGCGCGCACCGACCCGGTCCGGGTGGTGAAGCGCAGCGTGTCGAGCCCTTCGCCGCCGTCCAACCGGTCGGACGAGAGCACAGAGCCGTCGTCGTCGAGGACCACGTCGTTGCCGCCTCCGGCCTCCACGACGTCGGCGCCCGGCCCAGCCCGGAACACGTTGTACGCCTCGTCGCCGCGCAGCGTGTCGTCGCCGGGACCGCCGTCGAGGTCGCGGCCGGTGAGGTCGTCGGCGCCGTCGCCGCCGGTGATCGTCGCGCCGGGCGCCACGACCCGATCGTCGCCGCCCGCGGCGCCGACCGAGATGAACTCGGCCCGCGGGCACTCGACCGCGCCGTCGCTGCGGTTCGTGCACCCCGACCCGGCCTCGACCCGCGCCGCCGCGTCATGCACGACGACGTTCCCGGGGAGGAACTCGAACGTCAGGTCGTTGCGCTCGTTGCGGTCGTCGACGACGGACACGGTGCTCGGCGGGCAGGCGAAGTAGCGGCTGCACGACTCCTCCGGCGAGGTCCCCGGCGGCTCGACGTACGCGTAGAAGCTCACGACGGACGCGCTCGCCGGCGCGCACGCCGCCAGCGCGGCGAACAGCGCGAGCAGCGCCGCCCGCCTCATCCCTTCGGGGCCCGCTTCTCGAGCTCGCGCCCGAACGCCTGCTCGACCGCCTGACTCATCCGCAGATGGAACACGGCGACCAGGGTGTCGGTTGCGAGGGGACGCAGCTGCTCGACCGCCTCCTGCACGTCCGCCAGGTCTCGGTCCGACGCCCGGTACGGCTTCCACACCTGCTCCATGAACAGCTGGACGAACTCCTTGGTCACGCCGTCGGCGGCGCGCACGACGCGGTCGACGATGTCCATCGCCCGCTCCGACGACACCCCCAGCTCGCGCACGACCTCCCCGGCCCGCAGCACGGTCGGGGAGAGGATCTCGTAGCGCCCGTCGCCGAGCGGCGCGACGAGCCCGAGCTTCTCCGCCCGCGCGACGAGCTTCGGGTCCACCTCGGCGGCGCCCCACTTCGCCGCCAGCTCCTCCGCGTCGACCACCTCGGGCCGCTCGACCTCCCACGGCGCGAGGATCGACCGCGCGAACCCGAGGACCCGCTCGGCCTGCCCGTCGCCCCGCTGGAGCAGGTGCTTGATCGCGGCGAGGTTGTAGCCGTTGGCCTGCAGCTCCTGGATGAGCCGCAGGCGGGCGACGTGCTCGGGCCCGTAGTAGCCGGTCCGCGCCCGGACCTCCGGCGGCTGCAGCAGCCCCCGCGACGCGTGGGAGCGGATGTTGCGGACCGTCATCCCCGTCTCGCGCGCGAGCTCGTCGATCGTCAGCTCCGCGGTCATCTCGCCGAGTGCCACGGCGCACACCCTACGCGAAACGACGTGACGCCACATGATGTAACGTTCCCTGCCGTCATGGCTACCGAAGAGATCACCTCCGTCGACGACGTCAACCTCGAGCCGCAGTCCGGTGAGACCCCGTTCTCGCTCGAGCTGAACCAGGACCAGAAGGACATCCGCGAGTGGGTCCACGGCTTCGCGGAGGGCGTCGTGCGCCCCGCGGCGTCCGAGTGGGACGAACGCGAGGAGACGCCCTGGCCCGTCATCCAGGAGGCGACGAAGATCGGCCTCTACGGGTTCGAGGCCCTCGCCCAGTTCTTCGCGGACCCGACCGGGCTGACGCTGCCGATCGTCAACGAGGAGCTCTTCTGGGGCGACGCCGGGATCGGGATGTCGATCATGGGGACGTCGCTCGCCGTGGCGGGCATCTTCGCGAGCGGCACGCCGGAGCAGATGGGCGAGTGGATCCCCCAGTGCTTCGGCAGCGAGGACGACCCGAAGGTGGCCGCCTTCTGCGTCTCCGAGCCCGACGCCGGCTCCGACGTCTCCTCCCTGCGCACGTTCGCGAAGTACGACGAGGCCAAGGACGAGTGGGTCATCAACGGGCAGAAGGCGTGGGCGACGAACGGCGGGATCGCCAACGTGCACGTGGTCGTCTGCTCGGTCGACCGCGAGCTCGGCGCCCGCGGCCAGGCCGCGTTCGTCATCCCGCCGAACACGCCCGGCTGCGAGCAGGGCGCGAAGGTCAAGAAGCACGGCCTGCGCGCGTCGCACACCGCGGACGTCCACTTCGACGACTGCCGGATCCCCGGCAGCTGCCTGCTCGGCGGCAAGGAGAAGCTCGACGAGCGGCTCGCCCGCGCCCGCGAGGGGACGCGCGCGAAGAAGCAGGCCGCCATGCAGACCTTCGAGGCCTCGCGGCCGACCGTCGGCGCGCAGGCCGTCGGCATCGCCCGCGCCGCGTACGAGTACGCGCTCGACTACGCGAAGGAGCGCGTCCAGTTCGGCCGGCCGATCATCGAGAACCAGGCGATCGCGTTCGCGCTGGCCGACATGAAGATGGAGATCGACGCGGCGCGGCTGCTCGTCTGGCGCGCGTCGTGGATGGGCCGCAACCAGAAGCCGTTCAACAACGCCGAGGGCTCGATGTCGAAGCTCAAGGCCGGCGAGGTCGCGGTGTGGGCCACCGAGCGCGCGATCCAGATCCTCGGCGGCAACGGCTACACCCGCGAGTACCCCGTGGAGCGGATGCACCGCGACGCCAAGATCTACACGATCTTCGAGGGCACCTCCGAGATCCAGCGGCTGGTGATCAGCCGGGCGATCTCGGGCATGAAGATCCCGTGAGGGCGACGGAGGCGCGCGAGGAGCTGATCCCCCTCCTGCGCGGGGTGTCCCACGCGTGGGCGTTCTGGTTCGCGCTCGTCGCCGGCGCAGTGCTGCTCGTGCTCGCGCCGGGCGCGGACGCCCGCATCGCCGCGCTCGTCTACGCGCTCGGGTTGTGCGCGCTGTTCGCCGGCAGCGCGCTCTATCACCGCTGGCGCTGGGACCCGCGCTGGCGCCCGGTGCTGCGCCGCATCGACCACTCCACGATCTTCGTGTTCATCGCGGCGTCGTACACGCCGATCGCGCTGCTCGTGCTCGACGGCCCGCTGCGGCTCGTCGTGCTGATCGGCGTGTGGGCGGGCGCCCTGGCCGGCGTGGCGTTCAGCGTGGCGTGGATCAGCGCGCCGCGCGCGCTCACCGCCGGCACCTACCTCGCGCTCGGCTGGTTCGCGGTGATCACGATCCCGCAGCTCGTCGACCGCCTGCCGCTCGCACCGCTGCTCCTGCTCGCCGCCGGCGGCGTCCTCTACACCACCGGCGCGATCGTCTACGCGGGGAAGCGCCCGGACCCGTGGCCGCGCACGTTCGGCTTCCACGAGGTCTTCCACGCGTTCGTCATCGCCGCCGCCGCCGCGCACTTCGCGGCGATGGCGGGCTGGGTCATCCCCGGCGCCGACTAACGGCGGCGGACGGGGTCGGCCGGCGCGATCGCTGAGATCACCGCCGGACGATCGCCCCTCCGCGCCAGGGACAGAAGCTCGGCCACGCGCTCACGACCGCGGCTGAGAGCGTCGTCGGGCGTCTCCGCCACGACGCGGAAGGCGAGCTCCGGTCTCGCCTGGCCGCGGACCGTGCCCGGCGGCAGCACCGCGAACCCCTCGTCGCCGAAGACCGTCTGTGCATGCGGCAGGACCGCCTCGACGTCAGCGGGCTCGAGCGGCGCGTAGACGCTGAACCTGGTTTCCGTGCCGCCTCGGAGCCCGTTCCAGAACTGCTCCTCGAGGGCCGCCTCGCCGTCGGGCGTCAGGCCGTAGTACCCGACCGGCGTCGCGTCCTCGAAAGACGTGAGGATCTCGTGGACGAGCCCGGCGGACGCAAGGCCCTTCACGTGTGCGCTGACCGCCGCCTCGCGCTCATCCAGGCGACGTGCGATGCCCGGCAACGTCAACCCGCCCTCCGCCGCGAGCAGGGCCATGATGCGCTGCTCGGCGCTCTGCCGCGGCGGCGCACTGTCGCGAAGCTCGTAGATCCGCTGCCTGGACAACCCGGTGCGCTCGGCGATCTCCGAGGCGGACAGGCCCGCCGCGAGCGCCCCCGGGACCAGCTGGGCGATACGCGCGCTGTGATCGTCGGCGAGCCGTCGTGCCGCATGCAGCGCCCTCCCGGCCTCGCTCAGCGCCTGCCGGTGCAGCCGTTGCGTCAGCGCGAGGCCGCGCTCCCGGAGCGAGTCGTCCGCGTTGAACACACCGTGAGGATAGTTGTTGTCAACTCGGTTGACAAATTGTCCGAATCTAGCTACCTCGCTCTTCCAAGCGCTACTTCTTTACGATGTAGTCCGTCGCGACGAAGTCCTCCCCCCACCTCGTCGACCGGGCGGAAGAGGCCCGGCTCCTCGAGCTCGCGCGCCGTTCGCCGCCGAGCCTCGTGGTGCTGACGGGCCGCCGGCGCGTCGGGAAGAGCTTCCTCCTGGCGAGCGTGCTCACCGGGGAGCGGGTGGTGAGCCTGCAGGCCGACGAGCAGGACGCGGCGAGCCATCTCGAGCTGCTCGCGCGCGAGGCGGCCCGGCTGCTTCCGGGGGCGCCGCCGCTGCGGCTGGGC
This sequence comes from Solirubrobacteraceae bacterium, assembly GCA_036389485.1. GTDB lineage: Bacteria > Actinomycetota > Thermoleophilia > Solirubrobacterales > Solirubrobacteraceae > CADCVT01. The sequence goes on from DASVPR010000009.1 coordinate 21,659, forward strand.
GACTGGGACGAGGCCCTCACGTTCCTCCAGACGCAGGCGGAGGTCGCGCCCCTGGTGGTCGTGCTGGACGAGTTCCAGTACCTGTGCGACGCGCACCCGCCGCTGCCCTCGATCATCCAGCGCGCCTGGGATCGGTGGCAGCGCGCGAAGACACCGCTGACGCTCGTCCTGTCCGGCAGCGCCCTGTCCTTCATGGAGGGCCTCCTCGACGCGTCGGCGCCGCTCCACGGCCGCGCCACCGCGCGCCCCGTCCTGCTTCCGTTGGACTATCGCGACGCGGCCGCGTTCGCGCGGACGACGAGCCCCGAGACCCTGCTGCGTCGCTACGCCGCGCTGGGCGGGACGCCGCAGTACCAGGTGTGGGCCGGCGCGGGCCCGCTGCGCACGGTGATCCGCGATGCGATCCTCACGAAGGGCCAGCCGCTCTACGAGGACCCGCTCCACCTCCTGCGCCAGGGCGAAGGGATACGCGACCCCGGCACGTACTTCTCCATCCTCCGCGCAATCGCCGGCGGGGCGACGCAGTACAACGAGATCGCCATGCGGTCCAGCGTCGCCTCCGCCAACCTCAGCGGCCGCCTCGACCGCCTGCGCGACCTCGGGTACGTCCTTCCGTGGGCCCCGCTCGGCGCCGACGGGCGCGAGAGCCGCTCGAGCTATCGCATAAGCGACCCGTACTTCCGCTTCTTCTTCCGTTACGTGTTCCCGAACCGGAGCCGGCTCGATCGCGGGCGCGTCGACGAAGTCCTCGGCGAGGTCGAGGCGGACTTCGACAACGTCATGGGCCGGGTCTTCGAGGACGTCTGCCGGCACTGGGTCGGCGCGTACGCGTCGGAGGATCTCGTCGGTCGCAACGAGGAGCTCGGTTCGTGGTGGTCGCGCGACGGCCAGGTCGAGGTCGACATCGTCGGCGTACGGAGGAACCGGTTCAGCTTCCTCGGCTCCTGCAAGTGGCGCAAGGTCGTCGGCGTCCGCGAGCTCGACGCGCTCCGGCGCGCGCAGGCCGCGCTCGGCGGTCGTGCAGCCGCGGCGCGCGTCGCCCTCTTCGCCCGCGACCGGTTCGAGCAGGATCTGCGCGAGCGGGCGGAGGACGAGGCCGTCCTCCTCGTGACTGCCGCCGACCTCTTCGCGACGTAGGCTGGCCGTGATGAAGCCGACCGTGGAGCTCTGGACCGACGGCGCCTGCTCGGGCAACCCCGGGCCGGGCGGCTGGGCCGCCGTGCTCAAGCTCGGCGACCGCGAGCGCGAGCTGGTCGGCCACGCGCCGGACACGACGAACAACCGGATGGAGCTGCAGGCGGTCGTCGAGGGTCTGCGTGCGCTGACGAAGCCGTGCCGCGTGCTCGTCCACACCGACTCCGCGTACGTGCGCAACGCCGTGTTCAAGCAGTGGATCGACGGCTGGCAGCGCAACGGCTGGCGGACGAAGGCGAAGACCGCGGTCGCCAACCGCGACCTGTGGGAGGAGCTGCTCGAGGCGATGCGGGAGCACGACGTCGAGTGGGTGCCGGTGAAGGGGCACGCGGGCGTGGAGCTGAACGAGCGCTGCGACCGGCTCGCCGTCGAGGCGTGCCGCGGGCGCGCGGCGTGAGCGCCAGGCGCGGCATCTTCGTCGCGCCGTTCGGCGAGCTGTTCGACCCGCGCGTGCTCGCCGGCCTGGCGGCCCGCGCGGAGGACGCGGGGTGGGACGGTTTCTTCGTCTGGGACCACGTCCGGTACTCGCCGCCGGCGCTCGAGGTCGCCGACCCGTGGGTCGCGCTGACCGCGATCGCGCTGGCGACGGAGCGGATGCGGATCGGCCCGCTCGTCACGCCGCTCTCGCGGCGACGGCCGCACAAGCTCGCGCGCGAGACGATCACGCTGGACCACGTCTCCGGCGGCCGGCTGGTCCTCGGCGCCGGGCTCGGCAGCGACAACCACGGGGAGCTCGAGGACTTCGGCGAGGTGACGGACGCGAAGGAACGCGCGCGGCTGCTCGACGACGGCCTCGATGCGCTGACTCGCCACTGGCGCGAGTTCGCTCCGAAGCCCGTCCAGCAGCCGCGGATCCCGGTCTGGGTCGCGGCCCGCTGGCCGAACCGCCGCCCGGTCCGCCGCGCCGCGCGCTGGGACGGCCTCTTCCCCATCGACCTGCCCGGCCCGGAGGCGCTGGCCGAGCTGCGCGCCGAGGTGCCCGACGGGCTCGACCTCATCGTCACCAACCCGCCCGGCACCGACCCGGCTCCGTGGGTGGACGCGGGCGCGACGTGGTGCCTCACCGGCTTCGGCAAGGAGCCGAAGCGCGCGGACGTCGAGGCGGCGATCGCGTCGACCGCCTGAGCGGGCGCGTCAGCCGAACGCCACGAGCCGCCCGCGCGCGGGCACGAGCAGCAGCCCCTCGCCGGCCGCGAGGTGCGACAGCACCGACGCGCCCGCGTCCGTGCGCGAGCGCACCCTGCCGGTGCGGACGTCGAGCGCATACAGGCGGCCGCTCCCCGACCCCACGAACGCCCACCGCCCGGCGATGAGCGGCGCCGAGTCGAGGTAGCCGTCGCCGCGGAAGCGCCACGCGCGGCGACCGTCCATCCGCCGGGCGACCAGCGTGTGGCCGCGGTAGACCGGCTCGCCCGAGGTGTGGGCCTCGACCAGCAGCATCAGCCCGTTGCCGACCGCCGGCGCGTAGTCGGAATGCAGCGGGCCCAGGCGCGCGCCGGTGGCGGCGTCGAAGACGCCCGAGTCGGAGTCGCTCCCCCACAGCAGCACGCGCGCGCCGCTCACGACCGGCGTGCCGCCCCCGCCGCTCGTGCAGTTCGAGGAGGTCGGCACCAGCGGCGTCCCGTCGCGGCGGACCCGGAACACCTCCGGCGGGCAGCCGATCTGCGTGAACACGGTGTCGCCCGCCACCGCCGCGGATCCGCCCCCGCCCTGGTGCGTCGACACGCGCCACAGCGAGGCGCCGTCGCTCGCGCTCCACGCGCTCACCCCGCCGGCGCCGCCGCCGGTCTCGCTCAGGTACACGACGCCGTCGACGACGACCGGCGGACCGGCCTCGAACAGCGTCAGGTCGTCGGTCTCCCACAGCACGTCGCCGTTCTGCGCCGAGAGCGCCAGCATCGCGCCCTCCTCGGGGTCGCCGCCGTAGACGTTGCGCGTCACGATCAGCCGGCCGGCGTCGTAGGCGATCGAGGCCGCGCTCGGCAGCGACGGCGCGCCGAGCTCGCGCGACCACACGCGCCGGCCGTCGCGGAGCGACAGCGCGACGACCCGCGGCCCGCGCGGGAGCGGGAAGGTCGTGACGATGAACGCCTTCCCGTCGCCGATGACCGGGTAGCCCAGCGCCCCGTCGAGGCGCGCCGTCCAGCGCCGGCTGAGCGGCGGCGCCGGCCCGCCGCTCGCGACGAACCCGGTGTGTGCCGGGTTCGCCTGGATCGTGACCGCCTCCGGCCGAGCCGTCGCGGGCAGGGCAAGCGCGGCGACGACCGCGGCGCCAAGTACGGGAGCGCGCATCGCGTGCGGGGTACCCGTCGCCCATGCGCCGGAGTCGCTGGTGGATCGCGGTCGCCGTCGTCGCCGGGTTCCCCGGCGGCCTCGCCCACGCGGCCGAGCCCCCGGGCCTCCCCGCGCTGCGCGTGGCGGGCGCCGCGGACCACGCCGGCCGGCCGGACGCCCTGCGCGAGTGGTGGACGCTGCGCCTCCTCGACCCGCGCAGCGACGCGATGCTCGAGCTGCGCTTCCTCCGCGACGGCGACCTCGGCTCCGGCCTCAGGCTCGTCCACCGCCCGCGGGGCGGCACGCAGGAGGACCCCGTCCGCATCGTCGTCGACGGCCCCGTCACGGCGCCCGGCCGGCGGCTGACGGTCAGCGGGCCGCAGGGGCGGGCGAGCGGGGTCGTCGGCCCGGGCGGCGCGACGTTCGACGTGGCGGCCGCCGACGTGACCGGCCGCGTGAGGCTCGACCGCGTCCGCCGCGGGCCGGCCGCGCTGCGGGCGCGCCTCGGCCCGGACGTCATCAACGGCGGCGACCCCGGCGCCTGGCTGAGCTGGGCGATGCCGATCGCGCGCAGCCGGGCGCGCGGCACGATCACCGTCGGCGGCGAGGCGATCCGCGTCGACGGGTGGCGCGCCACCTACGAGCACTGGTGGGGCCGGATCGCGCTGTGGTGGGGCGTCTACGACTACTGGGACACGTGGACCGTCCACCGCCGCGGCGCGACGTGGGTGGCGTTCGGCCTCAACCGCCCGGACACGATCACGGGTGCCGGCGCGCGCGACGCCATGTGGCTGGGCGTCCTCGCGCGGGCGGGCGCGGGCGGGACGCTCGTCTGCCGGCCGCGGATCCACCGCAGCAAGTGGCTGCTCGGAGGGAGCTTCGGGATCATCCCCGTCGCCGCGGGGCGCCTCTCGGCGCGGTGCGGGCGCCTGCGCGCGACGTTCACCGCCGACGAGGAGCAGCGGGTGATCGAGCCGTACCTCGCGGAGTGGGAGGACATCCACAGCCCCGCGCGCGTGAACGGGCACGGCGACGGCTGGGTGCTGCAGCGCGCCAACTAGAGCCGGCGGGCGTGGAGCGTCGCGGTGACGCGGCGCGAGCCGGAGACCGCGGTGAGGCGGACCGCGTAGCGGCCGCGGCGCAGGCCACGGGCGCGCAGGGTGAGGCGGTAGGTGCGGCCAGCCGCCTGCGCGCGCGTGCGGAAGCGCCTGACGACGCGCTTGCCGCGCAGCACGACGAGGCCCACCCGCGCGGCGCGCGAGAGGCGGTAGGCGATGCGCAGCGGCGTCCCGCGCGTGCCGCCGAACACCGGGCGCTCGAGCTTGAACTGCCGGACGATCCCGCACATGGCGCGCCGGTGGTGCCCGGCCAGCCGGCGGAAGCGACCGCCGCGGCGCTGCAGGACGATCCGCTGGACGTCCACGCGCTTGCCGCCGCGGATGAGCGAGAAGCGGACGAAGTACACGCCGTCCGGCACCCTGCCTCCGCCCCAGACGTACGAGGTCTCGAGGTTCGCGAACCGCGCGACGCGGTGCTCGCGCACGACCCGCCGGCCCTTGGCGACCTGGAAGACGTCGACGTCGACGCGCCCGGCGCCGCGCCGCATGAAGCCGAGCCGCAGCCCGCGGCGCACCGGCCTGGCGGACACGCTGCGGAAGCCGTCGGTCGTGCGGCACGAGGCGCCGCTCCCGCCGCTCCCGCCGCTCCCGCCGCCGCTCCCGTCCGACCCGAACGGCCACACGCCGTTGGTGACCCGCACGTTGTAGAAGCCGCTGCCGCCGTCCGTGTACCAGATCTCCCCGCGCGCGGGGACGAACGACGGCCGCGACATCGCATAGTCGCTCGGCGAGCCCGGGCTCGCGTTCTGGCTCGGCGGCGCGACGAAGTACGCGATCTCCTTCGGGTGGTGCGGGTCGCGGATGTCGAAGACCCGCAGGCCGGAGAGGATGAACGAGCACGCGACGATGCCCGGGTCCTTCCGGGACGGCACGTTGCAGTAGTGGCCGGCGTACCCCTGCACCGGGCTCGACGTGCCCGGGTCGTCGGCGATCTCGTCGCGGTTCTCGGGCTGGTGGACCTCGAGCCGGATGTCGGAGATCACCTTCGGGTTGGCCTCGTCCAAGAGGTCGATGATCCGGGCCGCGCCGACCCGCGGGCCGTGCGCCGTCGCCTCCCCGCCCTCGCTCGCCGAGAACTCGTCGACCTCCACCGCGTACGGCCTGCCGTCGATCGTCACCGGGATCGCGACCTGCGGGATCGTGACGAGCGGCCAGTTGACGCGGCCGACCTCGCGCACCTGCGGGTCCGGCTTGCGGGCCTGGATCTCGGAGGAGTCGAGGATCAGCAGCCCCTCCCCGGCGAAGCCGCCGCCGCCCATGGCCAGGTACAGCCGGTTGCCGTCGTCGCTCACCATCAGCCCGTGCGAGCGGTAGTTGCCGTTCCACAGGACCTTCGGGCTCTTCGGGTCGGTCAGGTCGATCGCGGTGACGTCGCCCGTGCCGATCGAGGTGGCGTAGAACGTCATGCCGTCCGGCGCGAAGCCGCTCTCGTGGCCGAAGTGGCCGGTCGGGATGCTCGCCTGGAGCACGGGCTCGCGGCAGTCCTCGCTGACGTCGTAGACGTCGACGAGCCCCGGGTAGGCGATCGGGTTGCCGGTGACTGCGGCGAGCAGCCCGCGCTTCTCGTTGAGCTCGAGCGACTCGTGCGGCGTCTGCATCGCGGGCGTGACCAGCGACGCCGTCCGCTTCGGGTTCGCCGGGTCGCTCATGTCGAGCACGGACACGCCCGTCGGCGTCTGAGACAGGTTGATCGCGTTGGTCGGGAAGAGCAGCGTCGTGTCGTAGAAGGCGCACTCGTGGCCCGCCTTGTCGACGTAGCGCAGCGCCTTGTAGCCGCCGCCGGACTCGATGTGGCCGACGAGCTCGGTGTTGCAGCGGAAGCCGTCCTCGCGGCCGGGCGCGTCCGCGGGGCTGCGGCCCTGCATGCCCGGCTCGGGGTCGGAGCCGGGGCCGCAGTCGGCGCGGGGCGTCGCGGGCGGGGCTGTGATCGCGCGCGGCTCCGCGGCCTTCGCGGCGTCGCGGTGCCGCGCGAGGTCCTCCTGGCCGAAGAGCTTCATCAGGCGCGAGGCGTCCTGCGGGTCGCCGGCGGGGTGGGCGACCGCCGCCGGCGCGAGGCCGGCGGCGACGAGGACCGCGATCAGGAAGGCGCGGATACCCATTCGCCGCGCAAGCTAGCGGCTCAGAGGCCGAGGAAGCGCCGGACGTCCGCGGCGTCCTCGTCCAGCGCCGCCGCGACCTCCGGAGCGATCTCCTCGAGGGGATCGAGGTGGAGCTCGCCGCGGTTCAGCTTCCACGTCGCCACGGCCCGCCCGTCCACCATCGCGAACGACCGGAACAGCCCCTCGACCGTGATCTTGTCGCGGTGCGGCCCGACGACGTCGTCGCGGGACGCCCAGCCGAGCAGCACCGGCTCGTAGCCGCCGAGGAGGCGCGGTGGAGGAAGCGGGGCGGCCCCCACCTCGCGCACCTCCGCCGCTATCGCGTTCAGCCCCGCGCGGGCGTCGCGGAGCGGGATCCCCGCCCACTTCGCGAGGTCGCGGTCGTCGGCGGGCGCGTGGCCGGCGAGGTACCGGCGCGCCAGTTCCGCGAGCGCGGCGTCGCGGTCGACGGGGCGCTGCTCGCCGAGCCAGTCGCACACGAGCACGTAGAGATGCTGCCTTCCGTCCATCGGGCCGCGCACGATGAGCCCGCGCGACGCCGCCAGCGCGAGGAGGTGGATGAGCGCCTGCCCCTCCGTCCGCATGCCCGCGGCGGCTACGCGGTCGCGGAGCTGCTCGCGCGCCAGCGGGCCCTCATCGGCCAGCGCTCGCTCGATCGTCGCGACGCCGCGGTCCGGGTCCTCGACGCCCTCCTGCGCGAGCCGCCGCAGGATCTGCTTGCGGTGCTGCGGCGCCGTCAACGCGTGCAGCCAGCCGTAGTCCTCGGCGCGGACGAGGTGCAGCGTGCCCCGGTTCAGCCACGTGATGAGCACCTCGCGGTCGTTCAGCGCGCGGTCGACGTCCGCCGCGGTGAGCCCGCGCGTGCGCGCCCGGACCGCGAGCCGCACCGCCCGCGGGTCCTGCCCCTGCACCGCCAGCAGCCGCTCGCACACGGCGACCGGATCGCGCGCGGGCGGCCCGGCGAGGAGCTGGCTGGTGAGGCGCTGCGCGAGCACCGTACGATGGTCGCATGGCCGGCTGCTCCCACCTCGACAGCGTCGAGCTGCTGGAGGCGCCCGACGCCGTCGAGGGCTGCGAGGAGTGCCTGGCCGCCGGAGGGCGGTGGGTCCACCTGCGGATGTGCCAGACGTGCGGGCACATCGGCTGCTGCGACAACTCGCCGGGCAAGCACGCGACCGGCCACCACGAGGCCACCGGCCACCCGATCATCCGCTCCGTCGAGCCGGGCGAGGACTGGAGCTGGTGCTACGTGGACGAGCTGATGTTCCGCCTCCGCGCGACCTGATGCCCCCGCGCCCGAAGGTCACCGTCGTAGGGCGCCGGCTCGCGGCCGAGGACCACCGGCTGCGCGACTTCCTCACGCGGATCGCGCAGCCGTTCGAGTGGATCGAGGCCGCCGACGGCGAGCCGGACCTCCCGCGGCTCACCGAGCAGGACGGCACCGTCTTCGCGCCCGCGACCGTGGAGCGGATCGCGGAGGCGTGGCGGATGAACAGCGCGCCCTCGCAGCGCGAGTACGACCTCGCGATCGTCGGCGCGGGGCCGGCGGGGCTGGCCGCCGCCGTGTACGCGGCGTCCGACGGCCTGAGCACGCTGGTGCTGGAGCACGACGTTCCGGGCGGCCAGACCTCGCACACCTCTTTGATCGAGAACTTCTTCGGCTTCCCCGAGGGGATCGGCGGGGCGGAGCTGGCGCGGCTCGCCGGGCGGCAGGCGGAGAGGTTCGGCGCGGAGCTGCTGATCATGCGCGGCGTGACCGGCAGCGGCCGCGGGCCGGACGGGCCGTTCTCGCTCGACATCGCGGGCGGCTACCGGATCGAGGCGCGGGCGGTGATCGCGGCGCCGGGGATGGTGTGGCGGCGGCTCGACGTCGACGGCGTCGAGGACCTGCTCGGGCGCGGCGTCTACTACGGCGCGGGACGCAGCGAGGCGGCGCAGTGCGGCGGCGACCCTGTCGTCGTCGTGGGCGCGGGGAACTCCGCCGGCCAGGCGGTGATGCACCTCGCGAACGCGGGCGCCCGGGTCACGATGCTGGTCCGCGGCGACCGGCTCGGGAAGTCGATGTCGAAGTACCTCGTTGACCGGATCGAGAGCCATCCGCTGATCGACGTCCGGTTCCGCTGCGAGGTCGGGGCGGTGGAGGCCGACGGCGCGGGGCACCTGAGCTGCGTGCGCACGAGCGGCGGCGGCGCGATCGACGCCCGCGCCCTGTTCCTCTGCCTCGGCGGGGTGCCGCGGACGGCGTGGGCGGCCGAGAGCGGCGTCCGCCTCGATCCCGCGGGCTTCATCCTCACCGGCCCGGACCTGCTCGACCACGGCGAGCGCCCGCCGGACTGGCCGCTCGCGCGCGACCCCCTCGCGCTCGAGACCAGCGTCCCCGGGCTGTTCGCCGCCGGCGACGTGCGGCACGGCTCGACGAAGCGGGTCGCCGGGGCCGTCGGCGACGGCGCGATGGCGACGGCGCTCGTGCACCGCCGCCTCGACGAGCTGCTCGCGACCGGCTAGCCCTCCGCGCGCGCGCCCCCGCGTCCCTCCCTTCGTCACGGCGCGATGTTCGCGCACGAGCGGAAGACGTTGTCGGGGTCCCAGACGCGCTTCAGCGCGCGCAGCCGCGCGAACTTCGCCGCCCCGAACGCGCGCTCGCGCCGGGCGACCTCGTCGCCGTCGAGGAAGTTCGGGGCGATCAGAGGCATCCCGAACGGCTCCATCGAGCGGGCCAGGTCGCGCGTCCACGCGATGTTCATGGCGTCGTCCTCCGCCTCCTCCCACGCGCTGAACGCCATCCACGTGAACGCGGCGGCGCGGCCGCCGAGCGCGGTGGCGTCCTCGGGCACGCGCGCGATCGCGCGGCCCTTCGGCTCGATGACGACCTGCGTCATCGGGGCGGGGCAGTCGTCGTGCGCGGCGACGAGCGCGGCGATCGCGTCGTCGCTCAGCGCGCGCACGTTCTCGGCCTTCCAGTAGGCGCGCAGCCCCCACGGGACGGTCGGCTCGATCAGCTTCTGCGCCTCGGTGTACGGCGTGGGGCCGAGGAGGTCGACCGCACGGGCACCGAGCTCGCGCAGCGGCGCGCACGCCGCCTCGCCCTCCGCGGGGTCGCCCGACCAGCACACGAAGACCCCCACGGCGGGGCGGCCGTGCACCGCCTCGGGCAGGAACGGCAGCGGCGGCGCGGTGATGAGAGCGATCGCCGCACCCAGCTCGTCGGGCGCCGCGTCCATGACGTCGCGCCAGTTGCGCAGGATCGCCGCGCGGTCGCGGCCGGCGAACATCAGCATCCCGCCGTAGACGACCGGTCCCACCGGGTGCAGTCGCAACTCGAGCGCCGTGATGACGCCGAAGTTGCCGCCGGCGCCGCGCAGGCCCCAGAACAGCTCGGGCTCGGTGTCGGCGCTCGCGCGGACCGATCGGCCGTCGGCGGTGACGAGCTCGGCGGCGAGGACGTTGTCGCCGGTCAGCCCGAAGCGCCGCTCGAGCCAGCCGCTGCCGCTTCCGAGCGCCTGCCCGACGACGCCGGTCGTCGAGTCGCGCCCGCCCGTGACCGCGAGCCCGTACGCCTGGGTCGCCGCGTCGAGCTCGCCCCACAGCACGCCGGCGCCGACGCGGACGGTGCGCGCGTTCGGGTCGAGGTCGATGCGCTTCATCGGCGACGTGTCGATCACGAGCCCGCCGTCGACGATCGCGTAGCCGGCGACGTGATGGCGGCCACCGCGGACCGAGACCGGCAGCCCTTCGGCCCGCGCGTGGTCGAGCGCGGCCGCGACGTCGACCGGCGACGAGCACCTCGCGATCAGCTTCGGGCGCGGCGTGTGCATGCCGTTGTGGAGCCGGCAGAGGTCGCCGAAGTCCGGATGGGAGGCGTCGATGAGCTCGAGGCTCGGAATGGTGATCGTCATGGCGACGATGCTCGGCCCGGCGCGGCCGGCGAGCATCGGCGAGGTCACCCATTCGCGCCCCTATTCGGTCCGCAACCCCTCCCGCGCGACGAACGCGGCGGCGCGAGTGCGACGACCCCTCACCCCTCTCGCGCGACGAACGCCGCGGCGCGAGTGGGGGCGGCCCCTCACCCCTCCCGCGCGACGAACGCCGCGGCCTGCGCGCGGCTCTTCAGCCCGAGCTTCGACAGCACGCTCGCGACGTGGTGCTCCGCGGTCCGGCGGCTGATCACGAGCCGCTCCGCGATCTCCGGGTTCGAGAGGCCGGCCGCGAGGAGGTCGAGGACCTCGCGCTCGCGCGCGGTCAGCGCGTCACGGTCCCCGCGGGGGCCCGATCGTCCGCCGCCGCCGAGCTCGCGCAGCAGCGCGGCGGCCTCGTCCGCGTCGCCGCGCGCACCGAGACGCTCGAAGATCCGGCACGCCGCCCGCGCCTGGCCGACCGCGAGCGGCGAGCCGCCCGACGCGTGGCAGCGCGCGAGCAGCAGCCGTGCGCGGCCCTCGTCGAACGGCATGCCGAGCGCGCCGAAGCGCTCGGCGGCGACCTCGAGATGGGTCACGGCGGTGCCGTCGCCACGCGCGATCGCGACCTTCGCGGCGCCCAGCTCCGACTGCGCGACCAGGTCCGGGCGCGCGAGCTGCCGCGCCAGCTCGGCGAGCCGCTCGGCGGCCGCCGCCGCGCCGTCGAGGTCGCCGGCCGCGACCCGCACCGCGACCTGCAGCGGCAGCACCGCCGCCACCGCCGCGGGGTCGAACCGCGGAGGGGAGGCGCCGGAGGGCGCACCCGCGGCGGCGTCGCCGTGCGGAGGGAACGCGCCGGAGGGCGCGCCCGCCGTGGCATCGCCGTGTGGAGGGGACGCGCCCGGCGGCGCGCCCGCGGCGGGATCGCGGTGCGGCGCGGCCACCGGGGCGGCGTCGCCGAGGGCGCGCAGGCGCCGCTCGACGAGCGCCTCCGCCACCGCGACCTCGCCGCGCCTCAGCCGCAGCTCGACCGCGGGCTCGAGCGCGGCGGGGTGGTCCTCGATCTCGGCCAGCAGCTCCTCGGCCTCCTCCAGCCGCCCCTGCCGGACACGGAGCTCCGCGAGGCGGGCGAGTGGGACCGCGCGGCCGCCTTTGTCGACCCGATGCGGCCGGGCGAGCGCGGCCTCGAGCGCCGCCTCCGCCGCGGGCCAGTCGCCGGTGCGGGTCAGGACGCCCGCGTAGATCGAGCGGCACCAGGACTGGATCGGCAGGTAGCGGCGCCTCTCGGCCCATTCCACGACGAGCCGGCACCACTCGACGGCGCGCGGGAGGTCGGAGAGCCGATCGCACGCGACGAGCGTCGTGCAGCACGCGTCGCCGATGCACAGCCACTCCGTCGGCTCGCCGCCGAGCGCCGCGGCCATCGCCTCGTCGAGCAGCGCCATCCCGCCGTCGACGTCCCCGAGCGTCGTCTTGGCGAGCCCCAGCTGCGCGAGCGCGCTGATCTCGACGTCGACGTCGTCGGCCGCGCGCGCGATCGCGAGGGCGCGCTCGGCGCACGCCGCCGCCTCCTCCGGCGTGCCCGCCCGCTTGGCCTCCTCGATCGCGAGCCAGCCGTGCTCGGAGCCGGTCTCCAGCTCGTCGAGCAGCCGCCGTGCACGCCCGAGCCAGCCGTTCGCCTCCGCGGCGCGGCCGTCGATCCGCGCCTCGCCGGCGAGGTACGTCGCCAGCCACGCCGCGCGGCGCCTGTCCCCGCGCCGGCGGTGCGCCGCGTACGCCTCCTGACGCCGGGCGATGCCGCCGTCGCGGTCGCCCACGGTCCACAGCGCCTCGCCGAGGACGTCGAGGGCCTCGGGATCCGAGGGGTCGCGCTCGAGCGCCGCCTCGGCCGCGTCGCGCGCCGCCGCGAACTCGCCGCGGAGGAGGAGGGCGCGCGGCTCCGCGCCCGCGCCGGCGCCGCCGGCGCCCCCGGCGCGCGCACCCTCACGGCCCGCCGAGCCCCTCTCCCTCACTTCGCCACCGCCACCTCGTCGCCGAGCCGGAACGGCGGCACGAGCTCTATCCGATCGCCGCTCCAGAACCGCCCGGGGTCGTACCAGCTCGCCGGGCGGCCCGCCGGGAGCAGGCCCATGTGCTGGTACGTCGTCGCGACGAGCTCGGCGCAGTACACGGCCTCCACCGACCACCTCCCCGGCCGCCGGCTCAATCGCGCCCGCGCCCATGATCTCGCGAGCCGACCCATCGTGGGGAACGGCGCGCCGTCGTAGCGGTCGATGACCTCCATCAGCCGGTCCTCGTGCTCGCGCGTCAGCTCGCCGTGGAGCTGGCGCAGCCACGCACGCTGGCCGTAGCGCTCGTCCCACGTCGTCACCGCGTCGCGCAGCTTGTGCAGCTGGACGCCGCGTTGGTGCTCGCCGGTCCAGACGTCGGGCAGCGACCGCCCCAGCTCCGCGTGCCACAGCAGCGGCGGCAGATCCTCGAGCGCGACGACCATCCCCACGTGGTTGACCGGCGCGTTCGTGACCGTCCGGATCGCCACGTCCGCGAACGACCGCCCGCGGAACAGCCAGACGTCGCCGGTCGAGGCTGCCGCGACCGCGTCGTCCAGGGAGACCACCGCCCGTAACCTACGCCCGGATGCGGATCCCGTGGAAGTACGTCGGCCTGGCCGGCCTCGCCGGCGTCGCCGCCGGCGGCGCGGTCGTCGCCCGCCGCCGCCGCGCCCAGCGCGAGGACATCGAGCCCGACGAGCTCCGCCAACGCCTCCGCGAGCGCCTGCGACAGGCCGGCGAACAGCCGCCGGCCGCACCGGCTCCTCCGCCCGCATGACCGGGGCGAGCTCTGGCGGCTGATCCAACAGGATGACCTCGACGCCCTCGAGGCCAGCTTCCCGCGCATCGCCGCGAAGACCGGCTAGCCAGCGAGCCCGTCAAGCTCGGCCGCGAGCGCCGACGCGTCCTCGCCCCCGACCTCCCGCAGCGCGTCCGCGACGTCGCCGATCGTCTCGAGCCGCGAGGCTCTCTGCATCGCGACGGCTACTCCGGCGAGCGACCGGACCGCCAGCTCGGCGGCGTCGCCCGCGCCGGCGTCTCGCGCGCCGGCGCCCACCTGCCCCAGGTACCGGATCGGGTAGCGCAGCATGTAGTCGTACTCCGGAGGTCCGGCGGGCGGTATGCGCACCGCCGCCTCCGCCAGCACGGCGAGCTCGCCGATCGCTACGCGCGCCGCGGCCTCGCCGTCGGCGCGGAGCGCGGCGAGCGCGATCGCCATGAGCACCTCCGCCGCGATGGGCTGGGCGGCCCGCTGCGCCCCGACCTCCTCCTTGCCCACGGCACCGACGAACCGCGCGAGCTCCTCGACGATCGGCCCCCCGAGCCCCACATAGATCGGCCGGGCCAGCGCACCCGCGACCTCACGACCGATCGCGCCCGCGGCGAGCGCGACCGCGCCGATCATCTGGCTCGTGTCGCACGAGTCCCAGAGCTTTCGAAGCGCTTCGCCGCACATCCGTGGCAGCTCCACGGCGTCGTGACGGGCCGCCTCGACGCCGACGTCGCGCAACGCGTCGGCCGCGGCGAGCGCCGAAGGCTCGCCTCCTGCCCGACCGAGCACCGCGATCGCCTCCACCGCCCTCGCGGCGACCAAGCTGTCGGCCAGCACTGCAGTCGCCGCGCGTCCCGCCCCGCCGAGGCCGTCGATCGCCGTGAGCGTGACGCCCGGCATCGGCGCGCGCGCCGCCGCCTCCCCGACACGCCGCAGCGCCTCGACCGCGCGCAGCGCGGCGAGCTGCCCGCCGTCTCGCCCGGCGTGCTTGTCCGCCACGAGGCTCAGCTGCGCCACGACGAGCTGCGCGCTCGCCCGGTGCTCGTCGCGGGCCAGCCGCTCGCCGAGCTCCTGCAGGATCGTCGTCGTCAGGCGCGTCAGGTCCTCGAAGTCCGGCCCGCCGTCCGCCGCCCGCGTCGACGCCGCGAGCGCCACCGCGCCGAGCGTCCCGATCAGCGGGCGGGCACTCAGCTCGAACCCGTGCCGGCTCGCCGCCTCGGCCACGCCGGCGAGCGCGCGCAGCAGCCGCTCCCGCCGCTCGGCGTCGCTGCGCCCGGCGAGCTCGATGCTCACCTCCGCCAGCACCCGCATCGCCGCCGGGTCGGTCACGAAGCCGTGTCCGATCTCCTCGAACCGGCCCACGGGGTCGAGGTCCTGCCGCGGGCGCAGCGCGGCGAGCGCCTTCAAGCCGTTGCCGAACGTCTCGTAGTCCCGCCGCGCGGCCGCGCTCATCGTCAGGTTCTCGAGCGTCACGACCGCCTTGTGGGACTCGTCGTCGGCGTCATCGGCCTCGTCCGACAGGCGGTCGATGACCCGGTCCGGTGCGAGGTCGCGCGCGATGCCGGTGATGAATGGGACGAGCAGCAGCAGCGACCCCGCGGCCAGCGTGTACGCGACGCGCACGCTGTCGTCGGACCGCGTGTCCTCCCCGAGCAGCCAGACCGAGAGCAGCGTCGCCGCGATCGTGACGAGCGCAAAGGCGAGCAGCCGCCGCGTGACGAGCGAGATGCGGTGCGCGTACTCGCTGCCCGCCTCGATCGCGAGCAATCCGAGCGCGAAGACGATCGCGAGCACCGCGGCGAGCGCCTGCGCGAGCGTCGAGAGCAGCTCGCCGGCGTTGCCGACCGGCAGCTCGGGCCAGACCCACACGAGCGCGACGACGGCTGCGAACAACGCCGCCGTCGCCGGCCAGGGCGCGTTGCGGTGCAGACCGCCCATGCGGGCGAGTCTGCATGAACGGTCGGCGTCGCGCTAGTCGAGCGCGGCGACGAGCGCTTCGAGCTCGGTGACGACGTCGCCGCTCAGCCGCACGGTCGCGCGGGAGTCGTACGGCGTCTCGCCGGCGGTGATGATCGCGACGTCGCCGCCGGACTGGCGTGTCAGCGCAGGCAGCTGGGCGATCGGATAGACCTCGAGCGAGGACCCGATGCAGAGGAGGACGTCGGCACCCGCGGCGAGCGTGAACGCCTCCTCCAGCGCGCCCTCGGGGAGGAACTCGCCGAACAGCACGACGTCGGGCTTGAGCGGCTGCCAGCAGTCGCAGCGCGGGACGCCGTCCATCGCGACCTCGAGCCGCTCCCGGACGACGGCCAGCGGGAACTGCGCGCCGCAGTCCAGGCACGACGAGTGGTCGATCGTGCCGTGGACCTCCACGAGCTTCGACGTCCCCGCCTTGCGGTGCAGCCGGTCGATGTTCTGCGTCACGACGGCGTGCAGCAGGCCGCGCCGCTCCAGCTCCACGAGCGCATGGTGGGCGCCGTTCGGCTCCTTCGCGTCGAGCGTGTCGAACCGGTTGCCGTAGAAGCGCCAGAACTGCACGGGGTCGGCGCGGAAGGCGTCGATGTGCGCGACCTTCATCGGGTCGACGTTCTCCCAGATGCCGCTGCCGGGCGAGCGGAAGTCCGGAATCCCCGACGGCGTCGAGATCCCCGCGCCCGTCAGGGCGACGACCGAGCCCGCCTCGCGGATGAGATCCGCGAGGCGGCGAACTTCCGTGAGTGTTGCCGTCACTTGCCCGACCACGTCGGCGAGCGCTTCGCGAGGAACGCGCCGATGCCCTCGCGGGCGTCCTCGGTCTGGAACACGGTCGCGAACGCCTGCTTCTCGGCCTCGATCCCCTCGTCGAGGTCGCCGGCGGCCGACACCTTCTTGACGTGCTCCACCGCCAGCGGCGCCTGCTGCGCGAGCTTGCGCGCCCACGCGACCGCCGTGTCGAGCAGCTCGTGGTCCGGCACGACCTCGTTGACCAGGCCGAACTCGTAGGCGTCCTCGGCGAGCACCGCATCTCCGGTCAGGTTCATCTCGAGCGCCTTGCTCTCCCCCACCAGCCGCGGCAGCCGCTGGGTGCCGCCGAAGCCGGGGATGATCCCGAGGTTGATCTCCGGCTGCGAGAACAGCGCCGACTGCGCGGCGATCCGCATGTCGCACGCCATCGCCAGCTCGCAGCCGCCGCCGTACGCGATCGCGTTGACCGCCGCGATCGTCACCGTCGAGGACCGCTCGAACGAGCGCAGCGTCCCGTGCCCGAGGTCGATCAGCTCGCGGCCGTCGGCCTCGTCCATCTTCGTGAACGCCTTGATGTCCGCGCCCGCGCAGAAGAGCAGCGGGTTGGCGGACGCGAAGATCAGCGCGCGGCACGCCTCGTCGCCCTCGACCTCCTCCCACACCCGTGCGATCGCCTTGATCACGTCGGGCGACAGGGAGTTCGCGGGCGGGTTGTTCAGCCACGCGATCGCGTAGCCGTCGCGCTTCTCGAGCTGGACCGGGGGCTCGGTGAAGCCCTCGGACGGCCGCGGCCACGGGAAGAAGCCCTGCCCGCTCTTCTGGCCGAGCCGGCCCTGCGCGACGAGCCGCTTCAGGATCGCCGGCGGCTCGAAGCGCTCGCCGTGGTCGGTGTAGGCCTTCTCCATCTTCTCGAGGACGGTGTCGAGCCCCTCGATGTCCGAGCGCATGAGCGGCGGCAGGATCCCGCGCCGCGGGTCCATCCCCGCGCCGGCCATCATGCCGAGGTCGATCGCGCGCGCCTCGGCGACGCCCTCCTCGAGCACCAGGCACGCCTCGCGGACGGCCTTCACGCCCATGAGATCGGGAAGCTCGGCCGGCGGGTCGCCGTCACCGGCGATCTGTGGCTCGCCGTCCTTGTAGAACCCGCTGCCGCCCGTCTTCGCGCCGAGCTGCTCGTCGGCCACCAGCCGCTGCATGCCGCTGTGGACGTAGAAGCGGTCGCCGAGCTGCTCGTTGAGGTACTCGGCGACGTGCAGGACGGTGTCGAGCCCGAGCAGGTCGACGAGGAAGAACGGCCCCATCGGCGCGAGGTTCGCGCCCTGGATCTGCTCGTCGATCTTCTTCAGCGAGAGCCCCTGCTCCTCCTGGGCGCGCCAGACCTCCGACACGCTGGAGTTGAGGATCCGGTTGACGACGAAGCCCGGCTCGTCGGCGCAGGTGATCGGCTGCTTGCGGATCTTCTGCGCGAAGTTGACGGCGGCCGCGACGGTGTCCGGCGAGGTGTCGTCGCCGAGGACGATCTCCAGCAGCGGCATGACCGACGCCGGATAGAAGAAGTGGAAGCCGAGGACCTTGTCGGGTCGCGAGGTCGCGTGGCCGATCGTGGTGACCGACAGCGACGACGTGTTCGAGGCGAGGATCGCGTGGCCGGGCGTCGCGTCGTCGAGCTCGGCGAACACCGACTCCTTCAGCTCCATGCGCTCCGGCACCGCCTCGATCACGAAGTCGACGTCGCCGAAGCCGTCGTAGGAGGTCGTGCCGTGGATGCGGCCGATCGTCGCCTCGAGCTGCGCGTCGGCCTGCTCCTGCGTGAGCTTCTCCTTCTCGACCAGCCTGGCGAGCTGGCCCTGGGTCACCTCCCGCGCCTTCTCCAGACCGACGTCGACGAACTTCTGGTCGACGTCCTTGAGCACCACATCGATGTCAGCGGCGGCGACGGCCTGGGCGATCTCCCCACCCATGGTCCCGGCGCCGACGACCGCGGCCTTGAACACGAACATCTGTTTGAAACTAGCGATCAGACGCCGAGCTCGCGGTCCGACCGCAGTTCTCTTGCGAACTTGGAGAGGGTTCTGCGCAGGGCGTCGCGAAACGCGCGGCGGACGAACAGGGCGTCCACCACCGAGGCCGCCGGGCCGCCCTCCTTCAGCCGGTAGTCGAGCTCCAGCGCGACGCGGACGGCGCCGTCCTCGGCGGGGGCGAACGAGATCGTCTGGGTGCCGGTGATGCGCGGATCCTCGACCTCGACGGTCTGCGACGCACGCACCTCGAACCGCGTGACGCGCTCCAGCACGCGGCCGCGGCCGTTCGGCCTCGAGTCCCACATGACGACCGCGCCGGTGCGCGGCCAGTCCCCCTCGACCTTCACGACGTGGCCGAAGCCGTCGACGAAGCTCGGCCACCGCGACGTGTCGAACCACAGCCGCTCGGCGTCGCTGATCGGCCCGGGGACGTCGATCTCCGCCCGCGCCCTACCCACGCGCGATCTCCGTGCGGATCAGGTCGACCGAGCGGGCGACCGCGTCGAGGTGCGGGGCGATCTCCTCCGCGAGCCGCTCGCGCTCCTCCTCGCCGGCCGGCGTCAGGCGGTAGAAGCGGCGCGACCGGCGCTCCGGGTGCTCCCACTCGCCCGCGATCAGCCCGCGGCCCTCGAGCGAGCGCAGCAGGGGGTACATCGTGTTCGGGTTCACGGCGACGAGGCCGCCCGTGACCTCCGAGATCCGCTCCATGAGCTGGTTGCCGTAGGACGGTCCGGCGCCGAGGAAGTGCAGGACGAGCATGGGCAGCAGGCCCGCGCGGCGCAGCTCGCCGAGCAGCGGATCGCGGTCGCCCCTGGCGCGCGGCGCGGCCGGCGCGCCCGCCGCCTCGCGCACGGCGTCCAGCGAGGCCGCCTCCGCGACCGCCCTCTCGGTCTCCCTGGCTCTCCGAGGCACTGGCTTAACATCTTCCCCGTCTCGGTCGTCGCCCCCCGCATTCGTCAGCTCAGCGCCGCCGGGATCCGCACGCCGATCCTCGAGTCCGGCCCGCCGGAATCGGCGGAAGCCGTCGTCTTCGTGCACGGCAATCCGGGCTCGCACGAGGACTTCCGCGAGCTCGTGCTGCGGTGCGCGGCGTTCACGCGCGCCGTGGCGCTCACGCTCCCCGGCTTCGGCCAGGCGGACAAGCCGCGCGACTTCGACGTCTCGGTGGGCGGCTACGCGGACCACCTCGGCGCCCAGCTCGACGCCCTCGGCGTGACGCGCGCGCACCTCGTGCTCCACGACCTCGGCGGGCCGTGGGGGCTCGAGTGGGGGCTGCGCCACCCCGGCGCGTTCGCGAGCGCGCTGCTGATCGGGACGGGCGTGCTGCCCGGCTACCGCTGGCACGCGCTCGCGCGGATCTGGCAGACGCCGGTCCTCGGCGAGCTGTTCATGGCGACGTCGTCGCGCCGCGCGTTCCGCGTGCTCGTCAAGCGCGGGCAGGAGCGCCCGCTGCCGCGCGCGTTCGTCGATCGCATGTACGACGACTTCGACCGCCCGACGCGGCGCACCGTGTTGCGCACCTACCGGGCGATGAAGGGCGTCGCTTCGTGGAGCGAGGAGGCGGCGCCGCGGCTGCGCGAGCTCGACCGGCCCGCGCTCGTCGTCTGGGGCCTGCACGACCCGTACCTGCCGGTCGACCTCGCTGACCGCCAGCGCGAGGCCTTCCCGCGCGCTAAGACGATCACGCTCGCCTCGAGCGCCCACTGGCCGTTCGCCGACGACGCCGACGGGTTCGCCGCCGAGGTGGAGCCGTGGCTGCGTGAGCAGCTGGGGACGGGCTAGCGAGCGGTGCGTGCGGCGCTGCGCGTCACGCCGGCGCGCGCCGCCTTCCGCAGCGCCGCGTCGCCCTTGACCACGGCCGGGCGCGTCGGCGTCACGCCGACGCTCTTGGTCGAAACCGGGGTGACTTTGAAGATTCCGCGCTTGGCCATCGTGTATCTCAGTCTACGTACCGTCGAGGATGTACCCGCGTGACGCAGCGATCTCGCCAGGGATCATCGTCAGCTTCGACACAAACCTCAAGCCGTGAGAAGGTCCTCTCGACCCCGATGGACGACGTCGGCCAACCACGTCCGCACGAACCCGACGGCGAGTACGGCGGTGAAGAAGGTGGCGACGCCGGCGAGACGGCGAACCCACGCGCGGGCCGCCGGATTCGCCTCCGTCGGTGGGTCCGTCGTGGGCTCGGCCGCGGGCAGGGCGCAATCCAATCGCCGTAGCCGCAGCTGTCTTCCGCCCACCCGATCGTGCTGCGCATCGCAGGACGCCGTCTGAGCTGGAACGTCGTGCTCGATCGGCCGCTCGATCGTGGCCAGCCCGATCACGCCTGCGACAGCAAGAGAGCACAGTCCGACGAGAAGCGCGCAGAGGCGGACGCCGACGAGCAGGCGGGTAGCGAACACGTGCTCGCCCGGCCGGGCGAGGAAGGCCGCGACGATGATCGGCAGCACCAATACGACCGCAGTGCTCGTCTGCGCATCGAGGGCGGCGAGACGGCCGCCCGCCGTCCAGAGCAGGGCGCACGTCACCGACGAGGCGACCACGGACGCCAGGAGCACGCCGCCGGCGGGTGTCCGGAAGCGGACGTCGACAGAGCCCGTATCGCCACGACACCTCAGGAGCGCCGCGTAGGCCGCCGCACTGGGGGTGGCGCGGGGCGGTACCTTCGCGCGGGGCGAGGTGTTGAGGTTGATCCGCGGTTGGTCGTAGACCGTCTTCGTCGGCGTGTGCGTCGATCCGTCCGACGGCTCGAACTGCACCGCGTTGAGCGTCGCCGCGGTCATCTCGACGTCCGGGGGAGCCGCGACCTCGACGTGCGTGCTCTGCGCCCAGCCCAGCTGCAGACCCGGGATGTTCTGCTGCTTGTCGGCCCAGCCGATCGACGCCAGGAGACTCTGCGTGGTGCGCCGTATGCCGCCGGTCTCCTGGCGGCCGTGCCAGAAGTTCGGGCCGTCCCACTCCGCCTTGACGACCCGATCGCGCCCGGGTCGGTACTCCACGGGGACCAGGAGCAGGAAGCCGGCGGCCAGGTCGGTCACGAGCGCCCGAACCTCGTCGTCGTCGAGCACTTGGCCGAGCAGGCCCATGAGCTTCGGCTTCAGGACCCGCTCGACCGGGTCGTGGGCCGGCGTCTTCGGCGCCATGACGATCTCGGTGATCGAGTCGCGGAGCTCCCGCTTCTCGTCGGGCGGACGGTGCGCCAGGCCGCTCACGAGCGCGCCGAGTCCGGCCGCTGCGAGCGTACCATTGTCCTGGGTGGTGAGCGTCGAGAGCCGCGTACCCGACTCGTCGAAGACGTTGAAGTTGGTCAGCGTTTCCTTGCGCAGGATGTGCAGCGGCACGTAGACCGTGTCACCCGGGGCGGGCGACGGTCCGGTGGCCCAGAACTCCGCCGGCTCCGGTAGCGCGAAGTCCACGCTCATGCGCTGGCGGATCGTGGTGTCGTCGACGTATGAGATCCCGAAGCGGCGGCGCCGCACCCATGTCGGAAAGGTGAGCGCGAGCTGGACGGCGACGAGGCCCAGAGTCGAGGTGGGAAGCGAATCCGTGGCGTCGACCTGCTCGACGGGCCACGGCTTCCGACCGAGGAGGAGGCGACCGGTGGCTCTCAGTTCAGCGATGGACAACGCGCGGCCACCATACGTACGTGAGCGGACTGCCCCACAGGGAGTGAGGACTCACTAGCGGCAACGCGCCAGAACGAGCCGGCGCCGTAAGGCCGGGACGCGGGCGTGCTCCTTGGGGCATGTCCACCCTCCCCGCCTCCGCCTCCCCAGCGCTCCTGGACCTCTTCTCCCGCCTGGAGGAGCGTGGGCTCGCCGAGCACGGCCGTGCCGTAGCCGACCTGGCGGTGCGGGTCGCCGCGTCGCTCGCGCTGCCCCGGCTCCTCGTCGAGCGGATCGAGCTGGCGGCGCTTCTGCACGACGCCGGCAAGGTCGAGCTGCCGCAGGAGGTGCTCGACCGGCGAGGCCCGCTGACGATGGCCGACTGGCGCGTCATCCGCTCGCACCCGGCGCGCAGCGCGCGGCTCGTCGGCGCGATCCCGGCCGTCGCGTCGCTCGCGCCGTGGATCCGGGCGCACCACGAACGGTGGGACGGGCGCGGCTACCCCGATCGGCTGGCCGGCGAGCGCATCCCGCTCGCGGCGCGGATCGTCCACGCCTGCGACGCGTTCGACGCGATGACGTGCTCGCGCTGCTACCGGTCGGCGCTGCCCGGGGACGCGGCGTGTGCGGAGATCGCGGCGGGCTCCGGGTCGCAGTTCGACCCGGTCGTGGCGCGGGCGCTCGTGGCCGCCGTACTGGACACGTGATGCCCAGTCAGGAGAGGATCGTCCGTGGATGCGCCCCCTCGTGGAGCGAACGGACGCCGAGCTGCTCGAGGCCGCCGCCGCCGGCGACGGCCACGCGTTCGCGGCGTTCTACGACCGGCACGCGGGCGCGGTGTTCGGCTACTGCCGGCGGATGCTCGACGACGACCACGAAGCCGCGGACGCCGCGCAGGACGCCTTCGTCGGCCTGCTCGCGCGCGTGCACGCGTCTCCGGGCTCCGTCGCGAACCCGTCGGCCTACCTGTTCGCGGCCGCGCGGAACGCAGCGCTGAGGGCGGTGTCCGCGCGGCGCCGGACGCGGCCGGTCGAGGCGGTCCCGGAGACACCGCCCCCGGCCGAGCTGCCCGAGGGCGAGGCGAAGGTGCTCACCGAGGACCTCCAGGAGGCGGTCCGGAGCGCGAACGCCGCCCTGCCGGTGCGCCAGCGCGAGGTGCTCGCGCTGCGCGAGATCGAGGAGCTGTCGTACGAGGAGATCGGCGACCGGATGTCCCTGTCGCCGAACGCGGCGGCGCAGCTCGCGTGGCGGGCGCGCGGCCGGTTCCGGTCGGTGGTGCGCCGGGGCGCGCTCGGCGGCATCATGCTGCGGACGCCCGACTGCGAGCGCGCGATGACGCTCACCACGCTCGCGGAGGACGGCCCGCTCCCGCGCGAGGACGAGGCATGGCTCACCGAGCACCTCGACGACTGCGACCGCTGCCGCGCGAGCCGCGCCGTCATGGCCGAGGCGGGCGCGACGTACCGCCTCTGGGTGCCCGCAGCCGCGCTCGTCCTCGCCTGGCGCGAGGCCGTGATCGCGAAGGCGGGCGAAGTGGTGGGCGCGGACTGGTCGTCGCTCGCCGCCGCGGGCGCGGGCGCGGGCGCGGGCGGCGCGGGTGGGGCCGGCGGCGCAGCGGCGGGGGCGGGCGCGGCGAGCGGCGCGGGTGGGACCAGCGGCGCGGGCGCGGGTGCGGCTGGCGTGGTTCGGCCGCGCGGCGCGACCGTTGCGGTGCTCGCTTCGGTGCTCGCGGTCTTGGCGCTCGTGGGCGGTGGTGCGTTGCTACTGGTGGATGCGGGCAGCGAGGGCGACGACCCCGCTGCGCGGCCGGCGGCGCCCTCGCTTTCGCCGAGCAGCGCTCCTCCGGCGTCGCGCCGCGCCGCCCCTCGCGCTGGGGGCGACGAGGGACGAGCGCGGATTGCCGCGGCGCCCCCCGCATCGCTGCGCCGTCCTGGTTTGACGTCGGATACCGACGGTCAGGCAGGACAGCGACCCGGAACCGCGCCGCTCGTGAGGGTCTCGTCGCCTCGGCCCGATGCCGCGCCGGACCGAGCGCCACGCGAACCCGCACCGCGGGAACCCGCGCCACCGACGCCGCCGGCGCCAGAGCTCGCCTCGCCCGCGCCGCCTCCCGCGCCGGTGCCGGCCGACACACCCGAGCCGCCCGTCGTCACGCGCGAACCGCCTCCGGCACCGCCCCCGCCACCACCGCCGGCCGACGACTTCATCCCGCCCGGCCTGCATCCGGACGGGCCGCCCGGGCATGGCGGCGGCGTCCCGCCCGGGCTCGGTGGGCCGGCGCCGCCCGGCCATCAGCATTCCCGCCCGTGAGGGTGACGAGTGGGCCGGCATGCGACTCCGCAGAGGCGCTGAACAAACGAGTGTCCTTGCACCGCACCACGCCGCCTGCGTAGGATCGCGACGCACTGTTCGCGGCACGGAGGCTGACGGCCCTGGGCATCGGGCCCACAGACGAGGAACTCCTGAGCGCGGCGCTGGCCGGCGACCCCGGCTCGCTCGCTGCCTTCGTCGACCGCCACCTCGACGCTCTGCTCACGTATGCGGATCGGGTGATGGAGGTCGCCGCCGATCCCGCGCCGGCGGTGCAGGAGGCGTTCGAGGAGTTCTTCGTCGCCACCTGCGAGGAGGGCGGCTCGGTCACCGAGCCGGGACGCCTGCTGTGGCGCGCCGTCCGCGCGGCCGTGCTGAGACGCGACGCCGACCCCGCCGCGCCGGACGCCGAGGTCGAGGAGGAGCGGCCGCAGGGGGACGACATCGAGACGATCCTGCGCCGCGCGAACCTCGAGCTCCCGCGGCGGCAGCGCGAGGTGCTGGCCATCAGCGAGCTCGAGGACTTCTCGTACGAGGTGATCGGGAACGTCACGGACCTGTCGCCGATCGGCGCCGCGCAGCTGACGTGGCGGGGGCTGCGTCGGCTGCGCGCGCTCGCCCTCCGCGCCGAGGGCAAGGACCCGGACCCGGACGACAGCCTGCAGCTGATGTCGCACGACTGCGAGTACGCGCTCACGCTGCTGGAGCTGCGCGACCGCGACCCGGACGGGCCGCCGCCGCCCGACCTGCCGGAGTGGCTCGAGCAACGCGGCCTGCCCGCCGACGTGCAGGAGTGGCTGGACCGGCATGTCGCCGGCTGCTCGACGTGCCCGCGCGGCCGCGCCGCCGTCGACGAGGCCCGCGCGCGCTACCGCCGCTTGCAGCGCGTCCGCGCGGTCGTGTCCGTGCGGGACAGGATCATCCTCGACGCGGAGAACGCGTTCGGGTCGGTACGCAAGCGCGCCGAGCGCGAGGCGCGGCGAGCCGAGCGCCGACGCGTCGCCCGGAGGTCGCCGGTGGGCGCGGGAGCGGCGGTCATCGTCCTGCTCGTGCTGAGCGCGCTCGCGACGCACTTCATGCCGCTCAGCAGCGACGACCGCCCTCCGCGCGAGCGGGCGCTGCTCCCGCTCGACGTGGCGTTCGGTCTGCCGGGCCTCGTGGACGAGCGCGACGGCGGCGACCGCACGGACGACGACGACGACGACCGCGACTGCCGGCTCGCCGGCGACTGCCCACGGCCGCGCGAGTGCCCGCCCGACTGCCCGCCACCGACACCGGACTGCCGACCCGACTGCCCGCCGCCGGGGAACTGCCCGCCGCACTGCCCACCGCCCCCGAAGAAGTGCCCACCGCACTGCCCCCCGCCCAAGTGCCCACCAACCTGCCCCCCGCCCAAGTGCCCACCGACCTGCCCGCCGCCGGAGTGCCCGCCGGTCTGCGATCCCGTGACGCCCGCGGCAACCGGACCACCGGGCCTCGGCGGCGACCTCCCGTCCGGCCGCGGCGGCGGCCCGCCGGGGCACTCGCCCGGCCTGCCGCCGGGCCGCGGCGGCGCGGTGCTGCCCCCGGGGCGCGGCGGCGTCCCGCCCGGCCGCGCGAAGCGGTCCTAGCACGGCGAAGGCCGCCCACGACGGGCGGCCTCCGAACGACGACGGGGAACCGCGCGCGGCTACGCGTGCGCGGCCGTGGGCGCCTCGGCGCGCCGCGGCAGCAGCGTCTCGCGCGCGATGACGAGCCGCTGGATCTGCGACGTGCCCTCGTAGAGCTGCATGATCTTCGCGTCGCGCATCAGCTTCTCGACGGGGTACTCCTTGATGAACCCGTAGCCGCCGTAGATCTGCACGGCGTCGGTCGTGATCTCCATCGCGGAGTCGGCGGCGAAGCGCTTCGCGTGCGAGGACTCGAGCGTGTTGCGCTTCCCCTGATCCAGCAGCGTCGCGGCGTTCCACGTCATCAGGCGCGCGGCGTGGAGCTTGGTCGCCATGTCGGCGATCATGAACTGGATCGCCTGGTGCATGGCGATCGGGACGCCGAACTGGACGCGCTCCTTGGAGTACTGCGTCGCGAACTCGAACGCGGCGCGCGCGATCCCGATCGCCATCGCCGCGACGCCCGGCCGCGTGAAGTCGAGCGTCTGCATCGCGACCTTGAAGCCGTGGTTCTCCTCGCCGAGCAGGTTCTCGGCCGGGACCTCGGTCTCGTTGAACGTGACGGTCGCCGTGTTCGACGCCCGCTGCCCCATCTTGCCCTCCTTCTTGTCGATCACGACCGTGTCGTCGCGATCGACCACGAACGCGGAGATGCCGCGGTGGCCGGCCTCGGGGTCGGTCTTGGCGTAGACCGTGTACCAGTCGGCGTACTGGCCGTTGGTGATGAAGCACTTCTGGCCGGTGATGACGTACTTGTCGCCCTTCCGGACGGCCTTCGTGCGCATGCTCGACACGTCGGACCCGGCGCCCGGCTCGGTCAGGCAGAACGAGGCGAGCTTCGGCTCCTCCATCAGCATGCCGAGGTACTTCCTCTTCGTCTCGTCCGACCCCGCGATGGTGACGGGCGCGCTGGCCAGGCCGTTCGCGCCGAGCGAGGTCTGGATGCCGGAGCAGCCCCAGGACAGCTCCTCCTCGATGAGCGCGCCGTCCATGTGCGACAGGCCGGGCCCGCCGTACTCCTCGGGCACATGGGTGTTCATCAGGCCGAGCTCCCAGGCCTTGTCGATGATCTCCTGGGGCCAGGTGCCGTCGCGGTCGTACTCCCACGCGACGGGACGGATCTCTTTCTCGGCGAAATCGTGCGCGAGGTCGCGCAGGTTCTTCTGCTCGTCGGTGAGCGTGAAGTCGACCATGGTGAAGGGGTTGTCTCCTGTGGCGGCGGCCAGTCGGTTGACTGGCCAGTCAACTTTGCTCCAGGGAGGGTACTGCGACCCCCTTCCGGACGGTTCACAATGCTCTGGATGGAGGAGGCGTTCGGCACCGTCCTGCTGCTCGTCGTGATCGTCGCGACGATCGCCGCGGTGGTCAGCATGCGGGGCGGGCGCTACGACCACGTCGGCCGCGGCGGGCTGTTCGAGGACGACAACCAGATGCGGCGCGATCCCCCGCCCGCGATCGCCGCCGCCGAGCGCGACGACGAGATCCGCCAGATGCTGACCGCCCGCAACGCCCGCCGCGAGGCCCGCGGCCAGGCGCCGCTGAACGTCGAGGACGAGCTGCACCGGCTGACCCGCACCGCGGCCCCCGCCCACGCCGATCCCGCGCTGGAGGCCGAGGTCCGCCAGCTTGTCATCGCCCGCAACGAGCGCCGGCAGCGGGCCGGGAAGGCGCCGCTCGACGTCGAGGCCGAAGTCCAGAGGCAGCTTCGCGAGCTGATGGGGTAGAACGCCGCGCATGGCCGATCCGAGAACGTTCGAGCTCGATGAGCTCGTCACCCGCCCCGGGACCTACTTCAACCCCCAGACCGACGTCCTGATCGTCGTCGACGACAGCCCCGACGTCGACACCGAGATCTTCAACATGGAGGAGATCGAGGGCGCGGACTGGGTGCTGATCGCCGACGACTCCCCGATCGACGAGGCGCGCCGCGACCACCTGATCGAGCGCTTCCAGGTCACCCAGCGCCCGAGCCCGGACTCCTACGACGAGGACGTCGAGGACGAGGTCGAGGAGCTCGAGCCCGATCCGGACCCCGAGTGACGCAGCTCCCGCCGGTCGGCCGCGACTGACGCCGCCATCCCGAGCGCGAACGCCGCGAGCACGATGAGCAGGCTCGTGACCGGCCCGATGTGCAGCCACTCCTCGACGAGGAGCTTCACGCCGACGAGGGCGAGCACAGCCGCGATCGTCTCGTCGAGGTAGCGGAACCGCGCGATCAGGCCCTCCACCAGCACGAACAGCGCGCGCAGCCCGAGCAGCGCGAAGACGTTGCCCATCCAGATCACGAACTGGTCGCGCGTGATCCCGAACGCGGCCGGGATCGAGTCGATCGCGAACGCGATGTCGGCGGCGACGACCGCGACCAGGCAGAGGAACAGCGGCGTGGTGTACGTGCGGTGCTCCTCGCGCACGAACCACGCGTTGCCGCGATAGCCGGCGGTGACGGGGAACACGCGGCGCACGAGCCGGACGACGAGGTTGCGGTCCGGGTCGATGTTCTCGCTCACCCCGCGCCAGATCCGGTAGGCGAGCAGGATCAGCAGCGCGCCGAGCACGTAGAGCACGAACTCGAACTCCTCGATCAGCGCGACGCCGCCGAGGATGGCCAGGCCGCGCAGCACGAGCGCGAAGACGATGCCGAAGAACAGCATCCGGGCGCGCAGCTCCACCGGCGTCCCGAAGTACGCGAACAGCAGCAGGAAGACGAAGAGGTTGTCGAGCGAGAGCGAGCGCTCGATGAGGTAGACGGTCGTGTACTCGATCGCCCGCTCGGGCCCCTCGAGCGCGAGCAGCACGACCGCGGCGAGCAGCGAGACGACCAGCCACCCGAGGCTCCACAGCGCGCCCTCGCGGATCGACGGGTCGCGGCCGCGCGCGAAGAAGTGCAGGTCGAGCCAGAGGAACAGGAGCAGGACGGCGACCAGCGCCACCCACGGCAGCACGTCCATTACGCGTAGTAGAAGACGACGCCCAAGAGGGCATATAGGGCTAGCAGCTGCAGCCCCTCGAACCACGTCGACTCGCCCTCGTTCACGACGAAGTTCGCCACGAGGATCGCGAGCAGGACGGCCACCAGCTCGTAGCCGTTGAAGACGAGGGCCATCGGGTGGTCGCCGATCCCCGGGAGGAACGAGACGAGGACGAGCACCGGCGCGACGAACAGGGCGATCTGCGCGCTCGAGCCGATCGCGATGTTGACCGCCAGGTCCATCTTGTCCTTCGCCGCGAAGTAGATCGCCACCCAGTGCTCGGCCGCGTTGCCCACGATCGCGACCACGATCAGGCCGACGAAGAACTCGCTGATCCCGATGTCCTTCGACGCCTCGGTGATCGAGCCGACGAGGATCTCGGACATCACGCCC
The DNA here is from genome assembly GCA_036389485.1 of Solirubrobacteraceae bacterium. Taxonomy (GTDB): domain Bacteria; phylum Actinomycetota; class Thermoleophilia; order Solirubrobacterales; family Solirubrobacteraceae; genus CADCVT01. The sequence continues at coordinate 50,731 of DASVPR010000009.1, forward strand.
ACGGCGACGCCCGCGATCGCCAGCATCAGGACCGACCGCTTGATCGGCCACGCCCCGCCGACGTGGTCGTCCTCGCCGTGCTCGGGGTTGAACAGCGACCGGTGGGTGCGCAGGCTGAAGAGCAGGCCGGCGGCGTACGTGAACAGCAGGATGCACGCGACGACGAACGACATCGTCTCGATGGTGTTGCGGTAGTTGACCTCCTCCTCGCCGACCCTCGGCAGCCGCCCGCCGTCGATCAGCTCGAAGATCGCGGGCAGCACGAGCGCCGCCGCGGCGAGCAGCAGCATCAGCACCTGCACGTTCGCCGCCGTGCGGTCGAAGAACTGCCGCTCGCGCTTGGCGCCGCCGACGACCATCGCGGCGCCCATGACGAGCAGGATGTTCCCGAGGATCGAGCCGATCACCGACGCCTTGACGACCTCCTGCAGCCCCTCGTTCAGCGCGAAGAACGCGATGACGAGCTCGGGGAAGTTGCCGAACGTGACGTTCAAGAAGCCGCCGATGCCGGGCCCGGTGCGGGTGGCGAGCTCCTCCGTCGAGCGCCCCATGAGCGCGGCGGTGGGGATCACGCCCAGCGCGGCGGCCGCGAAGATCAGCGTGTGCTCCTCCTTGGCGCCGATCTCGAGCGCGATCGCCATCGGGATGAACGGGACGAGCAGGTACGGCCAGCCGGAGCCGCTGAAGAAGAACCTGCGAAGTCGGCGCACGGCGGCGAAGTGAATCAGGCGGAGCGCACGAGCTGCCGCGCGGGATCGATCCGCCAGCGCTCGGCGACCGCCGCGAGCTCGGGATCGAGCGGCCAGGCGTCGGCGCGCGGCTCGCCCTCGAACTGCGGCGAGGCGCCCTTGAGCGCCATGCAGCCCGTGTTGTCGCCGATGCGGCGGATCTCCGCGACCTCGTCATCGGTCAGCACGACCTCCTCGGACACGCCCGCCAGCTCGTTGCGCTTGGCCTCGATCGGCTTGGCGCGCGCGGGCTCCTCGATGAGCGTGGGGACGACGCACTGCACCGGGTCGTGGGCCAGGTTCCACTGGCAGGCGAGCTGCAGCATCGTCAGCCCGTGCCGCTCCGCGATGGTGCGCATCGCGTCGAGCTTCTCGCGCCCCGCCTCGATCCAGCCCGCCGGGCGGAACGTCCGGTGGTCGCGCTCGACGAACTCGTGGCCCGGCACGACGTCGTCGTGGAAGAGCCCGCCGTAGTCGACGACGCGCGTGATGACGCGGACGCCGTGCCGCGCGGCCGCGTCGAGCGCCAGCTCGCCCGGCCACGGCTCGAGCGGGTTGAGGATCAGCATCGCCCAGTCGATCGCGTCGCCGAAGCGCTCGAAGCAGTCGATGACGTCGAGCGTGAAGCCGTTCGCCGGCCCGGGCGCGACCCCCAGCGCGCCGGCCAGCCCGGCGTCGCGCAGCGCGGCCATCCCCTGCCACACCGCCTCGCTCGTGTAGCCCGTCCGGTCCGGGTTGTGCAGGAGCAGCAGGTCGAAGCGGTCGGCGCCGAGCCGCTCCAGGCTGCGCTCGGCGGCCATCCGCAGGTAGCCCGCGTACTCCGACGGCCCGCGCAGCCGCGGGTCGGTGAAGCGCGGGAAGCCCTTCGCGCCCTCGCGCTCGCCTTCGTAGAAGTCGTGGCCGACCGCGCCGACGAGCGAGTACGCGTCGCGGTCGAGCCCGGCCAGCGCCCGGCCGAGCAGGCGGTCGGCCTCGCCCGCGCCGTACGCGTCGGCGGTGATCACGGTCCGGATGCGCTCGTCGGGGCGCAGCAGCGCGGCGAGCCGATCGTCGTCGAGCGGCACGCCGAAGTGCATGAACCGGCCGCCGCTCCACGTCCCGAGGGCCGTCTGGGTGGGCGCCGGCATCAGCCGCTCTGGGAGAGGCCGGCGCACTCCTGCAGCTTGGAGATGTCCGCCCCCGCCTCCTGGACGCACTTCTCGTACGGCGAGCCGGGCTCGCCGGTCGGCGGCGCCCCCGAGTCGCTGCTCTCGCCGCTCTGCGTCGCGCCGCCGAGCGTCGCGAGCAGGTCCTCGAACGGCTTGGCGTTCGCGGGCGCCTCGATGCGCACGTCCTCGTTGATGCCGCCGAGCCCGAGCTGGAAGCGCAGCGTGCCGCCGGTCAGCCCGTTCGCCTGTTGCCGGGCCTGCTCGGGGACGTCGAACTCGAGCTCGACCACCAGCCGGCGCAGGATCTTGTCGTCCTCGCCCGTCCACAGGTCCAGCTTCGCGTCCTTGATCGCGTCGCTGATCTGTTTGCGCTCCTCCGCGGTCAGCTCGCGCGCCTGCTCCGCCGCGCCCTCGATGTTCTCCGCGCGGCCGAGGATGCGGTTGACGTCCTCCAGCAGCCGCGGCACGTCGATGCCGGAGCGGATGTGCAGCGACTCGGCGCCCCCGACGTCCTCCTTGCCCTCGTACTGCGGGTCGGTCAGCCAGCGGCGCGGGTCGATGCCCAGCGTCTTGAAGCTGATGCCCTTGTCGTCGCCCTGGCTCTTCTTCGCCTCCTCGGCGTAGCCGTCCCTGAACTGCTTGAACAGCTCGTCCGAGAGCACGTACGACTGGCCCTGGAAGCTGAGGAAGCCCTTGTCCTCGGTGGCCGTGGCCCCCGCGCGGATGCTCTGCCCGCCGGCGTCGAGCGTCGCCTCCAGGGCGAAGCGCGGCAGCTGGTCGGCGCCCGAGGACGCGAACGGGCCGGCGAGCCGCACCCGGACCGGGCCCTGGAGCGAGGCCAGCCCGCGGGCGTCGAGGCGCAGGTCGAGGTCCAGCCGGCCGCTCTTGATGTCCTTGTCGGCGCCGAACGTCTCCTGCAGGACCTTGTCCACGTCGACGTCGTCGTCGCCTCCGCAGGCGGCGACGCCGGGGACGAGCAGGAGCAGGGCGAGCAGGAGCAGAGGCCAGCGGCGCATGGCCGCCCAGCGTACACTCGCGCAGCTGGATGGCCTCCCGGACGATCCTGTACACGGGCAAGGGCGGCGTCGGGAAGACCTCGGTCGCCACGGCGACGGCCCGTCGGTGCGCGGCCGCCGGCGCGCGGACGATCGTGCTGTCGACCGATCCCGCGCACTCCCTCTCCGACGCGCTCGAGCAGCGCGTCGGCTCCGAGCCGACGCCGGCCGGCGATCGCCTGTGGGCGCAGCAGGTCTCCGCCCAGGAGGAGATGGAGCGCAACTGGGCGTCGGTCCAGGACTGGATGGGCGACATGCTGGTCGAGCGCGGCGTGGACCGGATCAGCGCCGAAGAGCTGACGGTGCCGCCGGGCGCGGACGAGCTGTTCAGCCTGCTCGCCCTGCGCGCGCACCACGAGAGCGACGAGTACGACGTCGTCGTCGTCGACTGCGCGCCGACGGGCGAGACGCTGCGGCTGCTCTCGTTCCCGGACGTCGCGCGGTGGTGGCTGGAGAAGGTGTTCCCGCAGCAGGGGCGGATCCTCGACGCGGCGCGGCCGTTCGCCCGCGCGGTGCTCGACGTGCAGCTGCCCGGCGACGAGGTCCTCGGCGACGTGCAGCGGTTCGTCGAGTCGCTCATCGCGATGCACGAGATCCTCCGCGACCGCGAGCGGGTGTCGCTGCGGCTCGTGATGAACCCGGACCGGATGGTCATCGACGAGGCGCGCCGCACGTTCACGTACCTCAACCTCTACGGCTTTTTGACCGACGCGGTCGTCGTCAACCGCGTCTTCCCGGAGGAGGTCGGGTCGTACTTCGCCGCGTGGCGCGAGGCGCAGGCGCGCGCGCTGGAAGAGGTCGAGGCGGCGTTCGCGCCGGTCCCGGTGCTCCGGGCGCCCTACTTCGACCGCGAGGTGCGCGGGGCGGAGATGCTCGACCAGCTCGGGGCGGCGCTGTTCGACGGGCGCGACGCGGGCGACGTGCTGCACAGCGCGTTCGCGCATGGGCTCGTCGTCGGGCGGGACGGGGCGTCGCTGCGCCTGCCGCTGCCGTTCGCGGAGAAGGGCGAGCTGCAGCTGAAGAAGGTGGGCGAAGAGCTGGTGGTCCGCGTCGGCGCCCACAAGCGCACGATCCTGCTTCCGCCCGCGCTCAGCGGGTACCGCCCGTCGGGTGCCCGGTTCGACGACGGTGAAGTCCTGGTGATCTCGTTCGATGCCCCAGTCGAGGCAGTCGCGGACCCCGCCTGAGGCGCTCGACGCCCTGCGCGAGCGCCTGCGGGCGACGCAGGAGGCGGCGCAGAGGCTGGCCGAGGAGGCGGCGGCCGGCTCGCGCGTGCCGCCCGCGGGCTGGGACGTCCCCGGCCGCGCCGACGACGCCAACGCCGAGCTCGAGGCGCTCGTCCGGATCGTCGCGATGCTGCGCGACGTCGTCCCGCCCGAGCTGCGCGCGCAGCTGGCGGAGCTGATCCGTCAGCTGCTGATCTTCGTGCGGGCGGTGCTCGACTGGTGGATCGAGCGGGTCGAGAGCGGGCCGCGCGGCGACGACCGGCCGGTCGAGGACATCCCGATCAGCTGACCGCGTCTCGCGTGCGCTGCGCGACGTCCACGACGTCGACGAAGCGCGTGTAGAGCGCGGGGAACGCGAAGCGGATCAGGTCGGGCTGGAGGTGGTCGGCGACGACGCCCTCGCGCGCCAGCGCGAAGACGATGCTCGCGGCCTCCGGGTGGCGCAGCGCGACGTGGCCGCCGCGGGCGCGCGCGCCGCGGGGCGAGGCGAGGACGAACCCCGACGGCGCGAGCCACTGGTCGTGGAGGTGCACGAACAGCTCGGTCAGCGCGCGCGTCTTCGGGGCGATCACGGGCATGCCGGCCTGCGCGACGATCCCGATCGCGGCCTCGGCGGCGGCGAGGGAGAGGACCGGCGGCAGCGTGCGCGGCTCGGCCTCCCTGATGCCGAGCGCCTCGGCGTGCTCGGCCCGGACGTACCGGTAGGCCGGCGCGCCGGGCCCGCCGCCCAGGTACGTGTCGGTGCGGCCGACGGCGAGGTCGGCGTTGCTCGCGTGCAGATCGAGCTCGACGGCGCCGGCCGAGTGGCTGAGGTCCCACAGCACGAGCCCGTTCGGCGGGCGCAGCGCCTCCATCTCGGCGATCTCGCTGCTGCGCGGGTCGACGTGGGAGAGGATCACGAGGCGCGCGTCGCGGGAGGCGTGCGGCAGCTGGGCGCGGGACACGAGCCGCAGGTCGATGCCGTGGCGGGCGGCGATCGGCTGCAGGACGGAGCGGTCGGCGGCGGCGTCGCCGGAGAGCGCGGCGATCGGCCCGGCCGCGCGGGCCAGCACGGCCTCCGCGAGCGCGCCGAGGTTGGTCGCGACGGTGCCGGCGACCACGACCTCGCCGGGGCGGGCGCCGAGGACGTGCTTGCCGAGGACGTCGCCGGCGTGGCGCGGCGCCTCGCTCCACCCGCCGAGCCCGTTCGCGAGGCGGGTGCCCCAGGCGTCGACCTCGGCGGCGACCGCCTCCGCCGCCGCGTGCGCGAGCCGGCCGAGCGTCGCGCCGGCGCAGTAGAGCGGCCCGGCGTCGTCGACGACGAACCGGCCGCGGAAGCCGGCGAGTGGGTCCTCGGCGTCGAGGGCCGCGGCCTGCTCCCGGATCAGTTCCCCGGGCACGAGTAGGATCGGCGCCGCATGAGAACCTGGATCCTGACCGGATCACCCGACGACTTCGCCGCCACGGCCCCCGCGTGAGCGCCTCCGCCCCCGCCGACCGCATCCGGACGCTCCTCCTCCGGGCCGACAACGTGCTCAAGAACGAAGGCGATCAGGACGACCGCCGGCGCCGCGCGGTCGCCGCGCTGCACGAGGCGCGCGAGGTGGCCCGCGACCCCGAGGTCGACCCGCGCGTGCGCGAGCTGGTCGAGCGCCGCCTGGAGGGGCTCGGGGAGTAGCGATGCTCGGCCGGCTGCAGGGGGCCTGGCGCGGGCTGGACGGCGACCAGCGCCTCGCGGGGCTCGCCGCGCTCGCGCTGCTCGTCACGCTCTTCCTCCCCTGGTACCAGGCGACGGTCGTCGAGCCGGGGCCGAAGACGACGACGCCCAACTTCAGCGCGTTCGGCGTCTTCTCGTTCGTCGAGGCGGCGATCCTCCTCGTCTGCCTCGGCGTGTTCCTGCTCCTCTTCGCGCGCGGGGAGCGGCGCGCGTTCCACCTCCCCGGCGGCGACGGGACCGTGATCTTCGCCGCGGGGCTCTGGGCGTCCCTCCTGCTGCTCTGGCGCGTCTTCGACCGGCCGGACATCGAGCGCGCGGTCTCCGACGGGATCACCTGGGGGTTCTTCTTCGCGTTCCTCGCCGCGGCGTTCCTCGCCGCGACCGGCTGGAAGATCCGCGCCGCCGGCCGCCCGGAGCCGCCCCTCGTCCGCGCCGGAGAGGAGCCCGCCGACCTCGGCGCCCGCACCGAGGCGACGCAGGTCGCCCCGCGCCGCCGACGCCCGGCGCCCGAGCCGGCGCAGCTCACGCTGGAAGACGCCGCGCCGCAGGAGGAGCCCGCCCCGGAGCCTCGCGAGCGCGCCGCGCCCGAGCCCGACCCTCCGCGCCCCACACCCCCGCCGCTCCGGCCGGGCGTCTTCGACCAGGACGCCGCGACGGACGAGCCTCTGCGGCCGGGCGAGATCCCGCGCCGCGCGCCCGACTAGCCGCCTGGAGGCGGCGGCGGCGTCCGCGGCGGATCGGGCGCGTCGCCGAAGGGGCTCGGCTGCGCCGGCTCCGCGGGGCCGCCGAAGGGCGACTCCGGCGCGGCCGACAGGTCGCCGCCGGCGTGCGGGGCGTCGCCCTCCTTGATCTGCCGCAGCTCGAGGTACACGAGCGCCGCCGCGATCGCGCCGATCGGCGCGATCAGGGCCCCCGACACCAGCTGCGCGATCGAGCCGCCGAGGAAGCCGCGGCCGAAGATCGCGCTCAAAAACGCGTTGGCGACGATCTGGATGACGACCACGACGACGATGACGCCGAAGACCTGCCAGCCGTTGCCGCGCACGAGCTCGCGTGAGCGGCTGAAGGCGTCCATGCCGCGGCGCTCGATCACGACGACCGGCCCCACCACCGACCACCACGTCAGGAGGATCAGGCCGGGGACGATGAAGACGAGGAGGCCGATCACGATCCCGAGCCCGGCGAGCACGCCGATCCCGATCAACGGCAGGAGCACGGGCATGACCGACTGGAAGAGGCCGCCGATCGTGAAGTCCCGCCGGCCGTCCTGGATGTCCCGCACCGCCTCGATGACCATCCCCTGCAGCCAGTAGTTCGCGACGAGCCCGACCACCGCGCCGAGCAGGGCGAGCGCGACCCCGCCGCCGGCCGCGAGGGCGCCGTTGATCAACGCGACGGGCAGGAACACGATCAGCGCCGCCGGGACGAGCAGCGTGAACTGCGCCTGGTAGGTCTCGAAGAGGCGCTCGAAGACGCCGGCGGTGTCGAGCTTGCGGTTCATGCCGCGCACGCTACTCCCGCGACCGGCGGCAGTCAGTCCTCGAACAGCGCGTAGCCGTAGGCGCCGCGCTTGTACGCCAGCCGCGCGATCGAGTGCATCCGGTCGTCGTCGTTGCGCTCGAGCTGGTCGAGCTGCGCGTTGACCCGCCTCTCCGCGCGCCGGCAGAACGTCTCGGCGATGAACCGCTCCTGCCCCGACGCCTCGACCCCCTGCTCCTCGAAGATCGCCGTGACCCGCGAGAGGACCGCGATCTGCGAGTAGATGTCGGCGAGCGCGTCGGCCAGGCGCTTGTGCGCGAGCCCCTGGTCCACGATCCCCTTGCCGTGCCTTCGCAGCAGCGACTCGCCGCTGTCGCGGAAGCGCTTGACCTGGTCGCCCACCGGCCGCGCCAGGCCCGACAGCGTCTCGTGGGCGCGGGAGATCGAGTCCGGCCGCACCTCGCGCCGCACGCGGTCGAAGGCGTACTCCGCGAGCGTCCCCAGCGACCCGATCGGGTCGCTCAGCCCCAGCTCCCCGAGGCCGGAGAGCTGCTCCCCCAGCGGCTTCAGCGACGTCAGCGCGACGTACGAGCGCAGCACGTCGTTGGCGCCCTCGAAGATCGGGAAGATCCGGATGTCGCGCAGGATCCGCTCGTACGTCGACCCGTGCATGTACGCCTCGCCGCCCGCGAGCTGGAACGCGCGGTTGGCCTGGTACCAGACGAACTCCGTCCCGGCGACCTTCGCCATCGCCGACTCGACCGAGTAGTCCTCGATCCCGTTGTCGATCAGCCCGGTCGTCAGGTACGACATCGACTCCAGCCCGAAGAGGTAGGTGACCATCCACGCGATCTTGTCCTCGACGAGGTCGAAGTCGGCGAGCGGCTTGCCGAACTGCCGGCGCTCGGAGACGTGGCCGATCGCGAGGTCGAGCAGCCGCTTCGCCAGGCCGACCGAGCCCGTGCCGAGCCCGATCCGGCCGTTCGTCAGGATCGACATCGCGATCCTGAAGCCGTCGCCCGGGTCGCCCAGCACGTTCTCCGGCGGCACGCGGACGTCGTTGAACCGCACGGGGCAGAGGTGGTTGCCGTGCAGGCCGAGCGTCCTGTAGCGCGGGCCGCTCTGGTCGAGGCCCTCCATCCCCTTCTCGAGCAGCAGCGCGATGTGCCGGTCCTCGCCGTCGACCTCGGCGCGCGCGAACGCGGTCAGGACGTCGCCGCGGCAGCCGTTGCCGATCCAGCGCTTCTCGCCGTTGAGCACCCACGACCCATCGGGCTGGCGGACCGCGCGGGACTCGATGTTGTAGGCGTCCGACCCCGCGCGCGGCTCGGTGAGCGCGAAGCCGGCGAGCTTGCGGCCCGCGGCGAGGTCGGGGAGGAACCGCTCCTTCTGCTCGTCGCTCCCGAACATCGCGATGCCCTTGAACCCGATCGACTGGTGCACGCCCATGCCGATCGTCAGCGACCCGTCGAACTGGCCGATCGCCTCGAAGACGCGCGCGTACCCGGTCTGCGACAGCCCCTGCCCGCCGTACTCCTCCGGCACGTAGAGCCCCATCAGCCCCAGCTCGCCGAGGTCCCGGTAGACCCGGTCGGGGATCTCGCCCGACTCGTCGATCCGCTGTGAGTCGAGGTTGTCCGCCACGTAGGAGCGGAAGCCCTCGATGAGGCGGCGCACCTTGTCCGCCTCGTCGCCGCGCGGGATGGGGTACGGGAAGACGAGGTCCTCGTGGATCTCGCCGAGCGCCAGCGCCTTCGCGAAGCTCGAGACGGTCGTGGTGGCCATGCGGGGAGCCTTTCGTGGGTACCTTCCACGAAGTATGCGCCGCCTCTGCTTCGCCGTGCTGTGCGCCTTCCTGGGCCTGACGGGCTCCGCCTCCGCCGTCGTCGGCGGCGGCCCGGCGACCCAGGCGTACCCCTACATGGCCGCGTTCGAGTACCAGTACGCGGGCGAGACGGACTTCACGCAGGTCTGCGGCGCGAGCCTGGTCGCGCCCGACAAGGTCCTGACCGCGGCGCACTGCGTCTACGACGACCGCGACGGCGACCTCGACTTCGAGCAGGTCCCGCCGTCGACGGTCCGCGTCCTCCTCGGCACCCACGACCTCGAGGACCGGGGCGGCGAGCGGATCGCCGCGAAGTCGATCGAGGTCTTCCCGGCGTACGACAGCTCGTCCAAGGGGGACATCTCGCTGGTCACGCTCGTCAAGTCCTCGACGAAGGGCACGCCCGTCCGGATCGCGAACCCGGCAAGTGAGAAGCCCCTGTGGGCGCCCGGCAAGCAGGCGACGGTGACCGGCTGGGGCACGTTCCTCTACATGGACCCGGGGCTCGGGTACCAGAACGAGCTGCAGGAGGTCCAGGTGCCGATGGTCGCCGACGAGGACTGCGACGCGGCCTACCCCTTCGACGACCCGGTCCGCGGCGACTTCTACGCCGAGTACGACGTGTGCGCCGGCGAGACCAGCGGCGGCAAGGACACCTGCCAGGGCGACTCCGGCGGCCCGCTCGTCGTCCCCGACGCGTCCGGGACGCTCGTGCAGGCGGGCGTCGTCTCGCGCGGGTTCGGCTGCGGCTACCCGAACTCCTACGGCGTCTACGCGCGCGTCGGCGACACGCTGCTGTACGACTGGATCAAGGCGCGCGTGCCGCAGGCTCCGGCCCCGAGCGGTGGGGGCGGCTCCGGCGGCGGGGGCTCCACCGGCGGCGACACGACCGGCGGCGGCGGCTCCGGCGGCGGCTCCACGGGCGGCGGCTCGGCGGGCGGCGGCGGTGGCGGCGGCGGCTCGACGACGGGCCCCTCGTCGCAGCAGCAGCCCCGCGGCTCGACCGCGTTCCAGCGCTGCCTGGCGCGCGCCGACCGCAAGCGCGGCCTCACCGCCCGCCGCCGCGCGACGAAGCGCTGCCAGTACGCGGAGCGCCGGCGCGTCGCCTACCGCCGCTGCGTCAAGCGCGGCACCCCGCGCAAGCGCTGCGCGGCCCAGCGGCGTGCGGCCGCGGAGCGCCACGCGCGCCTCGTCAAGCGCACGCGCTGAACGTGCGGCAGGCCAACAGCACGCAGCAATCCGCCAGCAATGGATAGGCTTCGCCGATGCCCGACGAAGCGCGTCAGGGTGGAGGCGCCGGCGCTGACTCACGACACGCCGCGGCCGGGGTGATCATCCAGTGGCTGCTGACGAACCCTAGTTGGGTGCACCGACGCGTCGAGACAGCAGAGCTCACCGACCTCGGGAACGTCCGCCGGCACGTGAGCGTCGATTTCACCGTGCCGGAGCGCGTCCCGCCGACGGGGCGAGGCGTCAAGACCGCAGGGCAGCTTCCCGCGCTGCCGCTGTCGCTGCTCGACAAGCGGGTGCTGCGCAACCTCGACGTGCGCGACGAGGACGGCCGCGCGGTGCCCGTCCTCACGACGGAAGAGGACGTGCCGATCGCGCAGGCGGCGCTGCTGGCCCACGCACGCGGGGTGTTGGAGGGCGAACCGCACGAGGACGTTGCCGCGCAGCTTCGCGCGGTCGCAGGCGCGGATCGGGACGCCGCGCGCGCAGCGCGGCGCGCGATCGAGCACTCGCTGAAGGAGGAGACGAGCACGTTCGATCCGCGGGTGAGGAAAGGAAAACCGCCGGATCCCGAGAAGGTTGCGAGACACGACCGCCAGAAGCTCATGAGCCACGACTACTTTCCGGGACTCATGCGCTCGTTGGCGCGTGACTTCATCCTGCTGGTCGACCTGGACGCCCTCGAGCCCGGCGAACGGCGCATCGTGAAGTACTCCTACGAGCATCGCATCCACCACGTCGACCCGCACCCGTTGCGGTGGCTCGCCGTCCGCCTCGGATGGTTCCCGTTCAAGCTCACGCTTGTCACACCGTCGGCGACGAAGACCCAGAGCTACCACTGTGAGCTGCTGCCGCCGCCGGGGCTCGAGTTCACCCGGGCGCGCCTGGATCCCGGACCCGGCCAGTCCAGCGACAGCGCGTACGAGGACGACGGCGGCGCAGGCCGCGCGCACGTGTTCGCCTCCGGGCTGGGATGGTCGGCCTCGCCGTCGGCGGTCTTCTTCATGCGGACGCTGCGCGTCGGGTTCTTACGGTCCGCCCTGATGACGGCCCTACTCACCACCGGCCTGCTGTTCGCGGGCCGGGAGCGCCTCACGGAGGTCTCGAGCGAGGTCGAGGCCTCCGCGACCGTGCTTCTCGTGGTGCCGGGTCTCCTCGCCGCCTACCTCTCGCGCTCGGGCGAACATGCGCTGGCGTCCTCAATGCTCGTGGGCGTACGCCTCATGCTGCTCGTGGCGGGCCTGTGCGCGCTCGCGTGCGGCGCCCTGCTCGTGGCCCATGTCCAGCCGGAGGATCTCAAGTATTGGTGGACCGCCCTCAGCATTTTGTCCGCGGTGGCGCTGGCCGTCGTCAGCTTCGCCAACTTCTTGCCGTTGATGCGATACAAGTCGCGCGACTTGCGCGACGACGACCCGTCCTAGACTCGGAGATCGGCGCATGGCAACCAACCCTCTTCGCATCACTCGCCGGTCACGCGCCGAGAAGCCCTCGGGCGGGCCAGAGGCGGACCCGGCCGAGAACGAGGCGAATTGGCTGGTGGAGCCGGTCGTCGTGGTCAGGGCCGACGGCACCGAACGCCCGGCGACGAGCGACGAGATCGCTGCGATCCGCGTGACGCCCCAGCCCGAGCACGTCCGGATCGAGCGTCGCGAGAGCGGCAGCCGCACGCTCATCCTGGAGCAGGCGGACTACGAGCGGGGGGAGATGTTCGGTCCCTCCAACGAGTCGCTGGGCCCGCAGTTCGCGGTCACCGACAACGAACTAGGGCGCCGGGGTTTCGACGACGCCACGCGCGCGGCCCTCGAGAACTCCGGCATCGAGCTGAACGAGGAGTGAGCGGGCGGTGGCGGAGCGGCTCCCGCGCCTCCGTCACCTCGGCATCCTCTGCGCGCGCGGCGGGCTCGTGGTGGTCCTTGCCCTCCTGGTCGCGGCCGCGACGCTCGAGGCGGCCCGCTCCATCGAGGACCCTGACGAGGACGTCCCGGCCGCGGTCCGCGAGGCCCTGGGCACTGCCTTCGAGGACTCGGACGACGGCCTCGTCGCGTTCGATGCCGTAGCCGACGGCGGCTGGACCCAGCTCTACGTCTTCAAGCCGCTCAGCAAGCCGGCGACGATCGAGCGCGCGATGCACGATCGCAGCGGGCTCGAGCTGCTCCCGACCGACGGCCCGGATGCCGCGCACACGCTGCTCGTCTTCACGGACGCGCTCCGCGTGCTCGGCGCGGCCGAGGTGGATCGCCGCCGGGTAGACCTCGCCTGCGCCGTCGACAAGGCGGATTGGCATCCGTGGGTCGGCATCGTCCGCCGCGACCGGGAGCTGCACGTGATCCGCACCCAACGCCGGGGGCCGCCGATGCTCGCCGCCACCGCGAACGGCCTCGGGGACGTGAAGCGCTGCCTGCGCCGACTTCCGCGCCTGCGTTAGAAGCGCGGATCCTTCGGGTCGTGCTCCTCGCGGATGTCGGTCTCGCCGCGCTCGTACGCGACGTAGGCGCCGATGACCATGCCCGCGGTGGCCATGAAGAGGATCACGAGGCCGGTGACGATGAGCGTCCGCGACTTCGACGCGTGCCCGAAGATCGTGATCAGCACCCCGAGGCCCATGAAGACGAGGACGGGCGCGGCGGGGATCGTGTCGGCGGCGAGGACCATGCGAGCACCCGTCCTATCATCAGTCGCCCATGTCGGGCCCCACCACCGTCGCCGACGTCGAGACCGGACTGCGCTCCGTCGGCTACCTGCCGAGCGGTTCCGCGGCCCTCGTCGGCTTCCTGGCGACCAAGCTCGGCAAGCCGGTGCTGGTCGAGGGCCCGGCGGGCGTCGGCAAGACGGAGCTGGCCAAGGCGCTGTCGCGGTACCTCCGCCGCGAGCTGGTCCGCCTGCAGTGCTACGAGGGCCTCGACGAGGCCAAGGCGCTGTACGAGTGGAACTACCGCAAGCAGCTGCTGCGCATCCAGGCCGAGGCGGAGGGCACCGGCTGGCAGGAGGTCCAGGACGACATCTTCGGCAGCGAGTTCCTGCTCGAGCGCCCGCTGATGACCGCCATCTCGTCGCGGGATCCCGTCGTGCTGCTGATCGACGAGATCGACAAGACCGACCAGGAGTTCGAGGCGATGCTCCTGGAGGTCCTCTCCGACTTCCAGATCTCGATCCCCGAGCTGGGGCGGATCGAGGCCACGACGCATCCCGTCGTCCTCCTCACCTCCAACAACACCCGCGAGCTGACCGAGGCGCTGAAGCGGCGCTGCCTGTACCTCTGGCTCGACTACCCCGACCTCGAGCACGAGCTGGAGATCGTCCGCCTCCACGTCCCCGAGCTGGACGAGGCGGTCGCGCGCAAGCTCGTCGAGGTGATCGGGATGGTCCGCGAGCTCGACCTCAAGAAGCCGCCGTCGATCGCGGAGTCGATCGACTGGGCGCGCGCGCTGCTGCTGCTCGGCGCGGAGGACCTCGACGAGCAGATGTTCCGCGACACGATGTCGGTCATCGTGAAGCACCGCACCGACCTGGACCTGGTCGCCGAGCGCGTCGGCGTGAAGCTCCAGAGCCCGCTCGGTGCCTAGTGACCCCCGCTCACGGGGGGTTCGCGGGGAGGGTCATCGAGCTCGGCGAGGAGCTGCGCGCCGAGGGGATGCAGGTCGGCACGAGCGCGCTGCTCGACGCGTTCGCCGCGCTCGACGAGGTCGGGTGGACCGACCCGGACGTGTTCCGCGAGGCGCTCGCCGCGACGCTCGCGAAGTCGCCCGAGGACCGGCGCGTGTTCGAGCTCGTCTTCGAGCGGTTCTTCTTCCGCGCGGCGGAGGCGGCCGCGCTCGACGCCGACGTCCGCGAGCAGGACGACGCGAACGCGGGGCAGCAGCTCGGCGACGCCGCCGGCGGCGTCGACCTGGAGACGCTGCGCCGGCAGATCGCCGCTGCGCTGCGCGACGGCAGCGAGGGCCAGATGCGCGACCTCGCCCGCCTCGCGATCGCCGCGTTCGGCCGCCAGGGCGAAGGGTCCGGGGTGATCGGCGTCGACGTGCAGCGCATCCGCCGCGCGCTCGGCCTGCGTACCGAGCCGCAGCCGGACCTGCCGGTGGACGACCCGCGGCGCGAGGGCGTCCCGCGCGACCAGCTGCGCCGGTTCGAGCAGCTGCTGCGCCGCGAGCTCGAGCGCGCGCAGATCGAGCGTCAGGAGGCGCTGCCGCCCAAGCGGCCGCTCAACGAGCTGGACCGCGCTCTGCCGACCGGCCCGCTGCAGGACCTCGCCTCCGTCCACCGCGTCGTCGCGCAGCTGAAGCGGCGGCTGAAGACCCAGGGCCAGGAGCACCGCGGGCGCAAGCGGCGGATGCACGTCGACGTGCGCCGCACGATGCGCGCGTCGCTGGAGACCGGCGGCGTGCCGGTCGTGGTCAAGGAGAAGCCGATCCGCCCGCGGCGGCCCGAGATCTTCGTCCTCTGCGACGTGTCGACGTCGGTGACGAGCGCATCCGTCTTCTTCCTCTCCGTGCTCCATGCGCTGCACGACGCGTTCCGCAAGATGCGGTCGTTCGTCTTCATCGAGCGGGTCAGCGAGGTGACCGACGTCTTCGCGCGGGAGCGCGACTTCAAGGCGGTCAGCGAGGCGATCGGGCGCGACGCGGGCGTCGCCGACATCTCGGGCTACACCGACTACGGCCGCGTGTGGTCGGAGTTCCGCGCGCTGGTCGAGGACGAGCTGCACCCGCGCGCGACGATCATCGTCCTCGGCGACGCGCGCACGAACGGCCGCGACCCGCGGGCGGACACGTTCGCGCAGATCGCGGCGCGTGCCGGCCGGACGTTCTGGCTGAACCCCGAGCCGCGGCTGTACTGGAACTACGGCGACTCCGTGATCTCCGCGTACGAGGAGTTCTGCGAGGCGTTCGAGTGCTGGACGACCCAGCAGCTCGAGGACTTCGTCAAGGCGCTGACGCGGCCCGTCCACGCCCCGTAGTGGACGAGCCGACCCAGCGCCTGCCGCGCGACGCCCGCGCCTACTGGCACGCGCGGGGGGCGGCGCAGGGCCTCGGCGCGCTCATCGTCGCGCTCATCGTGCGGGGGATGCTCCGCGACGCGGACGTCGACGGCTTCTGGGCGGCCGCGCCGCTGCTCGTCGCGGCGGTGCTCTTCGTCGTGGCCGCGGTGGTCGTCCCGCCGCTGCGGTGGCGGCGCTGGCGCTACGAGATCCGCGACGAGGAGATCGACCTCCTGCACGGCGCGTTCGTGCAGCGGCGCACGCTGATCCCGATCCGGCGGGTGCAGCACGTCGACACCGAGGCGGGGCCGCTGCAGGGCTCGTTCGGGCTCGCGACGGTGACGTTCCACACGGCGGCCGGGGGCGTCGAGATCCCGGCACTGCGGCGCGGCGAGGCGGACACCGTGCGGGCGCGGGTGGCCGCGCTGGCGCGGACGCGCGATGACACCTGAGCACCGGCGGCTGCACCCCGCGGCGGTCCTCGCCGAGGGCCTCTCGCAGCTCCGCCAGGTCGCGCTGCCGTTCCTGGTCGTCGTCGTGGTCGGTCGCGGCAACCTGACGAGCATCGTCGTCCTCGGGATCGTCGGACTGGTCTTCGCGCTGATCGCCGCGCTCGCGACGTGGTCGTACACGGAGTGGTGGGTCGACGACGGCGCGATCCACCACCGCACCGGGATGTTCCGCGTCCAGGAGACGTCGGTGCCGTTCCACCGGGTGCAGGCGATCGACACCGTGCGCGGGCCGGTCCAGCGGCTGCTCGGCGCGGTGGAGCTGCACGTGCAGACGGCCGGCGGCGGCGCGCGCGGGGAGATCGTGCTGAAGGCGGTCGCGCCCGAGGTCGCCGAGGAGCTGCGGGACTTCGTGCGCGAGCGGGGCGCGGCGGTCGCCGCTGTGCCGGAGCAGGCCGCAGACGCTCCGGCGTGGCGGCTCGGCTTCGGCCGGCTGCTCGTCGCCGCGCTGACGTCCGGCTCGCTCGGGGTGCTCGTCCCGGTCGTGGCGGGCGCGTCGCAGGCGCTCGACGACGTGCTCGGCGCCGAGGACGCCCAGCAGCTGACTCCCCGACACGCCGCGCGAGGCGCTGCTCGCGGCGGCCGCGGTCCTCGCGGCGGCGTGGATCCTCTCGGTGCTGGGGACGATCGTCGCGTTCGCGGGCTTCCGCGTCGTGCGCGAGGGGGATCGCCTGCGGATCAGCCGCGGGATCGTCGAGCGCCGCGAGGCCTCGGTCCCCATCGCCCGCGTCGCCGCGATCCGGATCGTCGAGTCGCCGCTGCGCGAGCCGTTCGGCCTCGCGCAGGTGCGGCTCGAGAGCGCCGGCTACGCGAAGGAACCGGCGACGGCCCAGGCGCTCCTCCCGCTCGTCCGGCGGAGGAACGTCGAGGAGGTGGTGCGCCGCCTGCTGCCGGAGCTGGCCGCGTCGACCCCCTCCTTGGCGGCCCCACCCCCGCGCGCGCTGCGCCGCTACGTCGTCCCGCCGGTCGCGGTCGCGGCGGTCGTGCCGATCGTGCTCGTTCCGCTCTTCGGGACGCCGGCGCTGGCGGCGCTCGCGGCGCCGGTCCTCGCCGCCGCGTTCGCCGTCGCGGCGTTCCGCAGCGCGGGGTGGCGGCTGGACGCCGCGCGGCTGGTGCTGCGCGAACGCGGCCTGCAGCGCACGACGCTGATCGCGGACGCGCGGCGGCTCCCGGAGCTGTTCGCGCGCACGTCGGCGTTCCAGCGCCGCGCGCGGCTCGCGACCGTCGGGGTCGCGCTCGGCTCGGGGCGCCGCGCCGCGGTCCGGCACCTCGACGCGGCCACGGCGCAGTCGCTCTTCGCGCAGCTGGCCGCGCTCGCGCGAAGCTGAGCGCGGGCCGGGGCGCGCCGCCCCGGCCCGCACCCGACGGTCTACTTCAGGCTGCGCGCGACCGACGTCGAGTCGCTCGACGTGGTCGTGGTCGTCTTGCTCTTCGTGCTGGTCGCCGTGGCGCCCGACGTGGTCCCGGCCACCGAGCCCGGCGCGGCCGTCGCGAGCCACGTCCTCAGGGTGGTGTCCGCGACGCGGCCGTACACGCCGGGGTAGCCCGGCTCGGCGCAGCCGGCGCCGTAGCTCGTGTCGCCGACGAGCCGCCAGCCGCTGCTCGACGAGACCAGCAGCGGGCCGCCGGAATCGCCCTGGCAGGTGTCGACGCCGCCCTGCGGGTAGCCCGCGGCGACCTGCGTCTGCGACTCGAAGCCGCCGAAGAGCGCGTCGACGCCGTCGATCAGGTACGGGTACGCCTCGGCGGCCACGGCGTCCTCGACGATCGGCACACGGGCCTCCTGGAGGAACTTGGGGCTGTCGCCGCCGGACTCGGTCACGCCGAAGCCGACGATCGTCGCGAGCGTGCCGGCGCTCCACAGCGAGCGCTCGCCGGCGGACGCGATCTTGATCGGCGTCTTGGCCGACGGGCGGTCGAGCTCGATGACGGCGACGTCATGGCTGACGCTGTTGATGCCCAGGTAGCCGGGGTTCACCGTGACCTTCTTGGCGACGTGCTCCTCGCCGTCCGACTCGCCGTTGTAGCCGGCGTCGAGATAGGGCTGCGGCGTCTCGTAGGCGCCGATGCTCAGCTCCACGAGCTGGCCGGGCTGCCCGATCGGCGTGGCCGTGACGCCCGTCGGGGTGATCGTCGAGCAGTGCCCGGCGGTCACGACGTGCGTCGGCGTGACGAGCGTGCCCGTGCACTGGAAGAGCCGGTCGATGGTGATGTGGGCGACGAACGGATACTCGCCCGGCGAAGCGTTGCTGCCGCCGACGATCGCGTTCGCCGGCGCGGTCATGCCCAGGGCCAAGGCCAGGGTCGTGAGGATGATGCGAAGGGGGGTCATGCCTCTCCGCAACGCGCTTGCCGCCCGGATCTGGCGGTGCGGTCAGCCGAGCTTGGTCTTCTCGACGTCGTCCTTGGGCACCCAGATCGGGGCCGGGTGGTCGCCGTCGGCGACGAGGAAGTACGTCGTGCCCCACCCGCCGAGGCCCTCCGGCGCCGCGGTGCCGGCGCTCGGCTCTCCGCCCGACAGGTCGCCGACCGGGTCGCCCACGGGGTCGCCGCCCTGGAACGCGACGGCGATCACGCGGCCGGCGAACTTCCCCACCGCCTCGTGGTCGCTGTTGCCCTCGACCTCGATCCGCTCCGTCACCGGAATCATCGTGAAATCCATGGGTCGAACCCTTCCCGGTACGATCACTCGCGAACCGACCCAGGGGGGCTGGCGGGAGACGGCCGGCTGAGAGGGCGCCACGACCGGCGCCGACCCTTCGAACCTGTGGGGTAATGCCCGCGGAGGGAGCGATCACGACACCCGAGGCTGCACCGCGCGCGTCCGCGCCGCCCACCGTCGCGCTGGATGGCGTGACGCGGCGCTTCGGCGACGTCGTCGCGCTCGAGGCGCTGACGCTGAGCGTGCGGCCGGAGGAGGTCGTCGCCGTCGTCGGGCCGAGCGGCTGCGGCAAGACGACGCTGCTCGAGCTCGTCTGCGGGCTCATCGCGCCCACGGCGGGCGCCGTCCGCAGCGACCCCGCCGTGCTGATGCCGCAGCGCGACCTGCTCCTGCCGTGGCTGAGCGCGCTCGACAACGCCGCGCTGCCGCTGCGCGTGCGCGGCGAGTCGCGCGACGCCGCGCGGGCCGCCGCCGCGCCGGTCTTCGAGGAGTTCGGGCTGGGCGGGTTCGAGCGGGCTCGCCCGTACGAGCTGAGCGGCGGGATGCGCCAGCGCGTCGCGTTCCTGCGCACGCTGCTCGCCGGGAAGCCCGTGCTCTGCCTCGACGAGCCATTCGCCTCGCTCGACGCGATCACGCGCGCGGAGATGCAGCGCTGGCTCGCGGGGGCGCTCGCCCGCGAGCCGAGGACTGTGATCCTCGTGACCCACGACGTCGAGGAGGCGCTCGTGCTCGCCGACCGCGTCGTCGTGCTCTCGCCCCGGCCGGGAAGGGTCGTCGCGGAGCTGCGCGTCGAGTCGCCCCGCCCCCGTGCCGGGACCGATCCCGAGGTCGTCGCGCTGCGCGCCCGCGCGTTGGAGGCGCTGGCGCCGTGACCCGCCTCCTCGCCCCGATCCTGGGAGTGATGTTCGTGGCGGCATGGGAGCTCTACGCGCGCGGCGGTGGCATCGACGAGCTGATCCTCCCCGCCCCGACGAAGATCGCCGAGGCGGCCTACGACGACCGGTCGCTGCTGTGGGACAACTTCTGGGTCACCGCTCTGGAGGTCGCGCTCGGGATCGCGGTCTCGGCGGTGGCGGCGTTCGCGCTCGCGGTCTCGCTGCACTTCAGCCGCACGGCGCGCGGGGCGATCTTCCCCTTGCTGGTCGCGTCGCAGGCGGTGCCGATCGTGATCGTGGCGCCGCTGCTGGTCGTCTGGTGGGGGTTCGGGCTGGCGCCGAAGGTCGCGATCGTCGCGCTGGTCACGTTCTTCCCGATCGTCGTCGCGACTCTCGACGCGCTCCGCCGCGTCGACCCCGACGAGCTGAAGCTGATGCGCACCCTCGACGCCTCGCGCTGGCAGGCGTTCCGCTGGGCCGAGGCGCCCGCGGCGCTTCCCGGGGCGCTGAGCGGCGCGAAGATCGCGGTCGCCGTCGCCGTGATCGGCGCGGTGTTCGCGGAGTACGCGGGGTCGAGCGAGGGCCTCGGCCACCTCATCCTGCAGTCGCTCCCCCAGCTCGAGATCGCCCGCGCGTGGGCGGCGGTCGCGATCCTCGCCCTCTTCGCCGTCACCCTGTTCTTCGCCCTGCACCTGGCCGAGCGGCGGATCGCGCCGTGGGCCCACCGAACCCCCGGAGGATCGATCTGATGCGGAAGTGGCTCGCCGCCGTCGCGGCACTGACCGTCCTCGCCGGCTGCGGCGAGCGCGAGGACCCCGAGCCGCCCGCCCAGGGGACCGAGCGGGTCGACCTCGTCCTCGACTTCTTCCCCAACGCCGACCACGCGGGGCTCTACGCCGCGATCGGGTCGGGCGCGTTCAAGGAGGCGGGGCTCGACGTCCGCCCACAGACGCCGAGCGACCCCGCCGCGCCGCTGCGTCTTCTCGCGGCGGGCCGCGCCGACCTCGCGATCTCCTACGAGCCGGAGGTCCTTCTCGCGCGCGACCGCGGGCTGAAGGTCGTCGCGATCGGCGCGATCGTGCAGAAGCCGCTGACGTCGCTGATCTCGCTCGGCGAGAAGGCGATCCGCGACCCCGCCCAGCTGCAGGGCAAGAAGGTCGGGACGGCCGGGATCCCGTACCAGTCGGCCTACCTGAAGGCGATCCTCGACGAGGCGGGCGTCGACCCCGCGGACGTCGAGGAGGTCAACGTCGGCTTCAACCTCGTCTCCGCGATGATCTCCAAGCGCGTCGACGCCACGCTCGGCGCCTTCTGGAACTACGAGGGCGTGCAGCTCGACCGCGACAAGCGCAAGCCGCACGTGCTGCGCGTCGAGGAGCTGGGCGTGCCGACGTACGACGAGCTCGTCGTCGTCGCCCGCGAGGACGACGCCCGCCACCGCGGCGCGATGCTCCGCCGGTTCATGCTCGCGCTCGCCCGCGGCCACGAGGCGCTGCGCGAGGACATCCGCGCCGGCGTCGACCCGCTCCTGCGCGCGAACCGCGACCTCGAGCGCGGTCTGCAGGAGGCCAGCGTGCGCGCGACCCTCCCCGTCTTCTTCCCCGAGGACCGCGACCGCGCGTTCGGCTACATGGACGAGGGCGAGTGGGCGGCGTACGGCCGGTGGATGGCCGAGAACGACCTGCTCAAGCGGCGAGAGGACCCGCGACGGGCCTTGACCAACGAGTTCGTCCCCGGCGAGGGTCCGCAGGCCGCGGAGGGCCCATGAGCGCCGGCGTGCGCAGGGCGTAGACCGCCGCGAGCCCGCCGTACGGCGCGTACGGCGCGAAGAACTCGCGGACCTCGTCCTCGGTCGCCCGCTCGTGGGGACTCCCGCTGCGCAGGCGCGCGACGAGCTTGATGAGGTTGAGGTCGCCCGCGGGGACCTTGTCGTGCCGGCCCTGCCCGTGCAGCGCCAGGATCTCCAGCGTCCACGCGCCGATGCCGGGGATCGCGCGCAGGCGCCGCCAGCCGGCCTCGTGGTCGGGCGCTCGCAGGTCGACGCGGCCGCCGGCAACTTCCCGCGCGCACTTGACCATCGCCAGCGAGCGGCCCGCGCTGAGATCCATCGACTGGAGCAACGCGGGCGCCTGACGGCCGAGCCGCTCGGCCGAGGGCAGGTCGCGCAGCCCGGTCCGGTCGCACCGGCGGCCGAGGCGGAACACGATCCGCCGCTGGATCGCCGCCGCGCGCGGGAAGTCGATCAGCTGCTCGGTAATCGCCCACGCGAGCGCCTCGAACGGCTCGGGCCGCCGCGGCGCCCGCAGCCACGGCTGCGACCGGACGACCGGGCCGATGATCGGGTCGTCGCGGAAGCGGTCGTGGAAGTCCGTCAGGTCGTCGTCGACGCCCAGCCAGAACCGCGTCCGCTCGATGGCGCCCTCGCGCGCCTCGCGCGTCCTCGCCTCCGCACCGATCAGCACCCGATCCCGAGCCGTCTGCGCCGCCCGCACGACGACCGGCTCACCGCCGACGTGCAGCAACCGCGACAGCACGCCGTTCCGCCGCCGGGCAACAGCGTCCGCGCCGATCAGGACCGGCATCCGGAAGGCCCACTTCGGCGTCACCTCGACCCGCTGCTCCATGCGGGAGCGGACCCTACGCCGCGCGGCGGCGGAGCGCGCTTGCGCCTCAGCCCGCCGTGTCGAACAGCCGGGTCTGTTGGGAGCCGCGGCGCAGGAGCCTGCTGCTCAGCTCGGTGATGATCGCCGCGCGCGCCGCCTCTGGCGGTCCCACGGGATCGTTCAGCGCGAGCTCCCGTGCCAGGACGCGAAACAGCCTCGTGCCGGGCAGGTAGACGCGGCCGCGCCGTTCGCCGACGGCGTCGAGCAGTCCCGCGGCCGTCGCAGCACGCAGGTCGGAGGTCGCGGTCGGGGCGCTGACGTCGACAAGCCCGCGGTAGTAGCCCGCTCTCACCGGCCGACCGAAGAACGCTTCCCACAGCGCGTTCGTGATGCGCTCGTGCAGACCGCTGTCGACGAGCACGTTCTCGAGCATGATCCACAAGCCGCGTTGCGTCCGCTCGCGCAGATCGAGCGCACGGATCTGTTGGAGCTGCGCGGTCAGGTGCGCGCTTATGAACGGGGTGACGTCGGCGCTCGGATCGAAGCGGGAACCCAGGCAGGCAAAGGCCCGGTAGTAGTCGTCCGGATGCCGGCCCCACCACTCCTCGAGTGACGTGAAGGTCGGCGTCCTGAATCCACCTCGGTACATGACGAGAGACGACAGGACCCGCGCCGTTCGACCGTTACCGTCGCGGAAGGGGTGGATCGCGGCGAACGTTACGTGGAACCAGGCTGCCGCGATCGCGGGATGCGTCTCGAGCGCGACGAACTCCGCGCAGAGGCGGTCGACGAGCTCGGCGACTTCTTCCTGCGGCGGAGCGAAGACCACCTCACCGGTATCCCGGTTCGCGACGCGCGTCTCACCGACGCGCAGCCGGCCGGCGCCGTCCTCGGCGCGCCCGGCCAACACCCGGTCGTGGATCCCGACGAGAAGCTCGCGATTCCACTCGAAGTGGGGATCGTCCGCTCGCCGAAGCACGAAAGTCATAGCGTTGCGATAGCCAAGGACGAGCTCCGTCGCGGATTGCGGAACATTCCTGGGTGGATCCCCCGCCAGGATCTGACGCACGTCGTCGACCGTGACGGGAACGCCCTCCATACGGGTCGACGCTGCAACAGCTTCGGCCTCGAGGTCTCGTCGGAGCCGGCTGGCCCACCGGCGCGGCATTGGGCGGCCCTCGTCCATGCGGAGACGCCACTCATCGAGCTCTGCGAGCTGACGATCCTCGTGGCCGGCGTCGAACCGGAAGAACATTTCGTAATTCTATCGTGTTTCTCGGCGCGAGTCGTGATCACTCGATCATCAACGAAATCTATCGATCAAACTATAGCGATTGATGATCGGATTCGATGGTGGCCGATGACGGCGCGGCGCCGCGTCAGCGCGCGGCTCAGGCGACCGGCGGCAGCTCGGCGGCGGAGGCGGCCGCCTCCACGCGGTTGCGCCCGTTGCGCTTCGCGAGGTACAGCGCCCGGTCGGCGGCACGGAGGAGGGCCTCGCCGTCGTGGGCGTCCTCCGGGTGGGTCGCGACGCCGAAGCTGCCGGTCACGGGCGCGTCGAGGGCCGGGATCGCCATCGCCTGCAGCGCCGCGCGGAGGTTCTCCGCGACGACGAACGCGCCGTCGAGCCCGGTGTCCGGCAGCAGGACGAGGAACTCCTCCCCGCCGCTGCGCGCGACGAAGTCGCTGGTCCGCAGCGTCCCGGTCAGCGCCGCGGCAGTCGCGGCGAGGACGTCGTCGCCCTTGTCGTGCCCGTGGCGGTCGTTGATCTGCTTGAAGCGGTCGAGGTCGAGCGCGATCGCGCTGAGCGAGCCGCCGGTCCGCGCCGCCTGGGCGAGCATCCGCCGCACGGCGTCGTTGAGCGCGCGGCGGTTGGCGAGACCGGTCAGAGCGTCGGTCGCCGCGCGCTCCTGCGCGAGCGCGAGGTTGCGCAGGTTCGCGATCACGGGCGCCGCCATCGCCACCTTGTCGGTGATCTGCTCGCGGACCTCGGGGTCGAGCCTGCCGTCGTGCGCGACCTGCACCGCGCCGATCACGTCGCCGGAGACGACGAGCGGCGAGCACAGCGCGCCGCTGGGCCCGCTCGTGCCGCACGTCGAGCACTGCAGCAGCGCGTTCGAGCCGTCGCCCTGCTCCTGCGGCGCGACCAGGCGCATCGCCAGGCAGCCGGGCGGACCCGACCGCTCACGCTCGAGCACCGTCACGCCCGCGTCCGGGACCATCACGCGGAAGTGCCGGGTCAGCAGCGCGTGCGCCTCGGCCTCGGAGCCGCTCATCTGCAGGGCCCGCGCGAAGGCGGTCTGCCGCTCGCGCAGCTCCGCGCGGCGCTGCTCGCGGCGGCGCTGCGCGGCGACCGGCCGCCCGACGAGCAGCCAGCCGGTCAACCCGAAGAGCGCGCTGAGCCCGAGGATCAGCACCGCCGACAGCGTCGTGGCCTGCGAGAGCTCCCCGGCGCGCCGCCGGCCGAGCTCGGCGCGCAGCTCGCGGTTGACCGACCGGAAGCGGTCCATGAGCGCCTTGCGCCCCAGCGCGTCGGACAGCTCGACGCGCGAGCGCGGCCGCCGCAGCGCGGTGTCGGCCGACGCGCGCCAGCCGGTCGCGAGCTCCTCCGAGCGCGTGAGCAGCAGCTCCACGCGGTCGCTCCCGCCCTGCCGCCGGGCCGCCGCGAGCGCGCGCGCGAAGCTCTGCCCGCCCTCGAAGTAGGGGTCCAGGAACGGCCGCCGGCGGACGAGCAGGTAGCCGCGCAGGCCGGTCTCCTGGTCCACCATCGCGGTCAGCATCGCCCGGACCTGCTCGGCCTGGTGGAACGACCGCGTGGCCGCCTCGCGCTGCGAGTGGCCGACCTGCCAGACGCACGCCGCCATCACGACGACGGCGACGCCGAGGGGGAACGCGTAGGGGAAGCGACGGAGTGGCACGGGGGAGCTCCCCGTGGATGATCGACCCGGGGGAGAGCCCCTTTAGCGCTAGCGGCGCGGGTCGAGCACGTGCACGTCGACCAGGAAGGACCGCGTCGCGACGATCGGCAGGTCCTTGCGCCGCCGGCCGAACCGCTTCGCCATCCGGCGCGACCTGCGCCCCCGCACGACCGCGGCCAGCCCGGCGCCCGCGACGAACGTCGTCGCCGCGACGGCGGCGGCCTGCGCCGCCACCTGCCCGACCGGCTTGGAGGGCTCGATCGCCTGCGCCGGCGCCGCGACGAGCTCGCCGGCGACGGCGTCCTCCTGCTCCGGGACTGCGGCCATTACGCCTTGGCCTTACCCAACAAGCGATCCCCCGTCCCGACGAGGTCGCCGAGCTTCGTGAACTGCAGGTGATCGAGGTAGTAGTGCTGCCACAGCGTCGAGAGGATGACGATGTAGTACGCCTTCTGCGTCGAGACCCCGGGGATCTGCGTGATCACGAGCACGAGCGCCCCCGCGGCGGCGGTCAGCGCGACGTTCAGCGCGTAGAAGCGCGCGGGCCGGTCGGGCCCGTTGGCCTCGGCGACGAAGTGGTTGTCCAGCTCCCCGCGCTCCTTGCGCATCAGGTTCAGGTACCAGATGAGCGCGAGGTACTGGAACGAGTGCCAGCAGTTGAAGCCCTGGAACGCGACGTCGAGGTTCGGGAACAGCGGCAGCGTGAACCCGATCACGATCGTCAGCCCGATCAGCAGCACGCTCGGCGCCAGCAGCTGCCCCTGCCGGTAGTCGCGCAGGTTCTTCCCGATCCACAGCACGAGGAAGATCCCGAACAGGGCGAACGCCCCGAAGACGTGCAGGTCGCGCAGGAAGCCGTGGGTGACGAAGTCGGGGACGAAGATCGCCTCGCCGCCGAGCTGGAAGTCCCCATCGAGGACCTGCGGCGTCGCCATCGGGTACAGGCAGGTGAAGATCACGCCGTAGTCGATGACCTTGTCCCGCAGCGGCCGGCGCACCGGCCGCTTCGCCGCGTAGGAGTCGTTGATGTAGCTGATCTGGTGCAGCACGTGGATCGACGCCCACGTGAAGAACAGCGTCAGCAGGATCTGCATGTTCGTGAACGCCAGCGCGGTCACGATCACCGGGAGGAGCAGCGTCCCGAGCAGGAAGACGCGGTGCTGCTCGCGGTACCCGCGCTGCATGACCGTGTAGGTGAACGTCGAGTACAGGTGCGGGCCGCCGATCAGCCCCGCCACGATCAGGTTGACCGCCGTCTGCGACACCCCGAGCCCGTGGTACATGAGCAGCGGGATCGGCACCAGCGCGGCGCTCAGGATCAGGAAGGTGAGGTCCCAGTTGCGGGACCGCAGCCAGACGCCCTGCGTCGAGGCGCCCAGCCGCGAGACGGTCAGGCTGGCGGCTTCCATGGCGCGATCCTAAACGCCGGTGCGGCGGTGCTGCTAGAGCGGCTGTTGGTAGATGCGATACCGCTTGACGATGCGGCCGTGCATGGCCTCCATCGCCTTGTTCATGGCGGTGTTCGTCTCGAGGATCCAGCCCGTCTCGCCCTGCGCGGGGCCGATCGTCGCGGCCAGGTCGAAGTGCTCGACGTACAGCCGCGCGGCGACCCCGGTGTGCTGGTAGGCCTCCTTCACGCCGAGGAAGCCCACGCGGACGCGGTCGATGTACCGCCGCCGCCGCAGGAAGTGCCACCAGCCGAGCGGCAGCAGCCGCCCGCCCATCCGCCTGAGCGCCTGGTTGACGTCGGGCACGGTGATCGCGACGCCGACGGGCTCGCCCTCGATCTCCGCCACCATGAACCAATCGCGGTCGAAGACGAGCTGCAGCTCCTGGGCGTACGCGTCGAGGTCCTCCTTGCCGTACGGCACGAAGCCCCAGTTGCGCCGCCACGCGTCGTTGTAGATCTCCGCGAACGTGTCGAGGTCGCGCCGCAGGGTCCGCCTGCTCATCTTCCGCAGCCGGACGCCGTGGTCGCGCTCCGCCGCCTCGGACAGCTCGAAGAGGATCGGCAGCACCTGCTCGCGGTCGGCGATGTGCAGGTACCAGAAGAAAACGTCGACCTCCTTCTCGAGCCCCGCGTCCTCGCACAGCCGCTGGTAGTGCGGCGGGTGCCACGGCTGGCGGACGATCGGGTCGAGGTCGTGGCCGTCGACGAGCACGCCGAGCTCGTCGTTGGCGGAGAAGTCCATCGGGCCGACCATCCGCTCGCACCGGCGCTCGCGCAGCCAGCCGGTCGCGGCGGCCAGCAGCGCCCGCATCACCTCGGGGTCGTCCTCCAGCTCGAGGAAGCCGAACATCCCCCACCGGTCGCCGTGGTAGGCGTTGAAGGCGTGATCGACCTGGGCGGAGATCCGCCCCGCGACCCGCCCGTCCCGCCGCGCGAGGAACAGCCGCCACTCGCCATGGCGCGCGTAGGCGTTCAGCCGGCGGCTCAGGAACGCGTGGCGCTCCAGCCGCAGCGGGGGGATCCACTGCGGGGAGCTAGAGTGCAGGCGGAACGGGAGCTCGATGAACTCCCGCAGCTCGCGCCGCGAACCGACAGGACGGACCTCCACGGGCAAGGCGGCGCACCCTAGCCCAATGCCGACCACCGTCGACGTCTTCGCCAAGGTCCGCGGCCACGACCGCGAGGAGCAGCTGCGCGCCGCGCGCGAGGCCGATCTCCTCCCCTACTTCCGGCTGATCGAGTCCCCGGCCCGGCCCGTGATGGAGGTCGAGGGCCGGCAGCGGATCATGCTGGGCTCGAACAACTACCTCGGGCTGACCGGCGACGAGCGCGTGACCCGCGCGGCCCACGAGGCCATCGACCGCTACGGCACCGGGCTGACCGGCTCGCGCCTGATGAACGGCACGACGCCGCTGCACCTCGAGCTCGAGCGCGAGATCGCGGAGTGGATGGGCGACGAGGACGCGATCGTCTTCACCACCGGCCACCAGGCCAACGTCGGGACCCTCGGCGCGATCCTCGCCCCCGGCGACACCGTCGTCGCCGACTCCGCCGACCACGCCTCGATCCTCGACGGCTGCCTCCTCAGCCGCGCCAAGCTGCGCCCGTTCCGCCACGGCCGCCTCGACAAGCTCGAGCGCCAGCTGGCGAAGGCGGCCGAGGACGGCGGCGGCGTGCTGGTCGTCGTCGACGGCGTCTTCTCGATGGAGGGCGACGTCGCGCCGCTGAACGAGATCGTGGACCTCGCGCAGGCCCACGGCGCCCGGGTGATGGTCGACGAGGCCCACGGCGCCGGCGTCTTGGGCGAGCGCGGCGCGGGCGCCGCCGAGCTGCTCGGGGTCGAGGACCGGGTCGACCTGCGGATGGGCACGTTCTCGAAGTCCCTGGCCTCGTGCGGCGGCTTCGTCAGCGGCCCGGCCGAGGTCGTCGACTACCTGCGGATCCAGAGCCGCGCGTTCCTCTTCACGGCCTCGAACGTCCCGGCCGCGCTCGGCGCCGCCCTGGCGGCGCTGCGGATCGTCCGCTCCGGGGACGGGCGGGAGCTGATGGATCGCGTCCTCGCCAACGCCGCCCACCTGCGCGACGGCCTGCGCTCGCTGGGCCTCAAGGTCGTCGAGCACGAGCTCGCCACGCCGATCGTCCCCGTCCTCGTCGAGGACGACTGGAAGGCCGTGCTGCTGTGGCGCGCCCTCTACGACGCCGGCGTCTACACGAACGTCGCCATCCACCCGGCCGTCCCGCCCGGCGGCGCGCTGCTGCGCACGAGTGTGATGGCCAGCCATGACCGCGCGACGCTCGATCGTGCGCTCGATGCGTTCTCAGCAGTGAAGCGGGACTTCGAGGCCGAGCACGGCCCGCTCCCCAGCTGACCGAAGGTCGAGTACGAAAAGCCCGCTCCTTGCATACGTCTCGTACGAGGGATGTTGCAAACCTGTGATCGGCCGGGCTACCTTGCGCAACGCGTCAGCGAGACCTCCGGGAACGGGGCGCGGGCGCCGGTGAGACGAGCGGGAAGGGGCATCCCGTCGCGAGTCGGTGCTTGGCCCCGGGGGAGAGCCCGGGCCCGTGTCGCTGCGCAGACGAGACCACACGATATGCCGGCCCGGTGGGGCCGGCGGGGAGGACGGGAATGACCGCGACAGCGACGATCGCCCCTGCACGGCCGCAGCATCTGCAGGCGCTTCGCCGCGCCAATCAGGTGCGCCTGGCACGCGCGGAGCTGAAGCGCCGCGTGGCGTGCGGGGAGATCACCGCGGGCGACGTCATCCTGGAGTCACCCTGGGAGGCCGGGAGCATGACCGTGGCGGACCTGCTCATGAGCCAGCGGCGGTGGGGCATCACCCGCTGCCGCAAGGTCCTTGCGCAGATCCCGGTGTCGGAGACGAAGACGGTCGGGTCGCTCACGGACCGTCAGCGCCGGGCGCTGGCGGTCCTGCTCGACTCCGGCGCCGAGCGGCGCGCGGAGGGCGAGATGGAACGCCGCATGGTCCCCGCGACCGCGGCAGTCTGAGGACGGACTTCAGGAGGAGGAGGGCGCCTGAGGCAGAGCCTCAGGCTCGGGGAGGTTCCGGGACTTCGTGGCCGGAACCTCCACGTCCTTCCGGCCGGGTCGCGATCTCGACGATGTTCCCGTCCGGGTCCCGCAGGTAGATCGAGCGGAATCCGCCCCGCTCGAAGACGTCGGTCGCCTCGACGCCGCGCGCCCGCAGGTGGTCGCGCCACGCCTCCTGCTCCTCGGCGGAGTCCACCGTGAAGGCGAAGTGCTGCACGGTGCCGACGCCCACCACCCCGCGCTCCAGGGTCGGGTACTCGAGGAAGGAGATGAGCGTGCCAGGCTCGCCCTCGCCGGCGGAGAACCAGAAGTGCCGGGCGTCCGGATCGTCGTCGCTGGCGCCCTCGCGCACGAGCTTGAGCCCGAGGACGTCGCGGTAGAACGCCGTCGTCCGGTCCAGGTCGGCGCAGATCGCGGTCAGGTGGTGCAGGCCGGTCAGCCGCATCCGCCGCGTTTCCGTCATGCCCTCCAACTCATCCCCTCCGCTCGTCGCTCGAACACGGACCGTAGTGCGCGGAACGCCGCCAGCGCCACGACGATCGCGATGACGAGGATGACCTCCTGCGGCACGGGCGTGAACCAGAGGGGGATGGCGACCAGCAGCGCGGCCCCGCCCGAGAGCAGCGCCGTGTGGGACCGGTAGCCGGCGAAGTGCTCGCGGAAGGCGAGCTCCAGCGACGCGACGCTGATGAGCGCGATCCCGCCGAAGAGCAGCGTCGTGCGCGGCTCGCCGGGGTCGCTGGCGAACCCGACGACGACGAGGACGAGCCCGGCGAAGATCGCCAGCTCGACGAGCGGGAACGGGTGCCACGGGGCGGGCGGCGCCTCCTCGACCTTCGCGCGGCGCCGAAGAGGCTTCGCGGAAGGCGGTCGCGGCGCCGGCGCCGGCCGCTCCGCGCGCACGGCGCCCGTCGCACGCTTCCGCGAGCGGCGCCCCATCAGCCGCGCCCCTTCGCGCGCGCGGCCACGGATGTCAGGTGGGTAACGGGCAGCCGGAGGAGAGCTTGACCTGCCACCAGCCCATCAGCATGCCGATGAGCCCGAGGCGGGGGCGGACCTGCCAGGCGCCGCAGCCGCCCATGTCGACGTCCGCGCGGTGCAGGCGGGCGAACTTGTAGCGCTTCGGCTCCAGCAGCATGCGCTCGAGCAGCACGCGGTTGCGCTCGACCTCCTCGCCGCGTCGCTCGACGACGCCGCGCACCTGCCGCAGGCGCTCCTGCAGCGCGTCGCGCTGCTCCTCCAGCTCGCCGAGCGAGAGCACCCGCGGGCCGTCGCCGCGCCGGGCCGGGGCCAGGTCGAGGCGCGTCTGCGGGAAGGCCGCGACGACCGCGTCGGCCAGCTGGCGCTCGAGCCGGGCGATCTGCTCGCGCAGCGAGCGCCGTGCCGCGGTCTCGTCGACGGGCTCGACGAACGGGGCGATGCCGGGGAACGTGTCGTCCAGGACGACCATCGCCCCCGAGGGTACCGCTCCTCCTATGCGCTGTCGAGCGCTTCCGTACACGTCCACAAGGCCTCTTCCACATGGATGCCCGGAACGCCGGGGGCTTGAACCGAGAAGAGGCGCATCGCCGTCGTCTCCGGCGTGACCCCCACGCCCGGCGCGAGCTCGCCGAACAGCTCGGCGACGGGCACCT
Organism: Solirubrobacteraceae bacterium; assembly: GCA_036389485.1. Classification (GTDB taxonomy): domain Bacteria; phylum Actinomycetota; class Thermoleophilia; order Solirubrobacterales; family Solirubrobacteraceae; genus CADCVT01. The sequence continues at coordinate 81,796 of DASVPR010000009.1, forward strand.
CGCCGTCGGCGACGACCAGGCGCCCCGGCCGCAGGTCCGGCGACAGATCGCTGCGGCCGAGCGGCTCGGAGGGCCCCGCGGGCCGGATCCCGAGGTCGCCGGCGACCGCCGCGTCGTCCAGCGCCCACACCGGGACGCCGGTCTCGACGACGGCGAGCAGCAGGCTGTCGGCGAGCCGGCCGATCGAGCGGAAGCCGCCGTGCTGCAGCCGCGCCAGCGCCGCCGCCTCGACCGGCGTGCGCTCGTCGTCGGGGTCGATCCCGATGTGGCGGAAGAAGACGCGGTACGCGTGCGGGACGGGCTCGCGGCGCATCGCGATCGCGCGCGCGCCGTGGAACCGGTCGGAGAGCAGGCGCAGCCGCTCGCGCAGCGCGGGCGGGCTCGGGCCGTCGGTCGCCTCGACGCGCTGCTGCCAGATCCGCAGCTTCGGGAACTCCTCGGCGACCTGCGGGTCGACCCACCCCAGCTCGGGCTCACTCACCGGATCTCCCGCACCTTGCCGGCCAGCGATCCGTCGGCCACCTCCCGGCGCAGCGTGTCCACCACGACGCCGCCCTTCTTCGCGAACGTGACCTGCGGGCACCCGACGAGGCCGTAGCGGGCGGCGACGGCGCCGTCGCGGTCCCAGCCCACCGGGAAGCCCCAGTTCCCGCGCAGGTTGTCCCGGTCGCCGCGGCTGCCGACGGCGACGAACCGCACGCCGGGGAACTGCGGCCTGATCCGCTGCAGCTGGCGGAGCACGGCGCGGCACCGGTCGGCGTCGGTCGGGAACAGCGCCAGCACGACCGGCCCCAGCTCCCACTCCTCGCAGATGTTGAGGATCTCCGGGCCGCGCACCTCGCACGCCGGCCGGGGCCCGAGCTGGTCCTGGCCCTCCTCGGTCGCGACGTTGGCGTCGCCGTCGAGGCTCGAGTCGGCGAGCGGGACCGCGAACGGCATCAGCTTGCCCTCCGACGGCCCGCCGGACTCGATCCCCTCGTTGGTGAACCCCCACACGACCACGATCACGAGCAGGACGGCCGCGGCCACGCCGAGGAACCAACCGAAGCGGGGGCCGCCGGAGGGGGCCGAGGGGCGCGCGGGCTGGGGCCGGCCGCGCTCCTCGCGGCGGGGGCGCGAGGGTGGCGCGGAGGGCGGCTCCGGCGGCGGGCGCCGCTCGGGCTCGTCGTCGCCGAAGTCGAGGGGACCTCCCTCACCGGGGCCGGTCACGCGGCGCTCGCCCTCCTGCGCAGGCGCGGCAGCGCCGGCAGCCTGAACGGCACGCCGCCGCGCTCGGCGAGCAGCAGCACCGACGGCAGCACGACGAGCACGCCGAGGAGCGACACGGTCAGGTCGACGACGGTCACGAAGCCGAAGTCGCGCAGCATCCGGATGTCGGAGAGCACGAGGACGGCGAACCCGGCGATCGCGGTCACGCCCGAGGCGAGGACGGCGGCGCCGGTCGACCGGTACGTCCGCGCCAGCGCGTCGGCCGGCGCGTGGCCGGCCTCCCGCTCCTGGCGGTAGCGCTCGGACAGCAGCACGCTGAACTCGGTCGAGATCGCGATGACCAGCGCCCCGAGCGTGACCGACATCGGGTTGAGCGGGACCCGCAGCGCGAACAGGATGAGCGACGACCAGCCCGTCGCGAGCACGATCGGCACGAGCGGGACGATCGCCCGGCGGCGCGTGCGCAGCGCGACCAGCAGCACCGCGAACACCGCGAGCAGGCCCGCGAGCATCGTCAGCAGCCGCCGCCAGTCCGACGCGATCGACGCGTTGGCCTCGGCGGCGAGCACGGGCAGGCCCGCGAGATGCGCGCGCACGCCGTCGGGCGGGTCGAGCTCGTCGCGCATGACGTCGATGACCTCCTTCTGCTTCTCGAGCGGCATCAGCCGGATGCCGAACGACAGCGTCGCCGTGCGCCGGTCGCCGGTGATGACCGCCTGGGAGAAGTACGCGGGCACCGCCTTGAGGAGGCTCTCGATCTGGCGCGCGTCCCGGACCTCGGAGCGGAAGAGGTCGGGCAGCGAGAACGCGGGGCACAGGTCGGCCTTGCCGCAGCCGCGCTCGTCGGAGTAGCGGAAGCGCTGCAGCAGCCGGCGCTGGTAGTCGGTCATCCACCGGACGACCTCCGGCGTGGCGACGTTGTCGGCCTCGACGAGGACGTCGAGCTGGCCCCCGACGTCGGTCGCCTTCTGGAGCCGGTCGAGGTCCTGCAGCGCGCGCAGGTCCTGCGGGACGAGCTTCTGCACGTCGGACTCGACCTTCGTCTGCGTGTCGAGCCCCCAGCCGGCGAGCGCGAGCACCGCGGCGACGGCCACGACCCGCTCGGGCCGGCGCTGGGCGGCCCCGATCGCCGCCGCCGTGCCCGCGCCCACCCAGCGGCCGAGCCTCCGGCCCACCGGGGCGAGCAGGTCGGCGGCGCCGCGCGCGGCGGGCGCCAGGATCTCCGCCGCCTCGCGCACCGGCCGCGGCCGGCGCGTGCGGGCGGCGAGCACGACCGCCGCGCTGCCGGCGACCAGCGCCACGACGAACGCGAGCACGATCCCCACCACGAGCAGCAGGCCGAAGCCGCGCACCATCGGGACCGGCGAGAGGACGAGCACGAGGAACCCCGCCATCGTCGCCGCGGCCGCGGTCGCGACGGTGGGCGCGCCCTTGAACGCCATCCGCCGTGTCGCGCGCGCGACGTCGTCGCCGCCGCGCGCCGCCTCGAGCGTCCGCGACTGCAGCTGGATCGCGTAGTCGACGGCAAGCCCGATCAGCACCGGAAGCACGGCGATCGACGCCATCGTCAGCGACGCGCCGACGAGCGAGAGGCCGCCGAACGTCAGCGCCGCCGCCGCGATCGCGACGCCGAGCGGCAGCAGCCGCATCCGGGCGCGGAACACCAGCGCGAGCGTCAGCGCCATCACGAGCAGCGCCGCGACGAGCAGGAGCGCGATCGACCCCGTGACCTCGTCGGCGAGGTCGCTCAGCACGACCGGCGCGCCGGTCACGACGTAGCGCCCGCCGTTCTCGAGCTGGAGGTCACGCTGCCGGACGGTCGAGCGGATCAGCTCGATCGCGCGCGTCCGCTCCGCGTCGCTCAGGTCGGGCTTCAGCCGGACCTGGATCAGCGCCGCGTCCTTCGTCGGGAACAGGTAGGCGAAGCGGGCCTTCGGCGTCCCCGCGGGCTTGCTCGCGTCGAAGACGAGCTTCGAGACGAAGTTCGGGTCGTCGATGCGCGGCGGCCCCGTGATCCCGTACTTGAGCGCCAAGCGCAGGATGTCGCGCGTGAACTCGGTGTTGACGACCTGCCGCGCCGCCCGCGCCGCCGCTTCGACGCGCGCCTCCGACCACCCGCGCGCCCTCGCCAGCTCGCGCGCCGCGCGCGCCGCCCGCTTGCCGCGCTCGGCGGCCGCCGCGCTCTGCTTCTCGAACTCGGTGTTGATCTGCTCGGCCGAGCGGCGCAGGAACGTCGCCGGGCCGTAGACGGCCTTCGCGGGCTTGGTGCGCGCGAACGCCCCGCACGGGCTCTGCCAGCCGAGGTACGGCGTGCCGCCGACCGGGACGTGGCCGCCGATGCACCCCTCGACCTTCAACAGCTGGCCGAGGTCCTTGGTCAGGACCGTCTTCGGCAGCGGCCCCTCCACCAGCACGATGACGGCGTCGTCGCCGAACTTGTCGTAGTAGCGCTCGGTGGCCTCGAAGGAGTCGCTGCCGCTGCCGACGAGCGTGTCCGCGCCCGTGCTCGGCTCCAGCCGCAGGGCGAGCAGCGCCGCGGCCACCGTGAGGAGCACGGTCGCGAGGACCACCGGGCCGGGACGGCGGGCCGCGAAGGCGACGACGCGCTGCAGGCGCTCGGGCAGGGCCTAGTCCCGGTCGGGGTTGCTCGTGCTCGAGGCCGCCTCGCGCACGTGCGGGTACTGCGTGACCTCGCCGCCCTCGTCCACCAGCTCGCCCTGGTCGGTGCGGAACGGGCCCTGGTAGACGCACGGCGGCGCCGGGACGTCGCGCCCCGCGTTGTTGAACATGAACGACAGGATGTTGGCGGCCAGGCCCTCGCCCGTCGGCGGCGGCGGCTGGAGCGGGTTGGGCGGGCCGGTCGGCGGCGGCTGCTGCAGGACCGGCAGCACCTGGGTGAGCGCGTCGGCGAGCGCGTCCTGGGGCTGCGTGGCCGGGTTCGGCCGGCCGCAGTGGCGCGTCTCGTAGGCGAGCAGGCCCGGGTCCTCGGCGCTCGTGCGGTCGAGGTTGTCGAACCCGCGCGGCTTCATGTACGCGTTCGGCCGGTTCGAGCCGATGCGGCGCGGATACACGGCGAGGTTCTCCGGGTTCAGCGGGTTCGACGTGCGCAGGTAGTGGACGCCGTCCGGCGTGCGCGCCTGGGTCGCCGCGGGCGAGTTCGCGAAGAAGGCGCGCAGCTCGTTGCGGTACTCGCTGATCCAGTTGAAGATCGGGTTCAGCTGCTTGAGGAACGGGTCGAACTCGCCCAGGAACGGCCGCAGGTCCTCGATGAACCGCTGCGTCGCCGGGATGCCGCGCCGCGACGCCGTGATCAGCGGGTCGAGGTCGCGGAACAGCAGCTTGAGGTCGGGCGCGAGGCGCGAGAGGTCCTGCAGCGTCGGGCTCAGCTCGCGCGCGGCGGGGCGCAGCTGGTCGATGAGCGGGTCGGTGTCCCGCGCGAACTTCTCCAGCCGCCGGACGGTGATCGTCGCTTCGCGGTTGAAGGTCGGGAAGACCGTGAACAGCTCGCGCAGCTCCTGGTCGCGCCGGGCGGTCGTCTCGAAGACGCGGTTGCCGTTGACGATCGCGCCCTGCAGCTGGCCGCGGCGCTCGGACAGCGCGTCGAAGACCTGGCCCGTGTTGCGGACGATCTGGCGGACCGCCGGCGACTGGCCCCGCAGCACCACGAGCAGGTCGTTGACGTCGCGCGCGAACGGCTCGAGGTTGCCGAGGATGTCCGAGATGTCGCGCGCGCGCCCGTCGACGCCGCGCGCCTGCTCCTGCATCCACGTCTGGAACGCCTCGCGGGTGTCGTCGTCGAACGCCCGGAAGATCTCGTCGAGCTCGACGGTCGAGGAGACCTGGCCCGCCGCGAGGCTGCCGCCCTCCTTGATCTTGCACCCCGCGGCGTCGCCCGGCGTCAGCTCCACGTACGTCTCGCCGAGCAGCGTCTTCTGGCGCAGGATCGCGTTGGAGTCGCACGGCAGCGGCGCGAAGCGCTCCTCCAGCTGGATCACCGCGGTCGACCGGCCGGTCTCGGGGTTGGGCTCGACGGTCTTGACCTTGCCCACCGGCACGCCGGAGATCCGGACGTCCGCCTCGACGGCCAGCTGCGTGCCCTCGGCGAACGAGACCTCGAACTGGTAGCCCTTCGGCTTCAGCGGGATCGGGCCGCCGAAGGCGAGCCACAGGAACAGCAGCAGCCCGAAGCAGGAGAGCGCGAAGCCCACCATGACGAGCAGCCGGCCGATGGTCGGGGCCTGCTTCTGCACCTACCCCCCGCCTCCCTCGGGCGCGCCCGTGTCGGCCGGGCAGATCTGGCTGCTCTGCGGCAGGCCGGTGAGCTGCGCGATCGTGCCCAGGCGCGGGTCGGAGGCGATGATCGTGTTCAGGACCTCGGCGGTGCTGCACGAGATGAGGATCGCGCCGCGGCGCAGCGGGCCGTGGGCGTCCTGCGTGAAGAACACGAGGTTGCCGAGGTGGTTGGCCCACGTGGCCCAGAACAGGTAGCCCTCCTCGCCGCCCGGCGGGTTGTAGGCCAGCTCGTTGAAGAGGTAGTTGAGGACGCGCAGCGTGTCGCGCAGGTCGGGCGTCACCTCGGCCAGGCCGCGCGCGGCGCCGCGCAGGCTCTTGACCGTCGGCAGGACGTCGCGGGCGAACGGCCGCAGCTGCGTGCGGATGACGGGCTCGGAGTCGAGCGAGAACCTCTGGACGTCCTGCAGCGTCGGGCCGAGAGCGCGCGCGGTCGGCCGCAGGTCCTCGAGCGCCGGGCCGAGGACGTTCGCGAGCCGCTCGGCCTTGTCGAGGCCGCGGCTGGTCGTGCGCAGCGTCGGCGGCAGCTGCTGCAGCGCGTCGCGGAGGTTCGCGTCCTGGTTGGCGAACGAGCGGAACACCGTGTTCGAGCTGTCGATGAGCTGCGCGAGCTGGTCGTCCTTGTCGCCGATCGCCTCCACGAGCAGCCGGAGGTTGTGGATCGAGCGCCGGATGTTGGTCCGCCGCTCGACCAGCTTGTCGGCGATCTGCTTGCCGTAGTGCGCGCCAGGCTCGAAGCGCTTGAACGTCGCGGCGAGGTCGTCGCCCGCGCCCTTCAGGCCGCGCCCCGCCCCGGCGACGAGCAGGCGCAGGTAGTCGCGCGTGTCGCGGTCGAGGCTGGCGAGGATGTCCTCCAGGTTCACCGTCGGCAGCGTGTTCTGGATCGGGATCGTCCAGCCCTCGGGCGCCTTCTCGCCGTCGATGCCGGGCGCCATCTCGATGACCATGTCCTCGAGGCCCGTCTTCGGGCGCAGCAGCAGCGTCGCGTCCTTGCGGACGCGGCGGCCGTACTTGTTCTCGAGCTTCATCTGGACGAGCGCACGCCCGTCCTTCAGCTCGACCTTCGAGATCTCGCCGACGTTGACGCCGGCGATCGTGACCGTCTGGCCCTGGCCCGGCGTGACCGACTTCGCCGTGCTGAACTCGGCGTTCAGCACGTAGAAGTCCTGGCCGATCCCCGGCACCCAGCTCGGCAGGTTGAACCGCTGCTGGCTGAGGATGTACGAAGCGATGCCGAGGGCGATGACGAACAGGACGATGATCGCCGTGAAGTCGCGCCAGTGGTTGCGGATGGCGCGCTTCACCGCCGCTTCCCCTTCCTGGGCTTGCGCGCCGCCCGGGCCTTGCCGGCGCGGTACGCGGTGGTGCGGAACGGGTTGAGGCGGCTGAGCAGCTCGTCGGCGACCGACCCCCGCTCGGAGCGCGGCAGCGGCACCGGCAGGCCCGGCGCCGGGGACGTCGTCGTGCCGCCGCCGCCCGTGCCGCCGCTCGACGTCCCGCCGCCGCCCTCCGGCGGCCCGACCGCGGCGCCGTTCACGTCGGGGATCTGGTTGGTCGCGCACTGCACGTCGGGCCGGTACGGCGGGCGCTTGCCCGGGAACGTCGGCCGCGTCCCCAGCGGCGCGACGGCCGGGTTGAAGAACTGGTTGGCCGTGCCGAAGTTCGAGCGGCCGGTCGAGAGCGTGTTCGTCCCGCCGCCGACCTGGAAGCGGACCATCTGGCCGTTGCCGTCGAAGTTCTGGCCCTCGCCGGCCAGCGCGGCCATCGTGTACCAGAACTCCTTGTAGTTCTCGACGCCGGTCTCGAACTGCTTGCGGCCCTCGGGCTCGGTGATCTTGATGTCGCCGGTCGGCAGCACGACCTGCGTCAGGCAGCGCGCGAAGCGATCCTGGTTGGGCAGCAGCGAGATCGACGCGTCGCTGGCCACCGCGAGGTCGCGCGCGGCGGGCGACAGCTCGCGCGCGAGGCCGCGCAGCTCGGTCGGCCGCAGCAGCCCGCGGACCTGCCGGATCCACGGCAGCTGGGCCTCGATCGTGTCCGGCGTCTCGCGGACGCCGGGCAGGATCTCGCGCGAGAACGCGCGCACCGACGGGAACGCGCGGTTGAGCGCGGCGAAGGTGCGGTCCGCGCGCGGGATCACGTCGCGCAGCTCGCGCAGCGTCGCGCCGACGTTCTCGCGCTCGTCGGCGAAGATCGCGAGCGTCTGGTTGAAGGTCTCCACCCAGCTCTGCAGCACGTTCTCGTTGCGGCCGAGCGCGGCGGTGACCTTCTGCAGGCCCGCGATCGCCTTCGAAAGGTCGTGCTCCTCGGTGCCGAGGAAGGCCTCGTTGAGGATCGACGCGCCGCGCAGCGCGTCGGGCGCGTCGTCGAGCGTGTCGTTCAGCGACTCCGACGCGGTCTCCCCCCGCGTGAAGGGATCGGGCCCGCCGAGCCTGTCGGACTCGGCGGGGTCGCCCTTCAGCGCGCGCCCGTACTCCTCGAGCAGCGTCTGGAGGTCCTCCCGCGTGTCGGACTGCAGCGCGATCAGCAGGTCGTAGAACTGCACGGGCGTGGATGTCTGGGTGACGCGGATCGTGTCGCCGTCCTCGAGCACCGGCGACCCCGGCGTGCCCGGCTGGAGGTCGACGAAGAAGTTGCCCTCCAGGAAGATCCGCGGCCGGATCTTCATCGTCGCGTCCTTGTGGATCGGCAGGCCCGCGTCGGTGATCTCCATCTCGACCAGGGCCATGTCGGTGTCCTGGTAGCGCTCGATCTTCTTGACCTTGCCGACGTTGACGCCCGCGATCCGGACCGGGGAGTTGGGCCGGATGCTGGTCGCCGACTCGAACACGGCGCTGACGCGGTAGCCCTTCGTGAGCGGGATGTCCTTGGTGAACCCGAGGTACGTCCCGATCCCGATGATCACGAGCGCGATGAGGCCGACCACCACGGGGCTCGCGCCCCGGCGGTCCTTGCGCGGGATCCGGCGCTCGCCGTCGCCGCGGGCCATCAGCGACCGCCTCCCGGCGGCGGGTAGTCCTCGGCGTCCGGGCCGCCCTGCTCCGGCGGGCGCTCCTGCGACGGCAGGCTGCCCTCGCTGTCGCGGACGATCTCCGTCTCCTCGGTGTTCGTGCCCTGGTTGCCCGGCACGTTGCCGATGACCTTGCGGCCCGGCAGCCACGGCTCGTTGCCCGCCTCGCACTCGTTCGTGCGGCCGCTGCCCGGCGTGTTCGGGTACGGGTTGGCGTGCAGGTAGTTGGCCGGGGTCGGGCCGCCGCCGTTCGCCGGCGCGTCCGCCGGCCCGCCCTCGTTGTTCGGGCCGTTGGGGGCGGAGACGATGATGAACCGCTGCCAGGTGCCCGTCGCGTCGCCCTCGGACAGGTGGCTCGCGATGTTGCGGAACCACAGCGTCATGTAGTTGCAGACCGTCTGCATCGGCGCGAGGTCCGCGACCGTGGGGTTGAGGATGCGCGAGGTGTTGCGCAGGCCGTTGACGCCGAGCTTCGCCATCGGATCCTCGGCGAACTCCTGCAGCGCGCGGAACAGCGGCGGCAGGCGGCGGTTCAGCTCGACCGACCGGCGCAGCACGGGCGCGCCGATCTCCAGCGCGTCGGCGAGCGTCGGCGCCGCGGTGCGCAGGGCGCGCACGCCGGGCCGCAGCTCGCGGAAGAGCGCTGCGTTGTTGCGCAGGAACGGGCGCTGCACGGGGAACGACTCGATGCCGGCCTCGAGCGCCGGCGGGCCCGTCTCGATCGTCTCCTGCAGCCGGTCCTCGACGTCCGCGAGCGCGCGGAACGTCGTGTCGAGGTTGCGGAAGAGGGCGGCCTGCGTCTCCGCGACGGGCGAGGCCTCCGCGGCGGCCTGGCCCAGCCCCCGGATGAACCCGCGCAGGTCGGTGCGGCGGTCGCTCAGGTTCTCCGCCACCGGCTGGAGGTTCTTCAGCAGCGTCGGCAGGAAGCCGAGCGCCTCGTTGACCGCCTCGCCGCGCGCGGCGAGGCCGCCGCCGAACTCGTTGAGGTTGCGGCGCTGCGCCGCGCGCGTCGGCTCGTCGAACGTCGCGAAGACCTCGTCGATCTCGACCGGCTCCGGCGTGGCGCTCGACACGGGGATCGTCGACCCGCTCTCGAAGCCCTCGCGCGACGTCCCCTTCGTGATCTCGACGTACTTCAGGCCGAGCGCGGAGCGCGGGCGGACGATGAGCGTCGAGTCCTTCGGCAGCGGCTCGACCGTGGTCTCGAGCTTGAGGGTGAGCATCGCAGTGACGGTGCCGTCGTCGCGCCGCCGCGGCGTGATCTCGCTGATGACGCCCACGCGCGAGCCGCCGATGCGCACCTCGTTGCCGCGCACGAGGTTGGCCGCGTTCGGGACCTCGGCCCTGAGGTCGTAGGTCGGGACGAACGGCAGGCCGTTGTTCGCGTTGTACGCGAGGAAGACGGCGACGATGACGACGAGCGTCGTCGCGGCGCCGATCAGGACCGGGTTCGCGGCGATCGAGGCCGCGCCGCGCCGCCTCATCCCCCGCCTCCGAGCAGGTAGTCGAGCAGGCCCTCCTGCGTCGCGGTCTCGGCGCCGCCCTGCCGCGCGGGCGCGCCGTCGGGCGGCGGCGTCGCGTCCTGGCCGGGCAGCACGGCGGTCGGCAGGCGCAGCGGCCGGTCGGAGCGGCGCGCGCCGCCGCGCCCGTCGTCCACCTCGCCGGAGGACGTCTCGCGCTGGTCGCCGGCGTCGCCGTTCTTCGCGCGCATGGCGGCGGCCGAGTGGTCCTCGCCCGCGCGCGCGGCGAACGCCTTGCGGACGTTGGCCGGGTCCATCGCGGCGGCGCGCGCGGCGCGGCTCTCGGGCGTCGGCCACTTCGCCGAGCAGCCCGGCTGCGGCGTGACCGAGTACGTCGTGCAGGTGTTGACGATCAGCCCGGCGCGCAGGTAGTGGCCGAACTGGTCGAACCCGTTGATGGCGGCGACTTGGTAGAAGATGTAGTCCATCAGCCGCTCGATGCCGCCGGTGTCGCGCAGGCTGGTCGCGAGCCCAGCGAGGTTGTGCGCCAGCGGCCGCGCCTCGGTCGTCAGGTCGCGCAGGTCGTCGACGATCGGCTTGGCCGCGACGAGCGCCGGCCGCCCGACCTCGGCCGCCTCGCCGAGCGTGCGGAACGCCGGGATGCTCGCCCGGCTGAACGGGCCGAGCCCGCGGATGAAGCGGTTGATCGCCGGGGCCTGCGCCTGCAGGTCCTCGAGCACCGGCGACATCTCGTCCGACAGCTCGCCGAGCCGGTCCATCGTCGGGCGCAGCTCCTCCAGGAAGCGCGGCAGCAGCTCGAAGCCCCGCTCGAACGCCACGCGGCGCTCGGCCGTCGCGCGCGAGACGGTGTTCGCCTGCTCGATGAAGTCGGCGACCTGGCGGCGGTCGCGGGCCAGCGGCGCCAGCGAGCGGTCGGAGTCGACGGCCAGGCGCTCGAGCACCTCGTTCTGCTCGGCGAGGATCTTCAGGACCTCGTTCGTCGCCTGCAGGGCGGGGTTCGCGCGGCGGATCGTCTCGTTGACGTCCTCGGCGCGGCCGGCGAACGCGGCGCCCAGCTCGTTGAGGATGATCGCGAGCCGCTGGCGCTGCGGCAGGCGCAGCACGTTGTTGATCAGGTCGGTGTCGACCGGCTTGGAGGTGCGGTCGACCGGCAGCAGGTACTGGCCCGCGCCCTCCTTGCCCTCGGGGACCTTGGCCAGCGCCGGCGGCGCGTCGCCGCCGTCCGGCCGCGGCGCGGTCAGGCTGCACTCGACGTACTTCTCGCCGATGAGCGACTGCGGCCGGATCGAGCACTTCGCGTCCTGGCGGAAGTCCTGGAAGTTCTTGTCGGTGATGTTGAGGACGGCCGCGGCCTTGTTGTCCTCCGTCACCTCGAGCTTCTCGATCTTGCCGACGTTGACGCCGGAGACGCGGACGTCCTCGCCCTCGATGATCGAGAACGCGTTGTCGAAGATGACGCGGACCTTGTAGCCCGAGCCGTCGTCGCCGGCGCCCGTGCCGAGAAGGGCGACCGCGGCGGTGGCGGCGACCACGGCGAAGATGACGAGGACGCGCTTCACCTAGGGACCGTCCAGCGTCATGCGCGGGTCGCAGTCGAGGTTGTCGTCCAGCCACGGCGCGGAGCCGTCGGCGGCCGGCTGGCTGGCCGCGCCCGGGCAGCGCCTGATGTTGCCGGTCTCCAGCCCCACGAGGCGGTTGTCCGGGTCCTGCGGGACGAGCTCGCCGCCGGCCGGCGTCTCGGTGAACTGGAAGCTGTTGAACATCGGCTGGATGCGGCCGAAGTGCCCGTTGGCGTCGTAGTTCGCGCCCGCCTCGCCGAAGTCGCGGAACCACTGCGTGAGGTCGACGCTGTACGGGCGGATGAAGTCGAAGACCGGCGTCGACTTGCGCAGCGCGGCGACCGTGTTGCGGAACGACGGCGACGCGACCTCGGCCAGCCTCGGCGCCTTGCGCGTCAGCTCGAGCAGGTCGTTGTTCGGGCCCTTGCGGGTGATGGCCAGGCGCAGGTCGCGGATCGTCGGGCGCGCGTCGCGCACGAGCGGGCGCAGCTCGCGGAAGTACTCGGCCAGCCGCCGCGTTGCGGGCTTCGACTCGGCGACGAGGACGTCGAGGTCGCCGAGCGTCGCGCGCAGGTTCACGAACGTCGAGTTCGCGCGGCGCATCGTCGCGGGCAGCCGCGCGAGGATCTCCGACAGCGCGTCGCTCTCGGCCGCGATCCCCTGCGACGCCTGGTTCGAGTTCGAGATCAGGTCGGTCAGCGTCTCCCGCTTCTCCGCCAGCGCGGTCATCGCCTTGGCGCCGTCGACGATGAAGCGCTCGAGCGTGCGCGAGTCGCGGTTGACCTCGTTGACCAGCTCGCGCGTGGTCGACAGGAACGGGTTGAAGTACTGCGTCGCCTCGTTGGCCTGGTCGCCCTTGTCGCGGAACTGCGTCGCGGAGCCCTGGATGACCTCCTGCAGCGCCTTGCGCGTCTTGTCGTCGAGCGTGTTGAAGAGCTGGTCGATCTCGACGATCGACGTCGTCTTGTCCTGCGGGAGCGTGCTCCCCTCGTCCAGCTCGCGGCCGGTCCCGGGCGTCAGCAGGATGTAGCGGTTCGCGATGCCGGAGAGCGACGTCGCCTTGATGAGCGCGCGCGTGCCGTCGCGCAGCGGGGCGAACCCCTCCTCGACCTCGAAGTCGACGACCGCGCGGTTGTCGTTCGTCAGCTTGATGTCCTTGATCGAGCCGACGCGCCGCCCCCCGATCTGCACGTCGTCGTCCTTGACGAGCTGCCCCGCGTTCTCGAAGACCGCGCGGTACTTCATCGTGTTCGACCCACCGAGGAGGAGCACCGCGACCAGCACGGCGGCGAGCAGGAGCGCGCCCAGCGCCACGCCCCGTGCGGCGGTCACGCGTCATTCCTTGGGGTGAGTGTGCGGGAGGACAGGCGGAGGTCGGTGCGGGGGGACGAGGACCGGCGGATCGTGCCGAAAGAGTGTTCACTCCGTGTTAGCCGCACACGGAGTTGCAAGGCTGGCGCGACGCTACTCCATACCGAGCGGGCCCTGCGCGTCGCCCGACAGGAACTGCCGCACGAACGGGTTGTCGGAGTTGAACAGCTCCTCTGCCGGCCCCGACTCGACGATCCGGCCCTTCCACAGCACCGAGATGTGCTCGGCGACCCGGCGCGCGGTCATGATGTCGTGCGTGATGAGCGTGAACGCCGGCGCGTGATCGCTTCCCGCCTTCTCGGTGTCGCTCATCATCTCCGCGTGGATCTCCTGGATCAGCTCGCCCAGGAGCGCGGTGCGGACCGGGTCCAGGCCTGAGTCCGGCTCGTCGAAGAGCACGATGCTCGGGTCGAGCACGAGCGCGCGCGCGAAGCCGGCGCGCTTGCGCATCCCGCCCGAGAGCTCGTTGGGCATCTTGTCGCCGGCGTCGCCGAGGCCGACCTCCTTGAGGCGCCGGTTGACGATCTCGCCGATCTCGTCCTCGCCCTTGTCCGTGTGCTGGCGCAGCGGGAAGGCGGTGTTGTCGAAGACGTTCATCGAGCCGAACAGCGCGCCGTCCTGGAACAGGACGCCGAACTTCTTGCGCATCTCGAACAGCTCGTCGTCCTGCATGTTGGGAACCGACTCGCCGTGGACGAGGACGTCGCCGTCGTCGGGGTACAGCAGGCCGACCATGTGCTTGATGCACACCGACTTCCCGGTGCCGGACGGGCCGAGGATCATCGAGATCTTGCCCTCGGGCAGGCCCATGTTCAGCCCGCGCAGGATGCGGTTGCGCCCGAACGCCTTGTGGACGTCGACGAACTCGACGGCGTCCGGCGCGCCGGTCGGGCGCTGCTTACCCGTGTGCCACTGGTACTCGTCGCCCTCGCCGCGGTCGGCCTCGCGCTGCTCGCGCGCCTCGCGGCGCTCCCGGCGCTCGCGCGCGCCGTCGTCCTCGTCGGGGTCGGGCTCGTCGGTGACCTGGATCTGCGAGCGGGCCTCCTCCTCCTGCTCGGCGTCGCGGACGCCCTCGTCCCCACCGGCCGGGGTGCCGCGGCCCGCGGGCTCGCTGTCGAACGGCGCGGCCGAGTCGTCGGCGGCGCCCTGGCTCGACAGCTCGGACTGAGGCTCGCCGCCCGCGGCCTCGTCGGGCTCGTCTCGCCTGCGCGGGATCCTCGGCATCTACGTCAACCTCCGATTGGTGCTCTCGGGTTGGCGCCCCAGAACAGCTGGGTGCCGAGCATCCCGATCAGGTGCACGAGCACGATGTTCATGACCATGGACTTCGCGGTGGCCGTGCCCACGCCGACCGGGCCGCCGGAGGCGTGGTAGCCGTAGTAGCACCCGACCAGCACGATGGCCGTGGCCATCGCCATCCCCTTGATCACCGAGTACAGGAGGTCGGGTGGGTTCTGGAACATCCAGAAGATGAGGAAGAACCCGCCGGACGACACCTCGCCTATCTGCTCGACCACCGCCAGGTAGCTGGCGAAGAAGCCGGCGCCGACGCCCGACATGTACATGAACGGCAGCACCAGCCACGCGGCGAGGAGGCGCGTCGCGCACAGGAAGACGACGGAGTCGATGCCCATGACCTCGAGGGCGTCGATCTCGTCGGAGATCCGCATCGAGCCGAGCTCGGCGACGATGCCGGTGCCGACCTTCGCGGACATCATGTAGCCGAACGCGTACGGGACCAGCTCGCGCAGGTCGCACCAGGCGGCGAACACGCCCGCGTACGCCGGCGCGCCGACGGCGCGGTTGAAGTACGCGCCCTCGATCCCGCACTGCAGGCCGATGATGAAGATCAGGCCCCAGATGACGAGCGTCGAGGAGACGATGAGGATGCCCGCCTGCCGCAGCGCCTCGCCGAAGAAGCGGAAGACGCGCAGCGTGAACACGCGCGTCACGATCAGCATGCAGAACTTCGTGATCTCGCCGAAGCTGGCGAGCCAGTCTCTCGGGACGGCGAGCCAGCCCATGCCCTACCGGATCACCTGGATCTCGGGGTGCGTCGCCAGGAGCGTCTGGGTGAAGACGTAGTTGAACGCGAAGACGCCGAGGAAGGCGATGACCACCGCCTGGTTCACCGCTCGGCCGACGCCCTCGGCGCCGCCGGACGCGGTCATCCCCTTGTAGCAGCAGACGATCGCGACGATGGCGCCGAAGCCCGTGCACTTGAGCACGGATCCCCAGAGATCGGTGGTGGACGCGTTCGTGAAGAAGGTGGCCCAGAACGGCCCGAGCGGCGCGCCGTTGACGAGCGTCGCGATGACGCCGCCGAAGATGCCGAACAGCAGCGCGTAGATGTCGAACAGGCCGGTGATGAGCATCAGCGCGAGGAACCGCGGGACGACGAGGTTCTTCACCGGGTCGACGCCGAGCACCTGCAGCGCGTCGAGCTCCTCGCGGATCTTGCGGGCGCCGAGGTCCGCGGTGATCGCCGTTCCGGCGACGCCCGCGACGATGATCGCGGTCACGAACGGCGCGAACTCGCGGATCGAGGCGAGGACGAAGAACCCGCCGAGGCGGTCGAGCGCCCCGAAGAGCACGAGGAAGTTCGCGGCCTGCAGACCCGGCGCGCCGTAGCCGAACGCCACGGTGGAGACGAGCAGCGGGAACCAGCAGAGCTTCAGCGCGAACAGGAACTGCGAGACGAACTCCCCGCCGTACGGGTACGGCGGCCGGAGGGCAGACATGATCGTCTTGCCCGTGAGGATCATCATGTCCCCGACCTCTTCGAGCAGGTTCTTCATCGGCAGGAACCCGCGATCGGCGACGCTGCGAACCAACTTCTCTCCTCTGCTCGTCTCCCACGCGCAGGCGGGACGGCCCCGCCTGCACCCTGGAGCGTACGCAACCGGCGCGTCCGGTGACAAATGGCAACCGTCGAGCGTGGCGCGCACGAACCTCCGCCACCCCTTCTCCCCCTCTGATACTTTCGCCGCCGCATGCGGGGTCTTCGTGGGTCTGCGCCGTTCTTCGCCTTCGCGGCGCTCGCGATCGCGGGGTGCGGTGGCGGCGGCGAGCGTCAGGACGAGGACGAGCCCTCCGGCAACTTCTCGGTCGACGTCGTGTCCGCGCAGTTCCCGGAGCAGCAGCGGCTCGCGGAGCAGGTCGCGCTGCGCCTGCGCGTCCGCAACGCCGACTCGAAGACGATCCCCAATTTGGCGGTCACGGTCGAGGGCTTCTCGCGCCGCTCCGAGCAGCCGGGCCTCGCGGACCCGTCGCGCCCGGTGTGGATCATCGACGAGGCGCCGCGCGGAGGCGTGACCGCGTACACGAACACGTGGGCGCTCGGGAAGGTCAAGGCCGGCGAGACGAAGGAGTTCGTCTGGCAGGTGACGCCCGTGAAGGCCGGGCGCTACGAGGTCAAGTACCGCGTCGCGGCTGGCCTCGACGGCAAGGCGAAGGCGGTCCTCGCCGGCGGCGACCGCCCCGCGGGGTCGTTCGACGTCCAGGTCTCGCGCGAGCCCGACCAGTCGCGCGTGGATCCCGACACCGGCGACGTCGTCGACGCCGACGAGTAGCGCAGGCGCGCGCCGCCCCCGGCGCGGCTCCTCCGCGCGCAGCTTCCCGCCCACTCTGAAGGGGCTGCCACACTGGCGGCGAAACGCGCTGGGTGACCGAATTCCCGGGGAGGCGTGTGCGTGCCACGCAGAATCGACGCTGGTGAGATCCTGGCGGCTGTCGGGGGCGTCCTCGTGTTCGTGGCGCTCTTCCTCTCGTGGTTCGACGGGCTGAGCGGCTGGGAGGCGTTCGAATCCCTCGACCTCGTGATCGCCGCGCTGGCTCTGCTCGCCGTCGCGGCGACGGTGTCGTCGGTGACCGGCGCGGGCGGCTTGTCGGCGCGGGCGCTGCCGTGGCTCGGCGTGCTGCTCGTCGTCGTCGTCGCGGTCCAGCTCATCGATCCGCCGCCGGGCGCGCTGCACCCCGAGGTGCAGCGGATCGACGACGCCGCGAGGTTCCTCCTC
The DNA here is from genome assembly GCA_036389485.1 of Solirubrobacteraceae bacterium. Classification (GTDB taxonomy): domain Bacteria; phylum Actinomycetota; class Thermoleophilia; order Solirubrobacterales; family Solirubrobacteraceae; genus CADCVT01. Next base: position 98,732 of record DASVPR010000009.1, read on the forward strand.
GCCGACCCCGACCGCGAGACGGGCGCCTGGCTCGCCCTCGCCGGCGCGGCCCTCGTCGCGCTGGGCGGGCTGCTGCGCCTCGCGCGGATCTCGGTGACGGTGTCCGTCGGCGGGCGCGACGTCCGCCGGCGCGTCCCCGCCGTCGACCGCCGAGCCGCCGCTGCCGATCCCCCCACCGCGCCGACGCTTCACGACGACCAGGCGACGCAGCCGTTCAGCGCGATCGCCGACGAGCCGCCCGTGGGCCCCGGCGCTCCCCCCGCCGCAGCCCCCCCGACGTCCCCCGAGGACCGGTGACGAGCCCCTTCGAGCTGCTCCGCTTCGAGGCGACGCCGGTGACGCCCGCCGTCGCGGTCGTCGAGCTCGCCGGCGTCTTCGCCGGGCAGGAGCCGACGCGTCCCCGGCTGCTCGTCGAGACGGGCGGGGTCTCGCGCGAGATGCCGGCGCTGTCGGTGAGCGGGTCGCCGTGGTCGGCGGTGTTCGCCGTTCCGCTCCCCGCGTTGAGCGAGCCCGCCGCGACCTTCTCGCTCGTGCCGGGGCGCGGCCCGCTGATCGCGCTGCCCGCGCCGTCGGACTCCGGCGGCGACGACGACCGCTTCGTCCGCCTCGCGCGCACCGCCAACGACCTCCGCCACCGCCTCGGCGAGGCGACGGAGACCGCAGCCGCGGCCGCCGAGCGGCTCGCCGCCGTGAGCGACGAACGGGCGGCGCTCGCGGAGGAGCTCGATGCTGCGCGCGCGGCGCTCGCCGCC
>DASVPR010000010.1:0-43732 GCA_036389485.1 Solirubrobacteraceae bacterium
TCTGTGAAGATCTCCCAGCTCTTTGTCAAGAAGGGTGCTTGGGCTGACGGGGCTCCACGCACGATGCGAAAGCGAATGCAATGTCCGTAGCCGAACTGCAGGAACTCGAAGAGATCAAGGGCCTCGTGACGAAGGGCCAGCTGACCGGCGTGCTCACATATGCCGAGATCGCTGGCGCGATCGCCGAGATCGATCTCGACGAGGCTGACATCGAGGAGCTGCACGGCTACCTGGAGCGCTCCGAGATCGAGCTCGTGGAGGAGATCGATCCGGCCGTCCAGGCGGCCAACGCCGTCGAGCGCGCTCCCGACAAGCGCCGCGCCCGCAAGAAGGCGACGATCGACCTCAAGCCGGACATGACGACCGACTCCCTTCAGCTGTTCTTGAAGGACATCGGCAAGGTCCGCCTGCTGACCGCCCAGGAGGAGGTCGACCTCGCCAAGCGCATCGAGCGCGGCGACCTCGACGCCAAGCAGAAGATGGTCGAGTCCAACCTGCGCCTCGTCGTCTCGATCGCCAAGAACTACCGCAACCAGGGCCTGCCCTTCCTCGACCTGATCCAGGAGGGGACGCTCGGCCTCGTGCGCGCCGCGGAGAAGTTCGACTACCGCAAGGGCTTCAAGTTCTCGACGTACGCGACCTGGTGGATCCGCCAGGCGATCGCCCGCGCGCTCGCCGACAAGGCGCGCACGATCCGCATCCCGGTCCACGTCGTCGAGAAGCTCAACAAGATCGGCCGAGCCGAGCGCAAGCTCGTCACCGAGCTGGGTCGCGAGCCCACCGTCGACGAGATCGCGGAGGCCACGGGCATCGACCCGGAGGAAGTGGACTCGATCAAGCGGTCCGCTCAGGCGCCGGTCTCCCTCGAGAAGCCGGTCGGCGACGAGGAGGAGTCGGAGTTCGGCCAGTTCATCGCCGACGAGCGCGCGGAGTCGCCGTACGAGCGCGCCGCCGAGATCCTCACCAAGGAGGCGCTGCGCGAGGCGCTCGAGAACCTGAGCTACCGCGAGCGCCGCGTCCTCGAGCTGCGCTACGGCCTCGGCGGCGAGCATCCGCGCACGCTGGACGAGGTCGGCCGCACGTTCAACGTGACGCGCGAGCGCATCCGCCAGATCGAGAACCAGTCGCTCAAGAAGCTGCAGTCGCTCGCGGAGGCCCAGAAGCTCCGCGACGTCGCGTAGAGCCACGCACGTCCAGGTCCTAGGCGCGGGGATCGTCGGCTGCTCTGCGGCCGCGTTCCTCGCCGAGGCCGGCGCGCGGGTGACCGTCTTCGATCGGAGCGGGATCGCGGCCGGCGCCTCGGGCCGCAACAGCGGGGTCATCCAGCATCCCTACGACCCGAAGCTCGTCCCGCTCTACGAGGACACGCTCGCGCTGCACCGCGAGGTCCTCGACCTGCCAGACCACCCGAACGGCATCCTCCTCCTGGACCCGCCGCCCGGCCTCACGCTCCCCGACGACCTCCACCCCGAGCCCCTCGACGACGCGCACGCCGTCGAGCCGCTCGTGCAGCCGGGCATCCCGGCGATCCGGATCCACACGGGCTGGATCGTCGGCCCGCGCAACGCGACCGAGGCGTGGGCGCGACGCGCGCGCGAAGCCGGCGCGACGTTCGACGGGGGACCGGACCCGCGCGCCGACGTCACGCTCGTCGCCACGGGCGCCTGGACGACGCACGTGCCCGTCAAGCCGATGTGGGGCGTGACCGCGGAGGTCGAGCTGCGGGCGGATCACGTGCTCGAGGAGGCCGGCGTCGAGGACATCTCCGCGGGCGGCGCGCTCCAGCTCTTCAGCCTCGTGGGCAACGTCCTCGGCTCGACGGTCGACCCCCAGGAGCCGGACGTCGACGCCGCCCTCCCGCTAGTGCGGGAGCATGCGCGCCGGTTCATCGGCGACGCGCGCGTCGGGGCGGGGCGGAAGTGCCCGCGGCCGCAGTCGCTCGACGGCCGCCCGATCGTGGGCCGCCTCGACCACCGGACGTTCGTGTGCACCGGCCACGGCCCGTGGGGCATCTCGACCGGGCCCGCGACGGCGCGGCACGTCGCGACGCAGATCCTCGACGGGACGCCTCCTCCGCCCGAGCTGCACCCGGCGCGGTTCGCCTCCTGACCGGGATCGATCGTCCAAGCTCCACAGCGGGACTCAGGACCGGCGCGCATCGGCCGATCACCCGGCTGCGATGCTCGATATCGACGCCTGCCTCCGCCATCTCGTCCAGAGCGGCGGGTCCGATCTCCATCTCAAGGTCCCCTCGCGCCCGCTGGTCCGGCTGGACGGCGAGCTGGTCCCGGTCCCCGATTCCACGCCGCTGACGCCGCTCGAGACCGAGCAGGCCGTCTACACGATGCTCACGGACGAGGACAAGCTCCGCGAGTTCAAGGAGGAGTGCGAGGTCGACTTCGCGTACGGCCTCGACGGGACCGGGCGCTTCCGCGTCAACGCCTTCAAGCAGCGGGGCGCCGTCTCCGTCGTCTGCCGCGCGATCCCGTTCAACATCCGGACGGTCGAGGAGCTCAACCTCCCGCCGGTGATCACCGAGCTGGCCGAGGAGGAGCGCGGGATCATCCTCGTCACGGGCACGACCGGCTCCGGCAAGTCGACGACGCTCGCCGCGATGATCGACCACATGAACGAGACGATGCCGAAGCACATCGTCACGATCGAGGACCCGATCGAGTTCCTCCACCGCGACAAGAAGTCGATCATCAACCAGCGCGAGGTCGGCCAGGACACCCACTCGTTCAAGCGCGCGCTGCGCCGCGTCCTGCGGCAGGACCCGGACGTGATCCTCATCGGCGAGATGCGCGACGAGGAGACGGTGCACACCGCGCTGTCCGCCGCGGAGACCGGCCACCTCGTCCTCTCGACCGTCCACACGGTCGACGCCCCCGAGACGATCAACCGCATCATCGACTTCTTCCCGCCGCACATGCACCAGCAGGTCCGCGCGATGCTCGGCGGCACGCTGAAGGGCGTGATCTCCCAGCGCCTCGTCCGGTCCGCCGACGGCGGCCGCGTGGCGACCTGCGAGATCCTCCGCATGACCGGCCGCGTCCGCGACATGATCATCGACTCGTCGCAGACCGGCCAGCTGCCGGAGGTCATCGCCGACGGCGCCTACTACGGCATGCAGACCTTCGACCAGGCGCTCTTCGACCACGTCAAGGCCGGCCGCGTCACGGTCGAGGAGGCCAAGCGCGCGGCGACCAGCCCGCACGACTTCAAGCTCCTCCTCGCCGCCGACGGCCGCCGCGGCACGACGATGGACGACCTGGCGGACTCCCAGGCCCGCCAGGCCGCCTAGCGGCTACGGCCTCGCGCGGGCCGGCCACCACGACGCCGGGCCCAGCTTCACGGCGAGCGCGGGCACGAGCAGCGTCCGCACGAGCAGCGCGTCGATCAGTAGGCCGAGAGCGACGGTGAAGCCGAGCTGGAACAGCGTGTCCAGCGGCAGCACCATGAGCGCGGCGAACGTCCCGGCGAGCACGAGCCCGGCGCTGGTGATGACGGCGCCCGTCGCCGTCAGGCCGCGGAGGGCCCCCTCGACGGCGCCGTGCCGCGCGACCTCCTCGCGCGCCCGGCTCATGAGGAACAGGTTGTAGTCGACGCCGAGCGCGACGAGGAAGACGAAGGCGAACGTCGGCAGCGCGGGGCTGACGCCGTCCATGCCGAGCACGTGCTCGAACGCGAGGACGCTCAGGCCGAGGGCGCAGGCGAACGAGACGACGACGGTCGCCACGAGGTAGAGCGGCGCGACGACCGCCCGCAGCAGCGCGACGAGGATCAGCGCGATGACCGCGAGGACCGCCGGGAAGATGACGCGGCCGTCGCGCGCGAACGCCTTGTCCCCGTCGAGCTTCTCCGCGGCCGGCCCGCCGACCGGCGCGCCGGGCGCGAGCACGCGGAGGTCCCGGACGAGGTCCTGGGTGGCGTCGGAGAGCGGCGGCGTCGCCGGCACGACCGCGATGCGGGCGAGCCGGCCGTCGCGCGACCGCGACACCACGGACGCGTCGCGCACCGCCGGCAGCGCCGCGACCTCGCGCGCCAGCGCGGCCGCCTGCCCCTCCGCCACGATCACGTCCAGCCGGCCTCCCAGGCCCGGCGCGATGCGCTCGTCGAGGATCGACTGCCCGGCGTCCGAGTCGACGTCGGAGCGGAACCCCTCGCCGAAGGCGATGCCGGCCGGGTCCGAGAGGTTGCCCAGGGCGCCCAGGGCGAGCGCCGCGGTCGTGATGGCGGCGATCGTGCCGGGCCGGCGGCGCAGCAGGGCCGCGAGGCGCGCCCAGCGCCCCTCCTCGCGCGGGCGCGGCGCGCCGGGCCAGAACGCGCGGCGCCCGAGGCCGCCCAGCAGAGCGGGGAGCAGCGTCAGCCCGGCGAGGACCATCACCGCCGTCCCGATCGCCAGCACCGGGCCGAGCGCCGCCGTCTGGCGCTGGTCGGCGAGCAGGAGGACGAGCATCGCGGCGACGACCGTGCCGCCCGCGGCGACGATCGGCGGCGCGGTCGACCGCACGGCGCCCGCCATCGCGGCCTCGACGTCGTCGGTGGACCGCAGCCGCTCGCGGAAGCGCGCGACGAGGAGCAGGCAGTAGTCGGTGCCCGCCCCGAACATGAGCACGATCAGGACCGCGAGCGTCTGGCTGTCGACGTCGAGCACGCCGCCCTCCACGAGGAAGTACACGATCGCCGCCGTCACCGAGTACGCGAGGAAGACGACGATCAGCGGCACGAGCGGCGTCACCGGCGACCGGTAGATCGCGAGCAGCAGCAGGAGGATCAGCAGGGCGGTGGCGGTCAGCAGCTTGGCGTCGATGGACCGGAAGACGTCGACCGCGTCGGCGGTCACGCCCGCCGGGCCCGCGACGTGGGTCTCGAGGCCGGGCGGGGCGTCGTCGCGGAGCCGGTCGCGCAGGTCGTCGACGCGGTCGCGCACCGCGTCGGCCTCGGTGACCGGCAGCACGGCGAGGGCGGCGCCGGCCGACCCGTCGGAGGCGAACAGCGCGTCGCGGCCCGAGCGTTCGACGAGCGCGCGGTCCTGCGCCGTCAGCCCACCGTCGCGCGCGAAGACGAGCACGGCCGTCGTCGTGCGGCCGTCGTCGAAGCGCGCGCGCAGCGTCTCGATCGCGCGCGTCGCCCCGGCGCCGTCCGGCAGGAAGCGCTCCGGCTCGTTCGAGGCGACGTCCTGGAGCTCGGTGGAGAGGCCGCTCGCGGGGACCGCGACCAGCACCCATGCGAGCACGATCAACCACTTCCCCCGAGCCGCCCGCCGCATACACCGACGAACGCCGTGACCGCAAGAAACTTGCGCAGCCGTCGTTGGTGCGGTCGATGCTTAGGAGTCGATCAGCAGTACCAGAGGGGGAGAGCGAGATGCTCGAAGACGCGGCGCGGGAGGAGACGCGCACGGGTCGGTTCACGCGCAAGGTTCGGGTCGTCCAGATCGGGGCGGATCGGATCGAGGAGATCCGCGAGCTTTGGATGGCGCTCCACGAGCGCCACTGCTCGGTCGCGAACCCCAAGCTCGGCAGGCCTCGCTCGGCGGAGGAGTCCTGGGAGCTGCGCCGCGCGCGCTACCTGGAGTGGCTCGAGGAGCCGGGGACGTTCGTCATCGCCGCCGAGCAGTCGGGCCGGTTCGTCGCGTACGCGGTGGTCCGCGAGCTCGGGCCGATCGACACGCCGTCGTGGTACGCGCCCGAGCGGCGCTACGAGATCGAGAGCCTCTGCGTGACTCCGGACCAGCAGGGCGCCCGCATGGGCAAGCTGCTCATCGACGCCATCAAGACCCGGGCGCGCGAGAACGGCATCAAGCAGCTGATGGGGAGCGTCATCGGGGGCAACTACGACGCGGTCCGCTTCTACGAGCGGGAGGGCGGCTTCGTGTCCTACATCACGATCCAGTACCGGTTCGAGTCGGAGGACCCGTCGGCCGTCGTCGAGGTCCCGATCGACGACGAGACCGCCGCGGAGGTGGTCTAGCGGATGGCCGGCGCGGCGACGGAGCGACCTTTCTTCCGCGGCGAGTACGACGACGAGCTGTACTGGGCGCGGGTCCGGCGCAACCTCGGCTGGCTCGGCGAGACCGAGGAGCAGTGGCGCGCCAACCAGGAGAAGCTGCGCGACGCGACGATCGGCATCGCCGGCGCCGGCGGGATCGGCGGCGCCGCCCTCGCGCGCCTGGTCCGGATGGGCGCCCGCCATCTGCGGATCGCGGATCCCGAGCAGTTCGAGGCCTCGAACGTGCAGCGTCAGCTCGGAGCCTCGCTCGACACGCTCGGCCGCAACAAGGCGGAGGTCACCGCCGAGCAGGCGTTCGCGCTGACCCGCGACTGCGAGATCGAGGTCTTCCCGGAAGGCGTCACCGCCGACACGGCCGAGGACTTCGTCGAGGGCTGCGACATCGTCTGCGACCAGATCGAGATCTACGAGATCGACGCCAAGTACGCGCTCCACCAGGCCTTCCGGCGCTCGAAGACCTGTCACACGGTCATCGCCGTCGCGACGGTCGGCCACGGCGCGCTCGTCCACAAGTACCACCGCGACTCCACCCCGATCGAGGACCTCTACGAGATCCCCGAAGGCGTCCCGATGGGCCCGGAGTGGGCGATGAAGCTCGTCGAGGGGCAGGTCCCGCCCGGGCTCCTCCCCTCGTTCCCGAGCAAGGAGGCCGTCTACGAGTGGGCGGTCGACCGTCGCGAGGTGCCGATCCACGGCCCCTCGCCGGCGACGTGCGAGGGCGTCCTCGTCGACCGGATCTGCAAGGAGCTGATGGACCTGCCGGGCGCCGCGGAGATCCCCGTCCGCCCCGGCTACGCGTTCATCGACCTGTTCGCATGGCAGGCGAAGATCGTCCAGCCGGACGAGGCGTGACCGCGGCGCCGGCGCCGCCGGCCGCCGAGCCGCTCGCCGCGCCACGGCCGGTGCGCGTGCGCCGCGCCGAGCCGGCCGACGCCGGCGCCGTCGCGCGGCTCTTCGTGCAGCTCTACCGAGCCGAGCTGCCCGCGCTGGTCGCGGGAGGCGACGCGGGCACCGCGGCGTTCCTCGAGCGCCACCTGCTGGCGCAGGGGGCGGCGCGGCTGCACGGGTTGCACGTCGCCGAGCGCGAGGGAGCGGTCGTCGCGCTGGCCGGCCTCAACAGCGCGCGCGACCCGCGCCCGCCCGTCGGTCGGCCGGACATGCTGCGCGACCTGGTCGCCTGCCTGGGGCGGAGCGGGACGGCGCGGCTCGTCGTCCCGATCGTGCGCAACGCGCTGTCGCGCGTCGCCGAGAACGATCCCGACGGCGCGTACGTCCACAGCGTCGTGGTCGACGAGGAAGCGCGCGGGACCGGCGCCGGCGCGCTTCTGGTGGGCGCCCTCGAGGCCAAGGCCGCCGCGCGCGGATGCGGCTCGACGCTCGTGCAGGTGATGGACGGCAACCCCGCGATCGGGTTCTGGCTCGCCCGCGGCTACGAGCGGGAGCTGCGGCTGCCCACCGGTCGCGTGCCCCGGCTCGTCGGGCTGGGATCGACGCTGCTGAGGAGGAGGCTCGAGCGGTGAGCGGCGCCCCGACCACGCCCGACCACACCGCCGACGCGACCCCCGAGGCCTACGGCACCGCGGAGCTCGTCGCGGCGTTCCGCGCCGCGGAGCAGGCGCGCCCGGCCGACCGGCGGATCTTCGGTGACCCGTACGCCGACCTCTTCGTCACCGACAAGCGCCTCCGCGCGCTCGTGGCGCGCCCGCGCCTCTCGCGCTTCGTCGTCCGGCTCCGCGAGCGGATCACGCCGGGCATCATCGGCGAGGCGCTGCTGCGCTACCGCTACGCGGACGAGGTCCTCCGGTTGGCCGGCCTGGGGCAGCTCGTGCTCATCGGCGCCGGCTACGACAGCACCGCGCTGCGTCTCGGCCCGGACGGCGACGTTCGCGTGTACGAGGTCGACCACCCCGGCACGCAGGCGCGCAAGCGCGCGATCCTCGAGTCCGAGTTGCCCGGGGCGCTCGAGCGCTCGACGATGGTGCCGTGCGACCTGCGGGTGGAGAAGGTCAGCGAGGCGCTCGCCCGGACCGACTTCGATCCCTCCGAGCCCGCCGTGTTCAACTGGCTCGGCGTCTGCATGTACCTCTCGCGCGACGAGGTGGAGGCCGCGATCCGCGACATGGCATCCGTCGCCGCGCCGCGCAGCCGTCTCGTCTTCGACTACATGGAGGCGTCGGTCATCGACGGCACGACGACGTCGAAGAGCGCGAAGCGCGCGGCCGCCGACGTCGCGAAGCGGGGCGAGCCCTTCCGGTTCGGCCTGCGCCACGACGAGCCGCCGGCGTGGCTGCCGCCGCTCGGGTTCGAGGTGCGCGAGTCGATCTCCGCCGACGCGCTCATGCGGCGAAGCTTCCCCGACGGCTCCGGGCTCGCCGGCGCCGACTACATGGGGCTCGTCGACGCCGAGCGCCGCGGCTAGCGCCGCCGCGGCGGGCGCCGCACATAGTTGATGCGAGCGGCCGCGGCGTAGCGGCCGCCCCTCCGGCGCTTGGACCGCTTGCGCGGCCTGGGCTTCGGCTTGTTCGGCTGGCCGCTCGGCGGGCCGGCGCCGGGCTTGTCCTCCACCGCCGCCCCGGCGGACACGAAGCCGTGCGAGTCGAGCCACGCGTCGACCTTCTCGCGGACCTGGGGCGCCGCGGACTCGAACACGAGCGCGTGCCCGGCGTCGGCGAAGGCCTGGTAGGTGACCTCGGGGCTGGAGGTGTACGAGTCGCGCTGCGTCTCGCCGGCGCCGGGCTGGAACACCGAGTCCTTCTCGCCGAAGAGCAGCAGGATGGGAACGGCGATCTCGCCGTTGTGCATCGAGTTGACGCCGGTCGCGGGCGTCAGCGACGCGGCGTCCCCGCACGGGTCGCGGTTGCGCATCGACGTGACCAGCGCGACCACGTCGGGCGGCGCCGAGTTGAAGACGTTCTTCTGGAAGTCCTCCTCGGTCTGGCCGTAGTAGGCGTAGCCGCTCGCCTTGCCGTCCTCGTGCTGTTCACCGCCGGTGGTGCAGACGCCGCCCTGCGCGAAGGACTGCTCGACCGTGCGCTGCGAGAACCCGCTGTCGGCCCAGGCGAAGATCACCAACCCGTCGATCTTCATGTCGGCGAACGAGTACGCGGCCAGCTCGGCCGCCGCCGCCCCGACGGAATGCCCCGCGAGGACGACCTTGTCGAACGCCGGCGACTGCTCGCCGCCGTACTCGCCGGATCGCAGCTGCGCGACGATCTGCCGCGCCATGTCGGCGTGGGCCCCGAGGCACGTCATCGTCCCTTCCGGGTGGTCGCTGTCGTCGTAGCCCAGCCGGTCGACCACGACCGAGACGTGGCCCTGCTCCGCCTGCTGCGTGGCGTAGTCGAACGCGGGGATCTGCGTGAGGTTCCAGAAGAACTTGCCGAACGAGTACTCGTGCAGGTACAGCGTCGTCGCGAGCCCCCGGCCGCGGGCGAGCGTCCCCTCCGGACCGATCAGCCGCCCGCGCAGCGTGTACTTCGCGCCGTCCGAGGGGCACGCCAGCCGGCTGCCGTTGACGTTGGCGACCTCGAACGAGACGGGCACCGACACGACGCGCTCGGCCGCGGCGGCGGACGGCGCCGCGAGCGCCGCGCACAGCGCCGCTGCGAGGAGGGCGACTCGGCTGCGCGCGCTCATGCCGCCGCCGTCATCTCCGCGAACGTCGACGGCCGGCCGTCACGGCGCGGGAGGAAGTACCCGTAGCAGTGATGCGCCCGCGCGTAGTCCGCGTCGGCCTGGAGGATCCGGTGCGCCAGCGGCAGCCGGTAGTGCGGGATCCCGGGGAACAGGTGGTGGACGAGGTGCAGGTTGTCGTTGTGGGGATACACGATCGCTCGGATGATCGGGTGCGGCACGTTGTTGCGCGCCAGTTCGAGCGGGTCCTCCTTGTCGTAGAGCCCTCCGTGCTCGGAGATCTCCGCGCAGTAGCGCAGCATCTGGAAGACCGTCAGGAACGGGAGGACCCAGTAGAGCAGGAAGCCGAGCCACGCGCCCGTCAGCGTCAGGACCGTGGCGACGCCGATCCAGTACGCCCACAGCGCGACCGTCTCCGAGCGCGGCGTCTCGCTGTCGCGCACGAACGGCCGCAGCGTGCCCTTGAGGTAGGTCGGGATCTCGACGAGCAGGAGCATGCGCAGGAAGCGGCGGGCGACCTGCCCGCGCGGCAGCGGCAGGTCCTCCACGCCGAGCTCGCGGTAGCGGACGCGATCGGGGTCGTAGATGGGGTCGCCGAGCAGCCGGTGGTGCCGGCCGTGCGAACGGCGGTACGCGTGCATCGACGTGGCGATCGGGAACGCGCACAGCATCATCCCCGCCCAGCGGTTGAGCCGCGGGTGGGCGAAGAGGAGCTTGTGCGACGCCTCGTGGACGAGGTTGTTGAGCGCGCGCATCCGCGACGCGATCGCGACGAGGGCGAGCGCGTGGACGACGAGCGAGCCCGTCAGCTCCGCGGCCGCGATCGCCGCCGCGATCACGCCGTAGTCGACCGCCAGGTACAGCGCGTTGTGCCAGTTGTCGCGCTTCTGCGCCTTGCGCAGGCGGGCGGTGATCAGCGAATCGAATCGCTTGCGCTGCGCACCCGTCCAGCTGAGCGTACGACTCCCTGTGACCCCCGCCTGCACTCTCTCCCCCTCGCGGCTACGGCACCGACGGCTTCGGGACGGTGATACCGCTCTGGCCCGCCGAGTATTCGAAGACCGCCATGTTCACGGGGTTGCCGTTGAAGTTGGACGAGTTCGTGAAGAACACTCGGCTGCCGACGAACGCGACGTCCGCGACGGTGTCGTACGCGATGTCCGCGGTCAGCCGCTGGAACGGGTTGCCCCGGCGCTGCAGGACCTGGCCGGTGGGCGAGATGACGACGAACCCCGTCCGCGTCCCGTCGCCGGCCTCCGCGATGTAGATGTTGCCCGAGGACGAGATGGCCAGCGAGTCCGGGCCCTCGTTCGGCAGGCTCGTCCAGATGGTCTGGAGCGTCCCGGGCGTTCCGTTCGCGTTGATCGGCAGCTTGTAGACCTTGCCCTGCAGGCCGTCGAGCGCGCCGAGCGGCTGCGAGTTGGACACGATGAAGACGAGCGTCTGGCCGTCGGCCATCGTCCGGATCCCGTTCGGGCCGATGAAGCTCGCCAGGCGGTCGTCGTCGAACCACTTCTGCGCCTGGCCGCCGCCCGGCGGGATCTTCCAGATCGTTCCCTGCGTCGTGTCGGTGACGTAGAGCGTCCCGTTCGAGGTGAACGCGGCGCCGTTGGGCAGCGGCTTGCGGTCGCCGAACTCGATCGGCTCGTTCGAGCAGTTGCCCGTCGCGCCGATCGGCGTGCCGTTCAGCGCGCAGGGCTTGAGGTCGGGGATCGTCGCGTACGTCGACTGCGCCCCGGTCGCGGGGTCGAGCCGCACCACGCGCGCCGGGTTGACGTCGGTGATGTAGAGCCGGCCTGCGCTGTCGAGCGCGATGCCGGTCAGGCCGTGCGCCTCCGCGTTGCGCTGCCCGGCGATCGTCCAGCTGTTGGTGATCGCCCCGTTCGCCGTGTTGATCGCGTAGACCCGCGACGGGTCGAGCGAGGGCGGCGGCCGGTCGGCCAGGACCGACAGCGCGGTCGTGAACGTCCCGACGTAGAGCCTCGTGCCGTCGGCGCTCGCGGCGATCGGGTCCGGATGGCCCGGCGACCCCGGCCCGAACGGCAGCTTCGTGAGCACCTTCGGGTTCGCCGGGCTGAACGGGATCGAGAACGCGCCCACGAACGTGAGCCGGTGGACGAAAGGCTCGTCGTAGCCGCACGGCCGGCCGCCGCCGTCGAGCTTCCAGTCGACCTTCGGCGACTCGGTCGTGTCGATGATGAACTTGCCGGGCTGGTTGGCGGTGTACGTGATGCGGTAGGGCCGCGTCTCGGTCAGCCCGCCCGGCAGCGTGAACCGCATCGTCCCCGACAGGCGCCCCTCGCCCTGGAGGTACTGGCCGCCGCCGTCGCTGCAGCCCATGACGTAGAGGTACGAGCCCGGGGCCGAGAGCTGGACGGTCATCGTCTGGGCGAGGTCCGGCCGCGTGCAGGTGGCGGTTCCGCTCACGTCGCGCGTCCAGCTCTTGCTCCAGGGGTTCTCGCCAAAGACGACGTTGTAGCCGCCGGGCCAGGTGTCGTCGAGCGTCAGGCCGAGGTCGACGATGGTGCACGTCAAGCCGCCCGCGTCGGCGCGCGCGTTCGGCGCGGCGACGAGCGTCATCGTGAGCAGCACGGCGAGCGCCGCGAGCAGCAGGCTCCTCATTGTCGACTCCCCCCTCGTTGGCGTCAGTGCCTTACGAGAGGGAGAACGACTGATCGGTCGCGAACTTGCGCCTATTGGCCGGTGCTCGCGCCCTCGTAGCCGTCGGCGAAGCAGGGGCCGCCGCAGACGTCGACGATCCTCCCGTCGACGCGCAGGAACTCGGACTTCTGCTGCCGGGCCGCCGGGCTGCGCCGCGGGTGCTCGTGCGGGTCGCAGCCGAGGCGCGGGGGCACGTTCCCCGCGGGCGGCGAGGGCGTGCCGTGATCCCGGCGGCTGTCGCACGCCGTGATCCGCTCCGGCGCCCCGCGGTAGGGCCCGTCGTCCCAGAAGACCACGCCGGAGCCGGTCGCGCTGTAGCCCAGCGGGCCGAGCGAGTCGACGCCGTAGAACAGCGGGCCGAACGGGCGGTCCGGGTAGGGGCGGTCGCGGAAGCGGTCGCGGCCCGGCTCGAGCAGCGGCTGGTGGACGCGCGCGCCGATCGTGCGCGCCTCGACCTCGGTCGTCACGTCCGCGACCTGGTGGTCGCCGAACCCGACGTGCAGCAGGACGTCGTGCACCGGCGTGTTCGGCAGCGGGTCGTGTGTCATGTGGTGCGCGTAGCCGTTCGGGTCGCTGCGATCCCACAGCATCTGCATGAGCCCGAGGATCAGCGGCCGCTCGAGCTCGTTCGGGTAGTTGTCGTAGAGCCCGCCGTCGGTCTCGGCGCCCTCGAAGTTGCCGTGCGCGTAGGTGTCGAAGTCGACGCTGCGGCGCAGCAGCGTGGAGTAGTTCATCCCCGGCACGCCGAGGACCGACCGGCGGATGTCCGGCGAGATCGCGGTCAGCGCGCCGCCGTAGATGCCGCCCTGCGAGTTGCCGTCGTAGAACAGCGCGCTGCGGTCGATGTTCAGGCCGGCGAAGGCGGGGTCGGTGAAGATGCCCTGGCTGTGCAGCATCGCGCGGCCGAGGAACAGGAACCCGAGGAAGCCCTGCTGGACGTGGTCGGTGAGCGCCGGGAACCTCGAGAGGTCCTGGAGGATCTGCAGGATCGTCGGGATGTCGTGGAGCGCCATCCCGTTCCAGTCCACGGCGCAGAACAGGAAGCCGTGCTCCGCGCCGAGGTCCTTCAGCTGGCCCTGGTTGATCTCACTCTGCCCACCGAGCAGCCCGTGCCCGTAGAGCGCCGGGCGCAGCGGCCCGTCGTGGCGCGGGATGTTGCACGTGAAGTCGTAGACCGCGGTGTTGCCCGGCAGCTGCACCGGGACGAGCCCGTCGGTGCCGGGGGCGTAGCGGAACTGGCCGCCCGGCGCACAGCCCGGCGTGTCGAGGAAGCACGGCACCGTGATCTGGCCGTGCACCTGGCGCTTGAGCGGCCCGGTCTCGAAGTCCGTGATCCCGTCGACCATCGCGACGTCGTCGGGGATCTGCGACGTCGGCGACTCGTCCGGCAGGTCCGGGTTGAGCGCCCACGTCGGCGACGCGCCCGCGATCTTGTGGTCGGCGAGGTTGTGGTCGCCGAGCGCCTCGAACGCGCGGTCGCGGATGGAGAGCATCCGGTTCGTCGTGCTCTGCGCGCTCGCGACGGTGAAGTCCCACGCGAGGAAGAGGTTCTTGTTGCGCGGCACGCCGGCCTTCGTCAGCGCGCCGAGGATCGCGCTCATGTGCGCCGCGCGCGCGTCGGTCGCGCGGCCCTCGCGGTACTTCGCGAACGCCGCGCCGGCGGGGATCGCGTTCCCGCTCGCGTCCTTGAGGTTGCGCAGGGCGACGATGTAGCGCTCGCCCTCGGCGAAGTTCACCGCGGGGCGGATGAAGAGGTTGCGGTTCGCCGGGTCGGCGGGGTTCGAGTCGATCTCCGCCCAGACCAGGTGGCGCTGCAGCGTGCGCGCGTTGATGACGACGACCGACGAGTTGGTGTCGAGCGAGCGGGCCGGGTCGTCGATCGGCGGCAGGTTCGAGTTGCGGAACGCCTGGATGGTGTCGAGGCCGGGGACGCGCGTGAAGATCGCCTGCCCCGGGCTGAAGCCGTCGCTGTAGTTGAAGTCGCTCGCCTCGATCGGCTTGCCGAAGCGGTTCTTCGGCATGAGGAGGTCGTTGAACGCGATGCGGCGCCCCGTCTCGGTCGTGGGGTCGGCCTCGGTGAAGAAGTCGTTGGGGAACGGCTGCAGGCAGACCGCGGGGTCGAGCGGGTCGCATTGCGTCGTGGGGACGGTCTGGGCCTGGGCGACGGGCGCGAGCATCAGTGCCAGCGCCACGCCGAGGAGAGCGCGGGGCAGTCGGAGCATGCTCTTTTGAACGCCGGCGTTCCCCACTTCTTGCGGAAAACGCTTGACCGCGCCCGCGCGGGTGCGAAAGGGTCGGGGCCATGCAGACCACTCTCGCGCAGTTCCGCGAAACCGAATCCAGCGAGAGCTTCTCGCTGCAGAACTCCAAGCTCCTCAAGGTCGAGCTCAACCAGGTCACGATCCAGGCCAAGCTCGGCTCGATGGTCGCCTACCAGGGCGACGTGAAGTTCGAGCATGCCGGCTCCGGCGGCATGGGCCGGATGCTCAAGAAGGCGGTCACCGGCGAGGGCCAGTCGCTGATGAAGATGACCGGCACCGGCGAGGTCTTCCTGGCCGACCAGGCGCAGGACATCCACCTGATCTACCTCGAGAACGACAAGGTCACGGTCAACGGGCCGAACCTGCTCGCGTTCGACGCGGGGATCGACTGGGACATCGAGCGCGTCCAGGGCGCGAGCGGCATGATGGGCGGCGGCCTGTTCAACACCTCGCTGCAGGGCACCGGCTGGGTCGCGATCCTCTCCGACGGCCCGCCCGTGCTGCTGAACGTCGCCTCGGCCCCCACGTTCGCCGACGCGCAGGCCGCGATCACGTGGTCCTCCGGCGTCACGACCTCGATGAAGACCGACGTCAACCTGAAGACACTCATCGGCCGCGGCTCGGGCGAGAGCGTCCAGATGGCGTTCCAGGGTCAGGGCTGGGTGCTGGTGCAGCCGTCCGAGGGCCGGATCGGCGTCGCGGCGCCGGGCGCGGGCGGCGGCGGCGCCGCGGGCGGGCTCGGCGGGCTGCTTCGCGGCTAGACCCCCGACTTCATCTAGTAAAGTGTTGGCTGATGCCGGTCGATTCGTCGTGTCCCGTCTGTCGCACCGCCGACCTCGTGTGCGGCAAGTGGACGCTGCTCCTGGTCCGGGAGCTGGCGGAGGGCACGTCGCGGTTCTGTGAGCTCGAGCGCTCGCTGACCGGCATCAGCCCGCGCACCCTGTCGCTGCGGTTGCGGGCGCTGGAGGAGGAGGGGATCGTGGAGCGCCAGACGTTCCCCGAGGTCCCTCCGCGCGTCGAGTACGCGCTCACGGCGAAGGGCCGTGCGCTGCTGCCGATCATCGAGGACATGCGGGCCTGGGGCTCGCTGTGGCTCGATGGCGAGTGCGCGGCTCAGCCGGTCGCGGCGTAGCGCACGACCCCTTGCGGCCGGGAGGACCGGCCGCCGGCGCGACGAACCGCCTCGGTCATGCGCCACCGCAAGCTGCACACCGCCCTGCGCGCGTTCGCCGACGCCGCCGCCGCCGCGCTGGCCGCCGATGTTGCCGAGGGGCACGAGGTTCCGTTCGAGCTCGCCTCCCAGGGCGGGCGCCGCGGGGTTGCGCCGCTCTACTGCTACCGCCCGCTGACGGGCGCGTTCATCCGCGAGCGGCTGGGGTCGCTCGCGCGCCTCGCCTCGTACGCCCCGGCGGCGCAGGCGCTGGAGGAGCTCGACGGGCTCGAGGCCTACCTCCGCGCGCGCGCCGAGCCGCGGATCCCGCGCGACCCGCGCGACCGCGCCGACGCCGCGCTGCGCACGTTCCTCGACCGGCTGTTCGACGGGTCCTCCGACTTCGAGCTGACGCAGGATCGCTTCGCGCGCGCCTACGGCGAGCTCGAGGCGGCGGTGGTCGACCGGCGGACGCCGGTCGTGACGCTCGTCGTCGGGCTGCCCGGGCTGCGGCTCGCGTCGCCGGAGGTGGCGCTCGCCGACGGCGTCACGCTGGCGGCCGCCGACGCCGTGCCCGAGGCGCCGCGCGACGCCGCCTGGCTCTCGGCGCAGGGCGACGTGCCGAACACGCTGGCCGTCCTGACGCTGGCCGATGCGCTCGAGGCCGACGGCGCGCCGGCACGGCTGCGGCGGCTCGTGCGCGCGCTGCGGCTGTACGACGCCGGCGCGGTCGGGCTGGCGCCCGTCGCGTGGGCGCGGCTCGACGAGGGGCCGTGGCAGCTGGTGGACCTCGCGGGCGGGTCGCCGGCGCGGCCGGGGGCGCCGCTGACGATCGCGGCCGAGCAGGAGGACGAGCTGCGGGCGTTCGTGTCGCTCGCGGCGCGCCGGATGCCGCGCGGCGGCGAGCTGGCCTGGGCGCTGCGCCGGTTCGACCTCGCGTTCGAGCGGCCGGAGCCCGGGGAGGCGGTGACCGACCTGCTGCTCGCGCTGCGCGCGCTGCTCGAGCCGGAGGGGCCGGACAGCGGCCGGCTCTCCGAGCGGCTCGCGGCGCTGTGCGCGGCCGAGGAGGAGCGCGACGCCCTCATCGAGCGCGCCGACCACGCGATCGCGCTCGAGCGAGCGATCGTCGCCGGCCTGGCGCCACCGGCCTCCGGAGTCGAGGACCTGGTCGACGAGCTGACCGAGCACCTCCGCGCGCTCCTCGGCGACGCGCTCTGCGGCCACCTGGACACGGACCTCGCCGCGGCGGCCGACGCGCTGCTGGAGGCGGCCGAGCCGCAGCACGTGGAGGGGGAGCCCGCCGCTTGACGCCGCCGCGGTCCCCGTCTTGACACCGGAGGCCGGTGCATCGACGATGGCCGGGTGGCTCGCTCCGGGGTCGTTCGGGCGCTCGTCGCCGCCGTCGCGATCTCGGCACTGGCGGGATCCACCGCCTCCGCGGCGGTCGAGTACGAGACCGAGACCGAGGGCGTGGTCGCCGTCTCGTGGCGAGGCGATCCCGCGCAGGGCTGCGAAGCCGCCGGCGTCTGCGACCTGAGCGGCTCGGTCGTCGTGCGGCCCGGATCCGGCAGCTCCGGCGAGTTCTCCGGGCCGGGCGGCCTCGAGGGCGATCTGGCGACCGCGCTCGAGACGCTCGAGCCGGACGGCGGGCTCGGCACCGCGCGCGTCCTGCGCGGGCCGCCGGACGCCCCAGACGGCGCGTGCTCCGACCTCGTCCCGGGCTCGCTGCGCGTCGAGGCGGCAAGCACCGGGAGGCCGACCGACCGGCAGGACGTCACGCTGTTCCCGCTCCGCGCGCCCGGCCCGGCGGCGATCGCCGGCCGCTGCCCCGGTCCGCTCGCCTCGGACCTCGTCGCCGCGCTGCCGAAGACGTCGATCGACCCGCGCTCGCTCGTCCGCGGGACGACGCGCATCGACCTGAGCGGCCGTGGGACGTTCTCCGGCGGCGGCTACAGCGGCGAGGTCGTCTCGAGCCTCGTGCTCACGCGCCGCTCGCGTCGCATCGCCGACGATGACGACGACACGAGCCGTCGCAGCAGCGAGGAGGGCGACCACGGCGTCCGGGTCGTGAGCGTGACCCTCCGCTACGCGATCGAGGCGGGAGCGGCGGGGATCGTCACGCGCTTCGCGGGCGCGGAGTCGCCCTTCTGCCTCGCGTTCGACGCCTGCGGCGTGACCGGCGTCCGCACGCTCGAGATCGGCGCCGGCCGGCGCGGCCGCCTCGACCTCAACGCACTCGGCCGCGTGCGCGGCGGCCGCTCGAAGGCCGCGGCGCTCCGGGCGATCCGGTCGGGGCGGCTGGAGGTCCAGGGGTTCGTGCCGTCGTTCCGCCGCGAGGCGACCGCCGCCACGACCACCTCCCGCGACGGCACCCCGGCCTGCCGCGAGACCGCCCCTGTCGAGCTGCCCGGCCTGCACGCGGCGACGAGCCGGCGCGCGCTGACGCTCGCGATCGGCAGCGAGCCGTACGAGCAGGACGCCGGCGACCCGCTGCGCGGCAGGTGCGGCGGCCCGTCCGTGACCGACCTCGCCGGCGCCGAGCTGCTCGCCGCGAGAATCCCTCTCCGGCGCCTGGGCGCGCGGCGGATCGACGTCGGCCTGCGGTCGCCGCGCGCGCTGCCCGGCGGCTTCACGATCGAGAGCGAGGGCGCGCTGCCGCTCACGCTGCGCCTGCGGTCCCTCGACGTCCGGGTCACTCGCGTCCCGAAGGACTTCCTGTGAGGCGCGCGCACCTCGCGGCGGCGACGGCGGCGCTGGCGGCGGCGATCGCCGCGCCGGCCTCCGCGCAGCTCGTCGCGGTCCGCGCCCCGGGTCACGTCGCCGGCGCGCTGCCGGTCCGGCCGATCGGCAGTCTCGCGGTCGAGTGGGAGAGCGACCCCGCCACGTGCGAGGCCCTGGGCCGCTGCGGGTTGAGCGGCGTGACCACGTGGCGGCTCCCCGAGGACGGTTCCCTGTACCTCTTCACCAGCGGTCGCGGCGCGCGGCGCGCGCCCGGCGGGTTCCTGTCGATCGGCGAGGTGCTCGGCGTTGCCGGGAGCATCGCGAGCGCCCGCGTGCGCCGCGGCGCGCACGTCTGCGTCGACAGCACCGCCGTCAACGGCTTCAGCGACCTCGACGCCGAGGGCGACCGGCTGGCGCTCGGGTTCGGCCACGACGCGCTGGGGTCGGCGCTGGCGTCGCGCTGCCCGGGGCCCGTGCTCGAGGACGTCGAGGGCGCGATCCCGACGGTCGCCGTCCCGTTCGAGCGCCTGCGGCGCGGGCGGACGAGCGTGCGCATGCAGGGCGACGCGATGTTCGCCGCGCACGGGCTCCGTGGCAGGGTCCGCTCGACGCTCGTCCTGCGCCTCGGCGCGCCCGAGCGGGAGCGCGACGACGAGGAGCGGCTCGACTCCGGCTCGCCGCCCGTCCGTCTCGTCACGAGCCGCTTCCGGGTCGCGGAGCTGCGCGGCGAGGTCGCGCTCGACGTCGCCGGGGCCGGGGAGTGCGTCCCGCTGGACTCGTGCGGCCTGAGCGGCACCGTGCGGTTCGTGCCGCGCATGAAGGTCGGTTCCGCCGAGCTGGTCGCGGTGGTGCCGGCTCGGCTCGGCCGGCGCGCGGCACTGGCGGCGGTCGGCCTCGCGCCGGGCGGCGTCAGGCCCGGCATCGGCGCCTTCGGCACCGCCTACTGGGCGGGGCCGGGGCTCGTCGCCGCGTCCGTCGCACGGCCGGGCGACGCCGTCGCCTGCCGCGACTCGGTGTCGGAGCCGTTCGGCGTGGTGTTCCTCCGGGCGCGCGGCACGCGCGTGCGCGCGACGCTCCAGTCGGTCTCGAGCGCGTCCGGCCGCACGCGCTGTGCCGGGCCGTCCGTCGGCGGCAGGACGCTCGCGACCGCCACCATCCCGCTCCGCGCCTTCGGCCGGCGGCGCGTCGAGATCGCCCTCACGGAGCCGGCGCCGCTCTCCGACGACGGCTGGAGCATCGCGGCGCGGCCGTCGCTCACGGTCGTCCTCGATCACCGCGACGTCGTCGAGCGGCCCTTCTAAGCGGCGAAGAGATGCGCATGGACGGCGGCGAGGCCGTCGACGTCGTGCACGTCGCCCTCGAGCAGCGGGACGACGATCGGCTCCGGGTCGTCGAGCTCGTCGATGAGCCGCTCGATGCTGGCGGAGTCGCGCTCGGCCAGCACGCGCAGCTCGCGCAGCGTCTCGGCGACCTTCGCCGTCAGCTTGGGCCCGAGGTCGTCCTCCAGCTCGGCCGCCGCCTCGTCGGGGTCGCCGTCGACGAGGTCGAGCTGCACGCGGTTGACGACGAGCCCGCCGAACGGCATCCCCGCGTCGCGCAGCTTGCCGTGGAAGAAGATCGCCTCCTCGACCGGGTCGCGCTCGGGCGAGGTGACGATGAGGAACGTCGTCGCCGGGTCGGCGAGCAGCTTCTTGACGCCCCGCGCGCGCTCGCGGAAGCCGTCGAGCAGCCCGCCGAGGGCGCGGAAGAAGACGGACAGGTCGCGCAGCAGGTCGACGCCCGTCACGCGCTGCAGCACGCCGAACACGACGCTGGTCCCGCGGCCGAGGACCTTCGCGGCGATGCCCGTCGGCGCGAGGAACACCCGCAGCGCGCGGCCCTCGAGGAAGCCGGTGAGGCGGTCGGGCGCGTCGAGGAAGTCGAGCGCGTTGCGCGAGGGCGGCGTGTCGAGGACGAGGACGTCGAAGTCGCCGGAGCGATCGAGGTCGTAGAGCTTGGCGATCGCCGTGAACTCCTGCGAGCCGGCGACCGCGCTCGACAGCTCCTGGTAGATGCGGTTGGCGAGGACCTCGTCGCGCGTCTTCTCGTCCGGCGCCAGGCGCTCGATCAGCTCGTCGAACGTGCGCTTGGCGTCGAGCATCATCGCCCACAGCTCGCCGCGCATCTCGATCCCGTGGCCCTCGAACCGGTCGGCGTCGACGAGCCGCGGCTCGTTGCCGAGCTCCTCCAGCCCGAGCGAGTCCGCGAGGCGGCGCGCCGGGTCGATCGTCACGACAGCGACCCGCTTGCCCTCGGCGGCGAGGCCCATCGCGAGCGCGGCGGAGGTCGTCGTCTTGCCGACGCCGCCCGAGCCCGCGCAGATCACCACGCGCTTTCCGTCGAGCCGCTCGGCGATGCTCACGCCGGGTCATGCTACGCGGCACCGTGCGTCCCGCCTTCCTCGCGATCGTGCTCGTCCTCCTCGCGCCCGGCGCCGCGCGCGCGGAGACGGTCGACGCCGGCGACCTGCGGGCGGACGTCGACGGCGCGAGCGGAGCGCTGCGCTTCGGCGACGGGCTGCTCGTCGAGGCCGCAGCGCAGCGGCTCGGGTTCCGCACGGCGACCGGCTGGTTCCGCGCCACGCGCGCGACGAAGGCGACGCGCGACGGGGCGGCGGTCGTCGCCGAGCTGGCGACCTCGGACCCCGGCGGGCGCACGATGACGCTGCGGGCCGGGCCGGACGCCCCGGGCGTGATCGCGGTCGAGGCGACGGTCCCCGGAGGGGACGTCACCGCGACCGGGATCGGGTTCGGCGCGCGGCCGGACGAGCGCTTCCTCGGCTTCGGCGAGCGCTCGAACGCGGTGGACCAGCGCGGCAACGACGTCGAGGTCTTCGTGGGGGAGGGGCCCTACCAGCCCGAGGAGCGCCCGTTCATCGCCGCGTTCGTGCCCCCGCAGGGCTACTACCCGCGCGACGACGCGACCTACTTCCCGCTCCCGTGGGCGCTCTCGACGGCGGGCTACGGGCTGCTGCTCGACAACGCCGAGAACGCCATGTTCCACCTCGCGAGCGAGCGCGACGACGTGTGGTCGCTCGAGGTCGCCGCGCCGCGGATCGCGTTCCGCGTGTTCGCCGGGCCGAGGCCGGCGGACGTCCTGCGCCGGTTCACCGAGCGGCTCGGGCGCCAGCCGCGCGTGGCCGCGCCGTGGGTGTTCGGCGCGTGGTGGCAGCCGACGCCCGGCAGCGCGCCCGCGCCCGAGCAGCTCGAGGCGCAGCGCGAGGCGGACGTCCCGATCACCGTCACCGAGACGTTCCTCCACTACCTGCCGTGCGCCGACCACCTCGCGGACCGCGACAGGGCGCGCGCGAACGCGGCGGCGCTGCACGAGCGGGGCACGGCCGTGCTCGCGTACATGAACCCGATGGTGTGCACGTCGCACCCGGCCTACGAGGAGGCGGCGGCGAACGGCTGGTTCAACACCGACGCGACCGGCCGCCCCTACCAGTACCGCTACTCCACCGCCGACCAGTTCCAGGTCTCGCAGGTCGACTTCACGAACGCCGGCGCCCGCGACTTCTTCGGGCGGCTGCTGCGCGAGGCGGTCGACGACGGCTACGACGGGTGGATGGAGGACTTCGGCGAGTACACGCCGCCGGACGCGCGCTCCTCGGACGGAACGCCCGGCCCGGCGATGCACAACCTCTACCCGACGCTCTACCACCGGACGGCGACCGAACAGACGGCGTCCGTGGGGCGCCCGATCGCCAACTACGTCCGCTCCGGCTTCACCGGGACCGCGCCCTACGCGCGGATCGTCTGGGGCGGCGACCCGACGACCGACTGGGGCTTCGACGGCCTCGCCTCCGCGGTGAAGAACGGGCTGACGATGGGGCTGAGCGGGATCAGCACGTGGGGGTCGGACATCGGCGGGTTCTTCTCGCTCGGCTCGCGGCGCGTGACGCCCGAGCTGTTCAAGCGGTGGATCGAGCTCGGCGCGGTGTCCGGGGTCATGCGCGCGAAGTCGAAGGGGATCGCGCTGCCGGAGAAGGAGCGGCCGCAGGTGGAGACGCCGGAGGTCCTGCCGATCTGGCGGCGCTACGCGAAGCTGCGGACGCAGCTCTTGCCGTACCTCGTCGCGGCGGACGACGAGTACCAGCGGACGGGGATGCCGATCATGCGCTCGCTCGCGCTCGCGTTCCCGGAGGAGGCGCACGTCGCGGGCGTCGAGGACGCGTTCATGTTCGGGCCCGACGTGCTCGCCGCGCCGGTCCTGACGCCGGGCGCGACGTCGCGGGCCGTCGCGCTGCCGGGCGGGAAGTGGATCGACCTGTGGCGCTCGGCGCGGCCGCGCGAGGGCGACGGCGGGCTGGAGCTGACGGGCGCGTCGGTCGTCGACGGCGGCGGGGACTTCACCGTGCGCGCGCCGATCGAGGAGCTTCCGCTGCTCGTCCGCGCCGGCGCCGTGTTGCCGCTCCTGCCGGCGGACGTCGACACGCTCGCGCCCTACCGCGGGCCGGGCGCGATCTCGCTCGCGGACCGCCGCGCGCGGATGGAGCTCGTGGTGTTCCCGCGCGGGTGGAGCGACGCGCGCCCCTACGGCCGCGAGCGCGTCGTGTCGAGCGAGAAGCGCGGGCGCCGGTGGGTGCTGCGGATCGAGGGGGCGCGCCGCCGCGCCTGGGCGGTGCAGGCGGCGCTCGGGGCGCTGCGCCGCCCGTTCCGCCCGTGCTCGGTCACGGTGGCGAGCCTGCGGGCGGGCTCGACCCGCGCGGGCCGCGCGGCTCGCCGCCGCGTGCGGTTCACGCACGGTGGCGGCGTGCTGCGGTTCGAGGTGCGCGGCCGTCGGCTGCGGGTCGAGGTGCGCGGCTGCGCGAAGCGGATCCGTCCGCGCTAGCCGCGGATCCGGCGCGCGCGGCGCAGGCACTTCGAGCGCTTCGCGCGCTTCTTGATCCGCTTGCAGCGCTTGATGGCGCGGGCGCGCCTGCCGGCGGTCGTCGTCTGCGCGGGCGTCGTCGCCGGCGGGGTGACGCTGGGGGGCGCGGGCGGCGCCGGGCCGGGGTCGCCCGGGCCGCCGGGCTCGCCGCCACCGCCGCCCGCGTCGCCACCGCCGCCGCCGGGCGCGGCGGAGCTGGTCCGCGCCGTCCACGTGAACTCGCGCAGGCAGCTCGTTAGGCCGCCGCCGCTGTAGTCGAACTTCGCGAAGCTCGTGAGCAGCCTCCCGGACGCCTCGGTCGGCGACGTGAACGTGCCGTTCATCTCCAGGCGCGGGGTGACCGCCTCGTCCACGCCGGTGATCGTGCCGTCGCCGGGCGACACCGTGAACGGGGTCTGCTGCGCCAGCGCCTTGACCTCGACGCCGCCCTGCGATCCGACGCACGTGATCGAGATCGCGCTGAGCAGGTCCGTGACCGCCTTGCCGTCGTCCGAGACCCTGAACTGGAACGGGTTGCCGTCCTCCGTCGTCCCCTCGTAGAGGGCGCCCGGGACCGGGTCCGCGGCGGATGCCGAGGCCGCGACGAGCAGGGTGGCCGCGAGCGCGGCGGCGAGGGAACGCAGACGCATGAGGCTGATCCTCGATCACGGCGACGCCTGGGCGCCATGGGACATGCGTCCAGCGCTTACAGGGCCTCGCCGAGCGCCGACGCGACGGCGTCGAGGTCGGCGCCGCCGTCGTCGCCGGCCGCGAACGGCAGCACGACGTCCGGGCGAAGCCGCTCCAGCTGCTCCCGCTGCGCCCGCGCGCGGCCATGGGCGAGGAGGGCGGCCCGCGCCGCGCCGCGGCCCGGCGCCGCCCCGCTCGCCGGAGCCGCCCCGCTCCCCGCCGCCGTCCCGCTCGCCGGAGCCGCCCCGCTCCCCGCCGCCGTCCCGCTCGCAGGAGCCGCCCCGCTCCGCGCCGCCGCCGCACCCACCCTCGCGAGGCTCCGCGCGTCCGCCGCGGTGAAGCGGTCCGGCCTCACGGCGTTGGCGACGACGAGGTCCAGGCGGTTGCCGAGCTCCTCGCGGAGGAAGTCGACCTCGTTGACCGGCATCTCCTCGGGGGTCGCGACGGCGACGATGCCGGTGAGCGTGCGGTCGGTGAGCGTGCCGTGGATGATCCGCGCCTGCCGCGCGACGGGGCCGGCGGCGGCGACGCCCGCGAACGTCCGCGGCGCGTCGAGCAGCGCGAGGCCGTGGCCCGTCGCCGGGGCGTCGACCACGACGAGGTCGTACGGCTCCTCGCCCTTCACGCGCCGCTCGTCCTGCGCCAGCTCCCACAGCCTCCCGACCGTCAGCAGCTCGCGCATCCCGGGCGTCGCCGCGGCGAGGTAGCCGAAGATCCGGCTCTGCTTGAGCACCTCGGCGAACGGCGCGGCGAGCTGGTCCTCCAGGTACATCTCCATCGCGGCCTGCGGGTCGACGGAGACGGTGTCGACGCCGGCGCCGACCGCCCGCTGCACGTCCTCGCGCCGCGCGACCTCCGCCACGACCGTCCGCTTCCCGCGCGCCGCCGCGACGAGCCCCAGCGCCGCCGCCACGGTCGACTTCCCGACGCCGCCCTTCCCCGTCACGAAGACGAGGCGCTTGTCGAGGAGGGCGGCTACTCCTCGCCGTCCCAGTAATCCAGCCGCTCGACCCGGAAGATCGCGCCGAACGCCCGGAACGAGATCTTCTCAGAGCGCGGGTACCAGCACACGTCGCGCGGGTCACGCTCCCCGTAGGCCAGCAGCTGCAGCCCGTCCTCGCCCGCGGCGAACGAGTGGGCGACGCCCGACCCCGCGGGCCGCGCCACGAGCGAGCCGCGCGCCACCGGGCGCTCGTCGTCTCCGAGCCGCACGACCCCAGAGCCCCCGAGGACGACGAACAGCTCCTCCTCGGCGCTGTGGACATGCGGCGGGTACGACTCGGCGCCCGGCGCGATCTCCACGTGCCTCAGCCCGCTCGTGACGGACCCGGCGGCGCGGCCGATGTCGCGGCGGAAGGCGTGCGTCCGGCCGCGGCGCGTCTCCTGCACCGCGAGGTCCGCCAGCGCCACGACGTTCGCCGGCCGCTCGCCGGGCGACGAGACGTCGACGGGCTCGAGCGCCGCCTCGCGCGCGAACGGGTGCTCGCCGGCGCCCGGCCGGTCGAACCACGTGTCGCCGACCCACGCCACGTCCGCGCGGGGCAGCACGACCGACTCCGCGGTCCGCCGCTCGCCGAAGGCCAGCACGTCGATCCCGTCCTCGCCGGCGACGAGCGTGTGCGGCGGCCCCTCGGCGACGTGCACGATCCCGTCCCCGGCGGCTACGTCGCACACCGCGCCGTCCTGCCACAGCCGCCCGCCGCCGGCCAGCACGAAGAAGATCTCCTCCTCGGCGCCGTGGGCGTGGACGGGCGACGTCTGCCCGCCCGGCAGCGCGCGGACGCGCTTCAGCCCGACCCGGACGGACCCGGCCGCGGCCCCGAGGTCCCACCGCGTCCGCCGCAGCGCGCCACGGTCGATGGTCTCCGAAGGCGCGTCATCCCAGTGCATCCGACCGCGATGCTAGGAGGAAACGCCCGCGCCCGCGCGAATGCACGGGAACTATGGAGCCCAAGGCCAAGGTGATCGCGTTCGCCAACCAGAAGGGCGGCGTCGCGAAGACGACGACGACGCTGAACCTCGCGGCCGCCTTCGCCGAGAAGGGCAACCGCGTGCTGTGCGTCGACATGGATCCCCAGGGGAACCTGACCATGTCGCAGGGGATCGACCCCGACACCCTCGAGCTGTCGATGTACGACGTCCTCGTGCACGACGTCGACATACGGCAGGTGATCCGCAAGCGCGAGGTGGACATCGCGTGCGCGTCGATCGACCTCGCCGGCGCCGAGATCGCGATGTCGACCAAGATCGGGCGCGAGCGGTCGCTGCAGAAGGCCTTCCGCCCGATCCTCGGCGACTACGACTTCATCTGCATCGACACCCCGCCGAGCCTCGGGCTGCTCACGATCAACGCCCTCACGGCCGCCGACAAGGTGATCGTCCCCGTGCAGTGCGAGTATCTGTCCATGCGCGGGCTGATCCAGCTCCAGAACACGCTCGAGATGATCAGGGAGAACCTCAACCCCGACGTCCAGATCGAGGGGATCCTGCCCACGCTCGTCGACTCGCGGACGCTCCACGCCAAGGAGGCGATCGAGATCCTCGAGGAGAACTTCGGCGACCGGGTCTTCGCCTCGCGCATCCGCAAGACGATCCGGTTTGCCGAGGCGCCGGTGAAGGGCATGTCCGTTCTCAAGTACGACCCGGACGGCGTAGCCGCCGAGTCCTATCGGCAGTTGGCGAAGGAGGTCCTCGCTCATGGCTAGGAGAGGTGACCGCGCGAGCATGCGCGAGGGCCCGCTCGCGGCGCTCTTCCGGAAGACGGAGGAGGACGCGCCGTCGGAGCAGCGCGCGCCCGAGCCTCCGAAGCCGCGCGAGGAGGAGCCCCGCTCGCCGGAGCCGCCGCGCGCGGAGGAACCGCCGCGCGAGCGGCCGGCGCGGCCGCACCCGTCCCTCATCACGCCGTCGGAGCAGGGCTCGCCCGAGCAGCCGCCCGCGGAGGAGGAGCGCCGGATCCCGACGCCGCAGGAGCGCCTGCGCCACGCGTTCTCGTCGGACATCCCCGAGAACGTCATGGCCCCGCCGCCCGAGGCGCCGCCGGAGCGCGGCCCCGTCCTGGAGTCCGATCCCTACACGCGCCCGGAGCCGTCCGACTACGTCAAGTCGCACGCGCTCGGCCAGCCGGTGCTGCGGGTGGTCGGCGTCGGCGGCGCCGGCGTCAACGCCGTCAACCGGATGGTCGACGCGCAGATCGACGGCGTCGAGTTCGTCGCCATCAACACCGACCTGCAGTCGCTCCAGCAGTCGAACGCGGACGTGACGCTGCACATCGGGGCGTCGCTGACGCGCGGGCTCGGCAGCGGCTCGGACCCCGACCTCGGCCGCGCCGCGGCGATGGAGGAGTACGACCGGATCAAGGCGCTGCTGAAGGGCAGCGACATGATCTTCATCACCGCGGGCGCGGGCGGCGGCACCGGCACCGGCGCGGCGCCGATCGTGGCGCGGATCGCCCGCGAGGTCGGCGCGCTCACCGTCGGCATCGTCACGAAGCCGTTCGGCTTCGAGGGCTCCCGCCGGCGCGAGCAGGCCGAGAAGGGCGTCGAGGTGCTGTCCGAAGAGGTCGACACGCTCATCGTCGTGCCGAACAACCGGCTGCTGTCGGTGCTCGACAAGAACACGTCGATGGTCGACGCGTTCACGGTGGCCGACGACGTCCTGCGCCAGGGCGTGCAGGGCATCTCCGACCTGGTCACCCTGCCGGGCCTCATCAACCTCGACTTCGCCGACGTGCGGACGATCATGTCCAACGCGGGGTCGGCGCTGCTCGGCATCGGCATGGGGACCGGCGACGGCCGCGCGATCCAGGCCGCCGAGCAGGCGGTGGCGTCGCCGCTGCTGGAGACGTCGATGGAGGGCGCGCGCTCGATCCTGCTCTCGATCACCGGCGGGCGGGACCTCTCGCTGTGGGAGGTCAACGAGGCCGCGAAGGCGGTGGCCGAGGCCGCCCATCCGGACGCGAACATCATCTTCGGCGCGATGGTCGACGACAAGCTCGCCGACGACGTGTGCTGGGTGACGGTCGTGGCCACCGGCTACGGCGACTCGCGGAGCCAGACGCAGCGCGACCGCGACGGCGCCCGCCGCCGCTTCGAGGAGCCGGAGGGCGAGCCGCGCGTGCGCCGCTCCCGCCTGCCGGAGCCGCCCCGCACCCGAGACCTCGAGCTCGACGTCCCCGAGTTTCTCCCACGGGGATAGACGACCGCCGAGCGGCCGCGCCTCGTCCCCCCCGAGGCGCGGCCGAAGGCGGTGGGCTCGGCCGGCCGGAGGCGGTGCGCGGCGTGGCTGAACGCGGCCACTCGGCGCCGCCGGCGGAGGGGCTTCGACGGCGCGGCGGCGCGCCATTAGGGTGCGCGGCATGAGCGCTTCGCGGGGCTTCGTCGCCGCCGGGCATCCGCTGTCCGCGGAGGCCGGCGCGCGCGTGCTGCGGGAGGGGGGCAACGCGGTCGATGCGGCGATCGCGGCGATGCTGGTGTCGTGGGTCGCGGAGCCGCTGCTGTCCGGCCCCGGCGCGGGCGGCTACATGCTCGTCGCGGGCGCGGGGGAGGACCCCGTGCTGCTCGACTTCTTCGTCGAGGCGCCGGGACGCGGCGCCGACGCCGCGAAACGGTGCGCGCTGCTGCCGTGCGAGGTGTCGTTCGGCGACGCCAACCAGGTCTTCAACGCGGGCGCGGCGTCTTGCGGCGCCTACGGCAACCCGGCGGGGATCTGCGACGCGTCGCGCCGGTGGGGGACAGTCCCCCTCGCCGAGCTGGCCAAGCCCGCGGCGCGGCTGGCGCGCGAGGGCGTGGTGCTCAACGCGCAGCAGGCATTCGTGTTCGAGCTGCTGCGCCCGATCCTGCTCTCGACGCCCGAGGCGCGCGCGCTCTTCGCGCCGGAGGGCCGGCTGCTGCGCGAGGGCGACGTCTACCGCTTCGACGAGCTGGCGGAGGCGATCGAGCTGCTCGGCGCCGAGGGCGAGCGGCCGTTCTACGAGGGGAGCGTGGCGCGCGCGATCACGAGCTGGGTCCGCGAGCGCGGCGGCACGCTCACGATGGAGGACCTCGCGGCCTACCGGCCGGTCGTCCGCGATCCGGTCCGGGCGCGGTACCGCGGCCGCGACGTGCTGACCAACCCGCCGCCGAACGCCGGCGGCATCCTGCTCGTGCTCGCGCTGCAGCGGCTCGCGCAGACCGACGGCCCGCCCACGCTCACGCAGATCGTCGACGTGATGGAGGCCGTCCAGGCGCACCGCACGCCCGAGTTCACCAACGGCCTCGCCGACCCCGCGTACGTCCACGACTTCGTCGCCACCCACCTCGGCAACACGACGCACATCAGCGTCATGGACGGCGAGGGCCGCGCCGCGAGCGTCACGTGCACCAACGGGGAGGGCTCAGGCATCGTGGTGCCTGGCACCGGCGTCCACGTCAACAACATCATGGGCGAGGAGGACCTCTCGCCGGCCGGCTTCCACCTCGCCCCGCCGGGGACGCGGATGCCCTCGATGATGGCCCCGACCGTCGTGCTGCGCGACGGCGTGGTCGAGCTGGCGGTCGGCAGCGCCGGCTCGAACCGGATCCGCTCGGCGATCCTGCAGGTCATCGTCGGCGTCGTCGACCACGGCCTGGCGGCGCGCGAGGCGGTCGACGCCCCGCGCGTCCACTTCGAGGACGGCATCGTGTTCGCCGAGCCGGGCGTCCCGGTCGAGGAGCTGCGCGGCCGCGAGCTCGTCCGCTTCCGCGACCGCAACCTGTTCTTCGGCGGTGCCCAGGCGATCGAGCGCGACGCCAGGACGGGGGAGCTGAGCGGCGCGGGCGACCCGCGGCGCGGCGGCGCCGCGGTCGAGGCGTGAATCGCGGCGGTCGCGCGGCGTCGCGGCGATCGCCGTTGCGGCGAGGCGCCGGCACCGCGGCGCTCGCCGGCGCGGCCCTCGTCGCCGCCGGCTGCGGCACGCCCTCCGCGGACCTCTTCGTCGTCGACCGCAGCGGCTCGCTCCCGGACGCGAAGCTGACCCTCCGGGTCGGCGACGGCGGCACCGTCCGCTGCGACGGCGGCGAGGAGAAGCCGATCTCCAGCGAGGACCTCCTCGACGCCCGCCAGCTGACCGAGGACCTCCGCCCGCTGCTCGACCAGAACGTCCGCCTCGCCCCGCGCGAGGGCTCGCTGCTGCGGTTCCGCGTCACGGGCGAGGAGGGCGAGGTCCGTTTCGCCGACAACTCGCGCCGCCTCCCGAAGCCGTTCGCGCAGGTGATCGCGTTCACGCGCAAGATCGCGATGCAGGTCTGCGGGCGCGACCGCTGACGCGCCCCGCCATCACCGATCGTCATACGAGCGGTCACGAATCGTGCTGGCTCACGCTGCGCACCGCTGCGAACGTTGAGGGGAGATGACACGCCGCGCCTGGATCCTGATGCTCACCCTCGCCGCCGTCTGGGGCGCGTCGTACATGTTCATCGAGATCTCGCTCGACGGCGGGCTCTCCTCGACGTTCCTCGTCTTCGCCCGCACCGCCCTCGGCGCGCTCGTGCTCGCGCCGGTCGCGCTGCACCGCGGCGCGTTCGCGCCCGCCCGCCGCCACCTGCCGATGCTCGCGCTCATCGCCCTCGTCCAGATCACGGGCCCGTTCCTGCTCATCACGGTCGGCCAGCACCACGTCGACTCGTCGATGGCCGGGATCCTCGTCGCCTCCGCGCCGATCTTCACCTCGATCATCGCCGCGCTCTACGCCCACGACGACCGCCTCAACGCGACCGGCATCGCCGGCATCGCCGTCGGCATCCTCGGCGTCGCGATGTTGTTCGGTGTCGATCTGAGCGGCACCGCCGAGACGCTGCTCGCCGGGCTCGGGATCCTCCTCGCGAGCCTCGGGTACGCGATCGGGGCGACGCTCTCCAAGCGCCGCCTCCAGGAGGTCCCGCCGATCGGGATCGCCGCGTCGATCATGGGGTTCAGCGCGCTCGCGCTGCTGCCGCTCGCGCCGTTCACGGCTCCGGCCGACGTCCCGAGCGTGGGCACGTTCGCGGCGCTGCTCGCGCTCGGCGCCGGCGGCACCGGCCTCGCCTTCCTCATCTTCTACGTCCTCAACGCCGACATCGGGCCGAGCCGCGCCAGCGTCGTGGCCTACATCGCGCCGTTCTTCAGCGTCGTCTACGGGGTGACGCTGCTCGACGAGCCGTTCGGCCTCGGCACCGCCGCCGGGCTCGTCCTCATCCTCGCCGGCTCGTGGATGGCGGCCGACGGGCGGCTGCCCGGGCGCCGGCGCGCCGCGACGCTCGCCGAGGCCTCCGCCTGATAGAACGCCGCCGCTATCGAGGACCTGATCGACAACGCCCGCGCCTGGGAGCGCGACTTCAGCCACGGCGACCTGCCGATCCTGCCGGCGCGCCGCCTCGCCGTGCTCGCGTGCATGGACGCGAGGCTCCCCGTCTTTCAGGTGCTCGGCCTGCGGCCGGGCGAGGCGCACGTCATCCGCAACGCGGGCGGGCTCGCGACCGACGACGCGCTCCGATCGATCGAGGTCTCGCAGGGGATCGGCACCCAGGACGTCATGGTCGTCCACCACACCGACTGCGGCGTCTGCAAGATGACCGACGAGCAGCTGCGCGAGCTGGGCGCCACGCGCGACATCGACGAGAACGTCCGGATCACGCTGGCGCGCGTCCGCGAGCGGCTGCCGCGGACCGGCGACCTGCGCGGCTTCGTCTACGAGGTCGAGACCGGCCGGCTGCGCGAGGTCTAGCCGAAGCGCACCTTGCCGTTGGACCGCGCGCGGGCCTGCGCTCGCTCCATGAAGTCCAGCCGCTTGATCGCCGCGCGGAACAGCCGCGTGACGAGGCGCAGCCGCGCGTTCTCGGAGCGCAGGTCCAGCAGGCCCTGCTTCGCCTCCAGGCCGAAGTCGACCGTCGCGGCCATGTCGTAGGCGCTCATCTCGACGAGCTTCTCCGGGTCGGCGGGCTCGTCGGTCGCCTGCTCGACCAGCTCGTTGTACGCGTCGCGCGCCGCCTCGAGCGTCGCGGGGTCCGCGTCCTCGGGCTTGTCCTCGAGCCAGTCGACCTCGCCGGCGGGGTACGGCCGGTCGTCGAGCCGCTCGACGAGCCGGAACGGCCGCGTGCCGCGGCAGACGATGTTCATCCGCCCGTCCGGCATCCGCTCGAGCACCTGCGCGACGACGCACGCGCAGCCGGTCGGCTTCAGCCCGTCGTCGCTGAGCCAGACGATCCCGAACTCGTCCTCCCGCTCGAGGCACTCGCCGATCATCCGCTTGTAGCGCTCCTCGAAGATGTGCAGCGGGACGAGCTCGCCGGGCAGCGCGACGATGCCCAGCGGGAACAGCGGGAGCTCCTCGCTCATGCGAGGCAGGTTAAGGGCGGCGGGCGGCGATCATGAGGTTGTAGAAGATCGCCGGGGGGAGCCGGCCCTCGAGCAGCCGGCGGTCGACCTGCTGGAGCAGCAGGTAGCCGCGGTACGCGTACTGCTTCCACGCCCACGGCACGGAGTCGGGCTCCGCGGTCGCCTCGAGCGCGCGGTTCGCCCAGCCGAACCAGCTCGCGAGCAGCTCCTCGCCGCGGACGCGCACGTCCTCGAAGCCGCCGGCGCGCGCGTGCCCGACGAGGTCCTCGGGGCTGAAGGCGTGGACGTCGACGACGTGCTCCAGGCCGGGCTCGGCGTCGCCGTGCTGCCCTGGGTGGACCGCCGCCTGCGCGCGCATCGCGCGCCGCCACGCCGGCGCCGCGCGCCACGCCGCCTGCTTGGGGATGCTCGCCAGCTGGTCGCCGACCCGCGACGGCTCGCCGCAGAACGCGACCCAGCCGCCCGGTCGCAGGACCCGATGGAACTCCTCGAACGCGCGGTCGAGGTCGGGCAGGTGGTGCAGCACGGCGTGGCCGAGGACCAGGTCGAAGGAGCCGTCCGCGAACGGCAGCTTCTCGGCGTCGCACGCGACCGCGTCGACGTCCAGCCCGAGCCGCGC
Source organism: Solirubrobacteraceae bacterium (assembly GCA_036389485.1). Lineage (GTDB taxonomy): Bacteria > Actinomycetota > Thermoleophilia > Solirubrobacterales > Solirubrobacteraceae > CADCVT01. Next base: position 32,969 of record DASVPR010000010.1, read on the forward strand.
CGCGTTGCGGCGCAGGACGCCGATCATCCCCGGCGAGATGTCGGTGCACGTCACGCGCGCGACCTGGCCGCCGAGCAGCAGGTTCAGCGAGAAGTAGCCGGTCCCGGCCCCGACCTCGAGCGCGTCGCCGAACGGCCACGCGGCGCGCGGGAGGACCTTCCCCAGCTTCCCCATGACCTGCTCGAGGCCGCCCGGGCCGAAGTCGATGCCCCACTTCGCGTCGTACTCGGCCGCCGCGTCGTCGTGGTACCTGGTGTTGACGTCGCGGATCGCGTCGGCTGTCGCGGGGGCCGCCATGCGGCGGGCGAGTCTACCGCTGCATGGCTAGGGTGCCTGCCGCATGACGGCCTACGTCCAGCAGGACCAGCCGGAGGGCGTGCCGCCGCTCGAGCTGACCGGCGAGCGCACGCTGCCGGACGTCCCCGAGGAGAACTACTGGTACCAGCGTCACCTCGTCGTCTACGAGTGGCTGCGCGCGCGGGTAGGCGGGCTGAAGGTCATCGACATGGCCAGCGGCGAGGGCTACGGCGCGAACGTCCTGGCGCGCACCGCGCGGGAGGTCGTCGGCGTCGAGGCGAACCCCGACGCGTTCTTCCACGCGGTCGCGCGCTACCCGAAGGTGCGCTTCGAGCGCTCGCTGGTGGAGACGTACGGCGAGCCGGCGGACGCGATCACGTTCCTGCAGACGATCGAGCACGTCCACGACCCCGGGGCGGTCCTCGAGAACTTCAAGCGCAGCGCGCCGGTCGCGTACGTCTCGACGCCGAACGTGCTGACGCTGGCGCCGAAGGGGGCGGAGCGCTCGGGCAACCCGTGGCACATCAAGGAGTACCGGCTCGAGGAGTTCCGGGCGCTGTGCGAGGCGCACTACTCCGACGTCGAGATCCTCGGGCTGTACCACGCACGGAAGCTGCTCGTGCACGAGCGGGCGATCCGCGTCGGGTGGGACTGGCTGCACCCGAAGCTCGGGATCACGAAGCGCTTCTACGACTGGTTCGTGCCCGCGATCGAGGCGCGCGACTTCGTGCTCCGGCCCGCCGACGACCGGGCGCTGGACTTCCTCGCGGTGTGCCGTACTTCTCCGTAGTCCTCCACACCCACATGCCCTACGTCGAGGGCTACGGGTCGTGGCCGTTCGGCGAGGAATGGCTGTGGGAGGCGATGGCGACGTCGTACCTGCCGCTGCTCGACGTCCTCGACGGCGCGCCCGAGCTGACGCTGTCGCTGACGCCCGTCCTCTGCGACCAGCTCGAGGCGCCGGGCGTCGGCGAGCGGTTCCTGGCGTTCCTGCGGACGGTCCGGGTCGCGACCCACGAGCTGGACGCCGAGGGCTGCCGCGCCTCCGGCCGGGCGGACCTCGCCGCCGAGATCGAGCGCTCCGCGCAGGACTACGTGCGCGCGGGGGAGCGGTTCGCGGCGCTCGGCGGCGACCTGCTCGCCGCGTTCCGGCCGCACGCCGCCTGGACGTCGTCGGCGACCCACGCGGTGCTGCCGCTGCTCGCGACGTCGGCCGGCGTGCGGCTGCAGGTCGAGACCGGCATCGCGGCGCACCGCCGCCGCTACGGCGCGTGGCGCGGGGGGCTCTGGAGCCCGGAGTGCGCGCACGCGCCCTGGCTCGACCCGCTGCTCGCCCAGGCCGGCGTACGCGCGACGTGCGTCGACCTCACGGACGTCTTCGGTCTCGGGTCGCCCGACCACCTCCGCCCTCTGCGCACCGGCGCCGGGCCGCTGCTCGTCCCCATCGATCGCGAGGTGGTCGAGCTGGTGTGGAGCGACCGCGGCTATCCGTCGCAGGGGCCGTACCGGGACTCGCATCAGAGGACGACCCACCACCACAAGCCGTGGCGCTGCGACGGCGCCGTGTACGACGTGGACGACGCCCGCGAGCAGGTGGCCCGCGACGCCGCCGACTTCGTGGGGCGCGTCGAGCGGCGGCTCGAGCACGGCGAGCTGTGCGTCTGCGCGCTCGACACCGAGCTGCTCGGCCACTGGTGGTACGAGGGCGTGCAGTGGCTCGGCGCGGTCGTCGAGGAGTGCCGGCGCCGCGGCGTCCCGCTCGTGCACCTCGACGACGCCCTCGACGCGGTCGAGCCGGCCGATGCTCCCGAGCTGCCGACGACCACGTGGGGGCGCCCGCGCGACCTCTCGACGTGGAGCGGCCCGCCGGTGGCCGACCTCGCCTGGCGCGCCCGCGCCGCCGAGCTGCGCGCCCTCGCCGCCCGCCACGACCTCGACCCCGCCGCCGTCCGCGAGCTGCTCGCTCTGCAGTCGAGCGACTGGGCCTTCGTCGTCAGCAAGGAGCTCGCCGAGCCGTACGGCCGCGAGCGGTTCGCGCAGCACGAAGCCGCGCTCGCGGCGTCGCTCGCCGCCGCACGCGAGGCGAGCCCTTCGGGCGCCGCCGAAGCGACCCCTCCGGGCGCGCCCGGTTCCGCGGGGCCGCGCCACCTCGCTCCGGAGGCGACGACGGCCCCGCTGCTCGCGCCGTAGCGAGAGGCCCTTCCGGGTCCCCTCCGGCATCCCCGGGCGGGAAGTCCTACGCGGCCGCGCGCAGCGCCTGGCCCTCGGGCAGGTGCTGGAGGCGCTCGAGCGCGCCGACCTCGATGAGCCGCGCGCGGTGCGCGGTGATGTTCAGCTCCTTCGCCGCGGCGGGAAGCGTGTGCGGGAGCTCGCCGCCGAGGCCGAAGCGCAGCTGCAGGACGCGGCGCTCGAGGTGCGACAGCTGGTCGAGCGCCTCGCGGACCGCGGCCTCGCGCATCGCCTCCTCGGCGCTCGCCTCCGGCGACTCGGCGTTCTCGTCGGCGAGCAGGTGGCCGAGCTCGCCGTCGTCCTCGTCGCCGACCGGCGCGTTGAGCGACACCGGCGTGCGCGACGCGCGGCGCAGGTCCTCGACCTGGTCGGTCGCGAGGTCGAGGTGCGCGGCGATCTCGTCGGACGAGACGTCGCGGCCGAGCTTCACCGACAGGTCGCGCTCGGCCCGGCTGATCTTGTTGACGAGGTCGACGACGTGCACCGGCAGGCGCACGGTGCGGCCCTTGTCGGCGATCGCCCGCGCGATCGACTGGCGGATCCACCACGTCGCGTACGTCGAGAACTTGAAGCCTTTGCGGTGGTCGAACTTCTCGACCGCTCGGACCAGCCCGAGCGTCCCCTCCTGGATCAGGTCGAGGAACGAGAGCGCGCCCTCGCCCTCGCGCTCGCGGCGGTAGCGCTTGGCGACGTGCACGACGAGGCGCAGGTTCGCCTCGATCATGTGCGTCTTGGCGCCGAGGTCGCCGCGCTCGATGCGCTTGGCCAGCTCGACCTCCTGCTTCGCGTTGAGGAGGGGGACCCGGCCGATCGCCTCGAGGAACGCCTGGAGGCTGTCGGAGGGGTCGGGGATCGAGGGGGGGACGTTCGCGCTCATGGGTGTCGGCCAGCTTGCTCGGATTCTCTAAGCGGGACCCAAACGCGAGGCAAAGCTCGTGTTAGGGCTTCGCGTACTTCCCTAACAGTCCTCTACGTCCGAAAGTCGCGATCCGTCACGAAATCGTCGCGCGGGCGCGCGCAGGGGTGGCGAGGGGGCGGCGCGGCGTCACCCCGGCCCGCCTCGCGTCGCGCAGGAACTGGGGATCGCGGGAGCCGAGCCGCAGCGACCGGCGCGCCCACTTCCGCGCCTGGCGACGCTCGCCGGCCTCGACCAGCGCGACCCCGAGCGCGTGTGCCGTGGCGACGCTCGGCGCGCGGCGCCACAGCTTCCGGCCGAGCGCGACCGCCCGCCGCGGGTCGCCCAGGCGAGCCTCGACGAGCACGACGCCCGGCTCGAGCGTCGGCGACTCGCGCGCCAGCTCGAGCGCGCGCGCCCGGCTGCGGCGTGCCGCGCCGGCCTGTCCCGTCGCCGACTCCGCGCGGGCCAGGTCCACGTAGTGGTCCGCGGCGGGAACCCGCGCGACCAGCGCCCGCAGCGTGCGGACCGCCTCTGCCTGGCGGCCCAGCGCGATCTGCGCCCGCCCGGCGCCGTGCGCCGACTTCGGATGGCCGGGGAGGATGCGCAGCGCGGCCCGGAACTCGCGCAGCGCCAAGCGCGGCCGCCCGCGGACCAGCTGCAGGTCGCCGAGCAGCGCCCGGACGTACGCCGTGCTCGCGGTCGCGTCGCCGCCCGCGGAGATCGCCAGCCGCAGCGCCTCCTCCGCGCCGTCGAGGTCGCCGCGCAGCTCGCGCAGGTACGAGACCCGCGCGTACGCGTCGAGGTTCGGCTTGCGGTCGACCATCTGCTGCAGCGCGCGCTCGGCCTCTCGGTAGCGGCCCAGCTCGACGAGCGAGTCGACGAGGATGCCGAACGGCTTGTTCACCTCGGGCGCGATCGCGCGCACCCGCCGGGCGTCGCGCAACGCGCCGCGGAAGTCGTGCAGCCCCGCGCGCACCACGGCGCTCTCCGTCAGCGCGCCCGGGTCGCCCGGCGCCAGCATCAGCGCCCGGTCGACCGCCGCCTTCGCGCGGTCGTAGTCGCGGAAGTCCTCGAGGTCGCGCGCCCGCTGGAGGTACGCGTCCGCCAGCGAGGTGTACGCGGCGGCGTCGTCGGGGCGGTCCGCGACCGTCGCGAGCAGGCGCTCGATCCGGGCGGTCGAGGACAGCCCGCCGCGCGACGGCGCGTCCGGCGCCGGCCCGCCCGCCGTCCCGCTCAGGAGCAGGACGGCGAGCGTCGCGGCGAAGGCGAGCGCCCCCGCTGCGATGACGGTGGCCGGGCGGGTCACTTCGGGTTGTCTCCCGGCGTCCCCTCGTGCTGGGGCTCGTCGCGCTTGAGCTTCGAGTCGAAGCCCGAGGCGAGCGGCGCCACGTACGGGAACCGGTCGAGGAACGGCACGTCGTTGACGTCGACGCCGTCGCCGAGCGGCAGCTTCTTGCCGATCAGCTGCCCGCCGACCACGCGCAGCGAGATGTCGACGACGTCGTCACCGAGCCGCCGACCGTTCGGGAAGCCCGCGTTGTCGCCGCCGATCACGCCGAAGCGGTTCTCGGTCTCCGACGGCGGCACGCCGAGGTTGATCTTCAGCGTGTCGGCCGGCACCGCGTCGTCGGCGATCTTCGTCACGCCGTCGATGCCGGTGAGCAGCGCCTCGACGACGTCCGTGCGGTCCGTCTCCTTGATCCCCAGGTCGAACAGCTGGTTCAGCACCGTCGCGAGATGCAGGTTCAGCGCGTACTTCCCGAAGTTCTTCAGGTCGTCCGCCGGCTGGGTGCGGTTGAACTTGTCCTTCTGCCCGAGCGGGATCACGACCTCGTTGATCAGCGGGTTGCCGAGGCGGGAGACCTGCACCCACTTCGAGCGGTTGCCGGCGTCGCGGTTCGTGACCTGCAGGCGGCGGCGCTCGGTCGACGCCCACACCCCGACGACGAGGTGGTCGGAGTCCCGCGTCACCTGCGCCTCGGGCACCTGCAGGACGATCGAGTGCACGCCGTAGCCCGCGAGGTCGTCCTTGCCGCCGCCGGCGTTCCCGGTGGCGTTGCGCAGGTTGATCCCGTCGAACGTGGCGCCGAGGTCCACGAAGAACGGGTCCTCGCGCTGGCCGGCGAACACCTTGCCGCCGCCGGGCAGCGTGCGGATCGCCTGGTCGGCGACGGCCGCGTAGTTCGGGATCGTCTTCGGCCCGACGTTGTTCGGCGCGACCGGCAGGTTCGCCGCGAGGGTCCGCGTCGACCGCAGCTTCCCCCGCCGATACGTCAGGCGCTCGACCTTGTACGACTGCTTGACGTTCAGCTTCGGATCGTCGATCGAGCTGACGCCGGGCAGCGCGTAGAGGAACGTCTCCTTGTTCCCGATGCGCGTCTTGAACGTGAACCGGTAGCGGACGTCGTAGACGCCGTCGCCGGTGTTGTCGACGTTGACGTAGTAGCGGGCGCGGTCGTCGAACCGGTAGAAGTTCGGCCCGCCCGCGGGATCCTCGAACGGGATCCAGTTCGACACGACGGTGAGCGAGCCGGGCGCGTCCTTCGCGGTGAACGCGTAGACGTCGGTGTCGTCACCCGTGGGATCGAGCGACGACAGCGGCGCCTCGCGGTGGCTGGAGCCGGCGCCGAGCGTGACGGCGATCGCGACAGCCGCGAGCGCCGCCAGCACGGCGAGGCCGTAGGCGTACATCTTTGACATGTGTCCTCTCCTTCGAGGAGGTGGCGGAGGTACCGGACTGTTCGCGGCGAGTCCGCCGTCGGATCAATCGGCTACTCTCGGGCCCTGCCGAGTTCCCGCCGAGCGGCGGGGAGCGGGGGACCCAGTGGGGGCCGTCACGGCCTCCGGGGGCGAATCGCCGGGTGTTCCCGGCGTAGCGCACGTCGTAGCGCGAGCCCGTCAGCTCACCTCGTAGGCATGACGACGAGACCGGAGAAGTGCTGTGCGCAGATTCGTTGCTGCCGCGGCGGCGATCGCCCTCATCGGCGCGATCCCGGCCGCGGCCGAGGCCAAGCCGAGCAGGGCGACCGTGATCGCGGTCCAGCAGAAGCTGGGCATCCCGGCCGACGGCATCGCCGGCCCGCAGACCCGCCGCGCCGTCAGGCGCTTCCAGCGCGCCAACGGCCTGACCGTCGACGGCGTGATCGGCCCGCAGACGCTGCGGGCGTTAGGGATCGACGCGCGCTCGTCGCGCGCCCGGCCCCGCGCGGCGCCGGACGCCACGCTCGAGTCCATCGCCGAGTGCGAGTCCGGGGGCGACCCCACCGCGGTGTCGCCGAACGGGCGCTACCGCGGCAAGTACCAGTTCAGCCGCGCCACGTGGCGCGCGCTGGGCGGCAAGGGCGACCCGGCCGCCGCGCCCGAGGCCGAGCAGGACCGCCTCGCCGCGCTGCTCCTGCGCAAGCAGGGCCCGAGCGCCTGGCCGAACTGCGCGTAGCCCCTACTCGAACCGCATCCGCCGCGGCTCGGCGCGGCGGCGGATGATCCGCGCCGGCACCCCGGCGACGACGGCGTTGGCGGGCACGTCCCGGCTCACGACCGCGTACGTGCCCACGATGCTGTTGTCGCCGATCGTGCAGCCGCGCAGGACGCACGCGCCGTAGCCCATCCACACGTTGTGGCCGACGTTCACGTCGCGCTTGTAGATGCCCTGCAGGCGGATCGGGCGCTCGACCTCCTCGACCGCGTGGTCGAAGTCGATGAGCATCACGCGGTCGGCGACGATGCACTCCCGCCCGATCGCGACGTGCTGGAAGGCCGAGATCGTGCACTCCTGGCCGATCACCGTCTTCGCCCCGATCGAGACCTCGCCCTCGTGCACGCGGATCTTGCAGTCGTCGCCGATCCAGCACCAGCGGCCGAGCCGGAGCACGGCCTCCGGGCCGATCTCGAACCTGACCCCGCGGCAGATGAAGCAGACGCCGTCGGTCTGCAGCCGGCGGCGCCACCGCAGCTTGAACCACAGCCAGCGCAGCAGCAGGTACGCGTAGCCCGGCGAGAGCATCTTGTTGCGGCGCGCGAAGCGCAGGAACGTCAATGGGCCGCCCCGCAGCGGGGGCGGTTCGCGGCGGATATCCGGCGGCTCCACGGCAGGGGAGCCTGCCATCATCCCGCGTCCGATGGCGTCCACCGACAGCCTCAGCGAGCGGCTTCTGGCCGGCGACAAGCGGGCGCTCGCGCGCGCGATCTCGCTCGTCGAGAACGACGACCCGCAGGGGTGGGAGATCGTCCACGAGGTCTTTCCGCACACCGGCAAGGCGATGCTCATGGGCCTCACCGGGCCGCCGGGCGCGGGGAAGTCGACCTTGATCGCCGCGCTGACCCGGGCCCGGCGGGCGGCCGAGCGCGAGGTCGGCGTGCTGTCGATCGACCCGTCGTCGCCCTTCACGCACGGCGCGCTGCTCGGCGACCGCATCCGGCTGACCGAGCACTTCCTCGACCCCGGGGTGTTCATCCGCTCGATGGCGAACCGGGGCGCGCTGGGCGGCCTGAGCGAGGCGACGCTCCAGGCCGCCCTGCTCATGGACGCCAGCGGCAAGGACGACGTCTTCCTCGAGACCGTGGGCGTCGGTCAGGCGGAGGTCGACATCATCGACCACGCCGACACGGTCGTCCTCGTGCTGATCCCCGGCTCCGGCGACAGCGTTCAGGCGCTGAAGGCCGGGGTGATGGAGATCCCGGACATCATCGTCGTGAACAAGTGCGACCACCCGCTGACCGACACGATGATCCGCGAGATCCGCGGCGTCCTCTCGCTGGCGCCGCAGCGCGGGTGGCGGGTGCCGATCGTCAAGACCGAGGCTGCCCGCGGCCAGGGCGTCGACGAGCTGATCGAGCGGCTCGAGGCGCACCGCGCGTGGCTCGAGGAGGAGGGCACGCTCGAGGAGCGCCGGCGGCGCAACCTGCGCAACGAGATCATCGCGATCTGCGCGCACCGGATGCGGCGGCGCATCGAGGAGGCCCTGGAGAGCGACGACGAGTTCGCGCGCCTGCTCGACGAGGTCGTCGCGCGGCGCACCGACCCCGCGACCGCCGCGACGACGCTGCTCGAGCGCGTCGACGCCGCGCAGGCCGCGCCTCACGCCGGCGGATGAGCGTCCTCGACGACGTCATCGCCGCGCTCGGGCGCACCGGCTGGTCGGCGGTGGTGACGGACGAGGCGTGGCGCATCGTCTGGTCCTCCGACGAGATCGCGAAGATCGTCGGCGACGACAACGCGGACGCGACGCGGGGCGTGCACATGCTGCAGACGGCCTCGCTGCCGGCGTTCGCGATCCTGACGAGGGAGAGCGTGGCGGAGTGGGTCCGCTTCCACGCGCCGTTCGCGCTGCACGACGGGAACACGCGCGAGGAGCTCGAGGCGGTCGTCGACGCGAGCTGCTGCGCGCTCGTCGACGACGCGGCGCCCGCCGAGCCGCCGGAGCGCTGGACGCTGCGGCTGGAGGTGGGAGGGGAGAACGACGTCGGCATCGTGGCGCTGGGCGAGCGGGTGCGCGACGACGCCGGGCGCCTCGCCGGCAACGCCTTCGTCTTCGGCTCCGCGCTGCCGGCCAGCGTCCTGTGGTTCATCGGCCAGGGCGACCAGCGCATGTTCAGCCGTCTGGCCGAGCTGATCGAGCCGGGCCGCCGCCCCGCCGCGGTGCTCTTCGCGGACATCGCCGGCTCGACGAGCCTCTCCCGGCGGATGGCGAGCGCCGCCTACTTCGACCTGATCCGCGGCCTGACCCGCGCCGCCGACCACGCGATCCTCGACGCGGGCGGCGTGATCGGCAAGCACGCGGGCGACGGCGTCAGCGCGTTCTTCCTCGCCGACCAGGTCGGCTCGTCGCCGGGGGCGGCCCTCGCGGCCCTGCGCGCCGCGCGGGCGATCAAGGCCGCCGCGCGCGAGCATGAGATCTCCATGAGAGTGGCCATCCACTGGGGCGCCACGCTCTACATTGGCCAGGTGGCGACGAGCGGGCGTCTCGAGGTGACCGCGCTGGGCGACGAGGTCAACGAGTGCGCCCGCATCCAGGACGCCGCGCACGGCGAGGCGCTGCTGGCGACCAAGCAGCTGATCGAGCGGCTGGTCCCGGCCGAGGCCCTCGCGGAGGGGATCGACCCGGCGCACCTGCGCTACGAGCTCGTCTCCGACCTGCCGGACGTTCCCGAGAAGGCGATCCGCGACGCGGGCTCGATCGCCGTGTGCGACGTGGGCGAGCGATGAGGCGCGCCGCCGCGATCCTCGCGCTGTGCGGGCTGGTCCTGGCGGCGGCGGCCGCCGCGGCCGCGGCGCCGCCGGCGAAGCGGCCTTCCGGCACCTATAGCGGCGACGCCGGGAACTTCACGATGATCGTGGCGGGCCGCGCGATCGACCTCGCCGCCTTCGAGTTCCCGTGCCCCGGGACCACCGGCAGGACCTCCATCAACCGGATCCCGATCCGGAAGGTCCGCGGCGTCTGGCGCTTCTCGATCAGGACGTACGGCAGCGCGACGTACGCGGACGACCACCCGGACGAGAACGTGAGGATCAGATTCTCCGGGCGTTTCTCGCCCTCCGGGAAGGTCGCGGTGGGCCGCTTGACGGTCTCCTCGCCGCACTGCGGGCGCGGCAAAGCGACGCGTTGGTCTGCCCACCGCCGCGAGCCCCAAACGCTCTAGACGTAAATTCGACTTGTGATTCGGTGCGCGGTAGGCGTAGGCTCGCCCTCATGCCGCCCCGTCGACTCATCCTGCTCGCGCTTGCCGCCACGATCGCGGCCCTCGCGCTGCCCTCGTCCGCCTTCGGCCAGGCGACCCGCACATGGGTCTCCGGTGTCGGCGATGACGCCAATCCGTGCTCTCGCACCGCGCCGTGCAAGACGTTTGCCGGCGCGATCTCCAAGACCGCCAATGGCGGTGAGATCAACGTCCTGGATCCGGGTGGGTTCGGCGGCGTGACGATCACCAAGTCGCTGACGATCCGTGCGCGTGGGAACACCGCGGGTGCGTTGGTCAGCGGCACGAACGCGATCGTGGTCAACGCGGCGGCGACGGACAAGGTGACGATCGACGGGCTGGACATCAACGGGATCGGGACGGGGGCGCAGACGTCGTTGACGGGGATCAAGATCCTGTCGGCGGCGAAGGTCAACATCGTCAACAACGAGATCTATCGCTTCAAGGCCGGGGTGGTGATGGCGCCGACCGGGAACCTGTCGCAGTCGCGGGTGGTGCTCCGCAACAACCACATCTATGACAACGGTGTGGGGGTGATCAACGCGCCGGGCAACAACACGATCACCAACACGGTGGCGACGTTGCGCGACAACTTGATCAACGACAACACCTGCGGGGTGGCCAGCGGCGCGTTCGGCACCAAT
>DASVPR010000011.1:0-2743 GCA_036389485.1 Solirubrobacteraceae bacterium
CTTCCGCGAGACCGTCTCCGGCTCGATGTGGAAGATCGTCCTCTTCGTCCTCGGCCTGTCGTTCGTGCTGCTGACGGTGCTGCTGCGCAGCGTCATCCTGCCGCTCAAGGCCGTGCTGATGAACCTGCTGTCGGTCGGCGCCGCGTACGGCGTGCTGACGCTCGTCTTCGGCGAGGTCGAGGCGGTCACCCCGCCGCTGATCCTCGCGATCGTCTTCGGCCTCTCGATGGACTACGAGGTGTTCCTCCTCAGCCGCATCCGGGAGCGCTACAACGCGACCGGGGACACGCAGCGGGCGGTCGCGGAGGGCCTGGCCACGAGCGCCCGGACGATCTCCAGCGCCGCGCTGATCATGGTCGCCGTGTTCATGGTGTTCGTGCTCACCGGGCTGCCGTCGATCCAGCAGATCGGCCTCGGCAACGCGGTCGCGATCCTCGTCGACGCGACGATCGTCAGGCTCGCGCTGGTGCCGGCGGCGATGAAGCTGCTCGGCAAGTGGAACTGGTGGATGCCCGCGCGGCCGGCCCGGCTCGGCCACTTCGCCCGCCACTACGGCGAGATGGTCCTGGCGATGGCCGCCGGGATGGTCGTCCTCGGCCCGCCGATCGGCGCGATCGCCGGCCACGCCGACCTGGTCATGCTCGCCAACATGGGCGTGTCGATGACGGTGCCGATGGTCGCGTGGATGCGGTACCGCGGCAACGACTGGCGCTCGACGCTCGAGATGGCGGCGTCGATGATCGTGCCGACGCTCGCGGCGCTGGCCGTCCTCGGCGCCGGCGCGGTCGAGGACGCGGGCGCGGTGATGGTCGCCGAGCACCTGGTGATGCTCCTCGCGATGGCGGGAGCGATGCTCGCTCAGACGAACCGCTCGGGCCGGCGGGCGAACTCGCCGGCGCACGCGAGCGTGCAGAAGAAGTACGCCGTGTCCTCGTAGACGAGGCGCCCGGCGGCCTTCTCGGGATCGACCGCCATGCGGCACACCGGGTCGCATGGCAGTCGGTCCTCCGCCGACTCGCCGACGCGCACCGCCGCGAAGAGCTCCACCGGCTCGCGGACGTTGCGCAGCTCGCGCCTCCCGCGCGGCTCGTAGACGACGCCGTCGATCCGCGCCGCGAGCGCGGCCGTCGTGCCGGTGAGCAGCACCTCGCCCGCGCTCGCCTCGGCGGAGACGCGCGCGGCGAGGTTCACCGCGGCGCCGATGTAGTCCCCGTCCTGCTCGACGGCGGTCCCGTGATGCAGCCCGACGCGGACCGCGGGGGCACCGTGGCCGCGCATCAGCTCGTGGGTGATCCGCAGGCCGAGGCGGATCGCGTCGCCCGGCTCCGGGACGCTCAGCATCACCGCGTCGCCGATCGTCTTGACCTGGCTTCCACGCACGGCAGGGAGCTCGTCGGCGACCGCGCGGCAGAACTGGCGGACCAGCGCCGCCGCCTCCTCGTCGCCGTGCGCCTCCGTCAGCGCCGTGAAGCCCGCGATGTCGGCGAAGACGAAGGTCGCGGTGACGCTCGCGCTCATGTGCGGATTGAACACCGGCTCACGTGCGCCCGCGCCGCGATCGCGCGCTGCGACGCACGATCCGGTCAGGCGGGCGGCGGCGGGTCGTAGATCGGCGGGAACCACGGCGTCGCCGAGGCGTTCGTGGCGATCGTCGACGCGGTCGCGGTGAGCGTCAGCGAGCAGCTGCCGTACGTGTCGACCACGTGGTCGTCTCGGACACCGTGCGCGACTTCGTGACGGTCCCCCAGGTCGTGGAGCACTGGACCGTGGCCGTCACCGTCCCCACCGGCTCGATGGCGACGATCGCCCAGTCGGTGTTCGAGTCGAAGCTGCACGAGGCCGACGGGCCGGTCGCCGCCGGATCATCAGAGCACCCTTCATGTCTGTCCCCCTGCTTGATGTGTGATTGCGGTTACTGCGGGAAGCCGATGACCGCCGGCGTACGCGGATTCGCCGCGGGAACGCGCCAGATCGCGGCGGCGAACCGGGTCTGTCAAGGCCTCCGCAGATTTTCGATTAGTACCGAGTTGCAGGGCTAAGGCGATGGATAGCAACCGTTGTCGCCCGGCAGAGCAGTAAACGAGCGTAGTGTCGCGTCATGCGCCGATCTCTCCTGCTCGCCATGGCGGCGGCTGCCGTCGTTCTGGCACTTCCCTCCTCCGCGTTCGGTCAGGCGACCAGGACGTGGGTCTCCGGTGTCGGCGACGACGCCAATCCGTGCTCTCGCACCGCCCCGTGCAAGACCTTCGCGGGCGCGATCTCCAAGACCGCCAACGGCGGTGAGATCAACGTCATCGACCCCGGCGGGTTCGGCGGCGTGACGATCACCAAGTCGCTGACGATCCGCGGGCGTGGGAACACCGCGGGTGCGCTGGTCAGCGGCACGAACGCGATTGTGGTCAACGCGGCGGCGACGGACAAGGTGACGATCGACGGGCTGGACATCAACGGGATCGGGACCGGGGCGCAGACGTCGTTGACGGGGATCAAGATCCTGTCGGCGGCGAAGGTCAACATCGTCAACAACGAGATCTACCGGTTCAAGGCCGGGGTGGTGATGGCGCCGACCGGGAACCTGTCGCAGTCGCGGGTGGTGCTCAGGAACAACCACATCTATGACAACGGTGTGGGGGTGATCAACGCGCCGGGCAACAACACGATCACCAACACGGTGGCGACGTTGCGCGACAACTTGATCAACGACAACACCTGCGGGGTGGCCAGCGGCGCGTTCGGCACCAAT
>DASVPR010000012.1:0-22650 GCA_036389485.1 Solirubrobacteraceae bacterium
GAATGCCGGCATGAGTAACGAAAGAGGGGTGAGAATCCCCTCCGCCGATTGCCCAAGGGTTCCTGAGTAAAGTTCGTCTGCTCAGGGTTAGTCGGGGCCTAAGGCGAGGCCGAAAGGCGTAGTCGATGGATAACAGGTTGATATTCCTGTACCACGTCGGAATCATTTGACCGATGGGGGGACGAGGAAGGCTATGGGAACCCAGGCGATGGTCGTCCTGGGGTAAGCGTGTAGGGGTGGCCCAAGTCAAATGCGGGGCCGCATAACCTGAGGCGCGATGCCAGCTGGCTGCAAGCCGGCGAGTCCCGGACGCCATGCCTCCAAGAAAATCCTCTAGGGAGATTCCACGTGCCCGTACCAAAACCGACACAGGTGGGCAAGTAGAGAATACTAAGGTGATCGAGATAACCCTCGTTAAGGAACTCGGCAAAATCGCTCCGTAACTTCGGGATAAGGAGCGCCCTAGTAGGGTGAAGCCGCTTGCCGGTGGAGCCCGAGGGGGCCGCAGTGAATTGGCCCAACCGACTGTTTACCAAAAACACAGGTCTCTGCTAAGTCGTAAGACGACGTATAGGGGCTGACGCCTGCCCGGTGCCGGAAGGTTACGTGGAGGGGTTAGTGGCCTTGTGCCGCGAAGCCCTGAAACTAAGCCCCGGTAAACGGCGGCGGTAACTATAACCGTCCTAAGGTAGCGAAATTCCTTGTCGGGTAAGTTCCGACCTGCACGAATGGCGTAACGACTTGAACGCTGTCTCAACGAGGGGCTCGGTGAAATTGCAGTCTCGGTGAAGATGCCGAGTACCCGCGGCTAGACGGAAAGACCCCGTGCACCTTTACTACAACCTGGTATTGGAATGCGGTGCATCTCGCTCAGGATAGGTGGGAGGCTTTGAAGCGCCGGCTGCGGCTGGCGTGGAGCCACCCTTGAGATACCACCCTTGATGTACTGTGTTTCTAACACCGCGCCGTGAATCCGGGCGGTGAACAGTGCCAGGCGGGTAGTTTGACTGGGGCGGTCGCCTCCCAAAATGTAACGGAGGCGCACAAAGGTTCCCTCAGCACGGCTGGAAATCGTGCGTAGAGTGCAAAGGCAACAAGGGAGCTTGACTGTGAGACTGACAGGTCGAGCAGGAGCGAAAGCTGGTCTTAGTGATCCGGCGGTAGCAAGTGGAAGCGCCGTCGCTCAACGGATAAAAGGTACGCCGGGGATAACAGGCTTATCGGGCCCAAGAGTCCACATCGACGGCCCGGTTTGGCACCTCGATGTCGGCTCGTCGCATCCTGGGGCTGTAGTAGGTCCCAAGGGTTGGGCTGTTCGCCCATTAAAGCGGTACGCGAGCTGGGTTCAGAACGTCGTGAGACAGTTCGGTCCCTATCTGCCGTGGGCGTTGGAGAGTTGAGAGGAGTTGTCCCTAGTACGAGAGGACCGGGATGAACGCACCTCTGGTGTATCTGTTGTCCTGCCAAGGGCATAGCAGGTTAGCTACGTGCGGATTGGATAACCGCTGAAGGCATCTAAGCGGGAAGCCAACCTCGAGATGAGCTCTCCCATCCCCATGAGGGAGTAAGACCCCTGGTAGACCACCAGGTTGATAGGCCGGATCTGGAAGGACGGCAACGTTCGAAGGAGACCGGTACTAATGGGTCGAGGGCTTGACGGATATTTGAAGCATCCAGGCGTGGCTACTGCGCAGTTTTGAGGGACCGCGGAGAGGGAGTTCTCTCACCGTTTCCGGTGGTCATGGCGAGGGGGAAACACCTCTTCCCATTCCGAACAGAGAAGTTAAGCCCCTCAGCGCCGATGGTACTTGGCCCGCAAGGGCCCGGGAGAGTAGGACGCCGCCGGTTTACTTGAACGCAAGGGCCGCTCCTCGGGGCGGCCCTTCGTCGTGGTCGCGCGGGCCGCTCGCGCGAGCGGCGCCGCCTCACTGCGCGATCGCCTTCGCGGCGACGCGGCCGGTGAAGACGCACCCGCCGAGGAACGTCCCCTCGAGCGCGCGCTTGCCGTGCAGGCCGCCGCCGCCGAACCCGGCGGCCTCGCCGACCGCGTACAGGCCGGGGATCGGGCCCTTCTCGCTCATGACCCGGCAGTCGAGGTCGGTCTGGATGCCCCCGAGCGACTTGCGGGCCATCGGCTGCAGCCGGATGGCGATGAGCGGGCCGGCCTCGGGATCGGCGATCTGCTGGAACTTGCACGTGCGCAGGCGGTCGCCGCGCCAGGCGCGCAGCTGCGCGATGCGCCGGATCTGGTCGTCGTTCCACAGCGACTTCCCGCGCGCGAGCGTGTCGTCGTAGCGCTTGACCTCGCGTTCCATCAGCTCGGGGTCGAGCGCGCCGTCACCGGTGACGTCCGCCATCTTCCGCGCGAGCTCGGGCAGCGACCCCGCGCTGACGAAGTCCGGGCAGCGCTCGACGAAGTACCGGACGAGGGTGGGCTTCCCGAGCAGGATCCCGGTGAGGAACCGGAAGAGGTTCTTGTTGCGGATGCTCGGGTTGTGCTGGGCGCCGGAGACGTCGAGCTCGCGCCGCGCGATCTTCTGGTTGCAGACGAGCCACGCGTACTTCTGCTCGGTCTCGTTGCACATGCGCTCGAGGGCGTAGTAGTTGTCGAACGTCGGCATCACCGGCGGGAAGAAGCGCTCGCCGGTCGGCTTGAGCATCAGGCCGGACCGCGGCGGGATGAGCTTCAGGCCGTGCAGCGGGCGCCGCGGCTCCGGGTGCCGCACGGCGTCGGCGTAGTTCCACATGTTCGACAGGTGGGTCACGTTGCCGCCGAGGCGCTCGACCTCCTCGTGCATCGCGCCGTCGGCGTAGTAGTGCGAGCCCATGAGGATGTGCTCGGGCGCCTCGCCCAGCTCCGCCGGCCACTCGCGGCGGACGATGTCCAGGTTGCCGCCGACCCCGCCCGCGGCGATCACGACGGCCGACCCGCGCAGCTCGGACGAGTCGTCGAGCCGCACGCCGTCGATGCCGCCGAAGTTGTCGCGAAGCAGCGCGACGACGCGCGTCCGCAGGAGCACGGTCAACAGCGACCGGCGCGGGTGCCGCTGGATGGCGCCCCACACAGCGTCGACGAGCGCCTTCCCGGTGCCCCACGTCAGGTGGAACCGCGGCACCGAGTTGCCGTCGCCGTCGACACCGCGCTCCGCCCAGTTGACGACCGGGAAGAACTGCACGCCGATGCCGCGCAGCCAGCCGCCGACGTCGTCGCGCGAGCGCCGGACGTACTCCGCCGCCCACTTCCGCGGCAGGTCGTCGTCGGGGCCGAACTCGGCGATCCGCGTCCAGTCGTCGTACGCGAGCTCGAAGCTGTCCTGGATCCCTGCGCGGCGCTGCTCCTTCGAGTCGACCATGAACATCCCACCGAAGGCCTCGCGCGCCAGCCCGCCGACCTCCCCCGGCTCGCAGCGGTCGATCAGCACGACCTCGCGACCCTGCTCGAGCAGCTCGAGCGTCGTCACCAGGCCGGCGATCCCGGCGCCGACGACGAGGACGGTCATGCCGCCGCCCTCACGCCAGCGACATCCCGGGCTGCACCGGCACCTCGATCACGTTCGGGCCATCGGCCGCGATCGCGGTCCTCAGGGCCTCCGCCAGCTCGTCGCGCGACGAGACCTTCTGGGCGTTGACGCCGTAGCCGGTCGCGACGCCGGCGACGTCGAGGCGCGGGAGGTCCAGGCCGGGGGCGCCGGCGACGTCCTCCATCGCGGCGAACCACTTCAGGATCGCGTACTCGTCGTTGCGCGGGACGAGGAACGTGACCGGCACGTTGTAGGCCGCCGCGGTCCAGAGCGTCTGGATCGCGTACTGCGCGCTGCCCTCGCCGACCACGCACACGACGGGCCGGGCGGGCTGGGCGAGCTGGACGCCGATCGCCGCGGGCATCCCGAACCCGAGGCCTCCGCCGGCGCTGAAGTAGTAACTGCCGGGCCGCGACGGGCGCAGCTGGTTGCGCACGGCCAGCGTGCTGGAGGGCGACTCGAGCACGACGATCCCGTCGTCCGGCAGCGCCTCGGCCAGGGCCGCCATCGCGTGCGACTGGCTCATCGGATCGGTGTCCTCGGGCAGCTCCGCGGGCGGGCGCGGGCCGGGGCCCCCGCGGTCCTTCGGCTCGCCGGCCGCGTCGGCGAGCGCGCGCAGGGTCAGGCCGACGTCGGCCACGATCGCGTCGCCCATCGGCGCCCGCGCGGCCTCGTCCGGGTCGCTCGTGATCGCGACGAGGCGCGTGCCCTCGGGCAGCAGCGGCCCCGGGATGTTCGGGTAGTAGGGGAAGACCGACGAGCCGGCGACGAGGACGAGGTCGCGGCCCTGGAGCATCTCGCCGAGCGGGCCGATCGCGGGCGGGAGGATCCCCTGGAACAGCTCGTGGTCCTCCGGGAACCCGAGCCTGCCGCCGCCCGGCGCCGGCGTCGCGGCGACCGGCAGCCGGAGCTTCTCGGCGAGCTCGACCGCGGCGTCCCAGCCGCCGCTCGCGTCGATGTCCGGGCCCGCGACGAGGAGCGGGCTGTCGGCGTTCGCGAGGTCGTCGGCGAGGCGGCGCACCGTCTCGGCGTCCGGCAGCGCGCGAGCGGTCACCGTCCGCGTCGTCTGATGCGCGATCGCGGCGTCGTCGACCTCGGCGCCCCAGTCGTCCATCGGGATCGAGACGAAGACCGGGCCCTTCGGGGGCAGCGACGCCACATGGGCGGCGCGGGCGAGCGCGTGCGGGACATCCTCGGCCCGCGGCGGCTCGTAGCTCCACTTCACGAGCGGGTGCGGCATCCGGGCGGCGTCCCGGTTCGTGAGGTTCGCCTGCAGCGTCATCAGCCCGCGCGCCTGCTGCCCCGCGGTCACGACGAGCGGCGAATGGTTGGCCTGGGCGTTGAAGATCGCGCCCATCCCGTTGCCGACGCCGGGCGCCGTGTGGAGGTTGACGTGGGCGGGCCGGCCCGTGGCCTGCGCGAAGCCGTCGGCCATCCCGACGGCGACGATCTCCTGCAGCCCGAGCACGTAGCGGAAGTCCTCCGGGAAGTCCGCGAGCATCGGCAGTTCGGTGGAGCCCGGGTTCCCGAAGATCGTCGTCATCCCGCGCTCGCGCCACATGTCGAAGACGGCTTCGCGCACGGTGGTCATGCCCGGGATTCCTACCGGTTTCCGGGATCGGCGCGCGGCATCCCCCGTCGCACTACATTCCGCCGCGTGCGCCGGTTCGCCGTCCTCGCCGCGCTGCTCGTCTTCGCGCCGCCCGCGCACGCGGCCTCCCTCTACGACGGGCCGGGCCCGCGGCCGGGCCCGGACATCCTCTACGCGCCGCCGGCCGACGCGCCGCAGCTCGCGAACACGGGCATCTGGCGGGCGCCGCCGATCCTGATCTCGGGAGCCAGCGCCTACCGCGACGGGGAGTTCCTCTACCAGGACTGGCTGTTCGACGACCACGGGGCCCGCGGCGCGCGGGACCCGAGCGACCCTCGGTTCGACAACGACACGTTCTCGGCGCCGTACGGGACGTACACGTACCCGACGGACGCGAAGTACGCCGGCAACGCGGCGGACCTCGTCGAGCTGCGGATCCGCGCGCTCGACGACGCGACCGCGTTCCGCCTGACGTACAACACGCTCGTCGACCCCGAGGTGACCGCGACGACGATCGCGCTCGGCGACAGCGCCGCCCCGCTGGCGCTGCCGCACGGGGCGAACGCCACGGCCCCCGCGACGCACTTCCTCACGGTCCACGGCTCGAGCGCGGACCTACGGCTGGCCGCGACGGACACGGAGGTCGGGCCGGCGCCATCCGTCTCGGTCAGCGTCGAGCGCCAGCAGATCGAGGTGACCGTGCCGCGGTCGGCGTGGGATCCGGGCCGCGGCGTCGTGCGCGTCGCGGCTGGCACGGGGCTGTGGGATCCGGGGACCGGCCGGTACCTCGTGCCCGTCGAGCAGGCGTCGGAGACGCAGCCCGGCGGCGGGGGAGGGCTGCCGAACCCGACGGCGATCTTCAACGCGGCCTTCCGCTACGAGGTTCGCGACCAGGCGGCGCCGGCGGAGGGCGAGGAGCCGCTGCAGGAGATCCACCGGCCGGACTCCGCGTTCACGACGCCGCGCTGGTGGCGCGACCAGGCGCAGGGCGACGCGCTGCGGACGGGCGACCTGACGCCGTTCTTCGCGATGGTCGACTTCGGAAAGCTCCGCGACGGCGTCGACGACGACATGCCCGGCGCGGCGAAGGGGACGCCGGTCGGCGGACCGATGAACCGGATCCTCGCGTCGCGGTTCCAGCCCGGGCAGGGGCAGGACTTCGACCGCGAGTGCGGCAACGCGACGAACTGCGAGGGCGAGCTGCTGTCGCGGCTGCAGCCGTACGCGATCTACGTGCCGCGCAAGGCGCCGCCGCCCGGCGGGTACGGGATGACCCTACTGCTGCACTCGCTGGCGGCGAACTACAACCAGTTCGCGGGGTCGAACAACCAGTCGCAGCTGGGCGAGCGCGCGGGCGGGTCGATCGTGATCACGCCCGCGGGCCGCGGGCCGGACGCGTGGTACTGGGGCGTCGGCGGGGCCGACACGTTCGAGGTGTGGGCGGACGTCGCGCGGCGCTTCGCGCTCGATCCCGAGTGGACGGCGATCTCCGGCTACTCGATGGGCGGGTACGGGACGTACAAGTTCGCGACGCAGTACCCGGACCTCTTCGCGATCGCGAATCCCGTCGTCGGGCCACCCTCGCTCGGGATCTCGGTGTCCGGCGAGGACTCCACCGGCGGTCCGGAGACGAACACCGGGCCGATGCTGCCTTCGGTGCGGCACATCCCGTTCCTGATGTGGAACGGGTCCAGCGACGAGCTCGTGCCGATCAGCGGCGCCGCCGCGCACGCGCAGCGCTTCGACGACCTCGCGTACCGGTACGTGTGGGACGTCTTCGCGCCGGCCGACCACTTCACGCTGGCGGTGAAGGACCAGTACGAGCCCGCGGCGGCGTTCCTCGGCGACGCGAAGGTGGACCGCAACCCCGCGCACGTCACGTACGTCCTCAACCCGAAGATGGACTTCCCGGAGGCCGGGACGGTCGCCGATCACGCGTACTGGCTGTCCGAGCTGCGGGTGCGCGACGCCTCGGGCGACGCGCCGCGCGGGTTCATCGACGTCGTGTCCGAGGGCTTCGGGGTCACCGACCCAGTGCCGGGCGACACGGAGAGCGGCGGCGGCGCGCTGACCGGCGGCGGGCCGTTCCCGCCCGTGATCGGGTACGCCGAGCGGTCGCGGGCGTGGGGCGAGCCGGGCTCGGCGCCGGTGCGGAACCGGCTGCGGATCGAGGCCGCGAACGTGTCGTCGGTCGTCGTCGACCCGCGGCGAGCGCGGGTGACGTGCGGCGCGGACCTCGAGGTGGAGAGCGACGGGCCGCTGGAGGTTCGCCTCGCCGGGTGCGGTCGCACGGAGACGTTCGGCGGCGCCGAGGGCGGCGGCGGCAGTGGTGGCGGCGGCCGCGGCGGTCGCGGGGGCCGCGGCCGGCCGGCGGCGTCATGCCGGGCCGCGAACGGGTTCGTGCGCGCTGCCGCGCGGCCGTTCGGGCGGGGCGTCCGGATCGAGGCCGCGCAGATCGACGAGCGGACGTTCGGCGTCGACGTCTTCCGCGTGTCGCGCGGGCGGCGCGTGACCGGCGAGGTGCGGGTCGCGCGCTTCACGCGCCGGACTGGGTCGTTCCGGTGGAGCGGGCGGGGCCGGGGCGTCCGGGACGGGATCTACATCGTGCGGTTCACGAAGCGCCTCGCGCGCGGTCGGGTCGACGTGCGCCGGGTCGTGCTCGAGCGCCGTCGGGGCCGCTGGCGGCGGCTGCCCGACTACTACCGCCGCGTCTCGTGCGGGCGGCTGTCCTCGTTCAAGCTGACCCGCCCGGTCTTCGGCGGCACGACACGGCGGTCGCTCGGGATCGCGTTCCGGGTCTCGACGCGCTCGCGGGTCGGCATCGTCGTGCTGCGCGGCCGCCGCGTCGTCAAGCGCTTCCGGACGTCGTCGCGAGCCCCGCGCCGCACCCACCGCCTCCGCCTCTCCCCGCGCGGCCTGCGCCGAGGCGCCTACCGAGTGCGCCTCACGGTCCGCCCCGCCCGAGGCGAGCCGCTCACGGCGACGCTGACGGCGCGCCGCCTCTAGAGCGTTCCGCTCGCCGCGCCCCACCGCCCGTCGTCGCGCGTCGTCGCGCCGCCCGTCCCCGCGTCGCCTCGCGCCGCCTATTTCCGCGCCGCCGCAAGCCGCGCCGCTCCTCTCAGCCCGCCGCGACCGCCGCGACTCCGGCGAAGACGGCCGCGGCTCCGGCGAGGCGGGCCCTTCCTCCCCTCTCTCCCAGCAGCCGCGGGGCCGCGAGGGCGGCGAGGAGGACGCTGCTCTCGCGGATGGCGGCGACGGGCGCGGGGTCGGCGAGCTCGAGCGCGGCGAGGGCGAGGCCGAGTGCGGTGACCATCGCCGCGGCGATCGCGGCGGTGCGGGCCGTGAGCTGCCGGCGAAGCGTGCTCAACCCCGCGCGGGCGGCGTGGCGCAGCGCGGCTCGGCGGCGCGCGCGGCGATCGAGGAGGCGCGCGGGGCCGAGGCTGGCGGCGAACCCGAGCGAGCGCGCTGAGGCCGCACCGGTCCCGGCCACGAACCACGACGCGTAGACGAGGCCGGGCACGCCGACGACGATCGCGAGGTAGGGGATGGTGGCCGCGTGGTCGAGGCCGGCGTCGTCGGCGACGATGTAGCCGGCGATCGTCGCGCCGATGGCGAGCGCGAGGCCGATGTCGCGCGTCGCCGCGCCGGCCGCTCCGCCGCGCAGGACCAGGACCCCGGCCGCGACGAGCACCACGCCGGCCACCTGGAGCGCGGTCGGGTCGCCGCGGCCGGCCGCGAACGCGCCGATCAGGACGAGCACCGGGGCGGCGCCGCGCGCGATCGGGTAGACGACGCCGAGCTCGGCCCGCGAGTACGCCGTCGCGAGCAGCACGAAGTAGGCGACCTCGAGGACGACCGAGAGCGTGACGTACGGGACGACCTGCGCCTCGAAGTCCCACGTGATCGCGGAGAGGGGCAGGCACACGAGCGTGAGGAGCCCGAGCGCGCCGGCGGTCGTGGCGCGCGTGTCCTCGGCGCCCGCCAGCATCACGTTCCAGGCCGCGTGGAGACCGGCTGAGGCGAGCGCGAGGAGGAAGGCGTCGAGCGGCACGTGTCGAGGATCGCTTGTGTCCCGGCCGGTTCGCGCGATACTTCCGTGTTATGGAGCCTCCGCGCCGCCCGACCGACCGCGCTCATGGCCGCCGCTGGCGCCGCGATCCGTTCGCGCCCGCGAGCTTCGACCGCCCGCGCGGAGCCGCCGACGAGCCACCGCCCGAGCCGCGCGAACCCGGCGCGAAGGGCGACGAGGCCGCGGGCGAGCGGCCGCCGTCGAACGGCTGAGCCGCGCGGGGTGGCGCTAGTGCGACGCCGCGTGGAGGTCGCGGCGGTGGCGCCTCGGCAGGCGGCGGCCGGTGCCTTCGACCGGTGTGAGGCAACGGTGGGGCCGGGGCACCGCCGCACCGGGCCGCCGCGGCCGTGTGGGCGGCCGCAGCGGAATCCGGTGGGGGTGAACGGGGCCGACGGGCGCGTGCGGGACCGATGCGTTCTCGGTCTCGGGATCGCGAAGGGTCGCGAAGGCGACGGCCAGGTCGACCGCGTACCGGAGCCGGTCGCGCCAGGACAGGAGCGGCTCTCGCCGCCCCCCGCGAGGCTCCGGACGCCCCGCGCCCGAGAGCTTCGAGGCGGCACGCGAACGCGTCGCGCCTCCCATGCGCCTCGTCGGCTCGGATGCGGGGGTGGGGGGGAACATGTGTTCGGCAAGCTAGGAGCCGGGTCGGACGGACCGGGGGGTCTGCAACCGAACTTGCAGGGGTAGGCTCGCGGCCGATGGTTCACCTCCGGATCGTCGCCCCGGCATGGGAGGCCCAGCACGTCGTGGACCTGCTCGAGCAGGTCCCGAGCGCGTTCAACCTCATCCACGTCCCGGGCGCGGCGCGCAAGCCGGACGGCGACCTGATCCTCGTCGACGTCGCGCGGGAGGACGCGAGCGTCATCGTCTCCGACCTCAAGGAGCTCGAGATCCACAAGTGCGGCTCGATCGCGATCGAGTCCAGCGAGACGCACATCTCCGACATGGCCGAGGAGGCCGAGCGGGTGGCGCCCGGGGATCCCGGCGACGCCGTCGTCTGGGAGGAGGTCGAGGCGCGGACCTCGGAGGACTCCAACCTGACGGTGAGCTTCGTCCTCTTCATGATCCTCGCGGCCGTCATCGCGACCGTCGGGATCCTCGAGGACTCGGAGATCCTCATCGTCGGCGCGATGGTCGTCGGGCCGGAGTTCGGGCCGATCGCGGGGTTCAGCACCGCGCTCGTCGAGCGCCGCGTCAAGCTGGCCGCGACGTCGCTGCTCGCGCTGGCGGTCGGCCTGCCCGCCGCCGTCACCGCCGCCTGGCTGCTCATCCTCGCGCTGAAGGCCGCCGGCATCGCGCCCGACCACTTCAGCGAGCAGGACCACGGCCTCGCGGTGATCATCTCCGACCCGAACGAGCTGTCCGCGCTCGTGGCGATCGCGGCGGGCGCCGCGGGCGTCCTCAGCCTCACCACCGCGAAGTCCGGCGCGCTGATCGGCGTCCTCATCAGCGTCACCACGATCCCCGCCGCCGCGAACATCGGCCTCAGCGCGGCCTACGAGGACTGGGCGAGCTGGCGCGGGTCGCAGGCGCAGCTCGCGATCAACGTGGCGTCGATCCTCACCGCGGGCGTCTTGACCCTGTGGATCCAGCGGCTGCTCTACAAGCGCCGGCGCATCCGGCACCTGCATGACGAGGCGCGCGAGGCCGCGGGGCTCCCGGTCGGCCGCAGCCGTCGCGTCAGCGACCCGCCCCCAGGGACGACCAGACCTCCAGCTTCGTCCGGATCCGCCCGATCACGTCCGTCGTGAACTCGGACGTCGAGGCGTGGCCGCCGAGATCCGGGGTCCGCACGCCGGCGGCGGTCGCCTCGAGCACCGACTCGTAGATCGCGCGCGACGCGGACTGCGCGCCGCCGTAGTGCAGGACCGCGCCGCAGGCGAGGATCATCGCCATCGGGTTCGCGATGTCCTTGCCCTGGAGCGCGGGCGCGGTGCCGTGCGGCGCCTCCGCCATCGCGACGTCGACCTCGTAGTCCTCGTCGAACGCGAGCAGGACGGACTCCGCGCCCGCGATCGAGCCGAACATCGGCATCACGAGGTCCGACAGGCAGTCGCCGTCGCGGTTCAAGGCCGGGATCACCAAGGGAACGTCGGCCGCGCCCGTGATGAGCCCCGCGTACGTGGCGTCGATCAGCACCGGCTGGTAGGGGACCTCGGGATGGCGCGCCGCGGCGGCGTCCATCTCCTCCTTGAGCATCCCCTCGTACACCGGCGAGACGGTCCACTTCGGCCCGCCGTAGACCTTGCCGCCGATCTGCTCGGCGGTGCGGAACGCGTACTCCGCGACCATCCGGCAGGTCGAGCGCGTGATCCTCTCGGTGCGGAACGCGATCTCGTCGTCGCCGGAGCCCTCGCGCCACTGCTCGGCCCCGTACGCGTCCTCGACCGCCATGCGCACCACCGAGATCGGGTGGTGGACGCCACCGAACGGGTTGACCCCCGGGATCCGCCGGCCGGTCCGGATGATCACCTTGCCCTTGATCCCCTCGCGGACGATGCGGTTGGGCGAGCCGACGTCGTCCTTGCCCTCGGGCGTGATCGTCGCGGCCTTCAGCCCGAGGCCGGACTCGCACATCGCCTCGGCCGCCTCGTGGACGACGCCGTTGTCCGTGGCCCGCCGGTTCTCCAGAGAGAGATCGAAACGGCGGAGCTCGAGTCCGATGCCGAGGAGATCCGCGTCGAGCACCCGCAGCGACTGCTCCAGCAGCTCCTGACCCGTCTCGTCGCCCTCGAGCACCGTGATCGTGAGAGGCGGTGCCATCGGGGCGCGAGGTTATCTTCTCGATCGTGGCCGAGCAGTGCAGCTGGTGCGGGGTCGCCGTCGAGGAGGACGACGGCTTCCGCGCGGCGGAGCCGGTGGGAGAGAGGCGTGCCGCGTTCTGCCGGCTGGAGCACATCGTGCCGTGGGTGATCCAGGGCGCGCACTGGGCCGCGGGGCGCCTGAACGGCGTCGACGCCGACGACGACGCCGCCGCCGGCCTGGGCCGCTGCGCGCAGTGCGCGGGCCCGCTCGACGACGCGTACGTCCTCCTGATCCGCCACCGCGGCGAGCACCGGATCGCGGACGCGTTCTGCAACCCCGACCACCTGCTGCAGTGGGCGAAGGCCGGGGGGCGGTGGAGGGGCGCCGCGTGAGAGGGACGCGGCCTCGGGCCTGACCGCGCCCCTCCCGGGCGGTGCGACTAGCCCTTGAGGGCGGCCTTCAGGGGCGCGGACGCCTGGAAGCGCGGGACCCTGGCGGCCTGGATGTGGATGGTCTCGCCCGTCTGCGGGTTGCGACCCTGCCGGGCCGCGCGCTCGCTGATCGCGAACTTCCCGAAGCCCGCGAGTGCGACCTCGTCGCCGCTCATGAGCGCGTTCTCGATCTTCTCGAGCGTGGCCTCGATGGCCTCCTTCGCCTGACCGTTGGTCAGACCGGTGTCCTCCGCGACCGCGCGAGCCAGCTCGGTCTTGTTGATCGTCGCCACGGCGATACCTCCTGTGGTCGGGTGGCGGCGCGAAGCTAGGGCGTCGGTCGGACGGAAAGCCGGTCTGTGCGGCTGCTAGGCGGCTTCGCGACCGTGCAGCTCGAGCTCGTCGGCGCGCGCCTCGAGCGCGGCGATGACGAACGCGACGTGCTCGTCGAACTCGATGCCGAGGGCGTCCGCGCCGTGCCGGACCTCCTCGCGGTTGACGGCCGCGGCGAAGGACGGCTGCTTGAGCTTCTTCTTGACGGACTTGGGCGTCAGGCCGTGGATGCCCTCGGGCCTCACGGCCGCACACGCGACGAGGAAGCCGCACAGCTCGTCGACGGCGACGAGCGTGCGCTCCATCGGCGTCTCGGGCTGGACGTCGAGGTACGGCGCGTGGGCGGCGATCGCGCGGATCATCTCCGGCGGCGCGTCGCGCTTCTCTAGCTCGGCCATGATCGACCGGGGGTGGCCCTTCTCGTCGTCGTCCATGTCCGGGAAGCGCTCGTAGTCGGCGTCGTGCAGCAGGCCGGTGACGCCCCACAGCTCGGCGTCGGCGCCGTCACGCTCGGCATAGGCGCGCATCGCGGCCTCGACGCTCAGGCAGTGCCGGCGCAGCGACGGCGACTGGACCCACTCGCTGAGCAGGGACCAAGCCTCGTCGCGCGAAACCCGAGTGGCCATGCCGGGTACCCTAGCCGAGCGCCCGAGGCCGCTTCCGGCCTCTGTCGCGACCCCCTCACCGCTCATGGAGAAGTTCGTCATCGACGGTGGCGTGCCCCTGTCCGGGACCGTCACCCCCGCCGGCAACAAGAACGGCGCCCTTCCCATCCTCGCCGCGTCCGTGCTCACGGACGAGGAGGTCGTGATCCGCAACGTCCCGCGGATCCGGGACGTCGAGACGATGCTCGAGCTGCTGGCGCGGCTCGGCGTGAGCGTCGCGTGGCGCGGGCCGAACGAGGTCGCGCTGCGCGCCGCCGACCTCGACAGCGAGGGCGAGATCGACCGCGAGCTGTCCGAGCGCATCCGCGCCTCGTTCCTGCTCGCCGGGCCGCTGCTCGCGCGCCTCGGCCGCGCGGTCATGCCGCCCCCCGGGGGCGACGTGATCGGCCGCCGGCGCCTCGACCCCCACCTCGACGCGCTGCGCGCCCTCGGCGCCGAGCACGAGCTGAACGGCTCCATACGGCTGAGCGCCAACGGCGGCCTGCGGGCGGGCGAGGTGTTCATGGACGAGCCGTCGGTGATGGCGACGGAGAACGCGCTGATGGCCGCCGCCCTCACGCCGGGCACGACCGTGATGGGGAACGTGGCGTGCGAGCCCCACGTCCAGGACCTCGCGCGGATGCTCACGAAGATGGGCGCGCGGATCGAGGGGATCGGCTCGAACGTGATGACCGTGCACGGCGCCGACAAGCTCGGTGGGTGCACGCACGAGGTCAGCCCGGACCACATCGAGGTCGGCTCGTTCATGGCGCTCGCGGGGGTGACCGGCGGCGAGCTGGTGATCAAGGACGTCATCCCCGACGACCTGCGGATGATCCGCCTCGTGTTCGGCCGGATCGGGCTTCGGTCCGAGCTCGACGGCGCGGACCTGATCGTCCCCGGCGGGCAGACGCTCGTCGTGGCGCGCGACCTCGGCGAGTACAAGTCGAAGATCCAGGACGGGCCGTGGCCGGCGTTCCCCGCGGACCTGACGTCGATCGCGGTCGCGGTCGCCACGCAGTGCGCGGGCTCGATCCTCATCCACGAGTGGATGTTCGAGAACCGCCTGATCTTCACCGACAAGCTCGTGATGATGGGCGCGGACATCGTGCTGTGCGACCCGCACCGCGCGATCGTGACCGGGCCGGCGCGGCTGCGCGGCATCAACGCGGCCTCGCCGGACATCCGCGCCGGGATGGCGCTGCTGATCAGCGCGCTGTGCGCCGAGGGCCGCTCCGAGATCGCGAACATCTGGCAGATCGACCGCGGGTACGAGCGGATCGACGAGCGCCTGCGGGCGCTGGGCGCGCGCATCGAGCGCGTCGCGGCATAGCCTCTAGCGGGTGGCGCGCGCACGAGCGATCAGCGGCTTCCCCGAGTGGCTGCCCGAGCAGCGGCTGGTCGAGCTGCGCCTGCTCGACGGGATCCGCCGGCAGTTCGAGCTGTTCGGCTTCGCGCCGATCGAGACCCGCTCCGTCGAGCCGATCGAGCAGCTGCTCGCGAAGGGGGAGACGGACAAGGAGATCTACACGCTGCGCCGGCTGCAGGCGGAGGGCGACGAGCGCGCGGAGTTCGGCCTGCACTTCGACCTGACGGTCCCCCTCGCGCGCTACGTCGCGCAGCACCTCAACGACCTGAAGTTCCCGTTCAAGCGCTACCAGATCCAGAAGGCGTGGCGGGGCGAGCGGCCGCAGGAGGGCCGCTACCGGGAGTTCACGCAGGCGGACATCGACGTCGTCGGGCGCGGGTCGCTCTCGCTGCACTTCGACGCCGAGCTGCCGGTGCTCGTGCACGAGGTGTTCGACGCGCTGCCGGAGATCCCGCCGGTGACGATCAAGGTCAACAACCGCAAGCTCGTCGAGGGCGTGATCCGCGCGGTGGGCGTCGAGGACGTCGCGCCCGTCATGCGCGCGCTCGACAAGCTCGACAAGCGCGGGGCGGAGCAGGTCGCGCGGGACCTGGAGGAGCTCGGCGTCGCGAGCGGCGCGGCGGCGAAGCTGCTCGCGATGGCGGAGGTCCGCGGAGGCGGCGAGGACGTCGCGCGCGGGGTGAGGGACGTCGCCCACCCTCTGGTCGAGGAGGGCTTGGAGGAGCTGATGTTCGTGATGGCGGCGGTCGAGGGGCTGCCTCCGGGGCGCGTCGTCGCTGATCTGTCGGTCGTGCGCGGCCTCGATTACTACACCGGGACCGTTTACGAGACCGTCATGAACGGTCACGAATCCGTGGGCGCGATCTGCTCCGGCGGGCGGTACGACAACCTCGTCGAGGGCGGGCGGGACAGGCTGCCCGGCAACGGGGTGTCGATCGGCGTGACGCGGATCCTCGGGCGGCTGTTCGGCCAGGACGCGATCCCCCTCGGCCCGAAGACGCCGACGGTCGTGCTCGTGACGCTCGCCAGCGAGGAGGCGCGGCCTGCGGCGGCGGGCGTCGCGGCGCGGCTGCGCGCGCGCGGGATCGCGACCGAGGTCTTCCACGAGCCGGTCAAGTTCGGCAAGCAGATCGCGTACGCGGACGGGAAGGGGATCCCGTTCGTGTGGTTCCCCGAGGAGGGCGAGGTCAAGGACCTGCGCTCGGGCGAGCAGCGCGCCGTCGCCGTCGAGGACTTCGCGCCGTGATCCACCCGATCCCGTCCGGGACGCGGGACGTCCTGCCCGACGAGATGCGCGAGCTGCGCGCGATCACCGGGGCGCTCCTCCGCGTCTTCACGGACGAGGGCTACGGCGAGATCGCGACGCCGTCGCTGGAGCACGAGTCGGTGCTGGCGCGCGGGGGCGCGGGCGGGACGCTGCCCGCGTACCGCGTCGTCGACGACCACGGGGCGGTGCTCGCGCTGCGGTCCGACATGACGGTGCCGATCGCGCGGGTCGTCGCAACGCGCTACGCGGGCGCGCCGCCGCCGCTGCGGTTCTGCTACTTCGCCAACGCCTTTCGCAGCGTGCGGCCGCACCGCGGCCAGCAGCGGGAGTTCCTGCAGGCGGGGGTGGAGCTGATCGGCTCGCCGGCGCCCGACGGGACGGCCGAGGCGCTGCGGGTGCTGTGCGCCGCTCTGGATGCGACCGGCCTGGAGCGCTACCGGATCGGGCTCGGGGACGCCTCGCTGTACCCGGCGCTGCTCGCGAACGCGGGCGTGCCGGAGGAGGCCCGCGCGGGGATCCTCCACGAGCTGGCCACGCGCGACTTCGTCGGGCTGGAGCGCCGGCTGCGCGAGCTTGTGCTGACCGCGGAGGACCGCGAGCGGCTGCTGACCGTGCCGCAGCGGCGCGGCGGACCGGACGTGCTGGTCCCGGAGGCGGCCGGGCTGCGCGACGTGCTCGACCTGCTCGACGAGGCCGTGCGCTCCCGCGTGATCTTCGACCTCGGCCTGGTCCGGGACCTCTCGTACTACACCGGCGCGGTCTTCGAGGTCTACGACCCGGCGCTCGGCCAGCCGATCGGCGGCGGCGGTCGGTACGACGACCTGCTCGCGCGGTTCGGGCGGCCGCTCCCCGCGGTCGGGTTCGCGCTGACGGTGGACTCGCTCCACCTCGCGCTCGCGGGGGAGGAGCAGCTGTGAGCCCCCTCAACGGCCTGACCATCGCGGTCCCGCGCGGCGCCCTGCTGCGCGAGACGCTGGACCTGCTCGACCGCCTCGGGGTCGACACCGGCGAGGTCCGCTCCAACGATCGCAAGCTGCTGTTCGAGGACGCGGGCATCGTGACGATGCGGCCGAGCGACGTCCCGACGTACGTCGAGGCGGGCGCCGCGGACCTCGGGATCACGGGCAAGGACGTGCTGGTCGAGCAGGCCGAGCGCGAGGTCTACGAGCTGTACGACCTCGGCTACGGGCGCTGCCGGATGATCCTCGCGACGGCGGAGGGCGAGGACCGGGCGGCGGAGGCGCTGCGGCGGCTCGGGATGGTCCGCGTCGCGACGAAGTACCCGAAGGTCGCCGCGGCGTACTTCGAGCGGACCGGGCGGCAGGCGGAGATCGTCGAGGTGAAGGGGTCCGTCGAGCTCGCGCCGCTGACCGGGCTCGCCGAGGCGATCGTCGACCTCACCGCCACCGGCACGACCCTGCGCGAGAACGGACTCGTCGAGCGGGAGACGATCTTCGAGGCGACCGCGCGGCTCATCGCCAATCCGGTCGCGCACAAGCTGAAGGCGGGGGCGATCGACGACTTGCTGGCGAGGGTGCGCGGTGGGGGCTGAAGCGCGGCGGCGGGGAGTCGCGGGGGTGCTTCGCGGTGCGGGTTGAACGGTTCCGCGGCGACGATCCGGATCGCGTCGTCGCCGACATCAGGGCGCTTGTTCCCTCGGGCGCCTCCGTGCGCGACGACGTCGTCGCGATCGTGGACGCCGTGCGTGAGGGCGGCGATCGCGCGCTCGCGGAGCTGGCGGGGAAGTGGGACGGGGTCGAGCCTCCGCTGCGGGTCGCGCCCCAGGAGCTGGACGCCGCGGCGGCCGGGCTGCGGCACGACCTGCGCTGCGGGCTCGAGGTCGCGATGGCGAACATCGCGGCGGTGGCGGGCGCGTCGCTCGGCGACGACGCGGACCTCCACCTCCCGCAGGGCCAGCGGATCGTGGTGCGCGAGCTGCCGGTCCGCCGCGCGGCGATCTACGTCCCCGGCGGGCGCAACCCGTACCCGTCGACCGCGTTGATGGGCGCCGTCACGGCGCGGGTCGCCGGCGTGGAGGAGATCGTCGTCCTCACCCCGCGCGCGCACGCGGTCGTGCTCGCGGCCTGCGCGCTGTGCGGCGTCGACGAGGTCTACCGCTTCGGCGGCGCGCACGGGATCGCCGCGCTCGCGTACGGGACGCCCTCGATCCCGCGGGCCGACGTCATCGCCGGGCCCGGCGGCCTGCACGTGCAGGAGGCGAAGCGCCTCGTCTCCGGCGACGTGGGGATCGACGGCTTCCTCGGCCCCAGCGACGTGTTCGTCGTCGCCGGCGCCGACGCCGACGCCGAGCTCGTGGCGGCCGACCTCGCGGCGCAGGCCGAGCACGGTGACGGGACGATCGTCGCGCTGGCGTCGCCGGACGGCGCGCTGCTCGACGCGGTGGAGGAGCGCCTGCGGGTGGAAAGCGAGGCGGTGGCGGCGCTCGTCGCGGCGGAGGAGGTCGAGCAGGCGCTGGCGGTCGCGGAGGCGTTCGCCCCCGAGCACCTGCAGCTCATGGGCCGGCAGGCGGCGTCGCTCGCCCCGCGCGTCACGCGCGCCGGGTGCGTCTTCGTCAACGGGGGGACCGCGTTCGGCGACTACGTCGCCGGCTCGAACCACTCCCTGCCCACCGGCGGCTCCGCGCGCTTCGGCAGCGCGCTCTCCGTCCGGCACTTCCGGCGGAGGATGACGGAGGTCCACATCGGGCCCGCGGCGCCGGCGCTCGCCCGGGCCGGAGCGCCGATCGCGCGGGCCGAGGGCTTCGAGCTCCACGCGCGGTCGATGGAAGCAAGGAAGAATGGCGGGTCGCGATGACTGGGCGACAGGCGGAGATCCACCGCAGGACCAAGGAGACCGACGTGTCGGTGGCGATCGGGCTCGACGGCACGGGCAAGGGCGCGCGGCTCACGGGCGTCGGCTTCCTCGACCACATGCTCGACCTGCTCGCGCGCCACGGCGGGCTGGACCTCGAGGCGCGCGTCGAGGGCGACCTGCAGACCGGTGCGCACCACACGGTCGAGGACACGGGGCTCGCGTTCGGGCAGGCGCTCGACACCGCGCTCGGCGACCGGCGCGGGATCACCCGCTACGGCTACGCCGTGATCCCGATGGACGAGGCGCGCGCCTCGTGCGCGATCGACGTCTCCGGCCGGCCGCTGCTCGTCTTCGAGGCCGAGCTTCCCCCCGGCTCGACCGGCACCTTCGACCACGAGCTGACCGAGGAGTTCTTCCGCGCGATCGCGAGCACGTCGTTCCTCACCGTCCACCTCGTGGTCGAGAGCGGGGCGAACGCGCACCACATGATCGAGGCGGCGTTCAAGGCGTTCGCGCGGGCGCTGCGCCAGGCGGTCGCGATCGACCCGCGCGAGGAGGGCATCCCTTCGACGAAGGGCGTCCTGCGTTGATCGCGATCGTCGACTACGGGGTGGGGAACCGGCGGAGCGTCGAGAAGGCGCTCGAGCACGTGGGCGCGCGGCCGGTGCTGACGGCGGACGCGGAGACGATCCTCGCGGCGGAGGGCGTCGTGGTGCCCGGCGTCGGAGCGTTCCCGGAGGCGATGCGCCGGCTGCGGGCGCTCGGGCTCGACGACGTGCTCCGCGAGGTGCGGGCGCCGATCATCGGGCTGTGCCTCGGGATGCAGCTGCTCTTCGAGTGGTCGGAGGAGCACGAGGGCGAGAAGGGACTCGGGCTGCTGCGCGGCGGAGTGCGGCGGCTGGACACGAGCGGCCTGAAGCTGCCGCACATCGGGTGGAACATGGTCCGCTGGGCGCGGCCGTCGCCGCTCGTCGACGGCCTCGGCGCGGAGGCCGCCTTCTACCACGTGCACTCCTACGCGCCGGTGCCGGAGGACGAGTCGCTCGTGCTCGGCGTCGGCGAGTACGGGAAGCCGTTCGTCTCGTTCGTCGAGCAGGGCAGCGTCTTCGGCGCTCAGTGCCATCCCGAGAAGTCGTCCGCCAACGGGCTGCGCGTGCTCTCGAACTTCGTGCGGGCGGCGGTGACCGTTTGATCCTCTATCCCGCGATCGACATCTCCGACGGGCAGGCGGTGCGCCTCGCCCAGGGGGACTTCGATCGCAGCACCGTCTACAAGGACTCGCCCCTGGAGGCGGCGCGGGCGTGGGTCGACGCGGGCGCGCGGTGGCTGCACGTCGTGGACCTCGACGGCGCGCGGACCGGGACGCCGCACTCCCTCGGGCACCTGGAGCAGATCGCGAACGAGCTGCCGGTGCCGGTGCAGTACGGCGGCGCGCTGCGGTCGCTGCCCGCGGTGCGCGACGCGCTGCGGGCCGGCGCCGCGCGGGTCATCCTCGGCACGGCGGCGTACACCGACGTCGACTTCCTCGACGACGTCGTCGGCGCGTACGCGGAGCGCGTGCTCGTGTCGGTCGACGCCCGCGGCGGGCACGTCACGACCTCGGGCTGGACGGAGACGACGCAGATGCCGGCCGACGACGTCATCCGGCGGCTGAGCGCGCGCGGCGTCAAGCAGTTCGTGTACTCGAACGTCGACCGCGACGGGATGCTCGCCGGCGTCGACCTCGACGAGGTGCGGCGGATCGCGGACGTCGTGCGCGGGCGCTTCCTGTACTCGGGCGGCGTGGGCCGGCTCGAGGACCTCGAGGCGCTCGTCGCGCTGCGGCAGGTCAACCTCGCGGGCGTCATCGTCGGCAAGGCGCTCTTCGAGGGCGCCTTCACGATCGGCGAGGCGCAGGCGATCCTCGACCGGACCTGATCGATGCACCTCAAGCGGGTCATCCCGTGCCTCGACGTCGACGCGGGGCGCGTCGTGAAGGGGACGAACTTCGTCGACATCCGCGACGCGGGCGATCCCGTCGAGCTGGCCGAGCGCTACGACCGCGCGGGCGCCGACGAGCTGGTGTTCCTCGACATCACCGCGACGTCGGACAGGCGCGGCACGATGGTGGAGCTGGCGCGGCGGACGGCGGACAACGTCTTCGTGCCGTTCACGATCGGTGGCGGGCTGCGGTCGGTCGCCGATGCGCAGGCCGTGCTCGACGCGGGCGCGGACAAGGTGTCGGTGAACAGCGCGGCGGTCGCGCGGCCCGCGCTCGTCGACGAGCTGGCGAACGTGTTCGGCGCGCAGTGCGTCGTGCTCGCGATCGATGCGAAGGCTCGTGGCGACGGCTCGTGGGAGGTCTACGTGGCGGGCGGGCGGAGGCCGACCGGCCGCGACGCGATCGAGTGGGCCCGGGAGGGCGTCGAGCGCGGCGCGGGCGAGATCCTGCTGACGTCGATGGACCGCGACGGCACCAACCTGGGCTACGACCTCGGGCTGACCCGCGCGGTGAGCGAGGCGGTCGGCGTGCCCGTGATCGCGTCGGGCGGCGCCGGGACCCTGGACCATCTCGTCGAGGCGCTCGAGGCGGGCGCGGACGCCGCGCTGGTGGCGTCGCTGTTCCACTTCGGGCACTACTCGATCGCCGAGGCCAAGGCCGCGCTCGCGGGCGCGGGGGTCCCCGTCCGGCCGGCGGGATGAGGCGCCTCGCCGTCCACGGGCTGACCGTGGCGCTCGAGGGCGGCTTCGAGGCGGCGCTGGACGAGGTCTTCCGCGACTTCGCGTGGTTCGCTTCGGCCTCGGACGCCGGTGCGCCCGACGTCGTGGTGCG
This sequence comes from Solirubrobacteraceae bacterium, assembly GCA_036389485.1. Lineage (GTDB taxonomy): Bacteria > Actinomycetota > Thermoleophilia > Solirubrobacterales > Solirubrobacteraceae > CADCVT01. Next base: position 21,597 of record DASVPR010000012.1, read on the forward strand.
GCTCGAGCGCGGCGCTCCGGACTGGGACGCGTTCGGGCCGCTGGAGGCCGCGTTCGTGACGCCGCGCAACGTCGTCTACGAGGACGGCGCGCGCACCGTGATCGACTGGTTCGGGCGGGCGAGCGGCGTGCTCTCGCGGGCTGATGGGACGCTCGTCGTGCGTGGGGAGGACGTCCATCTCGTGCACGAGGCGGCGTACCTGTTCCTGCTGTCGCGGATCGGCGAGCACCTCGACGCGCTCGGGCTGCCGCGGCTGCACGCGCTGGCGCTGAGCGGCCGCGGCGGCGGGGCGGTAGCGGTCATGCTGCCGTCGGGCGGCGGGAAGTCGACGCTGGCCGTGCGCGCGCTGCGGGCCGACGGCGTCCGGCTCCTGGCCGAGGACACGCCGCTGCTCGACTCGGCCGGCTGCCTGCATCCGTTTCCCCTCCGCATCGGGGTCAACCCGGCGGACGCCGAGTCGCTGCCCCCCGGGCACGTGCGGCGCGTGGAGCGGATGGAGTTCCACCCGAAGCTGCTGGTCGACCTCGACGGGTTCCGCGACCGGGTCGAGCCGGCGCCGCAGCCGCTGCGCCACCTCGTGGTCGGGGCGCGGTCGCTGGCGCGCGAGCCGCGGCTCGAACGGGTCCCGCGGCGGGCGGCGGCGGGCGCGCTGTTCCGCGAGTGCGTCGTCGGGCTCGGGGTCTATCAGGGGATGGAGTTCGTGCTCCAGCGCGGGATGCGGGACGTCGCGGGGAAGGCGGGGACGGCGGCGATGCGCGCGCGCTGCTGCGCCGCGGCGCTGCGGCGGGCGCAGGTGTGGCGGCTCGTGCTCGGCCGCGACCACGACGCGAACTGGCGGGCGCTCGAGCCGCTCCTCGCCCAGCACCGTCCTGGTTGACCGTCGGTATCCGACGCTCAGGCAGGACAGTGCCGCGCGCTAGCTGAGCAGTCCAGGGACGTTGTGAACGGCTGAGAGAAGACGTCCGGGCCCGTCCTGAGGCTCTGCAAGTCCGCCAAGACACGCAGAGCAAGGAGGGCCCGGATGGCACAGCACGTTAGAGCGGCGCTCGGACCG
>DASVPR010000013.1:0-20008 GCA_036389485.1 Solirubrobacteraceae bacterium
TCCTCGCGCGAGAAGTTGAACGGGTGGACCTTGCGCTGACGGACGAGCACCTCGCCCGTGCGCCCGTCGAGCAGCAGGGCCTCGTTCGCCGGCGGCGAGGACCCGGCCACGTTGCCGCTGCCCGCCACGACCAGGCGCAGCCGGCTGGTCGCGGCACCCGCGCGCTCCCGCAAAGCGGCCTGCCAGCGCTCGAGCAGCGCGCGGGAGAGGCACAGCTCGGGCGCGACGCCGATGACGACGTCCTGCTCGTCCCATCCCGCGATCACCTTCTCGACCCGCGCGCGCGTGGGCTCCCGATCGGCCGGGTGGATCCGGTAGAAGCGCAAGCCGGAGCGCTCCTCCACCTCCCATTCCAGCTCGTCGGGCTCGCGGATCATCGGCGCGGTCGCCACGCGCAGGCCCGCCTCGCGCGGCGGCCGCGTCAGCCTCGAGCGGGCCGGGAGGGCGGCGTGCTCGCAGGCCTCCCACGCCGCCGCGCCGACCCGCACGACGGCGCCGAAGGCGTCGGCCAGGTCGTCGGGGAGCTGGCCGCGCCGGCCGGGGCGGGCGAACCGGGGGAGGAGCGCGCCGGGGACGGCGCCGGAGTCGAGGCGGCCGGCCTCCGCGTACCGGAGCGCGTACTCGCTGAGGGCAGGCGGGGCGGCGGCGCCGAGCGCGGGGTTCGCGTGGGCGAGCGCCGCGTCGAGCCCGAGGAGGGCCGCGAAGGCTCGCGCGCGCCGCCGGGCGTCGCGACCGCCTCACCCGCGAGCGCCGCGCGCTCGGCGGCCGCCGCGGCGGCGCCGACCGCCGCGTCGGCCATCCACGCCTCGCCCTCGGTGCGGAACTCGGTCAGGGCGAGGCGGTCGAAGAGCGAGCAGAAGAGGTCGGCGTAATCCTGCACTTGACAGATACTTGACAAGCAGCTGCTAGGATGCGGGCAATGGCTACGCGCACCGTAGAGCACTCCCGCGCCGACGCCCTGCTGCGGCGGCTCGGGCGGCTCGACGCCGACGCCGGGCGCCGGGAGGCCGTCGCGCTCGGCCTGGTCGACGCGCTGCTCGAAGGCGACCACGAGACGCTCGCGGCCGCCGTCGACGCGCTCCGCGACGCCCACGCGCGAGCGGGCGGCGACGCGGAGCTGCGCGGATGGCTGGACGCCGCGGTCGCCTTCGCGCACTGGGGGCTCGAGCGCGTGCCGTCGCCGGCCGCGGTGGCCCGCGGCACGCACGCCCACGACTTCCTGCGCGTCCTCGACGGCGCGCCGCAAGTCGCAAGCGCCGAGCTGCGGCGCGTGCTCGAGGTCGACGAGACGCAGGTGAGCCGGACGGGGCGCCGGCTGTTGGAGCGCGGGCTCGCGACACGGCGGAAGGTCGGGCGCCAGGTGTTCTGGCAGATCACGCCGCGCGGCCGGCGAGCGCTCGAGGAGGCGCCCGCGCCGGCGCCGGCGCCGGCGCCGGCTCGATCGCGCAACTCGGAGTTCTGGCACGACGCGATCCGGCGAGGCTTCGAGGCGGCGTCCGGCGGCACGCCCCGCGAGGTCGACCCCATGCGCCAGCGCATCATCGAGGCCGCGCTCGAGCTGCACACGACCCGGGGCATTCGCGCCACGACGCCGGCCGAGATCGCCGAGCGTGCCGGCGTGCCGGTCGAGACCGTCGAGGCGATGTTCCCCACGCTCGACGACCTGGTCCGAGGCTGCGGCCGGCACTTCATGGAGACCCTGCAGCTGCCGCCGCCGGACCGCGCGCCGGATGTCTTCGCCGGCGCCGCTTCGGCCAACGAGCGGATCCGTCGGCTGGTCGGGACGTTCTTCGGCGCCTACGAGCGCGGGGCGGAAGGCATCTCCGCCGGGCGCCGCGAGCGCCGGGACGTGCCCGCGCTCGACGAGTCGATGGAGGCGCTCGACGAGACGCTCGACGCCCTCGCCGCGGAGGCGCTGCGCCCGCTGCCCGCCGACCCGTCGTCGGTCGCGTCCGTCCGCGCGCTCACCGACGTCGAGGTGTGGCGCTCCCTGCGCGACCACGGCGCGACGCCCGACGCGGCCGTGGACGAGGCGAGTGCCGCGCTTCACCGCTGGCTCGAAGGGCAGCCGCTACGCCCCACGCGGTAGCGGCGCAACGCTCCCCACGGCCGACGACGGCGGCGCGCGCGCCGGCGATCATCGTCGGTCATGGACTCCAGCCGCGCCACCCCGTTCGACCGCTTCGCCGAGACCGCGACCGGGTTCGCCAGCCGCGGCATCTTCTTCGCGGCCTGCGTGCTGCTCGTCGTCGTGTGGGCGCCGAGCTACTTCGTCATCGGCGACGTCGACACCTGGCAGCTCATCATCAACACGGCGACGACGATCGTGACCTTCCTCCTCGTCGCGCTGCTGCAGAACGCCGGGCACCGCAGCGACGAGGCGGTCCACGAGAAGCTCGATGCGCTCGCCGATGGCCTGGCCGACCTGATGGAGCACCAGATCGCCGGCGATCCCGTCGACCTGCAGGGCGACATCGCCGACCTCAAGCACGCCGTCGGGCTCGAGCGGATCTCCTGATCTAGGTGGCGGGGACGGGCAGGCTCGCGCTGACGACGGTCCCGCCGCCGGGCGGGCTGTCAACCCGCAGCTCGCCGTCGACCGCCGCGGCGCGGTCCTGGAGGCCGAGGAGGCCGGAGCTGCCGTCGAGCGTCGCGCCCCCCGCGCCGTCGTCGCGGACCTCCACCTCCAGGCGCCCGTGGCGGACGGCTGCGGTCACCGCGGCGGACGTCGCCCGCGCGTGCTTGACGACGTTCGTGAGCGACTCGGCGATGACGAAGTAGGCCGTCGCCTCGAGCGCGGGCGGCAGGCGCTCGGAGGTCACGTCGAGGGTGACCGGGATCGGGACGCGCGCGGCCAGGCCGTCGACCGCCGGGCGCAGGCCGCCGCGGCTGAGGGCGGCGGGGAGGATGCCGTGCACCAGCTCCCGCAGCGACTCCGTCGCCTGCTCGGCGTGGTCGAGGGCCTCGTCGACCAGCTCCGCGGGCTCGCTGCGCTCCCCGTCGAAGGCGCGCTGCGCGAGCTTCAGCGTGATGACCGTGTGGACCAGGCGCTGCTGCGCGCCGTCGTGGAGGTCGCGCTCGATGCGGCGGCGCGTCTCGTCGGCGGTGGCGACCACGCGCGCCCGCGAGGCGGCGAGCGCGTCGCGGCTCTCGGCGTTCGCGATCGCGGTCGCCACGAGCTCGGCGAACGCCGTGATGCGCGCCTCGGCGTCGTCGCGCAGCTGGACGTGCTCCGTCCAAGCCTCCATGCCGCCCCACAGCCTTCCCTCGACGGACACCGGGGCGGCGACCGCGCGGTCGGCGCGCGCGGCGCGCGCCTCGCGCCACACCGCGCCCAGTGGCGTCTCCTCCAGATCCTTTCGCGTCAGCCGGTCGTCGAGGGCGCGGCCTGCCCGGGGCGCTCCCCACGCCGCGAGGACGTGCGCGCAGGCGTCCTCCTCGAAGCGCGCGACGACGACGGAGTCGGCCGCGATGAGCCGGCCGACCTCCTCCGCGACCGCCCCGAACAGCGCGGCCGGCGGCTCGCCGTTGGCCACGCGCGTCGCGACCCGGCGCAGCGCGGCCTGCTCGCGCGCGTTCCACGCGAGCTCGTCGCGGTTGCGCTCGAGCGAGCGGCCCATCGTGTTGAACGCCGCCTCGAGCTCGCCGATCTCGTCCACGCCGGTCTCGGGGAGACGCGCCGAGAGGTCGCCCTCCGCCAGGCGCCCCGCCATCCCGGCGGCGCGCCGCACGGGCAGCACGACCGCGCGCGTCATGTAGCCGGTGAAGAGGGCGATGAGCAGGACCGAGCCCGCGAGGCCGGCGATCGCGGCCACGGTCGCGTCGTGCGCGTCGTCCTCGGCGCGATCGAGCCGCTCGGACGACAGCCGGCGCTCCTCGGTCGTGAACGCCTCGAACCGGGCGCGGATGGCGTCGAGGCGGCGCTTTCCGTCGGCCGCGACCGCGTCGCCCCGCGCGCTCGGATCGCCTGCCCGAACCTGGCGCACGAGCGGGATCGAGTAGCCGCCGAGGTAGGCGCGGACGGCCGCGACGATCTCCAGCGCACGGCGCCGCTGGCGGGGGTCCGCCGTGAGCTCCACCATGGCGTCCGCCGCGCCGGGGATCGCTCGGCGCGCCGCCGTCCACGGCGCGAGGAAGCGCTCTTCGCCGGTGATGAGGAACCCGCGCTGGCCGGTCTCCAGATCGACCACGAGCCGCTCGAGCCGGTTCGCGGCCGACAGGACCTCGTGCGTCTGGCGCGCGCCGCGCGACGAGTCGCGCTGGTTCGCCGTCGCCTGCAGCAGGACGGCGAAGGCGCCCCCGACGAGGAGCGCCAGCAGGACGCTCGCCACGACCGTCCTGCGCGTCAAACCACCCTGACGCCCGCTCACCCCGTCCGACACTACCGCGCCGCCTACCCCCGGGGGCGTACGCGCGAGAGCCTCCCGCCGGGCGACGACAGCGGGGCCGCGGTGGCCGAGGATCGAGCCCCGATGTCACGTACTGAACGCCTCCAGCGGATCGACGCCCGCGCTGAAGCTCACGAGCCAGCGGCTGCCCTCGCGCAGGAGGGTCAGCGGGATCGTCCTGCCGCCGACCGCGACCTGCGCGACCGCGAGGTCCGGCTCCACCGAGACGCTCCTGACCGTCGGCAGCGGCAGCCGGTGCCCGGTGAGGACGTTCTCGACCCACGGCTCGCAGTCGATGACCTCCTGGCGGCGCTCGCGGATCACGCCGCGCGTGAAGATCGCGCCGGGGCGGCACAGCCGCGCGACGTCGCCGTCGGCGATCGCGCGCCGCAGGCCGCTCACGGCGGCGGCGGCGCGCCCGGCCTCGCCGCTGAACCGCTGCGGCGGCGGCGAGGCTGCGCTCGTGGTCGCCGGACCGATCTGGGAGGCGGTCAGCGACTGGTCGATGGGCCCGCCGCAGGCGCCCAGGACGAGGGCGGCCGCCGCGGCGGCGGCGAGGCCGAGGAGGCGCTGGTTCGGGCTCACGACGTTCACGGGCACACCGTCCCGCGGGCGGATGAGAGGGAGATGAGCGGATGCGGGTCCTGATCGTCGAGGACGACATCAAGCTGGCGAAGCTCGTCCGGCGCGGGCTGATGGAGGACGGCCTGGCCGCCGACGTCGCGGTGCGCGGGGAGGACGCGCTGTGGATGGCGGGCGCGACGGACTACGGAGCGATCGTGCTCGACGTCCGCCTGCCGGGGATCGACGGCTTCGAGACGTGCCGGCGGCTGCGCGGCGACGGCGTCCGCACGCCGATCGTGATGCTCACCGCTCGCGGCGCGGTGCCGGACCGCATCGCGGGCCTGGACTGCGGCGCCGACGACTACCTCGTCAAGCCGTTCCACTTCCAGGAGCTGACCGCGCGGCTGCGCGCGGTCGCGCGGCGCGGGCCGGTCGAGCGGCCGCCCGTGCTCGAGGTCGGGGACCTGCGGCTGGACCCGGCGACGCGGCGCGTCTGGCGCGGGGAGACCGAGGTGGTCCTGTCGGCGAAGGAGTTCGCGCTGCTGGAGGAGTTCATGCGGCGGCCCGGCGACGTCCTGAGCCGCTTCCACCTGCTCGAGCACGCGTGGGACGGCGAGTACGAGAACCGTTCCAACGTCGTCGACGTCTACGTGCGGTATCTGCGCGAGAAGCTCGACCGGCCGTTCGGGGTCGAGTCGCTGGAGACCGTCCGCGGCGCGGGCTACCGCCTGCGGGAGGTCGGTGCGCGCTGAGCCGGCTGCCGATACGGCTCAAGCTGACGCTGGCCTTCGCGCTGGCCATGGCTGTCGTCCTGACGCTGGCGGCCGTCGTGCTCGTCCACCGGTTCGGCGACCGTCTCGACCGGACGCTCGAGTCCGACCTGCGGCTGCGCGCCCGCGACGTGGCGGCGCTCGTCGCGGAGGCCCGCCGGGCGGGGGACGAGGCGTCTGTCGACCGCGCGGCCGGCCGACTCGTGCAGGTGCTGGACCTGCGCAACCGGGTCGTGTCGGCGTCGCCGGAGCTGCGCGACCGCTCCGTGCTGTCGCCGGGCGAGCTCCGGACGGCGAGCGTGCGTGCGGTGCAGTTGAGCCGCGGAACGGACGGCGGGGTGCTCCTGTTCGCGCGGCCCGCGGGGCCCGGGCGCGTGGTGGTCGTCGGTGTGGATCGGCAGCACCGGGCCGAGGCGCTCGACGCGCTGAGCGGCGTCGTGCTCGAGGTCGGGCCCGTCCTGCTCGTCGTCGCCGTCCTCGCCGGCTTCGGGGTGTCGTACTTCGCTCTGCGGCCGGTGGAGCGGATGCGGCGCGCGGCGGCGGCGATCACGTCGGCGGACGTCGCGGCGCGCCTGCCGGTGCCGCGGGCCCGCGACGAGCTGCGCGCGCTGGGCGCGACGCTGAACGACCTGCTCGGCCGGCTGGAGGAGGCGCTGGAGAGCGAGCGCGCGCTCGTCGCAGACGCCAGCCACGAGCTGCGCACGCCGCTCGCGGTCGCGCGGGCCGAGGTCGAGCTGGCGCTGCGCCCCGGGCGGTCGTGCGAGGAGCTCGGCGACGCGCTGGGCTCGGTGCACGAGGAGCTCGACCGGCTCGAGCGACTGGCCGACGACGTCCTCGTCCTCGCGCGGGCCGACCGCGCCGAGCTGGCGGTCGAGCGGCGGGCGGTGCGGGTCGCGGACCTCGTTGCGGCGCTCGGTTCGCGCATGGGCGCGGCCCATCCCGGCTCGGTCTCGACGGCGCCGTTCACGGACGAGGCCGCGGAGGTCGACGTCGATCCGCACCGGCTCGAGCAGGCGGTCGCGAACATCGTGACCAACGCGCTGCGCCACGGCGGGCGGCACGTGCGGCTGTCGGCGCGGGCGCGCGACGGCGTCGTCGAGCTGCACGTGGTCGACGACGGGCCCGGCTTCGACTCGGAGCTGCTGCCGCGCGCCTTCCACCGGTTCGCGCGGGGTCGCGACGCCTCGGGCGTGCCGGGTACGGGGCTCGGGCTCGCGATCGTGGCCGCGATCGCCCGGGCGCACGGCGGCGCGGCCGGCGTGCGGAACGTCGAGGGCGGCGGCGCGGACGTCTGGATCTCACTGCCCGCTACGACACAGCCATCGTCGCCGGCTGACCGCTTGGCGGCGTGATGACGAGCCCGAGCGAGCCGTCGATGTACGCGGCTCGCGGGATGCGGAAGAGGACGAGGCCGCCCTGCGCGGCGAGGTTGCGCTGGGCGGGGCTGTCGTTGCGCGGGTCCTGCCGGCCCGGCTTCACGTCGCGCGCGGTGTACGCGTAGCCGCGGTCGCCCGGGATCGCTTGCGGCGTGTAGTGGCGGCCGTCGACGTCGACGAGTCGCAGCCGGCTGCTCGCGCGTGCGCGCGCGTGGCCGGGGTTGGTGACGGTGAGGAAGACGCCGAACCAGGCCTGCCCACGGGGGAGCGGCTTTCGCACGGCGGGGATGCCGCGCAGGATCTGCCGGTCGACCGGGTTGCGCGGGTCGAGCGTCCGCGCGCCGGTCGAGTGGTAGAGCAGGCCGCCGACCTCGACCGGCGAGCGCGGCGAGGCCGCGGGCGCGAAGTGCCGGACCTGCTGGTGGCCGAGGGCGATGGCGCCGGCGAGGAGCGCGGCGGCGCAGAGGCCGAGCGCGGCGAGAAGCCTCACTGGGAGGGTGATCGTGGGCGACGTGGGCATGGGCCGAGGGTCGGCGCCGAGGATGAGACGGCGATGAGCACGGGTCGTTCTCATCGATCCCTCATCGGGCGCGGGGAGCCTGGCCGCATGAACCGAACGCTCCCCGCCGTCGCCGTGTGCCTGGCACTGCTGCCGGTCGCGGGGTGCGGCGACGGGACGCCGCAGCGCGACGCGCCGCCCGGGACGACGCTCGACCTCGGCGGCGTGGCCTACGACGTGCAGGCCGCGCGTGAGCTCAACCCGTCCTCGCCGGACCGCGCGCTGTTCGCCGGTGTGCGGGGCAACGGCCGCACGCTGCCCGCCGACCACGTCTGGCTCGGGGTCTTCCTGCAGGCGCGCAACGCCGCGGATGGCCCGCGAGCCACCGCGAGGTCGGTCGAGGTCGCCGACGGGCTCGGTCACACGTTCCGGCCGGCGCCGCTGCCCGCGCGCAACCTGTTCGCCTACCGGCCGGTCACGCTCGCGCCCGGCGCCGCGGAGCCGTCCCCGGCGTCGCCGGCAGCGAGCTCTCCCGAGCAGGGCAGCCTGCTGCTGTTCCGCCTGCCGCTCCAGGACTTCCTGGCCAACCGCCCGCTCGAGCTGCGCCTCCGCGCCGCCGGGCGGCTCGCCTCCGTGCAGCTGGACGTCTGAGCCGGGGTACGCCGCGCGGCGTACGGGCAAGAGCCCGCCGCGGGCCGACGACATCCCGCGCGCGCTGATGCAGCGTGTCGCGGCATGACACACATGCGAATCGGCCGGGTCACCGGCATCGAGATCGGCGCGAACTGGAGCTGGCTGCTCGTGGTCGCGCTGGTCGTCTGGACGCTCGCGGACGAGGTGTTCCCGAGCACGAACCCCGACCTCTCCGGCGGGACGTACGTCGCGATGGCGATCGCGGCGGCACTGCTGTTCTCCGCGTCGATCGTGCTCCACGAGCTGGGGCACGCGCGGCAGGCGCGGCGCGAGGGCATGGAGGTCGGCGGCATCACGCTGTGGGCGCTCGGCGGCATCGCGCGCTTCACCGGGATGTTCCCGTCGCCTGCGGCGGAGCTCCGCGTCGCGATCGCGGGGCCGGCCGTCAGCCTGCTGCTCGGCGCGGTGTTCGTCGCGCTCGCCGCGATCTTCCAGCCGGGGTCGGCGGCCGACGGCGTCGTCGCGTGGCTCGGCTACATCAACCTGCTGCTCTTCGCCTTCAACCTGATCCCGGCGCTGCCCATGGACGGCGGGCGCGTGCTCCGATCGGCGCTGTGGCGGCTGCGCGGCGACCTCGTCGCGGCGACCCGCATCGCGGCCGGCGTCGGCTTCGCGCTCGGCGCGGTCATGGTCGCGGCGGGCCTGCTGTCGGGGCTGGCGGGCGCTGAGGCGAGCGGGCTGTGGATCGCGATCATCGGCGCGTTCGTGATGATGGCCGGGCGAGCGGAGGCGGACGCGGTCGCGATCCGCGCGGTGCTCGGTGGCCACCGCGTGCACGAGGCGATGAGCCCCATGTCGATCGCCGGCCCTCCGCCCGCCGGCCTGCCGCGCGTCGACGCCGACGCCGACCTCGCGACGAGCGTCGCCGCGGTTCTCCAGGCGGGAGCGACGGTCGCGGCGGTCGTGGAGCGCGGCGAGGTCGTCGGCCGCCTCGACGTCAACGGCGTCATGCGCCGCGTCCGCGAGCGCCGCCCCCGCGGCCTCACCCCGTCCCGCGGCCTCCCCGCCGGGCGATGAGCGCCGCGGCAGGACGGCAGCCGCGCCGATCCGGCGCGACGCGGCCCCCGGCGGAGCCGCCGTTTTCCGGCGCGGCGGCGCCGGAGGTGCGGCGTCCCGGGGAGTTCCTCGCCGGGACCGTCGCGCTCCTGGCGCTCGCGCTGGCGGGCGTCGTCGTGCTCGTGCTGGCCGACCGGACGTGGGCGCTGGTGCTCGCGGTCGTCGCGGCGGGTGCCGGGAGCGTGGGCGCGGCGATCTCGGTCGGCGCGCTGCTCGCCGACCAGGACGGCTCGGGCGGCCCGGCGCCGCTCGCGCGGGCGGTCACCGGCCTCGGGACGTTCGGCGTGGCGGCTCTGGTCGCCTCCGTCGTGGTCGCGGTCGGGCACGCGAAGCCGCCGACGCCGGCGCCGACCGCCGACGCCGCCGCGGCGGCCCAGAGCGTGCGCGACTTCCTGGCGGCGGCGGTCGTCGACGACGACGCCTTCACGGCGTGCGGCTACCTGACGCCGGCGGAGGGCCGCCGGGTGGCGCGGCTCGCGGGCCACGGCCAGACGTGCCGCGCCGCGCTCACGGCGAACCCGCCGGCGCTCGGGCACGTGACCACCGGGGCCGGGCTGCGCGCGCTCGACGTGCGCGCGGCGGTGAGCGGCGGGCGCGCCCGCGTGACCGTGACCGGCGCGGGCGCGCCGCTGGTGTTCGCCCTCCGTCCGGCCACCCCCGCGGAGCGCGACGCGTTCGAGGCGCCGCTCGCGGCGTGGAGGATCGCGTCGGGCGCGACGGCGCTGCTGCGCCGGGGCTCGCCGGCGCAGCGCTGACATTCAGCCGAGCAGGCGGCCGGCGCCCGAAGCGATGCGCCAGCCGCTTGCCGGCGCCAGCTCCTCGGGCCGGCGCGACCGCGGCACCGGCACGAGGCGAAGGACGACCTCCCTGCCACCCGCCCGCACCGTCACCCGCCGTCCGTTTGCCTGAACCACCGACGCCCGCACGCCGCGCCGCGCGGCGCCCGAGATCGCGGATTGGCAGAGCGAGGCGCGGCTTCGCTCCCCGACGCGATTTCGCTCTCCCGGCGTGAAGAACTCGCACGCGGCGACGGGGTCGCGGTCGGTGAACGCGGCGTTGAGGAACGCTCGGACGGTGGCGGCCGGGGAGGCCGGCGCGGGCTCGGCGTGTCCCTGCGCGGCGCCGCCGGAGCCGACCGCGAGCGCGATCGCTCCGGCGACGACGCCGCCGAGCATCGTGGCGTCCGCGAGGAGGACGCGGGACGGACGGCGGGGCATCGCTACGCCCTCTCGAGCGCGGGCAGCTCGGCCTTGGCGGTGTCGATCGGGATCGCGAAGCCGATGCCGACGTTGCTGTCGCCGCCGTCCTGGCCGGTCGCGATCTGGGAGTTGATCCCGATGACGCGACCGGCGCGGTCGAGGAGCGGACCGCCGGAGTTGCCGGGGTTGATCGCGGCGTCGGTCTGGATGACGTGGTCGATGGCCGCGCCGTCCGGGGCCGGGATCCGGCGCTGCAGCGCGGAGACGATGCCGGCGGTGATCGTCCGGTCGAGGCCGAACGGGTTGCCGATCGCGAGGACCTGGTCGCCGACCCGGACGGTGTTCGAGTCGCCGAGCGGCAGCGCGTCGAGCTGGACCTTCGCGGGGTCGACGCGGAGCACCGCGAGGTCGTGCGACTCGTCCTTCCCGACGACGCGCGCGCTGACGGTGCGGCCGGTGCCGGGGCCGATCCGGACGGTGATCCGCTGCGCGCCGTCGACCACGTGCGCGTTGGTGAGGACGTCGCCGTGGCCGTCGACCGCGAACCCGGAGCCCTCCGAGACGCCCTGCTGCGGGCCGAATGGCGTCGGCGTCGTCACGCCGTAGGAACGGATGAAAGCGACGCCGGGCGCCTCGCGCGCGTAGATCGCCTCGGCGTCGAGGTCGCGGGAGAGCGCGGAGGGGGCGGCCGCGACCGGCGCGGCCACGGCGGCCGCGCGCGTGTCGCCGTCGTCGCCGGCGCCGGCCGCGACGGCGACGCCGACCGCGCCGGCGGCGACGGCGCCGCCGATCACGCCGGCGAGCGCGAGCGAGCGAAGGGGGACGGGCTGGGGCATCTGATCACCTCGGGGCGGATGGGCTCATGACGCGTCGAGCGTCGGCGAGCGAGATGAGGGGGCGATGAGCGCCCGCCCGGATACGCCCGGGGCGGTAGGCGCAGGTGCCGCCGTGCGGCCGATGACAGCGAGCGGCTCAGAGCGCACGCTGCGGGACCGACCCCCGAACCCCAGGAGCGAGACCGGTGAGCATCGGCAGCAGCATCGTCCTCATCGCGATCGGCGCGATCCTCAGGTACGCCGTCACCGAGCACGTGGCGGGCATCGACGTCCGCACCGCCGGCTGGATCCTGATGGTCGTCGGCGCGCTGGCCCTCGTCCTCACCCTGCTCTTCGAGGCGTTCGGCCGGACCGGGCGCCCGCGGTCCGGCACGCTGTGACCGCGGCGAAGCGGAGCGCCGCGCTGGTCGCGCTCGTCGGCGCGCTCGGTGCGGCGGTCCACTGGCTGGCGCCGCTCGGCGCGCTCGACCTCGGCGCCGTCCGCGACGCGCACCGCGTCGCGCTCGCGGGCGCGGCCGCCGCGGCGCGCGCCGTGACCGGCGCCGGCGGGACCCACGCCATCCTCGCGGTCACGGCCGCGGCTGCCGCGGCGCTGCTCGCGGCCCGCCGCCGCGCGGACGCCCTCGCGCTCGCCGCGGGCGTCGCCGCGACGGAGGCGGCCGTCGCGGGCGTCAAGCACCTCGTGCTGCGCGCACGGCCGCCCGCGGCCGACGCGATCGCCCACGCCGCGGGCTACAGCTTCCCGAGCGGGCACGCAGCCGCCAGCCTCGCGCTCTACGCCGGCATCGCGGTCGTCCTCTGCCGCGGACGCGCGCGGATGCCGCGCCTCGCGATCGGCGCGGCGACTGCGCTGGTGCTGCTCGCGATCGGGCTCAGCCGCGTGCTCCTCGGCGTCCACTGCCCGACCGACGTGGTCGGCGGGTGGCTGCTTGCGGGCGCCATCACGCTCGCCGTCGGCGCCGCGCGCGAGTGGGGTTGTCCCTACCTCCGCGCGCCCGCCGCGCTGCCATGATCGCGGCGTGCCCCGGTCCGTCCTCATCGTCGACGACGACCCGGCCTTCCGAGCGCTCGCGGGACGGATGATCCGCGGCGCGGGGATGGAGGTCGCGGGCGAGGCCGACGCCGCGCAGACCGCGATCGCGTCCGCCGAGGAGCTGCGGCCCGACGCGATCCTCGTCGACGTCGGCCTGCCCGACCGGTCCGGGATCGAGCTGGCTCACGATCTCGCGCGGCGGCCGTGGTCGCCGACCGTCGTGCTCGTCTCGAGCGACCCCGACTCGGCACCGGGCGCGGACGACGGCACCGAAACGCCGCTCCCGTTCGTCCCGAAGGCGGAGCTGCCGGGCGCCCCGCTCGAGCGGCTCCTGAGCGGGATCTAGCCGCGGTCGGCGCGCAGGAGTACGGTGGCCCCGTGCCGGCTCCGATACGCGTGGTGATCGGCGAGGACGACGTCCTCCTGCGGGAGGGGATCGCGCGGCTGCTCGCCGAGGCGGGCTTCGAGGTCGCCGCGCACGCCGGCGACGCCGAGGACTTCCTGCGCCGCGCGCTCGCCCACAAGCCGGACGTCGTCGTCGCCGACGTCCAGATGCCGCCCGGCCACGGCGACGACGGCCTGCAGGCCGCGCTCGAGCTGCGGCGCCGCCTCCCCGGCACGGGCGTGCTCGTCCTGTCGCAGTACTACGAGGAGCACTACGCCGTCGAGCTGATCGGCGACAGCGCCGAGGGCGTCGGCTACCTGCTCAAGGAGCGCGTCGGCGACGTCGACGCGTTCATCGACGCCGTGCGCCGCGTCGCGGCGGGCGGCAGCGCGCTCGACCCGGAGGTCGTGGGCCGGATGCTCGGCCGCCGCCGCCCGAGCGGGCCGCTCGACGAGCTGAGCCCGCGCGAGCGCGAGGTCCTCGCGTGCATGGCCGAGGGGAAGTCGAACCGCGGGATCGCGGAGACGCTGTTCGTGACCGACGCCGCCGTCGAGAAGCACGTCACGAACATCTTCTCCAAGCTCGGGCTCGATCCCGGGCCGTCGGAGCACCGCCGGGTCCTCGCGACGCTGACGTACCTCCGCGAGGCGGGCGCGGAGGGGATCGCCCGCCGCGGGCGGTAGCGCCCTTACCGCAAGAACCGGCGAACTCCGGCGTTCAGATGAGCATGTCCCGCCTGCTCGCCGCTGCCACCTCCTGCCTGCTCCTCCTCGCCCTGCCCGGCGCCGCCGCCGCCGCGCAGTCCGCCGCGCACGAGCGCGCCGCGACGCTCCTCGCGAACGCCCGGGCGGGCATGCCTCAGGACCAGGTGATCGACTGCCTCGCGCCCGCGGGCGACCCCGCGCCGAACACGCCCGAGTGGCAGCGGCGCGACGCGATCAACCAGTACTGCGCGACGCTGCGGCTCCGCGACCAGCTGATGAGCCCGGCGTACGGCTGGGGCAACCTGTCCCAGGGCTCTCAGCTGTGGCTCGAGCGGACCGTCGACCAGCTCGGCGATGCGAGCCACCCGCGCGGCGGCATCACGACCGCGATCCCGGGCTCGCAGGCCGCTGACGCCTTCCGCACGGTCAAGCGCTGGACGGAGGCGGGGCGCGGCCGCGTCGAGCCGGTCGCGTTCAAGGCGCTCAACGGGTCGACGCTGCGCGGGCACGTGTTCGCGCCGCCGGCCCGCGTCAAGCGCCCGGCCGGCGGCTACCCGGGCGTCGTCATCACCGACGGCTCCGTCCAGGGCTTCGAGGAGCTGTACTTCTGGGCCGCGGAGGACCTCGCGGAGGCCGGGTACATCGTCATGACCTACGACGTCCAGGGCCAGGGCGACTCCGACCTCGCCGGCGAGGACTGCCCCGGCGAGTGCTCCGGCATCCCGTACCAGCAGGCCTACAACTTCCTGCAGGGCGCCGAGGACTCGCTCAGCGCGTTCCTCGACGCCGGCGAGAACCCGTACTTCGACCTGCTCGACACGCAGCGCGTCGGCATCGCCGGCCACTCGCTCGGCGCGCAGGCGGTGAGCGTCGTCGGCCAGTGCGACAAGCGCGTCAGGGCGATCGTCGCGTGGGACAACCTGGACCCGATCGACGACTGCAGCGGGGTCACGATCCCGAAGGCGTTCCGCGCGTCGACGCTGATCCACACGCCGGCGCTGGGGATCTCCAACGACTACCTCTTCAACACGCGGCCGAACCCGACGCCGCCCGACCCGCAGGCGAAGGCCGACGGGTTCGCGCAGCTGAAGGCGGCGGGCGTCGACACGCAGTCGATCGTGCTGCGCGGGGCGACGCACCTCGAGTACACGTACGTCCCGCTCGTGCTGCCGGCCAGCCAGAAGGGCGAGCGGTTCGCCTCCTACTACACGCGCGCCTGGTTCGACCGCTACCTGAAGGGCAGCGCGGCCGCGACGCAGCGGCTGATCGCGACGACGTTCGACGCCAGCATCGACGGCAGCGCGATCGGCACCGGCGAGTTCGATCAGCTCGCCGCCGCCCAGAACCCGACCGACCGCTACGCGGGGAACGTGCCGCACAAGATCGCTGGGATCCCGGTCCCGAACGCGCTCTCGTTCTACTACGTCTCGCAGTACGCGCTGACGGGCGGGAAGACGGGCGGCGCGAAGGCGCCGGGCGCGCGCAAGCGGCTCGTCTGCGCCGACATGCGCCACGGCTGCCCCTAGGAGGGCGCGGCGGGCACGCCGCGAGCGATGTCACCGCAGCGGCTTCAAGCCGCCGCCGCGCTGCTTCTCCGTCCGGTACTCGGCCTTCTCGCAGTTGACGAACGTGTACTTGTGCTTCCGCGAGCGGGCGACGTGGTAGATGTCGCGGCCCGGGCCGCAGTCGACGGCGCCGCGCCCGTAGTGGACGGAGATCGCGTCGTTGCCGGCGCCGCCGAAGATGACGTTGCGGCCGTGCGAGCCGTAGATGAAGTCCTCGCCGCCGCCGCCGAAGATGCGGTCGACCTGGCTCGCCGGCTGGCCGATCGGGTCGTAGTCGCCCCACAGGACGTCCGACCCGCCGAGCCCGCGCAGGACGTCGGAGGTGTGGTGGCCCATCAGCTCGTCGCTGTCGGAGGAGCCGGTGAGGTTCGTCGCGCCCTCCTTGTCCGACCGCTTGACGTTGTCGATGTCGATCCGCGGCCAGAGGTCGTGCGACGCGCAGCTCGAGCAGGGCATGCCGACGATGTGATCGGCCTGCGCGGCGGCGGGAGCCAGGGCGAGCGCGGCGAAGATGAGGAGGGGAACGATTCGGCGCATGTCCGCATCGTCGGCGCCGCCGCTTCAGGGCCGCATCGGGGAGTTCCCCAAGCGGACGAGCGTTTCCCCCTAGTCCCGCTCCTCCGCCCGCGCGAGCGACTCGCGGTGGTCGCGCTCGAGCTCGGCCTCGCTCATCCCGCCGTCGCGTGCCTTCAGCGGGTTGAACGCGAGCGGCGTGGCCACCCACCAGGCGCCCTCGCGCCGCACGGCGAGCACCTTCACCGTCGCCGACGCGGGCGGCGGCGGATACGGTCCGGACCGTGCCGCGTACCGCATGCGGACGGTCACGATGGAGCGGTCGCCTTCGGTTCGCGCGGAGACGACGTCCCCGCCGATGCGGCTCGGGTCCTCCATCTCGCCCGAGTCGCCGGTGTAGGCGACTGCGACGACGACGCCGGCGCCGCAGTTGCCGTCGCTGTAGCCCTCCTCCTCGTCGAACAGCGCACCGCGGCGGATCGCCGGGTCGACGAGCCGGCAGTTCCGTGCGTAGAACTCCCGCCGGTCGCCGGAGTCGAGGTCTTGTCCCCAGTCCTCCCACGCGTCGAGGAAGCGCTTCACAGCGAGCTCGGGCGAATCCGCTCCGGGGGCGCCGCCGCAGCCCGCGGCGAGCAGAGCGACCGCGAGGATGAGGCTGCGCATCACCGGGTCAGGCGGACCCGCTCGAGGCGGGTCGCGGCGCTGTTGCCGGCGTCGTCGATCGCGATGACGGTGACGACGGCGTAGACGCGGCGGCGGCCGCGGAGGGCGCGGCGCAGCGCGCGAGCCGTGGACGCCGTGCCGCGCAGGACGAGCCGGACGCTCTCGCCGGGCGTCGCGGCGCGCTGCTGCGGGGCGGCGAGGGTGAGGCGCCTGCCGCGCGTGCGGATCGTCGCGCGCGCCGACAGCTGGACGACCTCGTTCGCGGACGCGGTCGCGACGAGCGCCGGCGAGCGGCCGACGCGCTGGCGGCGGCGGGCGCGGGCGTCGATCGTCGGCGGCTCGGTGTCCTCGCCGGCCGGCGGTGGCGGCTCCTCGCTCGGGGGCGGGGGAGGGTCGGCGCGCTCGACCGTCTCGCACGAGGAGTCTGGGAGGTCGGCGGGGTCGACGTAGGCGCGGTCCGCGCCCGCGCCGCAGTCCACGACCTCGACCGCGCCGTCGCGCGCGATCACCTGGTCGTCGCCGCCCTCGCCGCGCAGCGTGTCGCTGCCCTCGCCCCCGTCGACCTGGTCGGGCCCGCCGCCGCCCGTCAGCTTGTCGTTCCCGCTCCCGCCCAGGAGGATCGCGGGGACCGGGAGCGCGCCGGTCGACTCCCGTACCTCGATGCTGTCGTCGCGCAGGCCGACGTCGAGGCGGATGCGCGTGTCGCTCGACCGCGGGCAGGTGACCTCGATGATGTAGCCGTTGCCGTCGACGTCGCCGGGCTGGCAGCGACCGGGATCGATCCCGCCGTCGACGGTCGTGTCGGTGAGCCGCACGGTCGTGGCGCCGGCGGTGACCGTGACCGTGCTCTGCGACGTCGCGTCGCGGGCCGAGTAGAGGATGGTCGGGCCGTCCATCGACACGACCGCGTGCGCGGCGACGGAGGCGGGCGCGGCGCAGAGGAGGGCGAGGAGGACGAGGACGCAGCGGATCACGTGGGGCGGCGGACGGTCAGCCCGACGAGGCGGGACACGACCATCGCAACGTACCCGAGCCCGGCCAGCTGCTCGAGCATCACCACGCCGCGCGCGAACGGCTCGATCGGGACGATGTCGCTCAGGCCGGTGCTCGACAGTGTCGTGAAGCTGAGGAAGAGGAGCTCCATCCACGTGCGGTCGGACTGCGGGTCGACCGCGGCGGTGAAGCTGCCCGGGTCGACGGCCTGCACGACCGTGAACACGTAGGCGAACCCCCACGCGACGAGGGTGAACGTCGCCCCGACCGCGAACAGCTCGTCGCGGGTGATGTCGTGGTCGGCGAGCATGTACGCGATCAGCGCGCCCGCCGCGTAGAAGTAGAGGACGGCCTCGAGCGCGGACGAGTAGGGCAGCAGCGCGTCGTCGCCGGTGATCGCCTGGATGAGGAGCAGGACCGTCGCCGGCAGGCCGAGGCCCACCGCGACCGAGGTCAGGGCCGGAGAGCTGCGGACCGCGAGCACGACGAGCCCGAGCACGAGGATCCCGATCGCGCTGAACCCCGCCCGCCCCGCGTGGCTGCCCTCCAGGAAGGGATAGACCAGCACCGCCGCGAGCTGCACGACGAGCAGGACCGCGGACGGCTCGCGCTGGACGAAGCGGCGCACTCGCGGACCGTAGCGGCCGAGGGCGACGGCTCGTCAGGCGGCGGCGCGGTCGAACGCCATCGCGTCGTCCACCGGGCCGTGGCGGAGCATCACGATGTCGCGCGGGTAGTTCTGGTGCACGCGCCACGGCGCGCGCGAGCCCTGCTTGGGGAACTGGTCGATCGACCGCAGGACGTAGTTGGACTGGAAGTCGAGGAACGGCTCCGCGGAGACCGACGGGTCGCGCTCGGGCACGCAGAAGCGATGGCCGTGGCGGTCCATGTGGTTGAGCAGCCGGCAGACGTACTCCGACGTCAGGTCCGCCTTCAGGGTCCACGACGCGTTCGTGTAGCCGACCGCGAACGCGAAGTTCGGGACGCCGCTGAGCATCATCCCCTTGTAGGCCATCGTGTCCGGCAGCGAGACCTCGCGGCCGTCGACCGCGAGCGACACGCCGCCGAGCGGCAGCAGGTTCAGGCCCGTCGCCGTGACGACGACGTCCGCCTCCAGCTCCTCGCCCGACCGCAGCCGGATCCCGTGCTCGGTGAACGTCTCGATGTGGTCGGTCGCGACCGACGCCCGCCCCTCGCTGATCGCCGTGAAGAGGTCGCCGTTGGGGACCAGGCACATGCGCTGGTCCCACGGGTTGTAGTGCGGCTTGAAGTGGACGTCGACGTCGTAGCCCTCGGGCAGCCGCCGCTTGACGCCCCGGCGGATGAGCCGCTTCATCGCGTCCGGCCAGCGGCGGCTCGCGCGGTAGAAGAGGAACGCGAGCATGACGTTCTTCCACCGGATGACGGGATACAGGAACCGCGGGGGGAGGACCCGCCTCAGCAGGAGGGCGAGCGGGTCCTCGTCGGGCATCGTCACCACGTAGCTCGGCGAGCGCTGGAGCATCGTGACGTGCGCCGCCTGCTCCGCCATGGCGGGCACGAGCGTCACGGCGGTCGCGCCGCTGCCGATCACGACGACGCGCTTGCCCTCGTAGTCGAGGTCCTCGGGCCAGTGCTGCGGGTGGACGATCGTCCCCCGGAAGCGCTCGGTGCCCGGCAGGTCCGGCGTGTAGCCCTGGTCGTAGCGGTAGTAGCCCGAGCAGCCGAAGAGGAAGCCGCACGTCATGCGGACGGTCTCGCCGGTGTCGGTGCGCTGCACCTCGACGGTCCACCGCGCGTCGGCCGTGGACCACGTCGCGCGCACGACCTTGTGGTGGAAGCGGACGTGCCGGTCGATGCCCCGCTCGCGTGCGGTCTCGTTGACGTACTCGAGGATCGACGGCCCGTCGGCTATCGCCTTCGCCGCCTTCCACGGGCGGAACCGGTAGCCGAGCGTGTGCATGTCCGAGTCCGAGCGGATGCCCGGGTAGCGGAAGAGGTCCCACGTCCCGCCGATCGCGTCGCGCGCCTCGAGGATCGCGAACGTCTTCTGCGGGCACTTGTCCTGCAGATGGTGGGCGGCGCCGACGCCGGAGATGCCGGCACCGACGATGAGGACATCCACGTGGTCGATCGCGTGCGGCACGGGTCCGCAGAGTCTTACCCCTGAACGCGACCGTTTCTGTGAGGTTCACCACGTGTCGACGAAGCGGTGCCCGCGCGTCGGGCGCTCGGGCAGCTCCGCCGCCGCGAACGTCGCCGCGATGAGCGTGCGCGTCTCCGCCGGGTCGATCACGTCGTCGAGCTCGAACAGCGTCGCCGCGTTGAGCGCCTTCGCGTTCTCCTCGGCGAGCCGCGTCAGCTCGCGGATCTTCTCGTCCCGCTCGCGCTCGTCGGCGATCTGCTCGAGCTCCTTGCGGAAGCCGAGCTTCACCGCTCCCTCCAGGCCCATCGGGCCGAGGTGCGCGCTCGGCCACGCGATCGTCAGCAGCGGCTCGTGGAGGCTGCCGGCGACCATCGCCTGCGCGCCGAGGCCGTAGCCGCGGCGCAGGACGACCGCGATCAGCGGCACGCCGAGCGCGGCCCCGGCGACGAGCAGCCGCGAGGCGCGGCGCACGAGCGCCGTGGCCTCGTGCTTCGGGCCGACGATGAAGCCCGGCGTGTCGACCAGCGACAGCACCGGGAGGCCGAAGGCGTCGCAGAGCTGGAGGAAGCGCGCGGCCTTGTCCGAGGCGTCGGCGGTCAGGGTCCCCGCGAAGAACTTCGTGTTGTTGGCGATCACGCCCAGCGGG
>DASVPR010000014.1:0-24655 GCA_036389485.1 Solirubrobacteraceae bacterium
GTGAAAGGGCAGTGGCATCCCGGTTCGCGCACGGGTAGCGTCCTGACCCGGATGTACGCCCCGAGCCCCTCCGTCGCTGCCGTCTTCGAGCCCGTCCAGGCGCCGACGACGTTCGAGGAGACGGTCGAGCGGCTGGGGACCGCGATCCGGCTCGGGCTGCTGTCGCCGGGCACGCGGCTGCCCCCGGAGCGCGAGCTGGCCGAGCAGCTCGGCATCTCGCGCTCGACGCTGCGCCAGGCGCTCACGACCCTCGTCCAGTCCGGCCACCTCATCTCGCTGCGCGGCCGCAGCGGGGGCACGTTCGTCTCCGAGCAGCCGCCGATCTCCTCCGGCCGGAAGAAGCTGCGCGCCGACTGGCACGACATCCTCGACCAGCGCGTCGCGATCGAATGCGGCGCGGCGCTCCTCGCCGCCGAGCGCGGGAACGAGCGCGCGTTCGGCCGCCTCGACGACCTCATCGTGCAGATGGACGAGCCGCCCGACTTCGACGCCTACCGCCGCGCCGACGTGCGGTTCCACATCGCGCTGGCGGAGGCGAGCGGCGCGGCCCGGCTCGTCGCGCTCATGACCGAGGTCCAGGGCCAGATGAGCGAGCTGATCTCCCTCATCGCCCACCCGCAGACCGTCCTCGAGCACGCGAACACCGAGCACCGCCGGATCGTCAAGTGCCTGCGCGGAGGCGACGGCGTCGGCGCGATCCGCATCCTCCGCGACCACCTCGCCGGCACCGAGCACATCATCGCCGGGCTCATTCCGCAGGACGCCGCGCGCGCATAGAGTGCGCGCTTCGTGAACCTCGACGAACTCCGCGCAGCTTTCGAGAGCGGCGAGATCGACACCGTCGTCCTCGCGATGGTCGACATGCAGGGGCGGCTCCAGGGCAAGCGCCTGACCGCGCAGCACTTCCTCGACGACGTCGTCGAGCATGGCGCGGAGGGCTGCAACTACCTCCTCGCGGTCGACGTCGACATGAACACCGTCGGCGGGTACGCGATGTCGTCGTGGGACCGCGGCTACGGCGACTTCAGCCTCGCCCCCGACTTCGACACGCTGCGCGCGGTCCCGTGGCAGCCCGGCACCGCACTGCTGATGGCCGACGTCCACTGGCACGACGGCAGCGACGTCGTCGCCTCGCCGCGGCAGATCCTGCGCCGCCAGATCGACCGCCTCGCCGAGCGCGGGCTGAGCGCATTCGCAGGGACCGAGCTCGAGTTCATCGTCTTCAGGGACACCTACGAGCAGGCCCAGGAGCGCGCCTACCGGAACCTCCAGCCCGCGAACCTCTACAACGTCGACTACTCGCTGCTCGGCACCGCGCGCGTCGAGCCGCTGATCCGCCGGATCCGCAACGCGATGGCGGGCGCCGGGATGGAGGTCGAGAACTCGAAGGGCGAGTGCAACCTCGGCCAGCACGAGATCAACTTCCACTACGGCCCCGTCCTCAAGACCGCCGACGACCACGCCATCTACAAGAACGGCGCGAAGGAGATCGCCGCCCAGGAGGGCATGGCGATCACGTACATGGCGAAGTTCGACGAGCGGGAGGGGAACTCGTGCCACATCCACCTCTCGCTCCAGGGAGACGGCGGAGGGGGCGGGTTCGCCGAGGACGACAACCTCTTCGCGAGCTTCCTCGCCGGCCAGCTCGCGTGCCTGCGCGAGCTGACGCTCTTCCTCGCCCCGAACGTCAACTCGTACAAGCGCTTCCAGCCCGGCTCGTTCGCGCCCACTGCGATCGCCTGGGGCCGCGACAACCGCACGTGCTCGTACCGCGTCGTCGGGCACGGCCCCTCGCTGCGGGTCGAGAACCGCGTGCCGGGCGGCGACGTCAACCCGCACCTCGCGCTCGCCGCGATGATCGCCGCCGGGCTGCACGGCGTCGAGCACGGCCTCGAGCTGGAGCCCGCGTTCGAGGGCAACGCGTACGAGTCCGACAAGCCGCGCGTCCCCGCGACCCTGCGCGAGGCGCGCGACCTGCTGGCAACGAGCGCGGTCGCGCGCGCAGCGTTCGGCGACGAGGTCGTCGACCACTACCTGAACTACGCCGACGTCGAGCTGGCCGCCTTCGACGCCGCGGTGACCGACTGGGAACGGTTCCGGGGCTTCGAGCGGCTGTAGCCCTTGCACGACGGCGATCTGATCCTCATCGCGGGCGCGCTGCTCGCGGGCGGCCTGATCGCGTCGCTCGTCGCGACTCGCGTGCGCGTCCCGTCGCTGCTGCTGTTCCTCGGCCTCGGGATGCTCGTCGGCTCCGACGGCTTCGGCTGGCTCCCGTTCGACGACTACGAGCTCGCCCGGTCGATCGGGATCATCGCCCTCGGGCTGATCCTCTTCGAGGGCGGCCTGAACTCGGGCCTCGCGGAGGTGCGCCCGGTGCTCGGCGCGTCGATCAGCCTGGCGACGATCGGCACCGCGCTCACCGCCCTGATCGCCGGCGCCGCCTCCACGCTGCTCTTCGACTTCTCGCTGCTCGAGGGCCTGCTGCTCGGGTCGATCCTCGCCTCGACGGACGGCGCCGCGATCTTCGCGCTGCTGCGCAACTCGACGCTGCGGCGCCGCCTCGCCCAGACGCTCGAGGGCGAGTCCGGCATGAATGATCCCGTCGCGGTCATCTTCGTGCTCGCCTGCATCGAGGCGCTGACCGACCCGGGCTTCGGCGCGCTCGACGCGGTCTGGCTGCTCGTGGTCGAGCTCGCGGTCGGCGCCGCGATCGGGCTCGCCGTCGGCTGGCTGGCGGTCCAGGGCTTCCGCAACGCGCAGCTCGCGACGCCGGGCCTGTACCCGGTCGCCTCGCTCGCCACCGCGGCGCTGGCGTTCGGCGGCGCCGACGTTGCGCACGGCTCGGGGTTCCTCGCCGTCTACCTCGCGGGCCTGATGCTCGGCGGCGCGAGCGGCGTCCCCGCGCGGCAGACGGTCGCGGCGTTCCACCAGGGGCTCGGCTGGGTCGCGCAGCTCACGATGTTCACGACGCTCGGCCTGCTCGTGTTCCCCGGCGAGCTGGGCGACGTCGCCGTCGAGGGGACGATCCTCGCGCTGGTCGTGCTGTTCGTCGCCCGGCCCGTCGCGGTGCTAGTCGCCACGCTGCCGGTCGGGTTCTCGTTCCGCGAGCGGCTCGTCCTCGACTGGGCCGGCCTGCGCGGCGCGGTGCCGGTGGTGCTCGCGACGTTCCCCGTGATCGAGGGCGTCGAGGGCTCGCTCGAGCTGTTCGACATCGTCTTCTTCGCCGTCCTGCTGTCGACGCTGCTGCAGGGCTCGTCGTTCGAGTGGGTCGCGCGGCGGCTGAAGATGACCACGAACACGCCCGCGCTGCCGCGCCCGCTCGTCGAGGCCGGGACGATCCGGCGCCTCGGCGCGGAGGTGCTCGAGTACCCGATCGCGCCCGACGACGCCATCGCGGGCGCCGCCGTGCGCGACCTCGGGCTGCCGCGCGACGCGGTCGTCAACGTGATCGTCCGCGGCGAGGAAGCCATCCCGCCGCGCGGCTCGACGCGCCTGCGCCCCGGCGACCGCCTCCACGTGCTCATGCGGACCGCCGCCGCACGCCAGATGCCGCGCCTGCTCGACCGCTGGGCGAACGGCCCGATCGGTCCCCCGGCCCGGCCGCCGCGGTCCATCCACGGCCGCCGCCCGGTCTTCTCGTCGTGGAAGTGGGGCGAGGCGGACGGCGACCCCGCCGACGTGCGCGAGCTGCGCGGCGTGCGCGCCGTCGAGCAGCTGCGGATCCGGCGCGACTGCCCGGGCGGTCTGTGGGCCCTCGCCGACGGGCGCTACGGGCTCACCGGCCCGCTCGGCGCGATGGGCTCACGACAGGACCTCACAGCGTGGGCGCGAAGAAGGATGCGCGTGGCGGCGGCGGACGAGCGGGCGTGGCTGCAGACCGTGATCGGGGCCCTCGCGAGCGACCTGCCGCGCGTTTGACTTCGCTGCGCGCGACTGCATAGGGTCGCGCAGCAGACCTTTCCGACGAGGAGGGATCGATGGCCGTCGAAGCGCCCCAGCGGGACCATCACGCCGGCGACGATGAGAAGCGGCTGGCCGAGCTCGGCTACGAGCAGTCGCTGCACCGCGCGTGGAGCTCGTTCTCCAACTTCGCGATCTCGTTCACGATCATCTCCGTCCTCGCGGGCTGCTTCACGACCTACGCGTTCGCATGGAACGCGGGCGGTCCGATCGCGATCTCCTGGGGCTGGCCCATCATCTGCGGGCTCATCCTGCTCGTCGCGTTCTCGATGTCCGAGCTGGTGTCCGCGTATCCGACCGCGGGCGGCATCTACTGGTGGGCCTCCGAGCTGGGCGGCAAGGGTTGGGGCTGGTTCACGGGCTGGTTCAACCTGGTCGGGCTCGTCGGCGTCGTCGCGTCGGTCGTCTACGCGAGCGCGCAGTTCGCCTACGCGCTGTTCGGCCTCTACGGCCTCGACCTCGGGTTCATGAACTTCGGCGACACCGAGCACGTGCTGCTCGAGACCTTCGTGCTCTTCGTCCTCTTCCTGACGATCCACGCGATGGTCAACATCTACTCGTCACCGCTCGTCGCCACGCTCAACAACATCTCGGTCGGCTGGCACGTGCTGGGCGTCGCGATCATCATCGCGGTCCTCGTCTTCGTCCCCGACGACCACGCGAGCGCGGACTTCGTCTTCACCGAGCGGCTGAACAACACGGGGCTGTTCGACGGCGGGACCGGCGGCGCGGGGTTCTGGTTCTACGTCCTGCCGCTCGGCTTCCTGCTGACGATGTACACGCAGACCGGCTACGACGCCTCGGCGCACGTGTCGGAGGAGACCCGGGGCGCCGCGCTCGGCGCGGCGAAGGGCGTCTGGCGCTCGGTGTTCTGGTCCGGCCTGATCGGGTGGTTCGTGCTCCTGGCGATCACCTTCGCGGCGAGCAACCCCGATCCGGTCAACGAGGGGCTGGGCTCGTCGCTGGCGATCTTCAGCTCGTTCCTCGACCCGTGGGCGGCGAAGCTCGTCGTCCTCATCGCCACCATAGGCCAGCTGTTCTGCGGCATGGCCTGCGTGACGAGCTGCTCCCGGATGACCTACGCGTTCTCGCGCGACCGGGCGGTCCCGGGGTGGCGGATCTGGACGCGGCTGAACCACCATCGCGTGCCGATGTTCGCCGTGATCTTCGCGTGCTTCTGGGCGATGGTCATCACGCTGCCCGCGCTGATCGGCGACGAGAACGACTACACGTACGCGTTCTACGCGGTGGTCTCGATCACCGTGATCGGGCTCTACATCGCCTACGTCATGCCGACGTACCTGCGCTGGCGCAAGGGCGACGACTTCAATCCCGGCCCGTGGACGCTGGGGAAGAAGTACAGGTGGGTCAACCCCGCCGCGATCATCTGGGTCGCGATCTGCGTGGTCGTCTTCTCGCTGCCGCAGGGCAGCACCGGCGCCCCGTGGCACGACGACTTCGACCTGAAGTACGTGAACTACGCGCCGTTCACGGTCGGGCTCGTGTTCGCGGCGGTCGGCATCTGGTGGCTCGTGAGCGCGCGCCACAAGTTCACGGGCCCGGTGCGGACGATCGAGATGGCCGACGACGGAGTGACCGTGGCCGAGCCGCCCCGTGAGTGAGACCCTCGCAGTCCTGGAGCCCGCCACCGAGGCGGTGCTCGAGGAGCTCCCGCGCGCGGGCGTCGAGGAGGCCGACGACGCGGTCGCCCGGGCGCGCGAGGCGTTCCCGGGCTGGCGGGACCTCTCGCCGGCCGACCGCTCGCGCCTCTTGTTCGCGCTGACGGCGCGGCTGGAGGAGGCGCACGAGGAGCTCGCGGTGCTGGAGGCGCGCAACGCCGGCAAGCCCATCTCCGACGCCCGCGGCGAGATGGAGATGGTGGTCGACACCTTCCGCTACTACGCCGGGATGCCGGAGCGGATCCTCGGCGACACGATCCCGGTGAGCGGCGGGCAGGCGTTCACGCTGCGCGAGCCGCTCGGCGTGGTCGCCCTCATCGTCCCTTGGAACTTCCCGTTGACGATCGCGTCGTGGAAGGTCGCGCCGGCGCTGGCCGCGGGGAACACGGTGGTGCTGAAACCCGCGGAGCTGACGCCGCTGACGGCCCTGCGGTTCGCGGAGCTGTGCCTGGAGGCCGGGCTGCCCGAGGGCGTCGTGAACGTGGTCGTCGGCCAGGGGTCGAAGGTCGGGCGGTGGCTGGTCGAGCACCCCGACGTCGCGAAGGTGGCGTTCACGGGGTCGACCGAGGTGGGGCGGTCGATCGCGTCGGGTGCGGCGGGGACGATCAAGCGGGTGACGCTCGAGCTGGGCGGCAAGTCGGCGAACATCGTGTTCGCCGACGCGGACCTCGAGCGGGCCGCGGCTTCGGCTCCGTCCGCGGTGTTCGGGAACGCCGGGCAGGACTGCTGCGCGCGGTCGCGGATCCTCGTCGAGCACTCGGCCCTCGACCGGTTCATGGACGCGCTGGAGGAGCACGTCGAGGCGCTGCGCGTCGGCGATCCGCTCGACGAGGACACGCAGATGGGGCCGTTGATCAGCGCGGATCAGCGGGAGAGCGTCGCGTCGTTCGTGCCGCGCGAGGCGCCGGTCGCGATCCAGGGGAGCGCTCCTTCGGGCCCAGGCTTCTGGTTTCCCCCGACCGTGCTGTGCCCGATCGACCGGCACGAGCGCGCGGTGAGCGAGGAGATCTTCGGGCCGGTCGCGGTCGTCATCCCGTTCCGCACCGAGGCCGAAGCGGTGTCGATCGCCAACGACACGATCTACGGGCTGAGCGGGTCGGTGTGGACGCGCGACGGGGCGAAGGCGCTGCGGGTCGCTCGTGCTGTCGAGGCGGGCAACCTGAGCGTGAACTCGAACACGTCGGTGCGGGTCGCGACGCCGTTCGGCGGCTTCAAGCAGTCCGGCGTCGGCCGCGAGCTGGGGCCGCACGCGACCGACCACTACACCGAGCTGAAGACGATCTTCATCTCGACGGAGGGCTGAGCGGTGGCGGGTCGCCTCGACGGCAAGGTCTGCGTGATCACGGGGACCGCGTCGGGGATCGGGGCGGAGAGCGCCGCGCTGTTCCGGGCCGAGGGCGCGACCGTGGTGGGCGTCGACCTCGACGAGTCGCCCGGCGTCGACCGCTCGCTGCGGGTGGACGTCGCCGACGAGGGCGCGGTCTCGGGGATGTACGCGGCGGTCCGCGAGGAGCTCGGGCGCATCGACGTGCTGTTCAACAACGCGGGCATCTCGCCGCCGGACGACGTGTCGGTGCTGGACACGTCGCTGGAGGCCTGGCAGCGCGTGCAGGACGTGAACCTGCGCAGCGTGTTCCTCTGCTGCAAGCACGGGATCCCCCACCTGCTCGACGCCGGCGGCGGGTCGGTGATCAACACGGCGTCGTTCGTCGCGGTCATGGGCGCGGCGACGTCGCAGATCTCGTACACGGCGTCGAAGGGCGGCGTGCTGGCCCTGTCGCGCGAGCTGGGGGTGCAGTTCGCGCGGCGAGGTGTCAGGGTGAACGCTCTATGTCCCGGTCCGGTGGACACGCCGCTGCTGCGCGAGCTGTACGCGAAGGACGAGGCGGCCGCGGCGCGGCGCCTCGTGCACCTGCCGATGGGCCGGTTCGCGCAGGCGCGCGAGATCGCGAACGGCGCGCTCTTCCTCGCCTCCGACGAGTCGTCCTACGTCACCGCCTCGACGTTCCTGATCGACGGCGGGTTGTCGGGCGCGTACGTGACGCCGCTGGCTGGGGAGTAGCCGCGGCGCCTACTTGAGCCGCAGGACGCGCGGCGCCACGCGCTCGAACTTGTCGGGATGTTGGCTGGGCGACGCGAGTGAGTTCAGCGATCGCTCCAGCTGGTCACGGTACTTGGGCGGCCTCTTGTGCCGGAACCCCAGCGCGTAGATGCGGCGCGCCATCGTGGCGCAGTCGAGCGGGCCGCCGCCCTCCTCACGGAGCACGTATTCCGCGTACGGCACCAGCGAATAGCCGTCGAGCCCGAGCGGCGGGGCGATCGGCGGCTCGGACTTCAGCTCGATCGGTGCCGGCGGCGCTTCGGCGGCGTCCGCGCGGCCGGTCCCGTATGTCGCGCCGGCGGCGCGACCGAACACTTGAGCGATCTCATCGCGCACGATCGCGCGGACTGCTTCGTCGATCACGGACATGACCATTCCTCCTTCGCAGCTTCAGTAGCTCTGCTAACGCTAGCAGTTTCGGTAGCTGTTAGGCGCCAGCCCGCCGCGCGGCCGTGCGACGGACAGGCGACGGTTGGCTCTACCGTCCGTTAGATGCGTGCATCCGGCTACGCGTTCGTCTGGCTCGCGCTGGCGATGACGTCGCCCGCGAGTGGCGCCGAGCTCGTCACGATCGACACGCCGTCGCGGTTTGTCGATCCGTCGCGCGTGGAGTTCAACGGCGCGGACCATCCGCGCGTGCTGCGCGCCAACGTCCTTCTGCCCGACGGCTACTCCGCCGACGCGACTCGGCGCTTCCCGGTCTTGTTCCTCCTTCACGGCCTCGGCGACAACTACTCGACATGGGCCGGCGAGTCGGGGCAGGTCGAGGAGATCGCGCGGGGCCTCCCCGCGATCGTCGTGATGCCGGAGGCGGCGCGCGGGTTCTACTCGTCGTGGTGGAACGGCGGCGCCCGGGGGCAGCCGGAGTGGGAGCGGTTCTTCCTGGAGGAGCTGGTGCCGCTGGTCGAGGAGCGCTTCCGGGTGCTGCCCGGGCGGCGCTGGCACGCCGTGGCGGGGCTGTCGATGGGCGGGATGGGCGCGACCTTCCTCGCCGAGCGGCTGCCGGGGTACTTCGGCAGCGCGGCCACGTTCAGCGGGTTCGTCGCGCACCAGCGCCCGGAGATCCCCGCCGGGCTGCGCGCGTACGGCGGCGTCGACTACGAGCAGATCTTCGGGCCGGTCGACGGGTTCTACGCGACCGGGCACAACCCCGCGCGCTTGACGGACAACCTGCGGTGGACGCGGCTGTTCGTGACCGTCGGCGACGGGACGCCCGCGCCCGGAGTCGGGAGCTCGCCGCCCGCCGTCGTCGGCGGCGGCGTCGCCGAGGCCGAGCTGCGCGCGCAGAACGACGAGCTCGTCGCGTCCGCGCGCGCGTCCGGGGTCGACGTCGACTACCGCCCGAAGCAGGGCGTCCACGACTGGCCGTACTGGCGCGCGGCGCTGCGCGACGCGATCGCGTGGGACCTCTTCGCGCCGGCCGAGGAGGCGCCGGCGGAGTGGACGTACAGGACGGTCGCGCAGCACGGCGATACGTGGGACCTGCGCTTCGCGTTCGCGGAGCCGCCCGCCGACGTCGTGACGCTGGCGCGGGCGGGGGACCGAGTGCGCGGGGAAGGGCGTGGGCGCGTGTCGATCCGGAACGCCGCCGGGTGCGGCTTCGACACCACGCTGCCCTTCGACCGTCCGCTGCCACCGGCATCGTGCCCGCTGCGCCTCGCCGTCACGCCCTCCCGCGCGCTCCGGGGGCGCCGCACCCGCTTCCGCTTCGCGGTGTTCACGGACGAGGGCGGGCCGGTCGCGGGGGCGCGGGTGTTCCTCGGGCAGCGCACAGCGCGCACCAACGAGCGCGGCGTCGCGCGGATCGCGTACCGCTTCCTAGGCCGCGCGCGCCAGCGCCACCCGAGCGCGTGGCTGCCCGGCCGCCAACCGGGCCGCGCGACGATCCGCGTCCTGGAGCCACGCCGGTGATCGCCCGCGCCCTCATCGTCCTCGGCGCTGCCGTCGCCGTCGGCGGCTCGTTGACGGACTACTTCCCGAACCTCGGCGCGATGACCGATTCCCTCAGCGGGAGGACGTTCCTGTTCAGCGACGGGCTGTCGATCTGGGAGGCGTCCTCGGGCGAGGACATCGCCTTCGCCGCCGTCGGAGCGGCCGCGGCGCTGCTGGCGCTGCTCGGCCTCCTCCGCGCCGCCGCGCTGGCCGCCGCCATGCTCGCCGGCACGACGCTGCTCGACTTGGTCGAGTTCCTCGCCCAGGACCTCCCCCTCAGCGAGGAGGCGCCGGCCGTCTGGCTGATGCCCCTCGGCGGCGCCATCGCGCTGGCCGGCGCGGCGCTGGCGCTGCGTCAGCGCAGCACCCGCGCCGCGTAGCCGTCGCCGCGCATCGCCTCGAGGACCGCGTCGGCGTGGTCGCGGCCGCGGGTCTCGAGGATGAGCTGGACGGCGGTCTCGCGGACGTGGTTGTCGAGGCCCTCGCGGACGTGCTGGACCTCGATGAGGTTCGCCCCCTCCTCGCCCACCACGGAGAGCAGCCGCGCGAGCGCGCCCGGGCGGTCGCTGATCCGCGTGAGGACGACGAGGCGGCGGCCCATCTCGGTCTCGTGGCGGCGGGCGACCTCGGCGAGCAGCCCGGCGTCGACGTTGCCGCCGGAGAGGATCGCGACCGTCGTCCCGTCGGCCGCCGGGCCCGTCTTCCCCGCCATCAGCGCGGCGACCCCGACGGCGCCCGCGCCCTCGACCACCTGCTTCGCGCGCTCCATCAGCAGGACGATCGCCTCGGCGACCTCGTCCTCGCTCACGGTCACGACGCCGTCCACCCACTGCTGCACGAGCGGCAGCGTGATCCGGCCGGGCCGCTTGACCGCGATGCCGTCGGCGATCGTCAGCGTCCGCGCCGCGTCGGGCGCCTGGCCGGCGAACGGCGCACACGTCTCGACCTGGACGCCGACGACCTCGATCTCGGGCCGCGCCGACTTCACCGCGACCGCGACGCCGGACGCCAGGCCGCCGCCGCCGATCGGGACGACGACCTTCGTGAGGTCCGGGACGGCGTCGAGCAGCTCGAGGCCGAGGGTCCCCTGCCCGGCGATGACGTCCGGGTCGTCGAAGGGGTGCACGACCGTCATCCCGGCCTCCTCGGCGCGGGCGGTGGCGGCCGCGAGGCACTCGAGCACCGACTCGCCGCCGACGGTGACCTTCGCGCCGAGCGCCTCGGCGCCCTCGATCTTCGAGAGCGGCGCCGACTGCGGCATGAAGACCTCGCACGGCACGCCGCGGGCGCGCGCGGCGTGCGCGAGCGCCTGGGCGTGGTTGCCGGCGCTGCCCGCCACGACGCCGGCGGCGCAGCGCGACCCGAGCGCGCTCACCTTGTTCGCGGCGCCGCGGACCTTGAACGACCCCGTCCGCTGCAGGTTCTCCGCCTTCAGCCCCACCGGCGCGCCGAGCTGGTCGGTCAGCGTCGCGGACGGGAGGACCGGCGTGGGCCGGGCGACGTCCGCGATGCGCTCGCGCGCGGCGGCGACGTCCTCGGCCGTGACCGTCATCGCGGCGCTAGAGCGCGACGATCGCGTCGACCTCGACCTGCGCGCCCTTCGGCAGGGCGGCTACGCCGATCGCGGCGCGGGCCGGCGGGTCGCCCGGGAAGAACGCGGCGTAGGCCTCGTTGACCTCCGCCCACGCGCCCGCGAGGTCGGTGAGGAAGACGCCGCAGCGAACCGCGCGATCGAGCGACGTCCCGGCCGCCTCACACACGGCGCTCAGGTTCTCCAGGCATCGGCGGACCTGGTCGGCGGGCGTGTCGCCGACGAGCTCGTTCGTCTCGGGGTCCAGCGCGACCTGGCCGGAGCAGAAGAGCAGGTCGCCGGCCTTGACCGCGTGGCTGTAGGCGCCGACCGCGGCGGGCGCGCCGGGGGCGTGGACGGTCTCTCGTTGCAAGGGCATGGTGGCCGGAGGCTACTCCTGTACCGTGGCCGTCCTCATGCGTCGCCGCCGGACCCTCCTCGCCGCCGCGGCGCTCGCCACGGCGCTCGGCGCGGCGGGGCCCGCGGACGCGCAGATCACCTGGCGGCAGTGCACGGACCCGGGGTTCGGCGCCTTCGAGTGCGGGCGCGCCACGGTGGCCATCGACCGCAGCGGCGGCTTCCCCGGCACGATCGACCTCTTCATCCGCCGTCTCGTCGCGCCCGCCAACGCCGACCGGCGCGCGATCGTCTACCTCTCCGGCGGGCCCGGCCAGGCCGCGAGCGAGGGCGCGGCGGGCGCCGCCGAGGCGCTCGCGCCCGGCCTGCGCGACCGCGACCTCATCGCGTTCGACCAGCGGGGGACGGGCGCCAGCGCGGCGCTCGAGTGCGCCGCCGTGCGCCAGAACGTGACCGCCGGCCGCGCGGCGCAGTCGTGCGCGAACGAGATCGGCGCGCGCCGCGCGTTCTTCCGCACGCAGGACTCGGTCGCGGACATCGAGGACCTGCGCGTCGCCGCCGGGTACGAGCGGCTGGCGTTCTACGGCGTGTCGTACGGGACGAAGGTCGCGCTCGCCTACGCCGCGCGCTTCCCGGCGCGCGTCGAGGCGCTGGTGCTCGACTCGACCGTCCCGCCGGAGGGCCCGGACCCGCTGCTGCGGTCGAGCTTCCGCGCGTCGGGGCGCGTGCTCGCCCACCTGTGCGGCGCCGGGCGCTGCCGCGGCGTGACGAGGGACCCCGCCGCGGACCTCCGCCGCCTCCAGCGCCGGGAGACGATCACGGGCCGGTACGTCACGCCGCGCGGCCGGATCCGCCGGGGCCGGACCCCGTCGACGGCGCTCTACGAGATGCTCGCGGCGGGCGACCTGAACCCGGCCTGGCGCGCGCTGATGCCCGGCGCGATGCGCTCGGCCGCGCTCGGCGACGAGACGCCGCTGCTGCGGCTAGCGACGAGCATCCAGGGGGGCGGCGGCGCCCAGGCGCCGAGCGGCGGCGGCGCCCAGGCGCCGAGCAGCGGCGTCAACCAGGCGCTGTTCCTCGCGACCGTGTGCGAGGAGGTCGCGTTCCCGTGGGATCGCGCGGCCGGCGTCGACGCGCGGCTGGACCAGGCGAACGCGGCGCTGCGCGCGATCCCCGAGTCCGCGTTCGCGCCGTTCAACCGCGCGACCGCGGTGCGCGCGAGCCTCGTCCCGCTCTGCTTCGGCTGGCCCAACGCCTCGCCGCCGCCCGACCGGCCCGGCGAGCTGCCGCGCGTGCCGGCCCTCGTGCTCTCCGGCGAGGCGGACGTCCGCACGCCGCTGGAGGACGCCGGCGGCGTCGCCGCCCGGTTGGGCGCCACGCCGGTCGCGGTGCCCCACGTGGGGCACTCCGTGCTCGGCAGCGACCCGTCGCGGTGCGCGCAGGCCGCGGTCGCCGCCTTCTTCCGCGACTTCTCGACGCCCGCGTGCCCGCCGGGGATCGACCCGCTCGTCCGGCCCGTGCGCCGCGCGCCGCGGTCGCTGCGCGAGGTCCCGGCCGCGCGCCGCTACAAGGGCCGCGTCGGGAGGACGCTCAACGCGGTCGCGTTCACGCAGCGGGACGCGGTCGTCGCCGCGCTCGGCGCCCAGCTCGACGACGCGACGCGGATCGGCGGCGTCCGGCGCGGGACGATCGTCGTGACCGACGCCGGCATCTCGCTGCGCGGCGTCGAGCTCGTGCCGGGCGTCCGCGTCACCGGCCTGTTCCCGACCCGCGGCAACCGCGCCCGCGTCCGCGTCACCGGCCGCGCCGCGGCCCGCGGCCGCCTGACGATCACGCGCGGCGGAGGGGTCACCGGCGTTCTCGGAGGCCGCCGCATCCGGGCGCGGCCGCGCGCCGCGGTCGCTCGCGCGGCTGGGTGGGGCGTGCCCGATGCGAGCCGCTTCGCGCCCGTGCCGGCGCTGCGCGCGCCGTGAGGGGCGGCGAGCGGCCGCGATCGGGCGAGGGGCGCGGTCAGCGGAGCCGCGCGCGGCGGCGCTCCAGCTCCTCCCGCTCGCGCGCGTTCGCCGACAGCTCGATCGCTCGCGCGTAGGCGGCGCGCGCCGCTTCGGGGTCGCCCGCGCGGCGGTGCAGCTCGGCGAGCGCCGCGTGGAGGGGCTGGTACTGGCGGAGGCGGCGGTCGTCCTCGAGCGGGGCGAGGAGCGCGAGGCCGGCCTCGGGCCTGTCGGCGAGCGCAACCGCGACCGCGCGGTTCACCCGCACCACCGGCGACGGGTCGAGCTGCTCGAGCCGCGCGTACAGCGCCGCGATCTGCTCCCAGTCGGTCGCGTCGAAGCGCGGCGACTCCGCGTGCACGGCGGCGATGGCCGCCTGCAGCTGGTACGGCCCGGGGCGGCGGAGCCGCAGCGCGCGGTCGAGCGCCTCGAGGCCGGCGGCGATCCGCTCGGCGTCCCAGCGCGTGCGGTCCTGGTCCTCGAGCGCGACGAACGACCCGTCCGCGCCGGTGCGCGCCGCGCGGCGCGCGTCGGTGAGCAGCAGCAGCGCGAGCAGGCCGTGCACCTCGGCGTCGTCCGGCATCAGCCGCGCGAGCAGCCGCGCCAGGCGGATCGCCTCGTCGCACAGCTCGGCGCGTACGAGCTCGCCGCCCGACGTCGCGGTGTGGCCCTCGTTGAAGATCAGGTAGACGACGCGCAGGACCCCGCCGAGCCGGTCGGGCAGCAGCTCGTCGGGCGGCACCCGGTACGGGATCCCGGCCGCGGCGATCTTGCGCTTCGCCCGGGAGAGGCGCTGCTGCATCGCCGCCTCGCCGACGAGGAACGCGCGCGCCAGCTCCCGCGTCGACAGGCCGCCCAGCGACCGCAGCGTCAGCGCGATCCGCGCCTCGAGCGCGAGCGCCGGGTGGCAGCAGGTGAAGATCAGCCGCAGCCGGTCGTCGCCGAGCGCGGAGGCGTCGGACGGGTCGGGCGGGTCTTCGGAGGAGGACGAGTCGAGCGCCACGAGCTGCTCCAGGCGCGACGAGAGCGCCTGCTCGCGCCGCAGCCGGTCGATCGCCTTGCGCCGGGCGGCGACGGTCAGCCACGCGCCCGGCCGGTCCGGGACGCCGCGCCGCGGCCAGTCGGCGGCCGCGGCGACGAACGCGTCCTGCACGGCGTCCTCGGCGAGCGCGAGGTCGCCGCCGAGGTGCCGGGTGAGCGTGGCCAGCACCGCCGCGCGCTCGTCGCGGTACGCGCGCTCGAGCGCGGCGGCGGGAGCGGCCGTCACGCGCGGTCGAACTCCTGGATCGCCCGGATCTCGACCGAGCCGTACGGCGCGAGCGGCATCTTCGCCGCCCACTCCGTCGCCGCGTCCAGGTCCGGGACGTCGATCAGGTAGTAGCCGCCGAGGGTCTCCTTCGTCTCGGCGAACGGGCCGTCGGTGAGGAGCACCTCGCCGTCGCGCTCGCGCAGCGTCGTCGCGGTCTCCGTCGGCTGCAGCGCGTCGCCGGACACGAGCACGCCGGCCTTCGCCATCTCGTCGGTGATGGCGAACCACCGGCCGAGCTGCGCCTCGCCCTCGGGGGACTGCGGATCCGGTCCGGCGTCCGGGGCGCTGTAGAGCAGGAGCATGTACTTCATCGTCGATCCCTCCTTGCGGAAGACTGTGGAGCCTGTCATCGAACCGACGAACGGCTCCGCGCAAGGCTGACACCGCTCGCCGGTGTTGGCGCGTTGCCGCTCTTCTCGCGCTGGCGCTGCCCGGCACCGCCGACGCCCAGGCGCTCAAGACCGCGCACATCGACACGGGCGAAGCGCGCGTCGACGGCCGCAGCGTCCTCGTCACCGGCGGCTTCGTCGACCCGAAGACCGGCGAGGGGCGCGTCGAGCTCGCGCGCGGGCGTGCGATCCGGCTCGACCGCCGCACCGTGCGGCGCGTGCGCTCGACGTGGATTCGCACCCGGGTCGTCGCACGCGTCCGCGGCCGCACGATCGCGCTGCGCCTGACGCTCGCGCAGATGCTGTTCGCCGGCGGCACGACCACCCTCACGCTGGACCCCACGACGTTCCCGGAGGGCGGCGAGGCCGCCTTCCGCATCATCGGCGGCCGGCTCCAGGCGGAGACCGCTCGCGGCGAGCTCGCGCACCGCGGCGTCCTCTCGCTCGGGCCCGTCGCGCTGCAGGACATCGGCTTCCTCGGCGGCGTCGGGATGACCGCGCAGTTCGGCGACGTGCGCGGGCTGGTGGCGACCGCCGGCCCAGCGCGGGCGCGGCGGTCGGGCCCGCACGGCGTCAGGATCGGGCCGGTGCCGGCGCGCTTCACGGAGGACGCCGCGGAGCGCCTGAACTTCTACTTCCAGACCGACCGCTTCCGCGAGGGCATGCCGCTCGGGACGGTCACGGTACGCGGGCGCCTGCGCGGGTAGGCCGCGGTCGTGCCGAACGCGCTCGCGAACGAGACCTCGCCGTACCTCCGCCAGCACCAGGACAACCCGGTCGACTGGCTGCCGTGGGGCGAGGAGGCGCTGCGGCGCGCGCGCGAGGAGGACAAGCCGATCCTCGTCTCGATCGGGTACTCGGCGTGCCACTGGTGCCACGTCATGGAGCGCGAGTCGTTCGAGGACGAGGCGACGGCGCGCGTGATGAACGAGCGCTTCGTCTGCGTCAAGGTCGACCGCGAGGAGCGCCCCGACATCGACGCGCTCTACATGGAGGCCGTGCAGGCGATGACCGGTCACGGCGGCTGGCCGCTGAACGTGTTCGTCACCCCGGAGCAGATCCCGTTCTACGGGGGGACCTACTTCCCGCCCGAGCCGCGGCACGGCATGCCGAGCTGGCAGCAGGTGCTCCTCGCGGTCGACGACGCGTGGCGCCAGCGGCGCGACGAGATCCGCGAGCAGGGCGAGCGGATGGCGGCGCGGCTGCAGGGCGCCGGGCTGCTGCGGCCGTCCGAGCAGCCGATGGACCCGCGCGCGCTCGACACCGCCGAGGTCGCGCTCTCGCGGCAGTTCGACCCGCAGTGGGGCGGCTTCGGCGGCGCCCCGAAGTTCCCGCTGCACTCCGCGCTCGAGTTCCTGCTCGCGCGCGGCGAGACGCGGATGACGCTCTCGACGCTCCACGCGATGCGCACGGGCGGCATCTTCGACCAGGTCGGCGGGGGGTTCGCGCGGTACGCGGTCGACCGCACGTGGACGATCCCGCACTTCGAGAAGATGCTCTACGACAACGCGCTGCTCGCGCGCGTCTTCCTGCATGGCTGGCTGGTCGCCGACGACCCGCGCCTGCGCCGCACGTGCGAGGAGACGCTCGAGTGGATGGCGCGCGAGATGGTCGCGCCCGAGGGCGGGTTCTACAGCGCGCTCGACGCGGACTCCGAGGGCGTCGAGGGGAAGTACTACGTCTGGTCGGTCGACGAGCTGCGCGCGGTGCTCGGCCCCGAGGACTTCGAGCTCGCGGCGGCGTACTTCGGCGTCTCGGAGGAGGGGAACTTCGAGGGGCTGAATCATTTGGAGGCGCGCGGGCCGGAGCCGCCGGCCGACGTGCGCGCGCGGATCCGCGAGCGGCTCTACGAGGCGCGCGAGCAGCGGCTGCGGCCGGGCCTGGACGACAAGCGGCTGACGGCGTGGAACGCGCTGGCGATCCACGCGTTCGCGGAGGCGGGCGCGGTGCTCGAGCGGCCGGACCTCGTCGAGGTGGCGCGCCGCGCCGCGGACTTCGTGCTGACGTCGCTGCGCGGCGACGACGGACGTCTGCTGCGCACGTACAACGACGGCCGCGCGAAGCTCAACGCGTACCTCGAGGACCACGCCTTCCTGCTCGAGGCGCTGCTCGCGCTGTACGAGGCGACGTTCGAGGAGCGCTGGTTCGTCGAGGGCCGCGCGATCGGCGAGACGATCATCGCGCGCTTCGCCGACCGCGATCAGGGCGGGTTCTTCACGACGTCCGACGACCACGAGGCGCTCGTCGCGCGGCGCAAGGACCTCGAGGACAACCCGATCCCGAGCGGCGGGTCGAGCGCCGCGCTCGGCCTGCTGCGGCTCGCGGCGTTCACCGGCGACGCGACGTACGAGGCCGCGGCGGAGGGCCACCTCCAGCTCCTGCACGAGCTCGCGCCGCGGCACCCGACCGCGTTCGGGCACCTGCTCCAGGCGCTCGACTTCCACCTCAACCCTGTGCGCGAGGTCGCGCTCGTCGGGGAAGACGTCGCGGAGCTCGCGCGGGTCGTCCGCTCCCGGCCGCGCCCGCGGCTGGTGCTCGCGGCGGGAGCGTCGCAGGCCGTGCCGCTGCTCGAGGGCCGCGCCGA
This sequence comes from Solirubrobacteraceae bacterium, assembly GCA_036389485.1. GTDB lineage: Bacteria > Actinomycetota > Thermoleophilia > Solirubrobacterales > Solirubrobacteraceae > CADCVT01. Next base: position 17,873 of record DASVPR010000014.1, read on the forward strand.
GCCGGGCGCGTACGTCTGCGAGCGGTTCGCCTGCCAGCGGCCCGTGTCGACTGCGGAGGAGCTCGCGGAGCTGCTCGGCGACTAGCGACGCCGCTTGAACGTCACGAGCGCGCTGTGGCCGGCGCCGAAGGTCGGGGTGCGCCCGAGCGAGCGCGGGTTGATGAGCCAGTGCAGGTCCCCGCCGAGGATGTGCGCGCTCGCGAGCCCCTCGGCCTCCCCGCCAATGATCCGCTCGATCTCGAGACGGCGGCGGCCGGTGGTCGTGTCGATCCGCCACACCTGGAAGAGCGCGCCGCGGAACTCGGCCGCGTACATGCGGCCCCGGTAGAAGGCCACGCCGGTCGCGCCGCCGTTGGGGAACGCGCCCTTCACGCGCTGCACGGGGAGCAGCATCGGCCCGGCGGGCGCCGCGTTCGCCTCGGTGACCTGGGTCAGGTCGTAGCGCAGCAGGTCCGCCTCGTCCTGGGTGTAGAGCGACCTTCCGTCGGGCGAGACCGCGGCCCACATCGCCTTCTTGATCTGCGACGGGTCGAGCTTGACGTAGTAGCGCCAGCGGAGCGTGCGGGGGTCGACGACCGCGATCGAGCCGGTGCCGCAGTGGTTGCCGGTGCTCGCCTGGTAGCACTCGAGCGGCAGCAGGAGGCGGCCCCCCTCGGCGGTGTCGTAGTCGAGGTCGCCGACGTGGTCGTAGCCCTCGGCCTCGGACACCTCGGGCGGGATCGCGACGTCGTGCCTCCCGGTCTCGCGCAGCGAGCCCGTCGTCCCGAACAGCTGGTTGGTGCCGGTGAAGAAGAACGCGTTCTTCGGGGACGCGGCGACGCCCTGGAAGTACTCCAGCGGGACCTCGGACACGCGGACCTGCTTCCAGCGGCCCGGGTCCTTCGCGGCGGCGACCGGCGCGGCGGCGAGCGCGAGCGCGGCCGCTAGAGCACCGGCAAGTAGCGCTCGAGTTCCCACTTGGTCACCTGCACTCGGTAGTCCTCCCACTCCTGGCGCTTGATCTCGACGAACCGGTTGAACGTGTGCTCGCCGAGGGTGCGGAGCACGAGCTCGGACTCCGCCGCGATCTCGATCGCCTCGCCGAGCGTCTCGGGCAGCTGCTCGATGCCGAGGCGCCGGCGCTCGTCCGGGCCGAGGTGGTAGAGGTTCTTCTCCATCGGCTCCGGCAGCTCGTAGCCCTTCTCGATCCCCTCGAGGCCGGCCTGCAGCAGCGCCGCGAAGGTCAGGTACGGGTTGCACGCCGGGTCCGGGCAGCGCAGCTCCATGTGGGTGTGCTCGTCCTGGCCGGCGTGGTGCGGCGGGACGCGGACGAGCGCGCTGCGGTTGCGGCGCGACCACGCGACGTAGACGGGGGCCTCGAAGCCGGGGACGAGCCGCTTGTACGAGTTGACCCACTGCGCGAAGACGGCGCTCAGCTCGCGGGCGTGCCTGAGCTGGCCGGCGATGAAGCCGCGGCCGACCTCGCTGAGGCTGTAGGGGTCGTCGGCGTCGAAGAACGCGTTGCGGCCGTCCTTGTGGAGGCTCAGGTGCGTGTGCATCCCGGAGCCGTTCTCGCCCTCGAGCGGCTTGGGCATGAACGTCGCGTGCCAGCCCTCCTTCAGCGCGTACTCCTTCACGGTGATGCGGGAGGTGACGACGTTGTCCGCGGCGCTCAGCGCGTCGGTGGCGCGCAGCGCGATCTCGTGCTGGCTCGGGCCGCCCTCGTGGTGGCTCGTGTCGACGGGGATGTTCAGCTGCTCGAGCGCGAGGACGGTCTCGCGGCGGACGTCGCTGCCGGCGTCGAGCGTCGTGAGGTCGAAGTAGCCGCCCTCGTCGAGCGGCTCGGTCGAGCGGCGATCCTTGAACAGGAAGTACTCGGGCTCGACGCCGACGTGGAGCGCGTCGAAGCCCATCGAGTGCATCCGCTCGATCGCGCGCCGGAGGACGTAGCGCGGGTCGCCCTCGTACGGCGTGCGCTCGGGGGTGAGGACGTCGCAGAAGATCCGCGCGACGCCGTGCTCGGCGGGGCGCCACGGGAGGGTCGCGAACGTGCGCGGGTCGGGCATGGCGATCATGTCCGACTCCTCGACAGGGTTGAAGCCGGTGATGCTCGACCCGTCGAAGGCGACCCCGCGGTCGAGCGTGGACTCGAGTTGGTCGCGGCCGATGCTGAACGACTTCAGGTGGCCGAGGACGTCGGTGAACCACAGCCGGACGAAGCGGATGTTCCGCTCGTCGCAGAGCTGCAGGACGTCGTTCGCCGTGCTCGGCTGGTCGGCCATTGAGCGGGCAGACTAGCCCGTGGGCGGCTGCCCTTTGGTCCTCGGTTGGTGGCCCGCCGGTCCTACAGCGCGACGCTCAGCAGCGCGGCGGCGTCCGCGCTCGGGCTGCTGATCACGGCGACGAGGATGAGCAGGAGGCCGAGCAGGACCGCCCACATGGCGACCTTGTCCGGGCGCGGCCCGACGCGCTCGTCGGCGCGGCGGCCGCGGATGCGCTGCGGGCCGGGGCTCGCGATCGGCGCGACGCCGTGGATGCGGTCGACCTGCCCGCGGATCTCGATCGTGCGCCGCTCGGGCTTCTTCGGCGCGGGCGCGAGGGACTCGTCGAGCCAGACCTCCGGCTCGGGCCGCTCGCGGCGGCGCGGCTCGCGCGGCTCGGTCCCGCGGCGGGCCACTCCGCGCGGCGCCGCGGTTGCGCGGTGCTCGGCGGTCGGGCGGCGGTCGAAGCGGCCGGTTCGCGGCGCGCGGTCTTCGGTCCCGCCTTCCTCGGCGGGGCGGAGGTGCTGCACATCGGCCCACCAGGGCCGTGTGGCCGTCTGGCTCATGCGTCTCGTTCCTCTTCTCGTCGGCTTACGGGGTTAGCTGACGGGCTCGCGCCGGAAGAGCTGCGCTACGCCTCGAAGGTCGAGGTGATTCGCCCCCAGAGTGGGTCCCCCGCTCCCGCGGTCACCGGTGCATCCGCGCATCGGCTTCCTCGGGACTCAGCGGTCCAAACGGCGCGGATCGTAGCAGGGCCGAAAACTCCTGCAAGCCGGTCGCTGTTATGGCAAGTGAAGGTCGCCCTTGCAGGGCTTTTGGCTATTCGCGGCCGGCGACGGCGGCCACGAAGTCCGCGACCTGACGCGCCTCGCGCCCCTCGTAGAGCAGCGCGGGCATCTGGCCCTGCCCGCGGGCGCGGCCCTTCTCGATCGCGTCCTCGACCAGTTTCTTCGGCGGGCGGAGGGCGTCGAGGCTCGGGCCGACGGTGCCGACGGCGTTCGCCGCCTTCAGCGTGTGGCACTGCGCGCAGCTCTGGCCGAACAGCTCGCGGCCCTTCTCCTGGTCGTCGGTCAGCTCGATGCCGCCGTGCGCGTCCTTCGACTGCTCGTCGCCGTTGAGGAACCCGACCGCGACCGGGATCCCGACCCCGAACAGCGCCGCGGTCGCGACCACGAAGAGCGCGATCAGCCGCCGCCCCGCGCGGGTCTCGGAGTTGAGCAGCGGCCCGCGCCGGCCGCTCTTCATGGCGGCCAGGACCGTCCCGAGACCGAGGACGAGGAAGAAGAGAACGAACGCGAGGGTTGCCATCGCGGCGCGAGATTACCCAGGTGAGCGGCGCGGCGATTCGTGGCGCAGGGGGACGGCGCCCGGGGGCGCGCGGGTGGCCACTCGCCGCGATCATCGGGAGCGGCCTCGCGCGAAGCTCATGACCGGCGGGGCGACCGCGCGGAAGTCTCCTCCGCCCGCGGGCGCTCCGCCCGCCGCCGCGGCGGGAAGCGGCTCCTCGGCGGGAAGCGGCTCCTCGGCGGGGAGCGCCTCCACGGCGGTCCCTCCGATCGCGGCCGGGAGCTCGTGGACGTCGGCCGGCGCGTCGTCCGGGCGGTCGAGGGCGGTGAGGCGGCGCAGGAGGATGTTCACGGCTCCGCCGCCGGACGCGAACCGCTCGAGCCGGCCCTCCGCGACCACGAGCGGCTCGACGCGGACGGCCAGGCGGTCGCGCTCGTAGACCTCGGGCGTGACGATCAGGTTCACCGTCCCGAGCTCGTCCTCCAGCAGCAGGAACACGACGCCCTTCGCGGTCGCGGGGCGCTGGCGGGCGATGACGAGCCCGGCGATCCGGACGGTCGCGCCGTGCGGCAGCCGCCCGAGTTCCGCGCTCGTGACCATCCGGCGCGCGGCGAGCGACGGGCGCAGCAGCCGCAGCGGGTGCACGCGCGCGCTGACCCCGGTCGTGCCGTAGTCGGCCAGCATCTCCTCCCACGCGCCGACCGACCGCAGCCGCGGCGCCGCCGGCAGCCCGAGCGGCAGGGACAGCTGCACCCCGCCGGCGTCCATCCGCCGCCCCGGCGCGACCACCCCGAGCTGCCACAGCGCCGTCCGCCGGTCGCCGGCGAGCTCGTCGCACGCTCCCGACCAGGCGAGCCGCTCCAGCGCCGTCCGCCCGGCCCCGGCGCGCGAGGCGAGGTCCTCCAGCGACCGGAACGGCCCGCCCTGCTCCCGCGCCGCGACCAGTGCCGCGACCTCATCCGCCCGCACGCCGAGCACGTAGCCCAGCCCGACGCGAATCGCGTCTGACTGCCCCTCGCCGCGCCTGGCGTCGTCCTCGGTCGCTCGTGTGCTGGCGCACACCACGCTCCCTGTGTCCTCGCCAGCCACGACGATGGGAACGTCAGACCTCCGGTATTCGATCCCGCAGAGGACGCCGCTGCGGTTGATGTCCGGCGGCAGGACGTCGAGGCCTCGGCGCTGGGCCTCGTGGATGAGGGAGTCGGGTGGGTAGAAGCCCATCGGCTGCTCGTCGAGGAGGCCGCAGACGAACTCGAGCGGGTGGTGGACTCGCAGCCACGTCGACTGGTACGCGAGCAGGCCGAACGCCGCGCCGTGGGCCTTCGGGAAGCCGAAGCCGGAGAAGCCCACGACCATCTTCCAGACGCGCTCGGCCAGGGCCTCGTCGACGTCGTCGTGCCGCTCCATCGCGCCGGCGACGAAGCGGTCGTGGTGGGCCATGATCGCCGCCTCCGACCGCTTGCGGCTCATAGCGCGGCGCAGGCCCTCCGCCTCCCCCGGCGAGAACCCCGCGAACGCCATCGCGACCTCGATGACCTGGTCCTGGAAGATGATCGCGCCGAGGGTCTCCTTCAGGACCGGCTCGAGCGACGGGTGCTCGTAGGGGATCGCGAACGACGGGTCCTCGCGCAGGCGCTGCCGGCGCTCGATGTACGGGTTGACCGCGCCGCCCTGGATCGGGCCCGGCCGCACGATCGCGACCTGGATCGTGAGCTCCTCGAGCGTCGCCGGCCGGGTCCGCCGCAACGACGCCATCTGCGCGCGGCTCTCGATCTGGAAGACGCCCGTCGTGTCGGCCTCCTGGATCATCGCGAACGTCTCGGCGTCGTCGAACGGGATCCTCGAGAGATCGATGACCTCGCCGGTGCGCCGCGCGATGTGGTCGACCGTCCGCTCGACGGCCGAGAGCATCCCCAGCCCGAGCAGGTCGATCTTCAGGAAGCCCGCGTCCGCGCACGAGTCCTTGTCCCAATGGACCATCTGCCGGCCGACCATCGCCGCCGGGACCACCGGGCAGCAGTCCACGAGCGGGCGGGTCGACACGATCATGCCGCCGGAGTGCTGCGAGAGGTGGCGCGGCAGGCCGTACGCCTCGTCGGCGAGGGCCTTGAGCCACTCCCACCTTCCCTGGGGAGCCCGGGCGAGCGTCGCCTCGATGTCGTCGCCGATCCTTCCCCATCCCTCGGCGCCGCGCGCGACGCGCTCGATCTCGCCCGGCGGGAGCCCGAGCGCCTTGCCGATCTCGCGGATCGCGCCTCGGGCCTTGTAGGTTGGGAACGCGGCGACGAGGGCGGAGCGGTCGCGGCCGTAGCGGTCGTGGATGCGCGGGAGGAGGACCTCGCGGACGTCGCGCGGGAAGTCGAGGTCGATGTCCGGCAGCGAGGTGATCTCGTCGTTGAGGAACCGCCCGAGCAGCAGGTCGTTCTGGATCGGATCGACGTGCGAGAGGCCGGTCAGGTAGCAGACGATCGAGGACACGGAGGACCCGCGGCCCCGGCCCGGCGGCAGGACCTGCCGCGCCGCCGACGGCCCGCGCACCTCGCGCGCGACCTCGCGCGCCAGCTCGAGCAGCTCGTGGTGCAGGTTGAAGAACCCGGACAGCCCGAGGTCCGCGATCAGGCGCAGCTCGGTGGCGAGGCGCTCCGCCGCCTCCTCGCGCAGCGGCCGCCCGGAAGGTGCGCGCGAGCGATCGTGGAGCGGGTAGCGCTGGTCGAAGAACGCCTGGCACGTCTCGGCGAGGCGGTGGTCCGCCCCGTCGTCCTCGGCGCCCGGGTACCGGTAGCCGAGGTCCGCGCACAAGTCGAAGCGCAGCGAGTCCGCGAGCCGCGCGGTCTCCGGCACGGCTTCCGGGTGGTCGGCGAACCGCGCGGCCATCGCCGCCGGCGACGCCAGCACGTGCGCGTGGTTGCCGCGCCGCAGCGGCTCGGACGCGTCGAGCGTCGTGTGCTCGCGGATCGCCACGAACGCGTCCTGCAGCCGCGCCCGCTCGCGCGTGTGCGCGTGGACGTTGCCGGTCGCGACCACCGGAACGCCGAGCCTCTGCGCCAGCCCGGCGAGCCCGCGGTTCAGCGCGCGGTCGTGGCGCGCGAGCGGGCGCTGGAGCTCGACGCGGAAGGCGTCGCGGCCGAAGGCGCCGAGCAGGCGGCGCATCGTCGGCTCGTCGCGCACGCCGCGGGTGGAGCAGCCCGAGAGGCAGACGAGGCCGTCCGCGTGGCGCTCGACGTCCTGTAGTCCGACGGCGGGCTCCGAGCGGTCG
>DASVPR010000015.1:0-164283 GCA_036389485.1 Solirubrobacteraceae bacterium
ACCGCTGGAAGAACTCCCAACAGCGCACGCGGGCCCTGAGATCATTCGTCCGCTACTACAACCGCCGGCGGCCACACAGCAGCCTCCGCGACCGGCCACCCATCAGCCGCGTTCACAACGTCCCTGACCAGGACAGCTAGCTCCGCCGCGATCCACCGGCAGATCACGTCGGCGACGTACTCGCGCTCGGCGTCGTCCAGGTCGCGACCCTTCGGGATGCCGTGGTTGCGCTGCAGGCAGCCGCGGCAGCAGGTCGCGGTGGCGTGCTGGGCGACGAAGACCGGGTGGCCGCGGTACGGCGTCTGCTTGCCGTCCTTGAACGGGTGCGGGTCCGCGGGTGCGAGGCGCCGGTCGATGAAGGCCCGCGCGTGCTCCCGCAGGCGGGTCGGACCGTGGAGCTCCGCGAGACCTCGGTCGCGGCCCTTCAGGCGAAACCTGTTGCGGAATGCGTCGTTTCCCACGGTTCTCAGCGTAGAGAGGGGGCGAGCGTTCGCTCGCGTGCGCCTCGTTCGCGCATGACCGACGACGCCTCCACGATCCTGCTCGTCGAGGACGACGACGCGACCCGCGCGTTCCTCGCCGACAACCTCCTCGCCGACGGCCACGACGTCGTCGCCACCGACACCGCCCGCCACGGGTGGCGGCTGATGGAGACGAAGTTCCCCGACCTCGCGCTGATCGACGTCGGGCTGCCGGACGGCTCGGGATTGGAGCTGGTCCGGCGCGTGCGCGAGGCGGACGGCGTCGCTTCGCGGGTCGATCCGTCGATGCCGATCCTCGTGCTGAGCGGCCGCCGGTCCGAGCTCGACCGGATCCGCGGCTTCGAACGCGGCTGCGACGACTACGTCGTCAAGCCGTTCGCGTACGCGGAGCTGCGGGCGCGGGTCGGCGCCCTGCTTCGCCGGACCCAGCGCCGGCCGGGCATGGGCCGCATCCGCGTTGGCACGCTCGAGCTCGACCCGCCGTCGCGCGAGGTGACCGTGCGCGGCGAGCGCGTCGAGCTGTCGCAGAAGGAGTTCGCGCTGCTGCGCGCGCTGGCCGCCGAGCCCGTGCGGGTCTTCACGAAGGAGGAGCTGCTGCGAGGCGTCTGGGGCTTCCGCTCGCTCGGCGCCACCAGGACCTTGGACTCCCACGCCTGCCGCCTGCGCCAGAAGCTCGGCCGCCACGGCGACCGCTACGTCATCAACGTCTGGGGAGTCGGCTACCGCCTCGTCGACGGTCCGGTGCCGTCATGACCGCGCCGCTCGCCGCCCCCGCGTCGCGCCGCGGGATCTCGCCCGCGCCGCGTGCCGCGGGCCCGCGCCGCGGCACCCCGTCCGCGCCGCTCGCCTCGGCGGTCCCGCTCGTCGCTGCGTCGCCGCCGTCGACGACTACGGCGGTCGCCGCCGCCGCGCTCGCCGGCTGGCTCCTCGTCGCCGCGCTGCTCCTCGCGCGGCGCCGCCGTGCCGAGCTGGTCGCGCGAGCGATCCACGAGATCGCCGGGCCGCTGAACGCGGCGGGGCTGGCGCTGCACGCGGCGCGGCGGGATCGCGCCGCCGGCGCGCGGCTCGCCGCGATCGACGTCGAGCTGCGACGAGCGGGGCGCGCGCTGGAGGATCTCGACGCCGCGCGCGCGGGCCGGCGCGTCCGCGACCGCGCGCGGGTCGTCGACGTCGGCGCGCTCGTCGCGCAGCAGGCGCTCGCGTGGCAGAGCTTCGCGCGCGCCCGGGGCGCCTCGCTGCACGTCGCGGCCGGCCCGGGGCTGGTCGTCCGCGCCGACGCGGTCCGCCTCGCGCAGGCGGTCGGCAACCTCGTCGCCAACGCGATCGAGCATGGCGGCGAGCACGTCGAGTTGCGGGCGGCGTCAGTCGGGGAGCGGGTCCGCGTCGAGGTGCGCGACGACGGCCCGGGCCTCCCCGCACCCGTGAGCGCCCTCGCGCGTCGCGCGCGCGGAGGCCGCGGAAGGAGAGGCCGCGGCCTGGCGATCGCCGCGGACATCGCCTCGCGTCACGGAGGCCGCCTCGCCGCGGCGCCCGCGAGCACCGGCGCCCGGCTCGTCCTCGACCTCCCCGCGCTTTCGCGCCGCCCCGCGCCGCCCGAGGCGCGGACGGAGGAGCACGGCGTCGTCGCGCCGAGGCCGACCCCGCTGACCCCGTCCGACGGAGGGGCGGCGGCATGACCGGACCCCGTCGCCCCTCGCCCGCCGACCGCGGAGGGGCCGGCGTGAGCGCACACCGCGGTCACGCGGCGGCCGGCCGCCGCGGAGTCGCGCGGTGAGCGGCGCCGCCCGCCGCCGGCGGGCCTTCGTCCTCGCGGGGCTGTCGCTCCTCCTCGGCGGCCTCGCGGCGTCGGACGTCGCGGGTCGCGAGGCCGCGCTCGACCAGCGGCTCGGACCGACGGTCTCCGTCGTCGTCGCGCGCACGCCCATCGAGGCCGGCGATCGCCTCGAGCCGCGGCGCCTAGCGGTCCGGCACGTCCCGGCGCGGTTCGCACCGCAGGGCACGTTCGCCACGCCGCCCGAGGTCGCGGGCCGCCGCGCGTCCGCGAACCTCGAACCCGGCGCGGACGTCACCGCCGCCGCGCTCGCGGACCCGACCGCCCCCGCGGCCGGCGCGCCCGTGGGCAGAGGGGAGAGGGTCGCGGAGGTGATCGCTGCCGGAGCGCCTGACACGATCGTCCCGGGCGCGCACGTGGACGTCCTCGTCACCCGCGAGCCGCGCCCCGGAGCGCCCGGAGGAACCGACCTCGCGCTCCAGGACGTGGAGGTCCTCGCGGCCGTCCCGGCCCAGGTCGACTCGGGCGCACCGCGCGTCGCGGCCTCCCTCCGCGTGACGCTCCGCCAGGCCGTCTACCTCGCCGCCGCCCAGAGCTTCGCCCGCGAGCTCCGGCTCCTCCCGCGAGCGCCGGGCGACCACCGCCGCACCGAACCCCTCACCTACGGCGCGAGCCTCGGATGATGCGCGAGCACCACGACCTCGCCGCCTTCCTCGCCGAGACCGGCGCGGCTGTGGGCGGTGGCGCCGCGCTAGCTGCCGCGCTGGGCCTGCTCGCCGGGATCGCAGCGAAGGATGCGGCTTCGTGGAGCCTCGCCGCGCGTGAGCGCGGTTGGGGGAATGTCCGGCCCGTTCACACCGCCGCAGGTCTCGCGCCGTACGGCGGCGTCTTCGGGTTGGCCGCGGTGATCCTTCGGTGGGCAGGCGTAAACTGAAGCCCGATGCAGAGCCTCGGGTTGCTGACGATGGTGGTGTTCATGGTTCTCGCCGCTCTAGCGGGGAACTGGCTCGGCTGGAGCGACACAGCGACCGACGTCGTGACCGTCGTGGGAGCGATCGTCATCGCGTTCACCTTCGTCGGGCTCGAAGGCCTCCCGCGCACGACGGACGACGACCAGAAGCGCCGCTCGCACCTGGGCTGATCGTCCACAGAAGCCCCGCCCGCTCTCAAGACTCGGGGTGGGCTACCGACAGCACGGATCGATCCCCATGAACGTGCGCCCGCTTCTCATCCTGCTCGCCGCCGCCGTCGCGATCCTCGCCCCGGCGGCCTCCGCCGACGCCGCGACCACGCGGACGACGTACCCCTCGATCGCGAAGATCGACCCGCTGAACCTGGCGATCGGCGAGACCATGACGGTCTACGGCAAGGGCTTCGTCCGGGGCAAGAACAAGAACACGGTCGTCTTCAAGCGCGACAAGGGCCGCGCGATCTTCGCCAAGGCCGAGACCGCGACGACCTCCAAGCTGAAGGTCGTCGTCCCCGAGAAGCTGCGGCCGTACCTCGGCGAGCGCGCCGGGGTCGACGTTCCCACCAAGTTCCGCGTCCGGATCCTCGCCAAGCGCTTCGGCAAGCGCTACACGGCGCTCGACGCCTCCCCGATGATCGCCCCGACCGCCGCGATGGCGGACAAGCCCGGCGACGTCCCGCCCGCGCCGGCGGCCCCGCCCGCGCCGAGCGACTGCGACGGCGACGCGATCATCGACGACGTCGACGACGACGACGACAACGACCACATGACGGACCTCTTCGAGGCCGCCATCGGCACGGACCGCTGCAAGCTCGACACCGACGGCGACTCCCTGAGCGACTACTGGGAGTACCAGTCCGCGCTCGACCTCAACCTCCGCGCCCTCCCGTACCCCGGCAAGCGCCCGTACCCGAACGCGCTGTACGAGGACCAGAACGTCGACTACGACGGCGACGGCATGGTGGCCTGGCAGGAGCACGCGATGTGGGTCAAGTACGGGAACATGGCCACGTACCTGAACTACAGCGACGGCACGCAGCGCACGGACCCGGGCAGCGGCCTCACGGACGACCTCCGCGACGTCGAGAACGACGGCCTCACGAACTGGCTCGAGGCCAATGGCCCGATGCGCCGCGAGTGGTGGAAGGAGTTCTACGACAAGGAGATCCTCTACCCCGTCGAGTACGCGAACCCGGACTTCCTCGACCCGGACAGCGACGGTGACGGCCGCCTCGACGGCGCGGACGACCTCGACCACGACGGCTACCCGAACTCCGACGACTGGGACCGCGGCAAGCCGCTCCCGGACAAGTTCGACGCCAGCGTCGCCGCCCGCCCGCGCTGGGTCCAGCCGCACAACCCGTGCCTGCCGGATCCGGAGTCGATCACCTGCTCGCTGTACATCCCGCCGGTCGACAAGGCGTGGGCGCCGTTCAAGGAGATCGGGCTGTACCCCGGTCAGATCCCGATCGACGACGAGTTCTGGCCGCGTCCGCTCCCGTATCCGCTGCCGATGCCGGACGAGGACGACGAGGACTCGGGCGGCTGAGCCCGGCCCGTCTTCGAACCTTTCGCCGAGGGGGCGAGTCCGCGAGGGCTCGCCCCTTCTGCGTTGCATGGACACCTCCGCGGCGCTGGACTCGCTGGCGACCTCGCTCCGCGAGACGCTCGTCGCCGAAGCCGACTCCTCCGGCGCCGATCCCGCCGAGCGGATCCGCGCGCTGGTGGATCGCGAGGCCGGCATGCTCGACGCCGCCTCGCGCGAGGAGCTCGCGCGGCGCGTGGCCGAGCGATCGTTCGGGCTCGGGCCGCTGGAGCCGCTGCTGGCGGACCCCGCGGTCGACGAGATCATGGTCTCCGGCGCGGGGCGCGTCTGGGTGGAGCGCGGTGGGCGGCTGGAGGAGACGACGGTGGCGTTCGCCTCGGAGGCGGAGCTGCGGCACGCGATCGAGCGGATCCTCGCGCCGCTCGGCCGCCGGGTCGACGAGGCGGAGCCGCTGTGCGACGCGCGGTTGCCGGACGGCTCGCGCGTGAACGTCGTCATCCCACCGCTGGCGTTGGACGGCCCGTCGCTGACCATCCGGCGCTTTCGGCGGCGCGGACTGTCCCCGGACGACCTGGTCGCGTGCGGCTCGTGGTCCGCGCCGCTGCGGGACCTCCTGCGCGCCGCCGTCGGCGCCCGGCTGAACCTGCTGGTCAGCGGCGGGACCGGCTCGGGGAAGACGACGACGCTGAACGCGCTCTCGGCGTTCGTCCCGTCGTCGGAGCGGATCGTCACGATCGAGGACGCCGCCGAGCTCCGCCTCCGCCAGCCCCACGTCGTGCGGTTGGAAGCGCGGCCACCCTCGCTCGAGGGAAGGGGGGAGGTGACGATCCGGCAGCTCGTCCGCAACGCGCTGCGGATGCGGCCGGACCGGATCGTGGTGGGCGAGGTCCGAGGCGCCGAGGCGCTGGACATGCTCAGCGCGATGTCGACCGGCCACGACGGATCGCTGTCGACCGTCCACGCGGGCTCCGCGGAGGAGGCGCTGCGCCGCGTCGAGACCCTCGCGCTCATGGCCGGCCTCGGCCTGCCCCACGCGGCGATCCGGGAGCAGGTCGCGGGAGCCCTCGACCTCGTCGTGCACCAGTCACGCCTGCCGGGAGGAGCGCGAGCCGTCGTCTCCGTCGGAGAGGTCGTCCGCGTCGCCGCCGGCCCCGGGATCCGAGAGGTGTACGCGCTCCGCGACGGCCGCCCGGTCTTGCGCGCGGCCGGCCGAGCGCTCGCGGAGAGGCTCGGAGTCGTCGCACCCGGATGACGAGCCTCGAAGGATCCTGCTGGGGGCTCCCCATCGCACGCGCGGGGAGGGATCGCGCGTGACCGCCGCCGTCGCCTTGTCGGCGGGGGCGGGCGAGGTGGCGGCGTGACCGCCGCCGTCGCCCTGTCGGCGGGGGCGGGTGAGGTGTCGACGTGACCGCCGCCGTCCTGATGGCCGGCGTCGCGGGCGTGCTCGGTGTGCTGGCCGCGTGGGAGACGCTCGCGGCGGTCGATCAGCGGCTTGCGGCTCGGGCGATCGGCCGGTGGCTGGCGCCGCTGCGCAGGGGCGGCCAGGCGAGCGACGCGGAGCGGCGTCGGCTTGCGGTCGTCGCCGCGGGGGCGCTGTGCGCGGCCGGCTGGTTGATCGCGGGTCCGGTCGCGGCGCTCGGTCTCGGAGCGGCAGCGCCCGCGGCGGTCAACCGAGCGTTGGCGGCCACGCGCGCCCGCCGCCGCGCGCAGCTCGCGTCCGCGGCACCCGCGGTCGCCCGCGCGCTGGCGGACGCTCTCTCCGGCGGCCACTCGATCCGCGGCGCGATCGCGGCCGCGGCGTGGGGCGACTCCGCGCGAGGGTCCGCCTCCGCGGCGACGCTCGACGCCGCGGCGTGGAGCGACCCCGCCCGAGGGTCCGCTTCCCGGGCGACGCTCGACGCCGCAGCGTGGAGCGACTCCGCCCGAGGGTCCGCGTCCGCCGCGAGCGGGAGCGACGGCGCGCGAGGGGCCGCCGCGAGCGGTCGCGCGGGCCCCGCGGGGGCGGAGATGTCGCGCGCCGCCGCGGCCCTCGACGCCGGCGCCGCCACCGAGGACGTCCTCGAGGACCTCCGGAGTCGCGCGTCGGACCCGGGCTGGGACACGCTCGTCGCCGCCATCCTCCTGCAGCGCGACGCCGGCGGCGACCTCGCGCACCTCCTCCGGCGCCTGGCCGAACGGATCGAGAACGCGCAGCGCGCGGAGGCCGAGGCCCGGGCGGCGACCGCCCAGGCGCGCTTCACGGCGTGGCTCGTCGCGTGCCTTCCCGCGGGAGCGGCGCTGCTCGCGGAGCTCGGCTCGCCCGGCTACGTCGCGTCGCTGTTCCACGAACCGCTCACCGCCATGCTCGTGGCGACCTCGGTGGCACTGCAGCTCGCCGCGATCCTCGCCGTGCGCCGCATCGCGAAGGTCGCGGGATGAGGGGCGCTTGCACGGCGCTCGTCGCGGCGCTTGCGAGCGCGGGATGAGGCCGGCGGTGTCGGCATGAGTGCGGCGGTGGTGCTGGCCGGCGCTGCGGGGGTGCTCGCCGCGCTCGCCATCGTCGAGATCGCGGCGCTGCGAGTGGCGCGGGTGGAGCGGCGGCGGGGCCGGCGGGGCTGCGCGGTGCTGGCGTTGCTTGCGCGGATCGGGCGGCAGGTCGGTGTCCCGGCTCCGGCCGGGGACCTCGCGGCTCGGGTCGAGGCGGCCGGGTCGCCTCTCGGACTGTCGGTGGCGGACGTGATGGCGTTGAAGTGCGGCGCGGCGATGGCGGCCGGGTTCGCGGCGGTGACGTTCGGCGCCCTGGCGCCCGGGCGGCTCGGCGTCGTCGCGCTGGTCGCCGCTCCCGTCGCCGGTTTCTTCGCGCCCGATCTCGCGCTTCGGCGCGCCGCCCGGCACCGCGCGGACGCGATCGCGCTGGAGCTCGCGGACGTCGCGGAGTTGCTGAGGGTCGCGGTCGACGCCGGGTTGACGCCGATGCGCGCGCTCGCCGAGGTCGGGCGGCGGCATCCGGGCCTGCTGGCCGCGGAGCTGCGGGAGGTCGCGGCGCGGATCGCGCTCGGCGTTCCGCGCGCCGAGGCGCTCGACCGGCTGCAGGCTCGCGCGCCGGTCGCGACCGTCCACGCGCTCGTCGCCGCCCTGCACCGCGCGGAACGGCACGGCGCGCCGCTCGGCCCGGCGCTCGCCGCGCTCGCCGCCGAGGCGCGGAGCGACCGGGCACGCCGCGTGAAGGAACGCGCCGCCCGCGCGGCGCCGAAGATCCAGCTCGTCGTCGCGCTCCTGCTCGTCCCGGCCGTACTGCTGATGGTTGCCGCTGCGCTCGTCGCGAGCCTCTTGTGACCCGGCCCATGTGATTGGGTGCGGCGGGTGGACTGGGCGGACGTCGACGGCTACTTCGCGGAGCGGCTGATCGCCGACGACCCCGTGCTGGAGGAGGCGCTCGACGCCGCGCGCGCGGCGGAGCTGCCGGCACACGACGTCTCGCCGCTCCAGGGCAAGCTCCTGTACGTCCTGGCTCGCGCAGTGGGCGCGCGGCGGATCCTGGAGATCGGGACGCTCGCGGGCTACAGCACGATCTGGCTCGCGAAAGCGATGCCGGACGGCGGGCGGCTCGTCACCATCGAGCGGGATCCGCGGGCGGTCGCCGTCGCGCGGGAGAACCTCGCGAGGGCCGGGGTCAGCGGCGTCGAGGTGCTGGCCGGGGACGCGCGCGAGGCCCTGTCGACGCTGGGCGAGCCCTTCGACCTCATCTTCATCGACGCCGACAAGCGCAGCAATCCCGCGTACCTCGACCACGCGCTGCGCCTCTCGCGCCCGGGCACGCTGATCGTCGCGGACAACGTCGTCCGCGGCGGGGCGGTCGCGGACGCGCGCACCGACGATCCCGACGCGCTCGGGGTCCGCGAGTTCACCGACCGCCTCGCGGCGGAGCCGCGCGTCGCCGCGTCCGCGGTCCAGACGGTCGGCGTGAAGGGCCACGACGGGTTCGTCGTCGCCGTCGTGACCGAGGGCTGACCGCGGCGGCGGAGCGACCGCGGAGCCGGGACGCCGCGCGCGAAGCGCCGCGAGGGCGCAGGTTGACCGCGGCGGCGCCGCGCGGCGCGCGAAGCGCCGCGAGGGCAGAGGTCTGACGCGGGGGGTGCGGTCTACTTCACACCGACGACGAGCCGGCCCCGGGCGATGTCGCCCTCGCGCTTGGTCCCGGCGGCGAGGGTCGTCAACCGGCCGAGGGCCTCTCGGATCTTCGCGACCGTCGGGTCGGAGCCCTGGCCGGTCGAGTCGAGGAGCGCGGCGAGCGGCTGGAAGTTGAGGAACACCGCGGGCTCGAGGCCGCCGAGCTTGCCCGCCGCCTCCTTGAACGGCGCGCTCTCGCCGAGCGGCTCGGTCCGCTGCAGCGCCTGCGACAGCGCGGCGTTGGTGACCGCGACGATGAACCGGTCGTCGTCGGTCAGCGCGAGGTGGACCGGGAGCGGCAGCTGCGGGCTGCGCAGCGTCACGCCCTGGGCGATCCCGGAGCGGGAGAGCGGCCTCGTCCCGACCTTGACCGTCCGGCGCAGGAAGCGCGTGATCCGCGGGAACGCGCGCCGCGCGGCCCCCGCGTCCTTCACCTTGGCGACCATCCCGCCGCCGAGCTCGGCCAGCGAGTCGCCGAACGCGAAGACCCCGATGTCGCCCATCCAGGCCGCGATGTCGCGCCGCGGGTCGATGCCGAACTCCCGCTCGATCTGGTCGAGGAGCCGCTCGGGATCCTGGCCGCCGAGCGCCCCGAGCTGCGTGAACTGCTCGATCGCGCGCTGGATCCGCCCGCCGACGTCCGACACGCCGGCCGCCACCCACGCGCTCGCCGGCAGCTCGGCCAGCACGTCGCCGGGGCCCGCGCCGCCGCCGTCCTTGCCGCTCACGCCCAGCGCCGCGGACTCGACCTTGATCGTCGACGGGTCGCCGTTCAGCCCGATGGCGACCGTCTCGCCGAAGCCCTTGAACACCTGCCGCGCCGCCGCGCCCTGCGGCCCGAGCGAGCTGAAGATCTGCGACAGCCGCAGGTAGACGAACCCGACCCGGTCCTCCTCGACGGCGTTGCGCGCCTTCTCGTACTCCGAGCTCTCGGCGAGCGACTCGCCCTCCTGCGCGTCGAGCGTGCCCTTGATCGCGGCGTCGCTGCCGAACACCGCGTAGTCGTCGACGATCGCGACGCCCTGGTCGTCGGTCGTGTCCACGAGGTACTTCGTGTCGCGGTGCGTGCGCTCGACGATCTGCGGCTTCTGGCCGTCCTCGCCGGGCGAGCGCAGCTCCTTCTCCAGGAACTCCTTCGCCTTGTCGGGGTCCTTCGTCGGCACGACGATCCCGGCAGGCGATTCGCCGGCCTGGAGCCGCGGGAGGAACACGCCGACCCGGTCGCCCAGCCACGGCTCGACGTCGTCGGAGAACTTGAAGTCCTTGTCCGTCTTGCGCGCCTGCTTCTCGATCGCGCGCTTGATCGCCCCACCGGGGTCGTCCTCGCCCGACAGCTTCTTCGCCAGCTGCTTGACGTCGTCGCCTGGCTTGAGGTTCCCCTCGAGGTAGACCGCGGCGCCCCCCGGGACGATCGCGGCCGGATCGGCCCCCGGATCGCCCCCCGAACCGCCGCCGCAGCCGACGGCGAGAGGGAGCAGCACAGCCGCGCAGACAGCGGCGACGAGAGAGCGGAAGCGGGCGGAGAGCGGCATAGGCGGCTGACCGTACCACGCGCAAGACGGCGCCCAGACAAGGATTCCGCACGAGGTGTTGCGAGTTTCCAACGGTTCCGTCCGACACCTCCTCCCACCGGACAACCCCAGCGTTCATCGGCGTTTCAAGGCCAAAATCACGCCGCCGCGCACACGAAGTGGGAGATCATGTGCAAATTGGGTTGCGAAGTGGGGGAGAGTGGGGTACCGTCGCGACCGCAGACCGGGGTGGAGGGGCTCCTCCCACTCCTCCACCTCGGCCCGCACCCCCTTCCGGGAACCTCATGTGGCCAGCTTCCGCGGCACCTTCGACTACACCCTCGACGCCAAGAACCGGCTCACGGTCCCCGCGCGGTTCCGCGCCGTCCTGGCGGACGGAGTCGTGATGGCCAAGTCCACCGAGCCCTGCGTGCAGCTCTGGGTGCCGGCGGACTACGAGGCGTTCACGAGCGGCGCGCTCGCCCCCCTCAACCCCGCGAGCCCCGACGCCCGCAAGCTCCGCCGCTTCTTCTCCGCCAACTCCCACGACACCGAGCTGGATTCGGCGGGGCGGATCGGGTTCCCCCCGTTCCTCATCGAGCACGCGTCGCTGAAGAAGGACGTCGTGGTGACCGGCGCGGGCGACTGCCTCGAGGTCTGGGACCGCGCCGCCTGGAACGCCTACAACGACGAGCTCGCCGCCGAGGCCGACGAGATCACGGCCCGCCTGACCGCCTGACGCCATGCTCTTGGAGATGACCCGCGCCGCCCACGTCCCCGTCCTGCTCGACGAGCTGGTCGGGACGCTCGACCCGCAGCCCGGCGAGACCGCGGTCGACTGCACGTTCGGCGCGGGCGGGCACGCGCGCGCGCTCGCGAACCGCCTCGGCCCGACCGGCATGCTCATCGCGATCGACCGCGACCCGATCGCCGAGGAGCGCTTCGCGGAGCTGGCGGCGGACGTCCCCTGCGCGACCCGGTTCATCCGCGCCTCGTTCGCCGATGGGCTGGACGTCCTCGCCGAGGAGGGCACGCACGCCGACATCGCCTACCTCGACCTCGGCATGTCCTCGATGCAGCTCGACACGCTCGAGCGCGGCTTCTCCTACGTCTACGACGCGCCGCTCGACATGCGGATGGACCCGTCGCAGGAGCTGACCGCGCGCGACGTCGTCAACGGGTGGGACGAGCGCGGCCTCACGAACGCCTTCAAGGAGCTGGGGGAGGAGCGCTACGCGCGGCAGATCGCCCGCGCGATCGTCCGCCGCCGGCGCAAGAAGGCGATCGACACGACGCAGGAGCTGGTCGACGTCATCGCCTCCGCGATCCCCGCCCCGGCGCGCTTCGGCGCGGGCCATCCCGCCAAGCGCGCGTTCCAAGCCGTCCGGATCGTGGTGAACGATGAGCTCGGCCAGCTGGACCGTGCCCTGCCCCTTGCCTGGGACATCCTCCGCACCGACGGGCGCTTCGGCGCGATCTCGTTCCACTCGCTGGAGGACCGGCGGGTGAAGCGGTTCCTCGCCGATCGGGCGCGGGGGTGCGTCTGCCCGCCCGAGCTTCCCGTGTGCGTCTGCGGCCACGAGCCGGAGGCGGAGCTGCTCACGCGGGGAGGAATCGTCCCCGGTTCCGACGAACTCGCCGCCAACCCCCGAGCGAGATCTGCTCGCCTGCGGGCCGCAAGGAAGCTGGAGGTCCAACCGTAATGGCCGCCGATCCCGTCGTCGCACCGCCGCGCCCGCGCGCCCCACAGCGCCCGCGGCTGCGCCCCGCCCCGCCGCCGCGGAGGGTGAGCGGAGGGAATGCCGCCACGAGGAGTGCCGCGAGGACCGCGGCGCGGACCGGCCGTGCGGCGACGGCCGCCGCCGCCCGCACCGCCGCGCCCGCGCCGCGTACGCGCCGCATGAGCGGCGGCGCGGTCGCGCTGCCCGCGCCCATCGCGCCGCTGCGGCGCATCCTCGAGGCGCTGCGGGCGCTGCCCGACGCGCGCTGGCTCGACCGGCTGCTCCGCGGCCAGGGCTGGATCGTCCTGATCGGGATCGCGCTGATGGGCATCGTCGCGATGCAGGTCTCGCTCCTGAAGATGAACGCGGGCATCGGCCAGTCGATCGAGCAGGCCGGCTCGCTCGAGCGCCAGAACGCCGACCTGCGCGCCGAGGTGTCCAAGCTCTCCAGCGAGGAGCGCATCGCGACCGTCGCCGAGAAGAACGGGCTCGTGATGCCGGACGCCGGCGAGGTCCGCTACGTGCGCGTCCGCGGCGAGGCCGACGCCCGCAAGGCGGCCGCGGTGATGCGCGCGCCCGACCCCGTCGAGGAGACCGTCGAGACGACCGCGACGTCCGCCGCCACGACCGACCCCGCGGCCCAGGCCGCCCCCACCCCCACGTCCACCTCCACCGAGTCCGCGACGCCGCCCGCGGGCACGACCGCCCCCGCCACGGCCACGCCGCCCGCGCAGCAGACCGCGCCGGCGCAGCAGCAGCCGACGGCCACGGGCACGACGTCCGGCGCCACGCAGGCGCCGGCCGGGACGACAGCGGCAGCAGGGCAGTAGGAGCGTGGCGCTGATCCAGCGACGGATCGGCCTGCTCTTCGCCGCCTTCCTCGCCCTCCTCGCCGTCGCGGCGGTACGGGCGATGTGGCTCGGGACCGTCCAGGCCGGGTCGCTGCGCAGCGCCGCCGCCACGCAGCAGGACGCCCGCGTGAAGGTGCCCGCGCGGCGCGGGGCCATCGTCGACCGCCGCGGCGTGCAGCTCGCGGTCACCGAGCCGGCCGAGGACGTCAGCGCGACGCCCTACCTCATCAAGGACCCGAACGCGGTCGCCAAGCGGATCGCCGCGCTGCTCGGCAAGCCCGAGGACGAGATCCTGAAGCAACTGACGCGGCGCGACACCGGCTTCGTCTACCTCGCCCGCCGGCTCCCGAGCACGAAGGCGCGCAAGGTCCACGCACTCCACATCGAGGGCCTCAACTTCGAGCCGGCGAACCGCCGCATCTACCCGCGCGACTGGCTGGCCTCGCAGGTGCTCGGGACGGTCGGCGCCGAGGGGAAGGGCCTGTCGGGCCTGGAGTACGCGCACGAGAAGCTGCTGCACGGCGTCGACGGCGAGCGGCACATCATCAACGACGCGCTCGGGAAGCCGATCAGCGTCCGCGACCCGCAGCCGGCGAAGCCCGGGGCGACGCTCGAGCTGGCCCTCGACGCCACGATCCAGGACAAGACCGAGGAGGTCCTCGCGAACGTCGGCGCCAAGTTCCGGCCCAAGGGCGCGACCGCGGTCGTGATGGACCCCCGCAACGGCGAGGTGCTCGCGCTCGCGAACTGGCCGCGCGTCGACGCCAACGACATCGCGGGCGCGCCGGGCTACGCGCGCCAGAACCGGGCGGTCGGCTTCAACTACGAGCCGGGCTCGACCTTCAAGGCGTTCACGGTCGCGGGCGCGCTCGAGGACCGCAAGGTCACGCCCGACACGATGTTCAACCTGCCGCCGCAGATCCAGGTGGCGGACCGGACGATCGGCGAGTCCCACGCGCGCGGGTACGTGACGCTCTCGACCGCCGAGATCCTCGCGCAGTCGAGCAACGTCGGCGCGATCATCATCGGCAAGGACAAGCTCGGCGCGAAGCGCTTCGACGCGTGGGTCCGCCGGTTCGGGTTCGGGAAGAAGACGGGCGTCGACCTCCCGGGCGAGGAGTCCGGCCAGGTGCTGCCGCTCGAGAAGTACTCCGGCTCGTCGATGGGCAACCTGCCGATCGGCCAGGGCGTCAGCGTCACGCCGATGCAGATGGCGACGGCCTACAGCGCGATCGCGAACGGCGGCATCCTGCGCCCGGCGCGGATCGTCCGCAAGGTCGACAACCGGCCGACGCGCGTGCCGCGCGGCACGCGCGTCATCTCCGAGAAGACGGCGCTCGCGCTGCGGATCATGCTCAAGGGCGTCTTCGCGCCGGGCGGCACCGCGAGCGAGGCGAAGGTCGCGGGGTACGAGCTGGCCGGCAAGACCGGCACGGCGAACAAGGTCGACCAGACGACCGGGGAGTACTCGGACACGCGGTACGTGGCCTCGTTCGTCGGCTTCGCCCCGGCCGAGCACCCGCGGCTGCTCGTGTCGGTGATGGTGGACGAGCCGAACGGCGCCATCTACGGCGGCGAGGTCGCGGCCCCCGCGTTCCAGTCGATCATGCAGTTCGCGCTCCCGTACCTCCGGATCCCGCCGGAGTAGCCTCAAGGGCCGATGCTCCTCGGGGATGTGCTCGCCGTCGAGGCCCCGCCCGTCGAGATCACCGGCCTGGCCTACGACAACCGCGCGGTGGAGGAAGGGACGCTCTTCTTCTGCGTCCCCGGCTTCACGCGCGACGGCCACGACTTCGCGCCCGACGCGATCGCGCGGGGCGCCGCGGCGCTGGTGGTCGACCGGCCGCTGTCGCTCGGCGTGCCCGAGGTCCGCGTGGACGACGTGCGCGCCGCGATGGCGCCGGCGGCGGCGCGGTTCTTCGGCGACCCGACCGCGCGGCTGCGCATGGCGGGCGTCACCGGCACGAACGGCAAGACGACGACGTGCTTCTTGATCCGCGAGCTGCTCGAGGCGGCGGGGATCCAGACCGGCCTGCTCGGGACCGTCACGTCGTTCGTGGGCGGCGTCGAGCGCCCGACGGTGCGCACGACGCCCGAGGCGATCGACCTGCAGGGCACGTTCGCGGAGATGGCCGCCGGCGGGGACGCCGCGTGCGCGATGGAGGTCTCGTCGCACGCGCTCGAGCTGCGGCGGGCCGACGCGATCCACTGGGACGTCGCGGTCTTCACCAACTTGAGTCAGGACCACCTCGACTTCCACCCGTCCATGGAGTCCTACTTCCTCGCGAAGCGGCGGCTGTTCGAGGCGGCCGGCGACGCTGTCAAGGTGATCAACGTCGACGACGAGTACGGCCGCCGGCTCGCGAGCGACTTCACCGACGCGATCACGTACTCGGTCCGCGACGTGGAGGGGCTGGAGGCCGGGCGCGGAGGGTCGCGGTTCGTGTGCGGCGGCGTCGAGCTCGTCGTGGGGATGCCGGGTCGCTTCAACGTCCTCAACGCGCTCGCGGCGATCCACACCGCGCGCGCGCTGGGCGTCGCCGACGACGTCATCGCCGACGCCCTTCCGCGTGCGCGGCGCGTCCCCGGGCGCTTCGAGCCGGTCGACGAGGGTCAGGACTTCGCCGTCATCGTCGACTACTCCCACACGCCGGACGCGCTGGGGAACGTGCTGCGCGCGGCGCGCGAGCTGGCCGACGAGCGCGTCATCTGCGTCTTCGGCTGCGGCGGCGACCGGGACCGCGCGAAGCGGCCGGTCATGGGGCGCATCGCCGACGAGCTGGCCGACGTCTCGATCGTGACGAGCGACAACCCCCGCTCGGAGGACCCGGCGGCGATCATCGACGAGATCGCGGCGGCGATGGGCGACGACGCGATCACCGAGGTCGACCGCGGCCGCGCGATCCGCGAGGCGCTGCTGACGGCGCGCGCCGGCGACGTCGTCGTCATCGCCGGGAAGGGCCACGAGCAGGGGCAGGAGTTCGCGGACGGGCGCAAGGAGCCGTTCGACGACGTCACCGTCGCCCGGGAGGTGCTGCGCGGTGCGCGAGTGGACGCCTGAGCAGGTCGCCGCGGCCGCCGGCGTCGAGATCCTCGGCGCCTCGGGATCGGAGGGTCCGGCGCGCGCCGTCATCGACTCCCGCGAGGCGGGGCCGGGCGACCTCTTCGTGGGGTTGAAGGGGGAGCGCGTCGACGGCGGCGAGTTCGCGGAGCAGGCGCTCGCGCGCGGGGCGTGGGGGGCGATCCGCGGCGGGGGTGCCCTGGCGGCGCTGCAGCGCCTCGCGACGGCGTGGCGGCGGCACCTCGGCGCGGACGTCATCGGAGTCACGGGCTCCACGGGGAAGACGTCGACCAAGGACGTCCTGGCCGCGATGACCGGCCAGCAGCGCACGGTCGTCGCGACGCGCGCGAACTACAACACCGAGATCGGGCTGCCGCTCACGATCCTGGAGGCGCCGAGCGGCACCGAGGTCCTCGTGCTCGAGATGGCGATGCGCGGGCCGGGGCAGATCGCCGAGCTGGTCGCGATCGCGGAGCCCGACGTTGCCGTCATCACCAACATCGGGCCGGTCCACCTCGAGCAGATGGGGTCGCTGGAGGCGATCGCGGCGGAGAAGGCCGCGCTCATCGCCGGGCTGCGCAGCGGAGGGACCGCCGTGGTCCCGCGCGACGAACCGTTGCTGCAGCCGCATCTGCGCGAGGACATCGAGGTGATCCGCTTCTCCGCCGACGACGACCTGGGCGACATCGAGATGCCGTTCGCCTCCGCCCACATGCGCCTGAACGCCGCGGCCGCGCTCGCCGCGGCGCGGGCCGTCGGCGTCGAGCCGCACGGGCGGATCGAGGTCGCGCTGTCCGATCTGCGCGGCCAGCGGCTGGAGCTGCCCGGCGGGGTCACGATCGTCAACGACTGCTACAACGCGAACCCGATGTCGATGCGGGCCGCCCTCGACGACCTCGCCGCCGCGGCCCCCGGCCGGCGTGTCGCCGTGCTCGGCGACATGCTCGAGCTGGGGCCGGAGTCCGCGCGCTTCCATCGAGAGGTCGGGGCGTACGCGCGCGACCGCGGCGTCGACCTCCTCGTGACCGTCGGCCCGCGCGCCGCCGCCATGGACGGCGACCAGGCGGTCGCGGACGCCGCCGAGGCCGCCGCGCTCCTCCCCGAGCTGCTCGAGGACGGCGACACGGTGCTCGTCAAGGGGTCGCGCGGGGTCGGGCTCGAGGTCGTCGCCGAGGCGCTCCAGCAGACGGCCTGAGCGCATGGGCGAGATCCTCATCGGCGGCACCGCCGCGCTGCTCATCTGCATCTTCCTCAGCCCGAAGTTCATCGGCTTCCTGCGGCTGCGCGAGTTCGGCCAGAACATCCGCGAGGAGGGGCCGGAGGGCCACCACGAGAAGGCGGGCACGCCGACGATGGGCGGGATCATCATCTTCACCGCCGTCTCCGTCCCGTTCCTGATCCTCACCGACTACGACTGGCGGTCGATCGGGGTCTTCGGCGCCGCGATCGCGTGCGCGCTCCTCGGGTTCGCCGACGACTACACGAAGATCGTCAGGCGCCGGTCGCTGGGGCTGCGGGCGCGCACGAAGCTCGGCGTGACGATCGCGATCAGCGTCGGGCTGTGGTGGATCGCGACGCAGCAAGCCGACCTCGCGGAGACGCTGCGCTTCCGCGTCATCGACTACCAGGTCGACCTCTCGTTCCTCGGGGGCGTCCCCTACCTGCTGCTGATCTACCTGGTCGTCGCGGGCACGACGTCGGCCGTGAACCTCACGGACGGCCTCGACGGGCTGGCTGCGGGTTGCGCGGCGATCGTGCTCCTGGCCTACATCGGGATCACTTACCGGACCGGCCAGATGGACCTGGCGCTCCTCGCCGCGACGCTCGTCGGCGCGTGCATCGGGTTCCTCTGGTTCAACGCGTTCCCGGCGACGATCTTCATGGGGGACACGGGGTCGCTCGGGCTCGGCGGCGCGATCGCCGGGCTGGCGGTCGTCACGAAGACCGAGATCCTGCTCGTCCTCCTCGGCGGCATCTTCGTCGTCGAGGCGCTGAGCGTCGTGATCCAGGTGTTCTCGTTCCAGGCCTTCCGGCGCCGCGTGTTCCTCATGGCGCCGATCCACCACCACTTCGAGCTGATGGCGTGGTCGGAGACGAAGATCATCCTGCGCTTCTGGATCATCGCCGCGATCTGCAGCGCGATCGGCTTCACGCTGTACCAGCAGTCGATCTCGTGAGACCGCCGCTTCCTGACGGGCCCTACCTCGTCGTCGGGCTGGCGCGGAGCGGGACCGCCGCGGTGGACGCGCTCCGCGCGCGCGGGTTCGACGTCGCGGGGGTGGATCGCCGCGACGGGACCGACGCGCCGGACGCGCTGGAGGGCGTGCGCGTGGTGGTCAAGTCGCCGGGCGTGCCGCAGGAGGCGCCGGTCATCGCGGAGGCGCGCCGGCGCGGGCTGGTCGTCATGGGCGAGCTGGAGCTGGCGTGGCGTCTGCTGCCGAATCGCTTCGTCGCGGTCACCGGGACGAACGGCAAGACGACGACAGCCGAGTGGATCGGGCACATCCTCGGCGACCGGGCGGTGGTGGCCGGGAACGTCGGGACGGCGCTCAGCGGCCTGGACGTCGCGGAGGACGTCATCGTGGTCGCGGAGACGTCGTCGTTCCAGCTCGAGGACACGCTCGAGTTCGCGCCGGACGTCGCCGCGCTCATCAACCTCTCGTCCGACCACCTCGACCGCCACGGGACGTTCGACGCCTACCGCGCGGCGAAGCTCCAGGCGTTCGCGCGGCAGCGCCCCGACCAGGTCGCCGTGCTGCCCGACGGGTTCAGCGCGCCGGGCGAGGCGCGGCGCGTCCGCTTCGGCGGCGCGCCGACCGCCGACCTGCGCCTGGACGAGGGTGCGCTGTGGTGGCACGACGAGCGGCTGCTCGGCGCCGGCGAGCTGCGGCTGCGCGGCACGCACAACGTGCAGAACGCGATGGTCGCGGCGGCGGTCGCGCTCTCGCTCGGCGTGGATCCGCGCGACGGCCTGCGGACGTTCGGCGGGGTCGCCCACCGCCTCGAGGAGGTCGCCACCCACGACGGCGTGCTCTACGTCAACGACTCGAAGGCCACGAACGTCGACTCGACGATCGTCGCGCTGCGCTCGTTCCCGTCCGGGGTCAGGCTCATCCTGGGCGGCGATGGAAAGGGGCAGGACTTCACGCCGCTGCGGGGGCTCGTCGAGGAGCGCTGCGCGTCGGTGCACCTCATCGGGGAAGCGGCGGAGGAGCTGCTTCGCGTGTTGGCGACCGGGCACCTCGACGGCGACCTGGAGAGCGCGGTCGAGCACGCCCGCTCGCTCGCCGAGCCGGGGGATGTCGTCCTCCTCTCGCCGGCGTGCGCGAGCTACGACCAGTTCCGCGACTTCGAGGCGCGGGGAGAGGCGTTCCGGAGGATCGTCGGGTAGGGCGTCGAACACGTGAGGGTGAGCCGCCGCCGCTCGCCGACGCCCCGCCGGGCTGCCGAGCAGTCCATCGAGCACCGCATCCTGCTGACCGCCACGCTCTGCCTGCTGGCGGGCGGCGCGGTGATGGTCTACAGCGCCTCGAGCGCGCGGACGCTGCTGGCCGGCCAGGGCGACGGCACGACGTATCTCGTCAAGTACCTGGCCTACGGCGCGCTCGGGTTCGTCGCGCTGCACGTCGCCACGCGGATCCACCTCGACGTCGTCCGCCGCGCGACCCCGATCCTGCTCGGCGTCGCGTTCTTCCTCTGCTTCCTCGTGAAGGTCCCGGGGGTCGGGGTCGAGGTCAACGGCGCGACGCGCTGGCTCGGCGCGGGCCCGGTGCAGTTCCAGCCGTCGGAGCTGATGAAGCTCGCGCTCGTGCTCTACGCGGTGCACCTGCTCGCGCTGCGGCCGCAGATCGTGACGAGCGTCCGCGAGATCGCCAGCCCGCTGATGGTCGTCGTCGGCGGCGCGGCGATCCTCATCGCGTCGCAGCCCGACCTCGGCACGGCGCTCGTGATCTCGTTCGCGATCGCGTCGCTCGTCATCGCCGCCGGGATGCCGGTGCGCGTGCTCGCGATCCTCGGCGGATCGGCCATGGGCCTGGTGACGATGTTCGCGATGACCGCGCCCTACCGGCGCGAGCGGCTCATCTCGTTCCTCGACCCGTGGGCACACGCGGGCGACGCGGGGTTCCAGTCGGTGCAGGGGCAGATCGCGCTCGGGTCCGGCGGGCTGTTCGGGCGCGGCCTCGGCGAGTCGGTCCAGAAGATCTTCTACCTGCCCGAGGCGCACACGGACTTCATCCTCGCCGTGATCGGGGAGGAGCTCGGCGTCGCGGGCGTCGTCGGGCTGCTGTTCCTCTACGGGCTGATCGCGTTCGCCGGGCTGCGCGTCGCGAAGACCGCCCGCGGCCCGTACGCGCAGCTTCTGGCGACCGGCGTCACGTCGCTCATCCTCTGCCAGGCGCTGCTGAACGTCTTCACGGTGCTCGGCCTGGCGCCGCTGACCGGCGTCCCGCTGCCGTTCATCTCGTCGGGATCGTCGTCGCTGCTCGT
Organism: Solirubrobacteraceae bacterium; assembly: GCA_036389485.1. GTDB lineage: Bacteria > Actinomycetota > Thermoleophilia > Solirubrobacterales > Solirubrobacteraceae > CADCVT01. The sequence continues at coordinate 20,551 of DASVPR010000015.1, forward strand.
GCTGCTCACGTCGATGGGGCTGCTGCTCAACGTCGCCAACGGCGGGCGCAGCGACCTCAAGGTGGTCCGTGCGACAGGATCCGGGAATGCGGGTGGTCATCGCAGCCGGCGGGACGGCGGGGCACGTCGTACCGGCGCTCGCAGTGGCCGAAGCGCTGCGGGCTGACGGCCACCACGTCGTCTTCGTCGGCGGGGAGCGGGCGGAGGCCGAGCTGGTCCCGGCCGCGGGCTTCGAGCTGCGGCCGATCCGCGTGCGCGGGCTCTCGCGCTCCAACCCGTTCTCGGCGGCGGCGTCCGGGGCGCTCGCGGCGCGCGCGACGCTCGCGGCCGCGCGGATCCTGCGTTCCGAGGGCGCGGACGCCGTGCTCGGCGGCGGCGGCTACGTCGCCGGGCCTGTGGGCATGGCTGCGGTGCTGCGCCGCGTGCCGCTCGTGCTCGCCGAGGCCGACAGCCACCTCGGGATCGCGAACCGCCTGCTCGCGCCGTTCGCTCGGCGGGTGTGCCTGGCGTTCCCGATCGCCGGACGTGACTCCGCGAAGTTCCTGGTCACCGGCCGCCCGGTGCCGCCGCCGGCGACCGATCTCGGGGCGGCGCGGGCTCGCTTCGGCCTCGGCGAGGGCGAGCGGTGCGTGCTCGTGTTCGGCGGGTCGCTCGGCGCGCGGTCGATCAACGAGGCGGCGATCGAGGCGTTCGCGGACGCGCCCTACCGGATCCTCCACGCCTGCGGCCGGCGCGACTTCGAGGCGCTGCGCCCCCGCGTCCCCGGTCCTCACTACACGCTCGAGCCCTACCTCGACCGCTTCGGCGAGGCGCTGCTGGCGGCGGAGGTCTGCATCGCCCGCGCCGGCGGCTCGGTCTTCGAGATCGCGGCGCACGGGACGCCCGCGATCCTCGTCCCGTACCCGCACGCGACGGCCGACCACCAGACCGGCAACGCGCGCTGGATGGAGCGGGCCGGCGCGGCGGTGGTGGTGCCGGACGCCGAGGTGACGCCGGACCGGCTGCGGCGGGAGGTCGACGCGCTCATGGGCGATTCGGCGCGGCTGGCGTCGATGGCCGTCGCCTCCCGCGCGCTGGCCCGCCCGGACGCCGCCGCCGCGATCGCTCGCGAACTCGTCGCCGCTGCGAGAGGATCCGGGGCATGAGCGTCCGGGGCCGGATCTTCGCCGCGACGTATGACCGGATGATGAGCTCTACCGAGGAGGCCGGGCTGCGCGACCACCGGCGGGCGGTCGTCGGCCGGGCGCGCGGGCGCGTGCTCGAGATCGGCGCCGGGACCGGCCTGAACCTCGACCACTACGGCCCCGAGGTCACCGAGCTCGTCCTGACCGAGCCCGAGGAGCCGATGGCGAAGCGGCTGCGGGCGAAGCTGACGCAGGGCGAGGTCATCGGCGCGGGCGCGCACGACCTGCCGTTCCCCGGCGACTCGTTCGACACGGTCGTCTCGACGCTCGTGCTGTGCACGGTGCCCGACCAGGAACGGGCCATCGCGGAGATCCGCCGCGTCCTCAAGCCGGACGGGCGGCTGCTGTTCCTCGAGCACGTCCGCGCCGACGACCCGAAGACCGCGAAGTGGCAGGACCGCCTCCACGGCCCGTGGAAGGCGCTCGGCCACGGGTGCAACTGCAACCGCGACACGGCGGCGGCGCTGGCGAGCGGCGGCTTCCGGCTCGAGCTGGAGTCGTGGCGGATGCCGAAGGCGCCCGCGATCGTGCGGCCGGTCATCGAGGGAACGGCGACGCCCTCGGCATGACGGCCTGGAGCGGCCGCAGGCTCCACGTCGTCGGCATCGCGGGGGCGGGGATGTCGGCCTACGCGATCGTGTCGCGGGCGCTCGGGGCGGCGGTCACCGGGTCGGACCGCGCCGAGTCCCCGTACCTCGAGCCGGTGCGGGCGGCCGGCATCGCGGTCGTCGTCGGGCACGACGCGGCGAACGTCCCCGCCGGCGACGACGTCGAGGTCGTGGTCTCGACCGCGATCCCCGCGTCGAACCCGGAGGTCGTCGCCGCGCGTGAGCGGGGCCTTCGGGTGCTCTCGCGCGCCGACCTGCTCGCCGAGCTGACGCGCGAGAAGCGGACCATCGCGGTCGCCGGCGCCCACGGCAAGACGACGACGTCCTCGATGGTCGCCCACGCGCTGCTCGCCTGCGGCCTCGATCCCGCCTACGTCATCGGCGGCACGCTCTCGACCACGGGGACGAACGCCGCCTGGGGCGCCGGCGAGTGGCTCGTCGTGGAGGCCGACGAGTCCGACCGCAGCTTCCTCGCGCTCGACGTCGAGGTTGCCGTGGTCACGAACGTCGAGCTCGACCATCACACCGAGTGGGCGTCGAGGCGCGAGCTCGACGAGGCGTTCCGCCGGTTCCTCGCGGGCGCGCCCCGCGCCGTGCTTCCCGCCGACGATCCGGCGGTCCTCGCGCTCCGCGAAGGGGCCGCTTCGGCGGCGCCGCCCGGAGGGGCCGCCTCGGCGGCGGCCGCCACCGTCCATTTCGCGGCGTGGGAGGGGCCGCCTCTGGCGGTGCCGGGCGAGCACAATCGGCGCAATGCCGCGGCGGCGCTGGAGGCCGCGGTGCTGGCGGGTGCGGACCGGGACGAGGCCGCGGCGGCGCTCGCCACCTTCCGCGGTGCCGGGCGGCGGTTCGAGGTCCTCGGCGAGACCGCGACGGGTGCATGCGTGGTCGACGACTACGCGCATCATCCGACGGAGGTGGCGGCGACGATCGAGGCGGCTCGGGAATGGGCGCGCGCCCGCCCCCACCCCCACCCCGGGGTGGGCCGCATCGTCGCCGTCTTCCAGCCCCATCTCTACTCGCGAACGCACCATCTCGCCCGAGAATTCGGCACGGCTCTCGCCACGGCCGACGTGGTCGGGGTGCTCGAGGTCTATCCCGCGCGGGAGCGCGCGGAGGACTTCCCGGGCGTCACCGGGCGGCTCATCGCGGAGGCCGCGGCGGACGCCGGGGAGGGCAAGACCGTGCTCTGGCTTCCCGATTTCCGCGCAGCGGAGCGGGCGCTCCCGCCGCTGCTGCGCGAGGGCGACGTCCTGCTCGCGCTGGGCGCGGGCGATGTTGACGCGCTCGCGCTCCGCCTGGTCTCAAGCCCGCGCTAATTCCTGCCGAAACAGTCGGAGATGCGACTGACTACGAGTCAGTCGCCCGTCGTTTTCCCCCCGGAGAAGAAGAGAACCTTGTCGCGATTCCCCCGCCGCGCCCTCGTGGCGCTGCTCACGATCCTCTGCGTCCCGGCCGGCGAGGCCGCCGCCGCGGCGCGCACGCCGGAGACGATCCCCGGCCAGTACATCGTCGTCTACGAGGACGGCGTCGCCGACCCGGCCGCCGAGACCGCCGCGCGCGAGCGGCGGCACGGCTTCGCCAGCCGCCTGCGCTACGGCCGGGCCATCAAGGGCTTCGCCGCGAAGCTCACGCCCGCCCAGGTCGAGCGCCTGAAGGCCGACCCCGAGGTCGCGCTCGTCGCGCCCGACCGGCGCGTCCACGCCACGGGCGCGCTGGCCGCCGGCGAGACCGTGCCGACGGGCGTCAAGCGGATGCAGGCCGCGACGACGACGACCGCGCGCGGCGCGAGCTCGGTCAACGTCGCCGTCATCGACACGGGCGTCGACCTCGACCACCCCGACCTCGTCGTCGCCGGGGGGAAGAACTGCGTCACCGCGGGCGCCGCGCCCGACGACGACAACGGCCACGGCAGTCACGTGGCCGGCACGATCGCGGCGCGCAACAGCGGCGCGGGCGTCGTCGGCGTGGCGCCGGGCACCCGGATCTTCGCCGCGAAGGTCCTCGACGCGGCCGGCAGCGGCACCGCCTCGCAGGTGATCTGCGGCATCGACTGGGTCACCTCGACGCGCACGGACGCCGATCCGTCGAACGACGTCGCGGTGGCGAACATGAGCCTCGGCGGCCCGGGCGCCCCCGTCGAGACGTGCGCGACCACGACCGATCCCGAGCACCGCGCGATCTGCGCCTCGATCGCGGCGGGGGTCACATACGTCGTCGCGGCCGGCAACGACGGCTGGGACTTCGACTACGCGACGAACCCCGACACGCCGGCGGCGTACCCGGAGGTCCTCACCGTCACGGCGATGAGCGACAGCGACGGCCTGAACGGCGCGGCCGGCGGCGCGCCCACGTGCCGCGCGGGCGAGGCCGACGACCGCACCGCGAGCTTCTCGAACTTCGCCGCCACCGCGGCCGGCCAGGCGCACACCACCGCCGCGCCCGGCACGTGCATCCGCTCGACGTGGATGGGCGGCGGCTACAACACGATCTCCGGGACGAGCATGGCCACGCCGCACGTCGCGGGCGCGGTGGCCCTGTGCCTCGGCGAGGCGGGTGCGGCGGGCCCGTGCACCGGCCTGACGCCGGCGCAGATCATGACAAAGCTGCGCGGGGACGCGAAGGCGCTCAACGAGGCGAACGCCTGGTTCGGCTTCACCGGCGACCCGCTGCGGCCGTACTCCGGCCGCTACCACGGGCACCTGCAGTTCGCGGGCGCGGGCGCGCCCGTGCGGTGGACGCCGACGTACGCCTCGGTGACCGCGGCGCCCGCGCGGGCGACGATCCAGAGCGGGACGCTCGCGAGCGGCGCCGTCTCCGCGCTCGCCGCCGACGACACGGCGCTCTATCGCGTGAACTCGACCACGTCGAGCACCCGGCAGACCGCCTGGTACGGCACGTTCACCGGCGTGCCCGCGACGCTCCGCGACCTGAAGGTCACGTACAAGGGTGCGAGCTCGCGCAGCTGCACGCAGGTCGTCGAGGTGTACCGCTTCGCCGACGCGCGCTGGGTCGCGATCGACACGCGCACCGTCGGGACGACGGAGGTGCTCCTCGCGAACGTCGTCGTGGGCGGGACGCTCTCGAGCTACGTCGCCTCGAACGGCGACCTCCACGTCCGCGTCCGGTGCGCGACCACGGCCGGGACGTTCACCGCGAGCGGCAACCTGCTGCGGATCGGCTACTCGAAGCCGGTCTAGACAGCGGGCGGGTGCGCTGCTATCGTGATATCACGATATGTCGCGCACCCCGCTGTACGTCCGCCTGCCGTCCGCCCACGCCGAGCGGCTCGATCGCGCCGCGTTCGAGCTGAAGGCGTCGAAGCAGGACATCGTCACCGGCCTCATCGCCCGCTACGTCGACCCCGGCGCGACCGACCGGCTCCGCCGCGTCGTGATCGAGGCGGGGGAGGAGGCGATGGCCACCGGCCGTCACTCGTTCACGCCGGCCCCGGAGGGAGAGGTGCTCACGCTCACCCAGCTCGCCGAGCTGCTGCAGGTCGAGGAGGACGACGCGCGCGAGCTCGCCGAGTCGCGCGAGATCCCCGCCCGCAGGATCGGGGAGGAGTGGCGGTTCGCGCGCTCCGCGGTCCTGCGCTGGCTGGCCGGCGACGCGCCGATCACGAAGCCGCCGGCGGGGTTCTAGCCATGCCGCTCATCCCCGTCGTCGTCGAGCAGGACTCGCGCGGCGAGCGCTCGTTCGACATCTACTCGCGCCTGCTGCGCGAGCGCGTCGTCTTCATCGGCACCGCGATCGACGACCAGGTCGCGAACCTCGTCGTCGCCCAGCTGCTCCACCTCGAGGCCGACGACCCCGACAAGGACATCTCGATCTACATCAACTCTCCGGGCGGCGTCGTCTACGCCGGCCTGGCGATCTACGACGCGATGCAGTTCATCAAGCCCGACGTCCAGACCACGTGCGTCGGTGTGGCGATGTCGATGGGGTCGCTGCTCCTCGCCGGCGGGACCAAGGGGAAGCGGTTCGCGCTGCCCAACAGCCGGATCCTGCTGCACCAGCCGTCCGGCGGGTTCCAGGGCCAGGCCGCCGACATCGAGATCCACGCCCGCGAGGTCCTCGCCCTGCGCGAGCGGACCGAGGAGATCTACGCGGAGCACACCGGCCGCTCGATCGAGGACGTCCACGACGTCATGGAGCGCGACCGGTTCTTCACGCCCCAGCAGGCCGTGGAGTACGGGCTGGTCGACTCGGTGCTCGAGTCGCGCGCCGCGGTGAACGGGAACGGGAACGGCGCCGCGCCGGCGCGCTGAGGCGCGCGTCGCGGGCGGGGGAGGAATCGCGGGGCGAGCGGCGAAGCACGCCCGTGGATGCGCCGCCTGTCCACCCTCCCGCGCCGCGGGTGGCTGCTCGCCGCCGCCGGCGCGGTCGTCCTCCTCGTCGCCGCCGGCTTCTGGCTGCGCGACTCGTCGCTGGTCGCGGTCGACGAGGTCACGATCACGGGCGCGAGCGGCCCGGACGCCCCGAAGATCGAGGCGGCGCTGCGCGCGGTCGCCCGCGACATGACGACGCTCCACATCCGCGAGGACGAGCTGCGGCAGGCCGTCGAGTCGTTCCCGACCGTCGGCGACCTGAAGGTGGAGGGCGACTTCCCCGACGCGCTGCGGATCGAGGTCGTCGAGCGCGAGCCGGTGGCGGTCGTCCGCGAGGGGGAGGCCCGCCTCCCGGTGACGGCGGGCGGCACCGTGCTGCGGGGCGCCACCGCGCCCGACGACCTCCCGATGATCGACGACAAGGACGCCGACGACGTGCTCGAGCTGCTGGGCGCCGCGCCGAAGCCGCTCCTGCGCCGCGCCGAGCGCGCGTTCTCCGGCCCGCGCGGCCTCACCGTCCGGATGGCCGACGGCCCCGACCTCTACTTCGGCACCGCCGCCGACCTCGAGCGGAAGTGGGCCGCCGCCGCCCGCGTCCTCGCCGACCCGACCGCGGAAGGCGCGACGTACGTCGACGTGCGCGTCCCGGCGCGCAGCGCCGCCGGCGGTCTCGCGCCGATCGACGACGAGGAGGACGAGGCGACCGCGGAGGAGCTCGCGCCCGGCGCGACGACCGGCGCGCCCGCGCCCGGCGTGACGCCCCAGGCCGACCCGGCCACGACCGCCACGACACCCGCCGTGGGGGGCGGGGAGGAGACCGCCGGAGCGACGCCATGAGCACCCGCCGCGAACCCTCAAGTTCGAGTCGAGCTTGAATGCACCAGGATCGCGTTTCTCCTGCTCATGTCGAGGGTTGCGCGATCTGCAACTGTCGTTGCACCGCTAGACTCCGCGTTGACTTTCGTCGTTGCCCGTGCATACCGTGGCTTGCGCCCTCCGGGGCCTGTCGGGCTGGAAACCCTCAACGCTAACTCAAGGGTCGGACGCCAACATGGAATCCAGCGGCAGCTATCTCGCCGTCATCAAGGTCGTAGGTGTCGGCGGTGGCGGCACCAACGCGGTCAACCGCATGGTCGACGCCGGCCTGCGAGGGGTCGAGTTCATCGCTGCCAACACCGATGCGCAGGCGCTCGCGATGTGCGACGCCGACATCAAGCTCAACATCGGGCACGAGCTCACGAAGGGCCTCGGCGCGGGCGCGAACCCCGACGTCGGGACCGGCGCAGCGCACGAGTCGCGCGACGACATCAAGGAGGCGCTCAAGGGCGCGGACATGGTGTTCGTCACCGCGGGCGAGGGCGGCGGCACGGGCACGGGCGCCGCGCCCGTCATCGCCGAGATCGCCAAGGAGGAGATCGGCGCGCTGACCGTCGGCGTCGTCACGAAGCCGTTCGGCTTCGAGGGGACGCAGCGGACGCGCCAGGCCGAGGAGGGCATCAACCGCCTGCGCGAGGTCGTCGACACGCTGATCGTCATCCCGAACGAGAAGCTGCTCGCGATCGTCGAGCGGCGCACATCGATCCTGGACGCGTTCCGGCTCGCGGACGACGTCCTGCGCCAGGGCGTGCAGGGCATCACCGACCTGATCACGATCCCCGGCCTCATCAACCTCGACTTCGCCGACGTGCGCACGATCATGTCCGACGCCGGGTCGGCGCTCATGGGCATCGGCATGGGCTCGGGCGAGAGCCGCGCCGCGGAGGCCGCGAAGACCGCCATCTCCAGTCCGCTCCTCGAGGAGTCGGTGGAGGGCGCGACCGGCGTGCTCCTCAACATCACCGGCGGCCGCGACCTCGGCCTCTTCGAGGTCAACGAGGCCGCGGAGATCGTGGCGTCGGCCTCGAGCAGCGACTCGAACATCATCTTCGGCGCGGTCATCGACGAGACGATGGGCGAGGACGTCCGCGTCACGGTCATCGCCACCGGCTTCGATCGCGCGGGTCGCCCGCGCGCGGTGCGCGACGAGCTGCGCACCGGCCGCCGCGACCGCGAGGTCCGCCTCGACGACCGCCAGCGCTCCTCGCTCGAGATCAGCGACGACGAGATCGACATCCCGCCCTTCCTGCGGGATCGCTGAGACGCCGGCGGCGACGCGCCGCAAACTGGACGATCATCGCTAGGAAGATCACCACTTTCGGGGATTGCTTTCCGTCCTCGAACCCTGAGAGGGTCGGTTTCATGCAGAAGCCGGCCAAGATGACCACGGACGAACTGGCGGAGCACCTGTCGCTGCTGAAGGTGGCGTCACGCGAGGACCTGGACGAGCTCCTCACCGACCTGCTCTGCCACGTCTACCGGACCAAGGACTCGCAGAACAGCTAGCGCTGCCCGCGCGCCCTCAGCCGTCTCGTCCGCGCAACGCTCACTGCGCGGAGTAGAGTCGTGATCGTGTCGCTCCGGGGACGGTACGCGGAGGCGAGGGCGCGGCTGGAGGAGCGCGCCGCGGAGCGGTTCGTCCGGTGGGCCGCCGGTGACACCGCGATGGTCCTGCTCGCGGTCGTCGCCTTCGCGCTCGGGGTCATGGGGATCGTCTTCGCGGTCCTCATCGGCGGCGGCATCGAGTGGGGGCTGCGGGCGTTCGACGTCCACGGGCGCGTCTCGGAGCCCTTCTTCTCGGCCCTTGCCGGCCTCATGCCGGTCCTGGCCATCGGCCTCCTGATCCAGCTGGCGACGCTGCTCGGAGCCGGCCTGCGTCGGCTGCCGGAGGCTCCGCCCCGGTTGGCCGACCTCCTAGTCGCTCGGGGCGCTCCCCGCGCGCAGGCCGAGGAGCTGGTCAGCGTACGCACGCAGGCCGAGGAGCTGGTCAGGGAGGTGGTCGGCCGCGCGGTCCTCTTCGTGATCCTGCCCGTTGCCGCCGGGCTGGCGGTGCAGTTCACCGCCACGGAGGGTGTCGTCCTCTACTGCCTCGCGGCCGGCGTCGACGCACGCGGCGTCGCGATCGTCCTCGGCGCCGAGGTCGGGATCATCTTCGCCCACATGATCCTGTTCAGCATCGCGTTTGGCGTCCTCCGCGGCGGCCCTTGACCTCGCCGCCCGCGCGCTACCCTGGACGGAGTCGAAGGGAAGTATCCCGACGGCGGGCGAACGTCAGCACGGCCTCCCGAAGGCCCGGCGCCCGCGGCCCCCTGCAGGGGCGGAGAAACCTTCGCGCGTTGTGACCATCAACCCGCGAAGGAGCCCGTCCCATGTCCTGGATCGCCCTGATCCTCGCCATCGCCGTCCTGCTGGCCGTCGACCTCGCCGTCTTCCGCGGCGAGATGTCCGCCCGGCGCGCCGCCGCGGCGAGCGCAGCGTGGATCGCGATCTCGCTCGCGTTCTTCGGCGTCCTGCTCGCGACCGGCGACAGCGAAGACGCGACCGCCTACCTCGCCGGCTACCTGGTCGAGAAGAGCTTGTCGCTCGACAACGTCTTCGTCTTCCTGCTCGTCTTCACGAGCTTCGGCGTCGCGGCGGCGGAGCGCCACCGGCTGCTGACCTACGGGATCGTCGGCGCGCTGTTCCTCCGGCTGATCTTCATCGTCGTGGGCGCCGCCGTCCTGCACGCCTTCGGCTGGGTGAGCTTCGTGTTCGCGGCGCTGCTGCTGTGGACGGCGTGGCGGATGTTCCGCCACCGCCACGACCACGCCGGCGAGGCGGGCGTCGTGGAGAGGCTGCGCGGGAAGCTGCCCGCCGCGGGCGCCGCCCTCGCCGCGATCGCGGTGGTCGACGTGATCTTCGCGATCGACTCGGTGCCCGCCGTCCTCGCCATCACCGACGACGCCTACATCGTCTTCGCCGCCAACGCGTTCGCGCTGCTCGGCCTGCGGCCGCTGTTCTTCCTCGTCTCCGACCTCGTCGAGCGGCTCTACTACCTCAAGACCGCGCTCGCGGCCCTGCTCGCGTTCATCGGGACCAAGATGGCGCTCGGCGAGCTGGTCGGGAAGATCGGGCCCGAGATCAGCCTGCCCGTCATCGCCGCGATCCTCGGCACGGGGACGGTCGCCTCGCTGTTGCGCGAGCGCAGGGTCCGACGGCGGGACCCGTTGGTAGCCTCGGCGGGCTGATGGCCACGCCCGCCGACACGCTCAAGCGCACGCCGCTCCACGAGCGTCACGTGCAGGCCGGGGCGAGGATGGTGCCGTTCGCGGGCTGGGACATGCCGGTCCAGTACGAGGGCGTCCGGCAGGAGCACCTGACGGTGCGCAGCGCGTGCGGCGTCTTCGACGTCAGCCACATGGGCGAGATCGAGACGCGCGGCCCCGGAGCGCAGGCGCTGCTCCAGCGGCTGCTCTCGAACGACGTCGGCAAGCTCGGCGTCGGCGGAGCGCAGTACAGCGTGCTCTGCCGCGAGGACGGCGGGGTCCTCGACGACCTCTTCACCTACCGGCTCGACGAGGACCGCTACCTGACGGTCACGAACGCCTCGAACCACGAGAAGGACCTCGCCTGGTTCCGCCGCCATGCGGGTGACGTGGAGGTCGTCGACCGGGCGGAGGAGCTGGCGATGCTCGCGGTGCAGGGTCCCGAGGCGCGCGGCATCGTCGCGGAGCTGGCCGAGCGCGAGCTGCCGGCGAGGTTCAAGACCGCGACCCTCCGCGTCGCGGGCGCGGAGGTGCTGGTGTGCGGCACCGGCTACACGGGCGAGGACGGCGTCGAGCTTCTGATCCCACCCGGCGACGCGACGCGGGTGTGGGACGCGCTGGTCGAGGGAGGCGCGGCGCCCGTCGGCCTCGCCGCGCGCGACACCCTGCGCCTCGAGGTCTGCTTCCACCTCTACGGCAACGACCTGATGGAGGAGCGCGGGCCGATCGAGGCGGGCCTCGGCTGGTGCTGCAAGGAGGACACCGGCTTCATCGGCGCCGAGGCCGTCGCGAAGGTGCGTGGCGACGGCCCGCGGGAGAAGCTCGCGCCGTTCGTGTTGACCGGCGGCGGCATCGCCCGGCAGGGCAACGAGGTCGTCGGCGGGGGCGTCGTCACCAGCGGCACGATGAGCCCGTCGCTCGAGGTCGGGATCGGCATGGCGTACCTGCCCGCCGAGAAGGCCGAGGCCGGCACGAGCATCGAGATCGACGTCCGCGGGAAGGTCCGGCCCGCGCGCGTGGAGACCAAGCCCCTGTACCGACCCCAGGAGAGCAGCTAGATGGCCGACGCCTCGTACCCCGACGACCTGCTGTACCACCCGGACCACGACTGGGTGCGCCTCGACGGCGACACGGCGACGTTCGGGATCACCTGGTTCGCGCAGGACGCGCTGGGCGAGGTCGTCTTCTTCGACCCGCCGGAGGTCGGCGCCGGCGTCACGGCGGGGGAGTCGTACGCTGAGGTGGAGTCGGTCAAGGCGGTCTCCGACGTCATCGCGCCCCTCAGCGGCGAGATCGTCGAGGTCAACATCGCCCTGGGCGACGCCCCCGAGACGATCAACGACGACCCGTACGGCGAGGGCTGGCTGGTGAAGGTCAAGCTCTCCGACCCGGCCGAGAAGGACGGGCTCCTCGACGCCGCCGCGTACGTGCAGACCCTGGAATGAGCCGCTACACCGCCGTCACCCCCGAAGACCTGCGCGAGATGCTCGCGACGATCGGCGTCGGCTCGATCGACGAGCTGTTCGACCGGCAGGTCCCGGCGGGGGTTCGCCTCGGGCGGCCCCTCGACCTGCCGGCGGGCCTCCCGGAGCAGGCGGTGTACGAGCACCTGCGCGACCTGGCGGCGAAGAACACGTCGACCGAGGACGAGATCACGTTCCTCGGCGCCGGCATGTACGACACCTACGTCCCCGCGATCGTCGACATGCTGATGGAGCGCTCGGAGTTCCTGACGCCCTACACGCCCTACCAGCCCGAGATCTCCCAGGGCGGGCTGCAGGTCATGTTCGAGTACCAGACGGCGATCAGCGAGCTGACGGCGCTGCCGGTCTCCAACGCCTCGGTCTACGAGGGGCCCTCCGCGCTCGGCGCCGCCGGGTACCTCGCGAAGCTGGCCAACGGCAGGCGCCGGTTCGTGATCAGCGCCGGCGTCCATCCGCACAGCCGCGAGACGCTGCGCACGATGGCGCACGGCTACGAGATGGAGGTCGCCGAGGTCCCGCTGCGCGACGGCGTGACCGACCGCGACGCGTGGCACGACGCGATCGACGGCGACACGAGCGCCGTGTTCCTGCAGCAGCCCAACTTCCTCGGCGCCGTCGAGGACGTCGAGGCGCTGGCGGTGGACGAGCCGGTGGTCGTGGCCCAGGTCGACCCGCTGACGCTCGGGATCCTCAAGCCGCCGGGCGAGTGCGGGGTGGACGTGGCGGTCGGCGAGGGCCAGCAGCTCGGCAACCGTCTGGATTACGGAGGCCCGTCGTTCGGGTTCTTCGCCGCCACCGAGGCCTACCTGCGCCGGATGCCCGGGCGCATCGCGGGGGAGACGAAGGACGTCGACGGCAGGCGCGGGTTCGTGCTGACGCTGCAGACGCGCGAGCAGCACATCCGCCGCGAGCGGGCCACGTCGAACATCTGCACCGCGCAGGCGCTGAACGCGCTTGGCGGCGTCGTCTACCTGAGCTGGCTGGGCCGCCGCGGGATCGTCGAGCTGGGCGAGCTGCTGCTGCAGCGCACGGCGTACGCGCGCGAGCGGCTCGCGGCGCTCGACGGCGTCGAGCTGCTGCACGAGCAGCCGGTGGTCCGCGAGTTCGCGGTGCGGCTCGACGCGCCGGTGGAGCGTGTGATCGCTCGCTGCCAGGACCAGGGCGTGAACCCCGGCCTGGCCCTGGACGACGGCTTGCTGGTCGCGCTCACGGAGCGCCGATCGCGCGCGGACATCGACCGGCTCGCCGACGTCCTCGGCGCGGCGGTCGCCGCCGAGCGCCGCCGCGTGGAGGTGCCCGCGTGAGCGACACGCTGACGATCTTCGAGAAGGGCCGGGAGGGGCGCCGTGCGTTCGTCGCGCCCGAGCTGGACGTCCCCGAGCGGCCGAAGGACGAGCTGCTGCCGCCGCGCTTCCGGCGCGCCGAGGCGCCGCGGCTGCCGGAGGTCTCCGAGCCCGAGATCGTCCGCCACTACGTGAACCTGTCGAAGCGCAACTTCGACCTGGACTCCGGCTTCTATCCGCTCGGGTCGTGCACGATGAAGCACAACCCGCGCCTGCACGAGCGCGTCGCGGCGCTGCCGGGCTACGCGCGGCTGCACCCGCTGCAGGACCCGAAGCGGGCCCAGGGCGCGCTCGAGCTGATGTGGAACCTCGAGCGAGCGCTGTCGGAGATCAGCGGCCTGCCGCACGTCTCGCTCCAGCCGAGCGCGGGCTCGCACGGCGAGCTCGCCGGCGTCCTGCTCACCCGCGCCTACCACGAGGACCGCGGCCAGACGCGGCACAAGGTCCTCACCCCGGACACCGCCCACGGCACCAACCCGGCGACGGTGACGATGGCCGGCCTGGAGGTCGTGAAGGTGGGGACGAACGAGCACGGCGGCGTCGACCTCGACGACCTGCGCGAGAAGGCCGACGAGGACGTCGCGCTGCTGATGCTCACCAACCCGAACACGCTCGGGCTCTTCGACCCCAACATCGAGGAGATCGCGAAGATCGTCCACGACGTCGGGGCGATCCTCTACTACGACGGCGCGAACCTGAACGCGGTCATGGGGCGGACGCGGCCGGGCGACATGGGCTTCGACATCGTCCACTTCAACCTCCACAAGACGTTCACGCAGCCGCACGGCGGGGGCGGGCCGGGCAGCGGGCCGATCGCCGTGTCCGACCGCATCGAGCCGTACCTGATGGTGCCCCGCGTCGTGAAGCGCACCGAGGGCTTCGCGCTGACCGAGGACGCGCCGAAGTCCATCGGGCGCCTGCGCGGCTTCCAGGGGAACTTCGGCACGTTCGTGCGCTCCTACGCGTACATCCGCTCGCTCGGCGCCGAGGGCCTGCAGGACGCCTCGGAGACGGCGGTGCTGAACGCGAACTACCTGCTCGCGCGCCTGCGGCAGGAGTGCGGCGACCTGCTGCCCGTCGCCTTCGGCGAGCGCGGCTGCCTGCACGAGTTCTGCCTGTCCGGCGCGCCGATGAAGCGCGAGCTGCAGATCAAGACGCTCGACCTCGCCAAGCGCCTGCTCGACCACGGGTTCCACCCGCCCACGGTCTACTTCCCGCTGCTCGTCGACGAGGCGCTGCTCATCGAGCCGACGGAGACCGAGACGAAGGAAACGCTGGACGAGTTCGCCGAGGCCATCGCGTCGATCCTCCGCGAGGCGCGCGAGGACCCCGAGATCGCCCGCAACGCGCCGTACGACACGCCGGTGCGGCGGCTGGACGAGGCCGGCGCGGCCAAGCGGCCCGTCATCCGCCAGCCGCTGTGAGGCTCTTCGACGAGCTCGTCTGGCGCGGCCTCGTCCAGGACCACACCGCGGGCCTGGAGGACGCCGAGGGGCTGACCCTGTACGCCGGCTACGACCCGACGGCGCCGTCGCTGCACGTCGGCAACCTGCAGCTCATCATCACCATGCGCCGCTTCCGCGACGCGGGCTTCAGGGTGATCGCGCTCGCCGGCGGCGGGACCGGGCTCATCGGCGATCCCAGCGGCAAGAGCACGGAGCGCGCGCTGCAGGACGAGGCGGTCGTGCGGCAGTGGGCCTCGCTGCACGAGGCGCAGATGCGCCGGCTGCTCGGCGAGGACACCGTCTTCGAGAACAACCGGGCGTGGCTCGAGCCGCTGACCGCGATCGAGCTGCTGCGCGACGTCGGCAAGCACTTCCCGATGGGCTACATGCTCGCGAAGGAGTCCGTCCGCGCTCGCGTCCACGGCGAGGGGATGACCTTCACCGAGTTCTCGTACATGCTGCTGCAGGCCTACGACTACCAGCAGCTCTTCGACCGCTATGACTGCCGGCTGCAGATCGGCGGCAGCGACCAGTGGGGGAACATCACCTCCGGGATCGAGTTCATCCGGCGCACGCGCGACGCGCGCGTGCTCGGGATGACCACGCCGCTGCTGCTGCGCGCGGACGGGCAGAAGTTCGGCAAGTCGGAGGAGGGGGCCGTCTGGCTCGACCCCGAGCGCACGTCCCCGTACGCCTTCTACCAGTTCTTCCTCAACACGGCCGACGACCAGGTCGGCATGCTGCTGCGCCGCCTGACCCTCTTCGCGCCCGAGCGGATCGAGGAGCTGGAGGCGGCGGATCCCTCGACGCGCGAGGCCCAGCGCGCGCTCGCCGAGCACCTGACCGAGATGGTGCACGGGCCCGAGGGCCTGCGCCGGGCGCAGGAGCAGACGCGCGCGATGTTCGCGGGCGAGGGCGAGGCGGAGGCGATCGAGGTGGAGGGGGACGCGTTCGCGAGCTGGCCGCACCTCTTCGTCGCGGCGGGCCTGGCGTCATCGCTCTCCGAAGCGCGACGGCTCATCAAGGGCGGGGGCCTCTACGCGCGCGACGAGAAGGTCCTCGAGGATTGGCCGGAGCCGCGAGAGGTGTTGGGGTCGGACGTCGTGGTGCTCCGGAAGGGCAAGCGCGAGCGCCGCGCGGTGAGGCTCGTCTAACCGAGCAGACGCTCGCCGGGCCGGACGCGCGGGCACCGCGGCCTCCGGCCCGCGACGAAGAAGAGGCGATCGATCGGCGTGGCCCGCCGGGGGCGGTTCCCGTTGCGGCCCGTCGTCACGACGCGGTGGCCGATCGGCGCGTCGAGCACGACGTCGGCGCACTTGGAGATCGCGATCGCCGGGATCCCGATCGGCAGGCCCTCCGGGCCGAACGACGGCGGGAAGCGCTCGAGGATCGTGACGCCCAGCGTGCGGGCCGAGCGGCGCACCTCGACGCCCGCGAACGGCTCGAAGCCGCCGGTCCACAGCACGCGGAGGACCCGGCCGCGGCGCAGCGTGCCGTAGCTCGACCAGCGGTTCGGGACGTCCTGCGAGCCGAGCGCCAGCCGCTGCACGTACCGGCCGCCGCCCCGCGACGTCGCGACCAGCGTCGCGCGCTCCCCGAGCCGGCCGGGCGACGCCAGGGCGGCGAGGTAGACGCCGTCGCGCAGCGTCACCGGGAGACGCCTGCCGTCGGGCGTCCGCAGCTCGATCGCCTCCACCTCCGGGGCGGCTGTCCCGCGGATGAGCGCCACGCGGTCGTCGTAGCGCTGGACGATGCTCTGGATCTCGCCGGCCCGGCCCGTGAAGCACACGCCCGACTCCGGCCCCGCCGGCACGCCGGGCGCCCAGTCGTCCTCGAACGACGTCGTGCTCCGCGCACGCGGCACGTCCTGGAAGCTGCCCCACGCCGACTCGTACGCGCCGACCTCGCCGGCCACCACGCGGCCGGCCTCGGTGCACGGTTCGCTCCCGTCGCCGGTCGCGTAGCGAACAGCGCGAACGGCGGGCCACCGAGCGGGTCCGGGACCTCGATCGGCCGCGACAGCGATCCGTCGGCGATCGACTCGCCCGCCTGGTCGACCGCCCCGAGGTCGCGCGTGTGGCTCCCGACGCGGATGGCGAGCTCGGCGACCCGCACGTCGCCGTCGAGCACGGCGAGGAACGTCCGCGTCGCCGGGTCGACCGGGATCGCGCGTGCCTCGCCGCGCACGGTGAGGGACGCGGTGCCGCGAGGGGCGAAGCCCGCGACGACCGTGCGGACGAAGCGGGTGGGCGCCGCGGGGTCGTCGACCAACCGCTCGACCGCGAGCGCGGCGTACTCGCCCGAGGTCGACCGCGGGTCCTGGCAGACCGTCCGGTCGCCGCGGCGCAGCACACGGTGGCGGCCATCGCCGGCGTCGCGGACGAGCGCGCCGCCGCTGACACGCCCCGCCTGCAGGCAGGCGTCCCGCCCCGTACGCCACGCGCGCACCGCCCACTCCGCGCCCGACGGATCGGTGGCGCGGGCGCCGAGGCGAGCTTCGGCGGGCGTCTGGCCCGAGACGGCGCCGGCCAGGACGCCCGCGGCGACGGCGGCCAGGAAGGCGGGCCGGCGGCGGCCTAGCGGGCGAAGCGCTCGGCGGAGGGCCATTCCTCGAGCGGCGCGCCGGCGAGCTTCTTGGCGGTGTCGGCGCGGGAGGTGGTGGCCGAGAACGACGCCTGCAGCCAGTCGTTGAGGGCGGCGGTGGCGAGCACGCTCGAGACGATGCGGCCCTCGCGCGGGCGGGCGACCCGCAGCCCGACGAGCCCGAGCGCGCTCCACGTGCCGAGACAGCGGGTGCAGGTGACCAGCTCGCCGACGGCGAACCGCAGGCGGCTGCCCTTCGGCCGGCCCTCGCGCTCGTCGACCACCGGCGCCCGCGCCCAGGCTCCGACCTTCTCCTTCGCCAGCGCCTTGCTGAGCGCGAACGTGGCGAGGCCGAGGACCGGCAGCTCGCCCGCCGGCGGCGCGTCCCCGCGCGTGCTGAGCAGCACGCCGGCGAGCAGCGCGCCCCACGTGGCGTTGATCGCGGCGTAGTCGAGAGGCGTGGTCGGGGTCTCGTCGATCGGTTCGGCCATCGCGAGGCGCGTACCCGGCCCCGACGGGCGGCGAACCTCGGCCGTAGCTCAAGAACCGGGCGTCCCGGCCGATCGCGCGCGCTCTCAACCCGCGCGCGGAGCGGCCGACCAACCGGAACGACGGCCATGGCGGGTGGATTCAAGGCATTCCTGATCGCGGCGGCGCTCATCGTGGCCGCCGCAACGACCGGCGCGACGCTGTCGGCCTACTCGTCGACGGCCCAGAACAGCGGCAGCACGTTCTCGACCGCGGCGTCGTACAACACCTGCCCCAACACGACGCTCATCCCGGCCTACCTGACCGGCTTCGAGAACGGCCGCAAGAACGCGCACTCGGACAACATCTTCGGGTTCGGCAACGCCGCGGCGACGTCGATCCAGACCACGACCGTTCGTTCCGGCGCGTACGCACTGAAGGCGGCCCCGGTCGGCGGCTCAGCCTACCTGGGCTGGTGGAACCAGTCGCTCCCGGCGACCGAGACGATCCGGTTCGCCATCCGCTTCGAGACGCTCCCCACCGCGAACGTCGGCCAGCTCTTCGCGGTGACCACCGTCGGGTCCACCGCCGCCACGCTCAAGTACGTCAGCGCGTCGAAGACCTTCGCGTTCGCGTTGAGCGGCAACACGACGGTGACGTCCTCGTCCTCGGTCCAGCTCGCGGCGGGCCAGTGGTACGTGATCGACGTCAGGTTCGACCCGTCGACCGCGACGCATCAGCTTGCCTGGCGGCTCGACGGCGTCGCGCAGCCGTCCGTGAGCGTGGCCTCCACGGCCACCACGGTCTACGACCATCAACTGGGGACGAACGGCGCCGACACGTACACGGCCTACTACGACGACCTGATGCTCGTGGCCGGCACGTCGGCGTACCCGCTCGGCGACGGCAGGGTCTACGGGCTCAAGCCGGACGGCATGGGCAACCTCACGCCCGCCGGCTCGAACTTCATCAACAACGACAGCACCGCGCTGAACGCGAACTCGTGGCAGCGCCTCGACGAGCTTCCGATGATCGGCATCACGGACTACATCTCGCAGAACGTCCTCAACGCCAACAGCTATGCCGAGATCACGTTCGCCAACACGACCGAGACGTGCATCCGCGCTGCTGCGACCTACATCACGTGGCATACCGGCGGATCCAAGTCGACGACTGCGGGCTTCCGCATCTACGACGGCACCGCCCAGAGCACTGTCTACCAGGGCGAATGGATGCACCAGGCGGGCCGCGACCTCACGAAGGCGATCACGCCCGCCACGACGTGGAGCCAGTCGGCGCTGAACGGGCTCGTCGGGCGGTTCGGCTACTGGAGCGCCACCGGGAATCCCTCCAACCCGCCGTCCCTCGACGGCGCGCTGATCGAGTACGAGGTACCGCAGTAGCGCGACGGGCCGGCCGCGTGGGCGACCGGCCCGGTTCGGTGGCTAGTAGGAGTTGTCGGTGACGAAGTACCAGTTGCCGTCGAGCCCGAGCAGCGGCATGCCGTAGAGGTCGACGTCGGGGCCGCCGGGGCACTGACCGGCGGGGATGCACTCGGGGGCGGGCTTGCCGCACACGATGCCGTCCTTCGGGTCCTTGTCCTTCTTGTTCCCGTTCTGGACGAAGCTGGCGGGAACCGGGGTCATACCGTCGGGGCAGCCGCCGGTGGCGCCGGCGGGGGCGGGAGCGAAGAACGCGGCGGTTGTGGCGGCCACGAACGCGGCGAGGGTGAGGCGAAGGCGCATCGATCCTCCTTGATCGGACCCCCTCGTCCTCCCGCGTCATCCGGGGTCGCTGATGACGGACAGGGCGCACCGTAGCGCTCTGCGGCCGTTGTGTTTTCCGTAGAACATGTCGACCCCGCAGCGGTCAGCGGGTGAAGGAGCTTTCCTCTTTGCATGCAGGAACCCGTTCCTGGCCCGTTGCAGGCGCAATCGCGCGGCCCGTTCGGCCGGAATCCCCCGAGCCTGAGCCATTTTTGGGTGCACTGGACGAATGTTCGAAGGCCGACGCGCCCGCCAGAGCCGATGATCACCCCGAAGGAAAACGCGGGAATCGCGCTTACCAACCCCGGAGGGTCCGTGTCCAGAAGGAAGTCGTTCGTGGCCGCTGCCTTGTGCGCGGCCGTCCTCACGCCGGTCGGCGCCGCGCCGGCCCAGGCGTGCTCCACGAGCCTCGACGCGCAGGCGCTGACGGGCTTCGAGCACGGGCGGCGGGGATTCCATGTCAGCACCGTCATGGCGTCGGGAACCGGCGTCTCCTACCCGAGCGACGCTCGCACCGGCGCGTACGCGCTGCGCGTGTCGGCGGCGAAGTCCAACGGCTACGGCTGGTTCATGTGGTCGCGCGTGCCGGCGCCCTACGCCGCGAGCGGCCGCTTCGCGCTGCGGCTCGACCAGCTCCCGTCGTCGAACGTGACCCAGCTCTTCGGCATGGACACCTACGAGAGCCCGCGCTCGACGCTGCGCCTCGGCTACGACGCCTCGTCGAAGCGCCTGAAGCTCACGCTGCGCTCCGCCGCGACCGGCTCGACGTCGGTCGTGTACGGGAACAGCACGGTCTCGGCCGGCCAGTGGTACGTCATCGACGTCCGCCACGACGCGTCGACCGCCTGGCAGTCCGCGACCTGGTCGGTCGACGGCGCGTCGCAGGGCAACCTGCTGGTCCGCTCGAACCGGGCCGAGCCGCTCTACAACGTCTACCTCGGCACGAACCAGTACGACAGCTTCACGGCGAGCTACGACGACCTCGTGCTGACCGGCAACGCCGCCGACTACCCGATCGGCGACGGCCACGTCCGCGCGCTGCGGCCGAACGGCTCGGCGCTCGGCTCGGGGACGCTGCTCAACGACGACGGCACGAAGGTCGACTCGACGTCGTGGCAGCGCCTCGACGACGCCTCGGCGCTCTCGACCGCCGACTTCATCAAGCAGACGGTGGCGTCGTTGAGCGCCCACGCGCTGATCGACTTCGAGGACACCGACGACACGTGCATCCGCGCGGTGCGCGCCCACACGTGGACGCACGCCCTGGCGAAGGGCTCCAACAACGCGAAGCTCTTCGTGGCGGACGGCGCGCTCTCCTCGCTGATCAAGGACGGCGACTGGGGCGGGACCGGCAGCCGCGACTACAGCGGCGCGGTGGTGCCCGCTGGGGTCGCGTGGACCCCGGAGGCGGTCAACGGCCTGACCGGGCGGTTCGGCTACTCGACCGACGTGAGCCCGGCGCCGCTGCTCGACGGCGTGCTGCTCGAGTACGAGGCAGAGACGCCGCCGCCGGCTGAGGAGACCCAGCCGGCGGCGTAGAGCGTCGGGACTGCGTGGGGGGCGATGCGACGCCTAGGCGTCGCGCGCCTCCCACGTGAACGTCTGCGTGTGGTTCTTGTTCGCGCCGTTGTTGTCGTTCGCGACGGTGACCTCGAACTTGTAGACGTGGGGCTCGGGGTTCGTCCACGCCTCGGCGGTGCCGCCGGGAGCGTCGAGGATGCCGGTCGCCCAGCTCGTCGGGTAGAGGTTCATCCGGGCGTTGAACAGCACGCCGTTGGCGCCGGCGCCGTTGCCGCCGCTGTAGGTGACCGAGTCGGGCTGGAAGGTCGAGCCGGTGCCGCCGTCCGAGCAGGCCATGTTCGCGGGCGTGTTGCTCGAGAACCCGCCGCGGGTGACCTTGAGGTCGAGGTACGCGTCGAGGCCGTTGCCGGCGGTGCCGGTGCCGTACAGCGTCACGTTCGACGTGAGCGTGCCGGTGTACGTGACCGTGATGCACTTCGACACGGTGTCGCCGGGCCGCGCGCCGGTCATGTTGAACATGGCCGTGCCGCTGTCGTTGTCGCTCAGGACGACCGAGCCGGTCTGGAACTGGTTGTTCGTGTTGCTGGTGGTGCTGCTGTAGGCAGACCACGTCGCGAGGCCGACGACCGAGGCGATCACGCCCACGAGGAACACGATCAGAGCGGTCTTGGTCTTGCGGTCCAGCTTGGGTTCGCGCACGTGCGCATCCATGTGGGAACTCCTCCTCCCGGGGGTGACGCAGCCGCTCTTTTAGGTTGGGGACGTCGATCCACGACTGCGGCTCAGTCGCTTTGATCGACTTAGCTCTCCCGATCTTGAGAATTCCGTCGAGCGGCCGACTACGGGGGCGTCGTGAGCTCCCTCGCGCCGACTGTCGCCGCCCCCTCCGCTCCGCGCCCGCGCGTGCGCGGGCTCCTGCTGCACGCTCTGCTGACCGCGATCTGCGCGGTGACGCTGGTCGTCCTGCTCGCCGCGGCGCTCGCCCGGCCGCTGGGCTTCCGGGTCCTGGTCGAGCACAGCGACTCGATGGCGCCGGCGATCCGCACCGGCGACCTCCTGGTGGCCAAGGACATCCCGCCCCGCGAGGCGCACGTCGGCGAGGTGGTCAGCTTCCACAGCCCCGGGAACGGTCGCCTGCTGACCCACCGCGTCGTGTCGCGGCGGCTGGAGCGGGACGGCCGCTGGACGTTCGTGACGCGCGGCGACGCCAACAGCGGCACCGAGCGCTGGGCGGTCTCGACGCGCGGCACGATGGGCCAGGTCGTGCTGCGGCTGCCGAAGGCGGGCTACGCGGTCGCGTGGCTCAGCCAGCCGATCTGGGCCGTGCTCCTCGTCGGCGGCGGCGGGCTGCTGCTCGCGCTGCTGCTCGCCCGCAAGGTCTGGAGCCTCTAGGTGCGGCGGCTCGTCCAGGCGCTCCCCGTCCTCGTGCTGCTCGTCGCGCTGCCCCTGGCGTGGGCCTCGGTCCGCGACCGCGACCGGGACGGCGACGAGCCGGTGGTCCCCGCTTCGATGGCGTCGGTCGGCGTGACCGACGACGACGGCGGCGAGCCGCTGTTCGCCCTGGCCGCGCTGTCGCCGGGCCGGTCGATCACGCGCTGCATCCGCGTGCGCTTCGGCGGCGACGAGGCCGGCGCCGTGCGCCTGGCGGGCCGGGTCGACGGATCGACTCTGGCCTCGCGGGTCTTCCTCGTCGTCGAGCGCGGGACGGGCGGCGACTTCGAC
Organism: Solirubrobacteraceae bacterium; assembly: GCA_036389485.1. GTDB lineage: Bacteria > Actinomycetota > Thermoleophilia > Solirubrobacterales > Solirubrobacteraceae > CADCVT01. The sequence goes on from DASVPR010000015.1 coordinate 43,124, forward strand.
GGGTGCCGCGGGTTCAGCGGCGACGAGGTGTTCTCGGGCACGCTGGCCGAGTTCGCGCGCGACGAGGGCGGGCGCGCGTGGCGCGCCGAGGACGGCGAGGCCTCGACCTACCGCTTCACCGCCACCGCGGCGGCGGACCTGCCCGAGCGGCCCGATCGCGCCGCGGCGACGTTCACGTGGCAGGCGACGGCTTTGCCGGGAGACGGCGACGGACCGGGCGACGAGCCCGGCCCCGGCGGCGACGAGCCGCCGGTGCACGCGGGCACGCCCGGCGGCGTGCCTGGCACCCCGGGCGGTGGGCCGGCGGCGGCGCCGAGCGGCATCCCCGGCGGCGACCCGGCCGGAGGGCCCGGCTCGCGCGGCGGGTCACAGGGCGACGGACCCGGAGGGCCCGGCGCGGCCGGCGGGCCCGGAGGCGCCGACGCGGCGGCCGGGCCGCTGGGCTCCGGCATCGGCGCCGGCGCCGGGAAGAGCCCGCAGGGCACCGACCACCGCAGCGTCGTCCGGCGCGTCGTCGACGCGATCCGCGACGTGGCGGTCGACGCGGGCAAGCGCGCGGCGTTCCCGATGGTGCTGATCCTCCTGATCGGCGTGTTCCTGACCGCCCAGCACCGGATCGACCAGCGCGACCCGAAGCTCGCGCTCGCGCCCGTGCACCGCGAGATCGACCTGCCGTTCACCCCGCTTCGCCTCCCGTCCGGAGTTGACGGCGCGGGCGCCCCCAAGCCGCTTCGCCTCGGAGGGATCGAATGAGGGTCCGGACCGCAGACGCCACGCACGAGCTCGTCCCGCTCGCCGACCGCATGCGGTACATGCGGTTCTTCCGGCTGCTCGCCGCGGCCGCGGTGCTCGGAACCTGCGCCGCTCTGCCCGAGCTGGGCCGCGAGCCGTTCTCGGTCGCGCTGAAGATCACCGGCGCCTACCTCGGGATCGCGCTCGCGGGCGAGGGGCTCTGGCGGCTCGTCTCGCGCCGCGCGCTGCCGCTCTTCGGTGCGCTCGTCGTCTTCGACGCGGTGTTCCTCGCGTGGGCGGCGTACCTGCTCGCCGAGCCGGACGGGCCGCTGCGGTTCATCGTGCTCTTCCACCTGGTCGCGGTCGCGCTGCTCGCGTCGTTCCGCACCGGGCTGAAGCTCGCGCTGTGGCACACGCTGCTCCTGCTCGCGGTGTTCCACGGCGAGGAGGCGGGGCTGTTCGAGCCGCCGGGCGGCGCGGGCGTCACCGTCGGGGACCTCTCGTACCGGGTCCTCATCGGGCAGGCGATCGCGTACTGGCTCGTCGCGATCGCGACGGCGAGCTTCGGCGCGGTGAACGAGCGCGAGCTGCGCCGGCGCCGCTACGACCTCGAGGCGCTGGGCGGGCTCGCCGAGCGGCTGGAGCGCGCGGAGGATCCGGCGGCCGTCGCCGCCACGCTCGTCGACGCGGTGGCCGACGACTTCGGCTTCGAGCGGATCGCGTTCTTCGCGGCGCGCGAGCGCGAGCTCGAGCTGCTCTCGGGGCGCGGTCTCGTGCCGTTCGGCCTCGACGGCGGTCCGGCGGTGCGGGCGGACGGCGCCCTGCGCCACGCCGCCGCCAGCGCGCAGCCGCTCCTCGTCTCCGGCCTGTCGCCGGAGGACGAGCCGGCGCTCGACGCGCTGCTCCCCGATCCCGGGAACCTCGTCCTCGCCCCGCTGCACGCCGACGGGCGGACGGTCGGGGTGCTCGTCTGCGAGCACGCGCTGCGCCGCGGGTCGCGGCTGGAGCGGCGCGTGGTCTCGATGCTCGAGCGCTACGGCTCGCAGGCGGCGCTGGCGCTGGCGAACGCGTGGCTGGTCGACCGGCTGCGGCGCTCCGCCGCGACCGACGGCCTCACGGGCGTCGCCAACCGCCGCGCGTTCGACGAGACGCTGCCGCGCGAGTTCGCGCGCGCGGTGCGCGCGGACGCGCCGCTGTCGCTCGTCCTGCTCGACATCGACCGGTTCAAGGTCCTCAACGACACGCACGGCCACCTCACCGGCGACGACGTGCTGCGCGACGTCGCCCGCTGCCTGGTCGCGGAGGTCCGGCTCGGCGACATCGTCGCGCGGTACGGCGGCGAGGAGTTCGCGGTGATCCTGCCGGGGCTCGACGCCGCCGACGCGGTGGAGGTCGCCGAGCGCCTCCGCGCGCGGGTGGCGGCGACGAGCACCGAGCTCGGCGTGACGGTCAGCGCCGGGGTCGCCGCCTGCCCGCCGCACGCGAGCGAGCCGCTCGGCCTCGTCCGCGCCGCCGACCGCGCGCTCTACGCGTCCAAGCGCGACGGCCGCGACCGCGTCACGGTCGCAGGGTGAGGAACGGCGCCGCGAGGAGCGGCGCCGCCCAGACGACCGCGCCGCTCCCCGACTCCGGCGGGCGGCCCTCGCCGCGCCACGCCGCCGCCTCGGTCGCAAGCCACGCGGCGCGGTCGCCCGCCCGGTCGCGGCGGCTTCGCGTGTCGCGGAGGAGCCGCCGCGCGACGCCCTCGATCGTCGCGGTCCCGTAGGGGAAGCTGACGCCGTCGGTCAGGACGACGATGGCGAGCCGGCGGCGGTCGCCGGTCTCGAGCAGCGCGCCCTGGTTGACGAGCCCCTCGCGCCAGCCGCCCTTGAAGAACGCCTTCAGGTCGTGGCGGCGGGCGGCGCGCGGGATCCCCCAGCTCTGCGCCGGGACGATCGACGAGAGGAGGCGGCGGGCGTAGGCGCGGTGGCGGCGCGGGACGAGCCGGTCGAAGCGGCGGAAGAACCGCGCCTGGTCGACGGCGGTGATCTCCACCTCCGACCACGTGCCGTTCAGCCGCAGGCTCCGCATGCCGGCGGCGCGGCCGACGCTCGCGAGGCCACCGTCGCCGACCATCCCATAGACCTGATCCGCCGCCCGGTTGCCCGAGACCTGGATCATCGGCGCGAGCACGCGGTGCACGGCGGGCGGGACCGGGTGGCGGCCGAGCCGGCGCAGGTAGGCGACGAGCAGCATCGCCTTCGTCTGGCTGGCCGAGCGGTGGTGGCGCGAGCCGTGCCGGGCGTACAGCCGGCCGCGCGTGTCGACGACCGCCCACGAGATCCGCGCCGGGCCCTCGCGGTGCTTGGCGTACACCCGGGCGTCGTGAAGCGCCTCCGCGCTGGGCACCGTCCGCGCCGCCGCGGGCGAGGCCGCTGCAAGCGTGATCGCACAACCCACCAACCAGATAGCGGTCCGTGCGTTCATGGGTATCGAGAAGGTTGCCACCACCCAACACGGAGGAAGGGGTACATCGCCATGATCGGTCTTCTGATCGCGATCCTCGTCGCGGCCATCGTCTTCTGGCTCTGCACGGCGCTGGGCCTGCCGGTGATCGTCGCGGCCGTCGCAGCGATCCTGGTGCTGCTCGTCGGGTTCCCGACGACGGGCGGCTACGGCTTCCGCGGCTCAGGCAGGTACTAGCCGCACCAGGCCCGGAGCAGGGCGGTCGGCGGTCTCCCTAGCGGCCGCCGGCTCTGCCCCGGAGCGCCTGGAGGTCCTCGAGCGTGTCGACGTCGGCCCCGTCGGCGACGTCGCCACATTCGACGAGACGCCACGCAAGGGCACGCAGTCCCTCGTCGCCGCGCAGTCGCTGCGCGGCTTCGATCTGCTCGGGGCCGAGCAGCGCCGGATGGCCGGGCCGCCCGTCGTACGAAGCGCGCGTGCCCGGCGACTCCGCCGCGATGCGGTCGATAGCCGCGGCGGTCACGCCCGGCTGGTCTCCCAGCAGGACGACGACGCGCTCCGCGCCTTCGAGCGCGGCGAGGCCGCAGCGCAGCGAGGCGGACTGGCCGTCGCGCCAGTCGGGGCAGTCGAGGATCGCGAGCGGGCCGTCGCCGGAGGGGTGGGCGAGGGCGGGGCGAAGGCGCTCCCCGCGCGCGCCGACCACGACGACGACCCGCGCGACGCTCGCCGCCGCGCGGGCCGCCTCGACGACGTGCGCGACGACCGGCCGGCCGTGCAGCTCGGCCAGCAGCTTCGCGTCGTCGCCGAATCGCGTGCCCGCGCCGGCGGCGAGGATCAGCGCGTCAACCTGCTCCAACGGCCTCCTGCAGCGCCCTCCTGCACATCACTCGCGCGAGGTGGCGCTTGTAGTCCGCGGTCGCGTTGAGGTCGCCGACGGGGTTCGTGCCCTCCGCCGCCTGCTCGGCCGCCGACGCGATCCGGTCGGCGTCGATCGGCTGGCCGCGCAGGGCCTCCTCGACCGCGCGGGCGCGCAGCGGCGTCGAGCCCATGTTCGTCAGGCCGATCCGGACGTCCTCGCAGACGCCGTCGCGCGCGAGCACGAGCGCCGACACCGCGACCATCGCCCAGTCCTCGGCCCGCCGGTTGAACTTCTGGTAGCCGAAGCCCCAGCCGTCCAGCGCGGGGAGGCGGACCTCCGTCACGATCTCGTCCGCGGCGACCGCCGTCTCCATGTAGTCCTGGAACAGCTCGCCGGCCGGGATCGACCGCTCGCCGTCGGGCCCCGAGGCCGTCACCGACCCCTCGGCGGCGAGCAGCACCGCGGGAAGGTCCGACGCCGGGTCGCCGTGCACCAGCGACCCGCCGATCGTCCCGCGATGGCGCACCTGCGGATCGGCGATCGTGCCCGCCGCCCGCGCCAGCAGGCCGAGCTCGGGCGAGTGCTCCACCACCGAATGGGTCGTCATCGCGCCGATCACGAACTCCCCGTCCGTCCGCGACACGCCGGTCAGGCCGGGCACGCGCCGCAGGTCCACCAGCAGCGTCGGGAACGCGAGGCGCAGCTTCATCAGCGGGATCAGCGAGTGCCCGCCGGCCAGCGGCTTGGCGTCCTCGCCGCCCTCGGCCAGCAGCCCGAGGGCCTCCTGCAGCGAGTCGGGCGCGCAGTACTCGAACTCCGCGGGGATCATGCCGCCACACCTCCCTTCGCGGCCTGGATGGCCTCCCACACACGGACCGGCGACAGCGGCATGTCGATGTAGTCCACGCCGACCTGTCGCAGCGCGTCGATCACCGCGTTCGTCACGGCCGCCGACGCGGCGATCGTGCCCGCCTCGCCGACGCCCTTCACGCCCAGCGCGTTGACCGGCGACGGCGTCTCCGTCCGGTCGGTCTCGAACGACGGCACCTCCGCCGCGCTGGGCAGCGCGTAGTCCACGAACGTCCCGGTCACGAGGTTGCCGTGCTCGTCAAAGTGGATCCGCTCGTACAGCGCCTGGCCGATCCCGTGCACGACGCCGCCGTGCACCTGGCCGTCGATGATCATCGGGTTGATCGCCGGGCCGCAGTCGTCGACCGCGACGTACCGCACCACCGACACCTTGCCCGTCTCGGGATCGAGGTCGACCACGCAGGCGTGCGCCCCGAACGGGAACACGAAGTTCTGCGGGTCGTAGAACGCGGTCTCCTCGAGCCCGGGCTCCATGTCCTCCGGGATCGACTCCGCGATGTAGGCGGCGCCCGCGGCCTCGGCGAGCGTCATCCCCTTGTCCGGCGAGCCCCTGACCGCGAACTTGTCCCCGGTCAGCTCGATGTCGTCGGGCGACGCCTCCAGCGCGTTGGCGACGACGTTCTTGATCTTCGCGACCACCTTGTCGGTCGCGCGCACGACCGCCTCGCCGCCGACGGCCAGCGAGCGCGAGCCGTAGGTGTTCAGCCCCTGCGGCCCGGTGCCGGTGTCGCCGTGCACGACCTCCACGAGCTCGGGCGAGATCCCGAACCGGTCGGCCACGATCTGCGCGAACGTCGTGTCGATCCCCTGGCCGTGCGGCGAGGTGCCGGTGTAGACGGTCACGCCGCCGGTGATGTGGACGCGCACGAGCGCCGACTCCCACAGCCCCGCCTGCAGCCCGAGCCCGGAGGGCCCGACGATCCGCGACGGCGCGAGCCCGCAGATCTCCGTGTACGTCGCGTAGCCGACGCCGCGGACGATCCCCTCCGGCGCCTCGGCCTTGATCGCCTGCTCGTCGACCTTCGTGAGCAGCTTGTCGAGCGTGCCGTGGTAGTCGCCGGAGTCGTAGATCACGCCGACGGCGACCTCCGCGGGGAAGTCCTCCTTCGGGATGAAGTTGCGGCGGCGCAGCTCGAGGCGGTCCATTCCGAGCTCGTGGGCGAGCTTGTCGAGCGTGACCTCGATCATGTGCGTCGCCTCGGGACGCCCGGCGCCGCGGACGGCGTCGGTCGGCGTCTTGTTCGTGAAGACGCCGGTGACGTCGACCCGGACGGCCGGGATCTTGTAGCAGCCGCTCATCACGAAGGCCCCGAGCTCGGGGATCAGCGGCGTGAGCAGCATGAGGTACGCGCCCATGTCGCCGAAGATCCGCGAGTGCAGGGCGACGATCGTGCCGTCCCGCTTGGCCCCGACCCGCATGTAGTCGACCTGGTCGCGCCCGTGGTGGGTGACCTGCATGTGCTCGGAGCGCGTCTCGACCCACTTCACCGGCCGGTTCAGCCGCCGCGCGAGCGCGCAGGCCAGGTACTCCTCGCCGTAGATCTGCAGCTTGCCGCCGAAGCCGCCGCCGACGTCCGGCGCGATGACGCGGATCTTGTCCTCGGTCATCCCCAGCGCGAGCGCGAGGAACAGCCGCAGGAAGTGCGGGATCTGCGTGGCGCTGTAGATCGTCAGGTCGCCCGCGCGGTAGTCGGCCAGGACCGCGCGCGGCTCGATCGGGGCCGGGGCGCTGCGGTGGTTGACGATCCGCTGCTCGACGACCACGTCGGCCTGCTGGAAGGCGGCCTCGAGGTCGTCGGGCTCGGTGCCGAGCGACCACTCGTGCGACTTGTTGGTGCCGAGCGACTCGTGGACCAGCGGCGCGCCGTCCTCGAGCGCGGCCTCCATGTCCACGACCACGGGCAGCTCGTCGTAGTCGACGCCGACCAGCTCGGCGGCGTCGGCCACGGCGTAGCGGTCCTCGCCGACGACGAGGGCGACCGGGTCCCCGACGTGGTTGACCGTCCCGCGCGCGAGCGGCCAGTGCTCGGGCGTCTTGATCTCGATGCCCGGCGGCACCCACGCCATCGGCAGGGGAGACTCGAAGTCGCCGGCCAGGTCCTCGCCGGTGAAGACGCCGTGCACCCCCGGTGCCGCCTCCGCGGCGCTCTTGTCGATCGACCCGATGCGCGCGTGCGCCACCGGGGAGCGGACGATCGACATCCACAGCTGCCCGGGCAGGGTGATGTCGTCGGTGTACCGGCCGCGGCCGGTGATCAGGGGTGGGTCCTCGCGGCGGCGGATCCGCTGCCCGACCCACTTGCCGTCCGGCGCGCCGTCGCCGCTCATGCCCCGAGCCCCTCGGACGCGAACTCCTGCGCCGCCTCGCGGCCCTCCTGCGACGGCTCGGGCTCCTCCACCTGGCCGGTGTCGCCGCTCTTCGCCGCGTCGAGGATCGCCTTGACGATGTTGTGGTAGCCGGTGCAGCGGCAGAGGTTGCCCTCGAGCGCCCGGCGGACCTCCTCCTCGGAGGGGTCCGGGGTGCGCTTCAGCAGGTCCGCGCCGGCCATGATCATCCCCGGCGTGCAGTAGCCGCACTGCAGGCCGTGGTGCTCCCAGAACGCCTCCTGCACGGGGTGCAGCTTCTCCGGCGACCCGAGGCCCTCGATCGTCGTGACCTCCGACCCGTCGGCCTGCACGGTGAGCACCGTGCACGACTTCACCGCCTGGCCGTCGAGGTGGACGGTGCAGGCGCCGCAGTTCGACGTGTCGCACCCGACGTGGGTGCCGGTGAGACCGAGCCGGTCTCTCAGCGCGTGCACGAGCAGCAGGCGCGGCTCCACCTCCAGCTCGTGCGCCTCGCCGTTGACGACGAGGCGGACGGGGACTGTCTGGGACATCCGGCCAACCTACGCCTCGCGCGGCCCTCCGGCAAGATGCCTCGGCGCATGCGGATCTTCAGCGGCATCCAGCCCACCGGGCGCAAGCATCTGGGCAACTACATCGGGGCGATCACGCAGTACGTCGCGGGCCAGGAGCGCGGCGATCCGGCGATCTACTGCATCGTCGACCTGCACGCGCTCACCGTCCCCTACGACCCCGCGGAGCTGCGCGAGCGCGTGTGGGACACGACCGCGATCCTCGTCGCCGCCGGGCTCGACCCGGCGCGGTGCGTGCTGTTCCGCCAGAGCGACGTCCACGAGCACGCCGAGCTGTGCTGGCTGCTGTCGAGCGTGACCGCGCTCGGGTCGCTGACGCGCATGCACCAGTTCCGCGACAAGTCGGTGGGCCAGCGCGAGCTCGTGTCCTCCGGCCTGCTCATGTACCCGGTCCTCATGGCGGCGGACGTGCTGGCCTACCGCGCGCACGAGGTGCCGGTGGGGGAGGACCAGCGCGAGCACATCGAGCTCATGCGCGACGCCGCCGAGCGCTTCAACGCGCGCCACGGCGAGCTGCTGGTGGTGCCGGAGGGGCGGATCCCGGAGGTCGGCGCGCGCGTCCGCGACCTGCAGGAGCCCGAGCGCAAGATGTCGACGACCGGCGGCACGGCGCAGGGCACGGTGTACGTGCTCGACGAGCCTTCGGTGGTCGAGAAGAAGTTCAGGCGGGCGGTCACCGACTCCGACGACCCGCCGGTCATCCGGCGCTCGGAGGCGAAGCCCGGGATCACGAACCTGATCGAGATCCTCGCGTCGGTCCGCGGCGTCGCCCCGGCGGCGATCGAGGAGGAGTTCGCCGACGCCCGGTACGGCGACTTCAAGGTCGCGGTCGCCGGCGAGGTGGCGGCGTGGCTCGCGCCGGTCCGCGAGCGCTACGAGGAGCTCCGCGCGGACGAGGCGGGGCTGGAGGCCGTGCTCGCCGAGGGCGCCGAGAAGGCGCGCGCCCTCGCCTCGGAGACGCTGCGGGACGTGCGCCGGGCGATGGGGGTCGGGCCCCCGAGCGGCGTCCTGCACGGCCGCTAGCCTCCGTCGTCCGTGTCCGCGGTCGCCGATCTGCAGCTCGACCTCGAGGTCTTCACCGGGCCGTTCGACCTGCTGCTGACGCTCGTGCTGCGCGAGGAGGTCGACCTGCTCGAGGTCGAGCTGGCGGAGGTGGTCCTCGCGTATCTCGACCACCTGGAGGCGCGCGGCGAGCTGGACCTCGAGGCGACGACCGAGTTCCTCGTCTTGATCGCCGCGCTGCTGGAGCTGAAGTCGCGGCTGATGCTGCCGCGCGCCGAGGACGAGCTGCTCGACGTCGAGCCAACCGAGGCGGCCGAGGAGCTGCTGGCGCGGATGATCGAGGCCAAGCGGTACCGGTCGGCGGCCGCGCACCTGCGGACGCTGCTCGAGGCGGAGGAGGGCGTCCGGTACCGGTCCGCGCCGCCGCCGGCGTGGCTGCGCCGGGGCGGGTTGGACGAGCTGCCGGTTGGCGTCTACGCGCCGGCGCGGCTGGGCGCCGCGCTGGGCGGCCTGCTGCGCCATCCGCCGAAGGTCGACGTGACGCACCTCGGGCAGGTGCGGGTCAGCGTGGCCGAGCGGCTCGAGGTCCTGCGGCGGCTGCTGCGGCGCGGCGCGACGACGTTCGACGAGGCCGTCCGCGGCGCGGACCGCGTGACCGTCTGCGTCACCCTCTTCGCGCTGTTAGAGATGTACAAGCAGGGCGAGGCGACGTGGCGGCAGGCCGAGCCGTTCGGGGAGATCGCGATCGAGGCGCCGCGCGGCGCCGCCGCTTCGGCCCCCACCGCGGCCGCTGCGGCCCCCACCGCGGCCGCTTCGGCCGGAGCCTCCCGATGACCCCGCGGTCCGAGATGTCGCGCGTCGTCGAGGCGCTGCTCTTCCTCTCGCCGGAGCCGGTCGCGACCGAGGACCTCGCCTCGGCGTGCGACGTCTGGCCCGACGACCTCGCGCCGGTGATGGAGGAGCTTCTAGAGGAATTTGCGGAGGGCCGGCGCGGCCTGGTGCTGCGCGAGGTCGCGGGCGGGTGGACGCTGGCGACCGATCCGGTCGCGGAGCCCGCCGCGCGGCGGCTGCTCGCGAAGCCGCGCACGCCGCCGCTCTCGCCCGCGCAGGCCGAGACACTCGCGATCGTGGCGTACCTGCAGCCGGTCTCGCGGCCCGAGGTCGCGCGGATCCGGGGGGTCGCGTCCGAGTCCGCCACCGCGACGCTGCTGGAGCGCGGGCTGATCGAGGAGTCCGGCCGGTCGCAGTTCGGCGCGATCCTGTACCGGACGACGCCGCTGTTCCTCAAGCTCTTCGGGCTCACCGCGCTCGACGACCTGCCGGATGCCAGCCAATGGGACCCCACGCCCGAGGAGCAGGGCGAGCTGCGCGACCGCCTCCTGCGCGCCGGAGAGGCCCGCGCCGGCCTGGCGCCCGCTACGACCGCGGCAGACTGAGCGCGCCGCGCAGCGCCGCGAGCACCTCGGCGCCGAGCCGCGGCGGCACCGGCCGCTTCCACGGCACCACCACCCGTGCGACGGTGACGTGCTGCGCGAGGCGCGCCGCGCGATCGAACTGGCTCGTAAGGCCCTCGCGCGTGCGCCAGCCGGCGAAGCGGCCGACGCCGACCAGCGCCGCGACCGCCCGGCTGTCGCGCAGCGGCTCGACGGCCACGTCGGTCGCGCCGCGCATCAGCGCCGGCACCACGATCGCCTGCAGCGGCAGCTCGGCGGACGACGCGGGAGGCAGCCGCACCGCCAGCCGGCGATCCGCGGTCTCGACCGCCTCGACGACGCGCGGCTCGTCGGCCACCTGCACCGCGTGCTGCCGCAGCCGCAGCGAGGCCGCGCCGCGGTGGCAGATCGCGCCGGCGCCCTCGCGCAGCTCCACGCGCAGGAGGTCGTCGGTGATGAGGCCCGCGCCCGCCGCCGACGTGAGCGCCGCGAGCGTCGACTTCCCCGCGCCGGACGGCCCGACGAACGCGACGGCGGCGCCGTCGATCTCGACCGCGCTCGCGTGCAGCGCGGTGTCGCCGCGCAGGTCGAGCAGGAGGCCGAGGATCGCCCCGACCGCGACGATCCCCGCCAGCGCGTCGCCGTCCGGGCCCGGGGAGACGGTCACCGTCCTCAGGTCCTCCTCGATCCGCGCGCGGATCCCCAGCACGGCGACGTCCAGGACCCACGCGCCGCCGTCCCGGTGCAGCGTGTAGAACGGCTCGCCGCCGTACGGGAACGACGCGAGCGGGTCGCCGGCTGCCGGGCCCACCGCGCCGGCGCGGATCTCCAGTTCCGGATCGCGGTCGAGAGGGCCCTCGTCGCCGAGCGGCAGCTCGGACGCGATCCGCAGGCCGTGGAGGACGTACCCGTTCACGCGGACGCGGCGGCGAGCTGGCCGCACGCGGCGTCGATGTCGCGGCCGCGGGTGAGGCGGACGGTCACCGGCACGCGATGCTCCTCGAGCACCGCCCTGAAGGCGGCGATCGCCTCGGGCGACGACCCCTCGTACACCGTTCCCGTCGGGTTGTACGGGATGAGGTTGACCTTGAAGACGTCCGTGCCGAGCAGCTCGGCCAGCTGGAGGGCCCGCTCGTAGCGGTCGTTGACGCCCGCGAGCATCACGTACTCGATGAAGACGCGCCGGTGCTTGCGCTCGTGCCAGCGCCGGCACGCGGCGAGGACGTCGGCCAGCGGATACCGCTCGTTGACCGGCATGATCTGCGAGCGCAGGGCGTCGTCGGGGGCGTGGAGGCTGAGCGCCAGGCGGATCGGCGCGGGGTCGTCGGTCAGGCGGTCGATGCCGGGCAGCCAGCCGACGGTCGAGATGGTCGTCCGGCGATGCGTGATGCCGAGGTCGGGGAGCCGGTGGGCGGCGGCGAGCACGTGGTCGAGGTTCATGAGCGGCTCGCCCATGCCCATGAAGACCGCGTGGTCCACGTCCTCGCTGCGGCGGAAGTGCAGCGCCTGGTCCAGGATCTCGCTCTGAGTCAGGTTCCGCCCGAACTTCATCGCCCCGGTCGCGCAGAACGTGCACGTCAGCGGGCAGCCCGACTGCGAGGACAGGCAGAGCGAGCGGCGGCCGTCGCGGTAGCGCATGAGCACGGCCTCGACCGGGCGCCCGTCGGCGGTGCGGAAGAGGACCTTCAGGGTGCCGTCGCGCGACTGGGCCTCGTGGACGGGGGTCAGCGTGCTGAACGGGACCGCATCGGCGAGCCGCGCGCGCAGCGCCGCCGGGAGGTTCGTCATCTCGTCGTAGCCACGTGCTCCGCGCGCGGTCCACTCCCACACCTGCCGGGCGCGGAAGCGCGGCTCACCGGCGGCCGCCAGCGTCTGCTCGAGGAGCGCGAGGTCCACACTTCCAGGGTATGCGGCTCGCGAAGTACCTGGCCCACGCGGGCGTCGCCTCCCGGCGGGCGGCGGAGGAGATCGTGCGCGACGGGCGGGTGACCGTCGACGGCGAGGTCGTGACCGATCCGGCGCGCGACGTGGGGGAGGGGCATGCGGTGACGGTCGACGGGCGGCGGGTCGCGGGGGCGGAGGAGCGCGTCGTGTGGGCGGTCCACAAGCCGGCGGGCGTCGTGTCCACCGCGAAGGACACCCACGGCCGCCGGACGGTGATCGATCTCGTCGATGCGCGGGGCGCGCGCCTGTACCCGGTCGGCCGGCTCGACGCGGAGAGCACCGGCCTGATCCTGCTGACGAACGACGGCGAGCTGGCGAACGCGCTGACCCACCCGCGGTTCGAGGTGCCGAAGACGTACCGCGTGCGGGTGGCGCGCGGCCCCGTCTCCGATCGCGCGGTGCGGCGGCTGCGCGAGGGGGTGCAGCTCGAGGACGGCATGACCGCGCCCGCGCGCGTGCGCCGCGACGGGCGGGACGTGCTGGAGATCACCATCCACGAGGGCCGCAACCGGCAGGTCCGCCGGATGTGCGAGGCGGTGGGCCACCGGGTGCTCGAGCTGCAGCGGATCGCGTTCGGCCCGCTCCGGCTCGGCGACCTCCCGCCGGGCCGCGCGCGGCGCATCACGGGCGCCGAGCTCGCCCGGCTGCGCCGCCCCGCCTGATAGAACCGCCTCCGCATGCGCCTCTTCGCCCTTCGCGGCGCGTCCTCCGTCGACCGCAACGACCCGCAGGCCATCCTCGGCGCGACCGAGTGGCTGCTGCGCGAGATCATGCGGCGCAACGACCTGATCCCCGACGACGTCGTCAGCTGCATCTTCACGCTGACCGACGACCTCGACGCGGAGTTCCCCGCCGTCGCCGCGCGCAACATCGGGTTCGAGCGCGTGCCGCTGCTGTGCGCGCAGGAGGTCCCGGTGCCGGGGTCGCTGCCGAAGGTCATCCGGGTGCTCATGCACTACTACGCGCCCGACGCGCACCGGACGCAGCACGTCTACCTCGGGGACGCGCGCTCGCTCCGCGAGGACCTCGAGGCCGCTCAGTAGATCCCATAGCCGCGGAACGACTCGATCACCAGCGCCGTGAAGGTCAGCGCCGCCAGCTGCTTGGAGCGACGGAGCAGGAGCGAGCGCGGCGGCGCCGCCATGATCCCGAAGAAGGCCGCCCAGAGGATCGCCGCGTGCACGTACAGCGCGGTCATCGTCGCGCGGCTCAGGGTGACAGGGGCGGGTCAGTCCTTGTAGGGGTCGAACGTGTCCGGCCGGGCCATCGCGACGCCGATCGGCGTGAGCGTGTGCAGGACCCTGATCGTGCCCTCGTGGGCTTTGAGGACGTCCGGCAGGCGCTTGTACGCGCCCGGGGCCTCGTCGGCGCCGCCGCCTCTGAGCTCGATGCCCTTGCGCCTCAGCTCGTCCCTGACCTGCACGTAGTCGATCGCGCCGCCCTCACGAACCCGGACCGACCGCGCCTTCGTCGCGCCCGGCACCGCCAGCGCCTCCTCCCGCGTCTTGTAGAGGGTCTCGTCGTCCCGGACGTTGTTCCGCCACCGCTTCCGCGGCTTCCCCGCCGCGGCGTTGCGCGACATCGCGCGCCCGGCGCCGTGGATGGTGGAGTAGAGCGCACCGCGCGCTTGCTCGGTCCCCTCGACGATCACCGACGGCTCGCCCATCGTCGCGCCGACGAAGCCTCTTTGGCCGGGGAACGCGGGCGTCGCGCCTTTTCTCACGACCCACCAGTCCTCGCCATCGTGGGTCTCGCGCCAGATCTGGTTGTGGTTGTTGTGGACCTCGTCAACCGGACGCGTGCCGAGGATCTCGAGGATGGCGTCCACGACGACGTCGCGGCCGGCGAACGCGTACCGGGCCGCGAGGTCCATCGCTTGGATGTACTGCTGGCCGAGGTCGGTCTTGTCGTGGAGGAGCGTCGGGGGCGCCTCCATGCCGCCCTTGTCGCCGAAGAAGTGCGAGGCGGTCCTGTGGCCGAACCCGCGCGAGCCGAAGTGCACGCCGACCCAGACGAAGCCGTTCTCGTCCTCGAACAGGCACGCGAAGTGGTTGCCGGCACCGACGGCCCCGAGCTGGTCCGAGGCGAGGTCGTACAGCTTGCGCTGCAGCGAGAAGTCGGTGGCGCGGATCTCGTCCAGGATCGCGTGGTCGGCCTTGACGCCCGCGCTGCGCCCGACGCCGAACGAGATCCGCCCGACGATCTCGTCCATGACGCGAGGGAGGTCCGGCCGGAGCTCGTCCGCGAGCAGCGGAGTCCGGACGGCCTTGTTGCCGCAGTTGTGGACGACGATCCCGTTCGCGACGAAGCTCTGTGCGCCGTCGCGGGTCGCGACGTCGTAGACGTCGGCCGTCCCGGCGAGCTCGACCGAACGGACTGCGAGCCACGCGATCTCGTTGCTGAAGTCCGGCGGCGCCCGGAACCACTTCGGCACCCGCGGAGCCCCACGGCCGTAAAGGCCGTGTTGCACGAGCGACGGCGGGACACCGAACTCGTCGCTTGTGGTCGCCACCGCGTCGCGCACGGGCGCGCCGGCGGCAACGCGCGCGCGCCCTTCCTCGATGGCGTCCACGCGGCGCCGCACGATCTCCGCGCGCTGCGCGGCGACGCTCAGGACCGCCGCCGCGGCGCGGCGCTTCTCGATGGCGCGGCAGAAGCCGACCTCGCGATGGAAGCGGAGCTGCTCGGCCTCGCCGCCGAGGATGTGAACGACCCACGTCCTGACGCCGGCGTAGGCCGGGCCGCTCAAGCTTGTGCCGGTCCGGAAGCCGAGCGACTCGGCAAGGCGCGCGACGAAGTCGATGGCGTGCGGCTCGATGCCCGCCTGCTTGATCGCGACGTTGACGATCCGGCCGTCCACGAGCGAGGGCGTCGTGGCCTCCGCACTTGCGAACGCCGACAGGAAGTGCGCGCGCATCCACGCGGGAAGGTCGAGGACCCAGCCGAGGGCGGTGGCCGACCACGTCAGCGCCTTCCTCCCGGCGGGGATGCCGAGCTCGCGCAGCATCCGGTGGAAGGCGACCGACGAGGTGCGCACGACGTACTGCGTGCGGACGTTCCCGCCGCGCTCGCGGGTGTCGATCGTCGCGTCGAAGCCGAGCGAGAGGACGTCGTCGCGCAGCGCGACCACGTCCTCTGGGACGCTCGTGTAGATGCTCACCACCTTCCCGCTGGCGTGGAGATGGCCGTCGCCGGCGACGTACGCCGCGACGCGGAGGAGCGCTGGTCCCGGTGCGCCGGACGGCGGCTGTTCGTACGGGAGCCCGATGAACGGCGTGCACGCGACCGCCTCCGCGGGCCGCAGCTCGTCGGCGCGCCGCCAGCCGAGCTTCGTGCGGAGCTCGTGGTCCGGCGTCGCGACGACCTCCCGTCCGCCGGCGAGCGTGACGCGGACGACCCGGCGGCGGCCGCGAGCGACGGCGCCGAGGCAGGGGTCGATCGGCCGAAGTCCTTCGCCGTCCCAGCACGTGAGCGGATCCGCTCGGCGCGCGGTCTCGATCGGCGCGCACCATCCGTCCTCGCTCGTCACGGGGGTCCGGGCGGCGATGCACCCGATGTCGTACCCGGCGCCCGAGGGCGAGACGTGCTCGCGGTAGGCGACGACGCCTCCGATCGGCTGGCTGTAGCCGAGGTGGCCGTCCGCGCAGAGCACGCCGCGCGCTCCCTCCTCCGCGGTCACGCAGCGCTCGAGCTGGGCGATCGTCTTCTCGTCGTGGTCGCCGAAGATGCGGATGTCGGTCACGGTGCTGGGCTACCCCTCACAACTTCTCCCGCCACCGGATCGCCGCGGAGGCGACGAGGGCGAGCGCCTCGTTGAGACGGACGCGGTCGTTGGTGGCGCGCGCCTTCGCGAGCGCCTTCAGCGCGTCGGCGAGCGGCCCCGGGCCGACCGGACCCTTGCCGTTGCGCAGCTCCGCGGAGACCGCCGGGTCGATCCGCGCGAGGGCGACCCCGTTGCGGGCGGCGCCGACCTCGTCCTCGACGTCACGCTCCGGCGTGCGAGCGGCCCGGGCTTCGGAGGCCCTCTGCGCCGCCTCCGCCGCGCGAGCACGGGCCTCCGCGGCGCGAACACGCGTCTCGAGGACGGCGATCCGGCGCGACTCCGCGCGCGCCGAAGCCGTCGCGTCTCGAGCCTCCGTCGGCGCCGCAGCCGCCGCGACGGCGCTCGCCTTCGCGGGCGCCGGCGCGCTTCCGTTCGTCGAGCCCGTGGGGTTCGTGGTCGCGAGCTCGCGCGCCGTGGCCGCGGCGCGCTCCGCTTCGGCCACGCGCGCTTCGGCCGCGGCTGCGCGGCGGTCGGATTCGGCGGCGCGGGCCTCCGCGGTGCGGAGGTCGCGTTCGGCTTCGGCGGCGTGGGATTCGGCGGCGGCCCGCGCCCGGTCCGCGCGCTCCGCGGCGCGGGTCGCGCGCTCGGCTTCGCGGGCAGGGGCGAGCCGCGCGCGCTGCGCGTGCCGTTCCGCCTTCCGGACGCGTTCGGCCGCGGCGCGCTCGGCGGCACGGGCTCGCGCGCGGGCCTCCGCGATGAGCCGTTCCGCGCGCTCCGCGCGCGCGACAGCACGCCGCACGCGCTCCTCCGCGCGCAGCGCGCGACGCTCCGCTTCGAGCACACGCTCGCCGGCCGCGACCAGCTCGGCCTCGACCTCGCGCGGCGCCAGCGGCGCCCGCTGCGGCATGGCCGGGGCAGCGGTCCGCGCCGCCCGGCGCCGAGGCCCCGGACGGTGCGGCACGAGCCCGGCCGCGCGCACCGCCGCGTCGAACGACCCGTCGAAGTGCCGCTTGGCCGCGTTCACGGACGGCCAGCGCTCGCCGGTCTCGGGATCGCCGAGCCGGTAGCGCTCGATGCGCCACTCCTGCGCGCGCCAGCGCGCGAGCGAGGGGTTCCAGTCGGCGGTGCACGGCGGCTCGCCGTACAGCGCGTTCCAGCGCAGGATCTTCTCGATGACCTTCTCGCGGGTGAGAGCGCCCTTCCGCACCCCGCCCGCGACCATCGCGGACGGAGTCATGGATCAGGCTCCGTTCCGCTTAGCCGCTACGCGGGAGGGCGAGGTTCGCCGGCCGCCCGCTGCGGAGGCACGCCGAGGCGCCCGCGGCGATGGCGGGCCTCGTCAGGCGAGCGGTCCAGCGGAGCCGGGACATGGCGACGTCTGAAGGTAAAGCCGCCTGACCGATTTGTAAAGCCGGGGCGACGCGCGACGGGTTCGAACCCGCGGACATCACCGCCGGACGCGGTTGCGGATCGCCAGGACGAACGACCCGAAGAGCCAGCGCCGCGAGCAGCCGCAGCGATGTCGATCGGCGCCCCCCACCCGCAAACCTCGAATTCGCCGACCGGCCGCACGATGCCCGTCGTGGCGCGCACGGCGAACTCGAACGCCTCGGAGTCCGAGGCGTCGCAGACGGCGGTCTGCCGGCTGTCCGGCGTCTGCGGCTCCGCGCTGCGGGCGCAGAGCGTGCCGATCGACTCCTCCTCCCGGCCATCACCTCGCGCTCGCGCTGGAGCCCGTCCACGGCGCCGAACGCCAGCGACGCCGCGACGACGAGCGCGAAGAGCAGGGCGAGGGGGCGCCACGGCCGGACGCCGTAACCGACGAGCGCGTAGAGCGTCAGCCACCATCGCTCCGGCCGCCGCCAAGGCGTCGCGAGCCGCTGCCAGAGACGCTCGCCGTAGTGTCGAGGCTGCGACAATCACGTGCGTGCCGATCGAGTTCGCTTCCCGGATCTCCCGCATCCCGCTGTATCCGACGGCGGGGGGCTACTCGCTTCCCGAGGACGTCGCGATGCTCGCGAGCAACGAGTCGCCGGATCCGCCGCTGCCGCAGGTCGTCAAGGCGATCGAGCGCGTGCTCACGAACCTCAACCGCTATCCGGACCCGAGCAACTCTCGGCTGCGACATGCGCTGAGCGACCGGTACGACGTCCCGGCGAACCGGATCGCGATCGGGAACGGGAGCGTCGAGATCCTGCTGGCGGCGGCGGAGGCGCTGCTGGAGCCGGGGGCGGAGGTCGTCTACGCGTGGCCGAGCTTCAGCGTGTACCCCCATCTGGCGGCGGCGAGCGGCGCGCGCGCGATCACAGTGCCGCTCGACGACGAGGACCGGCACGACCTCGACGCGATGCTGACGGAGATCACGGCCGCGACCCGTCTCGTGATCGTCTGCAATCCGAACAACCCGACGTCGACCGCGCTCCCGCTCAGGAACATCACCGAGTTCGTCGAGAGCGTGCCGCCGCACGTCGCGCTGATCCTCGACGAGGCCTACTGCGAGTTCAACCTCATCGACGACCCCGACGCGAGCATCGACCTCCTCGAACGCCACCCGAACCTCGTCCTCCTCCGCACGTTCTCCAAGGTCTACGGGCTCGCGGGCCTGCGCGTCGGCTTCGCACTCGCCGGGAGCGAGCGGTTCGTGCAGGCCGTCGACCAGGTCCGCCAGCCGTTCTTCTGCAACGCCGCCGCGCAGGCCGCCGCGATCGAGGCGCTCAAGCACCAGGACGCCGTCGCGGAGCGGGTCGAGCGTGCGATCGTCGCGCGCGTCGAGATGGAGAGCGGGCTCACCGACCTGGGACTGAAGGTCGCCGAGTCGCACGCGAACTTCTGCTGGCTCCACCTGCCGGAGGACGTCGAGGAGAGGGCGGTGGTCGACGGGCTCGCGGAGCGCGGGGTGCTGGTGCGCGCCGGCGCCGCGCTGGGCCGCGAGGGCGCGCTGCGCGTCACCTACGGCCGCCCGGACGAGAACGCGCGCTTCCTGCGCGAGCTGCGCGCGCTGCTCTAGTGCGCTGGCAGGACTTCGATCGCGCCGCGCCCGAGCTCGCGCGCGACGCGCGCGCCGTCCTCACACGGTGGCGGTTCGTGTTCCTCGGGACCGTGCGGCGCGACGGGACGCCCCGGATCAGCCCGGTCGAGGCGCACCTCGTCGGCGGCGACCTGATGCTCGTCATGGTCGCGCGCTCGCAGAAGGCGCGCGACGTGGCGCGGGACCCGCGGGTGACGCTCCAGTCGCCGGTGGTCGACCCGGCGGACCCGGGCACAGAGCTGAAGGTGCGCGGCCGTCTCGTCGAGGTCGACGACGAAAGCCGGGAAGCGACCGCGGCGGCGGTGTTCGAGGCAAGCGGGTGGCGGCCGCTTCCGTCGTGGCGCTTCCTCGCCGTCGACCTCGCCGCGGTCGCGCTGGTCGCGTGGGAGGAGGGCGTGATGGGGCTCACGCGGTGGACGGCCGAGGCCGGCGTCCTTCCCACCGAGCGCCGCCGCCTCGACGCCGAGGCGAGCGAGTATCGGCGGGTCACGGCGGAGTAGCCGCAGGTTTCAGCGAACGCGTGCGTTCAAGCGCCTATGCGTTCACTCGTCGCGGGCCTCGGACTGGCCCTCGTCCTGGCGGCGGGCGCTGCTCCCGCCCCGGCCCAGGACGTCACCTTCCCCATCATCGGTACGGAGACCAAGCGGGGGACGGGGTCGACGACCGCGCTGCCCCCGCAGCTCCCCGCCCTGAAGACCCTCGACGGCCTCATGGGCGACTGGACCGGCGACTCGACCGGCTTCGCGGGCACGATCGTCCGCTCCCGCGGCGAGCTGATCTACACCGACCACCTCTTCGACGCGTACGGCGCCGACGACGGCCGCGACGTCGAGCGGCTGAGCACGTTCGGCCCCGCGCACGACAACGTTCCCGAGACCTACCGCCTCGAGGCGCTGGCCCAGCAGGACCCCGCCGGCGAGTTCGGCATCCCCGCGCCCGACCAGATCCGCTACTCGACCAACTACGGCGACCTCGACCACCAGGACGTCGCCGACCTGAGCGAGGTCCGCCTCGCGGCGAAGGACAGCGTGCTGTGGCTGCTCGCCCGCACGACGACGATGAAGGCGGCGACCGACACCGCGGTCCTCGTCCTGCTCGACACGCAGGCCGACGACGGAGCGAAGCGCAGCGTTCCGTTCGGCAGCGGGCTGACCACGACGAAGGCCGACCGCGCGGTCCTGCTCGCCAACAACCGCGGGTGGACCGCCGACTTGCACACCGGCACCCTGAGCGAGCTGCCCGCGGGCAGCGTCGTCACCCGCCCCGACGGCTACGACAACGCGATCGAGGCGCGGATCCCGGCCAAGGGCCCGACCGCGTTCGACGTCGCGGTCGCCGCGGGCCGGCAGAACGCAAACGGGAACGGCCTCGCGAACGTCGCGAACGTCGCGTTTCGGACGGACGAGCCCGTCCGCGAGTGGTTCGACAAGCACCAGGCGCTCGCGCTGCACGCCGGCACGATCGACCCGTTCTTCACCCGGTTCGACACGCTGGCCGCCAGCAAGGGCGCGACGGACCAGTGGACGCCGGGCCCCGGCTACCACGAGCGCATCTTCCGCTCGACGGCGAACGTCTCGAGCGAGGGCGGCGAGGACGGGATCCTCCAGCACTACGGCCTCTACCTCCCGGACGCCTTCGACGCGAACGCGCAGATGCCGCTCCAGCTGTGGCTGCACTGGCGCGGCGGCACCGCGCACTCGGCCGGCGCGGCGATCCCCGGCATGTTCCGCGACCTCGGCGACGAGCCGGACGCGATCGTGGTCTCGCCCCGCGGGCGCGGCTCGTCGTCCTGGTACGTGGGCAAGGGCCATGTCGACGTCGAGCAGGTGTGGGCGGACGTCCACGCGCTGCTGAAGATCGACCCGAACCGCCGCTACGTCTCGGGCCACTCGATGGGCGGCTGGGGCTCGTTCCTCATGACGATCACGCACCCGGACTGGTTCGCGGCGGCGCTGCCCGCCAGCCCGCCGGTGACGCAGGGCGCGTGGACGGGGCTCGACTTCCCCGGCTGCGACCAGATGCGGTACGACGAGTACACGCCGTGCTACGTCGAGGCCAACGGCGGCGACGCCCGCGCGCAGCACACGCGGCGGCTGCTCGAGAACCTGCGGCACATCCCGATCGCGATCCAGACCGGGGTGGAGGACGAGCTCGTGCCGTTCAGCGGCGTCGCGCGGCAGGCCGAGCGCTTCGTCCAGCTCGGCTACCGCCACCGCCTCTACGCGTACCTGACGCAGGAGCACTACGGCCCGCCGGTGTGGGACCAGTGGGGCGAGGGCGGCCGCTACATGCACCAGTTCCGCCGCCCCTCGCGACCGGCGCGGATCACCCACGTGCGCGACATGGCGTTCGAGCGGGCGATCGAGCGGGGCGTGCTCGACCTCGACCTCGGCCGCAACCGCTGGCTGAAGGGGCTGGAGACGACCGGGCGCGCGAGCTTCGACGGCCGGACGTTCGCGTTCCCGGAGAAGCCGTACACGGTCGTGCCCGAGGCGGGCGGCCCGGCGTCGACCGACCAGACCGGCCCGTACGCGATGACCGGCCTGCGCTGGCAGGACATCCCGCTGGCCACGCTGCCCGCCGCGCGCAACGCGTTCGAGGCGACCGTGAACGGCGCGACCGCCGCGACGCTCGACCCGCAGGAGATGGGGCTCGACGTCCGCCGCTCGATCACGGCGACCGTGAAGACGGACACGCCGCTGCAGCTCACGCTCACCGGCGTCGGGACGATCACGGTGCAGCCCGGGACCCACGACGTCACCTTCGATGCGGCGGGCTAGCGCGCTGCTCGCCGCCGCGGTGACGCTGGTCGCCGCCGCTCCGGCCGATGCGAACCCGAAGAAGTACGGCTTCGCGTACTCGCGCGTCGACGCGAACCAGATCGTGATCGGCAACAGCGTGGCGGAGCGGCGCTGGTCGCGGGCGGCGATGCGCACGCTCGCGCTGGTCGACAAGCGCGGCCCGGACCGCACGTGGAGCGCGAACACGCGCGACTTCGCGATCGGCACCGGCGCCGCGACCATCGGGTCGGAGGCGTTCACGGTCTCGCGGGTGGAGCGGACCGCGCTGCGCGCCGGCGGCGTGCGCCTGACGATGTCA
Organism: Solirubrobacteraceae bacterium; assembly: GCA_036389485.1. Taxonomy (GTDB): domain Bacteria; phylum Actinomycetota; class Thermoleophilia; order Solirubrobacterales; family Solirubrobacteraceae; genus CADCVT01. The sequence goes on from DASVPR010000015.1 coordinate 65,217, forward strand.
CTCACGGGCGTCCCCGGGCTCACGGTCACGCGGATCGCCGAGGCGTACCCGGGCGTCGCGGGCTTCCGCACCCAGACGATCCTCGAGCCGGCGGCCGGCCTCGCGATCGGCAGCGCGACGCTGGAGCAGCTCGCGCCCGGGGCCGGGACGCCCGCGCTCCACGCCTTCCGCGCCGGCGCCGACTGGCGCGACGCGGAGTGGACGGGGCCGGACGTCCAGGTCGGCGACCCGCACGGCGGCACGTGGCGCGCGACGACGACCGGCGGCCGCGGCGAGCCGATCAGCGGCAGCGGGCAGTGGCTGAGCGTCGCCGACGGCGCGCGATCGGTGTTCATGGTCGCCGAGGGGACGGACTTCCCCAGCGCGCGCGGCGCCTACGACGGCACGACCGCGCAGCTGCGCGACGACTACGGCCGCGACGTCGTGATCCTCGGCCCGCTCGAGGAGAGCGGGCACATCGAGAACTCGAGCGACCTGCCGGCGCGCCATCGCGTCGCGGGGCCGGGCGAGAAGGTCGCCCTCGAGCCCGTCTTCACCGGCTTCGGCGACGGTGACGGCGACGCCGAGTGGCAGTTCGCGCGCTACCTGCGCGAGCACCGCCTGCTCTCGGAGCCGGGCCGCGTCGTCTTCAACTCCGACCGCCTCGACGACGACCGCAGCGGCGCGAAGGACGACGCGGACTACGCGATGGTCCAGCGCGTCGCCGACACCGCGCGGCGCCTCGGCGTCGACACGTTCGTGCTCGACGACGGCTGGCAGCAGATCTCCGGGGATTGGAACGCCGACCCGGCGCGCTATCCCGACCCGGCGTTCCGCGCCGTGCGCGACGCGATCGCGCCGATGAAGCTCGGGCTGTGGATGAGCGCGGGGCACTTCCACCCGACGTCCGTCACCGCGAAGGAGCACCCGGAGTGGTGGTGCCAGCCGTACGCGACCGGCCTCTACCTCTACAACACCGGCGAGCCGAGCGACGGCTCCAACGAGGCGGGCATCGTTCCCTGGGGCCCGGACGCGATCCCGTACCTCGAGGGCCGGATCCGCAAGGCGATCACCGAGTGGGGCGTCACCTACTTCAAGTTCGACTTCCTCGCGTGGCTGGACTGCGCGGGGCAGGGCGACTTCTACGCGTTCCGCGACGCGTTCGTCGACATGCTCGACCGGATCCGCGCCGACCACCCCGCGGTGACGCTGCAGATCGACGAGACCAACGACTACCGGCTGTTCCCGTTCGCATCCACGTCCCGGGGCCCGACGTGGTTCCAGAACGGCAACCCGGAGCCGGACGTCCTCCTGCACAACCTGTGGAACCTCTCGCCGTACGTGCCGGCGTACGCGATCGGCCAGCACGTCCTCGGTGGGGACGCCTGGAAGCGCCACCCGGTCTCCACGCTCATGGCCGCGGCGCTGCCGTCGCACATCTCGTACTTCACGGACATCCGCACGCTGCCGGGCGCGGTGATCGACGAGGCCGGCCGGTGGATGGCCTGGTACAAGGCGAACCGCCGCCTGTTCACCGACGGCGTGACGTACCCGCTGCTGAGCGACCCGCTCGAGCACGGCTGGACGGCGCTGCAGCCGTGGAACCCGGAGACGGGCGAGGGCGCCCTGCTCGCGTTCCGCCAGCAGAGCGACGCCGGCTCGCGCACGATCGCCCTGCGCAACGTGCCGGACGGGAGGACGTTCGTGCTGACCAGCGCGCCTGACGGAGCGTGGCTCGGCACCGTCACGTCCGCGCAGCTGCGCGCCGGGATCCACGTGGAGATCCCGGCGAAGGACGGCGCGAAGGTCATCGCGATCAGACCCGCCCCCTAGGCCCGGCGCACGGCATCGGCTACGCTGGCGCGAGCGCCATGAGCCTCGCGCCCGCCATCTTCCGTACTACCTATGCGTCCGGCGGGCGCTTCTACGCCTGGCGATTTCTCTAGGCGTTCGGCCACGAACCCCATGCCGTCTGTCACAGACGGGAGCCGAGCGCCGCAGGACCATTCCTAGAGATCCAGGTGTAGAAAGGGCAGCAGGATGATGATCGTGATGAAAGCGGGGGCGACGGAGGAGGAGATCCAGCACGTCGTCGAGCGCGTGGAGGGGGTGGGCGCCCGCGCCCACATCTCGCGCGGGGAGGAGGTCACGCTGATCGGGGCGATCGGCGACCGCGAGCACGTGCAGCGGCTCGGGCTCGAGGGCTCCCCGGGCGTCGACCGGGTCGTGCCGATCCTCAAGCCGTACAAGCTCGCGTCGCCGCAGCTGCGCAGCGGGCAGCCCTCGGTGCTGGAGATCGCGGGCCGCAAGGTCGGCGGCGAGCACTTCGCGCTGATGGCCGGACCGTGCACGGTCGAGTCGCGCGACCAGACGCTCGAGGCCGCGCGCGTGGTCCGGGCCGCCGGCGCGACGATGCTCCGCGGCGGCGCGTACAAGCCGCGCACATCGCCCTACGCGTTCCAGGGGCTCGGCCGCGCCGGCCTGCGGATCCTCGCCGAGGCGAAGGAGGAGACCGGGCTGCCGATCGTCACCGAGCTGATGGACACCCGGGACATGGAGGCGGTCGCCGAGGTGGCGGACGTCATCCAGGTCGGCGCGCGCAACATGCAGAACTACCCGCTGCTGGCGGAGATCGGGCGGTCCGGCATCCCGACGCTGATCAAGCGCGGCCCGTCCTCGACGCTCGAGGAGCTGCTGATGGCGGCGGAGTACGTGCTGAAGGAGGGCAACGCGAACGTGATGGTCTGCGAGCGCGGCATCCGGACCTTCGAGAACGCCTACCGGTTCACGTTGGACCTGACGGCGATCCCCGTGCTGAAGGAGATGACCCATCTGCCGGTGATCGTCGACCCGTCCCACGCGGCGGGGCGGCGCGGGCTCGTGGAGTCGCTGTCGTGCGGCGCCGCCGCGGCGGGCGCCGACGGGATCATCGTCGAGGTCCACCCGGACCCGGAGGAGGCGATCTGCGACGGGCCGCAGGCGCTGGAGACGGACGGGTTCGCCGCCTACGTCGAGAAGGTCGAGCGCGCCGCCGCCGTGGCCGGCAAGACGCTGAGCGGCGCGCCCGCGTAGTTGCGCGTCGCGGTCGTCGGCGTCGGGCTCATCGGCGGGTCCATCGGGATCGCGGCGCGCGAGCGGCTCGGCGCGCGCGTCGCCGGCTGGGACCCCGACGCGGGCGCGCTCGCCGAGGCCGAGTCCCGCGGCGCGATCGACGAGGCCTCGCCGTCGCTGCTGTCGGCGCTGCGCGACGCGGACGTGGCCTTCGTCGCCGCGCCGGTCGGCGCGCTCCCGGCGCTCGTGCGCGAGGTTCTCGACGCCGCGCCGGACGAGTGCGTGGTCAGCGACGTCGGCTCGACCAAGCGCGCGGTGGTGGTCGACGACGACCGCTTCTGCGGCGGCCACCCGCTCGCGGGCGCGGAGACGTCCGGCGTCGCGAACGCGCGCGGCGACCTCTTCGACGGCGCTGTCTGGTACCTGACGCCGACCGCCCGCACCTCGGGGATCCTGCTCGAGCGCCTGCACCGCGCCGTGGCGGGGTTCGGCGCGCGGCCGATGTCGATCGACGCCGAGACCCACGACCGGCTGATGGCCGGCGTCTCGCACCTGCCGCACGTGCTCGCCAACGTGCTCGTCGCGCAGGCCGCGGCGGCGCTCGGCGGCGAGGCGATCCCGCCGACGGGGCCCTCCTTCCGCGACGCGACGCGCGTGGCCGGTGCGAGCTCGGCGATCTGGACCGACATCTACCTGGCCAACCGCGACGCGCTGGTCGAGCGGATCGACGACACCGTCGCGCGGCTGAACGACGTCGCGCGGGCGCTGCGCGAGGGCGACGCCGACGCGGTCACGGCGTGGAACGAGGCCGCCGCGGCGGACCGCCGCGCGCTCCTGGAGGCCGGCCTGGAGGGCGGCGAGGTCCACGAGCTGCGGGTCTCGGTGCCGAACCGGCCCGGCGTGATCGCCGACATTGCGCTGGCGCTCGGCCGGGCGGGTGTCAACATCGTGGACATGGCGTTGAGCCCGTCCGCGGACTTCAGGCAGGGGCGCGTCTCGCTGTGGGTGAGCGGGGACGAGCACGCCGGGCGCGCGGAGGAGCTCATCGCGGGGCTCGGATTCCCGGTCGTCCGCGGATGAGCGAGGTCCGCTTCGACCCGGTCGAGCGGCTGCGGGGGACGGTCGTCGCGCCGCCGGACAAGTCGATCTCGCACCGCGCGGCGCTGCTCGGCGCGATGACCGACACGCCGGTGCGCATCGAGAACTATCTCGAGGCCGACGACACGATGTCGACCCTGGCGGCCGTCCAGCAGCTCGGCGCGATCGCGGAGGTGCGGCCCGGCGAGGTGATCCTCCGCGGGGTCGGGCTGCGCGAGGCGCGCGAGGTGACCAACGCGATCGACGTCGGCAACGCGGGGACGCTGATGCGGCTGCTGCCGGGCTGGCTCGCCGGCCACGACGGCCGCGCGTGGCTCGTCGACGGCGACGCGTCGATCCGCCGCCGCCCCGTCGACCGCATCGCCGAGCCGCTGCGCCGCATGGGCGCGATCGTCGAGCCGACCGCCGGCCGGTTCCCGCCGTTCCGCGTCTACGGCGCGCGGCTGCGGTCGATCGCGTACGAGCTGCCGGTCGCCAGCGCGCAGGTGAAGTCGTGCGTGCTGCTCGCAGCGCTCGTCGCCGACGGCTCGACGACGGTGACCGAGCCGGTCCCCTCACGCGATCACACCGAGCGGATGCTCGCGCGCGCCGGCGTGACGATCCACCGGAACGGCCGCCACGTCACGGTCGCCAACTGCGACGAGCTCGAGTGGGAGGACGTCGTCGTCCCCGGCGACCTGTCCTCGGCGGCGTTCGCGGTAGCCGCCGGCCTCGTCGTCCCCGGCTCCCGGCTGGTGGTGGAGGGCGTCGGCGTGAACTGGACGCGCACGGGCTTCCTGCGCATCGTCGAGCGGATGGGAGGGATCGTCATCGGCGACCTCGAGGCCGAGCCCAGCTCCGACTCGATCCCGACGGACGAGCCGGTCACCGACCTCGACGTCACGGCGGGGCCGCTCGTCGGCACGGTCGTCGACGCGGAGGAGGTCCCGCTGGCGATCGACGAGCTGCCGCTCGTGGCGCTGCTCGGCTGCTTCGCCGAGGGCGAGACCGTCGTGCGCGGCGCCGGCGAGCTGCGACTGAAGGAGTCCGACCGCATCGCGTCGGTCGTCGAGGGCCTCCGCGGTCTCGGCGCCACGATCGAGGCCACGGAGGACGGGTTCGCGGTCACCGGGACCGGCGGCCTGCGCGGAGGCGCCCTCGACGCCCACGGCGACCACCGTCTCGCGATGATGGGCGCCGTGGCCGGGATGGCGTCGAACGAGGGCGTCGGCGTCGTGGGGATGGACGCGGCCGCGATCTCCTACCCGGGCTTCGTCGAGGACTTCGCGCAGCTCGTGTGAGCGGGGCTCAGTCCATCAGGATCCCGATCCGCGAGCCGGCGATCGCGACCTTGGCGCAGTCGGGCTTCGCCTGGTCGACGTAGGTCGCGCTCAGCCCGCCCTCCTTGACCGAGCAGTTGCCGGCCGCGGTGCGGACGGCGACGCGGTTGTCGGTCAGGGCGATCTGGGTGCACGGGTCGGCCAGGAGCACCCAGTTCGACCCGGTGCCGTTGCCCTCCTGACCCCAGCAGTAGTCGTTGCTCGAGACCCAGCCGACCCGGTTCGGGGCCACCGCGACCTGTGCGCACCCCGAGCCGGCGCCCGCGAGGAACACCCAGCTCGTCGACAGGCCATCCTTGACGTAGCAGCGGCCGTCGGAGATGCGGACGCCGATGCGATCGCCGTCCATCGCGAGCTGGGTGCAGTTGTCGGCCTCGCGGACCCAGCCGCCGCCGGGCCAGTCGCGCGCCCAGCAGACGTTGTTCTGGTCGCGGATGCCGACGCGGCCTGACGTCACCGCGATGTCCTCGCATCTGACCCCCGCCTCGGGCCGCTCGGAGACGTAGTTGGAGAACATCCCGTCCTTCCACCAGCACGACCCGTCGCTCTTCCGCCACACGCCGATGCGGTTGCCCGCGACGGCGATCTTGTTGCAGTCGCCCGCCATCTCGATGAACGAGTCGGCGAGGCCGTCCTTGGCGTAGCACGTGTTGGCGGTCGACCGCACCGCGATCCGCCCGTCGGCCATGCTCACGTCGGCGCAGCCCGTGTCGGGGCCGAACTCCTGGATCCAGTTGTTGTAGAGCGTCGGCTCCTTCGCGAAGCAGCTCGACTGCAGGACGTAGGTCCAGTCGCGGTCCGCGTTCATCCGGTACGAGTGCGCGAACCAGCCGGCGTGCTCAGCGCCCGCGGAGTCGCGGATGTTCCCGTAGACGCCGCGCACGGTGCCGACCCGCGTGTCGCTGTTCTGCCCGTACATCGGGCTGGCGATCTCCTTGACGTCGCAGCGCTCGACCACGGTCCCCGCCGCCAGCGCGGCCCTGACCTGCCCGCCGCCGGTGTTGTTCGTCCAGAACCAGCTCCACAGCATCAGCGTGTAGCCGGGGCGGCCGCCCTCGTTGCCGTCGATGCCGTACTTCTCCCAGTTCGCGCCGGAGTTGCTCACGCCGCCGGCCTCGGTCAGCGACTTGTAGTAGCCGGGGATCGACGTCGGCCGCGTGCGGTAGGTCTGCCCGGTCTTCAGGCTGCCGCAGGGCCGCCCGTTCGGATAGATCTCGTACGTCGGGTTGTTCGGGTCGTTCGCGATCGAGAGCTCGACGGGCCGGGACGCCAGGTCCCCGATCCGGATGTGCGCCTGGCCGATGCTGCCTGAGATCGCCGAGCCGCTGCCGCCGCGCTGGAAGTACAGCTCGTTGTTCGTGTTGTTGAAGCTGAGGTACGTGCGGATGCTGGGCAGGCGCTGGACCCGCGCGTAGTCGTTCGGGCACACCGGCTGCCCGTTGCTCAGGCCCCACCGCAGGACGTTCCACCGGTGGCCGGAGTCCTGGCCGCCGAAGAGCCAGCCGATCGACGGGTTCGCGGTCACGCGGATGCACTCGGAGACCTCGTCCGGCGTCCGGCTCCCGGGCGTGTCGTCGCCGGCGCCGCCGTGGGTGTTCCCCGGCATCGGCGCCTTGTTGAAGCTCGACGACGGCGCCGTCTGCGCCAAGGCGGGCGCGGCCGCGAACGCGAGCGCGGTGACGGCGAGGAGAGCGGCGAGCAGAGGGGAGCGTGACATGGGCACCGTCCGTGGTCGTGGGCAGCACCGATGCTCTCCGCGTGACGGCCCGGCCTGCCAGTGACGATCGGGTCAAGAGGGGGGACGATCCGGACTACTCTCACCCACCGTGGTCATCGCCATCGACGGGCCCGCGGGCGCGGGGAAGAGCACCGTGGCGCGCGCCGTGGCGAGCGCGCTCGGGTTCACGTACCTCGACACGGGCGCGATGTACCGGGCGGTGGCGCTGGCGCGGCTGCGGGGCGAGGAGCGGACCGACATCGACTTCGCGGATGGCCGGGTCCTGCTCAACGGCGAGGACGTCAGCGGCCAGATCCGGACGCCGGCGGTCTCCGAGGAGGCGTCGCGCGTCGCCTCCGAGCGCGCGGTCCGCGAGGCGATGGTCGCGCGGCAGCGCGAGCTCATGCGCGACGGGGACTGGGTGGCCGAGGGCCGCGACATCGGCAGCGTGGTCGCGCCCGACGCCGAGCTGAAGGTCTTCCTCACCGCCGACCCGCGCGAGCGGGCGCAGCGGCGCGCTCGGGAGCTGGGGGCGGACCCGGAGGAGGTGCTGCGCGACGTCGTCGCCCGCGACGAGCGCGACAGCACGCGCGAGACCTCGCCGCTCGTCCTCGCCGAGGGCGCGCAGGAGCTGGACACGAGCGGCCTGACCGTCGAGGAAGTGGTCGAGCGGATCGTCGGGATGGCGCGACGATGAGGAAGGTCGCGGTCGTCGGCTATCCGAACGTCGGGAAGTCCAGCCTCGTCAACCGCCTCAGCGGCAGCCGCGCGGCGGTGGTGCACGAGACCTCGGGCGTCACGCGCGACCGCAACGAGGTCGCGACGGAGTGGAACGGGCGCGAGTTCGTCCTCATCGACACCGGCGGCGTCGACTTCAGCGACGAGGACCCGCTCGCTGGGTCGATCCGCGAGCAGGCGCAGGCGGCGCTCAACGACGCGGAGGTCGCCGTCCTCGTGGTCGACGCGAAGACCGGCCTGCGGCCCGGCGACGAGGAGCTGGCGGACCTCCTCAGGCGCTGGCACAAGCCCGTGCTCGTGGCCGCGAACAAGATCGACAGCGTCCGCGACGTGCTGCTCGCGCACGAGTTCCACGCGCTCGGGCTGGGCGAGCCGGTCGCGGTCTCGGCGACGCAGGGGCTCGGCAGCGGGGACCTCCTCGACGAGATCGCGGCGCGCCTGCCCGAGACGGACGAGCCCGATCCCGAGGAGGACGTCATCCGCCTCGCCGTGATCGGGCGGCCGAACGTCGGCAAGTCGAGCCTCGTCAACCGGATCGCCGGCCAGGAGCGTGTGATCGTCTCCGAGGTCGCGGGCACGACGCGCGACGCGATCGACCTGCCGATCGAGGTCGACGGGCGCAAGCTGGTGATCGTCGACACCGCGGGCATGCGCCGCCAGGCGAAGGTCAGCGAGTCGGTCGAGTACTACACCGCGCTGCGCTCGCAGCGGGCGGCCGAGCGCGCGGACGTCGCACTCGTCGTCTGCGACGCCCAGGACGGCGTCACGGCGCAGGACCTCCGGATCGCCGACGTGGCGATGAAGGCGCAGTGCGCGACCGCGCTGATCCTCAACAAGTGGGACGTCGGGGGCGAGGACACCGACATCGATCACGAGCGCGCGCGCGTGCAGCAGAAGCTGCGGATGCGCCCGAAGGTGCTGACCGTGAGCGCCAGGACCGGCCGCAACGTCCACCGCGTCACGCAGGAGGCGCTCGCGCTCGGCGACCGGATGCGTACGCGGATCCCCACGCCGGACCTCAACCGCTTCCTCGCCGAGCTGGTGCAGGCGCGCCAGCCGCCCGCCAAGCAGGGCCACCGGCTCAAGCTCATCTACATGGCCCAGATCGGCGAGCGGCCGCCGCGCTTCGCGATCCAGGTCAACAGCCGCAACCGCGTCACCCGCGACTACGGCTACTTCGTCGAGAACCGGCTGCGCGACCGCTACGGGCTCGCGGGCGTCCCGGTGATCATCGACTTCAACGAGCGCGGCAGCCGGCGCGCCCGCAGCGAGCGGAGCGCGGCGTGAACGCGCCGGCGATCCCGGTCGACCGGCGGATCGCGCTCGTGCTCGGCGGCGCGGTCGCGCTGCTCGCGGTGCTGCTCGTCGTCCGCGCCTGCGGCGGCGCCGACGAGCCGCCGAAGTCGGAGGCCGCGAGCTTCTTCCCGGACACCTCGCTCGTCTTCGCGTCGCTCTCGACCGACGGCGACCGCGAGGCGGTGCAGCGGGCGGTGGACGTGGTGGAGCGCTTCGGCGCGTACGACGCCAGCCGCGACGCGCTGCTGAAGCGGCTCGCCGGCGACGACAAGCCGGTCGACGCGAAGAAGGACGTCGCACCGTGGCTCGGCGACGAGGCCGCCTTCGCGCTGATCGACACCGGGAACGAGACCGCGGGCTCGCTGCTCGCGCTCGAGGTGACCGACGAGGACGCGGCGAGGACGTTCCTGGAGCGCAACCCGCGCGACGCCGTGCGGAAGAGCTACAAGGGCCAGGACACCGTCCGCTACGGGCAGGTGACGACGGCGTTCGTCGCGGGCTACCTCGTGATCGGCCAGGACCCGACGGTGCAGGCCGCGATCGACCGCGAGGTCAGCAACGCGAAGCCGCTGAGCGAGAGCGAGACGTACGAGCGCGCGATCGAGGGGCTCCCGGACGGCCGCGTCGTCACCGCCTACGCGTCGGCCGACGGGCTGCGCCGGCTGCTCGCGCCGCAGGGCAGCCTGCTCGGGGCGCTGGCCGCGACGCTCGACCAGCCGGGCCTGCAGGGCGTCGCGCTGGCGGCCGAGGCGCGCGACGACGACACCCTGCGCATCCAGGCGCACTCCACCCTCGACCGTGCGCAGCAGGGCCGCGCCGGGTTCAAGCCGTTCAAGCCCGGGCTGATCGACGACGTCCCCGGGGACGCGCTCGCGTACCTGGGCGCGAGCGGCGTCAGCGGCGCGCTGCAGCGGCTCGTCGTCTCCGCCGTCGCGGGGACGGGCCAGGCCGGCGAGGTGACCGAGCTGCTCTCCCGCCTCGGCACCGAGCTCGGCAAGCAGACCGGCGGCGGGCTGCAGGACGACCTGCTGAAGCTGTTCGACGGCGAGGTCGGGCTCGTCATCGAGCAGCGGGTCCCCGCGCCGGTGTTCAGCATCGTCACCCGGACGGACGACGAGGAGGGGACGCGCCGCACGCTCGACCGGCTGCGCGATCCGCTGGCGAAGCTGCTGCGCCCCGCGGGCGAGCCCGAGCTGCGCTGGTCGCCCCAGGACATCGACGGCGCCGACGGCTGGACGCTCACGCTGCCCAACGGCGCGCAGATCACCTACGCGGTCACCGGCGGCAAGCTGATCCTCTCGACGAGCCCCGAGGGGATCCGCGCAATCGCCTCCGGCGACGGGTCGCTCGCCGGCGCCGACGCGTTCGAGGACGTGCTGGGCGACCGGCCCGAGGAGGTCGGCACGCTAGGCTTCCTCGACTTCAGCCAGCTCCTCGAGCTCGGTGAGCAGACGGGCCTGAACGACAGCCAGGCCTACCAGCGAGTACGCGAAGACCTCCGCAGGGTCCGTGCCGTCGGGGTCAGCTCGACCAGCAGCGAGGGGGAGTCCACCGCGGAGATCCTGGTTTCGATCCGATGAGCGCCGACAACGAGTACCTGTTCACGTCCGAGTCCGTCACCGAGGGGCACCCCGACAAGGTCGCGGACCAGATCTCCGACGGCGTCCTCGACGCCGTGATGCGAGACGACCCCACCGGCCGCGTCGCCTGCGAGACGCTGGTCAACACCGGCCTCGTCGTCGTGTCCGGCGAGATCTCGACGACCACCTACGTCGACATCCAGGAGATCGCGCGCGAGACGATCCGCCGGATCGGCTACACCGACGCGGACCTCGGCTTCAGCGCCGACTCCTGCGCGGTGCTGAACGCGATCGACAAGCAGTCGCCCGACATCGCGCAGGGCGTCGACCAGGCGTACGAGACCCGCACCGACCCGGCCGACGAGGACGAGCTCGACGTCGCCGGCGCCGGCGACCAGGGGATGATGTTCGGCTACGCCACGCGCGAGACCGACGAGCTGATGCCGCTGCCGATCTCGCTGGCGCACCGGCTGGCCAAGCGCCTGGCCGACGTGCGCAAGGCCGAGGTCGTCCCCTACCTGCGGCCCGACGGCAAGACGCAGGTGACCGTCCGCTACATCGACGGCCGCCCGGCGGAGATCGAGAAGCTCCTGATCTCGACGCAGCACAGGGAGGGCGCGGAGTCGCTGATCCCCGACGACCTCTGGGAGCACGTCGTCGAGCCGATCCTCCCCAAGGACCTCTACGACGAGAAGAAGCTGCGCAAGAACTTCCTCGTCAACCCCACGGGCCGGTTCGTCATCGGCGGCCCCGTGGGCGACGCCGGCCTGACCGGGCGCAAGATCATCGTCGACACCTACGGCGGCATGGCGCGCCACGGCGGCGGCGCCTTCTCCGGCAAGGACCCCTCGAAGGTGGACCGCAGCGCGGCGTACGCGGCGCGGTACGTGGCGAAGAACATCGTCGCGGCCGGGCTCGCGGAGCGCGCCGAGGTACAGGTCGCGTACGCGATCGGCGTCGCGCACCCGGTCTCGGTGATGGTCGAGACGTTCGGGACCGAGAAGGTCGGCCGCGGCACGATCGCGGGGCTCATCGACGAGCACTTCGACCTCCGCCCCGGCGCCTTCCGCGAGGAGCTGAAGCTCCACCGGCCGATCTACCAGAAGACCGCGGCCTACGGCCACTTCGGCCGCGAGGATCACGACTTCACGTGGGAACGCACGGACAAGGCGGCGACGCTCCGCGAGGCCGCCGGCCTCGACGCCCCCGCGTCGGTCTGAGGCTCCTCTCCGTCAACGTCGGGCAGCCGCGCACCGTCTCGTGAAGGCGCCGGTGCCGGGGCGGGTGGGCGCCTACCTGCGGATCGTGGAGGAGGGCGAGGTCGGGGCCGGCGACCCGATCGAGATCGTCCGGCGCCCGGAGCACGATGTGACGATGCGGCTCATGATGCACGCGGCGCTCGTGGACAAGGACCGGTTGCCGGAGCTGCTCGAGGCGCCCGAGCTCATCGCCGAGTGGCGGACCTGGATCAAAGAGCGCACGCCCTGATCGCGAAGGTCGAGCCGATCACCACGGCGCGCTCGCTGCGAGGCCCGTTCGACTACGTGGTCGAGGGGCCCGTCGCGAAGGGGTCCCTGCTCGTCGTGCCGTTCGGGCGGCGGGACGTGAAGGGCGTCGTCGTCGACCTCGCGGAGACGAGCGAGGTGCCGCGGGAGAAGCTCGTCGCGCCGCGGCGCGTGCTCGACGAGCAGCTGCCCGCCGACCTCGTCGACCTCGCTCGGTGGATGGCGCGCGAGTACGTCTCGACGTTCGCGCGCGCGCTGCAGCTCGTGATGCCGCCGAGCGGGGCTCGCGCGAAGCGCGCGTTGTGGGCGGAGCCGCTCACCCTCGTCCCGCAGGGCGTCGAGAAGGCGCGGCGCCTCGCGCCTGATGGCAAGCCCCTCACCGACCGCCAGGCGGCGCTGCTCGCCTCGCTTCCCCGCTGGGCGGGCGGCGACCTCGGGTCGCTCCGGCGGCTCGAAGCGCGCGGGCTGGTGCGGATCGGGCCGCGGGGGCGGCGGCGGGCGCCCGAGCACGTGGTGGTCGGCGCGGTCGGGCCTCGGCCGGCGCTCACCGCGGCGCAGCGCGAGGCGCTCGACGCGATCGTCTCCGCCGGCGAGGACGAGCGGCTGCTGCTGCACGGCGTGACCGGGTCGGGGAAGACCGAGGTCTACCTGGGCGCGGTCGAGGCGGAGCTGGCGCGGGGGCGCGGGGCGATCGTCCTCGTGCCGGAGATCGCCCTGACGCCGCAGATCGTGGGCCGCTTCGTCGACCGCTTCGGCGACACCGTCGCGGTGCTGCACTCGAAGCTCTCCAAGGGCGAGCGGTACGACGAGTGGCAGCGGCTGCGGTCGGGCGAGGCGCGGGTCTGCGTCGGGCCGCGCTCGGCGGTGTTCGCGCCGATCGAGGACCTCGGCCTGATCGTCGTCGACGAGGAGCACGACTCGTCGTACAAGCACGAGGGCGACCCGCGCTACGACGCGCGGCGGGTCGCCGAGCGGCGCGGCGTGAAGGTGGTCTATGGGTCGGCGACGCCGCGGCCCGAATCCGCGGCGCTCAGACGCCTGCGGCTGCCGGAGCGCGTCGACGGCCGGTCGCTCCCGCCCGTCGGGGTCCTCGACATGCGCGGCGTCCGCTCCGCGCTGCACCCCGAGACCGCCGACGCGCTCCACGCCGCGGGCAAGGCGATCGTGCTCCTCAACCGCCGCGGCTGGTCGAACTTCCTGACCTGCCGCACCTGCGGGCACGTGTGGATGTGCCCGGAGTGCGACGTCTCGCTCGTGCTGCACCGCGCCGACGGCACGCTCGCGTGCCACCACTGCGGCCACCGCGAGCGGGTGCCGGACCGCTGCCCGGAGTGCCGCGGGGTCACGATCGGCCGCCACGGCGCGGGGACGGAGCGGCTGGAGGCGGAGCTGGGCGAGGCCGGGCTGCGCGTGTGGCGGCTCGACGCCGACGTCGCGCGGCCCGCGGAGACGCTGCGGGCGTTCGAGCAGGCCGACCGCGGGGTCCTGGTCGGGACGCAGATGGTCGCGAAGGGCCACGACTTCCCGGACGTCACGCTCGGCGTCGTCCTCGACGCGGACGCGACGCTGCGCTTCCCCGACTTCCGCGCCGAGGAGCGGACCTTCGCGCTCGTCGCGCAGCTCGCGGGGCGCGCGGGCCGCGGGTCCGCCGGCGGCCGCGTCCTCGTGCAGACGCTCGACCCCGCGGCCGCGTCGATCGCGGCGGCGGCCAGGCACGACGCCGACGGCTTCCTGCACGGCGAGCTGGCCCGCCGCCGCGCGCTGCGCTACCCGCCGTACGCGTCGCTGATCCGGGTCGTCTGCTCGTCGGCGGAGACGGGCGCGGCCCACGCGGCGGCGACCGCCGTCCGCGACCGGCTCGACCTGGCGCCCGGGATCGTGCTCGGCCCCGCGCCGCTGTTCCGCCTCCGCGGCCGCGAGCGCTCCCAGCTCGTCCTGAAGGCCGACCCCCAGCAGCGCGCAGAGGCGATCGAGCACGTCGGCGCCGCCGTCGAGATGGCGGCGGCGGCGAAGGAGCACCGCGCCGCGTCGTTCAGCGTCGACGTCGACCCGCAATAGCCGCTTCGAGCGCTCCGGCGCCTTGTCCGTGTCAGCACGAGGCCGACCGGGAAACGCGACTGGTATGCCCGACTTGGAACGCCCCGGATACGCGCGCGAGACCGGCCTGCTCCCGACCCTGAAGCGGACGGGCAAGGAGTTCTCGCAGGACAACCTCACCGACTGGGCCGCCGCGATGACGTACTACGGCGTGCTCGCCCTGTTCCCGGCGCTGATCGCGCTGGTCTCGATCGTCGGCATCGTCTTCAGCCCGACGCAGATCACCGACGCGCTCAACCAGGTCGTCGGCCAGCTCGGCCCTGCGAGCGCGGTCGAGACGCTGAAGGGGCCGATCGAGGGGATCGCGTCGGGCGGCAGCAAGACCGGGATCATGCTGATCGTCGGCGTCCTCGCCGCGCTGTGGTCGGCCTCCGGCTACGTCGGGGCGTTCATGCGCGCCTCGAACATCATGTACGAGGTCGACGAGGGCCGGCCGGCGTGGAAGCTGCGCCCGCTGCAGATGCTGGTGACGCTGGCGATGATCCTCCTCGTCACGCTCGCCGCGGTCGCCGTGGTCGCGACCGGCCCGGTGGCCGAGGCGATCGGCAGCGCGGTCGGCGTCAGCGACACGTTCGTCACGGTCTGGGACTACGCGAAGTGGCCGGTCCTGATCGCGATCGTCACGCTGATGCTCGCGATCCTCTACTACGCGTCGCCGAACGCGAAGGTCGGCCGGTTCAAGTTCATCACCCCGGGCGCGCTGGTCGCGGTCGTGGTGTGGATCGTCGCGTCGCTGGCGTTCGCGTTCTACGTCTCGAACTTCGGCTCGTACGACAAGACGTACGGCTCGCTCGCGGGCGTCGTCGTGTTCCTCGTGTGGCTGTGGATCACGAACGTCGCGATCCTCTTCGGCGCCGAGCTGAACGCCGAGCGGGAGCGCAGCGAGCAGATCGAGAAGGGCGTCCCGGAGGCGGAGCGCGACCTGCGCCTCGGCGAGCGCGACGAGCCCAAGGCGAAGCAGAAGACGCAGACCGCCTGATTCTTCGGTTCCTCTGATGCGCGTGCGGTTCGCTGCACGCCATGAGAGATCGACGTAGGACCACAGCGGCCGTGCTGGCGGGTTGCGTCGCCGTCGCCAGCGCGGCCTTCGCGCTGGGGAGCCAGTCCGGGGACGGGTCCGCCGCCGCGGCCCGGGACGGCGGCTCCACCGAGAACGCGCGCTTCGTGCACCGCGGCGGGCCGGGCGGCCCCGGCCTCTCGGCGCTGGCCGACCGGCTCGGGGTCTCCGAGGCCAAGCTGCGCGAGGCGCTCGACTCGCTGCGCCCGAGCGGCGACCCCGCCGACCACGAGGACGAGCTGGCCGCGGCGCTGGCGAAGTCGCTCGGCCTGGACCAGGCGAAGGTCGACGCGGCTCTGGAGCAGCTGCGGGCGCAGCACGAGCAGGAGCACGAGCAGCGCTTCGACGAGTTCGCCGCGGCGCTGGCGAAGGAGCTCGGCCTGTCGGCGGACAAGGTCAAGGCTGCTCTCGACAAGGTGAAGCCCGACCGTCCGCCGGGCCCGCCGCCGCCCGGTGAGCGACCCCGGTTCCGCCGCCACGACGGCCCGCGCGCGATGCTCGGGGCGCTGGCGAAGGAGCTCGGTGTCTCGCGGGCGAAGCTGCGCGCGGCTCTGGCGGCCGTGCGGCCGGATGGGCCCGGCCGCGGCGGCCCGGGGCATCACCACCGCAGTCCCGGCGGTCCCGGCGGCCCGCTCGCCGACGAGCTCGCGGATGCCCTGGGCGTCGACGCGGACGAGGTCGAGCAGGCGCTGGAGGACTTCCACCAGGCCAAGCGCGACGAGTTCGCCCAGAAGCTCGCCGACAAGCTCGGGATCGACGTCGCGAAGGTGAAGGCGGCGCTCCCCGACCATCCGTAGGAACCGGCACGGCCCCGCCCCCTCCGGCCCCTCAACCGGCACGGCCCCCGCGCAGATCGGGTAAACCTGCCCGGCTTTGCCGGGGGCTCGTGTGCTTCTCGCAGGACTGCTCGCCGCGGCGGCGCTCGCAGCGCCCGCCGCGGCGGCTCCGCGTCCGGCGCTCGAGACGATCCTCCAGGACGACGCCCAGCTCCTCCACGGCGACGACGAGCAGGTGCGCGCGGCGTTCGCGCAGGTGCGGGAGTTCGGGGTCGATCGCGTGCGGCTCACGGCCGGCTGGTCGGTCCTGACCCGCAACGCGGACTCCAAGGAGCGGCCCGCGGACTTCGACGCCACCGACCCGGCCGCGTACGAGCAGGCGCGGTGGGCCGGCCTCGACCGCGCGGTGCGGTACGCGGCCGAGCAGGGGATGGCGGTCATGGTCGACGTCGGGTTCTGGGCGCCGCTCTGGGCGACGGAGGACGTCGAGGGGCCGCGCGCCCGCACCCGGCCGGACCCGCGCGCGTTCGCGGACTTCGCCGTCGCGGTCGCGCGGCGCTACGACGGCACCTTCGTGCCGCCGGCGCCGCGGCCGGACGAGGTCGTCGTGCAGCCGTCCCAGGACGACGCGTTCCTCGACGGCGTCTTCGACCCGTTCGACGAGGAGCCGGACTCCCAGCCTGCGCCGTCGACCGCCGGCCCCCCGCCGGTGCCCACCGAGCCGCTGCCGCGCGTCGACGTCGTCTCGCTGTGGAACGAGCCGAACCACGTCGCCTTCCTGCAGCCGCTGTGGCACTTCCGCAAGCGCGGCGGCGCGCTGCCCGCGAGCCCGGCGGTGTACCGCGGCATGGTGCAGGCGGCGTATCCCGCCGTGAAGGCCGTGCGGCCGGACCTGAGGGTGATGGTCGGCGCGACGGCGTCGATGGGGGACCACACCGGGCGCGGGAAGGCGGGGATCCCGCCGCTGCGGTTCATCCGGGAGATCGCGTGTGTGGACCGCCGGCTGCGGCCGCTGCGCTCGAAGGACTGCGCCGGCTTCGCGCCGCTCCCCGGCGACGGCTGGACGCACCACCCGTACGCGCTGACGGTCGCGCCCGACCGCCCCAGCCCGTCGTACGCGCGCGACAACGCGCGGATCGGCGACCTCGGCCGGCTGACCCGGCTGCTCGACCGCCTCGCCGCGCGGGGGCGGATCTCGTCCTCGCTGCGGCACGTCTGGCTGACCGAGTTCGGCTACGAGAGCCGGACGTATCCGGGACGGCCGGTCTTCACCCTCGAGCAGCAGGCGAGGTTCCTCACGTGGGCGGAGTACCTCGCGTGGCGCAACCCGCGCGTGAGGACGTACGCGCAGTTCCTGCTGCGCGACCTGCCGTACACCGGGCCCGAGCACCCGCAGCGGCGGCCGATGGGCCATTGGGAGAGCGGGCTCCTCTTCGCCGACGGCCGGCCGAAGCCCATGGCCGACGCCTTCCGCGCCGGGCTGCACGCCGAGCGGATCGGCCGGCGCGTCGAGCTATGGGGCCGCGTGCGCGGCGTCCCCGACGGCGCGGCGGCGACCGTCGAGCGCCGGGTCGGCCGCGGGCCGTGGCGCGCCCTCGCCTCCGGGCCGGTCGGCGGGCGCACCGTGCTGCTCCGGCGGGTCAAGGCGGTGCGCCGCGCCCGGTACCGCATGGTCGTCCGCTCCGGCGACCGCGCGCTGCAGAGCCTCGCCGTCCGCGCGCGCTGAGGGACGCGGCCGCGCGGAGACGTCCCCTCCGGGAACCTCCGCCGCGCGGGGCGGTCCCCTCCGGGAACCTCCGCGGCCGCTTGCGGTGTAAGGGCGGCATGACACGGATCGCGCTCGTCCTCACCGCTCTTCTCCTGACCCTTGCCCCCGCGGCCGCCGCCAAGGAGCTCGGCCGGGTGTCCGTCTGCGGCGCGGACGGGTGCAACGACGTCAGCGAGCAGGCCACCCACGCCGTGCTCGACGGCGGCGCGCCGACGATCCGGGAGGCGCGGCCCTCGGAGGAGCACTTCGTCGTCCGCATCACCGTGATGGAGGGCAAGCGGGAGCTCGACCGGTTCGACGTCCAGTGGTTCCCGAAGGCGCGCCTGCTGCGAGGGGCGGACGGGTTCTGGATGCGCACCCCGGCGGCGACCCATGCCGAGCTCGCCCGCCTGACCTCGGGCATGAAGCCGTACGGCAAGGCCGAGGAGGACGGCGGCGGCGGCCCGAGCACCGCGCTCGCGATCGGCGCGCCCGCGGCGCTGCTGCTCGGGATCGGAGGCGTGCTCGCGCGCCGCCGCCGCCGGCGGTGAGGACATGGAGGCCGCCGCCTGCGGGAACCCCTCCGCCCCGGGCGGTGTACTGCGCATCGTGGGGCGCGAGGCGGCCGACGACGAGCTCATCGAGCGCGCTCGCGCGGGCGACGCCGACGCGTACGGCGTGCTCGTGCGCCGCTACGAGCAGGTCGCGTTCCGCACCGCCTGCGCCGTCTGCGGCGACGCCGCCGAGGCCGAGGACGCCGCCCAGGACGCGTTCGTCAAGGCCTACGGCGCGCTCTCGCGGTTCCGCCGGGGCGCTCCATTGCGGCCATGGCTGCTGCGGATCGTCGCGAACGAGGCGCGCAACCGCCGGCGGGCGGCGGGTCGGCGGGCGCATCTCGCGCTGCGGGCCGGCCGGGCGGAGCCGTCCGCGGTCGCGCCGGAGCACGAGCCCGGCGGCCCGCTCCTCGCCGCCCTCGCGCGCCTCGAGGAGCCGCACCGCGAGATCGTCGTCCTCCGCCACCTCCTCGACCTGTCCGAGGCCGAGTGCGCCGAGGTCCTGGGATGCCGGAAGGGGACCGTGAAGTCGAGGCTCTTCCGCGCGCTCGCGAAGCTGCGCGCGGAGCTGGAGGCGGCCGATGCGTGAGCTCGAGGATCGCCTGCGCGCGCTGAGCGTGGAGTGGCCCGCGACGCCCGACCTGGCGGGCGCGGTGGTCGCGAGGATCGAAGAGACCGCGGCGGCGGGCGAGCGGCGCGGCTCCGCGGCGCGGCGCGGCTTCGCGGCGCCGCGCCGTTTCGGCGCGCCGCGCGGCCTCGCGCGGCGGCGGCGCCTCGCCCTCGCGCTGACCCTCGCGCTCCTCCTTCCCGCCGGCGCGGCGGTGGCCTTCCCCTCTGCGCGCGACGACGTCCTCGAGTGGCTCGGGGTGAAGGGCGTCGTGGTGAAGCGTGCGGCGGAGCCTCCTCCGGTCGTGGCCCCGGCGCCGGACGAGCTCGGGCGCCGCGTGTCGACCGTGGAGGAGGCGGCGCGCCTCGCCGGGTTCCGGCCGGTCCTGCCGCCGTCGCTCGGGGCGCCGCGCGAGATCCGGTTCGACCCGGGCACGCTGGTCGTGACCGCCGTCTACGGCGACGTTCTCGTCGCGGAGGCGCGCGGGGCCCTGACGCGTGAGCTCGTCGAGAAGATCGTCGGGACGACCACCGGCGTGGAGGCCGTCGGCGTCGGCGGCGAGCGCGGCGTCTACATAGACGGCCCGCACGCGTACCTCTACGAGCGCCCCGGCGGCCGCATCGGCGAGGACCGGCCGCGCCGCGCGGAGCGGGCGCTCGTGTTCAACCGCGGCGACGTCCTCGTCCGCATCGAGGGCCCGTCGAGGCAACGCGCGCTGGAGCTCGCCCGCGAGCTGCGCTGAGCGCGCGTTCAGCCGCCGTTCAGGTTCGTCGTGCACGCTGCCGCGCGTCATGAAGGTCCTCGTGGTCGACGACGAGCCGCCCGTCCGCGAGGCGCTGGAGCGCGCGCTGCGCGCGGAGGGGTTCGCCCCGCGCACCGCGCCCGACGGCATGACCGCGATCCGGGCCCAGGCGGTCGATCCCGCCGACGTGATCCTGCTCGACGTCCTCATGCCGCGCCTCGACGGCCTCGAGGTCTGCCGCCGCCTGCGCGACGTCGGCGACCGAACGCCCGTCCTCATGCTCACCGCGCGGGACGCCGTCGGCGACCGCGTCGCGGGGCTCGAGGCGGGCGCCGACGACTACCTGGTCAAGCCGTTCGCGACGGAGGAGCTGGTCGCCCGCCTCAAGGCGCTGGCGAGGCGCAGCGGCTGGGAGGGCGAGGACCGCGTGCTGCGGTTCGCCGACCTCACGCTCGACCCCGTCTCCTACGAGGTCCGCCGCGGGCAGCGGGAGATCGAGCTGACGCGCACCGAGCACCTCCTGCTCGAGCTCTTCCTCAGGCACCCGCGGCAGGTCCTCACGCGATCGCAGATCTTCGACCGCGTGTGGGGCTACGACTTCGGCCCGGCCTCCAACTCGCTCGAGGTGTACGTCGGCTACCTGCGCCGCAAGACCGAGGCAGGCGGCGAGCCGCGCCTGCTGCACACCGTGCGCGGCGTGGGCTACGTCCTGAAGGGCGGCGCGGCGTGACGCTGCGCCGCCGGCTCGTCCTGCTCGTCGCGGCGGCGGTCGCGCTGGCCGTCACACTCGCGTCGGCGGTGACGTTCGTCGCCGCGCGCGGCCAGCTGCGCGGGCAGGTCGACGACGCCCTCCGCGAGCTGGTCCCCGACGTCGAGGAGGCCAACAGCGGTGACGTGTTCCTCGCGCCGGCCGCCGCGCCGCTGCCCGGGATGACGCGCATCCTCGTGCCCCGCGATCCCCTCGGCGGCGCGACCGCCTACGCGCAGGCGGTCTTCGCCGACGGCCAGGTCGTCGGCAGCGCCAGCGGGGTGCGGCTGCCGGTCGACGACGAGGTCCGTGCCGTGGCGCGCGGCGAGCGCGAGCCGTACTTCACCGACGCTGAGGTGGACGGGACCCACGTGCGCGTCCACGTCGCACGCATGCCCGGCGGCGAGGCGATCCAGCTCGCCCGCCCGCTCAGCGAGGTCGACGCGACGCTGCGCGACCTGGCGCTGATCCTCGGCGCGATCGCGGCGCTGGGCATCGCCGCGGCGGCGGGGCTCGGGCTCGTCGTCGCGCGCGCCACGCTCGCGCCGGTCCGCAGGCTCACCGGGGCGGCCGAGCACGTCACGCGCACGAACGACCTCTCGCGCCGCCTGCCCGCCGATCCCGACGGGGACGAGCTCGACCGCCTGAGCGCGTCGTTCAACGAGATGCTCGCCGCGCTGGATCGCTCCCAGGCCGCCCAGCGCCAGCTCGTCGCCGACGCGTCGCACGAGCTGCGGACGCCGCTGACCAGCGTCCGCGCGAACGTCGACCTCCTCGCTCGCGCGCGCGATCTGCCGCCGGACGAGCGCGAGCGCGCGCTGGCGTCGGCGCGCGAGCAGCTCCAGGAGCTGACCGTGCTCGTCAGCGACCTCGTCGACACCGCGCGCGACGGCCCGCTGCCGGCGGAGGAGCTCGAGGACCTGCGTCTCGACGGCGTCGTGGAGGACGCCGTGGCCCACGCCCGGCGGTTCGCGCCCGAGCGCGAGATCCGCGTCGACGCCGAGCCGTGCCAGGTGCGCGGGTCGCGCGCCAAGCTCCACCGCGCGGTGGCGAACCTGATCGACAACGCGCTGAAGTGGGGGCCGCCGGACCGCCCGGTCGAGATCGAGGTGCGCGAAGGCGCGGTGACGATCCGCGACCACGGCCCCGGCTTCGCGAGCGAGGACCTCCCGCACGTCTTCGACCGCTTCTACCGCGCCGACAGCGCGCGCGGCCTGCCGGGCTCCGGCCTCGGGCTGGCGATCGTGCGTCACGCCGCCGAGCAGCACGGCGGCAGCGTCCATGCCGAGAACGCGGAGGACGGCGGGGCGCGGCTGCGGCTCTCATTGACCTCCTAGGTCGCGTTCAGCCGGCTCTCAGGCGCGACGTGTGCCATGCGCCGCATGACCAGAGCACTCATCTCGATCAGCGCCGCGGGCGCCGCCGCGCTCGCCCTCGCGGCGTGCGGCGGCGGCGACGGCGGGGGCGGCGACACCCCCGCCTCCCCGCGCGAGCGCGCGCAGGAGAGCGCGCTGGAGTTCGCGCGCTGCATGCGCGAGCAGGGCGTCGACTTCCCGGACCCGCAGGTCGGCGAGAACGGCCTCGTCATGATCGGCCCGGGCCCCGGCAAGGGCCCGCGGCCCGACGACCCGAAGCTGCGCCGGGCGACGGAGGCCTGCGAGGAGCACCTCGACGCGGGCGGCGAGGCGCCCGACGACGCCGTCCTGGCCAAGCACCGCGACGCGTTCGTCGCGTACGCGCGGTGCATGCGCGAGGAGGGCGTGAACGTGCCGGATCCCGGCGCCGAGGGCGGTCTCGTCTTCAAGGTCGGCGATCCCGACGCCCCCGATCCGCGGTCGCCGGCGTACCGCCGCGCCGACGAGGTGTGCCACAAGCACCTCGCGGCGGTCGACGCCGAGCTCGAGCAGGACGGCCAGGGCTGATGCGCTCGCTCCTCGCGGCCGCCGGAGCCGCGGCGGCCGGGGCCGCCGGCTGGGCGGTCCTGGCGGGCGGCGGCGGGGAGGACGCGGCCACCGCGCGGCCAGCGGTCGCCACCGGCACGGCGAGCGCCGAGCTGCGGCGACTCGTCGACCGCGAGGACGTCGAGGGCCGCCTCGGCTACGCGTCGAGCCGGACCGTGGCCGCCGGCGCCGCCGGCACGGTGACCGCCGTGCGCCGCGAGGGAGCGGTCGCGCGGCGCGGCGAGTCGCTGTTCGCGCTCGACGGCCGGTGGACCGCGTACGTCATGTACGGGCGCACGCCGGCGTGGCGCGCGCTGTCGTCCGGCGTGGCGGACGGCCCCGACGTCGAGCAGCTCGAGCGCAACCTGGTCGCCCTCGGCCACGACCCGTACGGCGCGATCGCCGTCGACGAGCAGTTCGACGCGGCGACCGCCGCCGCGGTCAAGCGGTGGGAGGACGAGCGCGGCGTCACCCAGGACGGCGTCGTGGAGCGGGGCGAGGTGGTCTTCACCCGCGGCGCCGTGCGGGTGGGCGAGCGCGAGGCGCAGCCGGGCGACGCCGTCGTCGCCGGCCGGCCGGTCGTGGCCGTCTCCAGCCGCCGGCGCATCGTCACCGCGCGCCTCCCCGCCGGCCGGCAGGGCCTCGTGCGCCGCGGGCAGCGCGTCGACGTCACGCTCCCCGACGGCGCGACCGTCCGCGGCCGCGTGCGGCGGGTGGGCCGCGTGGCGCGCGCGGGCCAGGACGGAGCGGAGGCGACGGTCGGGCTCGAGGTCGCGCTGCCGGGGAAGGCGCTGACGCTCGACGGGGCGCCGGTCACCGTGTCGGTCGCGCGGACGGTGGCGCGCCGCGCGCTCGCCGTGCCCGTGCAGGCGCTCGTCGCGGTCGGGCGCGGCCGGTACGCGGTCGAGACGGCGGGCCGCCTGGTCCCGGTGCGCGTCGGCGCATTCGCGGACGGCTGGGTGGAGGTCCATGGGCGGGGCCTGCGCGCCGGCACGCGGGTGGTGGTGCCGCGATGAGCGCGGTCCTCGAGCTGCGCGGCGTGGAGAAGCGCTACGACGGCGGGGTCGTCGCGCTGCAGGGGGTCGACCTCGCGGTGGACGAGGGCGATCAGGTCGCGATCGTCGGGCCGTCCGGCTCGGGCAAGTCGACCCTGCTGCACATCACGGGGACGCTCGAGCGCGCGACCGCCGGGACGGTCCGGGTCGCGGGCGACGACGTCAGCGCACTCGGCGACCGTCGCCTCGCGGGGCTGCGCGCCCGCGCGATCGGCTTCGTCTTCCAGCAGTTCTTCCTGCTGGACGGGATGAGCGCGCTGGAGAACGTCGCGGAGGGGCTGCTCTACGCGGGCGCGCCGCGGCGCGAGCGGCATTCGGCGGCGCGCGCGGCGCTCGAGCGCGTCGGCCTCGGGCACCGCCTGGACCACCGGCCGAACGAGCTCTCCGGCGGCGAGCGCCAGCGGGTCGCGATCGCGCGCGCGGTCGTCGCGCGGCCGCGCATCCTCTTCGCCGACGAGCCGACCGGGAACCTCGACTCGCGCACCGGCGCCGAGATCATGGCGCTGCTGCGGTCGCTGGGGACGACGCTCCTCGTCATCACGCACGATCGCGAGCTGGCGGCGCAGCTTCCGCGGCGGATCGAGCTGAGGGACGGTCGGGTCGTATGACCCCCGGCGACCTCGCGCGGCTCGCGTCGGTGGGCCTGCGCACGCGCCGCCTGCGCGCCGTCCTCTCCGCGCTCGGCGTTGCCATCGGCATCGCCAGCATGGTCGCCGTCCTCGGCCTGTCGGCCTCGAGCCGCGCCGACCTCGTCGAGCGCCTGGACCGCCTCGGGACGAACCTGCTGCGCGTCACGCCGGGGCGCACGCTGATCGGCGGCGAGGACGCGACCCTGCCGTCGTGGGCGGGCGGGACGATCGCGCGCGTGGCCGGCGTCCGGCGGGTCGCGGGCGTGCGCCGCGTCGAGGGCGCGACCGTGCGCCGGACCGACCGCATCCCCGCCGTGGAGACGGGCGGCCTGACGGTGGAGGCGGCGGACGCGGCGCTCCTGGCGACGCTCGGCGGGCGGCCCGCGCGCGGGCGCTTCCTCGACGGCGCGACCGAGCGCCGCCCGACGGTGGTGCTCGGCGCCAAGGCCGCCGAGCGCCTCGGGCTCTCCCGCACCGGGGTGCAGGTCTACATCGGCGGGCGCTGGTGGACGGTGATCGGCATCCTGGAACCCCTCGAGCTGGCGCCCGACCTCGATCGCGCGGCGATCGTCGGCCGGCCCGCGGCCGAGCGACTCCTCTGCGCCGATCGCAGCGCCTCGACGATCTACCTGCGCGCCGACGAGGACCGCGTCGCGGAGGTGCAGGGGCTGCTGGCGTCGGCCGCCAACCCGGAGCATCCGGAGGAGGTCGCGACGAGCCGGCCCTCCGAGGCGCTGGAGGCGAAGGCGGCGGCCGAGGACGCGTTCACCGGCCTCTTCCTCGGGCTGGGCGCGGTCGCCCTGCTCGTGGGCGGGATCGGCATCGCGAACACGATGGTCATCGGCGTGATCGAGCGGCGGTCGGAGATCGGGCTGCGCCGCGCGCTGGGCGCGACGCGCCGCCACGTGCGCGCGCAGTTCCTCGGCGAGGCGCTCCTGCTGGCCGGGCTCGGCGGGGCCGCCGGCGTGGGCGCCGGAGCGGTCGTCACGGCGGTGTACGCCGCCGGCCGCGGGTGGAGCACCGTGGTGCCGCCGGAGGCCGCGGTCGGCGGGATCGCCGCGGCCGTCGCGATCGGCGCCGTGGCCGGCCTCTACCCGGCGGCGCGGGCGGCGCGCCTGAGCCCGACCGAGGCCCTGCGGGCGGCGTGAGCTAGCGGCCGAGGCGGCGCTTCAAGCGGCGGGCGCGGTGCTGCGCGCGCTCCTGGAGCGGCCCGAGCACGCCATGGTGCTCGGGCAGCTCGGCCACGGCGGCGCTGTCGATCGTCAGCAGGACGCGCTTGTTCGTGATCCGCTCGACCTCCGGCGCGTCGACGAAGCGCTTCCCTTCCTCGGTCGCGATGACCATCCCGTCGAAGAGGTGCTCGCGCCCGTGGTGCAGCGCCTTGTGGAACGTCCCGACGCGCGCGCCGTCGGCCGCGAAGACGGGTGTCCCGCGGGGCAGGACCTGGTAGCCGATCGCGTGCTCGTCGGGGTCCTCGGCGCTCATGGCCCGCCTACACTTGCAGACCGGATGGCCGAGGAAGAGCAGGAGCAGCCGCAGATCGATCCGGAGGTCCTCGCACGCCGCGAGGCGGCCCTCGCGCACATCCGCCAGTACGGCGATCCGATCCTGCGGACGAAGGCCCGGCCGGTCGAGCGGTTCGACGCCGGCCTGCGCGAGGAGATCGAGCGGATGGGCCGGCTGATGCACGAATCGATCGGTGTCGGGCTCGCCGCGCCGCAGGCCGGCGTCTCGCACCGCCTGCTCGTCTACCGCGCCGAGCCGGACAGCGCCGTCCAGGCGCTCGTGAATCCCGAGATCGAGTGGTCCAGCCGGGACAAGGAGATCGGCGAGGAGGGCTGCCTGAGCCTCCCCGGCGTGCACGTCGAGGTCGAGCGGCCGGTGCACGTCCTCGTCCGCGCCCTGGACGCCGACGGCGAGCCCGTCGTCGTCGAGGCGAGCGGATTCGAGGCGCGGGTCATCCAGCACGAGGTCGACCATCTCGACGGCGTCCTCATCCTCGACCGCACCTCGCGCGACCAGCGCAAGGAGGCGGTGCGCGCCCTCCGCGAGCGCGAGCGCGCGAGGGAGGCGGCGGCGTGAGCGGCGCCGGCAGCCTCGCCGCGGGGCGCCTCCGCTAGGCGCCGCGCGCGTGCGCACCGTCTACCTCGGCACCTCGCCGTTCGCCGCGGACGTCCTGCGCCGCCTCGCGGACTCGCCTCACCGCCCGGTGCTCGTCGTGACGCGCCCGGACGCCCCGAAGGGCAGGGGACGGAGGCTGTCGCCGCCGCCCGTCGCGGACGCCGCCCGCGAGCTCGGCATCGAGGTCTTCCAGCCCGCGAACGTGAACGACCCGGACAGCGTCGACCGGATCGCCGCCGCCGAGCCGGAGGCCGTCCTGCTGTGCGCGTTCGGCGCGCTTATCCGCGAGCCGCTGCTGAGCCGCTTCGGCGCGATCCGCAACGTCCACCCCTCGCTCCTGCCGCGCTGGCGCGGCGCGGCGCCGGTCGAGCGCGCGATCATGGCCGGCGACGCGGAGACGGGCGTCACGATCATGGCCGTCGGCGAGGGCCTGGACGACGGGCCGGTCTACGTCGCCGAGCGCGAGCCGATCCACCCCTACGACACCTACGGCACGCTCAGCGACCGGCTCGCCCCGCTCAGCGCGGCCCTGCTCCTGAGGGCGCTCGACGAGCAGCCCGAGCCGGTCCCCCAGACCGAGGACGGCGTGACGTACGCGGAGAAGATCACTGCGCAGGACCGCACGCTCGACCCCTCGAAGCCGCCCGGGGAGAACGAGCGGATCGTGAGGGCGCTGACCCCGCACATCGGCGCTCGCATCGAGCTGCCGAGCGGGGAGATGCTCGGCGTGCGCCGGGCGAAGGTCGCGGACGGGCGGGACGGGGCGCTCGAGTGGCACGGACTCGAGCTGCTCGAGGTCCAGCCGCCGGGCGGCCGCCCGATGGACGCCGCGGCGTACCTCAGGGGCCACAGCAGCGGGTAGCCTCGCCTGCGTGCCATCGCCCGCCCGTCGCGCCGCCTTTCGCGTCGTGCGGCGCGTGGCGGAGCAGGGGGCGTTCGCCGACCAGGCGTTCCACGCGGAGGCGGCCCGGCTCGACGCCCGCGACCGTGCGCTCGCCCGCCAGATCGCGTTCGGCGCGATCCAGCGCCGGCGCACGCTCGACCACGTCATCACCGCGCTCGGCGCGCGGCGCCGCCTCGACCCGCCCATCCGCGCCGCGCTCCAGACCGGTCTCTTCCAGGTCCTCTTCCTCGACGGCATCCCCGACCACGCGGCGGTCGACGAGTCGGTCGAGCTGGTCCGCCGCTCGCGCGGATCCGGCCTCGTCAACGCGGTGCTGCGCCGCGCGACGCGGGAGGGCCGCGACGTGCTCGACGCCATCGACGACGACGCCGTCCGCCACTCGGTACCCGACTGGCTGGCGACCCTGTGGCGCGACGCCTACGGCGCCGAGACCGCGATGGCGCTGATGGCCCGCGCCAACGAGCCGCTCGAGCTCGCGCTCCGCCCCAACACGCTGAAGGCGACGGCGCAGGAGGTCGCGGCGGGAACCGGAGGAAGGGTCGTGGAGGGCGCCGTCGTCGTCGACGGCCCGCTCGACGCGCACGCGCACCCGCTCTGGCAGGCGGGCGCGTACATGCCGCAGTCGCGCTCCTCGCAGCGCGTCGCGCCCGCGCTCGGCGCGCAGCCGGGCGAGCGCGTCCTGGACCTGTGCAGCGCGCCGGGCGGCAAGGCGACCCACCTCGCCGCGCTCATGCGCGACGAGGGCGAGATCGTCGCCGTCGAGAAGGACGCCGATCGCGCCGACCAGCTGCGCACGACGATCGACCGCATGGGCGCGACGATCGTGCGCGTCGAGGTGGCGGATGCGGCCGGGTGGGACGGCACCGGCTTCGACCGCGTCCTCGCCGACCCGCCGTGCTCGGGCCTCGGCACGCTGCAGGCCAAGCCCGACCTGCGGTGGCGGATGACCCCGGAGCGCATCGAGGGCCTGGTCGACGAGCAGCGCCGGATCCTCGACACCGCGACCCGGGCGGTCCGTCCGGGCGGCGTGCTGGTCTGGTCCACGTGCACGCTGAACCCGGCGGAGAACGAGGAGCTCCTGGCGGGGCTCGAGGGGTTCGAGGTGACCGAGCGCCTCACGCTGATGCCGCACGAGACCCGTTCAGCCGGGTTTCAGGTGACGCGACTACAGTCGGTCGCATGAGCGGCAGCGACGTGGAGCTCGGGATGCGGTGCCCGAACTGCCACGAGCCGTGGCTGCGCCCGACGAACCTGCCCGGCCGGTACCGGTGCGTGTACTGCCTGCACCGCTACGAGCTGCGGTCCGTCTGCCCCGACTGCGGCGAGCACTCGACGATCGTGCGGATGTCGAGCTCCTCCAACATCACCTGCGTGCACTGCGGGGGGTCGATGCTGTGTCCCGTCTGACGGGCGTCGCCCCGTCGATCCTCTCGGCCGACTTCGCACGCCTCGCCGCGCAGGTCGAGGAGGTGATGGCCGCGGGAGCGCGGCTCATCCACTGCGACGTGATGGACGGCCACTTCGTCCCGCCGATCACGTTCGGCCCGATCGTCGTCGGCGCGCTGCGCGAGGCGCTGCCGCCGGAGGCCGTCCTCGACGTCCACCTGATGATCGAGCGGCCGGAGCGGCACGTCGCGGAGTTCGTGAAGGCGGGGGCGGAGAACGTCACGATCCACGTCGAGGCCACGCCGCACGTGCACTACGCGGTCAACGCGATCCGCGAGGCGGGCGCGACCGCCGGCGTCGCGCTCAACCCCGGCACGGCGACCGAGGCGCTCGGCCTCTACCCCGACCTCGTCCTCTGCATGACCGTCGACCCGGGCTGGGGCGGCCAGCCGTTCATCGCGGGATCGGAGGCGCGCATCCGCCGCCTCGCCGCCCGCGCCGCCCCCGGCACGCCGATCGAGGTCGACGGCGGCATCGACGCCCGCACCGCCGGCCCGTGCGCAGCCGCCGGCGCGACGACGTTCGTCGCGGGCTCCGCGATCTTCAGGGCCCCCGACCCCGCCGAGGCGTTCCGGGAGATCGCCGCGGCGGCGGGGTGTGGACAGCCGTACCCGGCGGAGGGCCCCGGCGCGCGACACTAGGCGCGTCATGCCCACCGTCCTCATCGTCGACGACCACCCGAGCTTCCGGGCCACCGCGCGGCTGCTGCTCGAGGCCGACGGCTTCGAGATCGCCGGCGAGGCGGCGACGGGGACGGCCGCGCTGCGCGCGGCGCGGGAGCTGCGACCCGACGTCGTGCTGCTCGACGTCAACCTGCCGGACACTGACGGCTTCGCGGTCGCCACGCGGCTGAAGGAGCTCGCGACGGCGCCCGTCGTCGTGCTGT
Organism: Solirubrobacteraceae bacterium; assembly: GCA_036389485.1. GTDB lineage: Bacteria > Actinomycetota > Thermoleophilia > Solirubrobacterales > Solirubrobacteraceae > CADCVT01. Next base: position 94,809 of record DASVPR010000015.1, read on the forward strand.
GCTCGAGCCGGGACGCCGCCGACTTCGGCGACCTGGTCGAGCGCTCGGGGGCGCGGGGGTTCGTCGCGAAGGCGGACCTCAGCGGCGCGGCCGTGCGGGAGCTGGTCGCTTGATCGCGCTCAACCGGGCCCTCGGCGTCCTCGCTGTGCTGGCGGTGGGCCTGTACGGGATCGCCGTCCTCCTCGGCGTCGAGACCGAGCACGTCGAGCAGCCCGCGATCCCACTCGCCGTCTTCGGCGCGCTGATGGCCAGCTGGGTCGGCGTGGGGCTGTACGCCTGGTCGCGCAGGCCGCGCAACCGCGTCGGGATGCTCATGACCGCCGCCGGCTTCGCCTCGTTCCTCACGTCGCTGCAGATGTCGAACTCGTCGGTGTTCTTCACGGTCGGCCTCGTCGTCGGCGGCGGGCTGTTCTTCGCCGTCGGCGCCCACATGCTGCTCGTCTTCCCGACCGGCCGGGTGGCGTCCGCCTTCGAACGGCGGCTCGTGGTCCTGACCTACCTCTTCGCGATCGGGATCCCGCTCGCGATCGTGATGACGAGCCCCGACGCCGGGGTCCACGAAGCGGAGGACCACCCCGACAACGCGCTGCTCGTGATCGACGACCAGGACGTCGGCGCGTGGGCCGAGCGGATCGGCGGGGTCATCGGGCTCGTGCTCGTCGGCATCGTCGCCGTCGTCCTCGTCCGCCGCGTGCGCCAGGCCGGGCCGCGTGAGCGTCGCGCGATGGCGCCCGTGATCTGGCTGGGCGCGGTGATGCTCGTCCTGCTGTGCGTCTCGTTCCTGTTCGACGTCCCGCGCGACGAGTCCGACGACGTGGAGGAGCTGATCGACCTGGCGGCGCTCGTCGCGTTCGCCGGGCTGCCCTGGGCGTACGTCGCGGGCCTGGCGCGGTCGCGGTCGTGGCGGGCGGGCGCGATCGGCGACGTGCTCGAGGTGCTCGGCGAGGCGCCCGGCCGCGGCCGCCTGCGCGACGCGCTGCGCGAGGCCCTCGGCGATCCCACGCTGACGCTCGCCTACTGGCTGCCGGAGCGCCGCGAGTACGTCGACGCCGACGGCCACGCGATCGTGCTCCCGGAGCGCGGGGTGACCGACGTCGAGCGGGAAGGGCGGTGCGTCGGCGCGCTCGTCCACGACCCGGCGCTGGGGGAGGACGACCCCGAGCTGGTGCGCGCCGTCGCGTCCGCCGCCGCGCTCGCGGTCGAGAACGAGCGCCTCGACGCCGAGCTGCGGGCGCGCGTGGAGGAGCTGTCGCGCTCGCGCTCGCGGCTGGTCGACGTGGCGCTGGACGAGCGGCGGCGGCTCGAGCGCGACCTGCACGACGGCGCGCAGCAGCGGCTCGTCGCCCTCTCGCTGCAGCTGGGGATGGTCGAGTCGAAGCTGGAGCAGGATCCGGCGGCGGCTCGGGAGCTGCTCTCGGGCGCGCGGGCGGAGGCGCGCGCCGCGCTCGACGACCTGCGCGAGCTGGCGCGGGGCATCCACCCCGCCGTCCTCACCGACCGCGGCCTGCCGGCCGCGCTCGGGTCGCTGGCGGATCGCGCGCCGCTGCCCGTCGAGGTCGTCTCCGTCCCCTCCGACCGCCTGCCGGACGCCGTGGAGGCCGCGGCCTACTTCGTCGTCGCGGAGTCGCTGACGAACGTCGCGAAGTACGCGCAGGCGACGCACGCGTCGGTGTCGGTCGGGCGCGCGAACGGGGTCGCGCTCATCGAGGTGCGCGACGACGGCGTCGGCGGCGCCGATCCGTCCGCCGGGACCGGGCTGCGCGGCCTTGCCGACCGGCTGGCGGCGCTCGACGGCCGGTTGGAGGTCGAGAGCCCGCCGGGGCGCGGGACGGTCGTCCGTGCGAGGGTTCCGTGCGGGTAGTCCTCGCCGACGATTCCGTCCTCCTGCGCGCGGGCGTCGCTCGGCTGCTCGAGGACGCGGGGATGGAGGTCGCGGGGCAGGCCGGCGACGCCGAGGACCTGCTCCGGAAGGTCAACGCCCACAAGCCGGACGTCGCGATCGTCGACGTCCGCATGCCGCCGGGCTTCACCGACGAGGGGCTGCGCGCCGCCGCGGAGATCCGCGAGCGGTTCCCCGGCGTCGGGGTGCTCGTGCTCTCGCAGTACGTCGAGGAGGCGTACGCGCTCGAGCTGTTCGCGAACGGCGCCGAGGGGCTCGGCTACCTGCTGAAGGACCGCGTCGCCGACATCGACCGCTTCGTCGACGCGGTCCGGCGCGTGGGCGAGGGCGGCTCGGCGCTCGACCCGGAGGTCGTCGGGCGGCTGCTCGGCCGCCGCCGGCGCGAGGATCCCCTCGAGGCGCTCTCGCCGCGGGAGCGCGAGGTCCTCGCCCTGATGGCGGAGGGCCGCTCCAACGCGGGGATCGCGGGCGAGCTCGTCGTCACCGAGCGGGCGGTGGAGAAGCACGTCACCAGCATCTTCGGGAAGCTGCGGCTCGCGCCGGGGGCGGAGACCCACCGGCGCGTCCTCGCCGTCCTCGCGTACATCCGCTCCTAGCCAGCGCCAACGCGCCGACTGTCCCTCAGCGGCCGGGGGTATCCGACGTGGCATGGCGACGGTCAAGGAGGAGCCTCGCACGGGTGCGCCGGTGCGTCCGTCCCCGCGCGCGCAGGCCGCGCCGCGGGACATCCGCATCCCGCGGCTGCTCGTCGCGGGCTCCGAGCTCGGGTGGCGGTTCCTCGTCTGCGTGGCCGCGCTCGCGATCGTCGTCTACGGGATCGTCAAGGTCAGCTTCGCCTTCATCCCCGTCTTCATCGCGCTGCTCTTGTCGACGCTGCTCGTGCCGCCGGCGCGGTGGCTCCAGCGGCGGGGCGCGCCGCCCGCTCTGGCGACGGCCGCGGTTTTCGTCGGCGCGCTCGCGCTGTTCGCGGCGATCGTCGCGCTGCTCGCACCGCCCGTGGTCAACGAGTTCGGGACGATCGGCGACCGCGTCCGCGAGGGCGCCGACAAGCTGGGCGCCTACCTCGCCGACTCGCCGCTGAACCTGGACGAGGAGAAGGTCCAGCGCGAGATCGACCGCGTCGACGACCGCCTGCGCGAGAACAGCAGCACGATCACGTCCGGCGTGCTGAGCGGCGCCGCGGTCGTCGGTCAGCTGTTCGCGGGGCTGCTGATCACGCTCGTCGTGCTGTTCTTCTTCGTCAAGGACGGGCCGCGGATCTGGGAGTGGGTCATCCGCCTGTTCCCGGCCACGCGCCGGGGTGCGGTCGAGAAGTTCGGGCGCGACTCGTGGCACGTGCTGACGCACTACGTCCGGGGCGTCGTGACCGTCGCGACGGTCGACGCCGTCGGGATCGGGATCGCGCTGTGGCTCATCGGGGTGCCGCTGGTGATCCCGCTGGCGATCCTCACGTTCTTCGCGGCGTTCGTGCCGGTCGTGGGCGCGTACGTCGCGGGGGCAGCCTGCGCGCTCGTGGCGCTCGTCCACGGCGGGCCGATCGACGCGCTGCTCGTCGTGGGCTCGACCGTCCTGGTCCAGCAGGTGGAGAGCAGCGTGCTCTACCCGATGATCGTCGGGCGGCAGATGGAGCTGCACCCGATCGCGATCCTGCTCGCGGTGACCGTCGGGGGCATCCTCGCCGGCATCGTCGGCGCGGCGATCGCGGTGCCGATCGCGGCGGTGGGCGCGGTGGCGATGAAGGTGGCGCGGGAGCAGACGGCCGGGGGAGAGGTCCCCGTCCAGCCGGTCGACTGCTGACGGATCTTTGGGGCATCCCCCGATTCACTTCGGGGGCCGGGCGGCCAGAGTCGTCGCCATGAGAACGACTCTCCTTCTGGCGACGGTCCTTGCGTCGCTGTGTGCCTCCGCCGGGCCGGCGTTCGCGGGCCAGATCGTCTACAGCACGGAGCCCGCCGACGGCGAAGCCCAGATCCGCGTCATGAACGACGACGGGTCCAACGACCGCCTGCTCGTCCACGAGGACGACATCCCGGGCGCCGAGTCCGTCTACAAGCCGTATGTGAGCCCGGACGGCGACACCGTCGTCTTCCAGGCCCGGACCCCGTCGCCCGGCGGGTACGGCGTGTACTGCGGGTTCCGCTGCTCGGGGATCTACGCGTACCGCGACGGCGTCGTGACGCGGGTCTCGCAGGCGCCGACGGACTGCCCGCCCGGCGACCTCTGCGTCGGGCTCGACACCGACCCGCGGGTGACCGGCGACGGCTCGCACCTCTTCTACCAGCTGATCTACGGCGAGCCGGGCGGCGCGTACGGGACGCCGCAGACCATCTCGCGGAACTACTACCGGACGATGGAGCCGGGCGGCGGTGACGAGGTCGAGGTCCCCGAGACGTCGTGCGGCAAGGGCTCGGCCGCGACGCCGAATCCGGCGGTCGAGGGGCAGTTCGCGACCAGCGCCTACTGCCTGAACGGCAACTACGCGCTGAAGGTGCTGGACGTCGGCGGCGGCGCGGGCTCGGAGGCGACGCTCGGGTACGACGACGCCGAGTTCTCGGAGCCGGCGTTCCGCGGTGACGGTGAGCTGCTCGTCGGCGCCGAGGACGGCGGCGACCCGGGCATCTGGCTGTACCGGCGCGACGCGTCGGGCGCTTCTCGGCTCGTGGCGCTTGCCTGGGACAGCGACTCGCGGCCGTTCAACTCCTCGCCGACGTTCGTCGGGAAGGACGCCGTCGCGTTCGTTCACGGCGGGTCGATCCGCACCGCGTCGACGTCGTGCGACTCCTGCTCGCTCGACTCGACCGCCGTGCTCGCGTCGCCGCCCGGCGTCGACGCGATCGCGTGGACGTCGCGGAGCATCCCCGACCGGGTCGTCGACACCGGCTCGGAGCCCTCCGACGGCGGCGGCTCGAACCCCGTCGCCACGCCCCGGCCGACCACACCGCCCGCGGGGAACCCGACGCCCCCGCAGAACACGCCCGCGCCCCTCGTCCTCAAGACGCCTGCGCGGGCCAAGCTCGCCACGGCGCTCCGCGGCGGCATCAAGGTCCCCTTCGTCGCGACACAGACCGGCCGGCTCACGATGCGAGCCACGATCCCGGGAACCCTCGCGAAGAAGCTCGGCCTCGTCCACCGCAGGACGAAGAAGCCGGTCGTCGTCGCGAACGGCACGACCACGGTGACCCGAGCCGGCGAAGCGATCGTGAAGCTGAAGTTCACGCCCGCCGCGAAGAAGCGCCTCCGCCGAGCCCGCTCCGTCGCGCTGAACCTGACCGGAACGCTCGGGGGCACCACCACGACGACCCGCCTCACCCTCACCCGCTGACGCTGACGCGGGCGCGGGTCCGGGCCTACTCCGATCGCGGTCGCAGAGTCGAGCGCGGTCGGAGCGGCCCGCCCACCCGCCCAGCCACACGCCAACCACCCGCTGCGACCGGCCCGCCGGTGCCAGGCACGTAAACATTGCGGTGCCAGGCACGTAAACATTGCGGTGCCAGGCACGTAAACATTGCGGTGCCAGGCACGCGGGGTACTCTGCAGAGACGATGCAGAGAAACCGTGTCAGAGAAACTGCCTCCGCGAAGGACGGCGCCGCGCGCACCTTCAAGATCGCGGGTCGTTCGTTCGAGCTGGCTCGGCAGGACGTTGCTCGTGTGGCGCGGCGACTCGATCCGGAGCCGATCGCCAGGCATTACGTCGTCGTCGGATCTCGCCGGTATCCGCCGAAGCAGGTCATCAGTGCGGTGACCGGCCTAGATCGGGCGGACTTCACGACGCATCACGCGCGGCGGACGCTCATGCGGCTTGGCTTTCCGGTCGGGCGGCGGGAGTCGCCCGGCCCTGCCGACGTGCGCGCGGCGGGCGCCGCGGGGGCGTCGGGAACCGACGGGCCGGAGCGGCTCGCGGACCGGTTGCGGCCTCTCGCGGGGCAGTGGGTCGCGGTCAAGGACGACGACGTCCTGCACGCGGCCGACTCGCCGAAGGCGCTTGTCGGCTGGCTCGGGAGGCACGGCCAGGTCGCCGACAGCGTCTTCCGGGTGCCCGAGGACGAGCTCGCCGTCACCGGCCTCGCGCCACTGTGAGGTTCCGGTTCCGCGAGCTGCCGGAGCCGGGCGGGACGACCGTGCGTGCACGTCCGATCGTGGACGTCGTCGTCGAGGGCTTGGACATGGCGCCGCAGGCCTGCCTGCTCGACAGCGGCGCGACCGCGATCAGATTGGGCGCGCACGTGGCCGAGCTGTGCGGCATCGACCTCGACGGCGCGCCGGAGGTCGACATCGCGGTTGGCGGCGCCGTCGTGACGGGTCGGATGGCCGAGGTCGCGCTTCGGATCGCCGACGACGAGGACTCATACGAGTGGACGGCACCGGTCTGGTTCTGCGAGCCCTGGCACCCGGCGTTCGGGCTACTGGGTTTGACCGGCTTCTTCGATCGCTTCGAGGTGGCGATCGCCGCGTACCAGGAACGCATCGAGCTGACGCCGATCAGCCCGTAAGCGGGCCGGTCGCGGTCGAAGGTTATGCTCGCGGCCGTGGTGCCGGAGGCGGAGCTGAAGGACACGGGGGCGGGTGTCGTGCCGGTGTCGGCGGGGTGGTTCGTGCTGAACGCTCGCGACGCTCGCTGGCTGCGACGCCCGGGCCGCGGGTTCAGCCTGCCCCTGACGGGGTGGACCGAGGAGGAGGCGGAGACGCTGTTCCCGATGCTCGGCGTGAACCTCTGGGTCCTCGATCCCGGCCGGCCGCTCGCGATGTACCACCACGAGACCGAGCAGGAGGGCTTCCTCGTCGTCGCGGGCGAGGCCGTGCTGCTCGTCGAGGGGCAGGAGCGGCCGATGCGCCAGTGGGACTACGCGCACTTCCCGCCGGGCACCGCCCACACGCTCGTCGGAGCGGGCGAATCGCCGTGCGTCGTCGTCGCGGTCGGGTCGCGGCAGTTCCAGGCGACGGGGCCGTGGGGCGCCTACACCGTGGACGAGGCCGCGATCCGCCGCGGCGCCGGGGTCGAAGACGAGACCGACGACCCCGAGGTCGCGTACGCGCGGTTCCCGGATACCGAGCCCACGCGCTACGAGGACGACTGGCTCGGCGGCGCGCCCTGACCGGCGGGCCTACTCCGCGACGACCTGGATGTTGTAGCGGACGTCGGTGGACTCGGCGTGGCGGATCCAGCGCTGGATCTCGCCGAACAGTCCGTGCAGCGGGTAGACCGCGCGGCCGACGCCGGCGACCGCGGTGTCGCGCGCGGCGATGACGGCGTCGCGGCCTTCGGTGCCCGCGGCGGCGAGCTGCTGAGCCAGCGCCCACGCGAAGTCGCGCGCCTCGTCCATCGCGAAGTCGAAGACCTTGTCCTCGAGCCCGGGGGCGAAGTCCTCGATGCGCTTCAACCGCGGCGAGATCTCGCCCAGCTCGTCCTCCACCACCTGCACCAGCCGGGCGAGCACGTCGTTGATCCGCTTGAAGTCCGGCCACAGCGAGTCGAGCTCCGGCTTCGTCGGCGCGATCGTCGCCGCCGCGATCCCGAGGTCGAGGTTGATGTGCGCGTTCATCCCGAGGAGCAGGTGCTGCACGACGAGCGCATCGGGGTCATCGAGCACGCCGAACGCGACCTGCCAGCTCGCGGAGGGCGTCCCACCGGCCGTGTGCGCGTCCCACGCGTCGAGGAAGCGGTTGGCGAAGACGACGTCGAGGCGCTCCATCCGGTCGTTGTCCTCGAACACGTTCCCGGCGACGAGCGCGCGGCGCACGTTCGTCGTCACCCGCTCGTACAGGGCGGTGAAGTACCCGATCCGCGCGCCCTGCCGCAGCGAGTCGTCGAGGATCACGTTGAGCCGCTCGATGACCTCGTCGATCGTCATGACGTCAACTCCTTCGTGAACGGGGTGGCGCCGTCGTCCCGGACGAGGCTCACGGTCAGCGACCCGCCGCCCACCTCGACGACGCAGAAGTGCCCGCGCTCGTCGTCCGCGTAGGCGACGCCCGGCGACTCGCGCGCGCGCCCGGCCACCGTCGGGTCGGTCAAGGTGATGTCGTTCGGCGTCGGGATCCCGAGCGGGCACGGGCGGACCTCGAACAGGCGCTCCCCCTCGTACGCGAGCGTCCAGTGCGTGTCGCCGGTGACGAAGACGGTCCTGCCGCGCACGGACCGCGCGACGTGGTCGAGCACCAGGTCCCGCTCGGCCGAGAAGCCGGACGCCCAGCTCCCGTCGCGCGCGTTCGCCGGCAGCGCCGCGAGCGTGCACGGCGAGCAGACGACCTTGAACGCGGCCGGCGACGCCGCGAGCGTGCGGAGCAGCCACTCGCGCTGCCGCGGCCCGAGGAGGGTCTTGGACGCCGAGTCCGGAGCGGACGGGTCGGTCTTGAACTGACGCTGGTCGAGGACCCAGAACTCCGCGGCGCCCGCGGTGAAGCGGAAGAACGGCCGCGACTCGACGAGCGCGTCCCACGGCGCGAGCCCCCAGGGGACGAGCGTCGCCGCGTTCGCGTCCTGGACGCGGTAGTCGTGGTCGTCGCGCTGGGCGGCGAAGCACGTCCGCGCCAGCAGCGCCTCGAGCCGAGGGTTGGCGAGGAACTCGCGCCAGATGCCCGCGTACCCGGTCATGGTCTGGGCGAGCGGCCCGAGCGTGTCCGGGTAGTTGAGGTCGCCCTGCCAGACGAACACGTCCGGCTCCCTCCGCGCGAGCTCGTCGAAGACCGGCCCGAACTGCGTGGCGCACGACGCGATGACCACCCGCGCCGGGGCGTCGCTGCCCCGCTCGGGGAGCGGCCGGAAGCTGCGGACGGGGCCGATCGTCTCGACGCCGCGCCGGCGCACGCGCGCCCGCCAGAAGACGGTCCGCCCGGGGCGCAGGCGCCGCAGCGGCCGCAGCAGCGCGTCGAACGACGCCGTCGCGCCGAGGTCGAGCGTGCGGAAGCGGCGGAAGCCGGGGTCCGAGGAGACGTCCAGCAACACCCGCGCCGGGACGTCGGTCGCAACGCGAACGCGAGCGCCGCTGCTGAGCGGGATGCCAGTCGTCGCCGCGATCACCGACGGCGCCGTCGGCCGCGGCCGCTCCGCCGACCGCACGACGATCTCCGCGAAGCCGGCCGTCGAGCGCTCCCGGATCTGCTCGATCGCCGCCTGGCCCGCGGGCGTCTCGAGGAACGCCTGGCCCTCCTGCACGCCGTAGGGGAGGAGGTGGAGGTTGCCGAGCGCGGGCATCGCCGGCGGGCCGGAGCTGGGGAACAGCGTGCGCGCCGTCGCGAGCACGCCGGCGTCCCCCGGCCCCGGCAACGCGGAGTCGGTGGCCGCCGCCTCCGCCAGCACCGAAGACGCCTCGGCGCGCGCGGCGAGCGCCGCCCCCGACGCGCTGAACACCAGCCGCAGCGGCCCGTCCGAGCGCTGCACCGGCGCCCGCGCCAGCTCGGTGATCTCGACGCCGTGCCGCCGGACGATTCGCAGCACGCCCTCCTCGTCGTCGAGGATCGCCGCGTAGTAGTCGCGCGGCCCGGCGCGCCGCAGCACGAGCCCGGCACCGGCGCCCGTCCGCGTCAGGAACGCGCTGACCTCGCCGTCGCGGAACCGGCGGTCGACCGCGAACGCGACCGGTCGGGGGTCGTGCGGGAAGACGTCCGTCCCCGCCTCCAGCAGCCCCTCGCCACCCACCCGAAGGAGGTTCGCCACGCCCGGGCACGCCCACGCCGGCCACCCCTCGCCGTCGCCGAGCAGCCGGAAGTCGAGCCGCGCGAGCACGTCTCCCGCCGCCGCCGCGCGTGCCGGCCAGAGGCCGATCGAGGCCCCGGCCGCCGCCGCCGCGGCAAGCACCTCCCGCCGGCTGACGCCGGGCTGCTCCTCCCGTTCCATAGCCTGCGGCATCATGGCCCACGGCACGCACGACTTCGAGGACGACCCGCGCAACGAGCGCATCCTCGTCTGGGTCAACGGCGAGCTCCTCCCCCGCGACAAAGCCGTGGTGTCGGTGTTCGACGCCGGCTTCGTCCTCGGCGACGGCGTCTGGGAGGGGTTGCGCGTCCGAAACGGGCACCCCGCGTTCCTCGAGCGCCACCTCGACCGGCTGTTCGAGGGCGCCAAGGCGATCGTGCTCGACGTCGGCAAAAGCCGCGAAGAGCTCACGCAGGCGATCTACGCGACCCTCGCGGCCAACGAGATGACCGACGGCGTGCACGTGCGGCTGATGGTCACCCGCGGCGTCAAGCGCACGCCCTACCAGGACCCGCGCGTGACGATCGGGCCGGCGACCGTGGTGATCGTCGCCGAGCACAAGGACCCGCTCCCGGCGACCGTGACCGAGGGCATCACCCTCTTCACGACCCACGTGCGCCGCGCTGCGCCCGACACGCTCGACCCGAAGCTCAACGCGCACTCCAAGCTCAACGACATCACCGCCTGCATCCAGGCCTACACCGCGGGCGCCGACGAGGCGCTGATGCTCGACCCGCATGGCTTCGTCGCCACGTGCAACTCGACGCACTTCTTCATCGTCGCCGGCGACGAGGTGCTGACCTCCGACGGCCGGTACACGCTGGCGGGGATCACGCGGGCGAACGTGCTGGAGCTGTGCCGCGCGAACGGCATCCCGGCGCGCGAGACGACGTTCAGCCTCACCGACGTCTACTCCGCCCAAGAGGCGTTCGTGACCGGGACGTTCGCGGGCGTCGTGCCCGTCCGGGCCGTCGACGGCCGCACGATCGGCGACGGCCGTCGCGGGCCGACGGTAGAGCGCCTCCAGACGCTCTACCGCGAGCTCGTCGAAGAGGACGTCAGCCGGCGATCGCCGCCCGCAGCTCCTTGAGCCCCGCCAGGTAGATCTCCGAGAACGTCGGGAACGGCTGGATGGTGTCGCTCAGGACGTCGAGCGGCACGCGGGCGCGGATCGCGAGCGTGGCCTGCTGCAGCCACTCGCCCGCCTCGGGGCCGAGCGCGTAGGCGCCGGTCAGCCGCTCGCCGTCACTCAGCAGGGTGAGGAAGCCGTTGGACTCCGCGTAGGCACGCGTGTACGTCGCGGTCTTCGCGACGCCCGAGACCGGCACGGTCGCGCTGAACGGCGCCTCGGTCGCGCCGGCGGCCGCCGCCTGCGGATCGGTGTAGGTGACTCGGGGGACCGCCTCGTAGTGGGCCTCGCGCGGCTCGCCGAGGATGTTCGCCGCGACGACCCGGCCCTGGTACTTGCCGACGTGCGTCAGCGGCCAGATGCCGGTGACGTCGCCCACCGCCCACAGCCGCTCGCCGGCGCGCAGGTGGGCATCGACCGGAATCCCGCCGCCGTTCGTCTCGATGCCGACGGTCTCGAGCCCGATGTCCTCCACCCGCGGCCGCCGGCCGGTCGCGACGAGCAGGCGGTCGCCGCGCACCTCGCGGTCGTCGTCGAGCGAGAGCACGTAGTCCTCGCCCTCGCGCCGAGCGGCGGTGGCGTGCACGCCCAGCAGCAGCTCGATGCCGTCGCGCCGCAGCACCTCGCCGAGCGCCTCGCCGAGCGGCGCGGGCTCCCGCGCCAGCACGTGCGCCGAGCCCTCCAACAGGACGACCTCCCCGCCGAGCCGCCGCACCGCCTGCGCCATCTCCACGCCGACCGGCCCGCCGCCGACGACGAGCAGCCGGCGCGGGACCGCCTTCATCCCCGTCGCCTCGCGGCTGGTCCAGACGCCGTCGAGGTCGCGCAGGCCCGGGATGGGCGGGACGACCGCGTCGGCGCCGTTCGCCAGCACGACGTGGTCCGCCGTGTACGTGACGCCGTCGACCTCGACCACGCCCGTCCCGGCCAACCGGCCCGTGCCGCGGAGCAGGTCGATGCCGTTGTCGGCCAGCCACTTCTCCTGGCCCGAGTCGGAGTAGTCCGAGACCATGAAGTCGCGCCAGGCCAGGGCGGCCTCGACGTCGACCTCGGCGGTCGCCCCCGCCTCGCGGGCGGCGTGGACCGCCTCGCCCGGGCGCAGCAACGTCTTCGACGGGATGCACGCGTAGTACGAGCACTCGCCGCCGACGAGCTCGCGCTCGACGAGGGCGACCCGAAGGCCGCCCTCTGCCAGCGCTCCGGCGGTGTGCTCTCCGGGCGAGCCGCCGCCGATCACGATGACGTCGTAGTCGCTCACGCCGGGAGCTCTTCGCCGGACTGCTCGGCGACCATGTACGTCGCGTACCACTCGGGCCACTCGGCGTCGTACTCGCCGGTGCGCGCCTCGTGCTCGCCGTGCGCCTTCTCGGCGCGCCGCAGTGCCGCCGCGAGGTCGCCGACGCGGGGGAACGTCGCGCCGGTCACGCGGCCGGGCGCGCGGCCGCTGACCTCCTGCAGCAGCCAGCCGTTGCCGTCCGGGTCCTCGAAGGACACGAACGACTGGTAGGTGCCGCGGTCCGGGTCCGGGCCGGGCTTGCGCTCGGCGGGGCCGAACACGGCGCCGGTGCCGTGGAACACGTCGCTGACGTCGATGCCCCGCGCGACGAGGTCGTCGTGCGCGGCCTCGATGTCGGAGACGGCCAGCAGGAGCCCGGAGACCGAGCCCGGCGTCGCCGACGTGACGCCCGTCCCGAAGATGATCGAGGCGTCGGAGCCGGTGGGGGTGAACTGCAGGACCCGCGAGGTCGGCGCGAAGACGAGGTCCGCGTCCAGCCGCCAGCCCAGGGACTCGTAGAAGGCCTTGGACCGCTCGGCGTCGGCGACCGGCAGGATGACGACTTCGAGCTTCATGTCGACCGAGTCCGCGGTCCGCTCGACGGTGGTGGTGGTGTGGTGTGTCTGAGTTTCCATGGGACGATCCTGCTCCTGTACGCGGGCGAAGTCCACGACCGATGACGTCACGCTGATAGGCCGCGCCTCACGTACGGTTGTGGCGTGGAACTGCGTCAGCTGCGCTACTTCGTCGCGGTCGCCGAGGAGCTGCACTTCGGCCGCGCGGCGCAGCGCCTGCACATCGCCGCGCCGTCGCTGTCGCAGCAGATCAAGGCGCTCGAGCGCACGGTCGGCGCGACCCTGTTCGAGCGCGACCGCAGGCACGTCGAGCTGACGGCGGCGGGCCGGCAGCTGCTGCCCGACGCGCGGGAGATCCTCGCCGCGGCGGACGCCGCGCAGCGCCGCGTCGCCGGCACGTCCGAGCCGCTGCGGGTCGGCTACGTGATCTGGCGGCCCGACGAGCTGCTCCGGTCGACCGACGCGCGGATCGACGAGTGGGTCATGCCGAGCCACCTGCAGATCGCGCGCGTCGTCGACGGCAGCCTCGACGCCGCGGTGGCCTGGGTCGAGCGCGCGGACGAGCGGCTCGACGTCCGCCTGCTGTGGCCGCAGCCGGTCCACGCCGTCGGCCCGGCGGCCGGCGACGCCGAGTGGGTCGCCGCCTCCACCGTCCGCGTGCTGCTCAGCGCCGACCGGACCTCGTGGGACGCGTGGAACCACTACGCGGCCGCGTTCGCCGAGGCGGTCGGCGGCAAGGCGGTCCGCGTGGAGGACGGCGGCATCACCGGCGCGGCGTTCTACGAGCACTGCCGGCGGATCGGCAAGCCACTGCTCGCCGGGCCGGTGCGCCATTCGGGCTCGGTACCGCCCGGGCTGCGCGAGCGCGAGGTCCGCGATCCCACGCCGCTGTGGTGCTGGTCGCTCGTGACGCGCGCCGACGACGACCGGCCGGCGGTCGCGGCGCTGCGCGAGGACGCGACCGCGCTCGCCCACGCCGCGGGGCTGCATGCCCGGCCGGCCGGGGAGTCGTGGCTGCCGCCGGAGGACCCGCACCGCGCGGAGGTCGCGCGGCTGTGACCGACGAAGCGGTGCGCGTGGCGATGTGGTCCGGCCCGCGGAACATCTCGACCGCGATGATGCGGGCGTTCGAGAACCGCCCGGACACGGTCGTCGTCGACGAGCCGCTCTACGGCGCCTACCTCGCCCGCACCGGCCTCGACCACCCGGTGCGCGACGAGGTCATCGCCTCGCAGCCGACGGACGTCGCGGCCGCCGTCGAGGAGCTGCGCGCGCCGCTGCCGCCGGGCCACCGCGTCCACTACGCCAAGCACATGGCCCATCACGTCTCCCCCAACACGGACGACCTGAGCTGGACGCTGGACTTCCGCAACGTCCTGCTCATCCGCGACCCGACCGAGGTCGTCGCGTCGTACGTCCGCGCGCGGGAGACCTGCGAGCCGGAGGACATCGCGATCCCGCAGCAGGGCCGGCTGCTCGAGCTGTGGGACGAGCACGGCGTCGAGGTGCCGATCGTCGACGCCAAGGACTTCCTCCTCGCCCCGGAGGCGCACCTCCGGTGGCTGTGCGACTGGCTCGGCGTCCCGTTCAGCGACCGGATGCTGTCGTGGCCGCCGGGGCCGCGGGAGTCCGACGGCGTGTGGGCGCCGCACTGGTACGCGGCGGTGTGGTCCTCGACCGGCTTCGAGCCGTGGCGGCCGAGGGAGATCTCGCTGTCCGACCACGACGCGGCCGTCGCCGAGGCATGCCGGCCGGTCTACGACGCGCTGTACGCGCGCCGTGTGCGGGTCTAGAAGCGGCTGCGCGCCAGCAGGCGGCAGTAGTACAGGAGGCCCTCCGGGTCGCGGCCGCGCGCGTAGAGGACCGCGGGGGCGTTGGCGCTCTTGGCCTTCGCCTCCCGCCGCGCCCGCGCGAAGCACGTCTTGTACCGGCGCTTCTCGACGATCCGCTTCCCGCGCGTGGTCGTCACGACGATGCGGACCGTGAAGCGGCCGGCCGGCAGGCCGCGGAGGTCGACCCGCGCGCGCACCCGCCTGCCGCGCATGGTCTTCACGCGCTTGCCGTTGACGTACACGCGCGCCGTCTTGATCCGGCCGCGCTTCGGCCGGTGCAGGCGGATGACGAAGTTGCGGCGGCTGCGGCAGACGCGGGCGCTCGGCAGCTGGATCGTCTTGCGCCGCGAGGCGCGGCAGTCGCGGAAGCCGAGGTCGTACTGCGCGAGGTAGCGGTCCTCGTGCGGGCACGGGTCCTGGCCGGCGAACGGCCAGACGCCCTCGCGGAACTGCACGACGTGGAACCCCTTGGCGATGTCGGCGAACCAGATCTGGCCGAGGTCGCTGCGGATCACCGGCCGGGCGACGGTCGCGTTCGCGACGGCGCCCGCCGGCGAGTCGGTCGTCCCCGGGTTGAAGTACGCGATCTCGGTCGGCGCCGCCGGGTTGCGGATGTCGTAGACGCGGATGCCGGAGCCGAAGCTCGCGCACGCGGCGATCGTCGGGTCGTGCGTGCGGTCGGTCGAGCAGTAGTGCGAGTCGTAGAGGAAGACCCGCGAGCCGATGACGCCGAAGATGTCGCCCTTCGTCAGGCCGTTCGTCGGGAACGCGGCGGAGTCCGCCGCGACCGCGTTGCAGTTCTCCGGAAGCGTGACCTCGTTGAAGATCTTCGAGACGACCTTCGGGTTCCGCTCGTCGCCGATGTCCACGATCATCGGGTAGCCGAAGTTCGTCTCGCGGTCCGGCCGGGTCGAGCACGAGCGGCCGAGCTCGGCGTACTCGGAGAAGTCGAAGATGTACGGGTGGCCGCCGTAGAAGATCGGGATCGTCGACTGCTGGCCGTCGTTGCCGGGCGTCGGCAGCTCGCCGATCACCTTGATCTGCGCGTTCTCCTTGCGCTCCTGGACCTCGGTCGTGTCGGCTATCAGCAGCTTCCCCGTCCCGATGTCGGCGAGGTACGCGCGCTTGCCGTCCTCGCTCGTCGAGCAGCCGTGGATCCCGAGCGGCTGCGGCTCCGAAAGCTGCCTCGGCTTCGTCGGATCCGAGATGTCGATCGGCGTGATGGTGTCCGTGCTCGCCATGTAGTAGACCATCCCGTCGGTCTGGAAGCAGCCCTCGTGGCCGATGGCGGACGGCATGACGACGTCGGCGAGCAGCTTCGGCTTGCGGCAGTCCTGCGAGATGTCGTAGATGGCGAGCGAGCGGTTCGCGTCGGGGTCGTCGAAGTTGCTGATCACGGGCGCGAGGTAGTAGCGGTCGGCGACGAGCAGGCCGCGCTCGGGGTGGACGCGGAGCGACTCGCCGGCGTTCGCCGCGGCGCGCTCGGTCAGGTAGGCGGTCTGGACGGGCTTGCGCGGGTCGGACACGTCGACGACCACCGTCCCGCCCTCGGCGTTCGTCGCCCCGATCGTGTCGCTGTAGTACGCGCAGTTCTCGTACGTGTCGAAGTTCGCGAACGACGAGCTCTGCATGAACCCGACCTCGGTCAGGTTGCAGTTGTAGCCCTCGACGGAGCGGCCGCTCGCGCGGTCGGCCATCGGCACCTGGCCCTGCAGCCCGGTCTCGGTCCGGTCGTCCGGCCCGCACTGCGCGGGCGACTTCGCCTGCGCGACGGAGCCGGGAGCCGCCGCGAGCGCGGCGGCGACGAGGAGTGCGAGGCCGGCGAGGCGCGTCGTGCTCACGGCCCCGGAATGTACCCCCGGAATCCGGTCGACGCGCCGCCTTGCGATGAGTCTCGGGCGGCGGCATTGTCTTTGGGCGTATGCGACTTCTCATCATCGACTTCATCAGCATCGACGGCGTCGTCCAGGCCCCCGGCGGACAGGGCGAGGACGACGAGGGCGGCTTCGCGCACGGCGGCTGGTCCCAGCCCTACTTCGACCCCGAGGTGATGGGGTCGGCGATCGGCGAGGTCATGGACGGCTCGGAGGCGCTGCTGTTCGGGCGGCGGACCTGGGACGTGATGGCCTCCGCGTGGCCCGGCCGCGCCGGCGATCCCTTCGCCGACCAGATGAACGCGATCAAGAAGTACGTCGTCTCGAGCACGGTGACCGAGGAGGACGCGGCGTCGCGCTGGAACAACACGACGCTCGTCCCGGGAGACGACGCGCTGAACGCGATCCGGGAGCTCAAGGAGGAGGGCGGCGACGGGTACCTGCAGGTGTGGGGCAGCTCGTCGCTCGCGCGGTGGCTCGTCGAGAACGACCTCGTCGACGAGTACCGCCTGCTGGTCGAGCCGATCCTGCTCGGCGGCGGCAAGTCGATCTTCCCGACGGACGGGAAGGCGCGGCCGCTCGAGCTGATCTCGGTGACCCAGGCGCAGACGGGCGTCCTGATCTGCGCCTACCGCCCGGCCTGAGTCACGCGACGGCGGCGACCGCGACGTACACGGGATAGGCCGCGACGAGCGCGGCGCCTCCCGCGCGGCCGATCCCTCCGCGGGCGAGGAGCACGCCCGCCGCGACGAAGGCGAGCGCGAGCGCGGGCAGGTGGACGTCGCGGACCGGGTCGGGGACGTCGAGCGGACGGACGAGCGCGACCACGCCGAGGGAGCCGGTGAGCATGAAGAGGGTCGTGCCGAGCGCGTTGCCGACGCTGACCTCGGGCGCGCCGCGGTAGGCGGGGAGCATCTCGAGGACGAGCTCCTCGAGCGAGACCGCCGCCGCGACGACGACGAGGCCGAAGAACGTCGCGCCGATCCCGATCCCGTCGACGATCCGCTCGGTGCCGAGGACGAGGAGCTCGGCGCCGGCGACGAGGCCGGCGAGCGCGACGAGCGCCGTGATCGCGTGGGGGCGGGCAGAGTCTCCGGATGGCTGCGCCTCGCGCAGCGCGGGGAGCACGAGCGTGACGAGGAGGACGGCGAAGGCCGCGAGCAGCAGCGCTCCGTCGATGCGCGTGAGCGAGCCGTCGACCGCGACCGCGGCGAGCGCCGCGACGCCCAGCGCCGCCGCGCCGAGGAGGCGGAGCGGCGGCGAGACCGAGAACGGCGCGACGATGCCCGCGAGGCCGAGGCCGAGCGTCAGCAGCAGCACCGCGGAGCCGACGGACGCGCCTAGCGCGACCTCCGGCACGCCGTTCAGCGTCCCGGAGACGCCAGGGCGGTCGACTCCAGGTCCGCGCCGAGCACGACCGCGGCCAGAGCGGTGCCGGAGAGCCCGGCCGCGGCCGCCCACGCCATGAGCGCGCCCGCCAGCCGCTCGACGGAGGCGACGAGCAGCGCCGCGCCGGCGCCGAACAGCACGACCCCGAGCAGGACGTCCATGCCGGGCGATGATGCCGCGCCGCGGGCGCTACCGGCGGCCGATCCGGTGCAGGCCGATGAAGCTCGCCTCGAAGCCGCCGTCGGGCAGCATCCGCAGCGCGAACCGCCGCGGCCACCGGTGCCCGCCGCGGACCGCGTGCGGCTGGCGGAAGGGGAACGAGATCGTCCGGTCGACGTCCCGCGTGACGTCGTGCAGGGTCGGCAGCGTGACCGATGCCTCCGCGAACAGCAGGCGGCCGTCGAACGAGCCGTACAGCAGGACGGGGTGGTGGTCGACGTAGTCCTTCGCGTAGGTGAACCGCTGATCGAGGTGGTGCAGGCCCATGGCGGGGATCGACGACCCGGGATCGAGCACGTAGTCGGTCGGCAGGAACCGCGGCGAGGGCAACCGGAGGAACCGCCGCATCTTGCGCTCGCCGGTGAGGATGGGATCGCACGTGTTCGCGCCGCCGGTGTCGCAGCTCGTCGCGTCGTCGACGTAGGCGCGCGACCGCACGTAGAAGTGGAAGTCGAAGTGCCCGGAGGCGAACGAGCCGTTGGGGCCGCGTGGGCGCCCCTCGGTGTTCCAGTCGATCTCGACGTAGCGGAATGGGCTCGGCGCCCGGCGACGGCGGGTCGTGACCGTCGGGTAGCGGAAGCGGTAGATCGTCTGGCAGGGGCCCGCGGGCAGCGTGCTCGACGTCGAGCCGTCGGGCGCCGTGAACGCGATCGGCGGGATCGTCACCGAGACCCGGTCGCCCCGCTGCCTCGCCGCGTACCCGTCCTGGCTCGCGTAGGCGCCGATCAACGCGTTCCCCGCGTCGGGCGAGACCGCCTCGCAGGCCGGCGGCGGCGCGTCCTGCGCGGCCCCGCCCGCGCTGAGCGCCAGCGCGAGCAGCGTGGCGAGCGAGAGCAGAACGAAGAGCGGTCGGAGCGCGGCCACGAGCCCGCATTACACAGGACGTCAGGTGGTGACGCGAGAGGGGTCGACGCCCGCGAGCAGCGCGCACAGCAGCGCGGTCGCGCCGAGGTAGCCGACCTCGACGCGGAGGACCTCGTCGTCGACGACGGGCAGGACGAGCCACACCACGAACGCGACCGCCGAGATCGCCCAGGCTGTCGCGGCCCGGCGCTGCAGACCGCGGGCCAGCGCGGCCTGGTTGAGCGTCCCCGCCGCGAGGTGGCAGCCCATCCCGAGAGCGACGAGCGCCAGCCCGCCGCGGCCGTAGTCGAAGTCCCCGCCGAAGAGCAGGTCCATCGCCCACGGCCCGATCGCGAGGAGCGCGACCGCCACCGCGCCCGCGAAGCCCGCGATCGCGAGCAGCGTCACGCGGATCGCGCGGGCGAACTCCTCCGCGCGCCCCTCGACCGCCTGCAGCCCGGCGAGGTGGGGGAGGAGCGATGTCTGGACCGCCTGGAAGAGCTGCAGCGGCGCGCGGGTGATGAGCAGGACGTTGAAGACGAAGCCGGCGAGCGCGGCGTCCGACGAGGTCGCGTCGACGGTCAGGACCGCGGCGTTCAGCAGCGTCTGCTCGGCGAGCATGACGACGAAGACCGCGAGCGCGAACCCGCCGCCGGCGCGCAGCGACGACGGCGCCGCGTCGCCGCCGCCCGCCCGCCGCCCGAGCGCCCACGGCACGACGACGAGCGAGACGAACGGCGCCGCGAGGATCCCGAGCGCGACGACGTCCTGCCCCTCGGCGATCCCGATCGCGACCGCCAGCGGGAACAAGAAGCGCGACAGCGACTCGAACAGCACGAGCCCGCCGTACAGGCCGAAGCGCTGGTTCCCCGCGAGCCACCCGCGCGCGAAGTACGACGCCGCGTAGGCCAGCACGCCGCCGAGCAGCACCCAGTAGAGCGTCGCCGAGCCGTCGAAGACGTCGTCCTCGAGATAGGACCGCAACGGCAGCGCCACGGCGAGGAACGCGAGGGCGAAGCAGGCCTGGATCGTCAGGGGCGTCCGCAGCGGGTGGGCCGCGACGCCGCGCGCCCGAGCGTCCGCGATCGACCGGGAGAGCAGCTGCTCGATCGGCCGGTAGATCACGCTGACGATCACGAACATCAGCGACCACAGCAGCGAGACGCCCTTGTACTGGACCTCGTCGAGCACGTGCGAGGCCACCGCGAAGTACGCGAAGGTGACGACGCCCGTCGTCGCTATGCCGACGGAGAGGATCCGTGCGCCGCGCCCGTACGAGCCGGGCTCAGCCAACCCGCACGAGGAGCATCGTCCACGGGAACGGCGACCGTGCCTCGACGACCTCGCCGTGCCTGGACAGCAGCTTCACGAACGAGCGCTTCGACCAGTGGTTCAGATGGCCCGGGGTGTTGCCGAGGTCGCGCCAGTACGCGCCGCGGGCCATGTTCAGCGCGCGCCAGAGCGGCTCGCGCGGCACCGACACGAGCAGATGCCGCGAAGCGACCCGCGCCATCTCCGCCACCGTGTGCTCCGGGTCCGGCACGTGCTCCAGCACCTCGATGGCCGACGCGAGGTCGAACTCGTCGTCGTCGAACGGCAGGTTCTCGGCCTTCATGACCCGGTAGTCGAGGTTCGGCGCCGAGCGCTTCTCCCACTCGGCGTGCAGCTGCGGGTCGTCGAGGTCGATCCCGACCACCGAGCCGCTGCACCGCCGCGCCCACTTCTCGGTCAGGACGCCCTCGCCGCAGCCGACGTCCAGGATCGTCGACGGCGACGCCTGCCGGAAGAGTTCGTCGAGCGCGCTCTCGAAGCCGGCCATGAGCCGCTTGACGACAGGGTTCGTGGAGCCGTACTTGTCGTACGTGTTCCCGGTGACCGTGCCCTCGCGGTCCACGGTCACGGTGGGGGGCGTCATACCTTCAGCGCCTCCCGCTCCTCCGTCTTCTGACCGGCGCGCGCGCCGGTCGTCGGGGGCTGGCCGGTCTCGCGGGCGCCCGGCTCGTAGTGCGACGGCGGCGTGTCGAGCTGCAGCTCGATCCGCCGCACGCGCTCGAAGACGCGCTGGAGCATCGTCGAGTTCGCGCTCATCAGGTCGCCGATGATGCCCAGGGCGGCGAGCAGCATCGCCGCGTTGAACAGCACCGCGCCGAGGATCAGCGACTGGACGTGCCCGGCGCCGTCGTCCTGGATGAAGAAGTAGAGGTAGCGGCCCCAGACGACGAGCGCGGCGAGGCCGACGAGCGCCGCCGCCAGCATGAACACCCGCAGCGGCTCGTAGCGCGTGTAGATCCGGAAGATCGCCACGGCGTTGCGCCGCACGTACGACGCCATCGAGGGGAAGAGGCGCGACTCGCGCGTCTTCGGGTTCGTCCGCACCGGGACGTGGGCGACGGCGATGAACTGCTTGCCCGCCTGGATGATCGTCTCGAGCGTGTACGTGAACTTGTTGACGACGATGAGCTGGAGCGCGGCCTCGCGGTTGTAGGCGCGGAAGCCCGAGGTCGTGTCCGGCACCTCGGTCTCCGACGCCGCGCGCACCACCCACGAGCCGAGCCGCTGCAGCGACTTCTTCAGCGGCGAGAAGTGCTCGATGTTCATGACCTCGCGGTCGCCGACGACCATGTCCGCGTCGCCCCGCATGACCGGCTCGACGAGCTTCGCGATGTCCCCGCCGTGGTACTGGTTGTCGGCGTCGGTGTTGACGATGACGTCCGCGCCGAGCTTCAGCGCCGCGTCCAGCCCCGCCTGGAAGGCCTGGGCCAGGCCCTTGTTGTTGGTGAGGCGGACGATGTGGTCGACGCCGTTCTCCCGGGCGACCTCGACGGTGCGGTCCGTGGACCCGTCGTCGATGACGAGCCACTCGACGGCGGCGAACCCCGGCAGCTCGCGGGGGAGGTCAGCGAGCGTCGCGGGGAGCGTCCGCTCCTCGTTCAGGCAGGGAATCTGGATGATCAGCTTCATCGGAACGGCGGCCCCCTAGCCTACTTCCCTTCATGGAGAGCGCGACCCTCACCCGGCCGCGGCCCGTCGCCGCGCCCACGTCCGGGCCAGTCGAGGAGCGGCGGGCCGACCGCTGGGCGTGGATCGCGTTCGCGCTGCTCTGCGCGGGGGCGATCTGGGGGTTCTTCGCCTTCCCGACGTACCCGAACTACGACTCCTACTACTCGCTGCTGTGGGGGCGGGAGATCCTCGACGGGACGCTCCCGACGTACGACGCGTACCGCGCCCCGACGCCGCATCCGCTGGCGATCGGGGTCGGCACGATCCTGTCGGTGCTGGGGCACGGGGCGGAGCGCGTGTGGATCCTCCTGTGCGTCGGGTCGTTCGTGGCCCTGGTGGCCGGGGTCTACCGGCTGGGGCGGGACGCATTCACGCCTCTGGTCGGTCTGGCGGCGGCGGTGCTCGTCTGCTCGCGGCTCGACTTCCCGTTCTACGCCGCGCGCGGGTACATCGACGTCGCGTATATGGCCCTGGTCGTGTGGGCGGCCGTGCTGGAGGCGCGCCGGCCGCGGCGCGGCGCTCCCGTGCTGCTGATGCTCGCCGTCGCCGGGATGCTGCGGCCCGAGGCGTGGCTCATCAGCGGGCTGTACCTCCTCTGGGTGGCGTGGCCGGCGGACTGGCGCGCGCGGGCCCGGTACCTCGCGCTGGCGGCGCTCGGGCCTCTGGTGTGGGCCGGGAGCGACCTGATCGTCACGGGCGACCCCGCGTGGTCGCTGACGTACACGAGCGCGTTCGCGGAGGAGCTGGGGCGGAACAAGAGCGCCTCCGGGCTCGTGCCCTCGATCTGGGAGTTCCTCGTCAAGCTCGACAAGGTCCAGGTGCTCGTCGGGGGGATCGTCGGGCTGTGCCTGGCCGTGGCTCTGGTGCCCCGACGGAGCGCCGTGCCGGGCGCTCTGCTGGCCGTGGGGCTCGGGACGTTCGTGCTGGTCGGGCTCGGCGGGTTCTCCGTCATCGACCGGTACCTGCTGGTCGCGTCGATGGTCGTGATCGTGTTCTGCGGCGTGGCCGTGGCGGGGTGGACGATGCTGGTCGAGGGGACGCGGGCGCGCCGGGCGTGGGCGTCGGCGGCCGCGGTCGTCGTGGCGGTCGGTGCGACGATCACCGCCATCGCCCTGGACCCGAACCGCCTGCGCCGCGAGCTGACGTTCCGCGCGGACGCCCATCCCGCGCTGCACCGCGTCCTCGACGCGGCGGAGGTGCGCGCGGCGATGCGGTGCGGGCCGATCAGCGTCCCCAACCACAAGCTGATCCCGGACGTGCGGTGGATGCTCGACCTGCCGGACGGCGCGGTGGTCGCTCGCTCTGAGGCGCTGCGGCGGCCGGCGTTGCGCGCGCGGGTCGCGCGGGGCGGCGTGGCGATCTACCCGAACACGCGCTCCGCGGTGCTGCGCCAGGCGCTCGTGGAGAAGTCCGACGACCCGTTCACGCAGATCCCGCTGCCCGGGTACCGGCGTGCGGCGGTGAGCGGCTACTACTCGGCCTATGTCCGCTGCTAGCGCTCCGCCACGCCCGCGGCCTCCTCTTGCTCGCCGGCTGCCGCGCGTGAGCGTTCCCGCGGCGGCCGCGCGGCGGGAGAACTGGCCGTGGTGGGTTGCGCTCGGGCTGCTGCTGCTGCTCTCGCTGCTGCTGCGGCTGTGGGGCAACGACCACGGGATGCCGTACGCGTACAACGCGGACGAGAACGGGCACTTCGTGCCGCGCGCGATCGGGATCTACGGGCACGAGTGGAACCCGGACTACTTCGTCAACCCGCCGGCCTTCACGTACGTCCTGCACGTCGTGTTCACGATCTGGTTCGGGGGACGGTCGGGGGTCTCCGAGCTGTTCGCTTCCGACCCGACGGAGGTGTTCGTCGTGGCGCGGGCGACGTCCGCCGTGTTGGGGACCGTCGCCGTCTGGCTCTTGTACCTGGCCGGCAAGCGGCTGTTCGACCGGCGCGTCGGGCTGCTGGCGGCGGCGCTGCTCGGCGTCGGGTTCCTCCCGGTCTTCTACTCGCACCTGGCGTTGAACGACGTGCCGACGCTGGCGCCTTTATGCCTGGCGTTGTACGGGGTCACGGGCGTGCTGCGGCTGGGGCGGGCGCGCGACTACGCGATCGCCGGGATCGGGCTCGGTTTGGCGGCGGCGACGAAGTACACGGGCGGGGTGATCCTGTTCCCGCTCCTCGTCGCCACGTTGATCCAGTACTTGGCGGTCGGCGGCCGGGGGCCTGCGGTGCGCGGGCTCTTCGTTGCGGGCGGGTGCGCTCTCTTAGCCTTCGTCGCCGCGAACCCGTATGTCTTGCTGGACTTCGGCGCGGTGTGGGACGGGATCACGCACCAGTCGTCCGCCGCCGGCGGGGAGACGCAGGGCAAGCTCGGGCTGACCCACGGGAGCGGCGTCTTCTACTACCTGTGGTCGTTCACGTGGGGGCTCGGGTGGATTCCGTTGTTTGCCGCGGGGGCCTCGATCCCGCTGCTGTGGCGCGACGAGCGGCGGCTGCTGTGGGTCCTGGTGCCGGCGACCGTGCTCTACGTCGCGTTCATGGGGACGCAGGAGCGGTACTTCGGCCGCTGGCTGATCCCCGTGTTCCCGTTCGTGTGCTTGTTGGCCGCCTTCGCGGCGATCGACCTGGCGGACCGTTTCGGCGCGCGGGCGCCTCGCCTCCGGCCGACGTTCGTGGCGGTCGGCTCGGTCCTGCTGCTGGGGCAGGGGCTCGTGTACTCGCTGCACTCCGGCCAGGTGCTGTCGCGCGAGGACACGCGGAACATGACGCGCGAGTGGATGGTCGAGCACATCGCGCCGAACACGAAGATCGTCGTCGAGCCGGTGGTGCCGGACGCCTGGGCGGGCGACATCGGCAACCCGTCGCGGCTGTCGCCGAACGGCAACCGGTGGACGAAGTTCCCGACGTCTCGGTCCCGGATCGACCCCGAGAACCCCGACGGCCCGCTGTTGCCCGAGCCGGGCGTCGTCGTCCACATCGAGGACTTCGAGCGCGTGTTGGTGCCGGAGCTGGTGGATCGCTACGAGGACCAGGGCTACTGCTGGGTCGTCGTCGGCTCGACCCAGCGAGGCCGAGCCGAGGCCGATCCCGACGAGGTCCCCCAGGCGATCGCGTACTACAAGGAGCTCGAACGCCGGTCGACCCTGGCCTACGAAGCCTCGCCGTACAAACGCGGCTCGGGCCCCGTCGAGTTCAACTTCGACTGGACCTTCGACTACTACCCGCTCGCCTACTACCGCCCCGGCCCGGTCATGTCCGTCTACCGCCTCAACGGAGGCCGCTGCGCCCGCTAGCGCGGGTGGGGTCCGGCCTACTTCGAGCGCGGGCGGGTCTCACCGTGGATCGTCGGCGGAGCGGCCGCCCGCCCACCCGGCCACCGCCGGCAGGATCTCGCCCGGTGGTGCTACGTGGATCGGTCCAACCCGGGCGGCGGCGGCGGGCCGGGCCAGCTGTCGCGGGCCCTGCGCCACCCGTCCGCTCCGCCTCGTGCGCGCGTGAACTCGTCGAAGCTCGGGGCGTGGATTCTCAGTGCGGCCCGATCTAGAGCCGCTGGCAGAAGGACCGCGTCGTTAACGTCGTCTCGCTGCGCCGCGCACCGACTGCAGACGATCCTTCAGCACCATCTCCAGAATTTCGCCGTCGGTCGAGATCTTGGCATGCTCATCAAACGCGACGGGGCGGCCGCGTACGCGAATGCCACTGTTCAGGACGTATTCCTCCTCGCGCAGTCGCGTCTCGATCAGCTCAGTCCGCTTCTCGAACTGCGACGTGCTTACGGATTCCGCCCGCAGATGGTCGAGGAACGACTGGCGGTCGGCTTCGTCCAGGTGGTCGCGCGCGAAGGTACGCGGCATGACGGTTGTGGACTGACTGGTCAGATCCGTGAGCAGCGCGCGGTGATATCGCGCTCGCTTCTCGGGATCTCCGACCTTCTGGTTCACGAACTGCTCCGCGCTGACGTAATACCTACTCGTCAACTGAGCGGGATCATCCCGGAGCCGACAGCCGAGAAACGTCTTCAGAAAGAAATCAGCCATCCGTTTCTCGGGAGACGAATAGCGCTGCTTATCGGAGACCAACGCGCGGACGTCATCCGGCTCTACCACGCCGTTGCTCTCGAAGAGCGCGACCTTGAAGACCTTCGTGTCGTTGGTGAGCATCAGCCGTCGCAGATGCTCGAGGCTGTACGTCTCAGCCCCGGACGAACCGGTGCGCTCTAGGTTTACGCCCTCCTGCCTCTGAAGTTTGAGTACCGCAAGGCACGCGCCGCTATCAAGGAAACCTGTCGCCACGACGAGCAGGCCGGGCGACGAACGAACGTTTTGCTGTGCGTTGAAGAGGTGGCGCGCGAGCGCTTGGGAGATGTCGACGAAGTGACCGCCGCCGCTGAAGAGCTCATGAACCAGCTCCGGTGTCGGCGCGGTCCGTTCCGGATCCGCAACGACTGGATACGCCGCGAGCTTGAGGCTCTCCGCGATGCGCGACTGGAAGTAGCCGCGCAGATCTTCGTCGAGCGGGCTCAGTGCGTTGCTGAGGATCAAGTCCGGCGGGGTCGGCGGCGCAAGAACACGATCCGTGATCTCATGAATGATGGCTTCGTTGATGTGGAGCGTCGAGACGTTCATCGTTCTTAGTGCCGAGCGAGCCGAGCCGGTGAGTTCTTTCTGGCCGACCGTAATTGGAGCCGCGGTCGGCGGCGCCGTTTCGCTCGCGACAACGCTGTTGGTCGAGCGTCGCCGTGACCGCGCCGCCACAAATGAGCACCGTCGCAAGTTGGTTGCAGCGGCGCGTTTGGCTGCACGCGTGATCGAGCTGGAACTTTCAGATGTGGAGTCAGTCCTGCGGGTCGCACTTCAGCGGCAACCATTCGCTTGGCCTCCCTCACCGGGGTTCGAACTACCCGGTCGTGCGTGGCGCGAGCAATCAGCGGCTCTCGGAGCCATAGTCCCGGACGCGATCTGGGATCAAGTCGCGCTTCCATATTCGTCATTTGAGTACGCCCGTCTTCTGGGCGCCGTCAATGTCTCCACGGCCCAGACATTGTTGGAGCAGGTCGCTGCGGCGACCGTAGCCCTGCGGGGGTGGTCTTCATCGGCTAGCGTGCAGACGTCCTTCCCGCGCGAATAAAGGCGATCGAGACGCGTCGCTGCGCGAATCGCCGCCCACTCGGGATTGCACCTACCAACCGCGATCAGCGGCCGCCGGCGGCTAGGCGGCAACTCGCCGGCCAGAGGGGAATCGTGAGCTAGGTCTGGTCGTCTTCGTCGCGGATCAAAGTGCGCTCCTTCGGCCGGCGCAGTCGCGCTGCGCGGCGCCGGGTTGAGTGGACCTGGCTTGTGCGAGTGGCACAAGACGTACGGAAGCACAGAACCGACGCTGCGTCAGCGGCGGGTCACCCGCAGTGCCGCACCTTGCGGACTTTTCGCGCGATTGCAGCCGCTTCAGAACACCTGTTCGGCACGTCGACGCGCAGCTGGACGTCGTGGGCCCGGTGGAAGAACTGAGCCCCGGTACCCGATGCGCGAAGGCGAATGGGCCCGCAAGTGACGAAGTGCCCGATGTCGTCCGCCGTTCTGCGGAGGCCGCTCGATTGTGTGCGGCCCTGCCGGGACGGTGCCTGCAGCAACGATGAGTTCGGGGCGCCGTTACGGTCTTCAGTCGTATGAGCACTTCACAGCAGTCCCAGACGACGGTCTCTCAGATCGGCGTGGCGATGTTCACCGTCGCCGACCAGGACGCCGCGCTGGCGTTCTACACGCAGAAGCTCGGCTTCGAGGTGCGTGCGGACGTGCGGTTCGGTGAGAACGACTCGATGCGCTGGCTCGAGGTCGCGCCTCCGGGGTCGGCCGCGAGGCTGGCGCTGAACCCGCCGATGGGCGGGCAGCCGGGTGGCAGCTCGATCGGGGTCGAGACCCCGGACGTGGAGGGTGAGCACGAGCGGCTCAAGGCGATCGGCGGCGTCGACGTCGACGACGAGCTGATGCGCGCTCCCGGGGTGCCGCTCATGTTCGCCGTGCGCGACCCGGACGGGAACAACATCTGGGTCGTCGAGGCGCCCTCGGCGGGCTAGCGAACCGACGGCAGCTCAGCCGCCCACTCCGCGATCGCGGCCGCCCACTCGGCGCCGGCGGCCGTGACGAGGTCGTTGTGCCCGACGCCGGGGAGGACGTGCATCCTCTTCGGCTCGGGCGCGGCGTCGTACAGCTCCTGGCCGTACATCAGCGGCACGATGTCGTCGCGGTCGCCGTGGAACACGAGCAGCGGCGCCCGCAGCGAGCGGATGCGCTCCAGCGACGGGTACGCGTCGGGCACGGCTGCGGCAGGCACGAACGGGTAGTGGCACCGGGCCATGTCGCGCACGCTGGTGAACGTGGAGACGAGGACGAGCCCGGCAGGCCGCGCCTCGAGAGCCAACGCGAGCGCGACCGCGCCGCCGAGCGACTCGCCGATGTACAGGATCCGTGTGGGATCGACGTCGCCAAGGCGCAAGAGAACGCGCAGCGCCGCCCGGGCGTCGCGGTACGTCCCGTCCTCGCTGGCGCGGCCCGTGCTGCGACCGTAGCCGCGGTAGTCGAAGAGGAGGACGTCGAAGCCGGCGCGCTGCAACAACCCCGCGTGGAGCACGCGGTCGCCGATGTTCCCGCCGTTGCCGTGGCAGAACAGGACGTGGCCGCGCGAGGGACCGGACGCGGGGATCCACCACGCGTGCAGCCGCTCGCCGTCCTCGGTCTCCACATCGACGGTCTCGTGCGGCGTCGGCGGGACCGCCAGGATCCGGCGCTCCGGGAAGAACAGCAGCGCATTGAGCAGCGGGCGCCTCACGTGAGCAGGGGCTCCGCGCGGCCGCGCGCCTCCCAGTACGCGCGGTCCGCGCGCCCGACCTCGCTCACCGGCTCCCACCCGAACCAGTACTCGCGGGCGATCCGGTACCAGTTCGCCGTCGAGCAAAGCCGCGCGAGGATCGCCACGACCCCGACCTCCAAACGGCGGAACATCACGTCGTCGGCGGGGACCGCCAGCTCGCGCGCCAGCGTGACGGCACCGTCCGGCGCGGCGAGCTGGCCGACGACGCGCCCGGCGAGCTCGGCGTCGATCGTGACCGGCTCGTCGACGAACAGCCACGGCTGCGTCGCGCGAGCCTGCGCCATCCAGCGGTCCATCGACGCCTTCGGCGCGTCACGGAGGTAGCCGAGCGCGCCGAGGTGCTCCCGCAGCGCCTCCAAGTCCCCGCTCTCCACCGCGAGCAGCGCCCGCGCGCCGTGCTCCATCCGCGCGCGCTCGACGCGCTTGACGCTGCCGAAGTCCAGGAACACGACGCGCCCGTCGTCACCGAGGAGATGGTTCCCCGGGTGCAGGTCGGTGTTGTACGCGCCAGCGCGGTGCATCGAGCCGTAGGCGAAGCGGTAGACGATCTCGCCATAGCGGTCGCGATCGGCACGCGGGATCTCGACGACCTCCTCGAAGCGCCGCCCGCGGACCCACTCGCTGACGAGCACGCGGCGGCGCGACAGCTCGCTCACGACCGGCGGGACGAAGACGCACGGATGGTCGCGCCACGAACGCGCGAACAGGCGCTGGTTGTCGGCCTCGAGCTCGTAGTCGACCTCCTCGAGCATCCGCTCGCGCAGCTCGCCCGCTACCACCCGCGGGTCGAGCCCCGGCGCGATGAGCTTCCCGAGCCGGATGAGCATCGCGGCGGTGCCGACGTCCGACTCCAGCGCGTCGGCCACCTCCGGGTACTGGACCTTGAGCGCGACCTCGCGCCCGTCCTTCAGCACCGCCCGATGGACCTGGCCGATCGACGCGCCGGCGGCGGTGTCGCGGTCCACGTCCGCGAGGACCTCGCCGACGGGCCGCTGCCACTCGCTCGCCAGCACGCGCTCGACGCGAGCCCACGGCATCGGCGGCGCGGAGTCGCGCAGCACCGCGAGCTTCTCCTGCCAGATCGCCCGGTACTGCGGCGGGACGGCGTCGATCTCGATGAAGGACGCGAGCTGGCCGACCTTCATCGCGCCCCCGCGCAGCGACCCGAGGACCTCGACCGCCTGCTCGGCGAGCTGCGCCTGGTGGCGCTCGAGGATCTCCGCGCTGCGCTCCGGCGACCGGCCGATCCGCGCGGCCACACTGCCGAGCAGGCGCAGGGTGCCCGGCGCGAGCGCTGCCGTGGCGCGCGCGGCGCGGCGGGCTCGGCCGACGGGGATCCGATCTTGCATCGCTCAGCGGCGCCTCGGCCTGACCCGGACCCGGCGGACACGGTCCGCGCACCTCCGCTCCGCGCTGCGCGTCGTGTGCCGGCGGCGGCACTCGCGGATGAAGCGGGCGCGCACGGCACGGCCGCAGCGAGCGGTGGAGGAGCGCGTCGTGTGGCGCCAGCAGCGCCGCAGCGCCCGGCGGACCTCGACGCGCTGGCGCGCGGCGACGCGCCGCTCGCGCTCCCGCAGGATCGCCGCACGGCGCCGCCGCTCGCGCTCGCGGCGCTGCTCCCGCGCCCGCTCGCGCCGCTCTCGCGCCTTCTCCCGAGCCTCCGGCGTGTTGCGCCGGCGCCGCCGCTCGCGCTCCCGCTCGCGACGCTTGCGCAGCTCGCGCCGCGCCTCGTGCGCGGGGAGCAGCGCGGTCAGCGTGTGGTGCCCGGTCTGGAAGAGGTGCCGGCCGTCGGACACGACCGGGTCGAACCAGCCGGGCGCGCGCTTGTAGAAGACGCGCCCGGTCGGGAGGCTCAGCCCGAACGTCGTCCGCTTCCCGAGGTCGGCGAAGAACACCGCCTTGCCGATGATCGTCGCCGCGCCGGAGATCTTGCCGCCGGAGCGGAAGCGCCAGCGGACGGCGCCGCTCCGGGCGTTGAGCGCGTAGAAGTGGCCGTCGTAGGAGCCGAAGTAGACGGTCGGGCCGACGTCGGGGACGTCGTGCACGGCCGCCGACGAGTACACGTAGTGGCCGGTCTGCCGCGCCCACGCGAGCCGGCCGTTGCGGGCCGACAGCGAGTACATCCGCCCGTCCGTGCTCCCGATGTAGACGCGGCCGAACGCGACCGCCGCGGTCGCGTAGAAGCGCCCGGAGCGGATGGCGCGCGCGGCGACGTCGGCCTCCCAGACGGGCCGCCCGTTCGACAGCCGCACGGCGTGCACGTGCCCCGCGTAGTCGCCGAAGAAGAGCTTGCCGTTCGACAACGTCGGGCTGCCCTTGATGGCGCCGTCGGCCTGGTAGCGCCACAGCGTCCGCCCGTTGTGGGCGTTGAGCGCGTAGAGCGTCCCGCCCTCGGTCCCGAAGTAGATCTTGCCGCGGTTCAGCAGCGGCGAGGACTCCGACCGGCTCCCGAGGTCGCGCGACCACTTCGTCCGCCCGTCGAGCCAGATCGACGCGACCCGTCCCGCCCGCAGCCCGCGCCGGCGCTCGAGGATCGTGACGTACATGCTGCCGCCGCCGATCGCGGGCGTCGAGGCCGCGAGGTGGCCGAGGTCGCGGCTCCAGCGGCGCCGACCGGTGTTCTTGCGGATCGCGTAGAGCTTGCCGTCGTCGGCGAGCTGGAAGATCGAGCCCCGGTAGATGACCGGCGGGAACTCCAGGAGCGCGGAGGCCTTGCGCCGCCAGATCTTCCCCCACGGCCCGCGGATCGGCATCTCCCTCGGCGGCTTGTACGTGCGCCGGTGGTCCTTCGAGTAGCCGTAGAGCGGCCAGCGCGAGGTGTCCTCGGGCTCCGGCTCGGGCGAGGGGGCGTCCTCCTCGAACTCGACGTCGGGGTTGGAGACGTTGCCCGGGCCCTCCGTGGCGGTCCGGTAGACCACGAACGCGGCGACCGCCGCCGCGACGCCGAGGAGACCGAGCACGCCGAGCAGGACGCGCGTGCGTCGGCGGCGGGGCAGCACCCGCCCCAGGGTACGAGCGGCCCCCGCGCGCTCCGCCCGGCGCCGCTCGCGCTCGCGGGCGGCCGCCTCCCGCTCCTCGCGCGTCCGCGGGCGCTGAGGGTCGCTCACGCCGGCGCGGGGGAGAGGCGGGCGCCCCGACGCGCCTCCTCGGCCGCGGGCGCGGGCTCACGCGCCGCGAGCGGCACCGCGGCCGCGACCGCCAGCACGGTCCAGAGGAACGGGTCCTCGAGGAACGCCGCGTACATGAGCGTGTGGGCGACGAGGCCGCAGAACCCGGCGGCGAGGATCGCGCGCGCGACCGCGGGGAGGGGACCGTCTCGCGGCCGCTCGGCGGCGGCGCCCGCCCCCGCGGCGGGAGCGGCGGCGGCGAGCGCTCCGCGGAGGTTCGCGAACAGGAGCGTGAACGCCGCGAAGAGCACGTACGCGTACGCGGCGAGGCCGATGACGCCCTGCTCGGCGGCGATCGTCAGCGGCGTCGTGTGGGACACCGCGGCGACGCGCTGCGAGCGGACGCCCTCGCGCACGCGGTACCGCTCCTCGAACGCGCCGGAGCCGAAGCCCCAGACCGGCCGGTCGCCGATCATCGAGATCGCGCCCTCGACGAGCTCCACGCGTCCGCTCGTCGACCGGTTCACCGACTCCCCGGAGCTCGTCTTGATCCCGACCTCGTCGCCGGCGAACGCGATCACGGCGGCGGAGCAGGCGGCCGCGACGAGCACCACGCCGACGACCGGCTTCACGCGCCAGCGCAGCCCCGCCAGCACCGCCAGCCCGATCAGCAGCGCGGCGAAGCTCGACTGCGACAGCGACAGGACGAGCCCGCCCCACAGCACCGCGAGCATCGCCGCGATCCACCAGCCGTCGCGCGGCCGCCGTGACCACAGCAGCGCGCCCGCCAGCCCCGTCATCACGAGCACCAGGTAGCGGCCGTAGATGTTGGGGTCGAAGAAGACCGAGTTGACGCGGAAGTACGGCTTGACGTCGTTGGCCTCGAGCAGCTTCGAGTTCGTGATCAGCAGGCGCCCCGTCGCGTACTCGAAGAACCCGACGGCCGCGAACACCAGGGCGAGCCCCACCATCACGCCGAACGCTCCGACCAGCAGCCGCGCGGTCCACCGCACGTCGAGCAGCAGCCGGAACAGCAGCGCGAACGGGATGTAGAAGAAGCAGAGGTTCTTGACGGCGTGCTCGGTGTCGGTCGAGTAGAGCGTCTGCAGCGCGTAGAGCACGAGCATCGCCGCCAGCGCGATCCGCAGCCGGCGCGCGCGGCGGTCCTCCTCGCGATCCGCGCCGTCCCCGAAGAGGAACGCGAGGCAGCCCGCGGCGATCACGCCGTAGAGCGGCAGGAGCAGGCTCGCGGTGTCGTCCCCGACGGTGACGGGAACGCGGAACGGGAGGACCGCGACGAGCGCCAGGGGCAGCGCCTCGGGCCGGCGGCGGAAGAGGATCGCGAGCCCGCTCAGCGCGACGACGCCGGCGCCGCCCGCCACGGCGGCGAGCGCCACCCGCGGCTCGACCGCGTCGGCGATCTGGTCGTCAGCCAGCAGACACAGCGCGATCCCCGCCAGCGCCAGCGCGCCGAGCATCGCCGGGGCCCGGCGCCGCCGATCGTCCAGCACGAGCGCGGCGCCGGCCGCGCCGGCGCCCAGCAGCGCGGCGATGGTCTGCGCTTCCATCGGCGCCGCAACCTACCGTGCGCGGCCGTTGGCACCGCAACTCCCGCCGCCGAGACGAGTCCACACGACGATGTCCCGCACCGCCCGAGCCCGGAGCAGGCGCGTCGCATCCCTGGGGTGCGCGCTGGTCGCGCTGTCCCCCGGTGCCGCGCTCGCCGCGCCACCGCCCAACGACGCCTTCACGGGCGCCGCGCCGTTCGAGGGCTACAGCGCGCGGTTCGGGTTCCCGATCGAGCGTCAGGCGACCGCGGAGCTGGCCGAGGCGACGGCGGACCCGGGTACGTCGCCTTGCCTCGGGCGCGCCTCGATGGCGCGGACCGCGTGGTTCGTCGTGCCCAGCAGCCCGAACGCGCGCGAGATCACCTTCGAGGCCGCCGGCCGCACGACCGACCCGATCGACCTGGCCGCGTTCGTCCAGGACGACCCGGCGATCCCGCCGGTGCGGGCGAACGCGTGCGCCGGCATCGGCGTCTTCGGCGACGACGCGACGGAGGACCGCACGACCGCGCTGCGCCTGCGCGTCCCCGGCTTCCGCCAGGTGCTGCTCCAGGTCGGCCGCCGCGGGCCCGCCGGTTCGCCCGACGACGAGCGCGCGCTCATCACGCTCGAGGAGATCGCGCTGCCGCCGGTCGGGGCGCCGCCGGGCGACCGCGCCGGGACGAGCACGCCGCGGGTCCCGCGCAGCGGCGTCTCCACGGTCTTGCTCGGCGGCGCGACGACCAGCGGCGAGGACCCCGCGGTCCCCTCGTGCCCGACGCTGGGCGGCGTCTGGCGCCGGGCCAAGCCGCGCCGCCCGGGCCGCTGGACGGTCAGCGTGGTCGGCGAGCCGGCCGCCGCGGTCGACGTGTTCGCGGGCTCGAAGCCGCGGGCGGACACGCTGCTCGGCTGCGTCGACCGCGACGGCCCCGGGCCGCTCGTGCTGCCGGTCCGTGCCCGGACGAGCCGCGCGCTGTGGGTCCGGATCGGGACCGACCGCCCGACGCCCGAGTCGTCCGCCTCGCTGACGTTCCGCGAGGCCCTGCGCGGCGACGCCGAGTCCGGCGGCGGGTGCCTCGCCTCGGCGCGGCCGCAGGTGCGCGGCGGGCCGGCGCGCAGCACGCGGAAGGTCAGGCAGCTCAACCGGATCCGGTCGTTCGAGCTCGCGCTGCGCGTGCTGCGCGGGCCGGTGTGCGCCGCCCACCTCGAGCTGCGCGGGCCCGGCGGCGTCACGTACGCGCGCGGCGACGTCGCCGCCGTCCGCGGCCGCGGCCAGCTCGTCGTGCTGCGGCGCAACCGCCGCCTGCGCAGGGGGCTGTACCGCCTGCGGATCGAGGCCGCGGGCCTCGGCGGCGTCCGCCGGCGCGTCCCGTCCACCGTCCTGTTCCGGCTGCGATGAGCCGCGAACGAGACCCGACGCGGGCGGAGGGGGCCGCGATGCGGCGCCGCAAGGTCCACCTCACCCGGCGCGAGCTCGTCGCCGCCGCGACCGTCAGCGGCGCGCTCGCCGCGGTCCCGCCCGCGTGGGGCCGCAGGCTCCTGAGCACGCGGGCGCGCGTCGGCCCGGGCACCTTCGACGACGGCGTCGCGAGCGGCGAGCCGGGGCCCGACGCCGTAACGTTCTGGTCGCGGCTCGAGACGCCGCGCGCCCGCTCCGGGGCCCGGCTCGTGGTCGCGCGCGACATCGGGATGCGCCGCGTGGTCGCGACCGCGATCGTCCCGACCGGCTCCGGCGTCAACGGGACGCTGAAGGCGCGCGTGGGCGGGCTGCAGCCGGGGACGGAGTACTTCTACGTCTGGGAGTCCGGGAGCGACGTGTCCGAGATCGGCCGCACGCGCACCGCGCCCAACCCGACCGCCCCGGAGCCGCTGCGCATGGCCTACTCCTCCTGCCAGCACTGGCCGAGCGGCTTCTACGGCGCCCACCAGCACGCGGCGGGGCTCGCGGACATCGACCTCTACCTCTTCCTCGGCGACTACGTCTACGAGCGCGCGGGCTCCGACATCCGCCGCGACCTGATCGACGCGGTCGACCTGCGCTCCTACCGGCACAAGTACGCGCTGTACCGCAGCGACCCGGGGCTGCGCGAGCTGCACCGCCTCCTGCCGACGGCGCACATCTGGGACGACCACGAGGTCGTCAACAACTACACCGACAACGACCCGCCGACCGCGCCCGCGCAGCGGATGGCCGCCTACCGGGCCGCCTTCGAGTGGCTGCCGCGCATGACGTTCCCGCGCGAGCGCCACCGCATCTACAAGAAGCTCCAGTTCGGGACGCTCGCGGACGTCTTCCTCCTCGACGAGCGCCAGTACCGGACGGGGAAGAACGACGGTCTCCCGCGGAGCATGCTGGGCGGCGCGCAGCTGGGATGGCTGATCGACGAGCTGCGCCGCTCGCGAGCGACGTGGAAGATCGTCGCCAACCAGGTCGTGATCGCCGGGCGGCAGGAGGGGGAGGAGCGCGCGTCCGGCGACAGCTGGGACGGCTACGCGGAGGACCGCACGCGGCTGATGACGGATCTGGAGCGGTTCGGCGTCGAGAACGTCGTCTTCCTGACCGGCGACGCGCACGTCTTCATGGCGAGCCTGCTCGCCTCGGACTTCGAGGCGCTCGTGGACGACCCGAACCGGAGGCCCGCGGCGGTGGAGTACGTGGGCGGGTCGATCACGTCGCCGGGGCCCGACTTCCCCGAGGAGGAGATCCGCGACCGCGCGCCGTGGGTGCAGCAGTACCGCGGCGCCGTGCACGGCTACGCGCAGTTCGACCTGCGGCCCGACCGGCTCGACATGGTCTACCTCGACGCTCCCGTGTTCAGCGCGGACCCGCGCGCCACGATCTTCGAGCGCTTCGTGCAGCCGGCCGGCGCGAACCGGATGCAGCGGTTCTCTGGGCCCGCCGCCCGGCGCCGCGTCTAGTCTGTCTCGCCGCCATGCTGCGCCGCGCGCTCCCCGCGGGCGCGACGATCGCCGGCGTCGCCGCGGTCCTGCGCGCCGTCTTCGATCCCCGCTTCCTGAACTACGACGCGCAGTACGCGCTGCTGTGGTCGCGCGACGCGTGGACGGGGCACCTGCCGGAGTACGAGGCGGACTTCGCCCCGACGCCCAAGCCGCTGCAGGCGCTGGTGTCGTCGCTCGGGCTGCCGTTCGGCGATGCGGCGGACGACGTCATGACGTGGATCGTCCTGCTCTCGCTCGGCGTCCTCGTCTGGCTCGTCTTCGTGCTGGGGCGGCGGCTGTTCGATACCCCGTGGGTCGGGCTCGTCGCCGCGCTCGTGGTGGTGACGCGCCCGGTGATCCTGCGCGACACCCTCCTCGCCTACCAGGACATCCCGTTCGCGGCGTTGATCGTGGGCGCCGTGCTGCTCGAGGCGCGGCCGCCGCGGCGCGGCGTGCCGGTCCTGGTACTGCTCGCGGTCGCGGGGCTGCTCCGGCCCGAGGCGTGGGTCCTCGCCGGCCTCTACTGGGTGTATGTCTGGCCGGCCTCGTCCCCGCGCCGCCGGGTCGCTCTGGCCGGCCTCGTCGCCGCCGCGCCCCTGCTCTGGGCGCTCACCGACCTGATCGTCACCGGCGACCCGCTCCACTCGCTGCACGGCACGGCCGAGCTGGCGGAGGAGAACGAGCGGCGGCGGTCGATCACGCAGGTCCCGCGGTGGGGCGCGCAGTACCTCGGCTACACGCTGCGCGAGCCGCTGATCCTCGGGGTCCCGATCGGGCTCGCGTTCGCATGGCTGTACCGCCGCGACCGGCGCAGCGCGCTCCCCCTCGCTGTCGCGGCGGCGATGCTCGCCGTCTTCGCGATCGGGCCGATCTTCGGCCTGCCGCTCATCGGGCGGTACGTCCGGACCCCCGCGATCCTGCTGGCGCTCTTCTACGGGCTCGCCGTCTGCGGGTGGATGCTGCTGCCGCACGGCAGCCGCGAGCGGCGCGCGTGGATGGCGATCGGCGCGGTTGCGCTGCTCGCGTCGGTCGTCTTCGTCCCGTGGAAGCAGGCCGACATGCTCCGCGGCCTCGACCGCCGCTTCGAGCTCGACGGCCGCCTGTACGCGGACCTTCAATCGGCGGGGGAGGCGCCCGCCGTCCGGCGCGCGTTCGAGGCGTGCGGCCGCATCTCGACCGCCGACCACCGGCCGATCCCCTACCTGCGCTTCTGGCTCGACGGCGACCCGGGATCCGTCGGCACCATCCGCAAGCGCACCAGCCCGCTGAGCCGACTGCTCCTCATCCCGCGCGACGTCCGCAACGTCCGCCGTTTCTATCGCGCCAACTACCCCCGCCGCACCGCCCGCCGCCCACCGGGCTGGACCACGCTGTATAAGAACCGCTCCTGGAAGGTGTACGCCGCGCCGAGCGGCTGCGGAGCGCCCTGAACGCTCCGCGCCGCCGCGCGAAATGAGCCTCTACGGGCCGAGAATCATGCGTACTCCTCTCTGCTCGCTTTCGAGACGCCGACCGCGTAGCTTTCTCAGACGATGCCGCCACAGAAAGACGTCCCGCCCAACCTCGCCCACGCTCTCGCCGACCCGGTACGGATCGGATTGCTGACCGTCCTACGGGACGGACCGATGGGGGAGGTCGCGATCGCGGCGCGCATCGGGAGCGACGCGCGGACCGTCGCGCGGCATGCGCGGGAGCTGGTCGATCTCGGGTTCCTCGCGAAGCGCGGCCGGCCCCCGGTGTACGAGCTGGTCCGCGCCGCCGACTTCCCCGACGACATCTGGGAGCAGCTGCCGACGCCGGTCAAGAAGGCCGCGACGGCCGCGACGCTGGCGCAGATCGAGGCGACGACCGAGGTGGCGGTGGACGCCGGCGGGTTCGACCGCCGCGACATGCACCTCACCCGCACCTCGATGCTCCTCGACGAGCAGGGCTGGGCCGAGGTCTCCGCCGACATGCTCGCCTTCCGCGCCAAGCTCCACGAGGCGCACGCGCAGGCGGCGGAGCGGCTGGCGGCCGAGGCGCATCCCGTCGCCGAGCCCGCCCAGGCCGTGCTGATGCTGTTCGCCTCACCGGGCGTCCCCTCCGGGGTGACCTCGAGCGTCGAGCCCGGGCTGTTCACCGCCGAGGAGGGGATGGAGCGCGCCTTCGAGCTCCAGGAGGCGATCGAGGAGCAGCTCGCGTCCGAGACGCCGGACTGGGCCGCGATCCTCGGGCGCGTCGACGAGCTGCGCGTCGTCGTCCGCGCCGCCGCGAGCGCCGAGCGGGCGGGCGCCGAGGCGCGCGTGCGCTCGCGCGAGCGCTGACCCGTCACCCGCGGCTCCGCGCGAAGAAGAGGATCTTGTCGTCGCGCAGCTCGTCGGCGGCCGGCGAGAGCCTGATCCCGCGGCGCTGACCCAGCACCGCGAGCGGCTCCAAGCGCGCGGCGAAGAGCTGCCGGAGGAGGCGGTCGACCGGGTGGTGGCGCTCGCGGATGAGCGTCGTGTGCGGCGCGCCGCCGCCGTTCTCGACGCTCACGCTCGCCGCCGTCGTGCCCTCGCGCGCCAGGTTCGCCGGCCCGAGGCCGCGCCAGCGGACCGCGCCCTCGTCACCCTCCCACGACCACTCCGCGCTGAAGGCGCCGCGCAGCGCGCCGAGCGTGTTGACGTCGAAGACCACGAGCCCGCCGCCAGCGAGGCTCCGCGCCATGCCCGCGAAGGCGAGGTCCACGTCATCCGCCTCGAGCAGGTGGTTGAGCGAGTCGTCGAGGCAGAGGACGACGTCGAACCGGCCCAGGTCGGGCAGCGAGCGCATGTCGGCCTGGTGCACGTCGACCGCGCGGCCCGCGACCCGCTCGCGCGCGCGGGCGAGCATTCCGGCCGACAGATCGCTCCCGACGACCTCGTAGCCGCGGTCCAGCAGCGGCGCGAAGCTCGCGCCGGTGCCGCACGCGACGTCCAGGACGCGGCGCCCGGCCAGCCCGTTCCGCAGCGCGATCTCCTCGATCGCCGCCAGCCACCGGTCGTAGTCGTAGCCGGCGACGATCGTCTCGTAGGCAGGGGCGAGGACGTCGTACGCGTCGACGGCGGCGGCGGTGGCCATGCATCGACGACCCTCCGGTCACCGCAAAGGGTTTCAACGGGTGAGGCGGCGCCGTCCCGGTCGGGGGCGGCGCCGCAAAACGAGCGACTAGTCCGTGACGGCCGCGGCGTACGTGTAGAGCTTGTAGAGCACGAACCCCTGCCCGTACTTCCTCGAGCAGGTGGTGTTGTACAGGTCGTTCGCCTGCTCGTCGCTCAGCGTGTCGCCGTAGCCGACGGCCTTCTCCTCGTCGACGACCACGCCGCCCGCGAACTCGCGCACCTTCGCCACGATCCACGCGCGGTCCTCGTCGCTCGACGCCATCCAGTCCGCGCACGTGACGTAGCTGAAGTCGCTGCGCCGGTCGAACGGGCCGGTGACGTTCCGCTGGACGCTCTGCATCAACGAGAGCGGCAGGCCGACGCCGCCGCCGGAACGGCGACCGCCGCCGCCGCTCTTCGGCTGCGGCTCAGGCGGCTGCTTGAACCACGGGCACGGGCCGTTCGGGTCGAACGTCCGCGTCTCGAACGCCGCGACGCAGCTGAGCAGCTCGCCGGTCTGGCGCGGGTCGCCCATGCCGCGGCTCTCCGAGCGGTTCTTGCCCTTGTCGCAGTCCGGGAACGGCGCGATCTCCTTCGGCGAGTACGTGATCTCCGCGCCCTTGGCCGGCTCGTTGTCCCACCAGCAGTTGCCGGTCGTGCCCGGGTACGGGTCCCACCAGAAGTCCGTGCCGTTCGGGTCCGCGGTCCCGTCGGGGCGGATGCCCATGTGGTTCTCGTACTGGCTGTTGTCGAACGACGTGGACAGGCCGTTCGGGTTGCAGCCCGCCTGCTGGTTGCCGCCCGCGGCCTCACCGCAGACGAGCTGGTCGGGGACGGTGAAGAGCATCGTCCCGCGCCGCCAGTTGTCGTAGAAGTAGTTGTCGCGGACCTGGTGGGCGTTGCCGCCCGCGATCCACAGGCCGGTCCCCATCGGGAACGGGAACGCCGGCTCGACGCTCGAGTCCTCCGCGTAGATGTTGAAGTTGTTCGAGTAGAACAGGTTGTCCTCGACCAGCATCGAGTCGCCGGGGTAGCCCGGATGGCCCGCGCCGGTGACGACGTCGGTCTGCAGCCCGAGGACGTTGTCGTAGAACCGGTTGTGGTGGACGTGGACGGCGTTGCCGTTCGTGCCCGAGTACCCCGCCATGTTGTGGTGGAGGTCGCAGTACCGGATGACCTGGTTGTAACGGAACTCGGTGCCCTCGGGCCGCTGGCGGCCGGTCTCGACCGCGGCGCCCGGGTAGATGCCGGAGTCGCCGTGGCCCGCGGCGTCGCAGTTCTGCTGCACGCCGTGGTCCTCCACGAACGTGAGCGTCCCGTACAGGCCGTTGTAGTACGCCTTGAAGTTCGTCAGCAGGTAGCCGTCGGACTCGAGCACGTAGATGCCGTGCTCCTTGGCGTGGCGGACCTTGACGTTCTTCAGGACGAACCCGTCGGCGCGGTCGGCGCGGACCGCGACGTCCTTCGCCGTGCCGGCGCCGTTCGGGCCGCCGTCGCCCTTCGAGGCGTCGCCGGCCTCGATGATCACGTCGTCGGCGTTGACGCCGGAGCCCTCGATCTGCAGGTTGCAGCGGATGCACGGGCCCTCGTCCGGGATGCCGTGGCGGTTCTCACGCGGCGGGCTCGGCGGCGGCTCGGCGCCGGGCTCCCGGCCGAGGACCGCGACGAGGTTCTGGTCGTTCGGGCAGAAGAACTGGAACTTGTAGGAGAGCGCCGTGCCCTCCTGGTTCGGCCGGTCGCCGTCGGTGCGGTACTCGTCGCACTTCGGGTCGCCGGTCGGCTGCGCGCGCGACGTCGGCTCGTCGTACAGCCCCGGCATGATCACGACGCGATCGTTGTTGCCCGACGCGGTCACCGCGGGCTGGATCTCCGAGAACTTGCAGCGCTTCTTCAGCGCCTTGTTGATCTTCAGGAGCTTCCTCGCGGCCTTCTTCGAGAGCCGCCGGCGGTCGGACGGGCGGATCTCGTAGCCGTTCTTGCGCGCGCTCGCGATCGACTTGCGCAGCAGCGCCATCGAGTCCGCGTGGCAGACGACGCGGGTATCGCCCGGCGGCTTGGCCTTCAGCGCCGAGGCGAGCGTGCGCGCCTTCGGCACGCCGCCTCCGGTGGCCGGCGTGATCGAGGTGTCCGGAGCGGGGTCCGGCCAGTAGGACGGACGCTCGACGTGGGCGAGAGCCGTGCCCGTCAGGCAGAGGAAGGTGGCCAGGACCGTGGCCGACGCGAGGCGCTTCATGCGCCGCAGCCTACCGGCGCTAGACGTCCTCCATGGTCACCGCGTCGTCGCCGACCTCGAGGAACTCGGTGTACGCGTCGATCACGGCGTCGGGCTCGTCCCACATCCGCAGCTCGCCCTCGTGCATCCAGATCGCGTGGTCGCAGAGGTCCTTGATCGATTGCAGCGCGTGGCTGACGAGCACCACCGTCGAGTCGGCCTCGCACAGCTTGCGCATGCGGCGGAACGACTTGCGCTTGAAGCGCGCGTCGCCGACCGAGAGGGCCTCGTCGATGAGCAGGATGTCCGGGTCCATGTTCACGGCGACGCTGAAGGCGAGGCGCCCGTACATGCCGGACGAGTAGGTCCGCATCGGGAGGTCCATGAACTTCTTCAGCTCGGCGAACCTCACGATGTCGTCGTACTTGTGCGCCAGCTCCTCGCGGCTCCAGCCCGCGGCGAGCCCGCCGAGCGTGACGTTCTCGCGGCCGGTCAGCTTGCGGTTGAAGCCGACGCCGAGGGCGAGGAGCGTCGACACGCGCCCGTTGACCTCCACACGGCCCGACGTCGGCGGGAGGATCCCCGCGATCGACCTGACGAGTGTCGACTTCCCCGCGCCGTTCGCCCCGACGATCCCCAGCACGGACCCGCGCGGCACCTCGAACGACACGTTCTTGACCGCCTCGATCTCGTGGATGAAGCGCTCGCGGCGGCCGACGCGCTTGAACGCCT
The DNA here is from genome assembly GCA_036389485.1 of Solirubrobacteraceae bacterium. GTDB lineage: Bacteria > Actinomycetota > Thermoleophilia > Solirubrobacterales > Solirubrobacteraceae > CADCVT01. The sequence goes on from DASVPR010000015.1 coordinate 137,024, forward strand.
CCTTCAGCGTCGGGCGCCGCTCGATCGACGTCTTGTACGTGACGGAAAGGTCTTCGACCTTGATCGCTGTGCGCTCGGGCTCAGATCCGGACGGCAAACTCCCGCTCCCTCGAGACGAAGAAGACGGCGGCGACGAGGAAGGTCCCGACCGCCCACGCGGTCGCCAGCAGCATGTCGTCGAGCGCCGGCGTGTTCGCGTTGTCGATGACCGTGCTCCACGCGGTGATGATCGGCGCGAGCGGGTTGACGGTGAGGATCCAGTCGTAGCGGTCCGGGACCTCGGAGGCGTAGTACAGGATCGGCGTCGAGTACAGCCAGATCCGCGTGGCGTACGGCAGGAAGTTCTTGATGTCGCGGAAGTAGACCTGGCCGGCGGCGACCAGCATCGTCATGCCGGACGCGAAGACGATGAGGATGAGCCCGATCGGGATGAGCCACAGCATCTCGATCCCCACGGGCATCCCGAACGCGAAGTGCAGGGGGATGTAGATCGCGAACGTCGGGAGGAAGCGCATGAACGCGGTGATGACCGACGCGATCGGGAGGAGGGCTCTTGGGAAGGCCGTGTTGAGGATCAGCCGGCCGCCCGAGACGACCGAGCGCACGCCCTGGTTGAGGCTCTGCTGCACCAGGTAGTAGGCGAAGAGGCCGGCCATCAGGTGGGCCAGGAAGTCCTCGCCGCGCGAGCCGCTGCGCAGGATGTCGACGAGGATGAAGTAGACGCCTGCGAGCAGCAGCGGGTTGATGACGAGCCACAGCTGCCCGAAGACCGTGTTGAAGTGCTGGGCGCGCAGGTTCGTGCGGGCCAGCTCGACGGCGAACTCGCGGCGGCGCCACAGCTCGCGCACGTAGGATCCGATCGGCGGGAGGCCGACCTTGTGCGGCTCGTAGACGTGGTGCTCGCTGGTGAACTCGTCTTCGAGCCGGTGCCGTTGGGGGGCTTGCGTGCTCACTTCGGGTTCGTCAGATGATCGGGGGGCGTCCGGCGCGGGTCATGCGCCAGAGCGTCCTGGCGGACAGCGGGCGGCGGGGCCCCGCGGGTTCGCGCACGCCATCACGGTAGCCGCGGAGGAGCGCGCGGCGCTCCCTTCCCTCGCGCATTCTCGGGAGCGCACGTATGAGGAACGAGGCGGCATACGGGACGCCGAGCGGGAGCGGCAGGTGGCGCCTGGCGAGCCAGACGCGGTTGCGCGCGCCGTAGTAGGTCGAGTACGCGTGGCGGGTCGGGTTGACCGGCGGCGCCGGATGGAGGACGTGGACGCCGGCCTCGTAGTGCACGCGGTGGCCGGCGTCCATCACGCGCCACGCCAGGTCGACGCCCTCGTGGACGAACCGGAACTCGCTCGGCCATCCCCCGACCTCCTCGAAGACCTTGCGGGGCATCGCGACCGCGCCCTCCCAGACCGCGGTCACCTCACCGCTCCGGTCGACGCCGCCGGAGCCGACCCGCGGCGACCAGTCACGACTCCGTCGCGATCCCTCGCGCGGTTCGACACGAAGCTGCACGAGCCCGACAGCGGGGACTGTCCCCGCAACGGCGGGGACTGTCCCCGCAATATGAAGGGGACTGTCCTCCGATCCCGGAAGGCGGTGTGTTGCGTGGAACAGGGGTTCGAGGCGGGAAAGTGTGTCGTCTTCGCCGAGCTCTGCGTCGTCGTCGAGGAAGAACAGCAGCTCGCCGTGCACTTCCGGCACACCCGCGTTGCGGCCTGCGGGGATTCCTTCGTCGCGTTCGAGGTGGACCGCCTTCACGCCCTCCGGAACCCCTTCCGGCCGCCAGCCGTTCCCGACCACGACGACGTCGAGGTCGACGTCGCGTTGGCGCAGGAGCGACCGGACCGCGCGGTGGAGCAGCTCGGGACGGTTGCCGCGAGTGAGGACGATCGCGCCCCACGAGGGTCGAGTGGCGTTGCTCACCGCAACCGCTGCGACGTGAGGATCGCGACGAGGTGGCCGAGCGCGGTGACGGCGGCGATCGGGAGGAGCGCGACGAGCAGCGCCCGTTCCTCGTCGAGGATCGCGAAGAGGAGCACGAGCGCGGTGAACTCGATCGCGACGAACGCGCGGTAGAAGGGGAGCCGGCCGGCGGTGCGGCGGAGGGTGGCGAGCACCCCGCGGCGGGGCGCGGCGACCGCGACCGTGTCCTCGACCTTCCCGAGCCCGGCCTCGGCGCGCGCGACGTGGACGAGCGCGGTCTCGCCCTTCACGAACAGGACGAGCACCGCGATCACGAGGCCGAGGACCGGCTCGTCGACGCGGATGCCGAGCGCGATCGGCAGGGCGCTCTCGGTGACCCAGTGCCCGAACCGGTCGAGGTAGATGCCGACCGGGGACGACTGGCCGCGCCAGCGGGCCAGCTCGCCGTCGGAGCAGTCGAACAGGATCTGCAGCTGGATCAGGGCGACCGCGGCGACAGCGCCCGGCACGCCGTCGTCCAGAGCGATCGCCGCGGCCGCGCCGACCCCGCTGAGGATCATCAGCCACGTCACCGCGTTCGGCGTCAGCGGTGTACGAAGAAGGAGCCGCGTCAGATACGGCGAGAAGCGCCGGACGTAGAGCTTGCCAGCCCAGTGCTCCCCGCTGTTGCGCTCGAAGATCGACGCCGGCTGCGTCGCGGCGCGCAGCTCAGCGATCGAAGGCCTGGACGTACTCACGGACGCGCTCGCGGGCCGAGGGCTCGTCGAGGTCGAGGTGCTCCAGCACGGTGTAGCGGTCGGGGCGCGTGCGCGGGGCGTAGTGCACGGCCGCGGCGAACTGCTCATCGGACAGGCCGAGCTCGCGCGGAAGACGGGGGAGCGAATGGCGCCGCAGGCACGCGTCGATCTCGCCGGCAAGCGTGGAGTCGCCGCGCAGGAAGGTGACGAACAGCGCGGCGGCGCCCGCCAGCTCGCCGTGCCACGCGGTGCCGGGGAAGAGATGGTCGATCGCGTGGAGGATCTCGTGGTCGCCGCCGCTGCACGGGCGGCTGGAGCCGGCGGTCGCCATCGCGAGCCCGCTCAGCACGAGCGCCTCGGCGAGCGCGATCAGGAACTCGTCGTCGTCGATCCCGTCGTTGCGGTGCAGCACGGCCATCGCGGCGACCCGCGCGAACGTGACCGCGACCCCGTCGACCGCCTCGCCCCGCTCGCGCTCCGCCAGCCGCCAGTCGGCGATGGCCGACAGATTCGACACGACGTCCCCGATCCCCGAGCGCCGCATCCCGGGCTCGGAGCGCTTGACGTAGTCGAGGTCGACGACGACCGCGATCGGCATCTGCACGCCGTAGGAGCCCTTGCGCCCCGCGTGCTCGAGCGACGCGACGGGCGACGCGATCCCGTCGTGCGCGAGCGACGTGGCGAGCGCGACCATCGGCAGCCCCGCGAGCGAAGCGGCGTACTTGGCGATGTCGATCGTCCGCCCGCCGCCGACGCCCACGACCGCGTCGTGGAACTCGCTCTTCAACTCGCGCGACAGGGCCGTCGCCTCCTCGACGCCGCCCGTGACCGTGTGGATGTCCGCGTGCTCGAGCTGCGGCCGCAGCTCAGCCGCGATCGCCTCGCCCTGACCCGGCCCGACCACGATCGCGACGTGCCCGCCGCTCGAGATCCGCCGGTCCTGGAGCAGTGGGGCGAGGCGGGCGATCGCCCCGGGCTCGATGTCGATGGCCAGGGGCGTGCCGACCATGCGGGTCAGCAGCGGCAAGCGACCTCCCGGGCGCGCGCGAGGTCGTCGTGGTCGTCGACCTCGACCCACTCGACGTCCCCGATCGGCGCCGCGCGCACCTTCCCGCCGCGGTCGGCCAGCTCCTGGAAGCCGTCCTCGTAGTAGAGCTGCGGGTCGCGTGTGAACGTGGCCTCGAGCGCGTCGGCGAGCGCGTCCGCCGCGTGCGGCTCGATGAGCGTCACGCCGATGTACTCGCCCTGGGCGGTCGCCGGGTCGAGCGCCTTGTTGATCCGGTCCAGGTAGCCCTCCTCGGACAGGTGGACCTTCATCTCCTCCTCGCCGAGCGTCTTGACGTCGTCGACCGCGAGGACGAGGTCGTCGTCGCCGCGGGCCTCGAGCACGCTCTCCTCGACCGAGGCGGGGTGGACGGTGTCGCCGTTGCACAGGATCACGCCCTGGTCGAAGTGATCGCGCGCGACCCACAGCGAGTACGCGTTGTTCCACTCGAGCGCCTTGTCGTTGTAGACGAGCTCCAGGCGGAGGTCGTGGGCGGCCTCGAGGTCGGCCTTGCGCTCCTCGATGCGGTGGGCCGCGAAGCCCGTCACGACGACGACCTCCTCCATCCCCGCCGCGCGCAGGTTGCGGAGCGCGACGTCGAGGATCGTCCGCTCGCCGTCGACCGGCAGGAGCGTCTTGGGCAGGTCCGCGGTCAGCGGCTCCAGCCGCCGGCCCGCGCCCGCCGCGAGCACCATGCCGATCACTGGCCCTCGTCCTCCTCTTCCTCGTAGACCGCGGTCTCCTGGCTGCGGACCGTCCCGGTCCACCCCGCGACGCTCTCGGTGACGAACACGGCCGCGAAGATCCCCGCGAGGATGAAGAACCCGGCGGGGAGCGCGCCGAACTCGAGCAGCAGCACCCCGACGAACAGCCGGCCGTCCCACCCCAGGCCGATGTTGTCGACCCACGCGGGCGGCGTCACGCCGCGATGGCGGAGGCGGTAGACCAAGTCGTAGTGGCGGAACGCGAGCGCGCAGATGAGCGCGAAGGCGGCCGGCACGCCGCTGCCGCCGGCGACCGCGCCGAGCCACAGCAATCCGGCGTACTCGGTCAGCCGGATCGCGGGGGGGACCAGCCAGCGGAAGCTGCCAGTCTCGGCGCGACCCGTGGCGAGGCCGCCGATGAGCATGCCCCAGATGACGGCCGCGCCGGCGGCGCTCTCGTCGGCGTCCTCGCCCGCGAGCAGCGCAGGCACGAGGACGAGCAGCGCGCCGAGCACGGCGAACACCGCTGATGGCACCGGCACGTGCCGCCCGAGCTTCGCCAGTGCGACGGCGAACTGCCCGTCGTCGCGGTAGACGGTGAGCGCCTGGTTCATCGCGCCACCGACCTCAGGAAGCGGCCGGCGAACGTGTACGTCGCGGCGACCCCGCCCCAGGCGAGCAGCACGGCGAACGTCGTCTCGGCGTCCCACAGCGCGGCGGTGATGGAGATCACCGCGAACCGCTCGCCGATCGGGAACGCAACCATCCGCTTGACCCAGATGAGCCCCGGCATGCGGTCGAGCCTGCGCCACAGGCCGAGGACGCGGCGGGGGAGGGAGACGGGGCGCGGAGGGTCGACCGCTTCCGGCCCGGCGTCCGCCGTCACCTCCCGGGCGGGCTTCGGCGCGACGCCGGCGCCCAGGCGATCGCTCGGCTGCTCGATCGGCGGGTACTTCGTCTCACCGATCACCTGCTGACGGGCGGCGCCGAACGAGAAGTCCATCTGGTGGCGGACGGTCTGAAGCGTCAGCGCGGCCCCGGCGAGGACCCAGACGTCGCCGGCCTGCGTCGCGCTGTAGCCGATCGCGAGGCCGGCGAAGACCGCGTACTCCTTCGTGCGGTCGAAGACGGAGTCCAGCCACGCGCCGAGCTTCGAGAACTGGCGTGTGTAACGGGCCAGCTGGCCGTCGACGCAGTCCGTCGTGAAGGCGATCTGGAGGAGGACGGCGCCGGTGATCAGGCCCCACCGCTCGCCGGTCGCGAACGCGGCGGCCGCGGCGAACCCGATGAGGACCGAGATCGTCGTGACCTGGTTCGGCGTGAGCCCGCGGCGGGCCGCCCAGCGCGCGATGTACTTCGAGTACGGGCTGACGAAGAACGTCGTGAAGAAGCCGTCGGCGGCCTTCACGGACGAGTCGAGGAGGACCTTGTCCTCGTCGTACTCCTGGATGTCGAGCCGCGCGCGCTCGATGCCGGCGGGCGTGATCGGCCGCGCCCAGAAGAGCTTGCGCAGGTGGCTGACGCCGACCTGGGCGCCGGAGCGCACGAGCGCGACGACGAGCATCGCGGCGACGTCGTTCGGCACGACCTTCCCGCGGCGGGCGATCTCGGCCTCGTCCTCGTCGGAGAGCACGATCTCGCTCGGGTCCTCGGGCAGCTCGAGCTCGGGCGTGTCGTTGTCGTCGTCGACGTCGTGCTCGAGCGGGCTCTCGCGGTCCATCTCCTGGCGCCACGCCGCCCGCGCGAGGACGGCGCGCCAGATCCCCATCTTGCGCTGGATCTCGTCGTCCCAGCCTTCCGGGAGCCCGTCGGCGGTGATCGCCGCGAGGCGCTCGGCGGAGGCGATCAGCGTCTCGCGGTCGGCCTCCGCGACCTTGAGGACGCCGAGGAACGTCGTGGTCGGCTTCGTCACGCCGTGGTACGGCGACGCGGCGCTCACGACGCGGCCGCGCGCGGACCGCGTCCGTTGCTGGAACGGCCGCCCGACGCGCCCGACCGTCGCGAGGATGCCGGTCGAGACCCGGGGGTCCGCGGCCAGGCCCGCAAGCGCCTCGCGCTGGGTCAGCACCTCGCCCTGCGCGATCAGCAGCCCGCCGCCGGAGTCGCGAGCGATCCGAGCGATCGCCCGGAGGTCGCCGGAGGGATCGGGGGACGCCTCCACCGCGACCGCGGGCGCGCCGCCGCCGGCGAGGGTCGACGCGGGGTCGCCGGCGAGGCCCGGCGCGGCGGCGCGGCGGCCCAACGCGCGCTCCACCGACGCGACCCACTCCGGCCGCGTGATCACATGCACGCTCGCCGCGCCGACGCTCGCCACCTGCGCGGCGAGGCGGCCGATGACGGTCTCGCTCGCGTCCCACCGCAGGGTCGCCGCGGCGTCGCCGTCTTCCCCCGGCGCGGTCGCGAGGAGGATCGCCGTGGTGACGGCCGCCGGCGCCGGCGCGGGCGGGCGCGGAGGGGCGGGCGTCTGGGCGCGCGGAGGTGTGACCCCTGTCGTCATCGGCCCTGGAACCTAGCCGGGGCTGCGCCGAGCTCGTCGAGCAGGGCGTCCCATTCGCGGCCGATCGCGGCGACGTCGTACGCCTTCGCGGTCTCGAGCGCGGCGGCCGAGCCGCGCCGCCGCCGCTCGGGGTCGCGGACGAACGCGAGGATCGCCTCGGCGAGCGCGTCGACGTCCTCCGGTGGCACGAGCACCCCGTCACGGCCGTCGGTGATGATCTCGCTGGGCCCGCGCGGGCAGTCGAAGCTCACGACCGGCAGGCCCTTGCTCATCGCCTCGACGATCACCATCCCGAAGCCCTCGAACCGCGAGCTGAGCACGAACAGCGACCCGCGCGCGAGCCCCTCCCCGAGCCGGCGCGTCGACCCCATCAGCAGCGCCCGGCCGTACAGCTCGCGGTCGAGGATCAGCTGCTGCAGCGCCGCGCGCTCAGGCCCGCCGCCGTAGATGCGCAGCTGCCACTCGGGCTCCTCGCGCGCGACGCGCTCGAACGCGCGGATCAGCAGGTCGAAGCCCTTCTGCCGCGTGAGCCGGCCGGCGGCGACGACGACCTTCGCGTCCGGGTCGGCGATGCCCCCGCCGAGGGGCGGCAGCGCGTTGGGGATGCGCTTCACCCGCGTCCCCGGCCCGATCATCGCCTCGTAGTCGCGGCGGTCGTCGTCGTTCAGCGTCGTGAGCGCGGCGAGGCGGCGGTAGTGGCGCCTCATCGCCCGCGCGAGTCCCGGCAGGTGCGAGTGGAAGTTCATGTGCTCCTGGCCGACCGTCGTCACGCCCGGCGCGGCGAGCTGCGCCGCGAGCTCGTTGAAGCCCGCGCGCGTCGTGATGAGCACGCCCGCGCGGGTCCGCCGGAAGAGCCGCGCCAGCTCGAGGTCGGTGCGCAGGCTGCACTGCGCGTACATGTGGTCGTCGGGGTGGAGGAGGACGCTCGGCAGCCGCGCGAGCAGACCCCCGGGCCTCTCGGCCAGCGCGGTGACCGTCACGCGCGGCGGGAACGGGAAGAACGGCCGCTCGCGCCGCCGGATCACGCTGACGACCTCGACGTCGTGCCGCGCGGCGAGATGGCCGGCGACGTTGAACGTCGTCCGGATCGTGCCGCCCATGCCCCACGCGTGCATCAGCAGGATCCGGACGCCGCCGAACCCGTCGCCGCGCGCGCCGGCGTGGAGCAGGCGACGGACGAGGGCCGTGGCGACTCGGTGGACCCCGATCGCGACCGGCGCGAGGAGGAAGCGCTTCAGCGGCCCGCGGGTGCGCGGCTCGGCCAGCTCGCGATCGCCGTCCGCGACGAGCGCGTCCTCCCCGTCGCCGACCCGGATCGACAGGTTGTCCTCGACCGTGTAGTACGGCCGCGCCCGCCCCCGCGCCGGGAAGACCACGACGTCGCGCTTGCCCGGCAGACCGTCCCGGTGCGCGCCGACGCGCAGGTCGCCCGCGAACAGGTCCCACGTCCCGTCGCCGAGGGCCGCGACCAAGAGCCGCGACCCGTCCGCCCGCACCTCCGCGCCGTCGGAGCGACGGCGGGCGCGGAGTGGGGCCGGAGCGCCGCCCTCCGTCGCGGCGGCGTCGCCGGCCGGCTCCACGTCGACCACGAGGGCGTCCTCCTCGACCCGCACGCTCCGCACCTCCGCCCACGGCGAAAGCGGTGCGACCTCGACGACGAGCCGCCCGGCGTCCTCCCGCGCGCGGACGCGCCGGCCGCCGATGACGACGACGGCCCCGGCGCGCGGGGCGCGAAGGGGCGCGGCGGGGTCGAGCGAAGCGGCTCCGCTCGCCGACGCGGTCGCGGCGTGGGCGTCCCACGTGCCGAGCGGGAGCGCCTCCGCGTCGACGAGCGCCTCGTCGTCGGCCACGGCGAAGCGGAGCTCGTCGGCCGAGCCGCGCCGGCGCAGGACGAGCTCGGCGGGTGGGTCCTCGCCCGGCCCGCGCGCGAGCAGCACGCTCAGCCGCCGGCCGTCGACGACCGCGACGCGACGGGCGGTCACCACGTCGAGGAGCGTACTGGCAGATCAACCGGGGCAAGCGTCCTGCCGATGACGGGACGGATGCGGCTCGCAGCCCTCACCGTCGTGCTGCTCGCGCTCGCCCCGGCCGTCGCCGAGGCGCGCGGCGGCCCCTGCCTGCCGGGCGGCGACGGGCCGCGCTGCACGTTCTGGACCGCGAAGGTCGTCCACGTCCACGACGGGGACACGCTCGAGGTCGAGGTGCACGGCACCACGCAGCGCATCCGCGTGACCGGCATCCAGGCGATGGAGCAGACCGTCTACTCGAGCTTCGCGACCCGCCGGCGCGGCGAGTGCCACGCGGTCGCGGCGACGAACCGCTTCGAGCAGCTCGTCCGGCGCAGCCGCGGCGTCGTCCGCCTCGCCGCGCAGGACCCGAGGAGCCGCAGCGGCAAGCGGTGGCGCCGTTCGGTCGCCGTCCGCGACCGCGGAAGCGGCGGCTGGCGCGACGTCGGCGAGATCCTCGTCGGCGAGGGCCACGCGCTGTGGCTGACCAACCCCGTCGAGTGGGCGTGGAACGCGCGGTACGCGGCCGCCGCCGAGCGCGCGGCGGCCCAGCGGCTCCGCCTGTGGCACCCGGACGCCTGCGGCGCCGGCCCGAGCGCCGACGCCGACCTGAACGTCCGCGTCAACTGGGACGCCGACGGCGTCGACGTCGAGAACCCCAACGGCGAGTGGATCCGCGTGGTCAACCGGTCGGGCCGCGACGTCCCGCTCGGCGGCTGGTGGGTCCGCGACTCCGCCCTGCGGCGCTTCCGCTTCCCCGCGGGGACGACCGCGCCCGCCGGCGGCAGCGTCACCGTGCGGGTGGGCCGAGGCGCGCAGCGGGGCAGCGTCTTCCACTGGGGCCTCGGCGAGCCGGCGTTCGAGAACGTCACCGGCGACGGCCACCACGTCGGCGACGGCGCCTACCTCTTCGACCCCGACGGGGACCTGCGCGGCTTCAGCATGTATCACTGAGGGATCGTCAGTCGCACCTCCCTCGAGCGCGCCGCACGGAAGATCCTGCCGCTGCCGCCCCGCCACACGTGGCCGTGGACGCTGCCCGGCGTCCCCGCGCTGCACGAGCGGCGCTGGCGCAAGACGCTGGAGACCGCGCCCGTCATGACCGCCGAGGAGCACGTCGAGCGCAACGTCGGCGCGCTGAAGGACATCGAGGAGGTGATCGCGTGCTCGCTGTGCGGCGAGCGGCGCGTGCAGCCGCTGTTCGTCGCGCGCTCGCGCAGGCGCAAGGGCCGGTGGGAGTACCACGTCGTGCGCTGCCCCGGCTGCGGCTTCCTCTACCGCCAGCCGGGCATCAAGCCCGAGCGCCTCGGCGAGCTGTACAAAGCCAAGCGCTACAAGGCGTTCCTCACCGGCCACTACGCGGAGGAGCGCATCCGCCGCTACGAGCTCGTGATGGACGCCTTCCACCCGCTCTTCGAGGACGGGAGCGGCCGGCGGATCCTCGACTTCGGCTGCGGCGCGGGGCTGTTCCTCGACCTCGCGCACAAGCGCGGCTTCGAGCCGTACGGCGTCGACCTGTCGAAGGCGTCGGTGGAGGAGGCGCGGTCGAAGCCGAGCGGGCGGAACGCCTACTTCGGAAGCCCGCGCGACGTCCCCGAGATCGCCGCGGGCGGCTTCGACGTCATCACGATGTGGTCGGTCCTCGCGCACCTGACGAGCCCGGTGGAGGACCTGACGATGCTGCGCGAGCTGCTCGCCCCCGGCGGGGCCCTGCTCATCCTCACCGTCAACGCGAACTCGCTCATGCTCAAGGCCGCGCGCGACGACTGGAACGGCTTCACGCCCAACCACCTGAAGTTCTTCTCGCCGACGACGCTGCCGCTGCTGCTGAAGCGCGCCGGCTTCGCCTCGGTCGTCTTCCGCCCGATGTACGGCGACGGCGTGGAGGCGGGCGACACGCGGATGTCGCCGCGCACGATCCGCCGCCTCGAGCGCGTCGTCGACGACGGCAACCGCGGCAACATGATGCGCGCCGTGGCCTTCGTGGAGCCGGACGGGCCGGCGCGCTGGGGCCTCTAGCCGCGGTCGGTGCCGAAGCGGAACGAGCGGAAGGCGCTCTTGCCCGTGGCGACGAAGTCCGCGCCCGCCGCCGAGATCCGGTGGGGCCGCCGGTTCTCGAACGTGAGGACGACGCCGAGCCGCGGCGCCTCCTCGTCGGGCACGACGAAGATCTCGCGCCAGTAGGTGAACGCGCCCGGCGAGCCGGTGCGGTACGCGATCTGGTAGCCGGGGGAGTCGTTGACGGTGGAGCGGCCCTCGTCGCGGATGACGAACGTCGGGTCGCGCCGGCGCAGCGCGTCCATGTACCGCTCCGCGACCACGGGAAGGAGTCCCTTCGCGACGTCGCCGCGGAACGGCGGGACCCTCAGCGGGCGGACGGCGATCGCGACCGACACGCGCCCGCGCCGCCCCTCCAGACGCACGAGCTCGCCGGGCCGAGGGTCGACCTCGCGCAGCGCGTCGTCGTCGTAGAGGAGGTTGAAGACCGGCTCGCCCTCGTGCACGAGCTGCCGCTCCGCGCTCAGCCGCCACGCGACGAGGATCCCGCCCGCGAGGAGCAGCGCCGCGACGGCCGCCGCGACGAGCGTGGCCCGCGGCGCGACCCCGAACCGCTCCCGCAGCAGCGCGGGCAGCGCAGGGCCGAACCCCGGACGGAGGGACGCGGGCATCGCGGCAACTCTAGGAAGCCAAGACTTGCTCGTATCCTCCACTGCGATGGCCCTGCGCACCGAGACCGACCGCCTCCATCTCGCGCGAGCCGTCGAGTTGGCGGAGCGCGGGTACGGGCGCGTGTCGCCGAACCCGGTCGTCGGGGCCGTGCTCGTGCGCGACGGGGTCGTCCTCGGCGAGGGGTGGCACGACGAGCTGGGCGGACCGCACGCGGAGGTCAACGCGATCGCCGCCGCCGGAGACGACACGGACGGCGCGACCCTCTACGTCTCGCTCGAGCCGTGCTGCCACCACGGCCGCACGCCGCCGTGCACCGACGCGATCCTCGCCGCAGGCATCTCGCGCGTCGTCGTCGCGTCGGACGACCCGACCGAGAAGGCGTCCGGCCGCGGGCTGGGCATCCTGCGCGACGAGGGCGTCGGCGTCGACGTCGCCGACGGCGAGCTGGCCGCCCGCGCGCGCCTGCTCAACCAGGCGTTCCGCAAGCACGCGCGCACCGGCCGCCCATGGGTCCTCTTCAAGTCGGCGATGACCCTCGACGGCAAGGTCGCGACGCGCACCGGCGACTCGAAGTGGATCTCCGGCGAGCCGAGCCGCACGCTCGCGCACCGGTGGCGCGCGACCGTCGACGCCGTCGCGGTCGGGATCGGGACCGCGCTCGCCGACGACCCGCAGCTCACCGCCCGGGTCGACGGCGTCGTCCGCCAGCCGCGCCGGGTCGTCTTCGACTCCGAGGCGCGCCTGCCGCTCGACTCGAAGCTGGTGCAGGCCGCGCCCGACCCGCCGCTGACCGTCGTCGTGTCCCGCGCCGCGCCGCGCGCCGCCACCGACGGCCTGGAGACCGCTGGGGCCGAGATCATCGTCGCCACCGGCGAGAACGAGCAGGCCCGCGTGCGCAGCGCGCTCGCGCAGCTCGGGGCCGACGGCATCACCGCGATCCTCCTCGAGGGCGGCCCGCACCTCGCCGGCGCGTTCCTCGACGCCGGCGAGATCGACGAGGTCCGGCTCTTCCTCGCGCCGATGCTGCTCGGCGGCCGCACCGCGCGCGACCCGCTCGAGGGGGAGGGCGCCGAGCAGATCGCCGAGGCGCTCAAGGCGCTGACGCTCGACTGCGAGAAGGTGGGCGAGGACCTCCTGGTGTCGGCCCGGTTGCGGGAGTGGTAGCCGCGTGTTCACCGGGCTCGTCCAGTCGCTGGGAACGGTCGCCGAGGTGCACGACACCTCCGACGGCGTGCGGCTCGCGATCGAGTCGCCGCTCGCCGCGGAGCTGAAGGAGGGCGACTCGATCGCGGTCAACGGCGTCTGCCTGACCGCGGTCGGCCTCTGCAAGGGCGAGCGCTTCGGGGCGGACGTGATGCACGAGACGCTGCGGCGCTCCTCGCTCGGGTCGGTGGAGAGCGGGTCGGTCGTGAACCTCGAGCTGCCGCTGCGCGCGACCGACCGGCTCGGCGGGCACGTCGTGCAGGGGCACGTGGACGGGCTCGGCGTCGTGAGCGGGTCGCGCGAGGACGGCTTCGCGCGCGTCGTGACGATCGAGGCGCCGCCGGAGCTGCTGCGCTACGTCGTCGAGAAGGGGTCGATCGCGGTCGACGGCGTCTCCCTCACCGTCGCGCGCGTCGACGAGGAGAGCTTCGACGTCTCGCTCATCCCCGAGACGCTCGAGCGCACGACGCTCGGACGGGCGGCGAACGGCACGCCTGTCAACCTCGAGGTCGACGTGGTCGCGAAATACGTGGAGAAGCTGGTCCGAACATGAGCACCGACACCAAGACCCCGTTCGCCACGATCGAGGAGGCGATCGAGGAGATCCGCGCGGGCAAGATGGTCGTGGTCTGCGACGACGAGGACCGCGAGAACGAGGGCGACCTGACGTTGGCCGCCCAGTTCGCGACGCCCGAGGCGATCAACTTCATGGCCAAGGAGGGGCGCGGGCTCATCTGCCTCTCGCTGACGCCGGAGCGCTGCGACGAGCTGGGCCTCGAGCTGATGGCCGCGAAGAACGAGTCGCCGTTCGAGACGCCGTTCACGGTGTCGATCGAGGCGCGTGAGGGGGTGACGACCGGCATCTCCGCGGCGGACCGCGCGCGCACGATCCAGGTCGCGATCGACCCTCAGACGCGGCCGCGCGACCTCGTCCAGCCGGGCCACGTCTTCCCGCTGAAGTCGAAGCCCGGCGGCGTGCTCGAGCGCACCGGCCAGACCGAAGCCGCGGTCGACCTCGCGCGCCTCGCCGGCCTCATCCCCGCCGGCGTGATCTGCGAGATCATGAACGACGACGGGACGATGGCCCGCGTGCCGGACCTCGTCGGCTACTGCGCCCGGCACGGGCTGAAGATGATCACGGTCGCCGACCTGATCGCGTACCGGCGCAAGCACGACAAGCTCGTCGAGCGCGTCGTCGCCACGAAGCTCCCCACCGAGTTCGGGGACTTCACCGCGGTCGGCTACCGCTCGCTGGTCGACGACAAGCACCACGTGGCGCTCGTGAAGGGCGAGATCGACGGCAAGCCGGACGTCCTCGTGCGCGTGCACTCCGAGTGCCTGACCGGGGACGTGTTCCACTCGCTGCGGTGCGACTGCGGCGAGCAGCTCGAGTCCGCGCTGGCGATGATCGAGCGCGAGGGCACCGGCGTGCTCCTGTACCTCGCGCAGGAGGGCCGCGGGATCGGCCTGCTCAACAAGCTGAGGGCGTACAAGCTCCAGGAGGAGGGGCTCGACACCGTCGACGCGAACCTGCGCCTCGGCCTGCCGGCCGACCTGCGCGACTACGGCATCGGCGCGCAGATCCTCGGGGACCTCGGCCTGACCTCGATCCGGATCCTCACCAACAACCCGAAGAAGATCCGCGGCCTGGAGGGCTACGGGCTGTCGGTGACCGACCAGGTCCCGATCGAGCACACGCCGAACCCGCACAACGAGGCGTACCTGAAGGCCAAGAAGGAGAAGCTCGGCCACATGCTCCACCACCAGGGGCTCGCGCTCGACGAGGAGATGATCCACTCCGAGCACGTCGCGGACGAAGCGTCGGAGCCCAGGAAGTGAGCCACTTCGCGGTCGCGGTCGGCCGGTTCTACGAGGACCTGGCCGAGCGGCTCGTGGCGGGGGCGAAGTCGGCGTTCGACGAGGGCGGGCACACCTTCGACGTCTTTGAGGTCCCGGGCGCGTTCGAGCTGCCGCTGGCGGCGAAGTACTGCGCGGAGTCGGGGCGGTTCGCGGGCGTCGCGTGCGTCGGCGCGGTGATCCGGGGCGAGACCGACCACTACGACTACGTCTGCTCCGAGACCGCCCGCGGGATCATGGACGTGCAGCTGTCGACGGGCGTCCCGTGCGCGTTCGGCGTGCTCACGGTGGAGAACATGGACCAGGCGCTGGCGCGGACCGGCGGAGGCAAGCGCGACCAGGGCCGGCACGCCGCCGAAGCCGTGGTGACGCTCGCGGCGCTGAGGGGTACGCTCGGGTCATGAGCGGGCCCGTCCTCGCGATCTTGGTGTTGACGCTCGTGCACTTCGGCGCCTTCGCCCTGCTGTTCTGGCATCTGGCGGGCAGCGAGTTGTTCGCGACGTTCCGGATCGGGCCGGAGGAGGGGCGCGGCGGAGGCCCTGGCTCGGCGCCCGCGCCACCGGATCCCGGCGACGACCGCGACGGCGGCCTGCCGCTGCCGGACGCCGGCCCCGCGCCGGTGCGCCTGCGCGAGCCCGGCCGCATCGCGGAGGGCTACCCGCGGCGCGAGCGCCGGCCCGCCCGCGAGCCGGACGTCGTGCCGCGGCGCGCTCCCGCGCGCGACGACTGAGCCGCGCCGCCCCGCCGCGCGTCGCCGCCCGACTGACGTTCAGGCGGCGCCCCGCCGGCGTCCCGCGGCGCGCCGCGACGGACTGGCGCGCCGGCCTTGCGGCGGGGACTACGCTGCGGCGACCGTGCGCGCTCGGCTGTGTCTGCTCGTCCTCGCCGCCGTCGCCTCGCTCGCGCTGGCGGCGCCGGCGACCGCGCCCGCGGCGGACGGCGAGGTGGTCGCGGCGTGGGGGAGCCAGAACCGGGCGCTGGCCGCGGCGTCGAAGTCGCTCGCGAGGGCGATGAAGCGCGGCGAGAAGACGAGGTTCCGCCGCGTCGGCGCGATCGTCGCCGCGATCAAGAAGCTCGAGAAGCTGACCGCGGCCACGCGGGCGCTCGTCGCTCGGCAGACGGCCTCGACCCGCAGCGGCGGCCAGGCGCGCGACGAGGTCCTGAAGTCGCTCGACGGCTTCCTCTCCTCGCTCAAGGACCTGCGCGGGGCGATCGTCGCCGCGAGCAGGAAGAAGTACAAGGCCGCGCAGAAGCTGCTGAGGCGCTCGAAGCGGCGCGCCGACCTCGCGCAGGCGTCGCAGGACGCCGCGGTCGGGCTGTTCGCCGCCGCCGGGCGCGAGGCGGCACCGCCTCCTCCTCCGCCGCCCCCGCCGCCGAGCGTGCCGCAGCAGGCGCCGCCCCCCGACCAGCCGCCGCCGTGCGAGGACCAGGACCCGAACGTCGACGGCTGCCAGGCTGGCTGCGAGGCCGACCAGGACCCGAACATGGACGGTTGCCAGACCGGCTGCCAGGCCGACCAGGACCCGAACAAGGACGGCTGCCAGATCGGGTGCGAGGCCGACCAGGACCCGAACAAGCCCGATTGCCAGATCGGGTGCGAGGCCGACCAGGACCCGAACAAGCCCGACTGCCAGACGCAGTGCGAAGCCGACCAGGACCCGAACGTCGCCGGCTGCCAGACCTCCTGCCAGCTCGACAAGGACCCGAACGTCCCGAACTGCCAGACCGCCTGCCAACAGGACCAGAACAACGACACCGCCGGCTGTCAGACGAAACCGAGCTGCCGCGACCAGCCGTCGCAGACGAACTGCCCCCCGATCTGCGTCGCGAACCCGGCCGCGCCGGAGTGCGCGGCCTCGCCACCCGGCCTGCCGATCCTCGGCCGGCGGCGGCTAGGCCTTGCTGCGCTTCCGGGCTTCCTTGATGCGGCTGCGGACGAGTTGCGGACGGTCGTCCGGACTGACCTCTAGCCGGCGCTCGTACATCGCGATCGCCTCGTCGTAGCGGCCGACCGCGAAGTACGCCTCGCCCAGGTTGTAGAGCGCGTAGCCGAAGGTGGTGGGGTCGGCCGCGGAGCCCTGCTGGTCGAAGCCCTCGACCGAGCGCTCGAGGAGCGGGATCGCGCCCTCCGCGTCGCCGGCCTGGAGCTTCGCGTAGCCGGCGTCGTTCAGCGCGCCCGGGCTCTCCTCGTCGGCGGACGGGCCCGGCCCGGTCTCCGGCTCGTTGTCCGTCGTCTCCGCCGGAGGCGCCTCCTCCGTCGCGGGCGGCGCGGCGGGCGTGGGCTCGGACTCGCGCGGCTGGGTCTCGCGCGGCTGGGAGCGCGTGGGCTCGTCGCGCGCCTGGCGCGAGTCGCGGCCGCCGTCGTCGCCGCCGAGCAGCGCGACGAGCGCCACCGCGAGCGCGACCGCCGCCAGGGCGGCCAAGGCGATCCATCCGCGACGCGGGCCGGGCCGCTCCACCTCTGCACGCACGGGCACCGGCGGCGCCGGCGGGGTCGGCGCGAGGCGGCGCGGCCGCGAAGCCTCCCGCTCCGGCACCGGCGCGACGGCGCGGCGGGTCGGCTCCGTCGGCGGCTCGCGGCGGACGGACGGCGCGCGCTCCACCGCGTGGCGCAGCTCCTCGACGAACAGCGCGCAGGTCGGGTACCGGTCCGGCGGGTCCTTCGCGAGCATCCGGCACATCACGTCGTCGACCTGCGGACCGAGGCCGGTCTCGGGCATCGGCGCCTCGACGTGCTGGCGCGCCTGCGCCGCCGCGTGCTCGCCCGCGAACGGCCGCCGGCCGCAGAGCAGCTCGAAGGCGACGACGCCGAGCGAGTAGCGGTCCGACGCCGCGGTCGCCGGCTCGCCGACCGCCTGCTCCGGGGACAGGTACGCGGCGGTCCCCAGCACTGTCCCGGCCTGCGTCAGCGCGGACTCGTCGGCGAGGCGCGCGATCCCGAAGTCCCCGACCGCGAGCCGGCCGCCCTCGTCGAGCAGCAGGTTCGCCGGCTTGACGTCGCGGTGCACGACCTCCCGGCCGTGCGCGTAGTCGAGCCCCGCCGCGGCCTCGCCGAGCCAGTCGAGCGCCTGCACCCGCGCGACCGCGCCCTCCGACAGCCGGTCCGCGACCGTCCCGCCGCGATAGAGCTCCATCACGATGAACGCGTGCTCGCCGACCTCGCCGATGTCGTAGATCGTCACGACGTTCGGGTGGTCGCCGACGCGCGCGGCCGTGCGCGCCTCGCGCTCGAAGCGCTGGCGCGAGACCGGGTCGGCGGCCACGTGGGGCGCGAGGATCTTCACGGCGACCTCGCGGCCCAGCACGCCGTCCTCGGCGCGGTAGACGGTGGCCATGCCTCCCGTCGCGATGCGGCCCAGGACCCGGTAGCGATCGGGCAGGGCGATGCTGACGTCACTCATGGGCACGTCCCGATGACGGTACCCGGCGGCCCGGCGCTAGACTCCTCCGCCGTCATGGCCAAGGTCTGTCACGTGTGCAACAAGGGCCCGTCGTTCGGTCACAGCCGCAGCCACTCGATGGTCGCGACGAAGCGCCGCTTCAACCCGAACCTGCAGAAGGTCCGCATCCTGGACAAGGGCGCCCCGAAGCGCGCCTACGTCTGCACGCGCTGCCTGAAGGCGGGCAAGGTAACCAAGGCCGTCTAGCCGGGTTACTCCGGCGTGGTGGCCTTCACCAACCTCGATCGCTTCCGGTCGGTCGTCGCCGCCGCCCTCTCGCACCTCGAGGCGCGGCGTGAAGAGGTCAACGACCTGAACGTCTTCCCGGTCGCCGACGGCGACACGGGGGACAACATGGCGCTCACGCTCCGGGCGGTCCTCGACGAGCTGGACCGGCTGGTGGCGGAGGAGCGCGACCGCACGATCGACGAGATCGGGCGCGAGGAGATCGTCGACGCGGTGGCCCGCGCGGCGCTCCTCGGCGCCCGCGGGAACAGCGGGGTGATCCTCTCGCAGCTCATCCGCGGCGCGGCGGAGGAGCTGGTCTCGCGGCCCGGCGAGCTCGTCGACCCGACGCTGATCGGCGCGGCGATGGCCCGGGCGGTCGACCGGGCGTACGCGAGCGTCCGCGAGCCGGCCGAGGGCACGATCCTCACCGTCGTGCGCGAGATGGCGCACCGGATCGCGACCGACCTCGCGCACATGCCGGACACGCGGCTCGAGCGCGAGACGCCGCCCGAGCGCCAGGACGCCGCGATCGCCGAGATCCTCGAGCGGGCGGTCGACGAGGGGCAGGAGTCCGTGCGGCGCACGCCCGAGCTGCTGCCCGTGCTGCGCGAGGCGGGCGTCGTCGACGCGGGCGGCCACGCGCTGACGGTGATCTTCGCGGGCGTCGTGGCGGCGCTGCGCGGCACGGACGCCCCCGAGCTCGACCACCACGCCCCGGCGCGGGTGACCCACCCGGAGCACGCGTCGGAGACCTATCGCTACTGCACGAACTTCGCCGTCACCGGCACCGGCCTCGATCCCGCGCCGCTCCGCGAGCGGCTCGAGTCGATCGGGGACTCCGTCCTCGTCGTCGGCGACCAGTCGACGCTGAAGGTCCACGTCCACACCGACGACCCCGAGGCGGCGACCGCGCTGTTCACCGACGCGGGGGAGGTCTCGCACCTCGACGTCGCGGACATGCACGCCCAGGTCGTCGAGCGCGCGGAGAAGCTCTCGGGGAACGGGCACGGCCCGGCGGAGGACGCGGCGATCGCCCGGTGCGCCGCCGTGGCCGTGGTGGCGGGGGAGGGGATGCGCCGGCTGTTCGAGAGCTTCGGCGCGGTGACGGTCGACGGCGGCCCGACGCTCAACCCGTCGACCATGGAGCTGCTGGCCGCGATCCACGAGGCGCCGGCCGAGGAGGTCGTCGTGCTGCCGAACTCCTCGAACGTGATCATGGCCGCCGAGCGCGCGGCCGAGCTGTCGGACAAGCTCGTGCTCGTCGAGCCGACGCGCTCGCAGCAGGCGGGCCTGACCGCGGCCGTCGCGCTGGACCCGAACAAGACCGCCGAGGAGAACGGCATCGCGATGCACGAGGCGGTCGTCGAGCTGTGCATCGGGTCGGTCGCGCCGGCGGCGCGCGACGACGTCCACGGGCGGTTCAGCGCCGGGGACGCCGTCGGATTCGTCGAGGAGGAGATCATCGCCTGGGGCGAGCCGGAGGCGACGCTCGCCGCGGTCATCCGCTCGCTCGCGCGGGATGCCGAGATCGTCACCTGCATCGCGGGCGAGGGCGCGCCGGTGGGTGAGGACCGGATCCACGAGCTTGCACCCGACGGCGTCGAGCTCGAGGTGCGCGACGGCGGGCAGCCCGCCTACTGGTGGCTGCTGGCCGCCGAGTGACCTAGCGGAGCTGCCGCGCGCGCTGCTCGATCGCGTCGAGGATGAGCTCGAGGCCGAACTCGAACTGGTCCCGGCCGCCGATCGACGCCGCGATGCCCTCCGCCGCGGCGGTCACCGCGGGGAACTCGTCCTCGGGGAGCATCGCGATGGCGGCGCGGACGCGGCGGCGCTGCTCGGGCGGCGGCTCGTCCGGGTTGAAGAGCGCCGACCCGAACTCGTAGACGAACAGGACGCGGAAGAGGCGCGCCGCCTCCTCGGGTGCGAACCCGGCGTCGATGAGCGCCCCGATGCCGCGCTCGGACATCCGGAACGCCGACGGCTGCACGATCGGCTGCCGTGCGCGCAGCTGCGCGAGCGCGGGGTGGCGCTCCAGGATCCGGCGGACGGCGCGGACGTGCGCGCGGAGGCGGTCGCGCAGCTCTCCCTCGGGGGACGGCGGGGGCCCGTAGTCGGCGGCGGCCGCGCCGACCGCCGCATCGAGCAGCTCGTCCTTGCTGCGGAAGTAGCCGTACAGGGTCATCGTGCCGACGCCGAGCCGGTCGGCCAGCCGGCGCATGGAGAGCGCGTCGAGGCCCTCCTCGTCGAGCATCGCGAGCGCCTCGCGCGCGACGGTGTCGCGGTCGAGGCGCGCGCGGCCGCCCGCGTCGCCCTGACGGTTCCCCTTTGACACCGCGGAAGTCATCGCCGTACGCTGCACCGTACAGCGTACGAGCAGGGGGTTCCAGACATGCGGATGACGGTACAGGCGGCAGCGGCGGCGGCCCTCTCGGCCGCTGCGGCCCTGCTCGCGGTCGCCGCGCCCGCCTTCGCCGGCGAGCGGGCGGCGCTGGCGATGCCGTTCACGGCGACGACGCCGGGGACCCAGACCGGGCTCACGATGGACCTGCGCTACATGAACCCGGACGACCCGAACGCGAAGCCGCCGACGATCTCGAAGCTCGCGTTCTTCCTGCCGGAGGGCACGCGGCTCGACCCGACCGCATTGCCGGTCTGCGAGGCCTCCGACCAGGAGATCCAGGCGCGCGGGCGGGACGCGTGCCCGGCGGAGTCGCTCGTCGGGACCGGCACGCTCGACGTCTGGCTCGGCGCGCCCGGCGACCCGCAGCGCACCGACCTCGCGCTCTTCAACGGGCCGAGCCAGATCATCGAGATCCTCCTGTTCGAGGGGACGAACACGACCGCGGCGTTCGAGCGGCTGTTCATCGAGGGCGCGGTCATCCGGGCCAACCCGGCGCAGGTCCCGCCGAACGCGCCGCCCGAGGACCGTGCCGCGGCGAGCCACATCGTGTGGGACATCCCCGCGCACGGCGGCTACCTCGTCACGCCGCGGGCGTGCGACGGGAAGTGGACCGTCCGCGGCGAGTTCGAGTTCGCGGACGGCAGTCGCGCATCGACGGCGAGCGACCAGGCGTGCACGCGGGGAGGCTCCCCGCCGCGCGACCCCTCGCCGCCGCGCGACACGCCGGGCCGGGGCGACGCGACACCGCCGCGGGGCGACGCATCACCGCGCGCGCTCCGCGTCTTCGTCTCGCCGACGACGATCCGCCGCGGGCGGCCGAGCCGCGTTCGCGTGCGACTGGTCAGCAGCGACGCGCGGTGCCTGCGCGGCACGGTGCGCGTCGGCCGCCGCGTCGCGCGCACGGACGCGCGCGGCCGGGCGACGCTCGTCGCGCTCGTGCGGTACCTCCCGCGTCCGCAGCTGCGGGTGGCGACGCCGTGCGGCACGACCCAGCTGCGGCTGCGGACCCGACTCCGCCGATGAGGTCCGGAGCGCCCATCATCATCTGGGCGTGCCGCCGACCGCGTTCGCCACGCGCGATCCCCTCGACCCCGAAGCCGTCACCGTCCACTACCCGCGGCCGTCGCGCCTCGCCGAGCCGCTGAAGGTCACGCCCGCGCCGGCCGCCGAGGCGGCGGAGGCGCTGGGGCTCGACACCGTCGGCGACCTGCTGCTTCACCTGCCGCGCGAGTCCGGGGAGTCGCGCACGATCGCGACGCTCGTCCCCGGCGAGACCGCCACCGTCGTCGTCGAGGTGCGCGCAATCCGGTCCCGGCCGACGCGGTCGCGGAAGATCCGCGGCCTCGCCGAAGCGACTGTCGCCGACGCGACGGGCTCCGTGAAGGCGAAGTTCTTCAACCAGCCATGGCTCGAGCGGAGGTACCGGCCGGGGACGCGCCTCATGCTGCGCGGCAAGCTCCGCGGGCGCACGAGCTTCAACGTGGAGGCGCACGCGCCGACGGAGTCGCTCGGCGCCGAGGCGGCGGGCGTGTCCGCCTACCCGGCGACGAAGGGGATCACGTCGACGCAGATCGCGGCGCTCGTGCAGACGTACGGTGGCTTCGCGGCCGACTTCCCGGATCCGCTGCCCGGCCGCTTGCGCGCCGCGGAGCGCCTCCCCGACCGGCCCGCCGCCGTGTTCGCCGCGCACTTCGGCGACCGCGAGGGCGGCCGCCGCCGGCTGGCGTTCGACGAGCTGCTGGTCGACCAGATCGTGCAGCTGCGGCTGCGCGACGAGCACCGCGAGCGCACCGCCGCGCCGCCCCTCGGCGACCCGCCGTCCCTCTCCCGCGCGTGGCTCGACGAGCAGCTGCCGTTCACGCCGACCGGCGACCAGGTCCGCGCGATGGAGGAGGTCGACGCCGACCTGGCGCTCGAACGGCCGATGCAGCGGCTGCTGATGGGCGAGGTCGGGTCCGGGAAGACGGTCGTCGCGCTCTACGCGATGCTGCGCGCGGTCGAGCACGGGATGCAGGCGGCGCTGATGGCGCCGACCGAGACCCTCGCCGAGCAGCACTTCGCGACGGTGCAGTCGCTGATGCCGGGCGGGACGGTCCCGGTGGCGCTGCTCACCGGCTCGACCCCGGGCGCGCGCCGCACCGACATCCTCTCCAAGCTCGCGACCGGCGAGCTGAGCCTCGTGGTGGGGACGCACGCGCTGATCGAGGACACGGTCGAGTTCGCGCGGCTCGCGATCGCGGTCGTCGACGAGCAGCACCGCTTCGGGGTGAGGCAGCGCGCGGCGCTCGATGCGAAGGCGCCGGCCGGCCTCGCGCCGCACGTGCTGCACATGACCGCGACGCCGATCCCGCGCACGCTGCGCCTCGCGTCGTTCGGCGCGCTCGACTACACGACCCTGCGCGAGCTGCCGCGCGGCCGCCAGCCGATCGAGACGTTCGTCGCCTCCGGCGAGGCGCAGCGGGCGCGCGCGTACGAGCGCATCCGCGAGGAGCTGCGCGCCGGCCGGCAGGCCTACGTCGTCTGCCCGCTCGTCGAGGAGTCCGAGGCGCTGGCGGCGCGCGCCGCGACCGCGGAGTACGAGCGGCTGAAGGCGACCGAGTTCGCCGACTTCGAGGTCGTGCTCCTGCACGGGCAGATGAGGCCGCGCGAGAAGGCCGAGGCGATGGCGGCGTTCACGGCCGGCGAGGCGGACGTCCTCGTGGCGACGACCGTCATCGAGGTCGGGATCGACGTGCCGAACGCGACCGTGATGCTGGTCGAGGACGCCGACCGCTACGGCATCTCGCAGCTGCATCAGCTCCGGGGGCGCGTCGGGCGCGGCGCGCACAAGTCGCTGTGCCTGCTGTTCGGCCCCGCGGAGTCGCTGCGGCTGCGCGCGCTGCAGGACCACACGGACGGCTTCGCGCTCGCCGAGATCGACCTCGAGCTGCGCGGCGAGGGCGAGATCACGGGAACGCGCCAGTCTGGTCTCGCCCGCTTCCACTTCGCGCGCCTGCCCGAGGACGCCGACGTCCTCGAACGCGCCCGGCATCGGGCGGAGGCGCTCCTCCACGACGACCCGTCGTTGCAGGGGCCCGAGCACGTCCTGCTCGCCGACGTCCTGCGCGCCGCCGAGGCCGAGCCGGTTGCCGCGTGATCGGGCACCGGCTTAGAGTTGGCGCGTGGCACGCCGTCCGTCGCCCGCCATGGTGGTCGCGATCGTCGCGTTGATCGTGGCCCTCGGGGGCACCGGCTATGCGGCGGTGAAGCTCAAGAGCAACAGCGTCGGCGCCAAGCACATCAAGCGCGCGGCGGTGCGGTCGAGCGAGGTCAAGGACCACTCGCTCCTGAAGAAGGACTTCAAGGACGATCAGCTGCCCGCCGGCCCGACGGGGGCCGCGGGTGCGCCGGGTCTCGCCGGGGCGGCCGGCCCGCCCGGCCCGGAGGGCGCGCCCGGCCCGCCCGGTCCTCCGGGCGAGCGCGGGGAGGAGGGCGAGAAGGGCGACGAGGGCGAGCCCGGTCCGGCGACCGGGCCGGCCGGCGGCGCGCTCACGGGCAGCTACCCGAACCCGCAGCTGCGGGCGCACGGCGCGATCGTCACGACGGAGACCGACCAGCTGATCGGCGACGGGCTGGAGCAGTACGTCCAGTGGCCGATCGAGCGCTACGACCCGGACGGGCTGCACACCGCGACGCAGTCCCAGGTCGTCGTCGATCGCGACGGGCTCTGGCAGGTCGAGGGCTTCGTCGTCTGGCAGGCCAACGGCGCGGGCCTGCGGCGCCTCACGCTCTGGGGCGGCAACGACGCGCTCGCGCGCGACACGCGCCCCGCGCCGCCTTTCGAGTTCGGCCATACGATCTCCACGACGATGCTCCTCGAGGCCGGCGACCTCGTGCTGCTCGCGGCACACCAGACCAGCGGCGGGAACCTCAACATCGTGCCCGGCGGCACCGAGGGCCCGTCGCTCTCGGTCATGTACCTCGGAGAGCCGGGCTGAGGGTCGTCGCCGGCCGCTTCGGCGGGCGGCGGCTCGCCGCTCCGCCCGGCCGCGCGACCCGTCCCACCTCCGACCGCGTACGGGAGGCCGTCTTCTCCATCCTCGGCGCACTCGACGGCTCGCGCGTCCTCGACCTCTACGCGGGATCTGGCGCGCTGGGCATCGAGGCGCTCTCGCGGGGCGCCGCGACCGCCCTCTTCGTCGAGCGCGACGCCCGCGCGGCAGCGGTCCTGCGCGAGAACCTCCGCGCGCTCGGCATCGATGCGGAGGTGTCGAAAGCCGATGTGATCGCCGCGCTTCGCGACGCACGTACGCGCGGTGAGACATACGATCTGGTCCTCTGCGATCCCCCGTACCGGCGGGCGCCGTCGCTCGGGAGCTCGTTGGGGGAAGCTCTGGTGCCCGTGCTCGCCGACGGGGCGCGCGTGGTCACCGAGAGCGATCGCCGTGCCCCGCTGGACCTGCCGCTCCCGCTCACCGACGAACGCCGCTACGGCGACACCCTCATCCGCATCCATCGCCCATGAACCCCGCAGCGAAGCGCGTCGCCGTCTGCCCCGGCTCCTACGACCCGATCACGAACGGGCACGTCGACGTGATCGGCCGCGCCTCCGAGCTGTTCGACGAGGTCATCGTGGCGGTCGTGAACCAGTCCGTGAGGAAGTCCCAGACGCTGTTCGGCATCGAGGACCGGCTCGAGTTCATCACGCGCGCCACGGCGCACTTCGGGAACGTCCGGGCGGAGCCGTTCGACGTCCTGATCGTCGAGTACGCCCGTCGCGTCGGGGCGAAGTGCATCGTGAAGGGGCTGCGCGCGATCTCGGACTTCGAGTACGAGTTCGAGATGAACCAGCTCAACCGGCTGCAGGACGCCGAGGTCGACACCCTCTACCTGATGGCCAGTCCCCAGTACAGTTTCCTCAGCTCCAGCGGCGTCAAGGAGCTCGCCACCTTCGGGGGCAACATCGACGGCCTCGTACCGGACGGTGTCGCGGATCGCCTGAAGGAAGAACTCCAGCGCCGACGAAACGAAGGCTGAACCATGGACGTCCTCGTTCTCATCGACAAGCTGGACGATCTCGTCCACAACGCGAAGTCGGTCCCCATGACCGACCAGGTGCGTGTGGACAAGGAGGAGATCTACGACATCCTCGACCAGATGCGCGCCACGATCCCGGAGGAGATCAAGCAGGCGCGCTGGATCGTCAAGGAGCGTCAGGAGATGCTCGCCGAGGCCAAGCGTGAGGCCGAGCGGATCGTCAAGGAGGCGCGCGAGCGCCAGGAGCGCCTGATCTCCGAGCAGGAGGTCACGAAGCAGGCCGAGCGCGCGGCGGAGGACATCATCGAGGACGCCCGGGGCCGCGAGCGCGAGATCCGTCTCGGCGCGGAGGACTACGCCGACGAGATCCTCAACACGCTCGAGGTCAACCTCACGAAGTTCATCGCCGCGGTGCAGCGCGGGCGGGAGCGGCTGGCCGGCCGCGACGAGCCCGTCGATCGCGCCGAGGTGGCCTAGGTGTAGTTCCTAGGAACCTTCGTCAGTAGACATCCGGGCCTCGCTGGAGGCTGAGCGCTGTCGAGGCAGCTCAGTTCCAGGAGGCCCAGATGGAGGTTCACGCTAACGCGCCGCTCAGTCCGATCGGACGGCGACGGGTGATCGAGCGGGTGGTGTCGCAGGCGTGGTCGGTGACGGCGGCGGCCGAGGCCGCCGGCGTCACCGAGCGCACGGTCTACCGGTGGCTGGCGCGCTGGCGCGCCGAGGGCCCGCCCGGGCTCATCGATCGGCGGCCGGTGCCCAAGCGCATCCCGCATCGCACGGCGCCCGAGCGCGTCGCGGCTATCTGCGCGTTGCGCCGGCTGCACCTCACCGCGGCGGAGATCGCCGAGGCGCTCGAGATGGCGCTCTCGACGGTCTCGGCCGTGCTGTTGCGCGAAGGATTGGGCAAGCGTTCGCGGCTGGCGCCGCCCGAGCCGCCCAATCGCTACGAGCGTCGTCACCCCGGCGAGCTCGTTCATATCGACATCAAAAAGCTCGGCCGGATCGTCGTCCCCGGCCACCGCATCACCGGCAATCGCCGCCAGGCGGCCGAGCGCACCCGCATCGGCTCGCCCGACGGACGCAAGCTCGGCACCGCCGGCTGGGAATTCGTTCACGTCGCCATCGACGACTACTCGCGGCTGGCCTATGCCGAGGTCCTCCACGACGAGATGGCCGCCAGCGCAGTCGCCTTTCTGCGCCGCGCGGTGGCGTTCTTCGCGCGCCACGGCGTCGCGGTCGAGCGCGTGATGACTGACAACGGCTCGGCCTACCGCGCCCACAAGCACCGCCTCGCCTGCCACCAGCTCGGCATCAAACACCTCACCACGCGCCCCTACCGGCCGCGCACCAATGGCAAGGCCGAGCGATTCATCCAAACGCTCACCCGCCGCTGGGCGCACGGACAGCTCTACGCCAACAGCGCCGAGCGCACCGCAGCGCTCGACGCCTGGCTCAACCACTACAACTTCATCCGACCCCACGGCAGCCTCAGCCACAAGCCGCCCGGCTCACGACTGACGAAGGCGCCTGGGAACGACA
>DASVPR010000016.1:0-33144 GCA_036389485.1 Solirubrobacteraceae bacterium
CGTCGCCGTCCGATCGGACTGAGCGGCGCGTTAGCGTGAACCTCCATCTGGGCCTCCTGGAACTGAGCTGCCTCGACAGCGCTCAGCCTCCAGCGAGGCCCGGATGTCTACTGACGAAGGTTCCTAGGAACTACACCTAGCGCTCGCCGCTCCACTCCACGAAACTCCGTCCGGCCCTCCGGGTTCTCTTCGCAACGATGCGCGCGCTCGCCCTCGCTCTCCTCGCGACGCTCCTCCTCGCGGCCCCCGCGGGCGCGTCGTCGTCGATGGAGGTCGGGGTCGCCGACGACCGGCTCCTGCTCGGCGGCGCCGGCAGCGCCGCGGCGGCGATCGACGACTGGCGCGCGGCGGGCGTCGACGCGGTGCGGATCGTCGCGCGCTGGGGCGTCTACGCGCCGGACCCCGACGCGCGCGTCCCGCCCGAGAGCTTCGACGGCGCCGACCCGAACGACCCGCGCTACGACTGGGCCGCGCTCGACCGCGCCGTCGGGATGGTCAGTGGCGCCGGTATGAAGGTGATGCTGACCGTGACCGGCTGGGGCCCGGTCTGGGGCAGCGAGTTCCCGGTCAAGGACAACCCGCGCTTCAAGCCGTCTCCGGACCTGTTCGCCGACTTCGCGCGCGCCGTCGCGACCCGCTACGGCTCGATGGTCGACCGCTACATCCTGTGGAACGAGCCGAACGTGACGCTGTGGTTCCAGCCGCAGTCGCAGTGCGTGCGCGACCGGTGCACGCCGTACTCGCCGCACCACATGCGGCGGATCGTCCGGGCGGCCGACCCCGCGATCCACGCCGCCGACCCCGACGCGCAGGTCCTCGTCGGCGCGCTCGCGCCGCGCGGCTCCTCCGGCTCCTCGCCGAACGCCGCGCTGCGCCCGCTGCGGTGGCTGCGCGAGTTCGGGTGTGTCGACCGGAAGTACAAGAAGGTGCGGTCGTCCTTCTGCAAGGGGTTCAAGCGGGCGCCCGCCGACGGCGTCGCGTACCACCCGCACGGGCTGAAGCTCGCGCCCGACGAGCCCGACCGCGTCGCCGACCAGGCGCAGCTCGCCGACCTGTCGCAGGTCGTCACCACGGTCGACCGCGTCGTGCGCGCGGGCGGGATCCGCGCCCGCGGGACGAAGAAGCTCCCGCTCTACCTCGACGAGTACGCCTACCAGACCAAGCCGCCGGACAAGGTGCTCGGCGTCTCCGCGTCGCAGCAGGCGCGCTACCTCGCCGAGTCGGCCTACCTGGCGTGGAAGAACCCGCGCGTCAAGAACCTGACGTGGTACGTCTGGGAGGACGAGCCGACGAACGCCGCCGGCGGAGGGTGGCAGTCGGGGGTCAAGTACCTGAGCGGGAAGAAGAAGCCGTCCTTCGCCGTCTTCCCCGCCCCGTTCTGGGCCGAGCGCGCCGGGACGCGCAAGGCGCGCCTGTGGGGCCAGGTCCGCCCGGGCGACGCGACGTCCGTCACGATCGAGCGCAAGAGCGGCAGCGGGTGGAAGCGCGTGGCGCAGGAGTCGACGGACGGCCACGGCGCCTTCCGCCGCATCGTCCGGATCACGAAGAAGACGACCTTCCGCTTCCGGTGGGACGGCGGCACGTCCGCATCACGCAGCGTGTCGCCGTAAGGAGCCCGACGAGCGGTCATAGCGGCATAGCCGTACCGACCCAGCCCGCGGCGTCAATGTCAGCGGCGGCCGAACGCGCGCTCGTGGTACCCGGCACGGGCCTCGAGATCGGTCTCGCCGGCGATCTTCGTCACGCCGATCGCGCGCATGACCGCCTCGCGGGCGGCGCGCGGCAGCACCGCGGCGAGCTTGGCCGTCGCGGCCTGCGAGCGCGGGACCCAGACCTCGAAGCGCCGCTTGCGCACGGCGTCGACGACCGCCGCGGCGACGTCCTCCGGGGTCACGACGGGCAGCGCGCGGGGTCGCGTTTGGCCGTCGAGCATCGCGGTGTCGACCTGCGCGGGCTGGATGACCGTGAAGTCGACGCCGCGGCCGCGGTACTCGAGGCGCAGCGACTCGGTCAGCCCGACCACGCCGTGCTTGGTCGCCGAGTAGACGGCACTGCCCGGCAGCGGCACCCGGCCGACGCCCGACGCCACGTTGACGAGGTGCCCCGCGCCGCGCGGGAGCATCCGCTGCAGCGCGAGCTTCGAGCCGACGACCGTGCCGTAGAGGTTCACCGAGAGTTCGCGCCGCGTGACCTCGTCGGGCTCCTCGTCGAACGCGCCGATCCAGTCGATCCCGGCGTTGTTGACCATCAGCCCGAGCGGCCCGTGCGCCCGCTCGGCGGCGTCGAGGAACGCCGCGAACCCGTCGGCGTCGCTGACGTCGAGCGCGACGCCCAGCCCGCCGATCTCCGCCGCGACCGTCTCGGCCGCCGCCGCGTCGACGTCCCCCACCGCGACCTTCGCCCCGGCCTGCGCCAGCGCGACCGCGATCGCCCGCCCGATGCCGTGCCCGCCGCCGGTGACGGCGGCGCAGACTCCTGCAAGCTCCATGCCGCGGAACGCTAGCCGCGCAGCAGCAGCATCGCCCCGCCGGCAGCGGCCACCGCTGAGAACGCGACGCCCGCGACCCGCCGATCGGGCGGCAGGTCGCGCCACTCGCGCAGCTGGACGAGCGCGTCGAGGACGTCGCTCGCGGTCCCGGCGACGAGCCACCGCCGGACGTCCTCGCCCCCGCCCCCGCGCGCCGCGTGCAGCACGCCGAGCCCGAGCAGGACGTCGCGCGTCGCGAAGTTGCCCATCAGGATCCGCGCCGCGCCCTCGCGCGCGCCCTCCCCCACGAGCGCCTCGCCCACGGCGGCGGGCGCGACGAGACCGGCGGCGCCGAAGGCGAGACGGCCGAGGCCGTACGCAGTCAGCGCGCGGGCGCCCATCTCAGGCCCGCGTGAACCTCCGCCCCGCGGTCGGCGAGGCGTCCTCGTCGAGGAGCGGGCTCTCCGCCTCGGCGCGCGCCTGCTCGGCCTCCATCGCGGCGAGCCGCTCCGGGGTCAGGTCGTGCGCGTTCTCCGCTTCTATCTCGGCCAGCAGCGCCGCGCCCTCGGCGGCCTGGGCCTCGTCGACGACGACCCTCTTGCCGGCCGCGTAGTACCGGTCGATCTCCTGGAACAGGACGTCGACCAGCTCCTCGGTCGGGACCTTCCGCAGCGGCTGGCCCTTGGAGTAGACGACGCCCATGTCCTTCGCGCCGGCGATCCCGAAGTCGGCGTGCGACGCCTCGCCGA
This sequence comes from Solirubrobacteraceae bacterium, assembly GCA_036389485.1. Classification (GTDB taxonomy): domain Bacteria; phylum Actinomycetota; class Thermoleophilia; order Solirubrobacterales; family Solirubrobacteraceae; genus CADCVT01. The sequence goes on from DASVPR010000016.1 coordinate 3,217, forward strand.
TCCCGTTGACCGCGCAGCCGAGGACGGCGACCTCGATCGGGTCCGTGTAGGCCTCGAGGCGCTTCTCGATCTGCGCGACGACCGTGTCCATGTCGAACTGGAGCCGGCCGCACGTCGGGCACGCGATCAGCACCGGCCCGCGCTCGCGGAGCTGCAGCGCCTTGAGGATCTCCCAGGCGACCTTCACCTCCTCCTCGGCGTGGAAGGTCGAGAGCGAGATCCGGATCGTGTCGCCGATGCCGTCGGCGAGCAGCGTCCCCAGGCCGACGGCGCTCTTCAGCGAGCCCGACCACTTCGTCCCCGCCTCGGTGATCCCGAGGTGCAGCGGGTACGGGATCCGCTCGGACAGCAGCCGGTTCGACGCGATCGTGTTCGGCACGTTCGTCGACTTGATCGAGACCTTGAAGTTCGTGAAGTCCAGCCGCTCCATCAGCTCGACGAACTCGACGGCCGCGGTCACGAGCGCCTCGACGGGGTTCTCCCGCTCCAGGGCGTGGAGGTGCTTCGGCAGCGAGCCGGAGTTCACGCCGATCCGCATCGGGGTGCCAAGCTGCGACGCGCGCGCCGCGACCTCGGCCACCTTGTCCGGCCCGCCGATGTTCCCCGGGTTCAGGCGGATGCAGTGCGCGCCGGCGTCCAGGGCCTTCAGCGCCAGGGTGTGGTTGAAGTGGATGTCGGCGATGACGGGGATCGGCGACTCGGCGACGATCGTCCGCAGCGCCTCGGCGTCCTGCACGCGCGGCACGGCCACGCGCACGAGGTCCGCCCCGGCCTCGGCGACGGTGCGGATCTGCCGCATCGTGGCGTCGAGGTTCGCGGTCTCGGTCTTTGTCATCGTCTGGACCGCGACCGGCGCGCCGCCCCCGATGGGGACGCCGCCGACCTGGATTTGCCGGGGCGAGGACATGGGAACATTGAGTGTATGAGCTACGACACCGCCTACACCGGCGCACAAGTCCAGGAACGGAGCACCGCGAGGATCCTCGGCCAGGTCATGTTCCTCGTGGCCGTCGCCGTCGGGTTCCTCGTCGCCGGCACGCTGATCGGCCGCGACGTCGAGGAGAGCACCGCGCGCATCTTCTCCTACGTCGGGCTGGGGATGCTCGTGTGCACCTGGTTCGTCAACGCGCTGCGCTACGGCACGATCGGGATCGGCTGGCTGTGCGCGCTCTCGCTGGCGATCGGCATCGGGCTCGGCCCGGTGATCGGCTACCTCGCCGAGACCAACCCGGGCCAGATCACGACCGCGGCGGGCATCACGGCCCTGACGGTCCTCGGCATGGCCGCGATCGGCTTCGTGATCGACAAGGACACGGTCGGGTGGATGAAACCGCTGTCCTACGTCGTCCTCGGCGCGGTGGTCATCAGCCTCGGCTCGCTGATCTTCGGCGGCCTCGGCTCGCTGTCGCCGCTGATCTCGGTGGTCATCCTCGTCGCCTCGGCGGCCCTGATCCTCGTCGACTTCAACTACATCCGGAAGCACGCCACCGAGCAGGACGTCGTCTGGCTCGCGACCGGCATCTTCGTCAGCATCGTCAACATCTTCATCTCGCTGCTGAACCTGACGAGCGACTGATTGACCGACGTCTACGCGACCGCCAAGCCCGGCCTGCGGACGCGGCTGGGCTCGGCGCTCGCCGCGCGTGCCCGAGCCCGCCGCCACGAGCGCTTCCGCGCGCTGACCGGCGCCCGCCCGGGGACGCGCGTCGTCGACGTCGGCTGCGGCGCGCTCGGCCTCCGGGCGCTCGAGCCGGACCTCGACATCACCGGCGTCGACCTCGTCGACCGCCCCGGCTACCCCGGGCCGTTCGTCAAGGCGGACGCGACGCAGCGGCTCCCGTTCGCCGACCACGAGTTCGACCTCGCCTACTCGAGCAGCGTCGTCGAGCACCTCGCGCCGGAGGACCGCGCGGCGTTCGCCGCCGAGGTGCGGCGCGTCGCGAAGGGCTGGTGGGTCCAGACGCCCGCGTTCGGCTTCCCGATCGAGCCCCACGCGCTGCTGCCGTTCGCCCACTGGCTCCCGCAAGCGATCCGCCGACCGTACTGGCGGCTCGGCGTGGCCGGCGACTACGAGGACATCGCGCTGCTCCGCCGCGCCGAGCTCGCGGCGCTGTTTCCGGAAGGGGACGTGATCGCGGAGCGGATCGGCCCGCTGGCGAAGAGCTGGATCGCGGTGGGCGCGGCGCCGCGATAGAAGTCCGCGCGTGGACGAGCTCGTCAACGTCGCCGACTTCGAGCGCCGGGCCGCGGAGGTCCTCGACCCGGGCGTCCACGGCTACTACGCCGGGGGCGCCGGGGACGAGTGGACGCTCGCGGAGAACGTCGCGGCGTTCGAGCGCCACCGGCTGCGCCCGCGGGTGCTCGTCGACGTCAGCGGCGTCTCCGCGCGGACGACCGTCCTGGGGACCGAGGTCTCGATGCCGTTGCTGGTCGCACCGACCGCGCTGCACCGCCTCGCCCACCCCGACGGGGAGCCCGCCGCCGCCCGCGCGGCCGCCGCGGCCGGCACGATCTTCACCCTCTCGACCCTCGCGACGTCGAGGCCCCGCGAGGTCGCGGCCGAGGCGCCACCCGCCCCGCGCTGGTTCCAGCTCTACGTGCTCAGCGACCGCGGGGTCAGCAGGGCCCTCATGGACGAGGCGGTCGAGTGCGGGTTCCAGGCGATCGTCCTGACCGTCGACGCCCCGCGCGCCGGGCGGCGGGAACGCGACCTGCGCACCGGCTTCGCGGTCCCCGCCGAGGTCGAGATGCCCGCCATCCGCGCCGCGGTCGGCGGCCCGAGCTGCCCGACGCCGGCCGAGTTCTTCAGCCTCGTCGACACGACGCTCGACTGGCGCGACCTCGAGCGGCTGTGCGGCGAGTGCTCGCTGCCGGTCCTCGTCAAGGGCGTCCACACCGCCGAGGACGCCGTCCTGGCCGCCGAGCACGGCGCGGCGGGCGTCATCGTGTCCAACCACGGCGGCCGGCAGCTCGACCGCGTCCCCGCGGCGCTGGACATGTTGCCGGAGGTCGTCGAGGCCGCCGGGGACCGCGTCGAGGTCCTCATGGACGGCGGGATCCGCCGCGGGACCGACGCCCTGGTCGCCCTGGCCCTGGGCGCCAAGGCGGTGCTGGTGGGGCGCCCGCTGCTCTGGGGGCTCGCCTGCGGCGGGGAGGCGGGCGCGCGCCGGGTCCTCGAGATCCTCAAGGCCGAGATCGAGCTGGGGCTGATGCTCCTCGGGGCCCCGACCCCGGCCGACGTGACCGCCGATCACGTGCGCGCCGCTTGAGGCGGGGCCCTTCTCCTGGACGGAAGGCCCAGTTGACCACCCGCGCAACCCGTCGCTACCGTGCTCGTCTGAGGTCACGGATGATCCCCGGAGAAACCCCCCAGATGCGGCGCATCCTCGCCGTCGCCGCGACGGTCCTCGCTGCGCTGCTCGCCGCGGCGCCCGCGTCCGCGGCGACGTTCACCAACGAGGGGGCCGCCGTCGCGATCCCGGGCGACTCGGCGATCCCCGTGAGCGGCCTCGAGGGCCCGATCACCGACGTGAACGTGACGCTGAACGGCGTCGCGCACACCCGGCCGGACGACATCGACATCATCCTCGTCTCGCCGAGCGACACGCGGGTGATGCTCATGTCCGATGCGTGCGGGGACGGCGACATCGCCGGCCGCGACTTCACCTTCGACGACGACGCCGCGGGGCCGCTGAGCGACAACGGCGAGTGCCCGACCGGCACGTACGACCCGACCGACTACGAGCCCGCCAGCGGCAGTGAGCCGGGCGGCGTCGAGTACCTGCAGCTCAACGGCTTCAACGGCGAGGTCGCGAACGGGACCTGGCGCATCCAGACCGACGACGACACGGCCGGCGAGACCGGCGACATCGCGAACGGCTGGAGCATCACGATCACGAGCGCGGGCACCCCGCCGATCACGATCTCCTCCGGCAACCAGGCCTTCGGGCCCGCGACGCCCTTCCCCGCCGAGCTCGACGCCGTCGTCGACGATCCGGCGGTGATCACCGACCTCGACATCACCCTCCACGGCCTCACGCACCAGGACCCGAAGCACATCGACATGTTCGTCGAGGGCCCCGGCGGCCAGAAGGCGTGGATCATGTCCGACGTCTGCCCCGGCCTCCCGATGAAGCTCGCGGAGATCAGGGCCGACGAGGAGGCGCCGAACCCGTTCAACTCCGCCGAGGGCTGCGGCTCGGGCACCTTCGCGCCCTTCAACTTCGACGAGGGGCTGGGGGACTCGGACACGTTCCCCGCTCCGGCGCCCGCCTCGCCGGGGGCCGAGACGCTCTCGACCTTCGACCTCACCGATCCGAACGGCACGTGGAAGCTGTGGATCCAGGACGACTCCGAGGGCCGCGCCGGCTTCATCAACGGCTTCTGGGGGCTCGAGATGACGACCCGGCCCGCCGCGAGCGTGAACTTCGCCGTCGGCGCGCAGACCGTGCGCGAGGGCGACACGCTCATCCTCGACGTCGTGCGCAGCGCGGACGGCGCGACGATGGGCCGCGGCTCGATCGTGGTCGCCACCCAGAGCGGCACCGCGCAGGCCGGGTCGGACTTCGTGCCCGTCTCCGAGACGGTGACGTTCGAGCCCGGCCAGACGACCAAGACCGTCTCGATCCCGGTCATCGCCGACGGGGACGGCGAGGCCACGCAGGACTTCAGCGTCGCGCTCGGCCAGCGGGAGGGCGACGCCAGGGCCGGCACGCCCGCCGCGCTCGGCGTCACGATCCTCGCCGACCCCAACGCGCCGCGCGACGACATCCCGACCGGCAACGAGGACAAGCCGGCGCCGCAGCCGTTCACGCCGGCCAACACGATCCGGTCGGCGACCACGACCAGGCGCTGCCACCGCCGCGGCGCCCGCATCCAGTTCAGCCCGCAGATGCCCGCCGGCGTCGCGATCCTCCGCAGCGAGGTCTACGTCAACGGCCGCAAGATCGAGGACAACATCGGCGTGTCCGCCGTCGCCCCGATCAGGCTGACGATGACCGGCAGGCGGATGCGCGTGCGGATCAAGCTGACCTCGCACGACGGCCGCGTCGTGACGATCCGGCGGACGTTCCGCCGCTGCTCCGCGCGCAGGGAGAAGCGCTAGCTACTCCGCGTAGAGCGCCTCGATCTCCTCCTCGTACTTCTCGAGGATCGGCTTGCGCTTGAGCTTCATCGTCGGGGTCAGCTCGTCGCCGCCCGGCTCCCAGTCGCCCTCGATGATGTGGAACTTCTTCACCTGCTCGACTCGCGAGAGCTGCTCGTTGGCCTTGTCGACCTCGGCCTGCACCGCGTCGCGCACCTTCTCGTTCTTGGCGAGCGCCCCGAGCGACGTGTCGTCGATGCCGTTCTTCCTCGCCCAGCCGGGCGCGCCGTCGGCGTCGAGCACGATCAGCGCGACGTTGTACTTGCGCCGGTCGCCGATGACCGCCGCCTGGCCGATGAGCGGGCCGGCCGACTTGAGCTCGGACTCGATGTTCGCCGGCGACATGTTCTTGCCGGCGGCGTTGATGATGAGCTCCTTCTTGCGGTCGACGATCTTGACGTAGCCGTCCTCGTCGATCTCCGCGACGTCGCCGGTGTGCAGCCAGCCGTCCTTGAGCTCCTCCTTCGTCTTGTCCGGCTGGTTGCGGTAGCCCTTCATGACGAACGGGCCCTTGACGAGCAGCTCGCCGTCCTCGGCGAGCTTGACCTCGCAGCCGGGCGCCGGCGGGCCGACCGTGCCGATCTTCACCTTTCCGCGCGGCGGGTTGGTCGTGCCGTAGCCGCACGTCTCGCTCATGCCCCACAGCTCGGCGATCGGGACGCCGATGGCGTGGAAGAACTCGAGCACCTCCGGCGGCGTCGGCGCGGCGCCGACGTTGCATGCCTCCAGCTCGTCGAGGCCGAGCGCCTTGCGCAGGTGGACGAACAGGTTCTCGTCGGCCTCCTGCACCGCCTTGGCGAGCTCCTCGGGGACCTCCTCGCCCGCCTGCTCGAGGCGCACCTTCTTGATCGCGGCCTCGAGCGCCTTCTTCGCGCCCTCCGCCTGCTCCTCCGGCGCGCTCGCCAGCTTCGACTCGAGCCCGGCCTTCAGCTTCTCCCAGATCCGCGGCACGGCGAAGAACCAGTTCGGCCGCACCTCCGGGAGGAACTCGACGATCTTGCGCGGGTCGTCGCAGATCGTGACCTCCAGCCCGAGCACGATCGGGATGTAGTGGTGCGCGTTGCGCTCGGCGACGTGCGCGTTGGGCAGCCACGAGATCACGCGCCCCTCGGGCGGGAAGTCGATGAGCTGCTTGAAGCCCTCGATCGACTTGATCAGGTTGTCGTGGGTCAGCTCGACGCCCTTCGGCGGGCCGGTGGTGCCCGAGGTGTAGATGAGCGTCAGCAGGTCCTCCGGCTTGACCTTCGCGGCCGACGCCTCGGCGTCGAACTCCGGGTCCGGGTCGTCCTCGACGTCCGACAGCCTCAGGCAGCCCTCGGGCGCGTCGCCCTCGGTCACCACGACGACGTGCTCGAGGTCGGGCAGGTCGTCGCGGATCTTCTGGAACCGGTCGGCGAACTGCTCGTCGATGATCGCGATCTTCGCGCCGGCGTCGCCGACGACGTACTTGATCTGCTCCGGCGACGCGGTGACGTAGAGCGAGAACGGCGTCGCCCCGATCGTCATGCCCGCGAGGTCGGCGAGGTGGAACTCGAACTGGTTCGGGAACATCAGGGCGAGCGTGTCGCCCTTGCGCAGCCCGAGCTTGTAGAGCCCGGCGGCCAGCTTGTCGACGCGCTGGCGCAGCGCGCCCCACGTGATCGAGAAGGCGTCGCCCTTCGTGCGGATCGCGGTCCGCGACGGGTGCTCCGCGGCCGTCCGGTGGAAGGCCTCGATGACGGTCTTGGCGCCGACGTCCTCCTCGAGAGGCGTCTCGGCGCGGTCGACGGTGCTGCTCTCCATCCCAAACTCCCCTCGTGATCAACGAAGTCGATCGAACGTCCCGTCCCTGAATCGTTCCACGTCGTTCGTGAACCCAATCAGGAACAGGACCATGATGAGCATGAAGCCGACGACGCTCGCCTTCTCCATCGTCCTGAACGGGATGGCGCGGCCGCGCACCTTCTCGGCCAGCGCCCAGAAGATGTGCCCTCCGTCGAGCGGCAGGAACGGGAAGAGGTTGATGACCGCGAGCGACAGCGAGATGAACCCGAGGATCGACACCGCGCGGCCCGGGTCGAACTCGAGCGTCCGCCGCGTGGCCTCGTAGCCGCCGACGATGCTCCCGACCTCGTCGCGCTTCTTCGCGCTGTAGAAGATCCCCGCGATCGTCTTGACCGTCTCGCGCGTGATGACCCACATCGCCGTGACGCTCTCGCCCGCCGCGGCGCCGAACGCCCACGTCCTGTCGCTCGGCTCGAAGCCGAAGCCCACGAGCGGCCGCTTCTGCTTGGCGTCGTAGCGCGGGGTCACCGTGAGCGTCACCTCGCGGCCGCCCCGCACCACGGTCAGCCTCGCCGCCTCGGAGGCCGTGCAGCCTTCGACCTGCCGGCCCGGGCAGCGGTGCGTCCCGATCTGGTCGCGCAGCTGCTCCGGCGTGCCGCGGCGGCCGTCCACCGCGACGAGCCGGTCGCCCACCCGCAGCACGCCCTCCCCCGGCGTGCCCTTGTGGACCTCGGCGATGACCGGGATCGGGTTCTTGTAGTCCGGCAGCGTGACGAACGTGTAGTAGCCCCACAGGATCAGGAACGCGAGGACGAGGTTGACCGCCGGGCCCGCCGCGATCACGACGATCCGCTTCCACACCGGCTGCCGGTAGAAGGCCCGGTGAGCGACCTCCGGCGGGAGGTCCTCGTGCGGGTTCATCCCGCTGATCTTCACGTAGCCGCCCAGCGGGATCGAGGCGATCCCGTACGTCGTCTCGCCCCTCTGCACCTTCCACAGCCAGGGACCGAAGAACAGCGAGAACCGCTCGACGCGCATGCCGACGGCCTTCGCGGCGGCGAAGTGCCCGGCCTCGTGCAGGACCACGAGCAGCGCGATACCGACGAACGTCAGCACCGCGGCGAGGACGACCGTCACGCGCGCGCCCCGATCAGCTCCGCCGCGGCGGCGCGCGCCTCGCGGTCGGCTTCGTAGAGGGTCTCGAAGGCGTGGACGCGCCGGGCGGGCACCTTGCTCAGCGCCTCCTCGATGACCGCGGCGATGCCGAGGAACGGCAGGCGGCCCGCGAGGAACGCGTGCACCGCGACCTCGTTGGCGGCGTTCAGCACGCACGGCGCGGTGCCGCCGGCGGCCGCGGCCTCGCGCGCCAGCCGCAGGCAGGGGAAGGCGTCCTCGTCCACGGGCTCGAAGGTCAGCGCCGCGACCTCGGTCAGGTCGAGCGCGCGGACGGGGACGTCGACCCGTTCAGGGTGGTGCAGGGCGTAGGCGATGGGGACGCGCATGTCGGGGTGGCCGAGGTGCGCCAGCGCCGCGCCGTCGCACAGCAGGACGTACGAGTGGACGATCGACTGCGGATGCACGACGACATCGATCCGGTCGTACGGCGTCCCGAACAGGTGGTGGGCCTCGATGACCTCGAGGCCCTTGTTCATCAGCGTCGCCGAGTCGATGGTGATCTTGCCACCCATGGCCCATGTTGGATGGGCCAGGGCCTCCTGAACGGTCACCCCATCAAGCTCCTCGCGCGTGCGGCCGCGGAACGGCCCGCCGGACGCCGTCAGGACGAGCTTGTCGACCGCGCCGGGCCGCTCGCTCGACAGCAGCTGGTGCAGCGCCGAGTGCTCGGAGTCGACGGGGATGATCTGGGCGCCGGTCGCCTCGGCCAGCGCGGTGACGAGCTCGCCGCCGACGACGAGCGACTCCTTGTTGGCGAGCGCGAGGTCGATCCCCTCTCCGAGGGTCGCGACGGTCGGCCCCAGGCCCGCCGAGCCGACGAGCGCGTTGAGCACGAGGTCGGCGCCGGACTCGAGCACGAGCCGCACGAGCCCCTCCGGGCCGGCCAGGACCTCGCCGTCGGTCCACGCCTCGGCGGCGCGCGCCGCGGCGTCCGCGTCGTTGAGCGCGATGCGCTTGACGCCGAAGCGCCGCGCCTGGTCAACCAGCGCCTCCCACGACCGCTCGGCGGACAGGCCCGCGAGCGCGAAGCCGCCCGAGCGCTCGACGACGTCGAGCGCCTGCGTGCCGATGGAGCCGGTCGAGCCGAGGATCAGGAGACGGCGCACGGGGTGCCCATTGAAGCAGGGCACCCCGTGCTGCTTTCACCGTCTAGCGGCGGCGGGCGCGGCGGGGCTGGCGCAGCGCGAACGAGCGCCGGGCGGTCAGCCGCCGGCCCTGCGCGTCGGTCGCGATGCCGACGAGCGCGAACCGGACGCGGTGCGCGCGGCGCAGCCTGCGCTTGGCCTGCTTCGTGAACCGGAGCTTGAACGTCTTCCGGCCGCTGAAGCGCTTCCGCGGGCCGCCCGCCGCGACCCGCAGCGAGCGCAGCTTGTAGAGCTTGGCGGTCTTGCGGTCCACCAGCAGGTACACCCGCGGCAGGCAGGCCGGGCTGCACCGGACGCGCGCCCGGATCCCGAGCCGGAGCGCCCGCCGGATCCGGCGGCGGTCGATCGCCACCGCGAAGCGCAGGAAGTCGCTGATCGCCGACGCCCTGACGTCGCCGGTCTGGTTCGCCGCGCCCCGCCCGGCGGCCTCGCAGGCCCCGACCGTGCGCCGCTCGCCGCGCGACACCTCGACCTTCTCCTCGCCGAGGAGGTTGCCGTTCTTGTCGTAGCAGGAGAGCTCCCACGCCTCGACCGCCGGCGGGATGATGCGCTCGGTCCCTGGCGCGGCCGCGAACAGGTCGATCGACCCGCTGTACGGCAGGGCCGCCGAGAAGTTCGTGATCCGCACGATGTACTTCCCGGGCCGCGGGTTCGGGTACTGGATGAGCTCGTCGGCGGCGAAGCTCCCGGTGCTCGACGCCGCGAGGTTCTCCGGCGTCACCGAGCCCTCGTAGAGGTACAGGTCGTAGTCGTCCTGCCCCTCGACGTTGAGCAGCACCTGGAGGAGGCGGTTCGCGTCCGGCGTGACCTCGACCTCGATGTCGCGCGGCATCCGCGGCGCCACCGGCACCGGCGAGGAGATGTCGGTCGACGTCGTCGGCTCGGCGGCCACGTCGCTGACCTTGCGCTCCTTCATGACGATCGGCCGCGTGGACGGGTTGACGTGCCACTCGAACTTCCGCTCGTCGCCGACCGTGATCTCGTCGGTCAGCGTGTCGGTGAACGTCCGCGCCGGGCCGGTCTCGCCGGTCTCCTCGTTGGTGATCACCGGCGCCGTCTCGGTCGCGAACTGCTTGCGCAGCTTGACGACCGCGCCCGCGGGCGCACGCCCCTCGAGCACGGAGTGCTTGGAGGCGTCAGCCGTGTGCTCCTGGGCAAGGAAGTACGCGGCGCGGTTGCCCTTGCCGGCGTAGTCGCCCGCGCCGACGTACTCGGCGACGTTCTCCTCGTAGGGCGGGTGGAACTCGTCGGGCCCGATCTCGAACGTGAAGCCGAAGCCGCCGGTCGCGTAGTACGACCAGTCCTCGGTCGTGCCCGACGTGTCGTACAGCGTGTACGACGCGCCGCTGCGGTAGCCGTTGTTCGCGGCCATCGCGTCGCCGAGCGCCTTGTATGCGGGCTCGTCCGGCGTCTCGCCCTGCGACCGCAGCCCCGGCGGGCGCAGCAGCAGGTTCGAGAACGTGTGGTTGGTGATCAGCGTGACGACCTGGTTCCTGGAGACGAGGTCCCTGATGTTCTGCGTCTCGGGCTCCGAGAACGCATCGGCGCCGCGGTAGGTGTCGTCGTCGACCGCCAGCGACGCCCCCGGGCCGCCCCAGAAGCCGCCGTAGTTGCGGTTGGGATCGACGCCGAGCTGGCGGTTGTCGCTGTTGCCGCACTCGCCCTCCTGCGGCGTCTCGTAGTCCTTGACGCGGCAGTTGCGGCGCTTGTAGGCGAACGTGCCGCCGTTGATGTCGGCGAGCAGGACCGCCGTGTAGGTCGGGTCGCTGATCGGCAGCTCCTGGTCGAGCTCCGGCGGGAGGTCGACGGCCGCGCCGGCGTTCCCCGCGTCGAACGGGCTCTCCCGCGACAGGTTGAAGCCGTCGACGTTCATGACCGGCACGACGATCGTGCGCGTCTTGTTGACCAGCCGCGTGACCCGGTCGTCCTTGCCGTAGCCGTTGATCAGCTCGTAGGCCCACTCCATCGGGTGCTCGGCCGAGGGCCACTCGCGAGCGTGGTGCACGCCGATCTGGAGGAAGGCGGGCTTGCCGTCGTCGACGTTGACGTTCTGCGCGATCTCGATGCCGAGGACGTCGCGGCCCTCGAGGCTCTTGTTCTTGAGCGTGATGAGCTTGACCAGCCCCGGGTGTTCCTGGGCGAGCTGCTTGAGCTCGTTCTCGATGTCGGCGAGGTGGCGGTAGTCGTCGCGGCCGGACGGCAGCTCCGATCGCCGGGTGCGCGCGGCGTAGCGAGCGTTGGCGACCATGTTCGCCGCGTCGAGCTTCTCCAGGTCGGGCGTCTTGACGCGGTACTCGAAGCCCGCGCGCGACAGCGCGGCCTTCTCGGCCTCGCCGTGGACGAGCACGTCGAGGCTGTGCTCGGTGCCGCTGTGGACCTCGTCGAAGCCGAGGTTGAGCAGGCGCGTCTTGTCCTTCGGCGTCGCGGTCTCGACGGTCACGAGGCTCCACGGCTCGCGCGCGCCGGCGTCCTGGGTCTTCAGCGCGATCGTCGTGACGTCGGCCCGCAGCGCGCCGGAGCCGGAGCGGCGGCACGCCTGGACGACGAGCTGCTGACCCTTTGCGACGAAGCCCTCCGCGACCTCCGCCGCATCCGGCCCGGCCGCGCCGGCGACCGGACGGCCGCTCAGCGCGTCGAAGATCGCGACGTCCCAGTCGCCGGATCCGGCGGTGCGCAGCGTCACGAGCCCGGTGTCGCGCGCGACGTAGCGCTGCTGCTGGACGCCCGGCCCACTGCGCGGGGCGGCGTGACAGGGACGATCCTGCGCCACCGAGGCGGTGAAGCGGAGGGTCGAGCGGTCGAGCGCCACGGCGCTGGAGGGAACGACGACCGCGAGCGTGAGGGCAGCCGTAAGAGACCGGAAAAGCAGGCTTCGCATGTAGGCGCCAACGAGCGCGAGCAGCGGAACTTGCGACCCGAAGCCGCGAGCCCTACTTCAGGAAGACGCGCAGGAAGTTGCGCCTCGCGTCCTTGCGCTCGACGTTGCTCGCGAGGTCCGACGCGCGCACCCAGACCTTGTACTGGCCGCGCGGCAGCCTCACCGACGAGCGCTCGAACTTCCACGACAGCGTGCCGGTCGCGTCGAGGTACGTGACGTTCCGGCAGCTGCGCGGGCGGGAGAGCGCGCCGCTCGGCTGCAGGTACCGGCAGCGGCCGCGCGCGAACCGCGCGATCGAGACCTGGACCTCCCGCAGGCCGGCGGCGCGCAGGAAGTTCGTGCCCGGATCGGTGCAGCCGCGGTCGTTCGCGCGGCCGCGCAGGGCGATCCGGCGGCGGCTGAAGACCGAGGCGCGGCGCGTGAACGTGCTGCGCGGCGAGAGCCGGTCGACGCAGATCTGCGGCGCCGGCGGCGTCTCCACGGGCGGCTGGGTCCCGACCGGGCCGCCGACGGCGCCGCAGCCGAGGTCGAGCGACAGCTGCTGGCCGCGGGCGACGAACACCTCGCGGCGCTCGAGCACGGTCCCGTCGGACGCCTCGCACGTGAGCGTCCACGGCACCGGCTCGGGCTCGAACGGGCGCGTCGACGGCGCCACGTGCCACGTGAACTGCCCGTTCAGCGGCACCGTCATCGTCGACTCCCGGTGCTCGGGCAGGTGCTGGACCGGGTTCTGCACGCCGTTGTCGTTCGGCCGCGAGCTCGTCACGGTGACGAAGTCGCGCTGGATCCGCAGCGTGCGGCCGGCCGGCGCGGTGCCGTGCAGGACGGCGTGCGTCGCGGGGTCGACGGCCGCCGTGCCGGCGATGAGGTACGCCTCGCGCAGGCCGCCGAGCTTGACCATGTTGCCGTCCTTGTCCTCGACCTCCTTGCCGTCGTACTCGGGGATGAAGTCGTCGGTGTAGGACGGGTGGAAGTTCGTCTTGCCGATCTCCGGCGTGAAGCTGAACGAGGCCAGGCCGCCGTAGAGCCAGTCGTCGGTCGTCCCGGTGGTGTCGTACAGCTGGTACGAGTACTGCGAGGTGTACTCGGTCTCGGCGGCCATCGCGTCGCCGATCTTGCGCATCTGCTCCTCGTCGGGGGCGGGGCCGTTGTCGGCGGTGCCGGGCGGGCGGAGCACCAGGCCGCTGAACGTGTGGTTCGTGATCAGCAGCGCCGGCTGGTAGCGCTTGAGGAACTGGCGCACCGACTCGGTCTCCGGCTCGGAGAACGGGCCGGGGCCGTGGTAGACGAGGCTGCTCTGGTTCGAGCTCGTCCCCGGGCCGCCCCACTGCTCGCCGTAGTTGCGGTTCGTGTCGACGCCGTTGTCCTCGTTCTGGCGCATCTCGCACGGGATGCCCTCCTCGTCGGGCACCAGCGGGCGGCAGTTCTTGCGGCGGTAGCCGGCCGCGCCGCTGCCCTGCTGCGGCGTCAGGCTGCTGCTCTCGTTGTCGGCGGGCGTCCCGGGGAACGACTGCGTCGTCACGAAGCCGTCGGGGTTCTGGATCGGGATGACGAACGTCCGCGCGTTGTCGAGGATGTTCTTCCACCGCGGCTCGCCGGCCAGCCCGCGCTGGAGCAGGTCGAGGCCGAACTCGATGGTCGCCTCGCCGGCGGGCCACTCGCGGGCGTGGTGCACGCCGATCTGCACGTAGACCGGGCGGCCGTCGTCGGTGCGGTTGACGTCGGTCGCGATCTCGACGCCGACGATGTCGCGCCCGTCCCACGACTTGACCGGCAGGGTCACCGCCCGGACGACGCCCGGGTGGTCGAAGACCATCTGCTTGAGGTCGTTGAGGTAGTCGTCGTACGAGCGGTAGGAGGTCCGCCCGCCCGGCGTTCCCGCGCGGCGGCCGGAGAGGCCGAAGCGGCGCTCGCTCGCGCGGTCGCGGGCGTCCTGGGCGAGGACGTCGGCGATCTCGACGCGGTAGCGGAAGCCGGCGCCCGTCAGCTTCATCGCATCCGTCGGCGAGTAGAGCAGCGCGTGCTGCGTGCGCCCGTCGCTGTGGTCGGAGAGGTCGAGGCCGAGCTTCGCGAGGCGCTCCTTGTCCCAGGCGGTCGGCACGTCGACCTCGACGAGCTGGATCTTGTACTGGCGCAGCTTCGGCCGGATCGCCGTGAACTCGATGCTCACGGGCACGCGGCGCTGCGACCCGCTCAGGCGGCAGGCCTGGATGCGGACGGCCGCGCCGCGCTTCAGCGAGGCGGTCGCGATCTCGTTGGAGCGGAAGGCGGACGAGCCGTCGAGCTTGCGGCCCGTGGCGCCGTCGAAGAGCGCGAGGTCCCAGTCGCTGTCGTCGCGCCCGGTGAGGTGCACCCTGAGCAGGCCGTCGTCCGGTGCGTGGTAGCGCAGGAAGTCGACCGAGCGGCCCGAGCGGGTCTTGGCCGAGCACATCTGGCGCTTCGCGGTCGCGGCGGAGACGACGTCCGTGACGGCCGGCAGGACGCGCGGCGTCGAGGTCGCGGCCGGGGCGGCCGGAGCGGCGGCCGCGCAGCCCAGGACGGCGAAGCCGAGGAGGCGCAGGGGGCGACGGGCGAGGCTCATGCTTGCTGCAACGCCGCGCGTAGGGCAACCTTGCGCAAAAAGTCGGTCGATTGGGCGCAAGGTTCCGCGCGGCCCCGCGTTGGAGCCGACATGCGCGTCCTCCCGACCGCCGTCCTGACGCTCCTGCTCGCGGCCGTCCCCGGGGTGGCCGCCGCCCAGACGACCGCGACCGTGAACTTCCAGCACGGCCAGGCCAACTACCGGACCTGGGACGGCCCGATCGCGTTCGAGCAGTACGGCGGCGGCGAGCGCATGGCGCCGTGCCCGCCGCCCGGCGCGCCGACCTGCTCCTACGAGGCGCACGAGTTCACGATCGCGCCCGGCGAGGTGAACGGCGCCTTCCACGCCACGGTGAAGTGGGACGACCCCGAGAACGACTGGGACGTCTACGTCTACCGCGTGCGCCCGGACGGCACCGTGAACGAGAACGACCCGGTCGCGTTCTCGGCGTCCTTCGGCGACACCGACGAGGAGGCGACGCTGATCTCGCGCGACGCGCCGATCGACCCCGGCACGTACCGCATCTACGTCGACCTCTGGCAGCCGGCGGTCGGCACCACCGACTACGACTGGCTCGGCGAGGTCACGTTCGAGCCGTGGTTCGCGCCGAACCAGCCGCCCACGGCGGCGCTCGCCGCGCCGGACACCGCGGTCGGCGGCCAGCTCGTGACGCTCGACGCCTCGGCCTCGTCAGACGACGCCGGGATCACGAACTACGCCTGGGACCTCGACGGCGACGGGCGCTTCGAGACCGACGGCGGCACGACGCCGACGCTGCAGACCAGCTTCGCGCCGGGTCGGCGCCACGTGTCGGTGCGGGTGCGCGACGCCGAGGGGCGGTCCGCCTTCGCCGAGCGGACGATCGACGTCTCCCCCGTCCCCGCCGACGCGCCACCGCCGCCGCCGACGACGCCCGAGCCCGTGCTCCCGCCGGCGCCGCCGGGCCGCATCGCCCTCGACCTGCCGTCGCCGCAGCAGCTCGTGCCCGTGCTGCTGCGCGGCGTCCGCGCCTCGATCGAGTGCCCCGCGACCTGCGAGATCACCGCGGCGCTGCGGATCAGCGGCGCGACCGCCCGCCGGCTCGGCCTCGGCCGCCGCGCGATGACGATCGCCCGCCGCACGCGCCGCTCCACCGGCCGCAGCTTCCCGCGGATCCGCGTGAAGCCGGCGTTCCGCGCCCGCCGCGCGATGCGGAGGGTCGACTCGGTGCGGACGACGCTGCGGATCACGGTGACCGCCCAGGGCTTCGCGCCCCAGACGTACGTGCGCCCGGTCACGATCGTGCGCTGAGCGATGCGGCTCGCGGTCCTCGCCGCCCTCCTCGCGACCGCCACCGCCCTCTCGGCCCTCGCCGTCATCCCCGCTCGGGACGCGCCGCCGGCGCTCCGCCTGGCCGCCTCCGCCGATCGGGGCGTCGCTCGCCGGTGCCCGGCCGCGCTGCCGCCCGGCCGCCATCCTGAGGCTGCCGTCGCCGCCGCCGCGCGCCGCCACTTCCCAGACCGCAAGATCCGCGGCCTGCTCTCGCTCGGGCCCGGCTCGTACGGCACGTTCCCCGTCTTTCACAGCATGGCCCGGCAGGGCTGCGACGACAACCGGCTCGTGGCGCGGTCGTGGGTCGTGTTCACCCTCGGGACCCTCCGCGCGCCGTCGCTCACCGAGGGCGTGCACTTCTTCGCGCGCACGCGCCGCGGCTGGGTCGACTGGTTCGACGCGCGCTAGAGCAGCGCGCGCCAGACGTAGTAGCCGACGACCAGCGTGAAGAGGATCGCGTCGAGGCGGTCCAGCGCTCCGCCGTGGGCGCCGAAGAGGCGGCCGGTGTCCTTGATACCCGCGTCGCGCTTGATGAACGACTCGAAGAGGTCGCCGACCGGCGCCGCCACCGCGACGCCGACGCCGAGGAGCAGCGCGTCGGTCCCGGACAGCCAGTCCTGGTACAGGCCGGCGATCCACACCGCGAGCACCGCCGTGACGATCCCGGCGAAGAGCCCCTCCACCGTCTTGTTCGGCGACAGCCGCGGGGCGAGCTTCGCCTGGCCCATCGCGCGGCCGCCGAAGTACGCGCCGGTGTCGCCCACGAACGTCCCGACGAGCACGTCGGCGAGGATCCCGCCGCCGTGCGGCAGCTCGCGCAGCATGACCGCGTGCGCGATCGCGACGCCGACCCACGTGACGCCCAGCAGCGTGATCGCCATGCCGGCGGTGCCGCCCTCGATCGACGGCCCCGCGACGGTGAGGAGGAAGACGACGGCCACGGTCGCCGCCAGCACGAGCAGCACGTCGGAGGTGTCGCCCGTCTGCGCCGCGACCACGAGCGCGATCAGCCCGACGAACCCGGCCAGCCGCGCGGGGCGCAGGTGCGCGTACATCGCGTACAGCTCGTGCAGGCAGATGAGCCCGAGCAGCGCCGCCCCGGCCGCGAAGACGCCCCCGCCCATGACGACGATGACGATCGCGAAGATCGCGGCCGGCACGCCCGCCGCGATGCGCGCGCCGAGGTCCGAGCCGCCGCTCATCGGCCCCCGAAGCGCCGCTGCCGCGAGTCGTACTCCGCCAGCGCCTCCTCGAACGACTCGCGGGTGAAGTCCGGCCACAGCTCGTCGCGGAAGACGAGCTCGGAGTAGGCGGTCTGCCACATCAGGTAGTTGGAGAGCCGGTGCTCGCCGCTCGTGCGGATCACGAGGTCGGGATCGTGCATGTCGGGCGCGTAGAGCAGCCGCGCGAACGCCTCCTCGCCCCCGCCCTCGTACCGCGCCGCGGCGTCGACGATCTCCGCCCGCCCGCCGTAGTTGAAGGCGACGAACAGCGTGATGCGGTCGTTCGCCGCCGTGAGGGACTCCGCCCACTCCATCTTCGCGACGAGCCCCGGGTCGACGCCCTCGCGGCGCCCGACGAACCGCATCCGGACGCCCTCGTCGTGCAGCTCCGGCGTCTCGGCGTCGATCCGCTCGCCGAACATCCGCATCAGGCCGGTCACCTCCTCCGGCGAGCGCCGCCAGTTCTCGGTCGAGAACGAGTAGACGGTGAGCTCCTCGATCCCGAGGTCGACGGCGTCGCGCAGCCGGGCCTTGACGACGTCCGCGCCGGCCCGGTGCCCCTCGAGCACCCGCAGGCCCCGCTGCGCCGCCCATCGCCCGTTGCCGTCGGTGATGATGGCGACGAAGCGAGCGCCGCTCACACTTCCATGATCTCGGCTTCCTTGCCCTTCAGGATGCCGTCGAGCTCGGCGATCTTCTCGTCGGTCAGCTTCTGCAGCTCCTGCTCGGCGCGGCGCTCGTCGTCCTCGCCGATCTCCCCCTCGCTCTTCAGCTCGCGCAGGTCGTGCATCACGTCGCGGCGGATGTTGCGGATGCCGACGCGACCCTCCTCGCCGATGTGCCGCGCCTGCTTGACGAGCTCGCGCCGGCGCTCCTCGGTCAGCTCGGGCACCGAGAGGCGGATGAGGTTGCCGTCGTTCGAGGGGTTCAGCCCGAGGTCGGAGTTGCGGATCGACTTCTCGATCGCGCCCATCGAGCTCTTGTCGTACGGGGTGACGGTGATCAGGCGCGCCTCGGGCGCGTTGATCGTGGCCAGCTGCTTCAGCGGCGTCTGGGCGCCGTAGTAGTCGACCATGATGCGGTCGAGGAGGTGGGGATTCGCGCGGCCGGCGCGGACCGAGGCGAAGTTGTGGACGGTCGCCTCGACCGACTTCTGCATGCGCTCCCGCGCCTCGGAGATGTACTCGTCGGTGACTTCGCTCATGACGTGACCAGGGTCCCGACCCTCTGGCCGGACACTATCCGCTCGATGTTGCTCTCGTCGTCCATGTTGAAGACGTGGATCGGGAGCCCGTTCTCGCTGCACAGCGTGAGCGCCGTGGCGTCCATGACGCGCAGCCCGCGCTGCAGCGCGTCCATGTGGCTGATCTCCGGGATGAACTCCGCGTCGGGGTCGGTCCGCGGGTCGCCGGTATAGACGCCCTCGACCCCGTTCTTCGCCATGAGGATCGCCTCGGCGTGCATCTCGACCGCGCGCAGCGCCGCCGCGGTGTCGCTCGTGAAGAACGGGTTCCCGGTGCCCGCCGCGAAGATCACGACGCGCCCCTTCTCGAGGTGGCGCAGCGCGCGGCGGCGGATGTACGGCTCGGCGACCTCGCGGACGTGCAGCGCCGACTGCACGCGGACGTCGGCGCCCGCCTTCTCCAGCGCGTCCTGCAGCTGCATCGCGTTGATGAGGATCGCGAGCATCCCCATGTAGTCGCCCGTGGCGCGGTCCATCCCCGCGGCGACGCCGGAGATGCCGCGGTAGATGTTCCCGCCGCCGGGAACGATCGCGATCTCGACGCCCTGCGCGTGGACGTTCGCGATCTGCTCGGCGATCGCCCGCACGCGGTCGGGGTCGGTGCCGTACTCCAGCGAGCCCATGAGGGCCTCGCCGGAGAGCTTCAGCAGGATGCGCTTGAAGGCGCGCACTACTGCCCGATGGCGAACCTGGCGAAGCGCCGGATGCCGACGTTCTCGCCCGTCTCGGCGGCCAGCTCGTCCTGCAGCTGCTTGATCGTCTTGCCCTCGTACCTGTCGGTGTTGACGTGCGGCTGGTGGAGGAGGACGACCTCCTCGTACCACTTGCGCAGCTGACCCTCGACGATCTTCGGGCGGATGTTCTCGGGCTTGTCGGCGGCCTGCTCCTCGAAGATGCGGGCCTCGCGGTCGCGGTCCTCGGCGGGGATGTCCTCCTCGCTGACGTACCGCGGCGCGGCGGCCGCGATGTGGAGCGCGACCTCCTTCGCGAACTGCACGAACTTCTCGTTGCGGGCGACGAAGTCGGTCTCCGAGTTGACCTCGACCAGCACGCCGACCTTCGCGTTGGAGTGCACGTAGGTCTGGATCGTGCCCTCGGAGGCGACGCGCTCGCCGCGGTCCTGGATCCGCTTGCCCTGCTTCTTGCGCAGGAGCTCGATGGCCTGGTCGACGTCGCCCTGGGCCTCGACGAGCGCCTTCTTGCAGTCCATCATCCCCGCGCCGGTCCGCTCGCGCAGGGCCTTCACGTCCGCCGCGGTGGGGGTGTAGGTGTCGGCGCTCACTGGGCGTTCTCCTTCTCGGTCTCGGACTCCGCTCCCGCCTGGTCCTTCAGGTCCTCGTTGACGATCGGGCCGTCGGCCTCCGCGGCGGGCGCGGGCTCGGGGCTCGGCGGCTCGCCGGGCGGGTCGGGCGTGGCGACGTCGGTGTTCGCCTTCGGCGCGACCTTCGGGTCGGGCTGCACGCGCCCGCCCTCCTGGACGGCCTCGGCGACCTCGGCCTCCGCGGCCTGCCGGTCGCCGCCGCCCTCGGCCTGCACCAGCGTCTCACGGCGCGCGGCCTCGTCGGCCGGCGGCGCCTGCTCCTCCGCGGCGGGCTCGGGCTCGCTGCGGGCCGAGGCGTCCTCGGCCTCCTGGCGGGCCTGCTCCTCCGCCTCGCGGGCGGCCTGCTGCTCGGCCTCCCGGCGCGCCTGCTCCTCGGCCTCCTTGCGCATCCGCTCCTCCTCGGCGGCGCTGAACGCGCGGCGGCCCTCCTGGATGACATCGCCGAGCGCGCGCGTGATCAGGTCGCACGAGCGGATCGCGTCGTCGTTGCCCGGCACGACGTAGTCGATCCCGTCCGGGTCGCAGTTGGTGTCGACCAAGCCGATGACCGGGATCCGCAGGCGCTGGGCCTCGCGGACCGCGATCGCCTCGGTCTTCAGGTCGACGACGAAGACCGCCTGCGGCAGGCGCGCCATGTGCTTGACGCCGCCGAGGTTGGCGCGCAGCTTCGCGAGGTCGGCCTGCGCGGCCATGCGCTCGCGGGTCGGCAGCAGCTCGAGCTGGCCCTCGGCCTCGTAGCGCTCGAGGTCGTGCAGTCGCTTGATCCGCTGCGAGATCGTCTGGAAGTTCGTCAGCACGCCGCCGAGCCAGCGGTGGTTGACGTACGGCATCCCGGACTCCTCCGCGACCTGCTTGATCGAGTCGCGTGCCTGCTTCTTCGTGCCGACGAACAGGATCGCGCCGCCGCGGCGGGCGACGTCGCCGGCGAAGTCGAGCGCTTGGCGCAGCAGCTGCTCGGTCTTCAGCAGGTCGATGATGTAGATGCCGTCGCGCTCGCCGTAGATGTAGCGGCGCATCTTCGGGTTCCAACGGCGCGTCTGGTGGCCGAAGTGGACCCCGGCCTCCAGCAGCTCGCGGATGCCGACGTCGGGCATTCGGACTGCTCCTTGGTTTGGCTGTTGGTGCTGTGCCCGGGCGGTCCCGCCGGACCCGGCTGTGCGGCCGGGCAGGAATCGACGGGGGTGGTCGTCCGGGGTAGGGGACGAAAAGAGGAGCACCAGTGTACGCAAGATCCCTTTTGCCCCTGCGTTGGCGCTCGTACGGGCCGGTCCCCTTCCCCTACCTCCGGTGACCGGCTCGTCCCGGAGCAGGCGACGGGGCGCCGCACGAAGCGGCGCCCCGTTGCTTCGGAGGCCGGGTCAGCGCTCGGTGGGCGTCATGATCGCGGCGATCACGAGCGCGACCGCCGCCGGCATCACGAACAGGCCGATCGAGAACCCGGAGACGACGGAGAAGGCGAGCAGGAGCCAGGCGAGCGTGGCACCGGCGATCTTGGCGGCGCCGCGGTCGTAGCGGCACGCCACGTGCAGCAGCATCCATCCGAGCGCCGTGACGGCGAGCGGCAGCGCGATGACGATCTGGAACCAGGTGCCGGGATTCGCTTCGAGGATCGTCCGGCCGTCGGAGTACGCCGACGCGGTCGGCGCCCACACCTGAACGCCGCCGCGCACGCGACGGCCGCGGTGGCCGAGCCGAACGCGATCCACCCCTGGCGGACTCGCTCGTCCATGTGACGAAGGCTACGCGGTCTGCGACGCGCGGTCCATCGCGGCGACCAGGTCGCTCGGCAGCTCGCTCCGGAGGTCCACCGGCACACTCGTGAACGGGTGCGCGAAGGCGAGGCGGGCCGCGTGGAGGAACTGGCGGTCGAGGTCGAACGCGCCCGCCCCTCCGTACTCCGGGTCGCCGGCCACCGGATGGCCGATCGCCTGCAGATGAGCGCGGATCTGGTGGGTGCGGCCGGTCTCGAGCCGGACGCGGAGCAGCGTCGCCTCCGCCAGCAGCTCCTCGATCTCGAAGTGCGTGATCGCCTCGCGGGGCTCGTCGGTGTCGGTGGAGACGCGCGTGCGGTGGCGACGGTCGCGGCCGATCGGCGCGTCGATCGTGCCGGTGCGCGCCGGCGGGCGGCCCAGCACGAGCGCGAGGTACTCCCGCGTGACCTCGCGCCGCTGGATCATCGCCTTCAGCCGGCGGTGGGCCTCGTCGGACTTCGCGACCACCATGAGGCCCGACGTGTCGCGGTCGAGCCGGTGGACGATCCCGGCGCGCCACTCGTCCTCCCCTCCCGCGGCGCGGCCGGTGAGCGCCTGCGCGAGCGTCCCGCTGCGGTGCCCCTTCGCCGGGTGGACGACGACGCCCGCGGGCTTGTCGACGACCAGCAGGTGCTCGTCCTCGTAGGCGACCGCGAACGGGGTGTCGACGTGCGCGGGCGCGGCGGGCTCCGGGGGGTCGTCGACCTCGACGAGCTCGCCCTCCCGCACCCGGTGGCGCTTAGCGACGCGCGCGCCGTCCACGGTCACGCGCCCCTCCTCGATCAGGCGCGCGGCGCGCGACCGCGACCCGAGGCGCTCGGCGAGCACCGCGTCGAGGCGCTCACCCGCCTGCTCGCTCCCGATCCTCACCCTTGCCCTCCAGGACCAGCACGAGCGCGAGCACGCCGGCCGTGATGGCGATGTCCGCGAAGTTGAACGCCGGCCATGCGGGGATCTTGAGGAAGTCCGTCACCGCGCCGTCGCGGATGCGGTCGACGATGTTGCCCAGCGCCCCGCCGATCAGCAGCCCGGTGGGCAGCCAGATGAGCGGCCGGGCGGTGTGCCGCGCGAAGTAGAGGACGAGCGCGAGCAGCGCCAGCGCGATCAGGACGAGGACGATCGTCTTCCCTCCGGCGTCGATCCCGAAGGCGACGCCGTCGTTCCGCACGTTGACGAGCTTCAGCGCCGGCAGGATCGGGTCCTCGTCGCCGGGACGGATCCCGTCGCGGACGAGCTTCTTCGTGAGCTGGTCGAGCGCGACGACGATCCCGGTCGTCAGCGCGGTGCGCGCCCAGGCGCCGCGCGGGGTCAACCCGTGTCGTCGATCGCGCCGACGACGACGGCGCCGACGATGCGCAGCACGAGGATCGCGACGATCGGGCTGAGGTCCAGCGGCCCGATCGGCGGGATGAAGCGGCGGAAGAGCCGCAGGTAGGGCTCGGAGACGTCCCGCAGGAACGTCAGGACCGCGTCGAGCCAGCGGTAGTAGCCCGGCCGCGCGCCGAACGCGAAGATCAGGTTGATGACGATGTACGCGAGGATGATGAGGATGTAGACCGTGATGAGCGTCCACAGGAAGTCCGCGATGTCGGAGCGGACCGTCGCGATGTGGAGCGCCTGCGCGGCCGCGGTCGCGGTCACCGGTTCACCACCGCCTGCATCGCGTCGTCGAACGCCTTGCGGACGCCGTTGGCCTCGAGCTGCGCCAGCCCGCGCGCGGTCGACCCGGCGGGCGACATCACCTGGCGCTTGACCTTCAGCGTGTCGTGGTCGCGGTGGCGGATGAGCTCCGCCGTGCCCGCCATCGTCCCGACGACGAGCTGGGTCGCGACGTCGCCGGGCACGCCGGCCTTGATCCCGGCGTCCACCTGGGCCTCGACGACCAGCGCCCAGTAGGCGGGCGCGCAGCTCATCAGCCCCATCGCGGCGTCGATCTGCTGCTCGTCGACCGTGACGACCGGCCCGAGCCGCCCGAACAGCTCGAGCGCCTTGCGCTCCAGCTCGGCGTCGGCCTCCGGATCGCGCGCGTGGCAGCAGACGCCCTTGCGGACCTCCACCGGCACGCTCGGCATGATCCGCACGACGGGCGTGTCGCCGTACGCGGCCTTGACGTCCGCCAGCGGCGTCGCGCCCAGGATCGAGACGACGCCCTTCGCCCGCCCGCCCACCTCTTCGGCGACCTGCCGGAGCTGCTGGGGCTTGTGGCAGAGCACGATGAGGTCGGCCCGATCCGCGAGAGCGCCATTGCCGGCGACCGCCTCGCCACCTGTCTCCGCGGCCAGCGCCTCGGCCTTCTCGGGGAACGCATCGGTGCACAGCACAGGCTCGCCCCACCCGAGAGCGAGCGCTCGAGCCATGTTGCCGCTGCCCACCAGCCCGATCATCGCGGGCGGAGTCTACGCAGCGGGGTGGTCAGGACTGGTTGAAGAAGCCCTTCTCGATGAGCCGCGCGCGCTCCTCCGCCGAGATCTCGACGTTGCGCGGCGTGAGCATGAAGACCTTGTCGGCGATGCGCTGCATCCCGCCGTCGAGCGCGTAGGTGAGGCCGGAGGCGAAGTCGATGAGGCGCTTCGACAGGTCGGTCTCGACGCCTTGGAGGTTGAGGATGACCGGGATCGAGTCCTTGAAGCGGTCGGCGACCTGCTGAGCGTCGTTGAACGACTTCGGCACGACGAGATGGACGCGGACGTCGCCGCCGTTGCGGCTGCGGCTCCCGCCGACCGGACGCAGGACCGCGGTCGGGCGGCCGGCCGGCTCGTCGTCGGCGAAGATGTCGTCGAAGTCGTCGCGGCGCCGGCGCGACGAGAGGCGGCGGACGTTGGGGCGCTCGCGGTAGCTCTCCTGCAGCTCCTGCTCGGGCTCGACGTCCTCGGGCTCCTCGTCGTACGCGGCGTGCCGTTCCTCGGCCAGGCCGAAGTACACGAGCGCTTTGTGCCACGAGTCGCGGAAAGCCATCTCCGGCGAAGGTTAGCCCTTTGCGGCGGAATTCCTTCCGGCGGGGGTGGTATAGAGGCGGCTTCCGACCCGGATCATCGTCGCCCCTTCCTCGACGGCGACAGGGAAATCCTGGGTCGTTCCCATCGAGAGGTGGTGCAGGCCGTGTTGCGCCGCGAGCTCGCGCGCGGCGGCGAACCAGCGCCGGCTGTCCTCCGGCTCCTCCGCCAGCGGCGGCATGACCATGAGGCCGTCGAACGCCACCTCGCCGCCGAGGACGCGGTCGAGGTCGGCGGGCGCGAAGCCGGCCTTGCCCTCCTCGCCGGCGATGTTGACCTGCACGAGGAGGCGCGGGCGCTCGTCGAGCTTCGCGAGCTGCGCGATCGCGCTGTCGCTCCCGACCGAGTGGATGCAGCGCACGACCGGGGCGATCGTCTTGACCTTGCGCGACTGGAGCTGGCCGATGAAGTCCCAGGTGAAGCCCGGGAACGCCTCGGCCTTGCGGACGAGCTCCTGCGCGCGATTCTCGCCGACGGTCGTGATCCCCGCCTCCGCGAGCGCGCCGAGGTCCTCGAGCTCGACGTACTTGACCGCGGCGACGACCTCGACCGCCGCGGGGTCCCGCCCCGTCGCCGCGATCTCGTCGCGGACCGCCTCGAGGTTGGCGCGGACGGCGCCGGCGTCTAGCGCCACGCGATCCCCGCCTGGCGGCCGGTGCGCCCTCGGTCGCGGCGGTGGGAGTAGAAGAGCGACCGGTCGCTGCACATCGTGCACATCCCCGTGTCCTCGACGTGCTCGATGCCGGCCGCGGCGAGGCGCTCACGGGCGAGCGCGGGCAGGTCGATGCGAGCGGGACCGCCGGCCGGCTCGAGGCCCAGCGCGTCGCGCACCTCGTCGCCGACCTCGTAGCAGCAGCCGCGCGCGCACGGCCCGATCGCTGCCGCCACCACTTCGCGCGCCGCTCGGACGCCCTCCTCGATCACGCCGCCCGCCAGGCCGCGCCATCCGGCGTGCACCATGCCCGCGGTGTCCGGGCCGGCCAGCGCGATCGGCATGCAGTCGGCGGTGAGCGCCATCACGGCGACCCCGCGCTGCGTCGTCACCTGCCCGTCCGCCTCGGCGACCTCGGTCGAGTCCACGAGCACAGCCGCCCCGTGTACCTGCCGGCCGTACGCGAAGCGCGACGCGCCCGTGAGCGCGAGCGCCCGCCGGCGGTTCTCCTCGATCGCCGCCGGGTCGTCGTCGGTCCAGCGCCCGAGGTTCAGGCTGTCGAACGGCGGCTCGGACACACCGCCGCGCCGGGTCGTGAACAGCACGTGGACGCCGTGCGGCAGCTCGATCGCGATGTGGGACGTCGTCGTCGCGGCCATGCGCCGGCCGATGCTAGCCGCGGGTCATCCCGCGAGCGACCGCGCGCAGCCCCTCGGGCGCCGCGGGGCCGGAGATCGCGTACCGGCGCCAGCGGAGCGCCCCGCCCCGCGCCCGCGCGCGCCGCAGCGGCGGCCCGTGGAACGACACGCGCGCCTCGATCCTCCACCCGTCCGCGCCCGTGAGCGTGTATCCGCGGCGCGTCGGGCGCTCCGGCGGAAGGCCGACCGACGCGAACCCCGCGGGCACGACGCTCGGGCAGAGCAGGTCGCTGCGGCGCGCGACCTCGTCGCAGAACTCCCGCACCCACTCCGGCGCGGCCTCGACCAGCCGCGGCCCGGCCGCCACCGGCCGCTGGGGCACGACGTGATCGGGAGGAGGCCCGCGCCGCACCGGGATGTCCGCGCGAGGAGGATCCCCGCCGCCGCACCCCGCCAGCAGCGCGAGGACGAGGATCGCGACGGGTGGCGCTCGCCGCGCGGCTCGTCGCATCACGCGCGCACCTCGAGCGCGGCGGCGAGCTCCTCCTCGCGCGTCCCGAGGCCCTCGTCGAGCTTGCGGGCGAGCGCGGCGTCGAGCCTGCGGCCCACCTCGGGCCCCTGAGCGATCCCCGCGCGGAGGAGGTCCTCGCCGCCGATCGCGAGGCGGACGTGCCGGAGGTCGGCGAGCCATCGCCGCGCCTGCTTCTCCGCCCCGAGCGCGCCGGCGAGCGCGACTGCCTGCGGCGAGCGACGGCGAAGCAGCCGCCACAGCTCCGAAGGCCGCTCCGCGGCCCGCATCGCCGCCGCGAGCCCCTCGGGGTCGTCGACCGCGTCGAGCACCGCGGGCGCCTCGCGAAGATGGATGTCGGCGAGCCAGCGCCGGACCTCGTCCCGCGGGAGGCGCCGGACGAGCGCGGCGAGGAGCGCGAGGGCGGGCGCGGCGGCGCGCGGCCGCGACTCGTCGACGGCGCGCGGGCGCGACTCGTCGGCGAGCGGGTCGGCCGCGAGGAGCGCGCTGACGCGGCGGAGCAGCGCCTCGTCCACCTCCAGGCCGGGCTCGAGCGGGGCGCCGGCGGCGAGATCACGGAGGGTCGCGAGGGTGGCGACGGGATCCGGCTCGTGCAGCGCGAGGAGGAGCTCGTTCCCCATCCGCGCGGCGCCCGCGGTCGCCGGCGCTCCCGAGACGAACGCCTCACGGGCGAGCGCCGCGGTTCCCTTCTCCACCTCGAACCCGAGCCGCGCCGCGTAGCGCGCCAGCCGCACGAGGCGCGTCGGGTCGTCGACGAAGCTGCGGTCGTGGAGGACGCGCAGGCGGCGGGCCTCCAGGTCGTCGAAGGCGCGCGGCGCCGCGCTCACGGCCCCGCGCACGTCGTCCGACACGCCGACCGCGATCGCGTTGACGGTGAAGTCGCGGCGGGCGAGGTCGTCCTCCAGCGACCCGGCGCGGACGTCCGGCAGCGCGCCCGGCCGCGCGTACGACTCGGCCCGCGCGGTCGCGACGTTGACCCCGGCGTCGAGCGCGGCGGTCCCGAAGCGGCCGTGCACGACCGGGGGCGGAACGCCCAATCGCAGGGCGAGCTCGACCGCGACCGCGACCCCGTCGCGCAAGACCACGAGGTCAAGATCGCGGGGCTCCCGGCCGACCAACAGGTCACGTACGGCGCCGCCCACCAGGTGGACGCCGGAGAGCCCGTCGAGCGCGCCGAGCAGGCGCTCGCCCGCCGGGCGCTCGCGCAGCCGTTCCAGGACCGTGCCCCCGTCCATGTCCGGCATCCTTTCACCGCCCGTTCACCCGGCCGTCCGGCGCCCACCCGATCCTTCGGCATGACGATGGCCTCCGCCGCGGCGCCCAGCCCACGCAGGAGCGGCCACGCCGGGACGCTGCGCGTCGCCGGCACGACGGTGTACGTCGTCGCCCACCCGCTCGCGACGACCGACGTCCGCGTCGTCCGGCTCCGCACGCCGCAGCCCCTCGCGACGTGGTGCGCCCGGCAGGGCGTCGCCGAGGCGATCGTGGGCGGGTTCTTCGTCCGCGGCGGCAAGGACGACTTCCGCCCGCTGGGCGAGCTGCGCACCCGTGGGTTCAAGCGCCGCTCCATGCCCTTCGCCGCGCCGTACGACGCGCTCCGCGCCTGCGTGGCGACCGGCAGCGGCGAACGGATCAAGGTCGCCCGCCGGCCGGACCTCCCAGCGCGCCCCCGCGGCGACCTCCTCCAGGCCGGCCCGCTGCTGGTCCACGAGAGCCGCCCGGTCTTCGACCGCGACGAGGACACCGAGGGCTTCCGCGCCGCCGCCCACCAGTTCGACTCGGACATCACGGACGGCCGCTACCCGCGCGCCGCGCTCGCCCTCACGAAGGACCGCATCCTCGCCGTCGCCTGCGACGGCCGCGCCGACGACGAGGCCGGCCTCACCCTCTCCGAGCTCGCGCAGGCACTGGCCGACCTCGGCGCCATCCAGGCCCTGAACCTCGACGGCGGCGGCTCGACGTCGCTCGTCACCGGCGGCGAGCTCGCGAACGTCCCGCGCGAGAGCCACGGCGTCGTCCTCGCCGGCGGGCGCCGCATCCCGACGGCGCTCACCTTCACGCGAAGGTGACAACATCGGTGCGGTGCCCAACCGCCGCGTCCTCAGCGCCCTCATGTTCTTCCCCCGCGGCGGGTCGGCCCACGTCGCCCGCTCGCTGGCCCGCGCCCTGCCCGCCCACGGCTGGGACGTCCAGATCCTCTCCGGCTCGCGGAGCGACCAGGACGGCCGCGGCGACGCCCGCCGCTTCTACGCCGGCCTGAACCCGCACGTCGTCGACTTCACGCACGCCCTGCGTTCGCCGGACCCGCTGCGGGCCCGCGTCCCGATGCACCCGAGCTTCGAGGACCGCGGCGACGCGCCCGACCCGGTGATGGCGTCGCTGGACGACGAGGCGTACGAGCGCCAGGTCCTCTCGTGGGAGCGCGCGCTGCTCGCCGCCGACGTCCACGCCGCGGACGTCCTGCACCTCCACCACCTGACCCCGATCAACGAGGCCGCCGCGCGGGTCGCCGCGCACGTCCCGGTGGTCGGGCACCTGCACGGCACCGAGCTCCTCATGCTCGAGGCGATCGAGGACGGCGGCGGCTGGCCGTACGCCGACGCCTGGGCGGACCGCATGCGCGGGTGGGCCGCGCGCTGCGACCGGATCGTCCTGCTCTCGGAGAGCGCCGAGGAGCGGACCGAGCGCCTTCTCGGCGTGGACCCGGACCGCTGCCTCGTCCTGTCGAACGGCTTCGACCCGGACGTCTTCC
The DNA here is from genome assembly GCA_036389485.1 of Solirubrobacteraceae bacterium. Classification (GTDB taxonomy): domain Bacteria; phylum Actinomycetota; class Thermoleophilia; order Solirubrobacterales; family Solirubrobacteraceae; genus CADCVT01. The sequence goes on from DASVPR010000016.1 coordinate 32,317, forward strand.
GCCCCCGCGACGTCGACCGGACCGCCCACTGGCGTCGCCACCTGGTCGAGGAGGCGCAGGGCTGGCGGCCCGGCGAGGGCCCCGGGAGCCTGTCGTACACCGGGGAGGACATCGAGCGCATCGCCGGCTCGACCGTCCTGCTCAGCGTCGGCCGGTTCACCGCGGTCAAGCGGACGCCGCTGCTGATCGAGGCGTTCGCCGCCGCGCGGGAGCGCTTCCGGTCGCCCGCCTCCCTCGTGGTCGTCGGCGGCCATCCGGGCGAGTGGGAGGACGAGCACCCGGCCGAGACCGCCGAGCGCCTCGGCGTCCGGGACGTCTTCCTGGCCGGCTGGCACGAGCACGACGAGCTGCCGGGGTTCCTCAACGCGTCGGACGTCCTCGCGCTCGCGTCGGTGCGCGAGCAGTTCGGGCAGGTGCTGGTCGAGGCGATGGCGTGCCGGCTGCCCCTCATCGCGGTCGACCGCTTCGGCCCCGCCGGGATCGTCACCGACGGCGAGACCGGCTGGCTCGTCGAGCCGGACGACCGCGAGTCGCTGACCGAGGCGATCGTCGCCGCCGTGAACGACCCGGACGAGCGCCGACGCCGTGGGGCCGCCGCCCGCCGCGACGCCTGCGACCGCTTCTCGTGGCCGGCCCTCGCCGGCCGGCTCGCCGAGACGCTCGACGGCGTCGCGGCCTCAGCGCTGCGCTAGCTGTCCTGGTCAGGGACGTTGTGAACGCGGCTGATGGGTGGCCGGTCGCGGAGGCTGCTGTGTGGCCGCCGGCGGTTGTAGTAGCGGACGAATGATCTCAGGGCCCGCGTGCGCTGTTGGGAGTTCTTCCAGCGGT
>DASVPR010000017.1:0-102747 GCA_036389485.1 Solirubrobacteraceae bacterium
GCGGTGACCGAGCTTCGAGATCAGCGCGGGCAGCAGCGTCGCGCTCGCGAGGATCGCGACGGCGACGACGAGGATCGCGCCCATCGCCATCGACCGCATCACCGTCGTGTCGATGAGGAACAGCCCCATCAGCGACGCGATGACGGTGGCGCCGGAGAAGATCACCGCGAGGCCGGAGGTCGCCATGGCGGCCGACCGGGCGCTCTCGGGGTCCTTGCCGGCGGCAATCTCCTCCCGGTACCGCGCGAGCACGAACAGGGAGTAGTCGACGGCGACGCCGATCCCGATCATCGAGGCCATGTTCGTCACGAAGATGCTCATGTCCATGGCCATCGAGAGGGCGTAGATCAGTCCGCCGGTCAGCAGGACGGACGCGAAGCCGAGCGCGAGCGGCAGCGCCGCGGCCGCAGCCGAGCCGAACACGACGAGCAGGATCAGCGCGACGATCGGGAAGCCCGTCCGCTCGGCGTTCTCGACGTCGTGCTTGGCGATCTCCTGCATGCCGGCCCAGAGCGCGCCCTGGCCGACGAGGTACGTGTTCACACGGGACTCGCCGGCGTCAGGCTGACCGAGCCCGAGCTGCTCGCGCAGCCCCACGGCGACGTCGACGGCCTCTTGGTCATCGACGTCGACCGCGAGCGGCACGACGAGCGTCTCGCCGCTGCCGGCGTTGCTGAGCGCCTCGGTGCGTGCCTCGTCGGGGAGCGCGACGAGCGGCTCGGCGTCCGCTGCGTGCGCCACTTCCTCGATCGCCGCGCGGACCTCTGCCGCGGACGTGCCCGCAGTGGGCGCGATCACCGCAGCCATCGTGGCGCGGGCGTCCTTGTCGTAGTTTCGCTCGACCTCGGCCCTGACAGCCTCGGATTGCGAGCCGGGGACGGCGTAGCCGCCGCCGGTGAGGTTCTCCGACTGCCGCATCGCGAACGGCACGGCGGCGATGAGCGCGATCAGCCACAGCGCCAGGACTGCGCGGCGGTGACGACGGAGGAACTGGTCGAACTTGATCATGAGGGCTTGCATGGCGGGCTCCTAATACCGGCCGGGGGTATGTGGGATGACGCGACGCTATACTCCCAGGGGGTATAGATTGTGTGACGTGCGTCCGGACCCCCTCGGAAAGCCGACCCTGCCCCCGCGGCCGCCGCCCTAGGATCGGCCGATGTCCACCGGCACCACCGCCGAGCGCGGCGGGGTGCTCACCACGCGCGATTGCGTGACGCTTGCCCGGCCGCTGCTGCGCGCCGAGCTCGGCATCTTGGCCGGCCTGTTGGCGATGGCTCTGCGCGTGCATTCGGGGCGCCGCGTCACGATCGAACCGGCGCGCCTTGCGCCCCCGGACTCATCGCTGGCCCGAGACGCGCGGGGAGGCCGCCGACGACCTGCTTGCACCGGTGCTGCGCAACCACTCGCATCATGCGTACGCCTGGGCGGCGGCCATTGCCCCACGAGATGGGATCTCGTTTGACCGTGAGTTGCTGTACCTAGCCGCGATGCTTCATGACACCGGGCTTCCGAGCCCCGTGCCGCACGTCGACTTCACCGCGCGCAGCGCAGCGGCGGCCCGCGAGTTCGCTGACCGCCACGGGGTGCACGTCGACCGCCGTGAGGTGGTGGCCAACGCGATCGCCATGCATCACAGCCCGGCGTCGGCCTCGAGTCCGGGCCCGAGGCCTATCTCATGTCCGCCGGCGCGGCAGTCGACGTCTTCGGCCTGCGCGCCAACGAGATCCCCGACGCGGTCCGCAGGCACGTGGTCGAGCAGTTCCCGCGGCTGGGCTTCAAGCGCGAATTCGCCCGCCTGTGGCGCGCGGAGGCCAAGCAGGTTCCTCGCGGCCGGGCGTCCCTGCACCGCTTCGCCCTCACCGACCTGAGCATCTGGATGGCCCCGTTGGGTTAGGCGATCTTCATGACGTCGGCTCCACGTCGAAGCTGAACATCATCCCGCTCTCGTGGTGCTCGGCGATGTGGCAGTGGGCCATCCACCGCCCGGGGTGCGTGACGTCGAGCAGGATGTCGACGACCTCGCCGGTCCGCACGAGCACCGTGTCGGTCCATACGAGGTTCGGGTCTTCGACGCCGTCTCTGCTCAGGACGAGGAAGCGGCCCGCGCCGTGGATGTGGAACGGATGGTGCATCGGGTGATCCGAGTCCATCTCGTTGACCAGGCGGATCTTGACCCGATCGCCGACGGTGAACTTCCACTCGATCGCGTGGTTCTCGGCCCCGGTCGTGCGGTCGACGAGCTTCCACCGCGTGTTCGACGGCGTGGTCGTCCGGTTGACCTCGACCATGTCGTCTTCCCATTCGATGCCGCCGGCCGCCGCGTGGTCGTGCTCGTGGCCTGGCGCGTGCTCTGCGTGAGCGTGACCGTCGTGCCCGTGGCCGTTCCCGCCTGCCGCGGCCACCACAGAGCTCGGCATCAGCTTCATGCCGCACTCGGGGCACTTGCCCTGCTCGTTGCTGACGACCTCCGGATGCATGGGGCACGTGTACGTCAAGGCGGCCGCCGTCGGCATCAGCTTCATGCCGCACTCCGGGCAGCTGCCCTCCTCGGCGGTCACCACCTCGGGATGCATGGGGCATTGGTAGACAACGGCGCCCTCGGGCGCCTCGAAGTCCATCTCGGCGACGAAGCCGATCGTCTTGTCGGGCTCGCGGTCGCGGTCGGGCGCGATCCGCTCGCGCTCGGCGACCAGCTCCGGGTTCGTCCGCAGCGTCGCGAACGCCTCGGTGGCCCGCGGGTCGACCACGCCGTCGCCGACCGAGATCGACGCGAGGGTGTAGGTCCGTTCCGGCGTGCGGTGCTCGAGCGCCGCTTCGCCGACGGAGTCGAAGAGCACGTCCACGACGACGCGCTCCGACGGAGCGAGCACCACGGAGTCGACGAGCTCCTCGTGCTCGACCCTGCCGCTGTCGCCGCCGACGAGCTTCATCCGGCCGCCGCGGAAGGCGACCCTGAAGACCCGGGTGTTGGCGGTGTTCGTGAAGTAGAAGCGAACGACCTCGCCGGCGTCCGCGGTCAGGGCGAGCTCCGGCTCGCCGTTGACCAGCATCTGGTTCCCGAAGCGGCCCATCGCGGAGTACGTCGTCTCCTCCGGGCTGAAGGGCGCGACCTGCCCGTCCTCGATCAGGATGTCGTCGAGGGTGATCAGCTCCTCGCGGTGCGCCGGCGGCCAGTAGTCAGGGTCGGACGGGACCACGAGGATGTTCCCGTAGAGACCGAGCTCCTGCCCGTAGTCCTGGCGGATGTGCGGGTGGTACCAGTAGACGCCGGGGTCGGGGAACTGGAGGCGGTACTGGAAGCGGTCGCCCACCTCCATCGGCCGCTGGGTCTCGTGGGTGCCGTCGTACCGGTTGTCGAGCCGCAGGCCGTGCCAGTGCACGGTCGCCTCGAGGTCGCCCTGGTTCTCGACGTTGACCAGGATCTCGGAACCCTCCGCGACCTTCAGCGCCGGGCCCGGGACCGAGCCGTTGTAGGCGAGCATCCGCACCGTGTGCTCGCCGAGCTGCTTCACGACCGGCGCGATCCGCAGGTCGAACGCGGCTCCGTCCGACACCTCCACGGTCTGCGGGCGGCCGCTCTGATCGAGCCCGGTCGTGTCGGTGGGGAAGCGATTGGTGGTCGGTGTCATGTGATCTCCATGTGGTTCAGGCCACGCGTTCTGCCGGCGTGGAGGAAGCGCGCGTGACAGGCTCGGCGGCCGTCGGCGGCGCGAACGCGTCGATCTGCGCGGCCAGGTACTCCGCGTCGTCCTTCACCCAGCCCAGGAGGGCCGAGCCTCTCGTGTGCTGCCACGGCAGTCCGAGGAAGTACAGGCCCGGGGATGCGGTGACCCCCCGGGCGTGCTCCGAGTGGCCGTCGGCGTCGAAGATGGGCGCGTCGATCCATGAGTGATCGAGCCGGTATCCCGTCGCCCAGATCACGGTGTCGAACGTTCCCCGCGCGCCGTCGGCGAACGTGACCTGCGAGCCGGACGCGGCCGTGGCGCGGCCGTGCAGCTGGATGCCGAGGCGGCGCGCGCTGCGCGGCGTCGTGCCGATCAGGGTGTCGCGGTCCTTCATCCGCCGACCGATCCTCGAATCGACCGTGCGCCGCATCAGCCCCGTCGCCTCGAGCCAGCGGAACAGATCGCGCCCGAGGAGCCGCTGCGGCAGCGGCATCTGGCGAGAGCCGATCGACAGGTGCACCTCACGTGTCGCTGCGAGCTCCGCGGCGATCTGGAAGCCGGTGTTCCCGCCACCCACGACCAGCACCGGCCCGTCGGGCAGCGCCTCCGGGTTGCGGTACTCGACGCTGTGGAACTGGACCACGCCGGGGTCGAGATCCGCGGCCAGCGCCGGGACGGAGGGCGTCTGGAACGGACCGGTCGCGACCACGACCTGGTCGGCCTCGTAGTCCCGGTCGGCGAGCTGGATGACGTAGCGGTCGTCGTGCCGGCGCACCGCCTTCACGCGGCTGTTCAACTCGACCGGCAGCGCGAAGCGCCGCGCGTACTCGGTCAGATAGTCGACGACCTGATCTCGGACGGGATACGAGTCCGGATCGCCGGGGAACGGCAGGCCGGGGAGGCCGTCGTAGCGCGTCGGCGTGAACAGCGTAAGCGAGTCCCACCGTGTTCGCCACGAGGCCGCCGGCTGGGACGCCGCCTCGAGGATCGTGAAGCGGCGGCCCTGCCGGGCGAGTTGGTGGCCGATCGCGAGGCCGGCCTGGCCACCGCCGATCACGACGACGTCGTAACGATCTTCCGGGCGGGAGAGCGTTTCCATGGTTCCTCCGAACTCTTGAAGCCGGCCCCGCCTAACCGGCCGAGACCGATCCTCTACCTGAGTTGACCGGGAGTCAAGGTGTGTGTGTCGCATCCGCACAGCCGCGGCGCGACAGCGGCATGACGGCGCCAGTGCCACGTGGTCGGGGCCCCTCACGCTGCAGCGCGCGAGATCGTCCTGGCGCTGCCGGCGTCAGCCCGTCGCGGCGGACCGTCCCGGCGAGCGGGGCGCCCGTTGCATCCCGGGCGCCCCGCATGCCGGTCCTTCTAGGCGCCCGCCAGCGCCTCCTCGTCCACCCGGCTCCTGGCGGTGGCCAGCGCGGGGGACGGCAGGATCAGGACGGGGCGTCGCGCGTGGTGGACGACGTGGTGCGAGACGCTCCCGAGCAGGAGCGACTTCACGCTGCGCCGGCCGCGCGAGCCGATGACGATCGCGGCCGCGCCGAGCTCGTCGCCGGTGGCGACGATCGTGTCGCCGACCGCCCCGATCGACATCGCGACCTGCGCGACGGCGTCGAGCCCGGCCGCGCGGGCGATCTGCGCGCCTTCGGCGGCCACGTGGTCGGCTGCGTCGCCGGTGGCCTGGTCGAGCCGCCGGGCGTCCTCGAGAGCCGCGCGGCCCTCGAGGTGCGCCGCGATGCTCTCCACAGGCTGCCGCACGTAGAGCACGACCGCGTGCGCGCCGGCGAGCAGGATCGCCGCCTCATGGATCGCGTGCCGCGGGTCCTCGGACCCGTCGTACGCGATCAGGATGTGAGTGCCGTGAGCCATGTCGGATCTTCCTCTCTCGCTCAGGCCGCGATCGGCTCGCGGCTGTCGTCGCTGACGTCGGCTTCGGCGACGGCCGCGACGCCCTTCGGCACTCGCAGCAGCGCGGCGGCGAGGAGCGCGCCGATCACGGCGATCCCGGCGGCGCCGAGGAAGGCGGCCGAGTAGCCGTCGGTCAGCGCCGCGACGTCGCCGAGCTTGTCGGCGCCCTGCGACGTGGCGACCGCGGTCATGACGGCGAGGCCCAGCGCCGATCCCACCTGGTACGAGGTGTTCACGATGCCGGAGGCCAGGCCGCCCTCCTCGGGCTTGGCCGACTGGATCGCCGTCCCCAGCGAGGGGATGAACGCCAGCGCCATGCCCGTCGCCGCGATCAGCGACGCGGGGAGCACGTCCACCGCGAAGTTGCCGTCCGCGCGGACGAGCGACATCAGGAGCATGCCCGCCGCGAGGAGCAGCATCCCGGCGACGATCGGCGTCTTGAACCCGACGCGGCTGATGACCTTCGGGGCCACCACCACCATCAGGACCATGATCGCGAGGGTCATCGGCAGCAGCGCCGCGCCGCCCTCGAACGCGCCGTAGCCGAGCACCTGCTGCAGGTAGAGGTTCAGGAAGAACCACATCGGGATCCACGCGGCCCCGAGCAGCAGCTGCGCGACGTTCGCTGCCGCGAGGTTCGGCGTCCGGAAGATGCTCAGGCGCATCAGCGGGTCACGCCGCCCCTGCTGGATCGCGACAAACGCCGCGAGCAGCGCGAGGCCGCCGCCGATCGCCAGGAGCGTGGCGCTCGAGCCCCAGCCCTCCTCCGGCGCGCGGACGATGCCGAACACCGTGAGCGCGAGGCCCGCGGTTGCGGTCAGCGCGCCGGTGATGTCGATCGAGCCAGGCCGGGCCTCGACGCTCGGCATCAGCGACGGGATGAGCGCCAGCACGACCAGCGCAATCGGGATGTTCACGTAGAACACCCACGGCCACGAGATCCACTCCGTGATCACGCCGCCGAGGAACACGCCGGCGGTGCCGCCGGCCGGCGCCGCCGCGCCGTAGATGGCGAACGCCTTGGTGAGCTCCTTCGGGTTGTTGCCGAAGAGCATCATCAGCAGGGTCAGCGCCGACGGCGCGATGAGCGCGGCACCCGCGCCCTGGATGGCGCGCGAGACGATCTCCACGGTCGTCGACTCCGCCAGACCCGCGGTGAGCGAGCCGACGGCGAGGATGGCCCACCCGGCGGCGAAGATCCGCTTCGCGCCGAGCAGGTCGGACAGCCGGCCCCCGAGGAGGAGCAGGCCGCCGAAGGCGATGACGTAGGCGTTGAAGACCCACGACAAGTCGTCGGGGGAGAAGCCGAGGTCCGTCTGGATCTCGGGAAGGGCCACGCCGATGATCGACGTGTCCATGATGACGATGAACTGCGCGAGCGCGATGACGGCAAGGGCCGACCAGCGCCGCGGGTTTGCGGACTGCATTGGAAGCTCCTTGATCGAGGTGTTGACGGGCCGCGGCCCACGCGCGGAAGACGTCGCTCATGCAGCGCTCCTTGCTGGGGTCGTCGAGTGGATGCCGGCAACGAGGTTGAAGCTGCCGGTGAGGACGTTGAGCGCGACCAGGCCGACGACGTCAGCGATCTGCTCGTCGCGCCAGCCGAGCTCCCGCAGCTCGGCGACCTGCTCGTCGGAGACCTCCGACGGCGCGGCCGCGATCTGCTGAGCGAACGCGACGAGCGCAGCGATCTTCGCGTTAGTCGCCGTCCCCTGGCGGGCGAGCTCGATGTCGCTCTCGGTCAGGCCGAGGCTTCGGGCGGCCTCAGTGTGCGCGGCGAGGCAGTAGTCGCAGCCGACCCACTCCTGCACGGCGAGCGAGACGCGCTCGCTCACGCGCCGGTCGAGGTGGCTGCGCTTCATCGCCCGGGTCAGCTCGAGGTAGCCGCGCAGAAGCGCGCTCGAGTTGGCCATGCCGCGCATCATCGGGCCGAGCGGGCCGCGCTTCGCGAGCTCGTCGAGCGTCTGCTTGACGGCGCCGTCGGCGTGGTCCGGGTCGATGAGGGGAAGGCGGGTGGACACAGCGACTCCTTCGCTTTCCTATGATACCAATACCCGGCATGGGTATCTAGAGCGTGTGCTGCACGTCACTCGGATGCCCGCGTCAGATCATCCGCAGCGATACTTGACCGATGTTGCAGTCGACTCTCGACATCGTGCGCCAGCACGTCGGCGAGGCGGACGGGCCAGAAGCCATCGCGGCGCTCCAAGGCGCGTCCGACCAAGCAGTGGACGCCCTTGTCGAGCGACTCTTGACCTCGCCGCCGGCGCCGACGCGCGCTGTGCCGCCGGACGAGGTCTGGCCGCTCGTCAACGCTCGCGCGTCGCTCTTATCGCGCGGGGCGCAGGGCTTCGTCGACGGTGTGGGTCCAGCGGGCCTGAGCGTCCTGGCCGCGATGAACCCGCGCGAGGTTGGGAGTAACACGTTCTCGAACAGTGTGATCCGCGCGCTCCTCTACAGCCACGGACTCGTGATCGAAGACCCGGTTGCGCTGGCGGCGGAGATGCACGCGACCAGCCCGGCTCACACGCGGAGGCTGTCGCGTCAGTTCGTGGAGGCGGCGGTGGTCTCTCTCTTCGAGGTCGACGCGCTGATCGATGCCGGAGTCGTCGAGACGTTCTTCGTCGCGATGGACGATCGAGCGGATGAGTCGCCTACCGACGCGGAGATGGCCGACGCCCTCAGGCACTCCGACAAGGACGAACTGTGGGACGCGTTTGAGGCGGGATACATCGAGGGCTTGAACCCCGCGCTGCGGTCGCTCTGGAAGAAGATCCGGGCGGGCGACCGGAGTCCGCCCCTCGACCTTGTCGAGGAAGCCCTGTCAGAGACGGACGTCGAGGTCGTGAAGGTGTTCATCGACGTCGTCAGCTCGTTGCGGCCCGGTGCGGTCATCGACAACACGATGTCGATCGTGGCGTCGGCCTTGGACGACCAGCGGCGATTCGGACGAAGGCACGACATCCTCTGCGCATCCGAGCTCTTCGGGAGGCTGCTGTTCATCGGGAGTCCGGATCCGGCGGTCGAGTTGCGCGTGCGTCAGCTGGCGCGCACGCCGGTTCCCAACATCGAGGAGCTCGACGTACGCGACGTCGTCGCCATCCGCCAGGGAAGCGACGCGTTCGCGACGTGGCGAGCTCGGCTCAGCCTCGGGCTGGAACGCGCGCATCGGCTGCGGGACGAACTCGGCGCGGGAGTCGACCTCGCGGACGCGATCGATGAGGTCATGGCTGATGCGCGCGAACAACTCCTGGACGAGGCGAAACGGTCGAGGGTCTTCGGCAACGCCGGACTGGTCTCGTTCGTGGCAGGCGCTCTCGGCGGCGCGGTCGCCGGCGCCGCCGGCGGGCTCCCGGCTGCGGCGACCGGAGCCGCCGGGGCGGTGGCGAGCGAGGTCATTCGAGGCGGGCTGCGGCCAGACACGCACGGCGACGCGCTGCGGCGCCACTACGTCTTGTTCCGCCCACCAGACGCGCTCACCTGATCCCGATCGATGAGCGCGCGGTGCGTCGGTGTCAAGCTGCTCGGGTGGGCGAAAAGCGAGCCGAGCCACTCCACCTGAGGCGCGGACGCGAACACGATCGCGAGGAGAAGGACTCGTGGCGACGCGACGGGATGGATGTCGAGTTCGTGGATCGGCCAGGCCTCGAGAAGTACTCGTCGGGTCGCCGCGGCTTCACGGACATCCGCGGTCGGATCGGGTCGGGAAACGACGGGCTGATCGTCGAGATCAAGACCGATAACCTCGATCGTCTCTCCGACGCGGGGCTGCGCCGGCGCCTCGCGAAGTACGTCCAGCAGATCGAGGACTACATGTACTCCCGTCGCTCGACTTCGGCACGATGCAGGCGGCGATCCAATTCCAGCGACGACCGTCAACCCCGGGTCGCGCCGAGCTGGTCGAGCGGACGTTCAACGAGCACGGCATCAGCTGCGTCTGGCTGGACGCCTAGCAGCGCAGGTGCACCGCCGGCTTCAACTCAGCGCCGGCTCGAGCGCGGCGATCAGGCGGCCCTGGGCGCCGCCCCGACGATCCGCGCCGCTTCCTGCCCATGGCGGAAGAGGATCAGCGTCGGAAGCCCCTGCACGCCGAAGCGCGCTGCCGTCGTTGTGTTCGCGTCGGTGTCGACCGCGACGATCCGAAGGTCATCACGCTCGGCGGCAACCGCCTCGAGCACGGGCGCGATCGCTCGGCACGGCGGGCACCAGTCGGCACCGAAGTCGACGAGGACGGGAAGGTCCGACTCCAGCACCTCGGCCCGAAAGTCGTTGTCGGTCAATGCCGGGAGAGCAGCCATCAGAGGCCCTTTCCGGGTCAGGCGTGGAGAGAGCGGAAGCGGCGGAGCCGCAGAGCGTTTGCGACGACGGAGACACTCGAGAACGCCATCGCTGCCCCGGCCAGGATCGGGTTGAGGAGCCCGATCGCCGCAAGGGGAAGGGCGGCGACGTTGTAGCCGAAGGCCCAGCCGAGGTTCTGCTTGATCGTCCTCAGCGTGCTCCGTGAAAGCCGGATCGCGTCGGCGGCAGCGCGCACGTCGCCCGACACAAGCGTCAGGTCTGACGCCTCGATCGCAACGTCCGTGCCCGTGCCGATCGAGAGACCGAGGTCGGCCTGGGCAAGGGCGGGGGCGTCGTTGACGCCGTCGCCGACCATGGCGACGACGCGGCCCTCGTCCTGCAGCCGCTTGACGACGTTCGCTTTGTCCGAGGGGAGCACCTCGGCGATGACCTCGTCGATCCCGACCTCGGCGGCGACCGCGCGGGCGGTCGCCTCGTTGTCGCCGGTGAGGAGGACCGGCCGGAGGCCGAGCTCCTTCAGCGCCGCGACGGCTTCGGTGGACGTCGGCTTGACGGTGTCCGCCACGACGATCACGCCACGGACCTCGCCGTCCCAGGCGACGAGCACAGCCGTACGCCCCTGCGCCTCTGCAGCGCGGCGCGCTGCCGCGAGCTCATCCGAGACCTGGAGGCCCCAGTCAGCCATGAGCGAGGGGCGTCCGACCTGCACGCCGTGCCCGTCAGCGATGCCCTCGACGCCGAGACCCTCTCGGTTGGCGAAACCCTCGACGGCCGGCAACGCGCCGAAGCGCTCACGGGCGTTCGCGGCGATCGCCTTCGCGATCGGGTGCTCGGAGGCGTCCTCGAGCGCGCCCGCGATCCGCAGCACATCGTCCCCGCCGAGGACGTCGACGACGCTCATGCGGCCCGTGGTCACGGTGCCGGTCTTGTCGAGCACGATCGTGTCGACGCGGCGGGTGGACTCGAGGGTCTCCGGGCCCTTGATGAGGACGCCGAGCTGGGCCCCGCGCCCGGTGCCGACCAGCAGCGCGGTGGGTGTCGCGAGCCCGAGCGCGCAGGGGCAGGCAATGATCAGGACGGCGACCGCCGCCGTGAACGCGAACTCCGCGCCCTCGCCGGCGCCCAGCCAGAAAGCGAGCGTGGCGACCGAAAGGCCGATGACGATCGGGACGAAGATCCCGGAGACCCGGTCGGCGAGCCGCTGGACCGGCGCCTTGCCGGACTGCGCGTCGGTGACGAGGCGCGCGATGTGCGCGAGGGCGGTGTCGGACCCCACCTTCGTTGCGCGCACGACCAGTCGTCCGCCCGCGTTGACCGTCGCGCCGGCGACGGCGTCGCCCGGTGCCTTCTCGACGGGGACCGACTCGCCGGTGAGGAGCGACTGGTCGACGGCGGAGTGGCCTTCCTCGACGACGCCGTCCGTCGCGATCTTCTCGCCAGGCCGGACGACGAAGCGGTCGCCGACCTGGAGCTGCTCGACGGGCACGCGGCGTTCCTCGCCGCTCTCGTCGAGGAGGGCGACGTCCTTGGCGCCGAGCTCGAGCAGCGCGGTCAGGGCTGCGCCGGCGCGGCGCTTGGCGCGGGCCTCGAAGTAGCGGCCCGCGAGGATGAAAACAGTGACGATCGCGCCGACCTCGAGGTAGATCTGATCCTCGTTCGACCCCGCCTCGGGGATGAGGTCGAACGGCATCGTCATCCCGACCACGCCGGCGTCGCCGAGGAAGAGCGCGTAGAGCGACCACAGCCACGCGCTGAGCACGCCGACCGAGATCAGCGTGTCCATCGTCGCGGTGCCGTGCTTCAGGTTCGCCCACGCCGCCTTGTGGAACGGCCACGCGCCCCAGAGGATCACCGGTGTCGCGAGCTGAAGGACCAGCCACTGCCAGTAGTCGAACTGCAGCGCCGGGATCATCGAGATGAACAGCGTCGGCACGCCCAGGAGCGCCGAGACGATCAGGCGCGTCCGCAGGGGTGCGAGCTCGTCGAGGTCCTCGGGCGCGGCCTCCCGCTCGTCGCTCGGCAGCACGGCCTCGTAGCCGGCCGCCTCCACCGCCTCGACCAGCCGCTCGGGGGCGACGGCCGAGGGATCGAAGTCCACGGTGGCCTTCTCGGTCGCGTAGTTCACCGACGCGCTCACGCCGTCGAGCTTGTTCAGCTTGCGCTCGATGCGGTTCGCGCACGAGGCGCACGTCATGCCGGTGATCGGTAGCTCCACGTGCTCGGTGGTCGTAGACGCCATCGCTACTTCTCCTCCTGGGTGAAGGCGACGGTCTGGACGCGGCCCTCGTGCTTGAACTGCAGGAACAGGCGGTACGCACCGGGGCTCGGGAACTCGGCCTCGAAGGTCGGCTCGTCCTCCAGCGGGTGGACGTGGAGGAACGCCATGTCGCCCTCGCGCAGCGCGACGAGGTGACCGCGGGCGCCGAGGTACGGCTCGGCCTCGATCGGATCGCCGCCGCGCGTGATCGCGAAGCGAAGCTCGGACCCCTCACGGTCAAGGCGGACGTCGTAGCCGCCGTCGCTCTTCGCGGTGGCCGCCGGGGCGGGGAGCGGCCGGAGGTCCGCTTCGCCGTCGACGCGCAGGTCAGCGCCGAGCGTGTGCGGCTCACCCTCGCGGGCGAAGTCCGCGAACAGGCGGTAAGACCCGGCCTCCTCGAGCGTGACGTCGGTGGTCCACGTGCCGTCTGCCTCCTGCCGCGGGTGCAGGTGCTGGAAGCCGGTGAGATCGCGCCGCGCGACGATCAGGTGCATCCGCTTCTCGTGCTCGACGTCGAAGTCACGGACCGTCTGGCCGCGGTCGTCGACGACTCGGAAGGTGAGGTGTTCTGGGATGCCGCGGCGGAGCTCGGGATCGTCGACGACGACGCGCAGGCTGTCTTCGGCCACGGCCAGGCCGCGAACGGGATGCTGCTCGCTCATCGCGGCGCTCCCCGAGCCGCCGTGGCCCGCCTCAGGGGAGCTGGTCTCGTGTGCCGGTTCGCCGGTCTCACGATCAGGGTCGATGCCACCGCCGGCGAGCGCCGCTCCACCCGAGACGAGGGCAACCGTGGCCGCGAACCCGGCCAGCTTCGCCGCCGTGCTCACGACGCCACCTCGTAACCCGCGTCCTCGACGGCCGCCTCGACGGCCTCGTCGGAGAACCCGTCGCCGCGCACAGTCAGGCGACCGGAGGTGAGATCGACGTCGACGCCCGCGACGCCGGCCACCTCGGAGACCTCCTCGCGCACGGACATGACGCAGTGGCTGCAGGTCATGCCGGTGACGGTGTAAGTGCGATCAGTGCGGGTCTCGGTCCTCATGATGGATTCCTCAATACGGGCTGGGGGTATGGCCTGAGACGAAAGTAGCATATACCCGTGGGGGGTAGCTACACTGTGTCGCACATCACCGACCCGAGGATCGAGACGATGGCCGCGACCGACACCACCCAGAGCACCCGCAAGGGCGGCTACTCCGCCACGAAGGATCAGCTCCTCAAGCGCATGAACCGCATCGAGGGGCAGGTGCGTGGTGTCGCCGGGATGATCGAGGACGATCGTTACTGCATCGACGTGCTGACGCAGATCAGCGCGGCCCAGGCGGCGCTCGACAAGGTCGCGCTCGGGCTGATGGACGAGCACGCGCGCCACTGCGTCATCGCAGGCCACGGCGGCACGCCGGAGGAGATGACCGACGAGCTGATGGCCGCGGTCGGCCGGCTGATGCGCCGGGGTTAGGCGGTCGCGGCCGACCGGGGGCGGGTCCGTCTCGCGCGCGGCACGCCGCGGATCGGTTAGTGTCGGCTGACACCCGTTCACCGCTGTCGCGAAGCGACTTCGCGGCGAGACCTTCCGACCAGCAACCGGCCGGCGACGCCACGGACACCCTCGTCCTGGCGGGAGCACTCCCTCTCCCATCAGTCCCCCTGCCCAAGTGGCGGGGCGGCGACGGAAGGTCAAACCATGGAACGCAAGCGCAGTTCGCATTCGCCCTCGGCGGGCGCGCCCGCGGAACGAGCCCCGGCCGTGCCGGCGACCGGGGTCCTCGCGCGGATCGCGCGGGCGCTCTCGTCGCACTGGAAGCGCAGCGGCCTCGCGGCCCTCGTCGTGCTCGTGCTGCTGGTCCTCCTTGCCGGCGCGAGCCCCGAGGCCAGCGACGATCCCTCCGTTCCCGGAACCGAGTCGCAGCAGGCGGTCGACCTGTTCCAGGCGCACTCGCCGGCATTCGGCGGCGCCGACTCGACGCTCGTCTTCACCGTCGATGAGGGAAAGGTCTCTGATCCCGGCCCGCGAGCGGCGATCGATGGCGCTCTGGCCGACGTCCGCGAGCTCGACGGCGTCGAGCTCGTGGCCGATCCGTTCGAGCCCGGCGGCCAGCTGTCCGAGGACGGCCGCCTGGCCGCCGTCGACGTGCGGTACTCGACCGATGTCGCCGAGATCGAGAAGGAGGACGGTGAGGCGCTCATCGCGGCGGGCGAGAGCGCGGAGCCCGCGGTGCAGGTCGAGGCCCGCGGCTACCTGATCGACCTCGCCGCCGAGCAGGACGCTCCGATCGGCGAGCTCATCGGCGTGTTCGTGGCGATCATCCTGCTGACGCTGCTGTTCCGCTCGCTCGCCGCGATGGGCGCCACGCTCATCGGGGCGCTCGTCGGCGTCGCCGTGGGCCAGATCGTCCTCGCGATCGTCTCCGCGCCGCTCGGGCTGCCGACGTTCACCGCGGTGCTCGCGTTGATGCTCGGCCTCGGCGCCGGCATCGACTACGCCCTGCTGATCATCGGCCGCTACCGCGAGCAGCGCGCCCACGGCGACTCCGTGGAGGAGGCGGCGGCGCGGGCGGCGTCGACGTCGGGCCGCGCGGTCGTGGCCGCGGGGCTGATCGTGATGGTGGCCATCGCGGGGCTCCTCGTGATCGGCGTGCCGTTCGTCGGGAAGATGGGCCTCGGCGCGGCGATCGCCGTCGCGGCGGTAGTCGTCTCCGCGCTCACCATCCTGCCGACCATGATGGGCGCGTTCGGGCGCAGGCTCGTGCCGAAGAAGCCCGAGCACGTTGAGCCGTCGGCCGCGTTCACGCGCTGGGGGGAGATCGTCACCCGCCGTCCGTGGGTGTCCATCGCCGCGGGCGTGGCGCTGCTCCTGGTCTTCGCCTTTCCCGTCACGCAGATGCGCATCGGCCAGCCCGACGACGGCAACAACCCGTCGGGCGACACGCGGCGCATCGCCTACGAAAAGCTCACGGGGGCGTTCGGCGCCGGATCGACCGGGCCGTTCCTGCTCGCCGTCAACACGCCGAAGGGTGCGCCGGAGACCGAGGCGCAACTCGAGGCGCTGGAGAAGGCCGTCGCAGCGACGCCGGGCATCGCGCAGACGGCGCCCGCGACCCTCAGCGAGGACGGCGAGATGGCGACGATGTTCGCCACGCCCACCACGGCGCCGCAGGACGCCAGCACGTCGGACCTGCTCGACCGGCTGCGCTCCGACGTCATCCCGAAGGCCACGGAGGGCACGCCGCTGAAGGCGTACGTCGGCGGCAACGTCGCGGGGTTCGAGGACCTCTCCGACAGGGTGGCGGGCCGGCTGCCGCTCTTCATCTCGGTCGTGATCGGGCTCTCGGTGCTGCTGCTCGTGATGGCGTTCCGCTCGCTCTGGGTCCCGCTCGTCTCGGCCCTGTTCAACCTCCTGTCGGTCGCGGCCGCCTACGGCGTGGTCGTCGCGGTGTTCCAGGAGGGCATCGGCGCGAGCCTGATCGGCGCCGACTCCGGCGTCCCGATCATCTCGTTCCTGCCCGTGATGCTCTTCGCGATCCTGTTCGGGCTGAGCATGGACTACAACGTCTTCCTGCTCAGCCGGATCCACGAGGCCTACAACCACGGGGACACGCCGCGCGAGAGCGTGATCCACGGGATGGGCCGCATCGGCAAGGTCGTCGTCTTCGCCGGGCTCATCATGTCCGCCGTCTTCCTGAGCTTCGTGCTGCAGGACGACCTGATCGGGAAGATGTTCGGCCTCGGCCTCGGCCTGGCGATCCTGATCGACGTGCTGATCGTGCGGATGGTCATCGCGCCGGCGATGGTGACGCTGCTCGGCGACCGCGCATGGTGGCTGCCGCAGTGGCTGGACCGAGCGCTGCCGGGGATCTCGCTCGACGAGCCCGACGAACTCCCGGCCCGCGACCCCGTCGTCCCCGCGGAGCCGCTGTCGCTCGAGGTCGAGCGGACCGGCGACCGCCTGTCCGTCCGCGCGACGGGCGACGTCGACCTCGCCACCGTCGCCCGGCTGAACGAGACGCTGTGCGCGGAGGAGGGGGACGCCGCCACCGTCGTCGTCGACCTGCGCGGGGTGCGCTTCATCGACTCGAGCGGCCTGGCGGCGCTCGTCAGCGCGCACCAGCGTGCGCGTCGCCGCGGGGCGCGGCTCGTCGCGGTCCGCGGTGACGACACGGCTGTCGCGCAGGTGCTCGCGAGCACCGCGCTCGAGCGGGCCTTCGAGACGACCGAACGCCCGCCCACCTGATTCGGGCGGGCTGCTGCGTGCGCGCCGGGGTGAAGCGCGCTAGCAGCAGCCCGCTGCGGTGATCCAGGAGGGCGGCGGCCGAGCGCGCCGTCGGCCCCGCCACTCGACGGCGCCGAGGCCCCGCGCCGCGATCAGGCGGGCTCGATGTCGCGGCCGTCGAGCGCTTCGAGGAGCGAGCGGATGGCCGTCTCGTAGTTGCCCTCGGGATCGCCGCTGAGGTGCTCGACGAGGGGCCCGCCCCAGCGCTCGTGCATGAGCTCGATGGTGACCAGGCCGTGCATCGTCGCCCAGATGAGGTGGGCATCGGACGCGGGGTCGGCACGCTCGGGATGCCAGTCGGCGACACGGGCCGCCAGCATCTCGAACGTCGTCAGCCCGGTCCGGCGACTGGCGTCGGAGGGCACGAAATCCGGGGTGGCGCGCTCGAACATCAGGCCGTAGAGCGCCTCGTTGTCGACCGCGAACGCTCGGTAGGCCAGAGCGAACGCCAGCAGCTCCTGCGCGCCCTCACCGTGGGAGGGGACGGCGTCGAGATCGGCGCCGAGGCGACTGAAGCCATGGAGGTAAAGCTGCTCGAGCAGGCCCTGCTTCGACGCGAAGTGCGTGTAGACGCCCATCGTCGACTGGCCGGTCGCCGCCGCGACGTCGCGCACGCGGAGTCCACCGGGGCCGCGCTCGGCGAGGAGGCGCAGCGCAGCATCGAGGAGTGTCTCGCGCGTGGTCGTGGAGTTCGGCATCCATTGAAGCGTAGGGCTTGACACGCAGACATAACAAAGTTATGATCGCTCCATGAACTCACTCACCGCAACGCACACAACCGAGTCGCGCCCGCCGCCCGGCCGCCTGCTGCTCGGGCTGACCGCAGCGCTGTTGGCTCTCCTCGTCCTCAACCTCGCCGTGTTCGACGACCTGCGGATCGACGCGTCGGCCGGCGCGCTCGAGACGTTCCTCAAGCCGCAGCACCTCTCGAGCCTCCTCGCGGTCCTCATCGCCGGCGCCCTGATCGCGTTCAAGCACCGATCTGCCGCGCGGGTGGCCACGGTCGTCGCCTGGATCGAGATCACCGCGTTCACGCACTTTCACCTCATCCCGGTGGAAGTCGGCCCCTTGAAGCCGTACTGGGGCGACGGCATGGGCGACGCCCTCCAGTGGTTCGGCCTCCTGTCGATCCTCGCCGTCAGCGCGGCCATCGTGCGCGCCGCGCGGCGCTCGCCCATGACGATCGCCGCGCCGGTGACCGCGAGCGCGCGGTCATGATCGAGCCGTAGGCCTCGACCCGCCCGGTCCCGTTCGCGTTCTCCCGCGGGACCCGGGCTCTCCCGACGGCATCCTCAACCGAGCTCGCTACTGCAGCCGGAACGACCCGGTTTTTCTCGCCTGCGCTCGCTGCTGATGCCGTCGGGAGGCAGAGCTACACCCACGCACGTCCTCTCGGCAAGCGGGGGCACAGCCGCGAGGTATCGGCGGCGGACCACCGCTTGGACGTGGACGCTCGGGGCTCTCCCTTTCGCTGGCTCCGACAGAGGTGCGCCCGTGGTCCGGACTGCCGCGCTACCGGACGCAGCGCTCGCGGGCCGGCAGCAGAAGCTGCGCGACTACAAGCTCGCGGAGAGAGCCGCCCTCGGCGAGGAAAGTCGTCAGATCCTCGCGCAGCGGGTGCTCTCCGAGCACGGCGTCGCAGTGGATGCAGGCGTTGGCGGCGTACCCGGCCGGACGCCGTCGCGTCGTTCGCCGGCGGATCGCTCCGATCCGGAGCGCCCGCAGCCGCGCCGCAGGCACCTTCTCGCGCAGCCGCCCCGCAACCGCCGGGAAGTCCAGGAAGCGCGCGCCGGTCGCGCCGGGCACGAGGACGCCAACGATCGGCAGCACCTCCCCGCCGCAGCGCCAGCAGGTTCCGGGCAGCGCGACGAGGTGCACGCGGGCGCGTCGGCTGCAGCACGCTCGGCGACGCCGCGCAGGTACGGCTCGGGTTCCACGGCGATGACCTCGTCGACGGTGCTCGGGTAGTGGCGGAAGTTCAGCCCGTTGCCCGCACCGACCTCGACCACTCGCCCGCTGACACCCTGGAGGAACCGGCGGCGATGCTCGGCCTGGCCGGCATCTTCGGCGCGGTCGCTGATGCGCTGGTACATCCGCGCGGCGAGTGGATGTCTGACGTTGCCCGCTTCGGTCATCGGATCACGGCTCCCGTCTTGCGATCTTGACGGCCTCTCGCACGCCGCCGGTCCAGGGCTCGCCGTGGCCCGGGAAGACGGTTTCTGCGTTGGTGGCGGCGAGCTGGTCAAGCGATGCTCGCGCGAGCGTCGCCGCTGAACAGCACCGAGCGCTCCTCGAGGAGCAGAGCGCAGCTGCCCGCGGTATGGCCCGGGACGTGGACGACGCGCGGTGCTCCCGGCACGTCCACGACCTCGCCGTCGGCGAGCTCGTCGAGCTCGGCGATCGCGGGGGTGTGGGTGATGCCCTTCAGCAGATAGCGGGCCATGTACTGCAGGTACCAGGGGCGCCGCACGAGGCGGAGGCGACTCCGCACGCTGATCGCTCGGCCGCCTTGCAGCGACGGCGCGTCGTCGCGGTGTGCGAGGACGCGCGCGCCGGCCACGCGCAGGCGCTCGGCGTTCCCGGCGTGATCGGGGTGGTGGTGGGTGATGAGGACAGCGTCGACGTCGTCCGGGCGGTGGCCGAGCCGCGCGAGTGCAGTGACGAAGTCGTCCCAGTCGCGCGGTAGGCCTGCGTCGAGCACGGTCAGCCTTCCGCCCGACACGAGCACGTACCAGTTGGTGTGAACGTCCTCGAGACGATGGATGCCGTCGGCTACCTCGGTCACTCGGAGCCGCATTGATGCCTCACCCCCTATCCGCGACTGCCCCGCGGAAGATCATCCCCAGAGCGTCCTCGACGGTGCCGTCGTCGCGCTTCGACTCGCCCAGCAGATGGTCGAGCGCGAATCCCCACGTCGCTGCCCGGACGGCGCGCGCGACACGTGGGGCGGCCGAGGGATCGGCGCCCGCCTGCCGCAGCCCGTCCTCGATGCCCTGCGTGAGCTCGTCGAGCCCGCGACGCCGCACGGTGCGAAAGCGGCGGGCGAACTTCGCGTCGCGAGCCGCGAGCAGGGCGAACTCGAAGTAGAGGAGCAGCCACTCCGGCGAGGACCGGAACACCCGTGTCACGTTCGCGGCTGCCGAGGCGACGGCCTCGGCTCCGTCCCCCGCCTCGCCCACCGCGTCGCGCAGGTCGCGCGCTCGCGCAGCGATGCGCTCCTCGTAGAGCGTGAGGAACAGGTCCTCCTTGCTCTTGAAGTTCGAGTAGACGGCGCCGGTCGACAACCCCGCCTCCGCGGCGACCGTCTCGACCGACGCGCCGTGGAGCCCGCGCTGCGCGAACGCGCGTGCAGCTGCATCCAGGATCTCCCGACGCGTCTGCTCACGCGGAGGCCGGCGGACCCGTTGACGCGGGGGCATCGCCGTGACACGATAGCGATCGCTACTCGATAATGGAAGCTATCGAATCGAGACGATGAAGCTCTACGTCTGTTGGGGGACGTTCCCGGTTCCGTGGCCGCGCCGGGACGCGTCCTGGCGACCGGCGGCTCACCCGTGCAAGCGGGCGGCCGACGCGCTGCGTCAGGCCGGTCATGATCCGAAGGTCGTCAGGACCTACGGCTTCGCCTTCCTGCCCGACCTCACGCGCGGTCGCCGCCGGGTGAAGAAGCTCACCGGCGAGAGCTTCGTGCCGGTGCTCGTCTTGGACGAGGGCAGCTTGATCGCGGGGTCCGACGAGATCGTCGGGTGGGCGCGGAACCACCCGGCGTCACGACGTTAGGCGCTCGGGACCGTCCCAGTCCGGCAGCCTCCGCCACACCCCGTCGCAC
The DNA here is from genome assembly GCA_036389485.1 of Solirubrobacteraceae bacterium. Classification (GTDB taxonomy): domain Bacteria; phylum Actinomycetota; class Thermoleophilia; order Solirubrobacterales; family Solirubrobacteraceae; genus CADCVT01. The sequence continues at coordinate 20,232 of DASVPR010000017.1, forward strand.
GGATCCGGTGACTCACCCGGAGAAGACGATCAACAGCGCCGCCGTCCCGCCCAGTGCCGCCCCTGCGTTGACGAACCGGAAGCGTGGCTCCAGCCCGGACCACGCGATCGCCAGCCGAGGCGTGAGGGTTGCGCTCGTGACCAGCCACGGCCCGAGCCAGACGGGAGCTGCTCGGCCGAGCCAGTACGCCCCGAACAGGCTGGCCGCCAGCCCGATGTCGGCGCTGAGGACCGCCACGCCCGCGAGCCACCATGCGCCGGCGAACGTCAGCCGGGTCGTGAAGAACGAGCCGATGTCCAGGCCCCAGAGAATCGCCGCCCGCGGCTGGCCGAGCCTCGCCCAGGCCCGGCTGGACATGCGTCGCGGCTGAAGGAGCGGTAGGCGGCCTCCTGATAGCTCCCGCGCCGCGGCCAGCCCCGCCAGGGCGCCGGCGATCGCGAGGCCCGCGGAGGACGACAAGCTCGCGCTGGAGAGCCGGCCGATCAGCGCGAGGACCGCGCCGACCGCCACGCTCGCCGCAAGCCCCGACACCGTGTACGCGGTCACCGACACAAGCCACACCCGACGTCCCTGCGCCGCCGTCCCGGGCGGCGTGAGTGCGGTCAGCACGTTCTGGCCTCAGAGTCCGGCGAGGTTGAGCCAGCCGAGCAGAAATGCCGGCGGGATGACCGCAAGGGCGGACGCGCCTGCCGCTAGGCCGGCCGTGGCGATCACGACGGCGGCGAGGATCGCCCACGTCGCGCGGAGCGTCCGGCGCAAGACTCGCGCGAGCGCGGCGTCGGGGACCGCGCCGGGCGCGGACGGCACGGCGGCGCGGGCGTGCGCGGCGTCTTGCCGCATCGGCCCCGGACGTTCCGGGCACGTCGCGATAGTCCTCAGCCTCCGCGCCCCTGAACGACGACCCGCACCACGTATCGCACACGGGCGCGCCCGGACCGGGCCCGCACCGCCCAGCACCCCGGGTCCGAGAAGATGAGCGAGCTCGGCACGAACTTCCGGTGATCCTGGTTGACGCTGGCGCGGAGCCTCGATCCCGGGCCGTCGAGCCGCCGTCCGGTCACCCTGAACCGACCGCTCGCGCGCTTCGGATCGCGGCGCCACAGGATCTTCGCGTAGATCGAGCCGTCGGGCTGCCGTCGCCCCTGGGTCATGCCGGGCGGCACCCCGTCGTCCTCGTGCGGAGGGACGAGGACGGTCAGCTCGCTCCCGAACGTCCCCGAGATGGCGCTTCCGGGTTTCGGCGCCGCCACGTCGCAGCCGGTGGGGTCGCGGTCCTCGCCGGTGCCGTCGGGCTCGTCGTCCCGCGACGCGATCGCCACGTACGCGCCCACCGTCGCGAGTGCGGCGACCGCGAGCGCGAGCGCGGTAAGCCTTGACGACATCGCGAGCGGAGCCTCTCAGCAGGGCCTCTGCCCGCCGTAGAACGAGCACGCGAGGCTGCTCGTGCAGCCGCCCGTGCAGCCGGGGAAGTTCGAGTAGCCCTCGCAGCACTGCGTCTGATGGCGGCTGCTGCCGCCGACGTTCTGGTGGCAGTGGCCCCACCAGCACCAGGAGCAGACGTAGTTGCACGAGCTGGCGCTGCGGCAGAGGTCGCAGCCGTGAGTGCTGGACTCTCCGATGTAGTGGCCGCTCGCGGTGCTGGCCTTCGCGCCGGCCAGGGCCGCCGCGGCACCCACCGCCGCGGTACCGCCTCGCCGCAGGAACCTCCGGCGATCGGTGAGAACGCCGAGTCGGTGGATCATCCGGTCAGTCATGGCGTCACCTCGCTGTGCGTGACGTTGATCATGGTGTCGAACTCCTTGCTCTGGTCGTGCCACCCCGCGCGCAGCACCGTCTCCTCGAGATCCGCGGGACTCATCGGTCGTCCGAACGTCTCGATCGTGCCGTCGGCGCGCAGCAGCACGGCAGTAGGGGCGCCGGCGATGTGGAACAGCCGGCTCAGTGCAAAGCCTGTGTCAGGGATGACGGGCACCTCGAGGCCGTAGGTCTGCGCCAGCTGCACGCACTGCTCGCGCTCCGAGCGGCAGATGACGACAACCGCCCCGTCGACCTTGGACCGGAGCGCCTCGAGCTCCGCCAGGGTCACCCCGCACGTGGAGCAGTCGGGCGACACGAACAGGAGCGCGGCCGGACGGCCCGCGAGATCCTCGTTCGAGATCGGCCGGCCGTGCAGGTCCTCCGCGGTGAACGCGGGCGCCGGCTGATCCTGCAGCCGGCTCTCTTCCGCCGCGAGCCCTCCCTCGTCGGCAGCCGCACGGACGATGCGCACGAGACCGAGCGACACGAACGTCTGGAAGAGCACGAGCGCCCAGAGCGCGGCAAGGGACATCACGAACACGACACTCATGCCCCGCGCCCTCCACGCCCGAAGACGAACGCGAGCTCCTTTGCGTGCATCGCCCACACGCACACGACGATGAAGAACACGCTCAGCCCAAGGGTCGCGACGACGTACGCGAGGCTCGCGACGCCATGCGAGGCGAGCCACCCGACCGTCGTCGGCGCGATCGCGTCGGTCAGCATCCCGATCGCCAGAACCGCGACGGCCAGCGCCAGGGCGCCAAGGCGAAACAGGCTTCGCGCGGAGATCTGCTCGCCGGGGCCACCGAAGCAGCCGCAGTCGATACGCCGGCCGCGCCGCAGATTGACGCCGGTGGCAAGCGCGAAGACCGCGATGAGGACCAGCGCGACGGCGAGCGCCGCGCCGACGAGCGAGCCGCTGAGGAAGGCGAGCGCCAGCACAGCCTCGACGGCGATCACCGCCGGCGCGACGACCGACGCCCACCGGGGCGCGACGTCGTATCCGGCCACCACGCGCCGGAACTCGTCCGGGCGGCGGAGCTTCGGCGCCACGGACGCGGTGAAGACGACGCCGAGCAGCAGCTGCAGCGCATAGGCGAGGTCCTGGGCGGCACCCGGGTCCGGGAAGTCAATCGACGGCATGGGCTGCATCCCGCATCGGATCCGGCTCGAGGAGTCCCCCGAGATCGAAGCCGTCCCAGTTCAGGTTGTTGGAGACGGTGACCAGCTTCCACTGGGTCGACCACAGCTCGGGGCCGCGCGTCTCGTCGAGCGCGAGCTTCCCGAACACACCGTTGGCTGCGTCGATGTGAGACGGGACAAGCGCCGAGATGTACGGCTCCCCGCTCCAGATCGACAGGCTGTAACACGTCGACGCGTTCTCGACGAGGAACGCGCTGCGCAGCAGCCCTGGGACACCTCGGCGCTCCGCGTCGCCGGCGACCGTGGAGAACTGCCGCCGCAGCGTCAGCAGATGTCGCGGGCTTCGCAGACCGAAGCGGGTCAGCGCGCAGAAGACCGGCGGGTCGGCTGAGACCGCTCGGGGCCCGGGGTGCGGAGCCATGACGCTCGCCTCGGAGGGACGCTGGGTCGTTCGCCGCTCGCGCTAGCTCGGCAGACCCCGAAGGCGTGCGGCGTCGGCCCACACCCCGAAATTGCAATGCACGACACGCTCGGCGGTGACCGTCTCGCCGGGCGCGGTGGAGCTGGCGTCCGGCGCCACGACGACCACGGTTTCGCCGACTGGCACCTCCCTTGCCGAGCGGCTCCCGCCGCCAGGCGCGGGCAGTGCGGTGCGCTGCGTCGTCACGACCCTGACCGAATCGGCGTTGTCGAGCCGCGTGAGCCGAAGGGCTCCCGACGCCTCCCGCGCCGCAACGGCAGCGATCACGAGATCGGGCGCAAGATCGTGCTCGAGGCCGTCGTCGGCGAACGATTCCCCGGCGCGGCCGAGGACCGCGGCGGTCAGGATCGACCCGCCGGCCAGAAGGAACTTCCGCCGCTCCATCGCGCTGGCGGTTGTCTTCGCATCCGAGGAGTGATCCACGTCGGCCGCCTTTCCGTGGTGCTTGACCGGCCATTGATGAGCATCCCTTAGCTACTCGGGCATGTCAAGACCGAGAAGTAGAGCTAACCCCGTTGCGGCTCGGCAACCCGCAAGGGCTGACCGTCAGACTCGTGGGATGACCGACCTCGACACGCTCGCACGAGACGCGCTGTTCGGTGCCGGCGTGCGCGCCGGCCGATCGGAAACCGGATGCTGGCGCGCGGTTGCGGTCGACCGCTGCGGCAACGCCGCGGCGGTGCTCCTGCTCCGTCTCGCGGCAGCCGGGAAGGGCTCTGCCGACCTTCGTGTCTTCCAGTCCCTGGACGCCGACCCGGACGTTACGTTCGAACACGCGGAGGAGCGGCCTTGGCGGGCATTGCCGACCGAGGTGTCCGGGCGTTGTACGTCGAGACGGCCGGCGCGAGACGTTCTGTCCCGATCACCGACGAGAGCGGAGTGTTCGTCGTGCTGTGGGACGACGGTCCAATACGCTTCGTCGCAGAGTTTCACGACGGCGGCTCGATGGTCGCGCTCGACCACGCTCCGCCACCGATATCTAGTCGTACGCGCGCGACCTCCCCAATCGTTACCCCAAGCACCGCCGGCGGGTGCCGTGATCTCGGATGAACACGGGGCGCACGGCAGGAAGCGCGCCGGTCTCGAAAACCGTTGTAGCGGTAACCCCGCTACCGAGGGTTCGAATCCCTCCCCCTCCGCTCAGCACAGTGATTCTCAGCAAACATCGGGATTTCCGCCTAGCTGAGGACCTGTGCGCGAGGTCGGTCGTTGGGCCGGTGGAAGCCGCCCAGGACCGCCTGGACGGGGTGCTGACTGCCCCTCGACTGCCCCTCACCTCAGCCTTGGGCGAGGTGTGGGGTGGGTGGTCAGGTGGTTCGCGCGACGTAGAGGCATGGCCGCCTCTCGCCGCGCGATCGATGAGCAGCACGTGCGGAGCGTCGCTGGCCCGTTCGGCCGGCTCGCGCTCTCGAAGTGCGAGGCGGCTGACGCCCTGGGCGTCAGCGTCGACTTCCTCGAGGAGCACGTCATGCACGAGCTGCGCATCGTCCGCCGCGGTCGCCGGAGACTGATCCCGGTCCGCGAGCTCGAGCGCTGGCTCGACGAGAACGCTGCTCTGGCGGTTGAGGCCGCACGCGGCGCGTAGGGCGACGACCACCAAGTCCGAGTCCTAGGAGCAACGATGGCCAGCACGACGAGAGGCAAGAACGCGGGTATCGAGATCCGTCACGCGCGCAGTTGCGCGGCGCGGAATCAGGGCCGCTGCGGCTGCTCGCCGCGCTACCGCGCCGAGGCGTACGACAGCCGCCAGGGCAAGCGCGTCTACAAGAACTTCAAGACCCTGGCGGAGGCCAAGGCGTGGCGAGCCGACGCGCAGGTGGCGCTGCGCAAGGGCACGTTGACGGCCGCGCGCAGCGCGACGCTCGACGAGGCCGCCGCGACGTGGCTCGCCGGCGCCGTCAACGGCTCCGTCCGCAACCGTTCGGGCGACGTCTATAAGCCGAGTGTGGTGCGCGGCTACGAGCAGGCGCTGCGGCTGCGCGTCCTGCCGGAGCTGGGGGCAGCGCAGCTGAGCAAGATCCGGCGGGCCGAGCTGCAGGCTCTCGTCGACCGCCTGCTGGTGGCCGGCCACGACCCGTCGACGATTCGCAACACGCTGCTGCCGGTGCGCGCGATCTTCCGCCGCGCGGTGGCGCGCGGCGAGGTCGCGGTGAACCCGACGACCGGGCTGGAGCTGCCGGCCGTCCGCGGACGGCGGGAGCGCATCGCCTCGCCGGAGGAAGCGCGCCGTCTGCTCGACGCGCTCGAGCGGGACCGCGCGCTGTGGGCGACGGCGCTGTACTCCGGCCTGCGCATGGGCGAGCTGCGCGCGCTGGAGTGGGACGGGGTCGACTTCGACCGCGGCCTGATCCACGTGCGGCGCACCTGGGACCACAAGGAGGGTCCGGTCGAGCCGAAGTCGCGTGCCGGGAGCCGGAGCGTTCCGCTCGCCGGCATCCTGCGCGCCGACCTCGCGGCGCACCGCCTCGCGTGCGAGTGGCGCGACGGCCTCGTCTTCGGTCGCACGCCCGACTCCGCGTTCAACCCCGGCACGATCAACAACCGCGCTGGCCGCGCGTGGGAGGAGGCGGGCCTCGAGCGCATCACGCTGCACGAGTGCCGCCACACGTTCGCGTCGCTGATGATCGCCGCCGGCGTCAACGCGAAGGCGCTGTCGGTCTACATGGGCCACGCGAGCGTCATGGTCACGTTCGACCTGTACGGCCACCTGATGCCGGGCAATGAGGCGGAGGCGGCGGAGCTGCTCGACGACTTCCTCGTGCGGGCAACTCAGCCCTACTGAAGAACGCGCAGCGAAGGACGCTCCAGGAGACCGAGGCACGTCGCCAGCCACTCGTCGGCCCGGAAACCCGGCGACGCGTCATGGGTGGGGGGCTGGGGGCCAGCTCCGATCAGGCTGGAGCGACCTATCTGCCGATGACATCGCCCACGGGTATTCCACACCGGCCTTCAGGACGAGCAGTCGATCGACGCGGTCAGTCGGGCGCGGCGGCAACCCCGCCGCGCCCGGAACGTCTAACCGGTCGCTCCGCCGGGGCTCTCGGGGAGCGAGACGTCCTCGTCGTGGCTCTTCCCGGCACTGTCGGTCCAGGAGAGCGTTGCCGGCTGCTTGGCGCCGTGGTAGGCGGCGGCGTTGTTGTCGACTCGGAGCTCGGACGTCGAGCCGTCGGCGAACCGCAGCGTGAGCGGCCCGACGCCATCGGGGACGAGCGCGGTCACCAGGACGGCGTCGCCTTCGGCGTGCGTCACGCTGGCGTGAACGAGCGGGACGCCGGCCTCGTCGGTCGCCTGGCCGCAGCCGAGCGACGCGATCGTCCGGCCGCCCGACACGGTCAGACGGGCCGTGTGACAGACGGTGCTGGTGCCGGCCGCGGCGTACATGTCAAGACCGGCTCCGTGGCGGATGAGGCGGAGCGTGCCGGCGTCGATGTCGGGGTTGGTCTGCTTGACGCCGCGCTCGAGCCGCGCGCGATAGGCCGCGTCGGCCTTCGCGACGTCAGGGCGCGCGAAGGCCGCGAAGTGCCGCTTGGCGGCCGGCGGGCGGCCCTGCGAATCCGGCGGTCGCTCGGGACCTGAGAAGTCAGCCTGGGTGACTGCGACGGCGCCGGCACAGAGGACGACGGCTCCGGCGACGATCAGTTTCCTTGAACGAGTCATCGGCGTCCCCTCAGCAGATGTGGTTGTCGCTGGGCGTCGCCGCGTAGCCGGCCATGTTGTGGTTCGGCTCGCCGCTCTTGTACCAGATGCCATTGCCCTTCGATAGCGGCGTCGAGGCGCTGAGGCACGATGTGCGCACCCAGTCGTTGAGGTCGCACCCCGACCCGGTCCGGACGTTGCCGGCCTCCGTCCAGCCCTCCGCGCAGATCTTGAGCTGCAGGAAGTAGTCCACCCGCATCTGGATGGCGATCCAGCTGTGGAAGCTGTCGGTGTCGAAGCAGCGGTTCGCGCTCCCGTACTGGTAGCAGCTCCAGTTGCTCTCATACGCATCGGCGCCGGCCGGCGCCGCGAGCATGATCGCCGCGACGACGAGCGTCGCCACGCGGCGACGGCGCGCTCGGCGCCTACGCTGAATCCGTTCTGGCACAACGCCCTCCTTGGGGCCAGGCCGACCTGCGGCCGGGGATGGGTTCACCGCACGAGCGCGGCGGGCGCGCCGCCGCCGACCGTGACTTCGGACGCCTCGGGCGGGAGGCGAAATCCGCCGCTCGACGTCGGCGCGATCGCGCGCGCGGCACCGCCGACCTTCGCGGTGACGGTGGCACCGTGCGGCGCGTAGCCGTAGTACTCCCCGGGCGCACCGAGCACGATGCCGTGGGTGTCGGCCTGCGCCGCGTCCTTGCAGGCGAAGTCGGCGCCCACGGGCCTGCCGCCGTCGACTACGGCGCGTACGAGGCACAGCTGACCGCCGTCGGACGGGACCAGCCAGACCGTGCCGTTCTCGTCGGCGACCAGGAAGGTCGCCTCGGTCAAGCGGAGCTTCGGGTTATAGCCGCGGAGCTTGCGCAGCTGCGGATCGTCGCCCGCGGTTGTACCGGCGCCCACCTGGTCGGCGGCGCCCGCGTCCTTCGTGCGCGAGTCTGTGGACGACACCCCGAGGTAGATGAGCCCCATCGCGAACAGCGTCGCGGCGATAAGACGAACCTTCATGGCTGCCTCCTCCGCCGCTACCAGGTCTGGTGGGCGTCGTAGATGTACACGTTCGTGATCTGGTTGCGATTGACGACGCCGGCATGGCCGCTGCCACCGTTGCGGTAGCCGCCGATCGTGCCCGAGCCGCTGCTGCACGCGAACGCGAAGAAGATCTCTTGGTACGGCGCGTAGTACACGCCGCCGTGCTGCCCGAACCCGACACACGCGGTGTGGTTGACGATCGCCTCCACGTACGTCGTTCCGGTGTGGACGTTGCCGTTCGAACACGCGTAGCCCGGCGTGATCGTCCGACCCTGGCAGTAATGCTCGGTCCCCGCTTGCGCGACGCCCGCGCCGACAGCGAGGACGGCCGTCGCTCCCAGTACCGCCGCGCATCGTGCGCTCTTCCTCAGCCGCATTCGGTCCTCCTCGTTGACCACAGTGACGGTACTGCTAACTCCGTACTAGCTGTACGAACAATATATTCTCACTGATCTGAGAATGCAAGGGCTCTGGTCGCCCGACGAGAGCTTGCTCGGATCGCAGCGCCAGCCGTGCCGAGCCCGAACGACTTGATATAGAAGCCAATTACGGCGCGAGCCGCAAGCGTCGAGGTTGTGGGCCGCCGCCGCGAACCCCAGTACGCGATGGGCGAAGCCATCAAGCGCGCACGTCTGGCGCGCGGGATGACCCAACGCGAGCTAGCCGAACGCGCCGACGCAGATGTGACCTGGCTCTCTCGACTCGAGGCCGGAGGAAATCCCGCCTGGGGAACGATCAAGCGTGTCGCGGCTGCTCTCGGGCTACGCGCATCGGAGCTCGCGGCGCAGGCGGAAGAACTCGAGCGCTCCTGAGAGCGCTCGATTCCCGCTCAGGCGCGCCGGGCGCGGGACGAACTACGGTGCGCGCCAGGAATCGGAGCTGCCGCAGCACCGGCTCGCGTCCGCCGCGCGCCACGTCGTCGCGACACGGCACTGACGCTACGAACCCGGCGGGGGGTGCGGCGCGGTGTCGCGCGACGTAGGAGGAGCCATGCTCGCGCGCAGCCTGGTCCGGCACGTGTTACGTCTGAAGCGGCCGCATAGGAGTGATGGCGGCGCTTCGGGCCTCGGACGCGGAGCGACCTTGCTCTTGATCTCACCGTGAGACAGAGCAGGCTTTGGCAGCGGCTTGACGGTCTTCATGGGCAGGCGGACGCGCTCGGGTCAGTGCGGGCGGCCTCTCAGCAGTCTGGCGAGGTCGTCGCCCACACGCACGATGGCGGCAGGCTCGTCGCGGCGCCCGCTCTCGCGGATGTAGTCGGCGACGACCGCCTCGAGCTCGCGGTTGCTGGTGAGCCCGCGCTCGACGAGGAACGAGCGACCGTGGCCGCTCGCCGGTTTGTCGGTCACGCGGACGACGCCGTTGACGCGCTGTCCGAAGACGATGCGCTCGCCGGACGACATCGTGTAGCGCGCCAGCTCGACGCGCTCGCCCACGGTCGCGCTCATGACGACCGCTCCCGGCTGCCGACCCAGCGCGCGCTGCTGCCGTACCCCTCGATCTCGTCGTCGCGCACTGCCGCCGCGTCGAGCTGCGCGACAGCCGGATCGCGCTGAGCCTCTGCGCGCTCGACCGCGCGGTTGAGGCGGCTGTCGGGACGCTTCGCCTTGAGCCGCTGGATCTCGGCCGAGGCCTCGGCCCGCGTCTGCGGGTTCCGGAACGTCTGGCCGCGGCTGGATGCCAGGCGGCGCAGGTAGCCGAGCTGCTTCGGCGTCGGCTTGTCGGTGGCGCTCATGCGCGCCTCCGGGTGGTGGTTTGGGTCATGGCCCCGGCGGGGCGAGGCGGCGAAGAGCCGGGGTCAAGGGCAGCCCGTCAGGGCCGCGAAGCGCCGCCGCAGGCGGTGTCCCTTGACGCCGGCGGGCCGGCCGCACCATGCGGGGCGATGAGCCGACGCCACCAGCTCGGGAAGGCGTCGCACAGCGTCATCGCGTGGACCCTGAGCCCGGCGCGGCAGGTGCGCGTGACAGACGCCCGACGGGCGAACCGGACGCCGGCCGGCGGCTGCGGACTACACGCCGAAGTCGCGGAAGCGGACCGCGGCGCGCGTCGGCACGACGAAGTCGCCGTGACGGTGGGCGAGCCCGTCGGCGACCAGGTTCATGACGGCATCCTCGACCAGGACGCGGTCCTCCGGGCTCGACCGGAAGAGCTCGTCGAGGTGGACCTGCGCTGGGTGTCGCGTCAGGAGCAGGTCGAGGATCCCCGGCTCGAGGAACGGCTGCTCACGCGGCTCATCGGTGCGATCGTCGGGCATGAGAGAGGCTCCTTCCGTGCTCGCCCCCGGCCGCTGCTGCGGCGCGGGGCGCTTGCTTGTCGGAGGAACTAGGGGCGGAGTCGGCCGGGTTCGTCCGTAGGCGGCGAGGACCTTCGGGGCCCGCGTCGGTCACGCGGCCGGCCGCAGCTCGTTCGCGTCCGAGTGGCCGTCGTGATGGTCGACGGCGTCGAGCGCGTCCTCGATGCGTCGCGCGATGCGGTCGATCGTGGCTGCCGCGCGTTCGATCGTCGCCAGGTCGGCGTCCTCCGACCACGACGCGAGGTAGGGGATCGAGTAGCCGCTCGTGTCGATGCCGAGCGAGCCGCAGACGGTGAACGCGACCGACTCGACGACGAGCTCCTCTTCGTCGTACGACAGCGACCCGTCGCCGTCGTCTGGCTCGGCGCGAACGAGGGCGTGGCCGAGTTCGTGCACGAGCGTCTTGACGCGCTGGTTGACGCTTGCGCTCTCGTTGATCGCGATCCGGAGCGTCTGGGTGTCGTACGAGCCGCCGCAGCCGTCCGGCAGCGCCTTCACGACGACGGGCGAGCCGATCGTCGCGGCAAGCTCGACGAGCTGCGGCCACGCCGATGCGAGTTCGTCGCCCTCGAGGGCGACGATGGGCGGATCGAGCGGCACGGGCTCGGCCGGCGGCGGGAGCGGCTCGACCTGCGAGCGGTCGAAGACCGGCCCGAGGCGGAAGAACGTCCGCGGCCGATCGGCGGAATCAGCGCCGCGGGCCTTCCACTCGTCGAGCTTCTTCTTCGACGGCGGGACCGGGACCCAGATCTTGATCGCCCGCTCGCCGCGGCGGACCGCGTAGCCGAGCTTGAGCCACGCGCGGAACCCCGCGACGCGGGTGGCCTCCGGCTTCTGCAGTGCGATGAGCAGCTGGTTGGCCAGCGAGTAGCGGTGGAAGTGCCGGCGCAGTGTCAGCCATCGCTGCCAGCCCTCGCTCGTCTTGAGCGCCTCGACCGCCTCGCGTGCCTTCTGGCGGTCGGCCTCCCGCCGCGCGGCGCGCTCGTCGTCCGACAATCTCTTGCGGGGCATGCCCACCTCCTGGTGGTCCGGGGCCCCGCCCGGTGCGGGGCCGTGCCCGCCCTTCCGCGCGCGCAGCGCGCCATCCTCGGCGGGCCGGCGCCGTGCCGGCTGGGGCTATCGGTGCTCGCGCAGCCGCGCCCGCGCCCTGACCAGGTGGTTGTTGACGTTGGTGTACGTGACGCCGCAGATCGCCACGATCTCGCGGTAGCGGTAACCCGCGACGAACAGCGTCATGTAGCGGCGCTGGCGCGGCGGAAGCCCGGCGAGCGTCTCGAGCGCCGTCCGCGCCTCGACCGACTGCTCGACCGTGGCGGGCGCGGGGATCAGCGAGTGCCAACCGTCGGCCTCGCCGGCGCTGTCGTCCTGCGCGATGAGGTCCTCAAGACGGGCGTCGCGCCGGTCGCGGCGGCTGAGGCGGTACGCCTCGCGGATCGCGACGGTGATCAGCCACGGCAGCACGCTCTGGCGGCCGGGCTGCCGGCGCAACAGGATCAGCCAGGCGGTCTGGCATGCGTCCTCGACGAGCTGGTCAGGTCCACGCACGGCGGCCCGCACGATCCGGTAGAGCGCGTCGGCGTGTTCCTGGTAGAGGTCTGCCTCGTCGCCGGCGAAGCTCGCGGTCGTCGCAGGGCCGGGAGGTTCGTGCACTGCTGCCTCCTGAGTTGGGAGGCCCCGCCCGGTGCGGGGCCGATCCCCGCCGTGCAGGCACGCGCAGCGTGCGATTCTTCAGGCGGGGTCGGCCCGTGCCCGGGTGCAGTACCGAACCGTTAGGACTCGGCGTGGGCTGCTGGCTCGCGACCGGGCGTCAGGAACTCAGTTCGTCGAACCGCACAGCCGCTCGGGTGGCGAGAACGAAGTCGCCATGACGGTGGAGTAGGCCGTCGGCCACGAGCTGCGTCACAGCGTCCTGAACCAGGAACGACGGCTCGCCCATCGCGCGAACGAGCTCGTCGAAGGTCAGCTGGGCCGGGTGTCGTACGAGGACCTCGTGGAGGACCCCGTGCTCAAGGACGTCCTGGGCCGCCGGCTCGTCGGCGCCCGGAGGGATACGCTCGTCGCGCATGGAAGAAGCTCCTTCCGTGCCGGCCCCCGGCCGTTCCAGCGGCGCGGGGGCGCTTTTTTCTAGGTAGGTCTCCTAGCCCCGGGAGACGGAGGTTCGTCCCTCCCCCGCGCGATGGCGGGCGAGGGACGCGACCTTCAGCTGCCGGATGGGTCTTCGTGCGCGGCGGACTCCGCCGGCTCGGTGTTGTCGTCGCCGCCGGGCTCCGGCAGGTCCATCAGCCGCGCGCCGACGTCGTGCGGCACCGCGCTGTAGCCGTACTCGCCGCGCAGGCGCTGGATCTCGCCCTGGCGCTCGTCGCGCGAGAGCGACGGCGCCCGCTCGAGGAACTCGGCGACGACCGAGTCCTTCTCGCGCTGCCGGCGCTCGTCCTCGGCGCGCTGCGCCTCGCGCTTTTCCTTGGCCTGCCGGATCGGCTCGGCGACCTCGTGCGGCAGCCGCTCGATGAGGATCTCGTCGAGCAGGTCCGCGACCTCGCCGCGCCACGGCATCCCGCGGTCGCCGGAGGCGTAGCCGCTGAAGCGCAACTCGTAGAACGAGCGCTGCGACTGCGCCACGGCGTCCTCGCTCGCCCAACGCGCCATCGCGAGCAGCGCGAGTGAGCGCCCGGCGATGTCCGCCGCGGTCTTCGCCCCCGCGAGGTACTCGCGCGCCTTGCTCTCGGCCTCGCCCGACTGGAGGTACTCGACCTTGACCGAGCTGTTCTTGCGCGTCGTCTGGCTGGTCCAGCCGGGGAAGCCGAGCCGCGCGCCGCGCGCCGCAATCTTCGCCAGGTCGCCCGCGAGGGGCGCCGCGGTGAGGATCTTCATGACGCGCTCGTCGACCTTGACCTTCGATAGGTGCTTGACGAGCGCGCTGCCCAGGACCTCGTTGTGGGTGAACGCGGCCTCGCGCTTGGCCTTGTCGGCCTCGCGCTGCCGGCGCTGCTCGTCCTTGCGCTGCTGCTCGAGCTCCTCCGGCGACGCGCTCTCGCCCGCCTCGCTCGACGGCTCGTCCGCGGTCGGCTCGTCGGCTCGCATCGCGCGCTGGCGCCTGGCCATCTCGCGCTGGTTCTTCAGGCACGCGGCGATGTAGTCGCCCGCCAGCTGCGACGCGACGTCGTGACCGACGATGAGGTGCTCGTAGCCGTTCTGCGACGGGTGCGCCGCCTTGAGGGCGATCGCCTGCTCGACGCGCGTCCGGTCGAACCGCACGGTGAACGACTCGGGCTCGACGCCGGGCAGGAACTCGCAGAGCTTCGCGAGGTTCTCCCGCGCCTTCTCGTCGAGCGCGAAGCGGCTGACGGCGCAGCCGTTGCCCGCGACGAACACGTCGTAGGGCAGGTCGACGAGCTGCTCCTCGTAGCCACCGACGACGACCGAGATCGGGTCCGCGATCACGTCGTCCCACGCCAGCGGCTCGTCCCATTGCTGCAGCGGCCCGTCGAGCACGCGCTTGACCGCCACCGCCGGCAGGCCCTGATGGATCCTGCCGAGCCGCACCAACGGCTTCACGGCGCTCAGCGGGATCGTGCCATCGGCGACCTGCGGCCACAGCTCCTCGGGGAGCTCGAGCACGGCCAGGGTGTCGCGGACGCGCTTCTCCGGGATGCCGCCGAGCCGCTGCGCGACGCCCTTGATCGTCAGGCCGCCGTCCTTCATGCGCCGGTAGCCGAGCGCGCGCTGCACCGGGTCGAGCTGCGTGCGCAGCTCGTTCTCGATCACCGCGTCGGCCACGAGGTCGGCCTCCTCGTCGGCGTCGCCCGCGCCGGCGGGCCGCACGACCGCCGGGATCACCGTGAGCGCGGCCTTGATCGCGGCGCGATAGCGCCGCTCGCCGGCGATCAGCACGTAGTCGCCGGTCTCGGTCGCGCGCACGCGAATCGGCTGCAGGATGCCGCGCTGACGGATCGTCTCGGCGAGCGCCTCGAGCTCTCCGTCGTCGGTCACGCCGCCGCGCGGGTTGAAGCCGTCCGGCACGACGATCCGCGACAGCGGGATCTCGCGCAGGGCGTCGCGTTCGACCGCCGTGGTCGACTGAGAATGCTCGGCCATGTGGGCCTCCTTGTCGGAAGCGGCCCACCCGGGCGGCGGGCCTGTCCCGGCCCCATCCGCACGCGCAGCGTGCCACCCTTGGGCCGGGCAGGACCGGCGACGGTTGGGTAGCGAGCGCGCGGCTACCCAATCGCCGGCGAGACGGCAACGCCTGACGAGGACGGCTTGCGCTGTCGCGGAAAAAACGATAGCCCCCGACCCGCTGTCGCCTCTCGCATGGAAAGCAGCAGTCCGCGGCTGGCGCTCCGCGGCACCGCGTGGAGAGCGCAGCGGTCGCCAGCCTCGCGCCCGCGGAAACCTGTAGTTCTCTTGGTTGAGATGAGGTTGGGCAGCGACGGCCAGCACACGGAGGAAGGACGTTGAACGAGCCGTCGACATCGCGCGTCCTCAAAGCAGACGACGTAAACGACTGGCTACTTAGCGGCGACGCCGACTTCAGGTCTGCGCAGGCATGGCACGCTTGCTCACCGTCGGCCGCCGAGCGGATTCGACAGGAGGGATTCCGGCCTGGCAGCCGCGGCAAGTTCGGGGCCGGCGTCTATCTGACGATCGGCGAGCCGGACGCTGGCTTCGGGCCCTCGGTGGTTCCCGCCGCCGTCAAACTCACAAACCCGCTCCGCCACGATCTCCACAAGCCCTCGGACGTCTACGCGCAACTGGAGCTCGACATCACCATGGAGCTGGGCCGCCTCAAGCAGCGCATGAGCCAACACGAGCGCGAGATCGAGGTCGCCAAGCGGATCGTGCCGTGCCTGCGCCGTATGGGCCACGACGGGGTCGTATTCGCCGCGGAGAGCCCCGCTCATCAAGAGGTCGTCGTCTACGACTTGCGCGCTGTCGCGGTCATCCTGGACTGAGCCCGGCGGGCTTCGGCTCTACCTGGGTGTCTCTTGCTACGGGCCCATCGGCGACTGCCGCCTCGGACGACGAGGAGCATTCGCCCGGGCGCATCGGCGGCAGGACAGATCGCCCCTAAGCTTCCACCCAGACGGCCACGGATAACGCGGAGGACAGCAGTGAGCTCGACTGGGACTCGCACTTGCTCTTGGTGCGGCAAGCAGGGGCACGACAAGCGGTCGTGTGACGTCTCTCCGAACGCTGGGAAGTGCAGCGTCTGTGGGTTCCACGGACACGACAAGCGCAACTGCCCGCGCAAGTAGTCCGTGCCTAGAGCGCGCGCCGCTCCAGCACCGGCCAGGCCGAATCGCTACCCGCAGCCAGGGATCCTGGGCAACGCGAAGCCATCTCGTGCTGGCCGATCAAGCCCCCCGTTCGCCTGCCGGTTGGTGCTCCTCCCTTCGCTTGATCCGAGCAGCGTCCCGCTGGTCGCCGGCGACTACTCCTGTGGACGACGAGCAGCGGCTCGCGCGCGCAGCTCGAGGAGGACGCTCGGCCGCATGGCTGCTCTGCTCGACGCCGCCGGCCGTCGCCGCTCACCCGCGACGCTGCCGGGCTTTCACTGCGGCCGAGCGCCCCGCAATAAAGGCCGGCGGTACCCGGTCAACCCCCCGACGACCGAAGAGTCCTCGGCGTCATGCGGCTGGAACCACCAGTCTGGATCGTCGCGTCCAGCGTCGAGGGTGGGAGACGAGGGCATGCGGGCCCGGACAGGTGCAATTACGCTGCCGAGGTGCCCGGTACCTCGGAGGAGGGGAAGGAACGGTCGGACACCGCGTCGACCGGCGCGGCAGGGTTCAGCCTCGCGTCCCTGCGATTCGAGAAAGCCGACGGGCAGCTGCTGCACCAAACGGCGCGGGAGGAAGTCGGGATCGACGGCGTCCTTGAACTGCGCGACAAACGCAAGAAGGCGTACGGCGCGCTCCTACTCGTGCAGATCAAGGCGTTCGAGGACATCGACTCGACCGGGAGCACGTTGCGCTACGTCGTCAAGCCAGTCGACGCGGCGTACGCGGAGTACCAGCCGCTGCCGTTCCTGCTCGTCATCGCCGACAAGGAGTCCGAGAAGGTCTGGTGGAAGTGCTTGCAGGACGCATGGGCCGATCCGGCTCGGCGGGCGACGCGAGCGGTCGATTTCGATCGCGACCACGACCGGCTCATGCCCGACAGCGGCGACGCGCTGCGCGAGGTGTTCGAGCGGCACCGTCCCCGACACGACCGAGCGACCCGGCCGGTGCTCGGCAGTCCGTTCCATGAGTACGGCGCCGGCCCCGAGTACGACGCCGCCGCTGCGCTGTCGCTCACCGACGCCCGCGAGCAGGCCGCCGATGCATGGTGGGCCGTCGCCGCGGCGCTCAATAAGCGTGACGACGTCCCACTCGTGCTGCGAATCGCACTGCTCGAACGACTCCGGGGCGCGGAGCTTGGCGCGCGACGCACCGGCTCGTCGGCGCAGCTTCGGTTGGAGATCGCCGAAGCGAAGCTCGACGGGGATCTGGCCGGAGCGGCCCACGAACTCGATGCGGCACCGCTCTACGCGGCCCTCGATGACGACCCGCACTACCAACGGCTCCTCGCTCGCGCCCGAGCAGTCCACGGCGACCTCGACCGGCTGCGCGCGCTCGCCGCACGACCGCCTCGTCGGGTTGCCGACCGCAGGCCGGTCGACCAGGCGCTGTGCGAGGCGCTGCTGCTGCGTGGCGACCCGGGCGGAGCGGCGCGCGCCGCGCGCGCGACGCTGCCGCCGACGCGGCTCACCGGCGCCCGGATGATTGCGCTCGCCGTCGACGAGCTCGACGCGTCCGAGCAGCTCGGTGAGACCGGTCGTTGGACGTGGGAGGACCTCGTCGAACTTGCGGCGCGCGCCGGTCCGGAGCTGCACGCGACCGTGCTGCAGCGCCTCGCGGTCAGTCACGCGCGCCGAGGGGAGACGCGTGACGCTCGGGCGGTATTCCAGACCGCCGCCGGCGTGTGGGCGGACGTGCCCGGCGCCGACGAACAAGTCGGTGAGGCACTGCTGTCCGGTGACCTCGTGGCGCAGTACGAGGGCCGTCTCATGGGGGCACTGCCCGACGGCGCACGCGACCTCATCCTCCAGCTCGGCGGGTCGGAGGACGTCCCCGCGGCCCGTGCCGAGCGGTACATCAGCAGCGCGCTGGCACGGATCCTTCACGCCCCGGCCGAAAATGACGAGCACGCACTGACCCGCCGCGACGAGGCGCTCGACGGCGCCGCCGAGCTATTGCTGCTCGCTGCGACGATCCATCGTCGCGCCGGCAACTTCGCGGGCTTGCGGCGTACGTTCGGGCATCTCGCCCGGCTTGCCGACGTGCGCGGGCGCCCGGCCGAGGCGCTGCGATGGTCGGTGCTCGTCGGGGCGTCCCGCGAAGCCGCAGCCCGAGCCGTCCAGGTCGGCAAACCTGTGGACGTCCTTGCGCAACTGCAGCTCACGCTGAACGCCGCACCGTGGGAACTCGATGCGTCGCTCGCGGCCGTCGAAGCGATCGCCGACAATCTGAACCGTCGCCAGATCGCGTCGATGACTTCGCTGCTGCTCGCCGGCGCCGAGGGGACCAGGGCGTTGCCCGGGGCGGTGCATCACGCCGTCGGCGTGCTCGCGAGGGTAAGCGACCGGCTACCCGAGTGGCACGCCGAGAAGGCCGTGGCCGTCCTGACCGACGCGATGCTGTGGGACGGCCCGACCGAGCAGGCCGCCGCCAACGGGCTCGCCTCGCTGCTCGAACGCGGTCACGACCAAGCTGGCCGCGCGCTATTCGACGCCATCCTCGACGGTCGTGACCTCCCGGTGCTCATTCACAGATGGATCGCCGACGCGGACCCCGATACGCAACAACGCCTGGTGGACGCCGCGACCGACGGCTCGCACGAGGCGCTCACCCAGGCGGTCGCGGGCGGCCTGCCCAAACAGCACCCGGAACTTCGCGCGCTCGTTGACGACACGATCACCAGACGCCTCGACGCGGTTCCCGCCGGCGCGTACGGACGCGACGGGATCAACGGCTGGGATGAGGCCGCGCGCTTTGCCGCGCACGCGAGCGCGAACGTGCGCGACGCGCTCATCGACCGGGCCGCCGAAGTGCTCGCGGACGACGCGCAGGACGACCGTGCGGTCGTGACTGCGCTCGTGACGTTCGCGCGCGTCGCCGTCGCCGACCCACCTGTGATCGCGCCGGCCCGGGCGACCGAGCTATACGACGAGATCGCCGGCCTCGCTCGCGGCGAACCCCGACGCGGCCCGCCGTCGAGCCCGTACGCCCGGCCGCTTGAGAAGGGTCTCCTGCAGGCGAGCGCCGTGCGGGCCTGCATCTTCCTCGCCGCCCTCTCCAACGGCGCGCGCACCGAAGTGGCGCAGGCTCTGCTGAAGTTGACCCTGCGGTCGACGTCGTCTGAGGTGCGGCGCACCGCGAAGCGCCTTGCCTCGACTCTCGACGACGATTGAGGCATACGGACGCCGGTGGTGCGCGCCCTTCGCGATTCGCGGAGCGGGACTGTTGCTTTGGAAAAGAGGCAGCAGTCGAGGGCTGAGTTCTCCGTTTCGCGCGAAGCAGCAGCCCGCTCGCGCGGCTTCCTAGCGAACGCGCGAGCGAATTCCGGATTGCAGGCCTGGCATGCAGCGCGCAGCGCCCTCATCTACTCCGACGTGCGTCGCCGTCACCTGAGCGAGCGCCGCTACGTACGACGGCCGCGGAGCGCGACGGAATCGGGCATGACGTATAAGCAGTGCGGAGCGGCCGTGGCATCATCGGTCACGGATCGGTGCGTCGTGAACCCCAAGACCGAGTCAGCTCGGCAGTACGGCAGTACGACTCGCTCTAGACGCTTTCGAGGAAATGCTTAGCTTGTGGATGTACGTAGATCGCGCCGGTGCGACCCTCGACCCACTCCACCTGCACTAGCCCCGCCAGCTCCAGCTCCTTGATTTGGTCCGAGTAGTCCCAGTGCGTGAAAGAGATGCCTCGTCGTTCACAATCGTCTGCCGCTCGGAGGAGTACTAGCTTCGCCTGCCTTGACAAACCGTCGGCACCACGTTGCAGCAACCGGGAGCCTGCCACGAACCGCTCTAGCGTTGCGCGAATACCGCGCTTCTCTGCCTCACTGACAACGTCCTCTAGGAAGCGGTAGATAGCTGCTGGGAAGTCGAAATGTGCTGGACTCTCAGGCGCGATTGAGCCAAGCCCCGTGGATGTCCTGATTCGGAACCACTCTGGACGACTGAAGACGCTTGAGATGTCCGAACAACTCGCCGCTCGACGTTGTGCGTCTTCCCAGAACGCGAGGGCGTGATCCGTCACCTCGAAGTTTCGCCAGTCAAAGCGGTGCGCCTCGAGATGACGCACTAGGGATTCGAATTCACTTCCCCACCGAGGCACCAGGATCGTGATCTGCGGCGGCACGGAAGACCTGAACGCTGCGAGCAGCGCGTCGTACGGGATTAACCTCGCGCCAGCCGGAAGCCTTTGATCGAGCGCCGCTCTTGCAAGGTCAGCATGGAGCTTGCGCGCGAGCGCCGTCGTCAAGCCCATGATCACGAAGATCTGAACGGCGCTGCCCAGGATCAGCGAGTGCTGTGGCGGCGTCTGGACGTACCGGGCGAGTTGGTCTCTGTAGGTCGCGGCTTGCTGGAACGCAAGCTGCGCGTCAGCGCTCAGCGAGAGCAGGCCCTTCCGTCGCTCGACGATGACAGGCGCGTCCGGCCGCTTGAGCTCGATCACGCCGTAGCTGGGGATCGGACCGGGGTCTCGGGGAAACGCGAGCAGGTCCGGTTCGCTTCGCCCCGGGCGACCGAGGGGCACGATGTCGCTCGGCTCTACACGAAGCGGCAGGGCCCGTGACAGCACGAAGGGGCAGTCGGCGAACAGTTGCTGATAATCACGCTCGCGAGCAGAGGTCCCAAGCAACTCCTCAAACCTTGCTAGTGCGGCGCGCAAGTCAGCCGGACGCGTCATCGACTCGACCGTACCCCGGTGTACAAGTTGGGCGCATCAGACTCGGGCGACACGACGCCATGTGTGTTACCGAACCGGGCGCGATGCGGAGCCTTGCTGCGCTTCGCTGGGCGCTTGACGCTCCGGCTCTCGCGTGCTCGCACTCCTCGCGCGAAGCAGCAGCGGGACGACCCAATCGTCCGCGAGGGACGAGAGGCTTCAGGTCGCGGATGCCCCGGCACTTCCGCTGCCGGAAGAAAGATGCCGGTGCAGCTCACGCGCCTCTCTCACGAGCTGACGCTCTCCGTCTGGATCCGCCGCGAGCTGGGCGATGAGCTCAACGGTTGTCTCCAGCGCGTCGTCCGTATGGTCTTGGCGCCTGAGTTCCAAGGCCTTCGCAAGCCGAGCTCGGCCCACGACCCTTCGCGCGTCCGGCGTGGTCCCGAAGCGGGCGATGATTCGATCGTACGCGGCGACCGCTTCCTCCGAGCGACCTAGCCGACTGAGGCGGAGCCCGTTGTTGAACGATGCGTGCAACGTCAGCCCGTACAGCTCGGGATCCTCACCGAAGCGCTCAACGAGTTCCACCTCTGCTGATAGCGCCTCGTCGTCGCGGCGGAGCTTGCGAAGTTCGACCGCCATGAAGAGCAGGGAGCCAGCAAGCCAGGGGCGGTGAATCTCGTCACGGTCTGCGAACCGCCCTAGGAAGTCCTGGAACGCCGCGATTGCCTCTTCTGAGCGATCCCTACCGCAGAGCGCGTGGGCCTTCCAGAACGCGGCCTTCAAAACGAAAGGATGAAGCATGGGCTCGTGCCTGAATCGCTCTTCAAGTTCGTCGTAGACCGCAACAGCGTCGTCGAGCCGTCGCCGTTCCTTCAGGTCATCAGCCTCGTTCAGGAGACTCATCGCCATCAGGAGGAGAAGCTCGGGTTCCGTCACGGTCGCGAGTAGTCGCTCGCGCGCTTTGAATTCATCCTGGAGACGGACGGGAGGACCCGAATCAGGAATCTCCGCCTGCAACTCCTGGAGTGCGCGCTTCCGGAAGTCAAGCGATAGCTGCGGAACGCTCTCCGCATTGCGGACGAAGAACCCCGCTGGAAGGCTCCCGTCGGCGCGGTGCGCAAGCCGCCGCATTCGCTCGACGGCGGGCGGATGGGTCAGTGGGAGACTGATCGACGTATTACGCTCGAGCAGCGCGAGCATGGTGAAGAAGTGCAGCGGCGCGAGTTCGCGTAGGTCACGCCGCAACGGCTGCAACAAGGGGTGTGCGCCGCTATGCCTGACATACCAGTCCCAGGCAATCTCGTCGGCTTCGAACTCGTCGCGACGCGACCGGCGTAGCACTTCGACGTCAGTGCTCGTTGCAGCCGGGGCGAAGATGGCCGGCCGAGAGACCGCGAGGTGACCGGCGACGATGTGGGCGAACTCGTGCAAGACGATGAATGTCTCGGCCGCCATTGCCATGAGCGTTGCCTTGGTCAGCGCCTCGACGGACTTCTTCGTGAGGGGCCGGGGGAACGCGACGCGGCCTTCTGCATCGAAGTGCGAGACGATGAAGGCGTAGTTTCGGTACAGATGGTCGGTCGCGAACCTCTCGCCACGGGTACCGGCGAGATACCCAACGTCGAACAGCAACTCGATGTAAAAGCTGAGCATCGCCAGAAGGCCTTGATTCACGACCACCACCGGGCGCCCGTCCGGTGCCCGAAGAGACGCGGCATTAACGACGCGCACGGCCAGGCACCCGACGGGCACGCCGCTCAAGGCGCGTTGTGCATCCGGCGGCAAGACATCGACGAGCGGCGCCACGAGTTCTCGCCGTAGCCAGTCCCGCACGGTGCTTTCGTCGGCCGAGGACGACGCTTCGACGAACTCCACACGCTCGTCATCGCTCAGTCCGAGCTGTACGGCGCGATCCTCGGCCCACGCACGCGCTGCTCTTGGCGATCGCTTGACTCGCGGATCGCGCGAAAGAGCTTCGAGCCCCGCCAGGTAGTCAGCCGCGTTCAGCACACCGCCACGTGCTGTTGGGACCTCCCGTCGCGAGGACACAGGCCGTACTGGGCGGCCGCCGAGTCCGTCTCGTCACGACCGACGCCCAGACCGCGACAGCACCGAGAGGAGCTCTTCCCGCAACGGCTCCCCTTCCCGCACGGTGATGTCGCCGCTGGCCGATCGGACCACGACCACGCCCCGCGGCAACGCTTCGTCGACACGCACAAGCTTCGCTTCTGTCGCTTGCCCGTCGACGACGATTCCCTTTCGCATCGTCACACGCAATGTGTGCAAGACGTGGAGCAGTGTGTGAGTCGCCACCGAGATCGCAAGAAGGGTCTCGATGCCAGGCGATACCTCCCGTTGCTCGGTTCGCGCAAAGTCGACTCCCGACTCCCGCAGGGACGCCACGACCCGCTCGACGTCTGCAGGCTCATCGCGAAGCGCTACCAACACTGTCACGCGATCTCCCTGCATCCCGCAACGATACCTCGTGATACCTGCCAGCTGACGTCGTGGCGGTGGAAAACCGGCCTCGGCGCTCGACCCTGCGCCGTACCGCCGTTCGGTGACGACCAGGGCGGCCGCGGCTCGATCGACGGAAAACACGGGAATGGCGTTCGGCATGCTGCGGACTACGGCGACATACCGCAGTCACGGCCCCGATCCGTACCGAACGTCTGAGCTGGGCGCTGCTGCGTTCAAGCTGCCGCTTTCGCGTGAACGCAGACGCCGGCGAGACGGCGCCTGCTCGGAGCTACGTCGATCGCCCGGAGGGAACGGCCTCAAGGGTCTGGAACGCGCTGTCCTCGACGCGCACCGCCGCGCGGTAGCCGAGGGCATCGAAGAAGTCGACCAGCTCGTGCGCGTGGTCGTACACCGCGTTCCGCGGCGTGAAGACCAAGCAGATGTCGTCGTCGGCGTGCTCTGCGGCATCGATCTCCGGCGAGCCCGCTTCCGGACCGAGCCGAAGATGCGTCGCATGCGTGCGTGAGCCGGGGTGGCCGACGTACGTGGAATGCAGCTCGACCGGGAGCTCTGGGCCACGCACCGTCGTCACGATCGTCAGCGCGTACGCGCCCGACTGCGAGTAGACGGTCTCGCTGCGGACCGGCCGCCCCTCAAGCTCGATTCGCAGGGGGATCTTGCCGTCGAACGACACACGCGTACGGTATCCCGTCGCGCGGATGCCGCCGGCGTTCTACCCGTCGTCTGCTTCAGCCCACTCCGGCGTGAGCACCGCGATCCACGGCAGCTCGCCGCCGATGAGCGGCACCTCGTGGGGAGCTCGCGCGTACCACTCGCGCAGCTGCAAGAACGTGAGCTCGCCGCGCCACATCGCGGCCTCGCGCTGCGCGGGCGTCATCGCCCAGAGCTGTCGAGAGCCACGCTCGCGCCGCTCGCGCGCGTCCTGGAGGCGGGCGACGATCTCGATGCCCGCCTGGTCCGGTCGATCCTGCATCGATCGCTCCTCTGCGGATCAGGCGCCGCCCCGGCGCGCGCCGGGGCGGTGCCGGGCGGCTAGAACGGGATGTCCTCGTCGGACGCGGCGCCGGCGGCGACCGGCTCGCCGTAGGCCTCGTCGTCGACCTTGCGACCGCGGAGGAAGTCGACGGAGCGCGCGACGATCACGACGCGCTCGCGCGGCTGGTCGTCGTCCGTGCGCCATTCGCGCTGCTCGAGGCGGCCGGTGACGGCGACCTCGCGGCCCTCGCGCAGGTACTTCGCGCAGGTCTCGGCGAGGCGGTTCCAGACCTCGACGGTGAAGAAGTCGGCCTTCTTCGACGCGCCGTTGCTGCGCGGCACGGCCAAGCGGAACGAGGTGACCTTGCCGTGCTCGGTCTCGCGGACCTGGTCGGGATCGGCGGTCAGGCGGCCGATCTGCTGGGTGCTGTTCATGAGCGCCTCCTCGGTGCTCCGGTGGTTTACGCCCTCGATGAGCACCGGCGACCGGCGCGCGGAGCCGAGCCCGCAGGGCGAGGGAAGCCGCGACAGCGGCCGGAGCGCCAGCCGGCGCCGGTGACACTGCGAGGACGGCGGCCCCGGATCTCGGAGACGCGCTCGACGACAGCAGCCGAGGTTGCACCGGTCTGGTCGCACACCCCCAAGTCGCGCGGCGGCTTCGGCTACCCCCCGGGCAAATTGGGAGGGGGGTGGTCCGGGCGGTTATGCGACGTGGCTGTCAGCAGGTCGTCAGAATCCGCGGACCCCCACGAACCGATTGTCAGAGCCCCGCCGCCCGTTGCCGCCCGGAGAGGCCGTTCAGCTTGAACGCGACTACGTCGCGCACCGCGAAGCGGTGCTCGACATGCTGCGCGCGGGGTTCCCCCGCCTCACCGACCACGAGGAGCTGTACCAGGAGGCGTGGGCCGAGCTGCTGGAGGAGCGTGTGCGCCACGGCCAGACGACGAACGTCCGCGGCCTTCTGAGGACGATCGCCTGGCGCCGCGCGCGTGATCGCGTCCGCAAGAAGCACCCGGAGTCGCTCGACCCCGCGAACCCGATCGTCGCGCTGGCACGCGACCCTGAGGACCTACCCGACGTCCAGGCCCAGTTGCGCCTGGACGGAGCCGCGCTGCGGCAGGTCGTTGAGCATCTCGAGCCTCGGCAGGCCGCGGTTCTGAAGATGCGCTTTGACTGGGGCCTCGAGGCGCGCGAGATCCAACAGCGCCTTGGAATCTCGCCGAAGCGCCTGGAGAAGATCGTCACCAAGGCGTACAAGACCATCGCGTCCGAACTCGAGCTCACGGACGGCGAGACCGCGTGGTCGCGCAAGCAGCGCAGCCTGCTGCTGGCGTGCGAGATCGGCTGGGCGAGCCCCGAACAGCGCGCACGCGCACAGCGCATGGTCGACGCGGATCCCGCCTGTCGGGCGATGCTCCGCGAGATGCGTTCGACGCTGCGCGACGTCGCCGTCGCGCTTCCGCCGCCCGTCCTCTTCGAGCAGCGGGGCGCCGGCTTCGGTGCGGTCTTCGAGAAGGCGGCCGATGGGTGGGCCGCTGCAAAGCACACGGTTGCGTCCACACTCGGTCGCGGCGGCGGCCAGGCGTCGGCGGCGGAGCAGGCGGGCGCGGCGGGAGCCGCAGGGGTCGGCGGCGGCGCTGCAGCGAAGCTCGCCGCGGCGTGCCTGGCCGTCGGGGGCACGGCCGGCGTCTGCGTCGAGACTGGCCTCTTCGAACGCTCGCCCCAGCCGAGCGATGCAGCCGCCGCGTCGAACCAGCCGCGCCGTGCTCAGACGAGCGTCAGGCCGGAGCGCGTCGTGCCCCGGCCAGCACGCACGAGCACGGCTCGCCAGCGACGGCGTAAGCAGAGCGGCGCGAGCAAGCGCTCCTCACCGCCCGTCAGCTCCCCAAAGGCGGAGCCGCCGCCGTCGCCTGCGCCGCAGGGAAGCACGGAGTTCGGGCCCGGCGCTCTCGGAAGCAACCGCGCGCCGGCGGCGCCGGCCGCTGCGCCGCAAGATGGAGGGGGGGAGTTCGGGCCGTGATGCGACTTAGGGGGGGACATCCGATCCGGGAGAACTGCATGCCTCGCCCGCTGCCGCCATTCCGCCTGCTGCTCGCTCTGCTCGTCACCCTCCTCGCCGCGCTCTTCGGGCGCGTGGACGCCGCGCGCGCGGGCGGCTACGACGTCTTCGCGTGCAACGGTTTCGGCGGAGGCAGCGGGAGCTTCGCCAGCGTCGCCGACCCGGGCATGACCGCGTACCACGAATGCCACGGCGGCGACGGGATGATCGCGCGAAACGTGTGGCAGGGCGGGCACGGGTCCGGCTTTCTGCAGGGCGCGTACCAGATCTTCGACGCGCCGCCGGGGACGATCGTCGAGAGCATCCACTTCGACGCGCGGATGGAGCGGCCTGATTGCCGATGGGCGCTGCAGCTCGTGGCGAGCGGCTACGACCTTGGCGGCACTGTCCTCTGGGGGCTCGGCGCGTCAGGCGACCCGAACTGCGGGATCTACGGCTGGGACTGGTGGCACTGGGACTACGGCGTCAACGCGCCGCGCGTGCGGTTCGAGGCGCGCTGCGGCGTTGGCTGGTGCCCGCGGGATCGGCTCAACGCGATCTACACGAAGAACGTCAGGGTGCGCGTCCGCGACGACACGCCGCCTGACGTCGGCGGCGCGCGCGGAGGCTTGTGGAGCGACCGATGGGTGAGCGGCACGCAGAGCGTCGCGTTCGACGCGGGCGACGGCGCGGGCATCCGTGAGGCGGTCGCGCGCATTGACGGCGTCGAGGTCGCGAAGACCGCTAAGCCCTGCGACTACACGCAGCGGGCGCCGTGCCCTCAGGGCGGTCACGACGCCAACGTCCACACAGCCGTTATCAAGCCTGACGGCAAGCACCGGCTCACGTTGGAGGCAATCGACGCTGGCGGCAACGCGTCGCGGATCGAACGCGACGTGTTCATCGACAACACGCCGCCGGGCCAGCCGCAGGAGCTCTCGCTCGCGGGCGGCGAGGGATGGCGCGCCGAGAACGACTTTGACGTCACGTGGCGAAACCCCGTCGAGAAGGGAGTGGCGCCGATCGGCGGCGCTGAGTACGAGCTCTGCCCGAGTTCCGGCGGACAGTGCACGCGGGGTCAGCGCAGCGGCAAGGACCTGACCTCGATCAGCGATCTGGCGGTTCCGGCGCCCGGCGACTACGTCCTCAAGCTGTGGCTTCGCGACGAGGCTGGGAACCACGATTCCCGAACCGCCGAGGCGCCGCTTCATCTCCGCTTCGACGACTTCGCGCCCGACCTCGCGTTCGAGCCGCTCGACCCCGCCGACCCCACGCTGCTGAAGGTGCGGGCGGCGGACCGCGGCTCGGGCATCGCGCAGGCCCAAGTCGAGATCAAGTCGCGGAAGAGCGAGATCTGGCGGCCGCTGTCGACAACCATCGACGGCGACTACGTGACGGCGAGGCTCGACGACGAGAGGCTGCGAGACGGCATCTATGACCTCCGTGCTCGCGCAGCTGATCACGCCGCCAACGAGCGGACGAGTGAGTCGCGCACTGACGGGCAGCGCGCGGAGGTCACGATGCCGATCCGGCTCAAGACCCGGCTCCGGGTCGGGCTGAAGCGCCGCGGCGCGCGACGGATCCGCTACAGAAGCCGCGCGCGCGTCGGCTACGGACGCGCTGCTCGCTTCCGCGGACGGCTCACAACGCGGGACCGTAACCCCATCCAGGACGCCGAGGTGCTCGTCTTCTCGCAAGCGCGCCGTGCCGGCGCGCCGATGCGGCTGGTGGCGACGCTCAAGACGTCGCGGCGTGGCGGCTTCTCGTATCGCGCGCCGAAGGGAGTCAGCCGGACGATCCGCTTCCGCTATGGCGGGACGGGGACGATTCGCAGCGCGACACGCGACGTGGCGCTCCTCGTCCGGGCACGCACGACCATCCGCCCGAACCGCCGCTCGTTCGTGAACGGAGAGACGATGCGCCTGCGCGGCAAGCTGCGCGGGAGAAGCATCCCGCCCGAAGGGAAGCTCGTCGAACTACAGGTGCTTCTGCGCGGGCGGTGGCGCACGTTCGCGACGACGCGCGCCGGCCGGAGCGGCCGCTGGTATTACGACTACCGCTTCGATGGCACGCGCGGGAGGCAGACCTACCGGTTCCGCGCGCGGGTTCCGCGCGAGGCGACGTACCCGTACGAAACCGGCGGATCGCGGGTCGTCCGCGTGCGGGTGCGCGGGCTCTAGGCAGCGGAGGGGCGAACCCGCTACAACCGCGGCCTTTACGGGTTGAGACAAGCGCAACGGCCCCGGAGGACCACATGCTCGGACGGCTCAGGCAGCGACTGACATACGCGAACGTGACCGCGACCCTCGCCCTCTTCATCGCCTTGGGCGGCAGTTCCTACGCGGCGCTCTCGCTTCCGAGGAACAGCGTCGGGACGCAGCAGCTGCGCGCCGGCGCCGTGCGGTCCTCGGACGTGAAGAACCGGTCGCTGCAGGTCGCGGACCTCAGCACTCGCGCACGCAGATCGCTCACCGGGCGCCAGGGTCCGGTCGGACCTGTCGGCCCGCCTGGCGCCGCTGCCGCCCGGCATTTCGCAGCGGTCAGCGCCGCGGGTGCGCTCGTTCGCGGGAACGCCACGAGCGGCGGACGCGAGGCGGCGGTCGGCACGTACGTCGTTGGCTTCGCCGAGCGCGTCAGCGGGTGCGCATTCACGGCGACGCTCGGCACAACCGACGGCAGCGCTGCCCCTGCGGGTCGCATCACCGTGCGCGAAGTCGACGGCAGGGTCGGCGTCCAGACGTTCGATCCGTCAGGCAACCCCGCGGATATCCCGTTCCACCTCGTCGTCGCCTGCTGAGTCCGCGCCGCGCAGACCGGACCCTGCCTAGGTAGCCCGATGGAGACCCGTTGCGCGCGTCGCAAGGAAGCACGCGGCGGGTCCGCCCGGTTGACTTCCGTCCATCATGGCAACGAAGCCCAAACTCGTCCGCGCGAACCTGCCGGGCTTCGCCGCCGAGGGCCACCTCTACCGCGTCGCCGACCAGCACTTTGTCGTCTTCACGGGCGCCAGTCGGCAGGGGTGGGACGTCTGCGAGGTAGGCGCGGACAGCATCGGCTTCGGCCGCACCGTCGTCCGGAACGCGACAAGCCGGCAGGACGCGCTCGAGCGGCTCGCGCAAGCAGCAGCACCGTAGCCGCCGCCACGCCGACGTCACGGGCGGCGCCGTCCACGAGGTGCGGACGCCGACGTCGAAAACTGCACGGGGGGTAGTCGCTGGGTTTGCGCGACATGGAGAGCGATGCTCTCTAGACCGCGCACTGCGGGTGCCTTCGAGTTCGGCGCTGAGGCGCTCCCCGCCGGACAGACGCAGCCGAACGGCGCAGACGCCTCCGCGGAATTCAGCGACGCCGGTCGGCGCGATGCACTGACGATTGCCGCGCCGCGGCCGCTCCCGAGGGTCGCACTGGGGCTGCTGCTGGTCGCCGCGGTGATCGCAGTCATGCCGCGAGGCCGCGAGAACCGGCCAGCATCTCGCGCGGAGACCAATGAGCCGGCGCGCGCGTTCGTGCTGCCCGACAACCGGGACCGGCATGAGCTCCCGCGTGCGTCGACCCGCGCGCGACGGGCAACGGCGCGACGCCGCGCGACCCGCCCAAAGCGCGTGGCACGGCGCGAGCCGGCACCGATGCCGGCGGCGGAATCGGCGCCTCAGGCCGCGCCGGTGGCCGCCCCGAAGCCGGAGTCGATTCAGGGTGTCGTGCCCCATCCCGCCGCACCCGTGCCCGCGGCCTCCTCTGGGGAGTTCTTCTGATGGCGCGGGACAGCAGTGGGCGAGTCTCGGCAGGACGTTCGCTGTGGGCGATCAGGGTCCTTGCTCGCGCTCCGCGCGCGGCGTTGATCGTCGCCTCCGTCGTGCTCGTGCTCGCCGGCCTCAGCGCGATCGTCTCGCCACGACGCCCCGACGCGGCGCCCATCCGGAGCGAGCCAGCCATGGACGTCCGAGCCCAAGCCGTCGCGGAAGCCTTCGCCCGCGCGTACCTGTCGTGGGACTCGGACACGCCGGAGCTCCACGAGCGGGCGGTCGGGCGGTTCGTCGGCACTGCCACCGACCCCTCCGCTGGTCTCGTCGTCCCATCGACGGGCTCGCAGCGCGTCACGTGGACCGGCGTGGTTTCTGATGTCGCGGCGGGCGATCGTCAGCGGACAATCACAATCGCCGCGGAGACGACTCGCGGGCCGCTGCATCTCGCGGTTCCGGTCAGGCGCGACGCGCGCGGGCTGCTGTACGTCCCGGCGCCGCCTGCGGTGGTTGGACCGCCAGCACTCGCGACCAAAGGCGCCGACTCGCCCGAGGCCGAGGTCGACGACCGGCAGCTTCGGACGGTCGCGGCGCGAGTCGTTCGG
Source organism: Solirubrobacteraceae bacterium (assembly GCA_036389485.1). Classification (GTDB taxonomy): domain Bacteria; phylum Actinomycetota; class Thermoleophilia; order Solirubrobacterales; family Solirubrobacteraceae; genus CADCVT01. Next base: position 50,400 of record DASVPR010000017.1, read on the forward strand.
AACTACCTCGCCGGCGAGAGCGACGACCTTGCCGCCGACCTGCACCCGCGCGCCGTCGTCTCGCTGCCCGATCTGCGCCTGAAGGTGCGATCGACCGACGCGATCACCTGGGCCTCAGAGCCGCGCCGTGTCGCGATCACTGTCACGGCTGACGCTCCACGCGGCCTCCGTCTCGCTCTTCGCTACGAGCTCAGCGTCCTCCGCCTCGGTGGCCGCTGGGTCGTCCGAACGATCCACATCAACCCCATCGCTCTGGAGGGCGATCTATGAAGAACATCTCCCTGATCGCGGCCGGTGCCGCGGCAATCGTGCTGCTCGCTCTCGCGGCAGCCGAGCCCGCCGCCGCGGCGAGTGACCTCGGCCGCAACCTCGGCAACGAGATCAAGACGTGGGCCACGGCGCTGCTCCTGGGCGTCGCCGCCCTCGTCGCCATCCCTGTCCTAGCGCGGCGCGACGTCAACGGCGGGCTGGTTCTCGCGCTGCTGGTGCTCGTCCTCGGCGGCTTCGCGTTCGCCCAGGGCACGGTCAAGCAGGTCATCGAAGAGGTCTGGCGGGCGCTCGTATGAGCGAGGAGGCAAGGCGCAGCGTCGCGATCCGATCGTTCCGGGTCGTGTTCGACCTCGAGCGGCGGATCCACAAGGTCGACCGCATCCGGCTGCCGCTGCCGTACGGGCTGCCGCTGCGCAGCGTGGCCTACGCGATCGTTGCGTTGGCGGCGGTCGTGGCGTTCGCGCGTCTGCCGATCGTCGGCGCGCTCGTCGCCGCCGTTCCCACACCGGTGCGGCTCGCGGTGCTTCCCGCTGTGATCGCGTACGCGCTGACGCAACTCCGACCCGACGGTCGCCCGGCCCACTGGTTCCTCCTCGCGTGGGCGCGGCAGCGGCTCGCGCCCGCGAGGGTCGTCGCGCTCGCGCCGGTCCGTCGTCGGCGGGCCGAGCGCCTCGGCGACTTCGTGCTCGCGCCCGACGAACGCGACGTTCGCTACCGCGGAGGCGTCATCGACGGTCCCGCCGTGGCGCTGCTGCGGCTCTCGGTCGAGCCTCGCGCGCGCGGGGAAACGCTGGAGCTCCGATCGGCGGGCGAGCAGCCGCTGTACCGCGGGCGGCGGCTCGTGCTCTCTCCGGGTCAGAGGGCGGTGTTGCGGTGAGGCGACCGCTCACGTTCGCGTGGCGCAACCTCGTCTTCACGCGCGACGTCGAGGACTGCTGGGCGCTGTTCCGCGTCCATACCTGCAGCTACGCGGGCATGCCGGCGTCCGGGAAGCTGGAGGTGCTGTCGTCGCTGGTCGGCTTCGCCGCCGCGGTCGAGGCCGACTTCCAGCTGCTCAGGGTCACGCGCGCGTGGTCGCCCGAGAGCTACCTGTCGATGGCGCGCGCGAGCCTCGACGGCCGGCACGGCGACGCTGAGCGATTCGACGCGCTGCTCTCCGAGCACGAGGCGCGGTTGCGCGGCCGGGCTCCTCTGCGGCCGGAGGTGTTCGTCGCGATCCGCCTGGCTGCGCCAGCAGCTAGCCCGCTGCAGCAACTGGCGGCGGCGCTGGCGACACCCGCGGAGTCGCGGCTCGCGAGGTTTCGTCGTGTGACCGGGCTCAGCGACGCGCGCGGCGTCTCGCAGCGTCGCCTCGACGAGCTGCTCGATCGCGAGGCGCGCACCTTCGCTGGCTTGACCGACTTTCTCGATGCCGACCGGGCGTCGACGCGCGAGCTGCAATGGCTGGTGCGACGGGCGTTCCACCGCGGGCTCGAGGAGCCGTGGCTCGATGAGTTCTGGCGCCCGCAGGCGCTCGTCCTCGACGCCGAAGACGAGGACGGCGGCCGGCGGTTCCGGCCGCTGGAGGCGGACGTGCTGCGGCTGTTCGAGGAGCCGATCGACGTCGAGGATCGATCGCTGCGGATCGTCTGCGAGGAGGGCGACAGCCACCAGGCGCTCCTGGCGGTTGGCGCGCTCCCGGAGGTGGCGACCTTCCCCGGTCGGCAGGCGGAGCTGTTGTTCGCGCCGCTCGAGGAGCTGCCGTTCGCGGTCGACGCGTGCTTTGCCGCACGCTGGATCCCGAACGACCAGGCGGTCGCGCTGGCGCGCCGCAAGCTCATCGACGCCGACCACGCCTACACCGAGGAGAGCTACGGCGACCACGGGCCGACGGCGGACACCGCGGCGCGCCCGGAGCTGGCGCGCGAGCTCGAGGAGTACCTGACGGCGAGCGACCGGCCGCCGCTGCTGCGGGCGCAGATCGGCCTCGCGGTGGGCGCGGCATCTCCAGACGAGCTCGAGCGACGCGTCGAGCGGGTGCGGCGCGAGTTCGCGCCGCTACGACTGCACCGGCCGCTGGGCGAGCAGCTGGCGCTGTTCCTCTCGCACCTGCCCGCGCAGCTGCCGTCGGTTCGCGGCTACGACGATGTCCTGCTGCTCGAGCAGTTCGGCGCGATGGTGCCGATCGCGACGCACGCGGTCGGCTCCTCGGCCGGGCTCTACATCGGCCACACGCTGTCGGCCGCCGGCCACCCGGTGCTCTTCGATATGACCGAGGGGTCGCGCACGTCGCGCCCGCCCGCCGTGCTCTGTGCGGGCACGCTCGGCTCGGGAAAGACGATCACCGCGCAGCTGCTGGCGCTCCAGGCGTTCTTCGCCGGGTCGCGCGTCGTCGACATCGATCCGAAGGGCGACCACCGGCTGGCCGATGCGATCGGCGGCGAGCACGTCGAGCAGATCGAGCTGCGCCCCGGCGAGGACCACCGCGGCGTGCTCGACCCGCTCCGCATCGCGCCGCCCGACACACGGGCCGAGCTGGCGTACTCGTTCCTGACTGAGCTGCTTCCCGCGCCGGTGCCGGCGCCGTGGCAGACGGAGATCCGCGCGGCCGTCGAGCAGGCCGCGGGCGTCGACGGCAGCACCTGCGGCGACGTGCTCGAGCTGCTCGAGGCCGGCAGCGAGGAGGCGCGGAGCGCCGCGCGCGCGATCGGCGTCCACGCCGCCGCGGGCCTGCTGCGGCTCGGCTTCGCCGACCGCGCCCGCCCAGCGCCGCCCGCCGGCGAGCGGCCGGTCACCTCGCTGCGCATCGCGAACCTGACGCTACCGCTGCCCGGGACCCCGCGCTCGGAGCTGACCGCCGAGGAACGCACCGGCCGCGCGCTGTTGCGGTTGCTCGCGACGTACGCGCTGCACCTGATGGGGTCGGACTGGACGCGGCACAAGGTGCTGCTCTTCGACGAGGCGTGGATGCTGCTGGAGGACGCCGCCGGCCTGGCGCTCGTGCAGCGAATCAACCGGCTGTGTCGCAGCCAGAACGCGACGCCGATCCTTGTGACGCAGCTCCTTGCGGATGTCTCCTCGCTGGCGGAGCTCGCGGGAGCCGTGTTCGCGTTCGGGGTCGAGACCGACGCCGAGGCTGCTCGCGCGCTCGAGCTGCTCGGGCTCGACGATGACGACGCGCGCATGCGCGCGCAGCTCCGGGCCTTCCGCCGAGGGCGCTGCTTCCTGCGCGACTACGAGGGCCGTGTGGGCGCGATGCAGGTCGACGTCGCCGACGAGCAGCTGCTGGCGATGCTCGACACGACGCCGACGCGCGCCGGTTCAACCGAGGCGGTCAATGGCAACCGGCCGCCGACGTAGGTGGACGGCCGTCGGGCTCTGCGCCGTCGCCGCGCTCGCCGCGTGCACCGAGGTCGAAGTGGCGCACAGCGAGCGCAAGCCGTGCAAGGCCGACGACCGGCGCTGCGAGCGCAGCGCCGCGTCCCGACCAGCACCGCGCAGCACGACGCCGGCGCGGCAGGCGAGCGGCGGGTACGCCGATCCGTCGCGCGACCTCGGCGCCGGCTCGCCGAGCTGCCGCCATGCGCTGCGCGCGCGCGAGCGCGCGAACTGCCGCCGCTCCGGCTCGATCGCCCACCGCTACCCGATCAGCGCCTACGGGTTCGACGTGCGCGTCGGCTTCTCGCTGACCGACATGGGCGACAGCTTCCTCGGCGCGCTGCAGAACGTCGCCGCGCTGATCTGGATGGGCCTGGTCTACCTGCTCAAGGCTGTCCTCCTGCTGCTCGAGTGGGCGTTCTCGCTCGACCTGACCGCCCGCGGGATGCCCGAGGCACGCCGAACGCTCGCCGACCTCCACCAGCGGGCGTTCGGCGAGCCGTGGCTCCTCGCCGCTCTTTCCGTGGCGGCGCTGTGGGGCATCTGGCGCGGCCTCGTCCAGCGCCGCACGACCCAGACGCTCGCCGGGCTCGCCGCGACGGTCGGCCTGATGATCGCCGCGCTCGTCGTGATCTCGCAGCCGCAGGCGACGGTCGGCGAAGCGGCGCGGCTTTCGAACGACGCCGGCACTGCGGTGCTCGCGGCGTCTCGCGGCGTCGACGTCGGCCAGCCGCGCCAGGCGATGGCCGCAGCGCTCGCCGACGTGTTCGACGCGACGATCCGCGACCCGTGGTGCGCGCTGGAGTTCGGGTCGGTCGCCTGGTGCGACGCCCCTGCCCGCTCGGGCTCGAGCGTCACCAACGCAGACGTGTGGCTGGCATATCCCGCGCAGTCGAAGGAGCGCGGCTCGCTCTTCAAGCTCACCAAGGGCGAGGAGCTCGACACCGGCGATGGGTTGCTCGACCGCGTCCCGGCACCGGGGCCGGTGCGCGACATCGTCGGCCTCGGCGGCGACGACGCGGATCTGCCCGACGAGGTGCGCGAGCTCACGTCGAAAGAGCCGGAGCGAGTCAAGCTGCAGGAGGCCGGCGGCACGTTCCCCCGCTTCGCGCTACTCGCCGTCATCGCCGTCGGGCTGCTCGGCGCCGTCGCACTGCTCGGGTACCTAGCCGTCCGGCTGCTGCTGGCGTCGGCGCTGACGCTTCTGCTGCTGCTACTCGCGCCGGCGATGCTGCTGGCGCCCGCGTTCGGCGACAGCGGCCGGGCGACGTTCATCGCGTGGGCGCGGCGGCTGATCACCGCCATCGCCGCGAAGCTCATCTACGCCCTCTTTCTCGCCGTGGTGCTCGCCGCCGCGCGGACGTTCACGCGGCTGGGGATCGGCTGGTTCGGCACCTGGCTCGTGCTCGCCGCCTTCTGGTGGGGCGTGCTGCTCAAGCGCCACGAGATCGTCGGCTTCGTCTCGGCCGGCGCACTGAAGCCCAGCGGCCGCGGGCTCGGCGGCGTGCTCTCGCAGGCGTACTACGCGATGGCCCTTACGCGCGGCGCCCGCCACAGCGCACGCACCGCGCTCGGCAGCCCGCGCCGCGCCGCGGGCGAGCTGCGAGATCGGCGAGCGGAGAGCCGCGCGGCGCGAACGGCCGCAGTCGGCGAGCTCGCCCGCGAGCAGCTCGACGCCCGCGGCGCTCAGGCGCTGCGAGCCGAGCACGGCGTGGCTCGCCGGCGGGTCGGTCAGCGCGAGGATGCGGCAAGGGAGCTGCGCGCGGTGGACCGCCGCCTCCAGGGCTACGACGAGGCGATCGCCGCGGCGCGGGCGCGCGGCATCGACGCGCCGAAGCCGACCCGCGAGCAGCAGGCGCTGCTCGATCACCGCGCCCGCCTCCGCGCGACCATCGACGACCCGCAGGTCCGTGGCGCCGACGATGTGGTCCGGCACGCCCAGCGCAACCGCGCTGAGGGCCACGACGAGGTCTCCCCGCGCGACCTCGCCGCCTACCGAGCGCGTCGACGCACGGAGGTCGACCTGCCGCCGAACCACGAGCGCAACCTGCGCGCGGCCGGCATCGACCCTGACGAGTACGCGCAGGCCGCTCCAGCGCGCCGTGCCGAGCTCATTGGCGTCGTGCAGCGCCACATCGGCGAGGAGCGCGCCCTGCTCGCAGCGGCCGAGCAGAACAGCGGACGCGGGGCGCCGGCGCGCGCCGCCGAGCAGCTGCTTCCGAAGGCCGAAGTGCGCCGCCGGACCGCCGAGGAGCGGGCCCGGCTGCGCGAAGAGCGCCGACAGCGCCGGGCTCGAGCCGGCGTCTACCGCCCGCGATGACGCCCGAGCCCAGCCGCAACCGCGCCGCCTCCGTGCTCGCCACCGCGATCTGCGCCCCAGTCACGGCGAAGCTGGTCGCGGCAGGAGCCGCCGCGACCGCCGCCGTTCTAGGCGCCGCACTACTCCTGCTCGGATGGCTCGCCGTCGTCGCCGGACACAGCAGCGCCGCCTCCTGTTCGCAGCCAGTCGCAAGCCTCCAGGCCGATGACGTGCCCGCCGAGCTGGTGCCGTTCTTCACCGGCGCGGCGCAGCGCTACGAGCTGGGACCGCGGGGACCGGCCGTCCTCGCCGCCGTCACGAAGATCGAGTCCGACTTCGGCCGCAACCTCGGCCCGTCGAGCGCCGGCGCGGTCGGCTGGACGCAGTTCATGCCCGCGACCTGGCGCGCCTACGGCGTCGACGCCGACGGCGACGGCCGGCGCGACCCGAACACGGCGGCCGACGCGATCTACGCTGCAGCGAACTACCTGAGCGCGAGCGGCGCACCGCGCGACTGGCGCCGCGCGCTGTTCGCCTACAACCACGCGCACTGGTACGTCGACGACGTCCTCCGCCAGGCCGCGCGATACGAGGTCGAGGGCTGGGAGATCACGGCCGCAGACCCGCTCACCGCGGCTTGCACAGACCCGGTTGCGGGCGCGGCGGACGTCGGGGGCACCCGCCGCATCTTCGGCGGCGGACGAATCGTCGCGATCCCCGGATTCCCCGGCAGGCGGATCGACGAGCGACTCGTGCCCGACGTGCTGTTCCTTGTCCGCACGTTCAACATCGGCATCACCGAGGGCTATGCGCCGACCGGCCACAAGTCCACGGGCGAGCACCCGCTCGGCCTCGCGCTCGACATCGTTCCCGGACGCGGCGGAAGCTGGGATGACATCGATCGCCTCGCCCGCTGGGCGGAGCCGCGACCGGGCCAACCCCGGCCACCGTGGCGCTGGGTCGGCTACGACGGCGACGCCGACCACGGCCGCGGACACCACCTCCATCTCTCCTGGGACCACAGCCCTACGCCGCCGGGCCAGCCGCCGGCTCGGTGGGTCCGGCTCCTCGATCTCGAAGGCGCGCGATGACCCGAAGCCCCGGCGTCGCAGCGCTGCTCGCGGCTGTCTTCGCTCTTGCGGCCGCGACGCTGGTACTCCATCCACGCGCGGCGGTTCCCGCCGTGGTCCTCTGCGCGTTGCTCCACGCGGCGCGGTATACGCGCGTCGCGCTCGTCCTCCTCGTCGTGCTCATGATCGCCACGCTCGTCGGTGTCCGCGTGGACGCCGTTCCGCCAGGACCCTGGGGAGGCCAGCGATGACACCGCGCGCCGAGGATGCCTCCTCGGAGGTGCCGGTCGGCACGGTCGTGCTCGTCGTCGTGACGCTCGCGGCCGCGGCGGCCGCGGTGCCCGCGTTCGTCGTCTGGCTCTTCGTGGGCGAGAGCCCGAACGCGACCATCGTCGAGCTCGTACGAGGGTCGGGCCGCCTTGTCGCCGATGGCGCTTGGAAGGATCCCGCCTCTGCGTTTCCCCGGCGAGTCGCGCAGCAGATGCCGGACGCGACCGGGTGGTGGGGTGGCGCGCTGTGGCTCGTGGCGATCACGGCCGCCGGACTGCTCGCGGCGTCGCGGCGGCTCGAGCCGCTCGCCGCGAGCAACCGACTCGGGCGGCGAGCCTACGACCTCCGAGGTCGTCGCCCGCGCGCGTGGGCGCGCCCACGCGATGTGCCATCACTCGTCGTGCGGCGACGCGTGCCGGAGCGCTTCACCCTCGGGATCCTCGACGGGCGGGTACTCGCCGCCGATCGCGAGGCGCACGTCGCCGTGGTCGCTCCCACGCGATCCGGCAAGACCACGCGATGCGTCATCCCGTGGCTGCTCGAGCACCGCGGCCCCGCCATCGTCACGAGCACGAAGACCGATGTCCTCGCGAGCACGGCGGCCTACCGGGGGCGACACGGCAAGGTCCTTGTCTGGAACCCATTCGGCCCAGAGTCCGTGGGCTGGACCCCCCTCGAGCGCTGCGACGACTGGTCCTGCGCGCTCCAGCGAGCACAGTGGCTCGCCGACGCGATCCAAGAGGGCGAGTCCGAGGTCGCGAGGTACTGGCGGGGCGAAGCCGCGAAGCTCCTGGCGCCGCTGCTCCACGCCGCCGCGCTGATGCGCACCGGGATCGACACCGTTGTCGACTGGCTCGACCGCCAGGAGATCACGGACCCGCAGCGAGTGCTCCGCGCGAAGGAGGCGCACGCCGCGAGTCGTCAGCTCAAAGCCGTCGCCGCTCTCGACGACCGCAATCGCGGCACCACCTACATGTCGGCAGCCTCGCTGCTCGCCGCGTATCGCTTTCCCGAGGTCGCCGCCACCGCCCGAGCAGAACTCACCGCCGACGCCCTCCTCGACGGCACGGCAAACACGCTCTACATCGTCGCGTCCGAACGCCACCAGCGGCTCCTGACACCGCTCGTCGTATCGATCCTCTCCGATGTCCTGCACCATGCCGCCGAGCGAAGCAACGCCGGTAGCGCGCTCCATCCAACGCTGCGGGTGCTCATCGACGAGGCCGCGAACATCGCCCCGCTACGCGACCTTCCAGGTCACCTGTCTCAGGCCGCGGGGCATGGCGTGCGCTTCGCGACCGTGTGGCAGTCGATCGCGCAGATGCGAACGCGATACCGCGACGCCGCCGACTCGATCCTCGCGAACTCGACCGCGAAGCTCTTCATGGGCCCGGTGACCGACGAGACCACCCAGCGTTACCTGACGTCGCTGCTCGGCGACGAGCTCGTGACCACGACGAGTCGCACCCGCCGGGCCGGAGGCGGGCGCACGTCGATCACGGCCAGCGCGACGACGCGCCCGAAGGCGAGCGCAGCCGCACTCCAGCAGCTGCGCCCCGATCGTGCACTCGTCGTAGAAGGCGCACACCCACCGGCTGTCGTCGGTCTCCGACCGTTCTGGCACGAGTGGCCGGCGGAGCGCCGTCGGCTCTAGCGTTCTGTTGGATGAGCTCCAGCGGCCACAAGGTTCATCGCGCGGCCCGATGAGTCAGGACGGCGGAGTCCGACGCGACCTCGACCTCACCGACGCGTGGCGAGCGCAGCGGCTCTTCCAGGACGCCCTGGAGGCCGTGACGGCGGACGAGACGTCGTATTGGCTCCATCGTCGGGTTCTCTTCGCCCGCGCACATGCGGTACGGATGGCCATGTGCGCGGGTGGTTTCTTTGACGGCCGGCGACCGCTCCTGTACGCGGTGGCGGTGCGAAATCAGGGCTGCGTGTACCTCGGCGAGACGCTCTCCCGGCGAAGGCTCTGGGACATTCCGGTTGGAGAGAGCCATCACCTGGCCGCGACCTTCCCGCCCGCGGCGTGGGAGCGGCTCGTCGCCTTGAGGTGGTCCGAGGTAGAGGGCGTGGTGCTCCCGCCGAGCCCGGGCCTGCATCAGGCCGCCGGGCGTGCACTCGAACGCGAGCTCCACATCCGCCTCCAACCCGAGATGAACATCTGGACGAAGCGCGTCGACGGCCGCTGGGGCCGCCGCGCTCTCCGCCCTCTACCGCAGGTCGACGGATTCGACGTCCCGGCTTCGGCCGACGCCGTGGAGGCGACGCTTCGCGACCTGCTCTGCGCTCCCGCCGACCGCGCCACTCGCGACATGGGACCGGGGCGCATTGTCGTCCCAGGGCTTCTGGACATCACTGAGCACCTGGACCTGGGTGATCCAGACGGCGTCGATGCGCGAGGGCTCGCGGCCGGGGAGCGACCGCCCGGCCGCGTACCCTGAGTGTCCGCAGCGTGGGGCGCAATTCTGAGCGCGGGCGCCCCAATGGACGTCGAGACGTCGGGATATCGTGGTACCGTCGCGCGCCAGTGCCGTCGCCACGCGTCCCAGGGGCCGACACCGTCAAGGTGCCGATCGGCCTCCCCAAGGAACAGTACGAGTGGCTCCGGGAATTCGCCTTCCAGCGGCGAATCTCCATGGCGGAGGTCGTTCGTGAGGCCCTCCGTGAGCATCGCCAGCGGGCCGAGGCGCCGGGCGGCCGGAGGCCCCGGCGGGCGCGGGATTCAGACGGGCGTCGATAGTGCCGTCCGCAGGGGAACGTATGTTCGTGCGCGATGTGATACGACACGCTGAGAGGAGTTCGCCGTGGCCGTAGCCGCGGTCCCCGCTGCGCCGGCAACCCGGCGGCGTCCTGCCGTTCCGGTCCATCGCGGGGTCGACCTGCAGCTGCCGCCTCACCCTGACGCGCCGGACCCGCTCGATCTCGCCGGGGTACGCGAATGGGTGCGGACGGCGCCGCGGCCGACGGCGATCGACCTCTTCTGCGGCGCGGGCGGGCTGAGCCTCGGGCTGCGCGACGCGGGGTTCGAGGTGCTCGTCGGCGCCGATAACGACGAGCGGGCGCTCGAGACTCACACGGCGAACATCGGCGGGCTCAGCTATCGCGACGATCTATCCGATCCCGAGGACTTCCTCGAGCATCTCGCAGCCTGGGGAGTCCGCCAGGTTGACCTCCTCGCGGGCGGCGTTCCGTGTCAGCCCTTCTCTCGGGCCGGCCGCTCCAAGATCCGAAGCCTGGTGGCCGCCGGGCAGCGCTCGATCGACGATCCGAGGGCCCAGATGTGGCGGAGCTTCATCCGCGTGGCCGAGGCGCTCAGGCCCCGCGCCGTCCTCCTCGAGAACGTCCCCGATCTCGCCGTGTGGGATGAGGGCGCGATTCTCGTGGGCTTCTGCGACTCGCTTCGTGAGCTCGGCTACGCCGTTGACGCAGCGATCCTCAACGCGCATGAGCACGGCGTGCCGCAGCATCGGAGCCGCCTCTTCGTCGTGGGTCTGCGGCCGGGATTGGAGTTCGACTGGCCAGAGCCGTCGACCACGCGGCCGTCGATCCGCCAGGCGATCGGGGACCTTCCAGCCGTACCACCCGCGCAGCGCGAGGAGCGCATCGCATATGGCCGTGCCCGGACTCGGCTTCAGCAGCGACTGCGGCGCGGTGTTGCACGGGCGGAACGCGGGTGGATCCATGACCACATCACGCGGGACGTTCGCAAGGACGATGCTGAGGCCTACTCGCTGCTGGGCGAGGGTCAGACCTACAAGGACCTCCCGGCTCGTCTTCAGCGATACCGCGCGGACATCTTCTCGGACAAGTACAAGCGACTCGAATGGGATGGGCTGAGCCGGTCGATCACGGCGCACATCGCGAAGGACGGATACTGGTACATCCACCCGGATCAGCCGCGCACGCTCTCCGTCCGCGAGGCCGCGCGCATCCAGACGTTTCCCGACTGGTTTCGCTTCGCAGGCCAGCCGTCCCTCCGGTATCGGCAGATCGGGAACGCCGTTCCGCCGCTGCTCGCTGAGGCGATCGGCGCCGAGCTTCAGCGCACACTGACCCGCCCGCCTCGGCGCGGTCGTCCGCGCGGCACCGGCACGTCATTCAGAACGCTGCTGCTGCGGTGGCATCGTGACAACGCGCGCACTTTTCCGTGGCGGGGTCGCGAGGACCCGTGGCACGTGCTCATGGCGGAGATGTGCCTTCACCGGACGCGGGCGGATCAGGTGCGCCCGGTCTATGAGGCGCTGCTGCAGATCGCGCCGACCCCCGCGGCGATGGTGGCGCACTCTCAGGAGGCTCGAGAGGCGATGCGCTCGCTGGGGCTCCGCTGGCGCACGGAGAAGATCATCGAGGTGGCCCGCGTCCTCGTCGAGGAGCATGGGGGGCAGGTTCCGTCGACCGACGTCGGACTTCTGTCGCTGCCCGGCGTCGGCGACTACGTGGCCAACGCCACGCTCACGTTCGGCTTCGGCCGCCGCGCGGTGCTGCTGGACACCAACACCGAGCGCATCGTCGGGCGTGTCCGCGGACGGGTCAAGCCCATCAGGTGGCAGCTGAGGCTCGACCTCTACCAGCTGGCCGGCTCGGACGGAGCGAACGCGGAGTTCAACTACGCGCTCCTCGACCTGGGAGCTCTGGTCTGCCGCGCCGGCACACCCGATTGCACCGGGTGCCCCGTTCGGCGCCGGTGCGCCACCGGCCGCGGGGACGTGGTCCGGGGGTAGTCCGCGCTACGGACGGCCGTACCAGGACAATCTACGGCGTGCCATCGACCCTGACCGTCATCCCCTCGGCTCGCCGCCTCATGGAGTCCCTCCGGGACATCGGCTACGAGCTGCCGTCGGCCGTGGCGGACCTGGTCGACAACAGCGTCGACGCCGACGCGACGCGGGTCGACGTCACGGCCGTGTTCGAGGGGGAGAATTCGTGGATCCGCGTGGCCGATGACGGCACGGGAATGCCCACCGCTCGGCTCAACGAGGCGATGCGCTACGGCACGGACCGGGCCTACGACGAGGTCGAGCTCGGCAAGTTCGGTCTCGGCCTCAAGACGGCGTCGCTCAGCCAGTGCCGCAGGCTGACCGTCGCCACGCGGACCAACCCGCGCCGTCGCGAGATCGAGATCCGCAGGTGGGACCTGGATCACGTCATGGACGCCGACAGCTGGCAGCTGCTCAGGCTCGGGTCGTCCGAGGTGCGTGACGAGCTTGTCGAGCCGCTTCACGATGGCCCGGGCACCGTTGTGATGTGGGAGGCCCTCGACCGCATCTTCGACTACAAGCTCCCGTCGGGGCGCGCCGCGGAGACAGGTCTGGCCAGCATCTGTCGCGACATCGAGGCGCACCTCTCGATGGTCTTTCATCGTTTCCTGGCACAGCAGGCGCGCCGTGCGCTTCCGCTCACGATCACCGTCCAGGGCAATCCGATCGACGCGTGGGACCCCTTCGCGAGAACCGAGCCAGCGACGATCAGGCTCGACCGCCAGACGGTGTCTCTGCGGTACGCGGGCCGTGCGCACGCCATCCCGGTGCAGCCCTACATCCTGCCCAATCAGATGCAGTTCTCGACGACGCGGGCCTGGGAGGCCGCGAGCGGCCCCAGGAAGTGGAACCGCCAGCAGGGCTTCTACATCTACCGGGCGGGCCGCATGATCCAGAGCGGTGGATGGAACCGCCTGCGCACCGCCGATGAGCACACGAAACTCGCGCGCATCGCGATCGACATTCCCCGCGCCGCGGACGCGGCCTTCGGCATCAACGTGTCCAAGATGCGAGTCCTCATCCCGGCCGAGGTCCGAGCCGAGCTCAAGGCCATCGCGAGCGCCGTCGCCAATCGCGCCCAGCTCGCATATCGGCAGACGGGCGACGGCCGCGGCGCGTCCACCGGCGCCACCGGCTCGGGTCGCCGGGCGGGCACCGGCGACTCGAATGGAGGCGATCCTGGAGCGTCAGTCCCGTGGGCCGTTGTGCATGGTGTTCTCCAGAGGGAGCTGGCGGGCGATCCCGAGCTGTTGGACCGGGTGCTCGCGGCTCTGAGCCGCGCGGCTCAACCGGTGGCGGGTCGCGAATGATGCGCGGACGGCGGTCATGAACTTCGAAGACGCGCTCGGGCTGGCGCGTACCGCCATGCGCCTGGCCAGCCTCGACCCCGAGGCAGCCGTTCAGAGCCAGCCGCTCATTCCGGAGGACATGAGGGAGCGGGTTCGCACCGCGCTCGAGCGCGAGGCGCAGGCCCACGGCGCGATCCGCATCGCCGACCTGCGCATGATCGAGGAATCCCGTGGCCATCGTGAATGGCTTCGGGACGTCGATCGCCAGGGTTGGGTCTACTGGCCGCGCCTGCGGCAGCTGCTCATCGGGCGCAGGTGGCCACCCCCGGTGGTGCAGTCGATCGATGACGCGACGGACCGCATCCTGGGGGCGCTTGAGGATCCGCGCGGCGATCGCGACTTCGACCGCCGGGGGCTGGTCGTCGGGTACGTCCAGAGCGGCAAGACCGCGAACTACAGCGCGCTCATCGCCAAGGCGGCCGACACCGGGTACCGGCTGTTCATCGTGCTCACCGGCGTTCATGACCAGCTCCGGCAGCAGACGCAGCGGAGGCTGAACGCCGAGCTTGTGGGAAGTGAGCCCGGGGGCGTGCTGCCGCCGGCCGATGACCGCCGCACGTGGCTGACGTTCACGACGACCGACCTCAAGGGCGATTTCACGCCGGGCACCGTCGACACCGCGGCACTGGCCGGCGGTCAGCCCGCGCTGATTGTCGCGAAGAAGAACGCGGCCATCCTGCGCCGCCTGAACCAATGGCTCGCCACGCTGCCGTCGAGCACCCGCGAGACCCTTCCGGTTGTCGTCATTGACGACGAGGCCGACCAGGCGTCGCCGAACACGCGCAGCAACCGGCCGTTCCCCGACACCGAGGAGGACGGGGATGATCCGGACGTCGCGCAGATGCTCGCGGAGTCTCCTCCGAGTCGGATCAATGAGCTGATCCGCGGACTGCTCCATGGGTTCCCGCGCGTCGCCTACGTCGGCTACACCGCGACACCGTTTGCGAACGTCCTGATCGACCACCAGGCCGAGGACCGCGTGGTCGGTGCGGACATCTACCCGCGGTCGTTCATCGTCGACCTGCCGCGACCGCACGACTACTACGGGCCCGAGCGGATCTTCGGCGCGGGCGACGATGCCGACAGCCGCCCCATGGACGTCATCCGGCGCGTTCCTGACGACGATTGCCACCTGCTCATTCCCCACAGCCGCGACGAGGCGCAGCAGTTCGAGCCGCAGCTCCCTCCGAGCCTGCTCGATGCCATCGACGCCTTCGTGCTCGCCGGGGCCGCGCGCTATCAGCGCGGTGACGGCGATGAGCCGGCGACGATGCTCGTCCACACGACGCACTACACGCGCGTACAGCAGCGCCTGCACGAGGTGATCGCTCAGCACATGACGCAGCTGCGTGATGAGTGGAGGTACAGCTGGCAGCACGGCCTCGAGGACCGGCTCCGCGAGCGGTGGGAGTCCGACTTTCGCCCGGTGACACGCGGCGTCGACCTCGCCGCGGACGTCGACTTCGACGGGATTCGCGAGCACATCGGCTCGCTCCTCGAGCACCCGATCGAGGTGCTCCAGCTGAACTCGGCATCGGAGGACATCCTCGACTACAACCGGGACCGCTCTCTGAAGGTCGTCGTCGTCGGTGGCAACAGGCTGTCACGGGGACTCACGCTCGAGGGCCTCCTCGTCAGCTACTACGTCCGCAGGGCGAACGCGTACGACACCCTCATGCAGATGGGGCGGTGGTTCGGCTACCGATCGAATTACGCCGATTTGACCAGGATCTACACGACGGCTGATCTCGAGCAGTGGTTCCGCGATCTCGTCTTCGTGGAGGAGGAGGTTCGCTCCGACATTCGCCGCTACGCCGAGGAGGGCCTCAATCCGCTCGACTTCGGTGTGCGCATCAGGCGTCATCCGGCCCTCCTCGTGACCGACCGCCTGAAGATGCGTTCGGCCAGGGCGGAGAGCATGTCGTTCGCCGGCCAGCTCGAGCAGACCGTGGTCTTTCCGTTCGACGACCGGGACTGGCTGCAGGCGAACATCGACGCGACTCGCGAATTCCTCACGACGCTCGGCACACCCGAGCGGGAGAGCGCGCCGGGACAGCCGATGTGGCGCGAGGTTCACTGGCACCGCATCGTCGACTTCCTTCGGTCGTATCAGACCGACCCGACAGCGGCGCGCTTCAACCCGGAGATCGTGAGGCTTCTCATCGCCTTCCTGCGGCGTCAGGCGGACCAGGGCGAGCTCGTCCGCTGGGTCGTGGGAGTGATGGGTCAGGAGCGAGCCGCTGAACGACTGGGCACCCTTGACCTCGGGGTTGAGGGCGCACCCGCGCTCGCCCTCATCGAGCGCACCCGTCTCCGCGACGCGCGATCACTGGGAGTCATCACCTCGCCGGCGCATCTCGGGTTGGGTCTCTCCGAGGAGCAGCGGGAGCGCGCCCGGACGGACACCGGCGCGCTGGGGAAGCGATTGCGCGAGGTGCGCGATCCGAGCGAGGGCCTTCTCCTGATCTATCCGATCAGCCGCCTCTCGGGCTGGGAGGGCGATCGGAACGTGGCTCGTAACGAGCGCCAGCCGATCTACGCCGATCCGACCCGTGCCGCGCGGATGGCCGACATCATTGGAATCGCGGTCGCCATGCCCCCGTCGAACACCGCGGCAACGGTTGAGTACGTGGTCGGCACGGTTGGCGTGGGTGACGCGTGATGCCTGTCGTCTCCGGCGACAGCTGGCGCGCGCTCCCCGACCGGTCGCCCGGCTACGCGGAACTCGCGGCCGACGCGGTGCCCGGTCTCGACCGCGCCTTCCTCGCCGTGGATCACGAGGGGGTGCGCCACCTCCTGCTCGGCGTCGACCACGAGATTGAACCGGTCACCGATGAACGCAGTCGCGGTCTGCGGGTGCTCACGCGAGCGCTGTCCGTCCAGGGGCAGCGTGAGCGCCATTTCGTAGACGTGATGTGCACCGCGGTCAGTGGCCAGGAGGTCTTCAACCTCGTGTCAACGGCGATCCTCGAGGCGGTTGAGCGCGGGGTTGATCCGCCGGACGCGGTCCGCGGCACCCTCGCGCGCTGGCGGCGGTTCTGGGGCGCCGCCCCGACCGGCGGCCTGACCGGGGAGGAGATCCGCGGCCTCTTCGGCGAGCTGTGGTTTCTCGCCGTCTGGCTTCTGCCGCATGGACACGATCAGGTCGCACACTGGCTTGGCCCGACGGGCGCCCGTCACGACTTCGGATGGCCCGGGCTCGCGCTGGAGGCGAAGGCCACGACGTCCGTGCGCGGCCACGTTCACCGGATCAATGGAGTCGATCAGCTCGACCCGCCCGCGGATGGCCGCCTCCTGGTCTTCAGCCTGCGGATGCGCGAGGAGCCCACCGCATCGAACGCGCTTGTCTCGCTGATCGAGACGATCACCACGGCGCTGGGCGATGACAGCGAGGCGCTCGATGCGTTCGAGTCGCGCCTCGCTCAGACGGGATACTCACCACTGCTCGACGACCACTATGCCGAGGTCCGATTCCGCATCGTTAACGAGCGTCTTTACGAGGTCGCGGACGGCTTCCCGCGACTCTCGGAAGCGTCGTTTGCTGGAGGACTCCCGGCCGGCGTCGAGCGAGTCGAGTACGAGGTCAACCTCGACGCGTGCCCGCAGCTGATCGTGGCCTCGTCACCGGCGGAGTTCGCGGCGCCGGGAGCGCCGGCCACGGCACCGCCAGAGCGCGCGGAGGGTGGCGGGCTGTGAGCGCTCCTGAGCGACAGGCGCTTGAGCACGGTTCTGCTCCCCTCCGTCCTCGGGCGCGCATCATGCGCACGCTCGGCGACGAACTCATCTCGTCGGAGATCGTGGCCGTCATCGAGCTGGTGAAGAACGCCTACGACGCGGATGCCACCCGGGTGCTGGTGCGCTTCCGGCCTCCGCTGGAGCCCGGCGAGGGAGGGGTCGACATCGTCGACGACGGGCACGGCATGACGCTGGACACCATCAGGGGCGCCTGGCTGGAGCCGGCGACCGCGTTTCGGCGGCGGTCTCCGCTCAGCGAGGAGCTGGGACGATCGGTGCTCGGGGAGAAGGGCATCGGCCGCTTCGCAGTCTCCCGGCTTGCCGATGATCTCGAGCTCGTCAGCCGACGTCCGGGGGAGCCGGTCGAGACCCGCGTGCTGTTCGACTGGCGGCTGTTCGACAACGACGACGCGTATCTGGACGACATCGAGGTCGCCTGGGAACAGTCCGAGCCGGTGGATATCGCGCCGGGTGGGATCGCGGAGCACCTGTGGCCCGAGATCGAAGCGCCCCCACGCGAGCGTCTCGAGCGGGGAACGCTGCTCCGAATGGACGCGCTCCGCACGCGATGGGGGCCCGACGAGGTCCGCGCGCTCCGCACGGGACTGTCGCGGCTCGTCTCGCCGTTTCTGTTCGAGGAGCAGCGGGACCGGCCGGACGGCTTCTCGATCCGCCTGGAG
The DNA here is from genome assembly GCA_036389485.1 of Solirubrobacteraceae bacterium. Taxonomy (GTDB): domain Bacteria; phylum Actinomycetota; class Thermoleophilia; order Solirubrobacterales; family Solirubrobacteraceae; genus CADCVT01. The sequence goes on from DASVPR010000017.1 coordinate 68,190, forward strand.
GCTCCGCCTGAGCTTGAGGAGCTCTCGGGGGTCGTCGAGCCGCCGGAGGCGCTGCGCAACCCGCACTACACGCTTCGCGGCCACGTTGATGAGGCCGGGAACTATCGCGTGACCATTGGACTCCGCGACCGGGACGACTCCATCGAGCGGGAGGGGCGGATTGCCATCAACGGGCGTCAGCCGACCAGCGGTCCGTTCGACGTCGAGTTCCGCGTCTGGGACCGCGACACGGACGCCATGCGGGCGCTCGCTGAGCTCTCGGGATCCGATCTGCGAACGGTTCGCAATGACCTCGATGAGGCGGCGGGAGTGAACGTCTACCGGGACGGATTCCGCGTCCTGCCCTACGGCGAGCGGGGGAACGACTGGCTTCAGCTCGACTCGCGCCGCGTCCAGAACCCGACGATGAGGCTGTCGAACAACCAGGTCGTCGGCTACCTGCTGATCTCGCGCGAGAGCAACCCGGATCTGCGCGACCAGACGAACCGCGAGGGGCTGATCCAGAACCAGGCGTTTGACGACCTCAAGAACCAGGTCAGCGAGATCATCGGACTGCTTGAGACGGAGCGCTACCTCATCCGACCTCGTAGGGAGCCGCCCGGCAAACCTGGCGGGCTGTTCGCAGGTCTGGACCTCGCCGCGGTTCGCGACTACGTCAGGGAGCGTTATGCGGACGACCGAGAGCTCGCAGGTCTGCTCGGAGAGGCGGAGCAGAACATCGAGCAGGCGGTTGAGCGTGCCCAGGAGGTGGTCTCGCGATACCGGCGCCTGGCGACGCTGGGCGAGCTGATCGACACCGTCCTCCATAACGGCCGCGCTCCGCTGGCGAAGATCCGCGGAGAGGCCGACCTCGCGCTGCGTGAGATAGCCCGCGGCGACCTCTCAGCCGAGGGACTCGTCGCGTCGCTCCATACGCGGCTTGAGCGGATTCGCAATCAGGAGAACGTCCTTGCGACGGTGTTCCGGAGGATCGAGCCATTCGGCGGGCGGCGACGTGGCCGCCCGAAGGAGATCGTGCTCGAGAAGGTGATCGCCGATTCCTTCGGTGTCCTTGAGGGTGAGCTCGAGCGCATCGGAGCGCACGTCGAGCTTCCGGCGTCGCAGACCAAGGTCACGGTCGACGAGGCCGAGCTGCAGGAGATCTTCGTGAACCTCCTGGCGAACAGCATTCACTGGCTGCAACAGGTCGAGGCTGACGACCGACGAATCAGCGTCGACGTGTCCCGCGACGACGGCGCGCTGCGGGTGCTGTTCTCAGACTCGGGGCCCGGCGTGCGCGAGGACATTCGCGACCGCATCTACGATCCGTACTTCTCGACCAAGGCCGATGGCGTCGGCCTGGGACTGAGCATCGCCGGCGAGATCGTGAAGGACTACTACGACGGCGAGCTGGCGCTGCTCGATTCGGGTCCCCTTCCGGGTGCCAACTTCCTTGTCACGCTGCGGCGGCGGGTGTGATGGCCGCACCGGGACCCGCCGCGCCCCTGATCCCCGCGCAGATCCTCCACGTCGACGACGATAAGGAATCGCTCGATCAGGCCCGCGAGTACCTGCAGGGCGAGGACATCGGGGGATGGGGCGAGCCTCATGTCGAGAGCCTCCAGACCTTCGCCGATGCACTCGCGCTGCTTGAGGCTCGCCGGTTCGACCTCGTGGTCTTGGACGTGCGGCTCGGCGGCTACGAGCCCCAGTACACCCTGCCCGAGGAGGAGGAGGGCGTCCGCACGCTTGAGGAGATCCGGCAACGGCGGTTCGTCCCGACGGTTTTCTGGACTGGCCTTCCCGAGCGTGCACGGCACCTCGAGGATCCCCTCGTGCGGGTCCACGACAAGACCGATGGCCTCCAGGTCCTGCTCGATGCCGTGCGCGAGCTGTTCGACACGCGCCTACCGGCCGTGAACCGCGCCCTGCTCCGGTTGATCGAGGAGGAGCAGCGTTCGTACATGTGGGACTTCGTGGCCAGGCACTGGACCGAGCTGAGAGAGGGCGACGACCCGATGGAGCTCGCCTATCTATTGGCGCGGCGGCTCGGCCGGTCGCTCACCGGGCCGGGAATCGAGCGGCTCGCCGCCGAGCTCGGCGGTCGTGGGCCCGGACCGCCGGCACCGGGGACGGTCCACGCCGCGGAGATGTACATCGTTCCTCCAGTCGAAGGGACGAAGCCGGGGGTCGGCGACCTCTTCTGCGAGAGCCCCGGCCAGGAGACGGAACGGTGGTGGCTGCTCGTCACGCCCTCGTGCGACATCGAGTGGAACAAGGCGGAGGGCGTCGTGTTCGCCGCATGTGAGCCCATCGCTCAGGACACTCGAATCCGAGCGTGGCGCGAGAGCGAGAGCGGTGCGACGCGGCGGCGCGTCAGAGATCTCGTGGGACACAAGACCGGCGGCCAGGACGACCGCAACCTGTTTCTGCCGGCTGCCCTCACGATCCCCGATCTGGTCGCGGACTTCCAGCGACTCCGCAGCGTCACACCCGACGAGCTAGGCGCGATGGATCGGGTCGCCTCCCTGGTCAGCCCGTTCGCGGAGGCCATGGTCAGCCGCTTCACACGCTACTTCGGCCGTGTGGGAACCGACGATCTCGACGTCGACGCGATCATGGAGCGCCTGAAGGAGCCTCCCCCGGAGGAGGAAGCGGAGGCCGGCGCATCCTCCTGACGATCCGACTCCCGACTGCGCGTGGTGCGGCTCCCTGACGCGGCCGGCAGGCGCTGGCACGAGCAGCGCGCTGCGGGTGCAGCACCGCCCCTGGCCCTCAGGACGGGGTGATCCAGCTACGCCAGATCTCCTCGGTCGGCGAACTCGCGCCGGACGCGTCGCGACGCCTTCGGCACGACGAGCTCGAGTCTCCAGGGCCCGGTTTGAAAAGTGTTGCGCCGCGTCAGACCCACCCAAACGCCCGCCAGCCGTGGTCGAGCGTCTTGCTCACGCGGATGGGCCGCGCCCTCCAAGAGCAGCTCGATCGCTCCGCGGTAGAGCCGACCTTTGGACGTGATCTCGCGCCACTCGCCTATCGCCAGCCCGTTCTCAAATCGGCACGTCAGGGTTACGCGCGAGCCCTCGGGCTTCGGCAGGCTCGTACCCGTCAACCGACCGCCCCGGTGAAGGACGCGGATGTAGTGCTGGCTCGTGTGCGCACGCCCGTCCTCTCCGCTCGTGTACGTGTAGGTGCTTAGCCAGATCCCATCGGCTCCAGGGGTCCGGGTCGCGACGGTCGCACGACGCGACGCTACGCGAGACCACAGCTGCTCCAGTCGCGTTTGGAGCAGGCTCGCGGCGAGCACGCTCATCAACGCTCCTACGGCGCCTCCTAGCAGCACCGAGGTGAGATCGATCGCGAGGAGGCGCACGCGGAATATCTTTGCCGCCCTGGCCGATTGACGATCCGCCGACAATCGCTCGCGTCCGGCGATTTACGGGCAGCGGGCGCGCCGCTGCGTCTTGTGAAGCGGAAAGGTCCGAATCTCACCGCTTCCGACGTAGTCCCACATGAGGTAGCGCCTCGTGAGGCACTCGAAGGTCGGACGGTCCGGTATCGGCGCCCGTTGGCCATCGACCACCAGCCACATCTCGGTCGGACGACCGGGACGACGCCGCTCGCGAAGCACATACCCACCGGTGATGAGTTTTGGTGTGATCACCGGCTCGATACCAACCGGACAGCGGGCATCGTCGCCGGCACGCTCTATCTGCTCCTGCCACTCTCGGTCGTCGACGTCCCACTGAACCGGGTAGTACTCAACGCTGCAGTTGTAGATCTCCGCGCCCGGAATCCGATGGGCCACCTGATCCGCAACGACGTAAGCGGCGAGGACGTCGCGCCGCTTTAGGATGCGTACGTGGGTCGGGCCATCTAACGCACCGAAGGGCTCGACGTTGGTGGGGCGATCCGGCGGTGCGGGTAGCTCGTCGTCCCGGAGGAAGCCGAACCCGATGGCGGCAGCGGCGAGGATGAGTGCGGTCAGAAGGCCCGCCGCTACCGGAGGCAGTAGGTGCGCTCGTAGCCAAGCCCGAAGCCGGAGCTCCGGCCGACCTGAACTCTGCGCGTCGAGCCCGGGCGGAGGTGCTTCGCCGCCGGCTTGGCCGCGTCGCGCGGGCGGGAGCAGCTCCGGCCGCCGGCGTTCGGCTTCCTCATCGAAGACGCGCACAAGTGCGTCGGCAACGGCATCGAGACCTTTGGTAGTCCTGATGCCGAAGCGGTCGGCTAGGACCGGAGCACGCTCGAGGAGATCCTCGTAAGTGATGTCATGCCAGACCGGCAGTACGACGGTCGTTCCGGAGCCGACCTCTTTGGCAGCGAGACCCTTAAGTTCGCGCTGCGTCCACTGCTTCTCGAAGAAGGCGGGGCTGAGGATCACTACGCCATAGCGGCAAAGCGTGAGCGCCTCGTTGATCCGCCCCTCGAGGCTGTCCCCGACGCGCAGCTCCGCCTCGTCGATCCAGACGCGCCAGCCCCGCGCTTTGAGGATTTCCGCGAGCGGTCGCGCGACTGCCTCTTTGTCCTCGCTGGCGTGCGAGATGAACGCGTGGAACTGATGCCGCGTCATGGAGCGACTCTACGGTGGGTCATGCGGGTCGTGGCGCCGGCGGGTGCGACGCGCCGCTCCGATCAGCGGTCCTTCAACAGCGGACGCACTCCTGTCGGACTTCGTGAGCGCTGGGGAGACCGAACGCTTTTCGCTCCACGGGACGCATCGGGATGGCACATAGGGCCGCGCCGCTCGAAGAGCCGCGACTACAGGCTGCGTGCCGCCAACTGCTCCGCCCATCGCTGCCAGACTAGGCGTTAGCCGCTGTCCGGTGCCCGAAGCCCCAGCGGCGCGGCCGTTGTCGGCTCCAGCTCCGTCGGACCTTTGCCGAGAGTTCCGCGCCATATGGCGCCGACCAATCCCAACGCCTCAAGCAAGAGCGCAGTGGTGGCTGCGGTCACCGTCGCTGCCCCGTACTCGTCATGATTGATGATGATGTAGCCGGCGAAGGCGCAAATCGCTACGAGTAGGCCGACTGCTGTCCATCCCATCGTGAGGCGGAGAACGAAAGTCTTTCGGTCTTGCGCCTTCCTCTGGTCGAATAGTTCGCGTTCTTGGCGCAGCCTCTCTGCTGCTTGGGCGAAGACGACAGCGTCGTGAGCCTCCGTCATGGGCCCTTCTCGCTGCGACCCGACGACCCGAAATAGAACGTCACCCATGAGGCGGCGAGTGCGGAGATCCCCGCGACGAGTGCCGTCACAGCCGCGGAATCGACCACCGAGAACGTGACGAGTGCTGCACCAACCGCGGTGATCGCCACAGCGGCGGCGAGTACCTGAACGCGCGAGAGCTCTGCAGTCCGGCGCCGTAACGTCGCGTCGTAGTCGCGTCGCTCGAGGTCGAGACTGGTCGCTGCGCCTACAAGCACCTCGAACGCTGCTTCGTCGCTGCGGCGTGGCGACATGCCCGTGGCTGCGGCGCGTATCCGTGCGATGGCTGCCGGGCGCGTCTTCTCATCAGTGATGTCCAAGTACTTGAGGTCGCGTAGCAGCGGCGGCACCTCCGCACCTGGCTCTGCCACAACCGGAATGACCGGTTTGCCGGACGCAAGTGCGGCGCCCACTTCGAGGCTCGTCCACAGACGACCGGAGTAGTTCCGCGTCACCAGCACAACGAACGCGTCGGCCGTCTGAAGAGCCTCGGCAATGACCGCGGATAGGCTGTCGCCAACTTGTATTTCGGCATCGGACCAGACCTCAAGGCCGCACTCGACTAGCCGCCGCCGCAGCTCATCAGCGAGCTCGCGGTCTACCGCGGCGTAGCTCAAGAAGACCTTCATCCGCGATTGCTCTTCGCGTTGCGCCGGAACGACCTTGATCCGTGACTCCTCCTCGCGTTGCGCCGGAGTCGCGACCGCGAGCGTCGTCGACCCGAGGTCGACGACGAGCACGTTTGCGCTGGCCCGCGCGCCGCGGAAGGTGGCAGGATCGACCGAGAAGGTCGCGTCGTGCTCGGCGAACGAGAACGTGACAGGACCTCCCGTCCCCTCCTCGGCGTCACGAACATCGTCCGCCGCGACAACGAGCGTTCCCGCGAGCTGTGCCGCCACCGCTGCTACGTCTGCCTCGTGACCGGCGACAACAACGAGCACACGCTCACCGACTCGGCTCATGAGATAGCTCAGAGTCGCGGCGAAGTCGAGTTCTCCGAGCGGCACGGAGTTCAGAGATTACTTGAGCAATCTGCTCCGCAGGCTGAAGCACGCGGTGGCCGGGGAGCGCTTACGGCGCCGCGTCCTCGAGCCGAGCGAGCGCCTCTCGCACGTCCGCATTGAAGCGCGCACGCCAAGTGCCGATCGGGAACGGGATCGGGTTGTCGTGCAGCACCCGCACTCCGGCGGCGGTCAGCGGGCCGGCGACGAGCTCAAACGTCGGCGTGTGGCAGACGATCACCCCGGCGGGCGCAAGCTCGGCGGCCGCAGCGGTCAGATCGGCGACGTGCGCGCGCCGCGCCGCGCGCCGCTGCCTCTCCGGCAGACCATTGACGGGATACGGGACGAGGTCAATCAGGAACACCCCATCGCGCCGCAACCGCTCCAGCCACGGCGCCTTGGCATCACCGTCCCGCCCTGGGGACTCGCTGTAGAACGCTGTTACGACACTTCGGAACAGGTTGTCGGCGCCGCTTAGACGCGGGGCATAAAAGAACCGTCCCTCGGCATCACCGGGATCGGGCGCGGACTCTCCGACGAGCAGCACCCGCACGCGGTGGGGCTTCCACCCCGCACGAAGCTTGGCGTACCCAGGCAGCTCCGTCAAAGCGACCACAAGACTTCCACCGAGCCCGTCGCGCTGTGCGCCGTCACACCCGCGTGACCTCCACCGTGACCCCCTCCATCACGACGGTCAGAACATCCGACGCGCGGTAGCCACCCTCGAAGAAGTTCGGGTGGATCGTCACGGTGCAGTCATGCTCCCAGCAGCCCAAGATGACCGGCCTCTCCGTGAGGTCGGGACCGTCGATCGGCTGCTCGCCGAGGAACGTCAGCGTGCCTCTGATCGTTGTGGCGAGCGTGGCTTCCCCGGTGGGATGGACGTGGCCGGTGCGGACAATGACCTCTTCGTCGAGGAAGTCCATGAGCGAGGCAAGGGTTTCGGGGAACGCGAGCGGGGACATGGGGCGAGTCTCGGCGTCGCGTCGCGGCCACTCAACTGGTTGGACGAGTGGACGATGCCGCGCTCCCGCCGCGGGGCGGCGCCGCTCCGATCCCAGAGCGCGAGCACCGGTCAACCGCGCCGCCCGTCCGCCCGAGCTCTCTGTTTGGGCGGAGCCCGGCGACAAACCCGCAGAGGAGGAGCCGCTGCGCGCTACGAGAGCTCGATGTCGGCGAGGCGTGCCGTCAGGGCGGCGCGAGGCATGGCGCAGCAGGTGGCGATGAGGTCGGTGTAGCTGCCGCCTTCGGCCAGGAACTCGGTCAGCCCCTCGTGGAGCGGGAAGGAGCCCTGAATGGCGTCGCAGTGGATGCAGCCGTTCGACAGGTAGCCGTCGGGCTGCGGCCGGCTTCTGCGGACCTTGAGCGGTCCGATCCCGAACCTGGCGAGGTCGGCGTTCGAAGCCGCCGCGGCGATCAGCGTGGCGAGGAAGTCGAATTCGACGAAGCCGTCCGGGTGCTCCGTCAGATCGGTCGGCAGGAGCACCCCGACGATCGACTTGGTGACTTCGCCACAGCGGTAGCAGCGTTCTGGGAGCACGACCACGGCGACGCTGACGGGGTCGGCGCATGGCGACGGGGTTGCACTGCGGGAGTGGTTCTCGTTGAAGAGCATGGTGGTCATGTAGTGGATAGGCGGCAGTAGCTCGGGTCTCGCCCCTATGGACCGAGGTCGATCCCGACATCGGGTGGTGGGGGTGCGGCCGGAAGCTCGAGCGTCTCGGCGGGCCGATGAGCCGGTGTCGCGTGGGAGTCGTGCGCGACGTCGATCGTGTTCGCGATATCGGGGCCGTGGCGCTCGACGAACACCTGCAGGTGATCGTTGGCAAGGTGACAAGCATCGGCGAGGTGCGCGGCGCGCGTGTTCCAGTGCTCGAGGGCGTGGCGGTGGCCGCGGATGTGTTGGTCGAGCGCTTGGCGTCGGTTGCGTTGCCAGAACGGGAGGCGGTCGCGCTCGTGCTCGAGCTGGCGCAGGCGCTGTTCGGCGTCCGCGAGCGCCTCGCGCGCGCGGGTTTCCGTGCAGCGCGTTTCGTCGAGTTCGTCGCGGAGCAGCTGGTGGCGGTCGACGAGCTCGCTCGTCTCCTCGACCGATGTCTGCTCGCGCGCATCGATCGCCAGGGACTTCGCGCGCGAGTGCGTCAGGGTCTTCGTCAGCCGGTCGTCGACGGGGTCCGTGGCTGGCTCCAGACCAGGCAGCGGCCGTTCGGTGCGCGTAGGCGAAACGACGTAGAAGCGGGCGTCGTCGCGATGGCGCGTCAGGGCGGTGTAGCCCCATTCGCGGTACAGGTCGTCGGAGCCCAGGACGAATGCCGCGGTCACCGTCGCGCCTTGGGCCTTATGGGCGGTGGCGGCGTAGCCGTGGTCCAGGTGGCCGTGTTCGAGGTAGCCGGCGTCCAGCAGCGCGGAGCGGCCGTTGTCGAGCCGCACGGTGAGCGCGTGCTGCTCGGCATGCAGCGCCTCGACGGTGCCGCGCCAGCCGTTGGTCACGTGCAGGCGCCGGTCGTTATGCGTGGTGATGACGCGGTCGCCGACCGCAAAGCGGCGTTCGGCGACCTCGAGCTCCGCGTCGCCGAGGCGCCCGTCGGCGCGCATGAGCGTGCGGGCCCGCTCGTTGAGGTCGCGGACGTCTGCCCGGCGATGCGCGAGCATGAGGGCTTCCGATAGGCCGTCGCGGCGGGCGGCGTGCCACCAGTCGCCGACGAGCTTGTCGCGCAGCTGCCGGGCGCTCGGGCGGGCGACGATGCGTCCGTGGCCACGGTAGGCGTCAGCCCACGCGGCGACGTCGCCGTGGCGCAGCGCCGACAGGGCGTCGCGGTCCCAGTCGTGCTGCTGGCGCCGGACCTCGTGCAGTTCGACTGCGCCGAGGCGGTCGGCCAATCCCGCGAAGGCACCGCCGGCCTGCAGCTCGGGCAGCTGCCGGTCATCGCCGACCAGCACGACCTTCGTCCGGTGCGCGTGGGCGTGGTCTGCGAGCTCGGCGAGCTGACGGGTGCCGACCATGCCCGCCTCGTCGACAATCAGCACGCCGCCCCGCGGCAGCCCGTGGCCGCGGGAGAGATCGATGCGCAGCTGGGCGATCGTGGTGGTGTCGATGCCCGTGTGGTCGCGCAGCTCGGCCGCGGCCCGCGCCGACAGCGCGCATCCGTAGACGCGCAGGCCCTCGGCCTCCCATGCCGCCCGGGCGGCGTCCAGCGCGTAGGTCTTGCCGGTACCGGCGGCGGCTCGCACGACCTGCACACCGTCGCCCGAGCCGACCAGCGAGCGCACCATCGCGGCCTGCTCGTCGGCAATGGTCGGCCGCGCGGCCAACGCGCGGGCGACGTGCTCGCGCGCGGCGACGGCGACGCCCTCGCCGCGCCGGGAGGCGGCCTGCTCGATCAGCCGACGTTCGACGGCGAGCATCTCGGGCGTCGAGTACTCGAGCTCGCTATCCGGCTGTCCGGCCTGCTGGCGATCTCGATAGCTGAGCGCTACGACGGCCGGTGACGACAGCCACGCGTCGGCGATCCGCCGGACGCGCTCGGGGTGGGCGCCGTGACGGTGCGCCTGCGCCCACCAGCGCACCGCGGCCCGCCGATCGAATGTGCTGTGCTCGCGGCAGATCCCCGCCGGGCCGGCGGCCTCACCCGGCGCAGCAGCCAGTTCGCGCGCCGCCAGCTCCGGGCGCGCCCTTTTGAGCACCCGCGCCACCGCGGCGCGATCGAAGCCGTGCTCGGCGGCGCGCGCGCGCCAATCCGCTCGCAGCCGGTCCACCGGAACCCCGTAGTCCTTGCGCCGGCGCGTGTCGAGCGCGGCAATCTGGGCCGCCGCCGGGCTCGACTCCCCGCGCTCGGCCATCCGCTTCACGATCTCCACCCGCCGGCGCGAGAACTCTCGAACGACCTCTCTGGGCACGCCGACGATCTCCGCGCTGCCGCGCGACACCCGGCCCCACTCGACGCCGAGACGCTCGGTCAGCTCCGCGCGCAGCGCCGCTTGGTACAGGTACCCGCCGGTTTGTGCCTCACGAAACAGCGTCCGCGAGTCCAGCGTCGACCAGCGCGCCTGCGCCCGCGTCGTGTTCGCCACCACCGCATGGGTGTGCAGCTGCGGGTCCCCAGCGCGTGACGTGCGATGCCGAAACAGTCCGACGACGAATCCATCGCCTGCGACGCGCTCGAGGCCGCCCGCGCCGCGACGTGCGCGGCACGCTTCGCGCTCGAGATGCGCCAGCGCCGCCCGCACCGCCGCGTCATGACCTTCGCGCACCGCTCGGGATACCGCCTCGTCGCCCACCGCGTAGAGCACCGAGACCGACTTGGGCGCAGAGAACGTCAGATCGAATCCGGTGGTCGCGTCGGGGCCGGGCGCGCGGCGCAGCTTCGCTCCGGACCCGGGCGCGCGGCCCTCAAGGAGGGTCGCGAGCTGCTCGCCATCCACCTTTCCCGATAGCCCGAGCAGCCCAGCGCCGTCACCGTGCCACTCACCGTCCGCCTCGCCGGCGCCGATGTAGTAGTCCTCGCGGCCCTTGGCGACGCGCTCGATGTAGTAGCGCCCGTTGCGCGTCTTCCCGGACAGCTGGCCGATCGAAAGCACACCTCCACGTCGCGCGGACCCGCCCGGACCCCACCCCGCACTTTTGCGAAGTGCCAATGTGTGCCGCGCTGTAGCCGTTGGGGCTCTGACCACGTTGGAACTGAGCGCAGACCGAGTCGGACTCAGGCGCAGCGTCGACGAAGTCGACACCGGAGGCGTTGGCGTTCTGATGGCGTGAGGGGGACGCCATGAACGTCAGGCCCGAGCCAGCCGTGACGGGAGGTCGAAGAAACTGGGGAGGGGGTGGTTGGGCGCCTCGGGCGACTTGGCGGATAGGGCGCTGTCGCGCGGTCCAACTATCCGAGGAGGGCCATGACCAGGGTGCTCGCAGTCAGCTCGCAGAAGGGCGGGATCGGCAAGGCGACCATGGCGGCGAATCTCGCGATCGCGTGGGGACTCATGGGCCGCCGCGTGTTGGCGATAGATCTCGATCCGCAGTTCGCGATGACTCGCCGCTTCGACCGGGCGCCGGGCGACGCGGCGGCCACCGCATTCGAGCTGCTGGCCGGCGAGGGCGAGCTCGACGGCGCCGTCCTCATCGACGTCGAGCCCGGCGTCGATCTGCTTGCCGGGCGGCGCGATCTGGCCAAGCTCGAGCTGTCGTTGGCCGGAGAGCATCACCGCGAGACGTTCCTCGCCCGCTCTGCTCGACGGCTCTGTCGGCCGCTACGACGAGGTTGTCATCGACTGCCCGCCAAGCCTCGGGCTGCTGACCGTCAACGCACTCGTCGCGTCCTCGGAGGTGCTCGTCCCGGTCAACATGACCGACGAAGGCGCACTGCAAGGCGCCGCTGAGGTGCGCGCGATCGTCGCGCGCCTCACCCGCCAAGCCGCGATCGGGATCCGCGCGCTCGTGCGAACGATGGTCGACCGCCGGCGCGTCGTCTACCAGCGGATGGCCGAGGGACTGGAGGACCTGAGGATCCCCGTCGCCGAGACCGAGATCCCGCTTACCGCTGCCTTCCAGAACGCCGCGGCGGATCGCCGGCCGCTGCTGGCGGCCCGGCCGGATAACGCTGGCGCCATCGCGTACTGGCAGCTCGCCCGCGAGCTGCTGCCGCCCACCGCAGGGGGGATGACGCGATGACGCAGCGCGAGCGCCGCAAGCTGACCGCGGTCGACGACCCGCTCGAGACCACGTCTCCCGCGGCCGCGCCGGCCGCTCGCATGTCGGACGGACCGACGCGCCGCCCGGGGTCGGCGGCGGAGCGCCAAGCGCTCTTCGTCCGCCTCCCCGGCGCGGAGGCTGAGTCCTTGGCGCGCGCCGCTTTCGAGCTGCGACTTCACAAGCGGGAGATCGTCGCCGCGCTCATCGCACGGCACGTCGACGCGGCGAGCGACGCGGGGCTCGAGGACGTCCGACAGGTGGTCGAGGAGTATCGCGGTGCGCACGGATAGCGCGCGGTTCCGCCAGCCAGCGAGTGCGCTTGCCGTGTATCTCGACCGCCGGAGCGCAGACCGGCCAGCAACGTGGATCGCTGGCGAGCCGACGATCGCGACATCCGGAACGCGCGACAGCGAGCGCGCTGGCGAGCCATCTCGCGGCCGATCGCGATGATCCGCCAGCGTGCGCTCTTCGTCGCGACGGTGGTCGTAGTGGCGGCCTGCGTGGTGGCGAGTCTCGTGACCGGCACGCCGGCCAGGCATCGCGCAGGAGGCTGACGGGGTCGACGAACGAAGTTCGCTCACCTAACCTGGCTCGGAAGTCATGACGATCGTTTCACCTGACGTCGTCGGCCCTGTCGGGGAAGGCGCGATCTTCTCGCTCGCGCGGCGGATCCTCGTCCTTCTGCTCGACCGAGCAATACAGCGGCGCACGAGAGTGATCGTCCGCGAGGAGGTTCAGAACGCGGTGCTCGAGTGCCTCGCCCGCGAACACGCAAGGCCGACGACCGTCCAGCTGAACGTTGTTATCGGTGAGGTCTACAATCTCGCCGGCGCGTGGCCCGGGGTGTCTACCGGCGAAGGAGTCCTCCAGCTCGACGACGCATTGCCGCGGTCTGTGTCCGTAGACGATCCGGAGTTGAGGCAACTCGTCGAGAACGCGCGTCGTCGCCTCGCTGAGCACCTCGCGCACGAACCGCCTCAGCCATCGCCTCACCCGGACTCTGACGAGGCGAGCGCCCCCATCTCGGACGACGAGCAGCGGTTGACTCGCGAGGCGGCCGAGCGCTATCGGATGCGGCTGGAGCGGATCGCCGCCGAGGACGTGACGCGCTGACGTGCACATACCCGCCCGCTTCGCCGAAGCGCTCTCGACACATCTCGCGATGAACGTCGCCACCGAGCCAGGGCTCAGCGTGCCGCTGATGCTCGCGATCCACGGATCGATGGGCTCCGGGAAGACGGTGATGTGCCGGGAGATGCTGAGCCGGATGCGCGTCATCCCGATCCCGGTCTTCGCCGACGCCTTCGAGAGCTTCAAGGCAGGCGAGCCACCCGAAGAGGTGCGCGAGCGCTACATGCGAGCGGCGAGGATCAATGCCGACATCGCGGCGGGCGAGGACGTCCCATCGCCGATCGGCGGAGAGGCGACGTTGGCCGTCGTCGTCGTGGATGACCTCGACCAGCGGATCGGCAACGATCCCGGCTCGGACGTCCAGAAGACGCAGAACACCCAGCTCATCAATGCAGCTCTCATGGAGCTCGCCGATAGCCCTCAGCTGGTCGACGGCGTGCCCGCTTACCGGACGCCGATCGTCGTCACCGCGAATCACCTCGACTGGATCTATCCGCCGGTTGTCCGGACGGGCCGGATGGAGACGTTCCACTGGGAGCCGACCCCCGAAGAACGCGCCGCAATCCTCCTCGACATCTTCCCGCACTTCACCGCCGCGATATGCGGCGAGCTCATCACGCGCTTTCCGCACGCCACGATCAGCGACTTCGCGGCGACCCGGTATCAGCTGTACCGAGACGCGGTCGCGGGGGCGGTGAGGCGCCTCCCGCCCGACCGGATGATCGCCGCGGCGCGGGACCGGGATTGGACGGCGCGCGTCGATGCGCCGGCTCTCGACTTCGCGGCCGTCGCCGAGGTGCTCGGCTCGATCGGCGAGACCCGTATCGGGTGGTCGGCATGAGCTGGTTTCGCCGCTGGAGGGCGCCCGGTGGGATGCGCAGCGAGACGCGCACTGGGATGCGCACCGAGACCCGCACCGGCCAGCTCGCGCGTCAGATCAACCTGTTCGTCGTTGCCGTCACGGGGTCTCGTACGTTCAAGGACGTGATCGACCGGGGCGCGAAGAAGCAGTGGATCGAGGCCGTCGTGGTGCGTCTGCTGGGATCGGACGACAAGATCCGCCACGAGGTCGTGCTTCAGATCGACTGGGAAGACCACATGGTTGCGCTGCAGCGGTCCGATCGCGGGGTGATCGCGGAGCGGAGGTTCGACCCCGAGACCGGTTGGCTCGGGCGGGCGTGCGCCGAGCTCGCAACCGATCTCAACGAGATTGCCGAGCAAGGGCGTCTCTCCAGCGAGTGGGTCGTGCTGTTTACGTCCGCGGCCGGGCGCGACGTGGCGGAAGTCCGGGAAGAGCTGGGGTTGTCCGCACCAGTGCCGCGTGACTGGGCGCCGGGGGTCGTCCAGACCTTGTTCGGTCCGTACTCCGAGCTTGACCTCCACGAGCTGAGCATCTCGTGGCGCGGAGTGCTTCCGGAGGAGGGCTAGGTCGCCCTGCTTAACGTCAGTGCGCAATCAGTTCGACCGCTGCAACGACCGCTATGACGACGACCCAGAGCAACACCGTAACCACCAGCGGGCTGACATGGCCGGGTCGGTCGCGATGCTCCAGCACCTCGAAAACCCAACGGAGGATTGGGAACGCCCCAGCAAACTTCGGAAGAAACACCCGGGCCCGCTGAACTACCGGTGCCGACGCCACGCGGTGGTTTCCTCGCGGGAGGCCGGTCCGTTCGACCGCACGGACCTTGAGCGCTGCGATCGGCAGGATCGCCATGAAGATCAACACCGCGGCCGCAGCTTGCGGGGCCGGACTCGGGACGAGGATCATCACTATTCCGCTTGCGATCCAGCCAGTCGCGATCGCACCCTCGATCACGGTTAGCAATGCGATCGAGCGCGAATCCGTTGGCCTGTGCTCGAGGTAACCCAAACGGACATGTGCTACGGCCCGAGCCGCGTAGACGATGGCAGTGGTCGTGAACAAGACGGCGATCGTGCTCGCGTTCGAGAACTGCAGGGGAAGGACCACCAAGACAGCCGCGGTGGCAACCTGAATTGCCGACCTCCCGCGGATCAAGCTCTCGCGAGTACGGCGGCGATTCAGCGAACGGTGCTCCGCACGGTCCTGCGACCCTCCCGCGATCGTTGAGGCGGCGGTGCTCAGCCCGGATGTAAAGCGAAACGCTCGGATGGGCCGATCCTCTAGCGTCGCGACTTCCTCGAGCCACTCTGAAGCGATGTCTCCCGCGATCTCGTCAGGCAGGTCATCGGCAGCGTCGCGCACTCGACGTTTCATGTAGTCGGTCCACAGCGCCTTCATCTCACCTACAAAGACCGCGCTGATCAACGCGCGAACGCACAGCCCGACGAGCGCTCCCGCGAGACCAAGGAGCGCCGCGGTCATGCCACCTCGATTCCAGGCCGCATGGCCGCCCGCCGAGTTGGCTTCAGCGCTCGCCGTTCAGCAAGGAGGCTGCGTGCAGCCTCCTCCCCCTGGGCGGTCAGCCGGTAGAGCCGGCGCCCAGTGCCACCCAGCTCCGACCGAGTTTCACGCGTGCGGATCAACCAGCCGTCGTCGACAAGTCGGTGCAGGATCGGATAGAGCGTGCCGCTCTTCAAGCGGGCTTGCTCCAGGACTTCTAGGCCGTACCACTCGCGGGATGGGTCGTCCAGGAATACGGCTAGGACAGCGAGAAGCTGTCTTGTGATCCGCTCCGGCATCAGAGCTTATTCTACATAGTGTCCGGCGACGCGGGCGCGGGGTTCTGACGCGGCTTGCCGAAGGCGGATTGTCGCGGTCGTTCGTAGCTCCAGCGTCTGCTTCGGCGGTGAATGGAGAAGTGGCCAGATGGCGCACGATGGGGGGCTCGAGCGCGAGCGCGGGTCCGGCTCAGCGCAGGCCCCATCGCGGGTGGCGAGACCGTCGACCTCGGCGACCCGCTCGCGTCAGCGCGCGCCTCGATCGCACGCCTGCGCGCCATCCCCGTCTGACTGCCCCTAACACTGCCCCTCGCTCCGCCGATCGGTGCCGTAATCTCCGATGACAACAGGCCATGCGGCGACGCATGTGCTGGTCTCGAAAACCGTTGTAGCGGCAACCCCGCTACCGAGGGTTCGAATCCCTCCCCCTCCGCTCCGCACAGTGATGTGGTCCTAGAGCCCGATTGCGGCGGACGGTGACTGCCGCGGACTACGTCCGGCTCAGGATGCCGATGAGGTAGCGCGAGATCAGGAAGCCGGCAAGCCCGTTCGGCACCGCGCGTCGGTCTGCGATGCGCTCGAACGCCAACCCGTTCATCAGCGCGTTGAGCCCGAGCGCGATCTGCTTCGCGGGGATGGGGAGCTCGACGCCATAGGTCTTCGCGCGTTGCTCGATCCCCTCGGCGATCGCGGTCTGCACCGCGCGCCTGCGTCGGGTGAATTCCTTGCTGAGTGCGGGGTCCCGCGTCCCGTGGACCCAGAACTCGTAGTACAGCAGCGGCCACTCGGGTTCGCGGGCGATGAACTCCTGGAACTGCTGTTCGATTGCGTGCTCGAGCGTCGAGGCGTCGCCGCCGCGATCGTTGACGGTGCGGATCTCCTCGATTCTCGCCGCGACGCGCTGATCGGCGAGGGCGAGGAAGAGCTCCTGCTTGCCCTTGAAGTGCCAGTACAGGGCGCCGGTGGTCAACCCGGCCTCGGCCGCGACCTCTTCGACGCTCGCGCCGTGGAAGCCCCGCCGCGCGAAGACCGCGCCCGCGGCATCGATGAGCCGGTTCCTCGTCTCGAGCTTCTTCTCCGCGCGTGAGCGCGCCGCCGCCATACCGCGATTGCTACCGATCGCGGTGGACGACATAGTGCCCACTATGGCATAGTGATCGCTATGCGAACGCAGGTCTCGGCGGTCGCGGAGCGCGTCTACCGGCTGGGCACGAGGTGGGAGAACTTCCATCTCGTCGGCGATGCAGACGGGTGGACGCTGATCGACGCCGGCTACCCGGGATACCTCGGGCAGCTGACCGAGACGCTGGCGGCGCTCGGTTCGTCAGCGGACGCGGTTGCGGCGGTCGTCGTCACGCACCATCACGTCGACCACATGGGGTGCGCCGCGGCGCTGCAGCAGCGCCGCGGTACTCCGGTGTTCGTCGGCGTGGCCGATGCGCCGATAGTGGCCGGCGAGCGTCGTTCGCACGTTCCGCCGGGGTTCTACCGCCAGTCGTGGCGGCCGAGCATGATGGCCTACCTCGCCCACACCGTCCGCGTCGGTGGCGCGCAGTATCGACCGGTGCCCGAGGTGCGCGAGATCAAGGGCGAGCAGGTCCTGGACGCTCCCGGCCGGCCGCGCATCGTGCCGACGCCGGGACACACGGCCGGGCATCTCTCGGCGATCCTCGACTCGTGCGGCGTGCTGTTCGCCGGCGACGCGCTCGTCAACTTCGACTATGCGAGCGGGAGGCGCGGGATCGCGCTGCACCGCTTCAACGAGGACCGCGAACGCGCGCGATCCTCGCTGCAGGTTCCGCGGGATCTCGAAGCCGACGTCGTCGTCTTCGGGCATGGCGACCCGTGGAACGGCAGTCCGCGTGAGGCGGTCGACCAGGCTCTCGGCGGATGACGTCCACGGCACGATTCGACTCATGCCGATGACCTCAGGCGCTGATCCCGTCTCGGCGGTCGGCTGATGCGAGCGCCGATGTCGCTCGACGAGTTCGGCGCGCTCGTCGACGTGCCGGCGAGCGATGTTCGCGCGTGGACCGAGGCTGGGCTGCTGGATCCGGCGGCGACCCGAACCTACGACGAGCTCGATACGCCACTACGGCGCGCTCGGCGATACGCCGGAGGCGCTCGCGAACGCGATCTCGAGCGGCGAGCTCGAGCCTTCCTCGGCAGTACATCTACCCGCGCGGCCAGCAGCTGTCGGTCGAGGAGGCCGCGGAGAGGATCGAGCTCAAGCTGGAGGACGTGCATGCGCTGCGGGGCGCGCTCGGCTTCACCCGTGAGCCGGTCCTCGAGGGGGATCTCGAGCTCTTCGAGTCCTTCAAAGGTGACGTGCATCTCGTCGACACGGATGCGCCCAGCGGCCGCGGCGCCGTCGATGCGACGATCGCGTTCGTCGACGTCGCGTCCTTCACCAAGCTCGCGGAGGCCGAGGGCGACGAGGCGGCGATCGGCGACGCGCTGATGCTGGCCTTCCGCGACTCGGGCGATGCCGTCGACTCCGCGGCAGAGCTCGAGCACACGGTCCGGGCCGATGACTCGTTGCCCGGCCTGCGCGTCGGTATGCACTGCGCGCCGGCGATCTACCGCGGCGGCGACCATCTCGGAACCACCGTGAACGTGGCCGCACGGGTCGCTGCGCAGGCCAGCGCCGGCGAGACGCTCGTGACCGACACGGTGGCCGACCGGGTTGCCGACGGCCTGCTCGAGAACGTCGGCGTGAGAATGCTCCGCGGGGTCGAGAAGCCGCTCGCGCTCTACCGGCTTCAGCACGAGGGTGCGCGGCATGATCCCGTCTGCGGGGCGATCATGGAGAGCCCGAATCAGAGGCGGTGACGAGCACATGACAATCGACCGGCAGCGGCCGACCGAGATCAGCAACCCGATCTTCGCGCGCTTCTATCGGAGCAGCCGTGAGACGGCCGAGAAGCGCGGGGAGCGGGAGCATCGCCGCCGCAACCTCGAGGGGTTGCGCGGCCGGGTGGTCGAGGTAGGCGCCGGCGACGGCGGGAACTTCGCGCTCTACCCCGCGGAGGTGACCGAGGTCGTCGCGATCGAGCCCGAGCGACACCTGCGAGCGGACGCCGAGGAGGCGGCCGCAGCAGCCCCCGTCAAGGTGACCGTCATCTCCGCGCTCGCGGACGCGCTGCCGCTCGAGGACGAGTCCGTCGACGCGGCGGTCGCCTCGCTCGTCCTCTGTACGGTGCCCGACCCGGCCGCCGCGCTTGCCGAGCTGTACCGCGTGCTCCGGCCGGGCGGCGAACTGCGCTTCTACGAGCACGTCCACGCGCACCGACAGCCGCTGCGGGCGTTCCTCGAAGTCGCGTACCGCAGCCGGATCTGGCCCACCATCGGCGGCGGCTGCAACCCGACGCGCGAGACGGGCGACGCGATCGCGGCGGCCGGCTTCCACATCGAGCGCTGCGATCGCATCGCGTTCAGTCCCAGCCTCATCATTCCGAAGATCCCGCACCTGCTCGGCCTCGCCCGCAAGCCGGCCTGAGCGCGGTTTGTGCTGCAGCGGACCGCACGAACACGCCGAGGTCAGCGCGTCGCCTCCGCACCAGCCGCGAGTGCATCAAGGATCCACGCGTCCGGTGGGGTGCCGCGAAGCCCGTTGCTGGTTTCGTAGAGGCGGCACTTCAGGCCGTAGTCGGTTCGCACTCCCGCACCGGGGTCGACGTCGCGTCCGTCGACGCGCAACGTTGGCGATCCGAGGAACCGCTCGCGCTCGGCGGCTTCGAGCGTGTCGATTCGGCGGAGGTGTAGGTCGGTGTCGACGCCGGCTTGCTCGAGCATCTCGTGGATGCGCGGGAGGAGTGCCCGGTGGCTGGGGCAACCGTCGAAGTAGAGGAGCTCGACGGTCAGCACGCGCCGTCCACGCGCCGGCAGGCGGCGACGTGGTCTTCGTTGTCGTGCAGGAGCGCACGGCCGAGCTCGATCACGGCAGCGACCCGCTCGTCGGCCAGGCGGTAATGGATCGTGCGGTGCTCGCGCCGGGTCTCGACGAACCCGCACCACCGCAGACACGCGAGGTGGTTCGACACCTTCGGCTGCGGTTCGCCGAGCAGCTGCGCGAGCTCGCCGACAGAGCGCTCGTCGTCGCGTACGAGCTCGAGGATCCGCAGCCGCGTGCGATCGCCGAGCACGCGGAAGTACTTGGCGAGCAGGTCGGCCTCGCCCGCGTCGGCGGGGAGCCGGAACCACGCGACCGTGCTGGACGCCGCGATGGGGCTCGTTGCGGCGCCCGCTCTCGTCGTCGCGCTCGCTGCGCTTCATGCGCGCCGGTCGCCGCGGCCTCTCCGGGCGACCGGCTAGCTCGGGCACGCGCTCAACTGCGCGATCTTCGTTTCACTCTTCATCGTCGACGTCACGTCCGAGCCGGCGTTCCTCTTCTACGGTGCGTCGATGCTCGTCGCGGCTATCCGCCGCACCGGGACCGCGATCTCCAACGCAGTCTCGAGCGCGACGACCAGGTGGGCTGCGTGCCGTTCGCGTGCGTCGACCTGCCGGAGGCGCGATGGCGGCGGTCGCGATGACGACGAGCGACTCGAGCTCGTGCGCGGGGCGTGGCCCGCCGAGTGGGGCTAGCAGCCGCCCCGCACGGCGAGGTGGTCACCGTGCGCGACGGGAAGATCGTCGAGATCCTCGTCTACGCATCGCCGGACGTGGCGATCACCGCCGCGGCGACGGCGGGGTAGAACCGAACGTCACCGAGCAGTACCGTGATCCCGTGGTTCACCTGAGCCGCTCTCCGCACGGTGGCCTGGCCGTTGGTGTCGGCGCTCACGGGGCTGCCGTGTGGATGCAGCGCGAGCCGCGCTCTCACCGCTGGCGCTTCTGGCGCACACGGACGCCCGACCGCCCGCTGCCCTGCGGCGACGACTGGGGATTCGGGAGCAGTGGTGTGAGGGAGCCCCGCGTTCCCTCTCCCCATGGCGGTGCGGGTGCGATCGCGCTGCCGTCGCCGGACGACGCCTGAGCACGTCCGCAGGAAGCGCGCCGGTCTCGAAAACCGTTGTAGCGGTAACCCCGCTACCGAGGGTTCGAATCGTCCCGCTCCGCTCAGCACAGTGATTCTCAGCAAACATCGGGATTTCCGCCTAGCTGAGGACCTGTGCGCGAGGTCGGTCGTTGGGCCAGTGGTCAGGTTTTCGCGCGACGTGGAGGCATGGCCGCCTCACGACGCGCGATCGATGAGCAGCATGTGCGGAGCGTCGCTGGTCCGTTCGGCCGGCTCGCGCTCTCGAAGTGCGAGGCGGCTGACGCCCTGGGCGTCAGCGTCGACCTCCTCTAGGAGCACGTCATGCACCGGCTGCGCATCGTCCGCCGCGGGCGCCGGAGACTGATTCCGGTCCGCGAGCTCGAGCGCTGGCTCGACGAGAACGCTGCCGGCGGGTGAGGCCGCACGCGGCGCCTAGGGCGACGACCAGCCAGTCCGAGTCCTAGGAGCAGCGATGGCCAGCACGAAGAGAGGCAGGAACGCGGGTATCGAGATCCGCCACCCGCGCAGTTGCGCGGCGCGGAAGAAAGGGCGCTGCGGCTGCTCGCCGCGCTACCGCGCGGAGGCGTACGACAGCCGCGAGGGCAAGCGCGTCTACAAGAACTTCGGCGGAGGCCAAGGCGTGGCGGGCCGACGCGCAGTCGGCGCTGCGCACGGGCACGTTGACGGCGGCGCGCAGCGCGACGCTCGACGATGCCGCCGCGACGTGGCTCGCCGGCGCGGTCAACGGCTCGGTCCGCAACCGGTCGGGCGACGTCCACAAGCCGAGTGTGGTGCGCGGCTACGACCAGGCGCTGCGGCTGCGCGTCCTGCCGGAGCTGGGGGCCGCGCGATCCGGGGGGCCGAGCTGCAGGCGCTCGTCGACCGCCTCCTGGTGGCCGGCCACAACCCGTCGACGATCCGCAACACGCTGCTCCCGGTGCGCGCCATCTTTCGCCGCGCGGTGGCGCGCGGCGAGGTCGCGGTGAACCCGACGAGGGGGCTGGAGCTGCCGGCCGTCCGCGGGCGGCGGGAGCGCATCGTCTCGCCGGAGGAGGCGCGCCGTCTGCTCGACGCGCTCGAACGCGACCGCGCGCTGTGGGCGACGGCGCTGTACTCCGGCCTGCGCATGGGCGAGCTGCGCGCGCTGGAGTGGGACGCCGTCGACTTCGACCGCGGCTTGATCCACGTGCGACGCACCTGGGACCACAAGGAGGGTCCGGTCGAGCCGAAGTCGCGCGCGGGGCGCCGGAGCGTTCCGCTCGCGCCATCCTGCGCGCCGACCTCGCGGCGCACCGCCTCGCGTGCGAGTGGCGCGACGGCCTCGTCTTCGGCCGCTCGCCCGACTCTGCGTTCAACCCCGGCACGATCAACAACCGCGCTGGCCGCGCGTGGGAGGAGGCCGGCCTCGTGCGCATCACACTGCACGAGTGCCGCCACACGTTCGCGTCGCTGATGATCGCTGCCGGAGTCAACGCGAAGGCGCTGTCGGTCTACGTGGGCCACGCGAGCGTCATGGTCACGTTCGACCTGTACGGCCACCTGATGCCGGGCAATGAGGCGGAGGCGGCGGAGCTGCTCGACGACTTCCTCGTTCGAGCGACTCAGGCCTAGCGCCGTTCACTCGTAAGGAAGCGGCCCGGTCCGGCGTCGCCCCGTTGCCCGGCTACCGCTTGTCGTCGTCCTCGGCGCCGAGCTGACCGGCGGCGAGCCGCTCCTCGCGGCGGGGGCGTTCGCCGGCGGCCTTGCCCGTGCGGTCGTACCGGCTCTCCGAGCGCCAGCTGCGCAGCCGCGTCTCCGCGGCGCGCCGCCAGCTCGAGGTGAGCGACGACCCGCTGAAGATCGCCCGGACGGAAGACGCGGATTACCCCTCGGGCCACGACCGGTCCGCCGAGCCGTCGGCCACCTGGACGGAACTCCGCCACCACAGAAAAAATCCCGCTCGCGCAAGCGTTTCAATTAGAGTCGTTCCAACGAGACCAAGAGCGGCGTCAAGCCGCCGCGGGAGCGCGCGTCAATGAAGGAGCTGCAACGCTTTCACTTCCACGCCGCCGACGACCCTACGCCGCCGGCCGTACGCGAGACAGGCCTGAGAGGGATTGGGCCAGCCGTGGAGGGCGAGACCGCCGCGGACCACGACTTCCAGAGCGACGAGGCCGCGGCCCGGTATCACCTGAGCCTCATCCTCGCCGACGACGACCGCCCGGCGGTCCGCGGGGTGACCGCGCCCGAGAGCCCTGCACGGGTCCCCGGGCTGCGGCTCGCTGCAACGCAGGACGTCCCGCAGACGAACACCCGTGTGGTCCGGTTCGAGCAGACGAAGGACGGCATTCCGATCTTCGGCAGCAAGGCGGTCTGCGAGCTCGACGAGCGCCGCGAGCTCGTCTCGGCGTCCGGCGCGGTCGGGCACGTCGAGGGCGTCTCGTCGCGGAGCACGTTGAGCGCCGAGCAGGCCCTCGCCCGCATTGCCGAGTTCACCGGTTCGGCGCCGGCAGCGCTGAGCGACGTTCCGGCGCCGCAGCCGCAGTTCTACCTCGACGGCGAGAAGGTCTGGCACCTCGTCTATCTCTTCAAGCACGTGCCCGTTGCGCCCCCCGGGCTGCTCGAGGAGAGCGAGGGCCACGGCCTGGATGCATCACCCCGCGAGAGGACGCCGAGCGTGACGTATCTCGTCGACGCCCACGACGGATCGATCGTCCTGTACTTCAGCGACGTGCCACTGGCGACCAGCACGCCGCTGCCGGTCCCCGTGCTCTGCAAGGGGATCAGTGAGGACGGAATCAGCGAGGAGTTCTGGGGCCTGGCCGCCGACGCGGCGTTCGAGCTCCACGACCCGTCGCGCCGGATCGTCACCTACGACTTCGAGCTCGGCGACATCGAGTCGCCGGCGCCGGACACGCCGTTCCGCTCCGACACCGCCGACTTCGGGGATGCGCACAAGGCGCTCGTGTCGGCCCACGCCAACGCCACGCGCGTCGACAAGTTCGTGCGGAACATCCTGATCCGCAACGGCATCGACGGCAATGGGATGGACCTCGTCAACGTCGTCAACTGCACGTACTCGCAGCACGGCCCGGGCCCGGAGTGGCGCAACGCGGTCTGGTACGAGAACCGCATGTGGTACGGGCAGCAGCGCGACGCCGACGGCACGCTCGTGAGTTTCGCCCGGTTCCTTGACGTGATCGCGCACGAAATGATGCACGGGGTCACCAAGGCCACCGCGGACCTCGTCTACCGCGCGCAGCCCGGCGCGCTGAACGAGTCGTTCAGCGACATCTTCGGCGTGATCGTCAACAACTGGCAGGACCCCGACGGAGGCGACGTCGACACCTGGGACTGGGAGATCGGCTCTGGCCTGGGCGCGAACGGGCTGCCGCTCCGCGACTTCCACGATCCGACCCGCACCGGCGACCCGGACCACATCAGCAAGTACGACACCTCGCCTCGGGACTCGTACGGCGTCCACACCAACAGCAACATCCACAACAAGGCCGCCTACAACGTCCTGACGGCCCGCGACGCCGATGGCGCCCGCGCGTTCGCGCCGCGCGAGGTCGCGTACTTCTACTACCTCGCGCTCACGCGGCTCGGGCGGACGGACGAGTTCGAGGACGTGCTCGAGGCGGTGACCGACGTGATCCGTTCCTACCACCTCGGTGACCTGACCAAGGGCGCGGCCCGGATCGCGCTCGTCCGCGACGCGTACCGCGCAGTGGGGATCGAGTGACGCGCGGATGTTCGAGGCCCCGGAGCTCACCCACGTGCTGCTCCTCGCGAACGAGGACCACTACGAGGAGACCGGTCCCGAGCTCTGGGAGGTGCTCGCCGACGTCCGCGCGTTCTACGGCGCAACCCGCGGGAGCGCCACGCACGAGCGCCTGTGCATCACGGTGGGCGAGCCGCCCGCGCTCGCCGAGGTCGTCCCGCCCGGCGAGCGGCTGAGCCTCGGCGCTGACGGCATGGCGGCGCTGCTCGAGGCCGCAGCCGGGAGCTTTCAGTCGACGCTCGAGACGGGGAAGGTGATCACCTGGGCGCGGGAGATCACCGCACGCCGCGACATCGCGCTGAGGAGCATGGTCGTGATCACCGACCAGGAGCTGGCGCCGCCAGACGGCTGGCGCTATCTCCTGTGGTCGCGTGAACACGCCGACGGCGTGCTGTCGATCGCCGCGCTCGACCCCGACTACTGGGGCATCGCGGGCGCCGAGGGCTGGCCGCGGATCGCCGACCGCGCCCGCGTCGGCTGCCTGTGCCTGACCGGCTGGCTCGCGGGACTGGAGCGCTGCGACAACCCGAGCTGCTTTCTCTTCCGGGACGTCGCTTCGGTGCTCCAGCTCGACCGCATGAAGGAGCTGGGTCCAGAGCACGGCGACTTCGTGGTCCCCGTGACACTGTCGGCGGATGTGGAGGCGCGATGAGCAAGCGCTACGCCCTCGACTGGCACGCCGGCCCGACGGCGCAGCTCGAGCTGCTGAACGCTGGCGGAGATCGTGCCGAGGAACGGTTCAACCTGCGTTACACACCCCCCTTCCGCGCGACGCTGCGCCAGCCGTTCGAGCCGGCTCCGATCCGCCGCACCACGCTCGAGAAGGTCGCGAACGACCTCGCCGAGGCGTTCACCACCGGCACCGTGCAACGATCGGGCGACCCGGTCGGCGGCCCGTCGGCGCTCGGCCCCGCCACGCTGCGCATCGTCGGCGAGCGGCTCTTCGCGTGCGCGGTCGTTCCGCGGCACATCCGGGCCGAGCTACGGGCGAACGACGTGTTCCTCGAGCTGGGCATCGACGAGGGCCTGGTCCACCTGCCGTGGGAGCTCATGCACGACGGCTCGGATTTCCTCTGCAACCGCCACTCGATGGGCCGCTACGTGAACGTCCGGCAGAAGCCGGTCAGCGCAATCCAGCGCGAGCCGTTGCAGCCTGGAGCCGACCTGGGAGAGCTGCGCGTGCTGCTCATCAGCGTGCCGTCACCGCAGCCCCGTCGCGAGGGCACGACGTTCGAGCCGCTTCGGTACGTGCAGGCCGAGACCGAGGCGATCATGACGACGCTCGGCCAGCTGCCGGGCGTGCGGATGACCCTGCTCGCCGGCCGTGACGCGAGAATCGACCAGGTCTGGGATGCGCTGAACAGCGAGCCGGCGCACCACATCGTGCACTTCAGCGGGCACGCTCACTTCGACACGGCCCACCCGAGCAACAGCGGGCTGGTGCTGTACGACGCCGACCTCACCGCCGAGGAGATCGTCTCCACGTTCGGCCGTCGTCCGCCCGTGGTGTGCTTCATCAACGGGTGCGAGTCCGCGATGACCGCCGACCACACCGCGGACTCGGACCTCTACGGGCTCGCGTGGGCGTTTCTCGAGACCGGTTCCTATCTCGTCGGGAGTCGCTGGAAGGTCTCCGACACGGTCGCCAGCGACTTCGCGGTGGCCTTCTACGAGTCCCTGCTCGGCAATGGCGACGCCCTCGGCCATGCCGTCACGGCAGGCCGCCGCGCGGCGTTCAACACGACCGACTTCGGGTGGGCGTCGTACATCCTCTACGGCGATCCGCGGATCGCCTTCACGTCACAACGCCACCGCTTGCCAGCGCGCCGGCGCGGCCGCGCGCGGGCGGCTGCGCGGCGGTCGCCGGGCGCGCTCGGCGCGGACTAGCGGACTTCGTTCGTCTGCCCGATCGACGGCTGAGGAGTCCGGCGTGACCCGCGGGCCGGCTACGCCTTCACGCCTCTCTGCAGTCCCGCGCCCACGATGACGCCGGCAATCTCAGCTCGACGGTGACCGCGCAGACGACCGTCGGCGACACCAACGACTGCGACGGAAGCAGCGCCACCGAGTGTCAGGATGTCGCGGGGGGCGACTACGTGGATGCTGAGCCCGATCCCGAGTTCGAGATGACCGAAGACGATTCGTCGCAGCGCAGCACTACGACGACGGCGACCAACAGCGCGAAGCGCTACCACCTGCAGTCCACCAGCGACACCTGCAAGACGCTCCGGTGCTGGGGGACGATCCGTAACCAGCCGACCTCCTGGGCGGTCGGGATGACGCGGCTGGAGTACATCGATCGGAGCCAGATGGCCGACAACATCCGGGTGACCTCGACGATCACCGAGAACCAGCGGTCGCTGGGATGGTCGCTGGGCAGCCTCAGCTGGTACAGCGGCTCGTGCGGATGGGTGTGGAGCCGGCGGACGAGCGAGATCGGCCGTCCGGACGACGCGGACTGCCCTGACAACTACCGACGCGAGCGGCCGCTGGCGCCGCGTCGGCAAGGACACGTGTGACCACGGCACGGGCCTGTTCATGGTCCGCCCGGGCATCCAGTGCGCGCAACGTGTACGCGATCCCCGACGGCAACACGAACCCGAAGTGCAAGAAGCGCGACATCGTCGGCACAATCGGAGAGGGGGAGTGGAGCGGGTACTGCGTCGACTGGCGCTACATCACTCGCGACCGCCACTGGGTGATGGTGAGGGACACGCATCGCACCAATCTGCGCGGCGGCTGGGTCTTCATGCGGCTGCGCTCGTTCGAGCAGAACCGCAGCATGTGGAAGGCCTACGACGAGCGGGGAACGTGCAGCAGCATCGGCGCATGACAGCCCGGAGGCGGGGCACCACGAGCATCGTGCTCGCCCTCGCGCTCCTCCCCGGATGCGGCGACGACTCCGGCGAGGCACGTACGACGACGACAGCGCCGCCAGCGGCGGCGGCGGAGCGTTTCCGGTTCGCCCGGGAGCCGATCGTCGTCTTCGCAAGTCAACTGCCGAATCCCGACACCAACTTCGGGTTCCGCACGTACATCCGCATGAACCGCGCACTGCCGCGCGATCGCAGGGGCGTCCGCGCGGCACTGGCGCTGAACCGCGTGACCGATCTTCCGAGCCTGTTCACCGTGTCGAGGCGACGGCACTGCCACAAGGTGCTCATCTCCTCCCAAGACGGCCTGCAGCCCGCGCCGGAGGATCAGACGTTCGAGGTCGACGTCTCGATCCGGCTCTTCGGCTCCAAGCGCCCCGCTGACACGGCCCGCGTCATCGCGCGGCGCGTTCCGCGCCGGCAGTTCGGGCGTCGTCGAGCGGAGAAGCGGCTCTTCCGCAGGCTCGGCTGCCCGGTGGAGCGGCTGTAGCCGGACGCGCGGCGCTCTGCGGCCCCCGAACCCGCACGGCGGCCTCGGCGATGATCAGCACATCACCGCGCGTGTAGGCGCGATGCGATCGAAGTCGAGCCGTCTGGGGCTCGTCCCGTGGGTGCGTGCGGACGGCTGCGGGGCTGGAAGACCTGAAGCTCCCGTCCCGCTTCGCCAGCGGCCACGCGGCGCGCGGTTACGCCGCCGTTGCCTGACCGACTGGCCGCGGCGAGCGCCACCTGCGGCGCCCGATCACATCGACGGCGCGGAGCCGCCGACAACGTCTCCGACGAGCTTGCCAACCGGCACCCATCGCCCACGTCCCGCTGTCGCGTACGGCCGGGTCGAAGTGCGAGATCCAGTGATAGCCGGCGTCGCGCTGGAAGTTGCTGGCCGCGCTGGCGGCGTGGACCTCGACCTTCCCGCTCGGGGTGCGCCGAGCGGAGGGGGAGGGATTCGAAGCAGTGAGTCTCAGCAGCCGGTCGACATCGAGCTCGTCGATGAGAAGGGGAAGTCGGGCGATCGGGTAGACCGGCGTTCATGCCCGATCTTCACATCATCCCGAGCGGCGAACGCTGGAACGTCAAGCAGGAGAACGGCGACGTCGTCTCGACTCACGACACGCAAGCCGAAGCCGAGCGGTCGGCGAAGGAGTACGCGCGCGCGAACGGCGGCGGCGAGGTGTTCACCCACCGCGACGAGGGCGAGTTCTCGCGCATCAGGAAGGGAGACGCCGTCTGACACGCGGAGCTCTCCGGCGGCGGCGGGCGGTGTCGAGACGAGGCTCTGCTCCTCGCCGCCGTAGACGGCCAGGATCGCGTCGACCATGCGGTCGGGCGAGAAGGCCGTCGCGGCGCGGGCGAGACGAGCGGCGCCTCACGGCCGTCGCGGACCTGCTCCGGGATGCCGCCCGCCGTCGTAGCCACGAGCGGCACGCCGGCCCATCGCCTCCAGGATCGTCAGCGGCGTGCCCTCGGCCCGCGACGGGACGGCCGGCACGTCGAACTCCTGCAGGAGGCTGCGCGCGTCCCTCCGTTCGCCCCAGAACGTGACGGCGCCGTCGAGCCCGAGCGAGGCGCGGCGCCCCTCCAGAGCGCCGCGGAGCGGGCCTTCGCCTACGATCACCGCCCGGGTCGTGCCGTCCTCGCCGCACAGCCCGGCCATCGCGTCGACGAAGTCGTCGATGCCGGGCGATCACCCCGACGGTCCGGCCCTCAGCCACTCGCTCGACCGGGCGCGCCGGGACGACGGTGTTGCGGACGACGGAGATCTGGCCGACTACGGCGTGCCCCGCGAGGAGCCTGCCACCGCCCTTCGTCTGGCCGGTGATCACGAGCGGGCGCCGGGCGCCCACGAGCGCCAGCGCCGCCGCCCAGCTCGCCGCGACGTCGAGGTGTCGCGCCGGTCGCGCTTCCGGCGAGCGACGTCGACCAAGTACCGCTCCGCGCCCCCGACGGAGAGTACGCGGTGCTCTGGCAGTCCTCCGTCCAGGCGAGCACCGCGAGCGACGAGGGCTTCGGTGTCGCGACGCTCGAGGCGATGGCGACCACAACTTCTGCTGCCTCCCGCACGGGCGCCTACCCGGAGCCGGTCGGCGACGTCTCCGAGGCTGCTCGGCCCCGCGCGCTTCTCACCCGACGCGATCGCCGCTGAGGTCGCCGCCGTCATCGGCGAGGTCGCGACATGAAGGCATTCTCGCGCGGAATGCGAGCCATGCGCAATTCGTCCTGGGAGCGTGCCGATCGAGGCGTCAGGGTCTGTCGCAAGGAGGAGCGCCCGCATGAGCACCACGCCCCAGATCCCTGTCGACGTCGACGTCCTGCGCGACGAGATCCAGAAGACCTACACCGACGTCTCGACGGATCAGGACAAGGACTTCATCTTCCCGACCGGCCGCCGCTGGGCGCAGGAGCTCGGCTACCCCGAGCCCGAGTTGTCCCGTGTGCCGGACGCGACGGTCGAGAGCTTCGCCGGCGTCGCGAACCCGTGGGTCCACGGCCGCGCGCCCGCCGGCGCGACGGTGCTCGACCTCGGCTGCGGCGCCGGGACCGACCTGCTGATCGCGGCGCAGATGGCCGGGCCCGACGGCCACGTCATCGGGGTCGACATGACCGCCTCGATGCTCGCGCGCGCCCGCGCGAGCGCGGACGAGATGGGCGTCGGCGACCGCGTCGAGCTGCACGAGTCGCTGATCGAGTCGCTGCCGGTCGGCGACGCGTCGGTCGACCTCGTCATCTCCAACGGCGTCATCGACCTCGTCCCGGACAAGGAGGCGGTGTTCGCCGAGATCGACCGCGTGCTGCGCCCCGGGGGTCGCCTCCAGCTCGCCGACGTCGTGATCCACACGGAGGTGTCCGAGGACGCGCGCAAGCGCATCGACCTCTGGACCGGCTGAATTGCCGGCGCTCTCCTGGAAGGAGAGCACGCGCGCATCCTCGTCGGGATGGGCTATCGCGAGATCGAGCAGGGCGACCTCGTCGACACCTACGCCCGCTCGCGGTTCGAGGACACCCGCAGCAAGGCCCTGAAGTTCGGCGCGATGGGCTCGACCATCCGCGCCACCAAACCCAACCAGTAGGAGGCCGAGAGGACGATGGCTGGAAATGGACGCGTGATCGTCGGCTGCACGCACGGCGAGGAGGATCCCGACCTCGTGGCGGTCGCCTACCTCACCGCGGGCGCGGCGCTCGATCAGGGCAAGGACGTCGTGATGTGGCTCACGTCCGACGGCGTGCGGCTCGGGCTTCGCGGCTACGCGGACGGCATCCGCACCGACAAGGATCCGCCCGGCGAGCGGCTGCACGCGCAGTTCGTCGACAAGGGCGGCCGGTTCTACGTGTGCCCGATCTGCTTCAAGGAGCGCTCCCTCGACGAGTCCGAGCTGGTCGAGAACGCAGAGTTGAAGGGCGCGACACCGCTGATGGAGTTCGCCGGCGACGGCGCGCTGACGTTCACCTACTGAGCGCGAGACTCGTCGGTGCGGCGACGCGGCCCGCCCGCTCGTCGAGGAACACGGTCGCCTCGGCCTCGGCCTCGGCCATCAGCCTCTCGGCATGGCCGAAGTCCATCGGCTGCACGTCGATCGGGCAGGGCGTGGGGAGGATGGTGAGTCCCGGCCGGCCCGCGAACGTTGCCGCCTCGTCGGCGAAGCGGTGGGCGACCATCAGGGTCGTCGCCTGGATCAGCATCCCCAGGGCGCCGCGCGGCGCCTCGGCCAGCTCGCACGGACCGCCCGTCGGCAGGACGTAGACCTCGTCGGCGCCGAGCGCGAGCGCGTGGCTGATCGGCGTGTTTGTTCGTGACGCCGCCGTCGATCAGGAGCCGGCCGTCCCACTCGACGGGCGGCAGCACGCCGGGGATGGCGGCGCTCGCCATCACGGCGTCGACGAGCGGGCCCTCGGACAGACGGACCTCGCGCCCGTTGAGCACGTCGCACGCGACGACGTGCAGCGGCGTCGGCAGATGCTCGATCCGCTTGCAGTCGGTGTGCTTCTCGATCAGCCGTCGCAGCGCGCCGCCCGGCACGAGATTCCGGCGGGCGCCGAGGAAGCCGAGGAGGCCGGTGAACGGCTCGACGGGGAACACCTTGCCGCGCCGGATGCCCCGCCACAGCGACGCGAGCTCCTCGACGGTCTCGCGGTCGAACTCGCGGCACGCGAGGAACGCGCCGTTGACGGCGCCGACGGACGTCCCGACGATGACGTCGGGCCGGATCTCGTGATCGGCGAGCGCGCGCAGCATGCCGACCTGGATCGCGCCGAGGCTCGCACCTCCCGACAAGACGAACGCGGTGGTCATGTCCCGTCTGCGCGCGGCCGCGAGCCACCCTTACGGGCTCGCGGCCGGCACGGCTGGGCCGCTAGCGCGGCTGGATGTCGATGTCGCGGCTGACCGGGTCGCTGAGGTTGTTGTAAGCCGCGCCGTCGTCGACCTGGAAGGTCACGGTGCGGATGGCCGGCTTCTCGTACCAGCTCTGGTACCGCACCGAGCGCAGCGCCGCCTCGTAGTCGCCCACCGCCGCCTCCCCGCTGAGCGTGAGGACGCCGGTCCGCGGATCGAACTCCCCGACGATGCCGTTCTGCTCCTCGAACGCCAGCTCCTCGCCGGCCTCCACCGACTCGGGCGGGAGGGTGACGGTGGCGGCCACGAGGCGCTCGGACTCGGGATCGAAGACCGCGATCGTGTCGTCCACCGGCACGAACCCCTCGCCCGGCGTGTAGACGAGCGGCTCGCGGTTCGCCTCGAGGAACGGCTGGTCGTTGATCTCGACGACCTTCGTCGCGCCGGCGGACCAGACCTCGCCGTCGTACGCGACGAACTCGACCGTCCGCGAGCCCGTCGGCGTGCCGTCGTGGTAGTAGGCGACCGACCGCAGCGCCGTCTCGTAGTCGGCGACCGGCGCCTCGCCCTTCAGCGTGAGGACGCCGGCGCCCGGGTCGTAGTCGCCGCCGATGCCGAGCTGGTCCACATACTCCAGCACGTCGCCGGCCACGAACCCGTCCGCGATCCGGATCTCGGCGGCCTCGAGCTCGCGGTCGTCGAGGTCGAACGCCGTCAGGTCGGGGTCGACCAGCGTCGGCTTGCCGGTGTAGTACGTCCAGCCCTTGCTCGTGGTGACCTCCGGCGGGTCCTCGATCGCCGTGATGAACGCGTCCCGCCGGACGGTCGTCGAGCTCGCGCCCGCGTCGTCCGTCACCTGGAACTGGAGGCGTCGGGTCAGCTCGGACGGATCCTCGGAGGAGTTCTCGTACGTGACCGAGCGGATCGCGGCCTCGTAGTCGGCGAGCGACGCGACGCCCCTCATCGTCAGCACGCCGTTCACGTCGTCGTACGACCCGGTGATGCCCCTCTGGTCGACGAACACGAGCTCGTCCTCGGCCGGCGCGAACGTGTCGGTCACGATCGGCGGGCCGACCGGGTCGCCGTTCTCGTCGACCGGCTGCGAGACGTGCGGCACGAACTCGATCGTCGCGCTCTCGAGGTACGCCGAGTCGGGGTCGCCGACGACGAACCCGCCGTCGACCGGCACCGGCCCGTCGTTCTCGACGTACACCAGGCCGCCCTCGCTCGTCTCGCCGACCGGCGGGTCGTTCTCGGCGGTGATGCAGATCTGCTTGATGGCGCGCGCCGAGTCGAGGCCGGCGTCGTTGACGATGAACTCGATCGACTTCGTCTTCGCCGGGTTCGCGACGGCGTCGTTGCGGTACTCCACGCTGCGCAGCGCCGCGAGGTACGCCTCGACCGGCGCCGTGCCGATCAGGCTCAGCACGCCCGCGTCGGCGTCGTAGGAGCTGCTGATCCCGTTCTGATCCGTGAACCGCAGGTCGTCGCCGGCCTGGAAGGTCTTCGCGTTGATGCGGACCGTCGCCCGGTCGAGCTGCTTGTCGTCGGGATCGGAGAGCGTCAGCTCACGGTCCACGGCGACGGGCCGGCCCTGCTCGAGGTACTCGGTGCACCCGGGGGAGGCCGTGACGGTCGGCGCCTCGCCGAGCGGGACCACGCGCAGCGTGATCAGCGCCGGTTCGCTGTCCTTGTCGTCGTCGCGGGCCTTGAACGTGAACTGGTCGGAACCGAGGTAGTCGGCCGACGGGGTGTAGACGAGGTCCGGCGGCTGGCCGGACAGCTTGCCGCGCCGCGGCCTGTCGACGACCTGGAACGTGAGCGGGTCCGCGTCCACGTCGGTGGCCGTCAGCGTGATGCGCTTCGGCGTGCTCTGCTTGACGACGAGGTCCTGGCCGAAGGCCGTCGGCGGGGAGTTCTGCCCGTCGAACGATGTGAACGACGCGAACGGATCGTCCTGCTGCAGCGCGGCGGGCGCGGAGCCGGCGGGCGCGCCGCCGTCCGGCGCCGGAGCGCTGCGGGACAGCTCGAAGACGCGGTACTTCGACGAGTGGTACGCGGCGCGGCTCCGGAGGAACGCCGGCAGCCGGCCGTTGACACGCGGCGCCTGCGTGAGCGTCCTCGAGAGCCTGACCTTCCCGCTCCTGACGCCCACGAGCGCGACACGGCCGGGATGCGGATACGGCTGGGACGGGGCCCCGTCCCGGTAGAAGAACAGCGCGCGCTCGCGACCGACCCTGAGCACGAGCCTCTTCGTGCGGCCCTGGGTGATGCGCGATCCCGCGCGCAGCGGGTCCGGCAGCCCGAACACGACCACGGGCTCGCCGGCGCCGCCGGCGCCCAGCGCCGCGAGCGCCTTGTTCGTCGCCTGCTTGCTGGTGATCGCGGAGGCCGGGGCGGCGGCGGCGAGCGAGAGCGCGACGACGAGCGCGGGGACGAGGACGCTCGGTGCCAGTCGTGCGCGAGTCAGGTGGAACACTGGCGGATGTCCATTCCTCATTGTCTTGGGGAGGGGTCGATCTGGCTCAGCGGTGCCCGGCGCGGCGCACCCGCGGGTGCGCGGCGCCGGGCGGCGGCCGAGCTCAGCCGAGGTTCGTCGTCGCGTTGGTGGAGTCGTCGAGCCCGTTGCGCAGGAAGTTGGTGGCCGGGACCGTCGTGCGCAGCACGCCGTTCTCGATCCGCCGCAACCCCTGGGCGTTGCCGACGATGTGGTTGTCCGCGATGTCGACCGTCGAGTTCAACCCACGGCTGAAGATCCCCGTCGCGTTGTCGAAGATCGCATTGCCGGTCAACCGCGTCGCCGTCACCTTGTCGGCCACACCCGCCGCCGCGGTACCGCAGTTGGTGTTGGCATCCGGCGTGCTGGCATTGGTGCCGAACGCGCCGCTGGCCACCCCGCAGGTGTTGTCGTTGATCAAGTTGTCGCGCAACGTCGCCACCGTGTTGGTGATCGTGTTGTTGCCCGGCGCGTTGAT
>DASVPR010000018.1:0-195917 GCA_036389485.1 Solirubrobacteraceae bacterium
CCAGCAGCCCCGACTCTCCCTCGGCCACGAACCGCCTGACCCACTTGCGAGCAGTCGTCTCACTGACCGCAAACGTCCTGGCCACCTCTGAGACCGGACGGTGCTCGGCCACGACCGAGATCACCATCTTCTTTCGCTGAAGCAGACTGAGCGCCGCGTTAGCGTGCAGCCGCATCCGGTGCCTCCTTCGGAGAGCTGGGAGTGGTTCGCACCCCTCAGCCTCCGAGGAGGCCCGGACGAAACAACGTGCTCAGGAACTACACCTAGCCCTCCGGCTCGGCGGCGTCCGCAGCCGCGCCGGGCGCGGTGACGGGCGGCGCCGGGCGCGAACGCGACGGCGGGGCCGAGGGCGGCGGAGGACCGCCGCTGCCCGCGACCTGCGAGCGCTCGATCGTCCCGTTCAGCTCGCCGCCGAGCAGGAACGCGATGGACGTGATGTACAGCCACAGCAGCAGGATCACCGCGCCCGCGAACGCCCCGTACGTCGCGCCGTAGCTGCCGAAGTTCGACACGTAGAAGAAGAACAGCCCGGACGCCAAGAGCCAGATCAGCACGCCGAGCACCGCGCCGGGCGAGATCCAGCGGAAGCGCCGGTGCCGCAGGTCGGGCGCGAACGCGTAGATCACCGCGAACGCGACCATCATCGCGGCGAGCGCGACGAGCCAGCGCGCGTACGTCCAGATCGACCCCGCCGTCTCGCCGAGGCCGATCGTCCCGAAGAGGTCCTTCGCGACGTCGCCCCCGAGGAACACCGACACGAGCGCGACGAGCCCGAGCGCGATCATCACGAGCGTCCAGGCGATGTCGACGAGCTTGCGCCGCACGAACGAGCGGTCCTCGTCGACGGCGTAGACGACGTTCAGAGCGCGACCCGCCGCGGCGAACGCGCCCGAGGCGCCGTTCAGCCCGAGCGCGAGGCCCAGCGCCAGCGCGAACCCCGCCTTCGTCGCCGACGTCTCGATGAGCTTCTTCAGAGACGCATCGACGGCGTCGATGACGTCCGGCGGCGCGCGCGCGTCCCGCAGGTACGAGGTCGCGTCGGCCACCATCGACTGCTCGCCCACCAACCCGAGCACCGAGACCGCCACGAGCAGCCCCGGGAACAGCGCCATCACGAGGTAGTACGTCATCGCCGCGGCCCAGTCGGTCATCTGGTGGTGCCGGAACATCTTGAAGGCGAGCACCAGCGACGTTCGCAGCGGCGGCGGGGGGTTCACGCCCTCCGAGCTACCCGTCAGGCCGCGCCGGCAGCAGCGCGTCCCCGTCGAGCACCGCGCGAGCGGTGTCGACGACCGTCCGCGACCGCGCCCGCGCGTGCGACCGCAGCAGCTCGAACGCCGCGCGGTCGTCGAGCCCGTGGCGCTCCATCAGCACGCCCTTGGCCCGCTCGATCAACGCGCGCCGGTCGAGCGCGCCTTCGAGCTGGCCGACCTGCTCGGCGAGCCGCGCGGAGTCGGCGTGCCGGCGGACCGCCAGCTCGAGCGCGCTCTGCAGCGCCTCCTCCGAATGCCGGCCGGCGACGGCGTCCACCCCGCGCTCCGCGGCACGGCGCACGAACGACGCGTCCTCGCCGTCCAGCAGCGCGACGACCGGCCCCGACGCGTACGCGCTGATCTCCTCGATCAGGTCGAGCGCGTGCTCGTCGTCCCGGTGGACCACGACCACTGCCGCGTCCGGATCCGTCTCGGCGACCCGATCGCCCACCGACCGGACGTCGACCGCGAGCGCGGTCACGTCGTGCCCGAGCCGCGCCAGCAGCGCCGCCGTGCGTTCGAGCGCCTGCTCGTCCTCGTCGGCCGCCAGCACCCGCAGCGCCGCCGCCGACCCGTCCGCTTCCGTGCTCACGGCGCGTATCATGACTTCTCGTCACACGGCCGAGCCCCCCGCCGCCCGTGACCCGCCGTCGCCGCCGGCGCGCGGTTGGACCATCGCACCGATGGGAACGGACAGGGGGACGTGCTGCACCACTACACCAGGATCCGGGCCCCGCAGTGATCCAGCGGCGATCCGCGGCGGCCACCAGCGGTCCCGAGCGGGAGGCGGAGGACCGCGAGCTGTTCGTGCGCCTGAAGGCGGGTGACACCGCCGCGCGCGACCAGCTCGCCGAGCGCTTCCTGCCGCTGGCGCGCCAGCTCGCCCGGCGCTACCAGCGCGCCGACGAGCCGCTGGACGACCTGGTGCAGGTGGCCTCGCTCGGGCTCATCAAGGCGATCGACCGGTTCGACCCCGCGCGGGAGGTCGCGTTCTCGAGCTACGCCGTCCCGACCATCCTCGGCGAGCTGAAGCGCCACTTCCGCGACCGGACGTGGTCGGTCCGGGTCCCAAGAGACCTGCAGGAGCTGGCGCTGAAGGTCGACAAGGCCGTGGCGACGCTCAGCCGCGACCTCCGGCGCCAGCCGAGCGTCCCCGAGATCGCCGCGGCCGTGGACGCCGGCGAGGAGGACGTCCTGGAGGCGCTGGAGGCCGCAGGCGCCTACCGCGCGACCTCGTTCGACGCCCCGCGCAGTTCCGACGAGGAGGGCGGCGACAGCCTGGCCGACGCCCTCGGCACCACCGAGGCCGGCTTCGGCCTCGCCGAGCAGCGCGCGACGCTCGAACGGCTCATGGCCGCGATCACCCCCCGCGAGCGAGAGGTCCTGCGGCTGCGCTTCGTCGAGGACCTGACCCAGGCGGAGATCGGCGAGCGGATCGGGGTGTCGCAGATGCAGGTCTCGCGCCTCATCCGCCAGTCGCTCGCCCGCCTGCGCACCGCCGGCCTCGCCGCCGAGCGCCACCTCCCCGGCGGGTCGGCCGAGTAGTGGCACGCGCGGCGATCCTCGACGTCGACGGCACGCTCGTCGACACGAACTACCAGCACGCGCTCGCGTGGTACCGCGCGTTCCGCCAGAGCGAGTTCGTGCTGCCGATCTGGCGGATCCACCGCGCGATCGGCATGGGCGGCGACCAGCTCGTCCCGCACCTGATCGGCGAGGAGAAGGCCGAGGAGCACGGCGAGGAGATCCGCGCCGCCGAGAAGGCGCTGTACAAGGACATGATCGAGGAGTGCGAGCCGCTCGAGGGCGCGCGCGAGCTGATCCGGGAGCTGCGCGAGAACGACAAGGTCGTGATCTTCGCCTCCTCCGCCAAGGGCAGCGAGATCGAGCACTACCTCGACCTCCTCGACGCCCGCGAGACCGCCGACGACTGGACGATGTCCGACGACGTCGAGGAGACGAAGCCGGCCCCCGACCTCGTCCACGCCGCGATCGAGAAGGCCGGGACGGACGACGCCGTCATGGTCGGCGACACCACCTGGGACGTCGAGGCGGCGAAGCGCGCCGGCATCGAGACGATCGCCGTCATGACCGGCGGCTTCAGCGCCGACGAGCTGCGGGACGCCGGTGCCGCGCAGGTGTTCGAGTCGATCGCCGAGCTCCGAGAGCGCATCGGCGACACGGCCCTGGGGTAGCCGAATTCGTATGGGAATTCTCGACAAGATCACCGGCCGCGCGAAGAAGGCCGCCGGAGACATCGCCGACGACCCGTCGCTGCGTCGCGAGGGCCGTCAGGAGGAGCGCAAGGGCGAGGCCAAGGAGGAGCTGAGCAACGCCCAGGAGAAGGCGGACGCGAAGGCCGAAGAGGTCGCCGACCTCGAGCGGAAGACGTCCTGATGCTCGCGGGGAGCGCGCCCGGGCTCGAGGTGCCCCCGCCGGCGGACCCTGTCCAGCCCGCGGTGCCCGACAGCCCCGGCGTGCCCACCGCGCCCGACACGCCGGGCACGCCGGACGAACCGGTCACGCCCGCCGTGCCGGAGTCGCCGACGGTCCCGACCGACCCGGTCCCCGAACCCGAGGTCCCGGCCGACCCGGCTGACGCGTAGGTCTCAAAGCTTCTAGCGAAAACGGCTAGCGGAACGGCTGCCGCCGCTTCGGTGGTGCCGCCCCGGTTAGGCGACCTTTTGCTGAGACACCTCACACATCACTGATTCCGCCGGGGCCGGCGGGATGATCCTCCCTACAACGACTCCGCCCCGGCCGCGAACCGGGGCGAAGCAGAAAGTCAGCGATGCGCGTGCTGACGGTGGGATGAGGAGGACCCATTGTCGCACTCGCACCGGACAGACAGGGAGCGAGATGAGCGGCGAAAATGAAGAGGAACCGCTTCACCCCAAGCGCAAAGCGAACCGCGATCAGACCTTCATCCATGTCGGCGACAAACGGCTCAAGAAGGTGCAGAAAGTTGCCTGGGAGGCGGGCTGGTGGCCCGAGCGCAAGAAGAAGGGGATCATGTGGCTGGCACCCGATGGAGTCGGTCAGGTCATGCTGCACGCGACGGACAGTGATCATCACGCCTTCGACAACGCGGTGTCCGAGTTTCGCAACGCCGGACTGTCGGTCTGAGGCTGATCTGCCGACTACCCGGTTGACGTTCTCCTACCATGGGCAGAAGATGGAGCACCTAATGAGCGACGACTACCGCGATTGGAAGATCACGCTCCCGTTCACGGTCCCTGTGGGGGACACGGACGGGGTGCTCACCGAGGCCCTGTTTGACGCGGCCGTCCACCACGCGCCTTCCGAGGCGCGCGGCATCGTTGCCCGGGCCGACACGAGCGAGGGGAAGGTGTGGATCGTCTTCACGCTGACCAACTCCTCACAGGGGTTCGCGCAGGACCTCGCTAAGCAGATGCGCGAACGCGTCGCGGAGACGGTGTTCTCCGGCGACGACGCCTGCGTTTCAGCGACGTAGCGACGCGGCGACCGTCAGCGTGCGCTGACGGTTGATCGCCCGCGCAACTTGGTGAGGATTGTCGGGCCGGATGCAGCCTGAGGCAAACGCGATCCAGCCCCCGAACGCGAAGCGGCGCGGGCCGCTACGCGAGACCTTCTACCTCGAACTCGCGGAGGAAGCCCTCGAACAGCCGGCGGTGGCCCTCCTCGTCGCGGAGGATCGCGATCACCATGTCGTTGGTGACCGGGTCGAGGCCCTCGGTCGCCTCGATGATCGCGTTGTAGTGCTCGATCGCGCCGGTCTCGGCCTCGATCACGCCCTTGATGACGTGGACGATGTCGGTCTGCTGCTCGGGGGGCTGGAGGAACGTCTGCTCGGCCGCGAAGTCGAGTGAGCCGGGCACGACGCCGTACAGCTCCTTGATGCGCTTCGCGAACTCCTGCGCATGCCCGAGCTCCTCCTGGATGTCCTGCTGGAGGGACTCGATGACCTCCTGCGCCCTCAGGCCGTCCGGGTTCGTCGAGTTGGCGATGTAGCTCATCACCGTCTCGATCTCCATCCAGTAGGCCTTGGTCAGAAGCTGGATGATCTGCTCACGCTGCTCGCGCTTCTCGTCCGAGAGGATCCCCTGCGCGGCGGAGCGGGGGGGTGCTGTGCTCATACCGCCTGACTGCCCCGAAACGCTCGCCGGTACGCGGTCGGCGTGGTGTGGACGGCGCGCCCGAAGTGCTCGCGCAGTCCGGTCGCGGTGCCGAAGCCGGACTCGGCGGCGACCGCCTCGACGGGGAGGTCGGTACGCTCGAGCAGGCGCCGCGCGTGGGCGATCCGCTGGTCGATCAGCCAGCGCAGCGGGGTCGTGCCGGTCTCGGCGCGGAAGCGGCGGGCGAACGAGCGCTCGCTCATCAGCGCGTGCGTTGCCATGTCGGCGACGGTCAGCGGCTGGTGGAGGCGCTCGAGGGCCCACGCCCGGGTGGAGTCGAGCCCGGCGGCCGGCGTCGGCGGGAGCGGCCGGTCGACGAACTGCGCCTGGCCGCCGCTGCGGTGCGGCGCGACGACGATCCGCCGCGCGACGCGGTTCGCGCGCTCGGCGCCGTGGTCGGCGCGGACGAGGTGCAGGCAGAGGTCGATGCCGGCCGCGACGCCCGCGGACGTCAGGACGTCGCCCTCGTCGACGTAGAGCACGTCCGGGTCGACGTCCACCTGCGGGTGCAGCGCCGCGAGCGCCGGGGCGTCGTGCCAGTGCGTCGTCGCGCGCCGCCCGTCGAGCAGGCCCGCCGCCGCGAGCACGAACGCGCCGGTGCAGACCGAGGCGATCCGCGCCCCGCGGGCGTGCGCGGCGCGCAGCGCGCTCAGCGCCTCGTCCGGCCACTCGCGCTCGACGTCGTCGTGGCCGGGCACGACGACCGTGTCCGCCCGCTCCAGCGCGTCGAGCCCGTGCTCCGCCACGACGGCGAACCCGGTGTGCGTCGGCACCGCTCCCGGTGCCGGCGTGCAGACCGCGAACGAGTAGCGCCGCCGCTCGGCCGGGTGGCCGAACACCTGCGCCGGTGTCGCCAGGTCGAACGCGACGACGCCGGGGAAGACGAGAGCCACGACGCGGTGCATGGCAGGATTCTTGCGCAGATTGTCGATCCTGCCACTGGCGGCCCCGTGCCGCGGTCGCGAGGATCGTCCGCATGCGAATCGAGATCGTGGTGTACGACGGCTTCGACGAGCTCGACGCGATCGGGCCGTTCGAGGTGCTGCGCAACGCGGCGACGGTGGTGGAGGACCTCGACGTCGAGCTGGTCGGCGAGAACGGCGGCGGCGAGGTGGTCGCCTCCCACGGGATGAGGCTCGTGGTCGAGGGCGGGCTGAGCGGCGACGCCGACCTGGTCATCGTCCCGGGCGGCGGCTGGAACGACCGCGCGCCGCAGGGCGCGCGGGCCGTCGCCGAGCGCGGAGAGCTGCCGCGGCGCCTCGCCGAGCTGCACGACGCCGGCGCGCGCATGGCTTCCGTCTGCACGGGCGGGATGCTCCTGGCGTCCGCCGGGCTGACGAACGGCCGGCCCGCAACCACGCATCAGGGCGCGCTCGACGAGCTGCGCGCGAGCGGCGCCGACGTCAAGGAGGACCGCGTCGTCGACGACGGCGACGTCATCACCTCCGGCGGCGTCACCTCGGGCCTCGACATGGCGCTGCACCTGGTCGAGCGCGAGTGGGGCGAGCGGCTCGCCGACGGGATCGCGAAGGAGATGGAGATCAACCGGGATCGCCGGGTATGGCGATCACATGGGTGAAAAGAAGCTCCAAGGCAAGAAGATCGCCATCCTCGCCACCGACGGCGTGGAGCAGGTCGAGCTGACCGAGCCGCGCAAGGCGCTCGAGGACGCCGGCGCCGAGACCGTGCTGGTCAGCCTCGGCGAGGGCCAGATCCAGGCGTTCGAGCACCTCGACCACGCCGAGAAGTTCGACGTCGACCTCCTGGTCGGCAACGCGACGGCGGACGACTTCGACGGCGTCCTCATCCCGGGCGGCGTCGCCAACGGCGACTTCCTGCGCGCCGACGAGGACGCGTGCCGGTTCGTGGCGGCGTTCGCCGCCGCGAAGAAGCCGATCGCGTCGATCTGCCACGGCCCGTGGATCCTGGTCGAGACGGGCATCGTGAAGGGCCGGACGATCACGTCGTGGCCGTCGCTGAAGACCGACGTCGAGAACGCCGGCGGCACGTGGGTCGACGAGGAGGTCCACGTCGACGCCGGCCTGACGACCTCGCGGAAGCCCGACGACCTCGCGGCGTTCTGCGCCAAGATCGTGGAGGAGTTCTGCGAGGGCGAGCACGAGGACGCGCCGCAGCCCGAGGGGCGCTTCGCGCGCGAGGACGAGACCGCGAAGACGAGCTAGCGCGCTCAGCTGAGCGTCGCGACGACTCCGCCGCGTCGCGGCCGGAAGTCGCCCTCGCGGCGAAGGCTCAGCGCGACGCTCGCCTTCACGCGCCCGTGGCGGCCCGCGGCGCTCAGCCGCGCCGCGAGCGTGCGGCGCGCGCCGCTCTGGATGACCGCGCGCGCCGCGCCGAGCAGCGTCCCCGCGGGCGTGGTCACGCGCAGGACGACCTCGCACGGCGCCGGCTCGGTCCGCGGGCACGGGACGTTCAACCGCACGGCGCCGCCGCTGCGGCGCGGGTACGGGAAGGTCGCGCTCACCGGGTCCTCGGGCGTTCCGGCGACGCGCATCGACCACCGCTCGCACGACGGCCCGACCGCCGGCGTCAGCCGCGAGCCCGCGAGGAGGTCGGCGCCTTCGCCGCAGAAGATCCCTCCGCGGCGCGCCGGACGCACGACGTCGTCGCCCGGTCCGCCGGAGACGATCGCGTAGTTGAACACCCCGCCGCCGCTGACGTCGTCGTCGCCCGGGCCGCCGCTCGCGCGCTCCGGCTCCGCTGGCCGCTCGCCCGACCGCTGGTAGCCGC
The DNA here is from genome assembly GCA_036389485.1 of Solirubrobacteraceae bacterium. Classification (GTDB taxonomy): domain Bacteria; phylum Actinomycetota; class Thermoleophilia; order Solirubrobacterales; family Solirubrobacteraceae; genus CADCVT01. The sequence goes on from DASVPR010000018.1 coordinate 8,159, forward strand.
CGCCGGGCCGGATCACGTCGTCGCCGCCGCGCCCCTCGACCAGGTCGACGCCGCCCTTGCCGTCGAGCCGGTTGCGGCCGTCGTCGCCGTACAGCCGGTCCCCCGCGTCGGTCCCGGTCGCGTCCTCGATCCCGGTCAGGACGTCGTCCTCGCCCGGGCTGCCGTCCGGCGACGGGTGGGCGAGGTCGACGACCACCGCGGGCCCTCGCGCAGCTGGTACGTCACGCGGTCGCGACCGCGACCGCCGTCCAGCCGGTCCCGGGCCGGCCGGTCGATCACCAGGGCGGCAGGCTGCGTGTCGGAGCCGTGCAGCACGTCGTCCCCGGCGCCGCCGTCGAGCCGGTCGCGGCCGGGGCCGCCCTCGAGCTCGTCGTCGCCCGCGCCCCCGCGCAGGGCGTCGTCGCCGTTCAGCCCGCGCAGGATCGACTCGCGCAGCCCGCTCCCGGCGATCTCGTCCCCATCCCAGCCGTCGACCCACAGCACCTCGGACCCGCCGCCGTCGAACCGGTCGTTCCCGGGTCCCAGGTTCACCCCGAGATGCGAAGCGCCCGGGAGCGTCGCGCGGACGACGTCGTCGCCGTCGCCGGTGTCGACGACGAACTGCACGATCGGCCGCGACAGCGCGCACCGGACGCTCCCGTCGTCGCGCGCAGCGCAACTGCGGCCCGGCTCGAGCGGCACGCCGGGGTCGCGGACGACCACGCCGTCGCCGTCGTACGCGATCGTCACGTCGTCCCCCTCGCCGGCGCCCGCGGTGAACATCAACTCGCTCACGCACGGCGCCGCGGCGCACTGGTCGTCCGTCGCCTGCACCGAGGCGGCGTCCGCGGCCGCGGGAACACACAGGAGGGCCACCCCGACGACCGCAACATCGCGTGCGGCGAGAAGGCGAACCCGGGCCACGCGGGTACCTTAGTCAGGCATGCCAAGGGCGATCTGGACCGGTGCCATCTCCTTCGGGCTCGTCAACGTGCCCGTGAAGCTGTACTCCGCCGTGCAGCGCAAGACCGTGCGCTTCAATCAGCTCGACTCCGAGGGCAACGTCCGGATCCAGCAGAAGCGGGTCAACCCGGTCACGGGCGACGAGGTGCCGTACGAGCGGCTGGTGAAGGGCTACGAGATCGCGCCCGGCTCGTACGTCGTCGTCGAGCCGGAGGAGCTCGAGGCGCTCGAGCCGCGCCGCACGAAGACCATCGACATCCTCGACTTCGTCGACCTCGAGGAGATCGACCCGATCTTCTACGACCACCCGTACTACCTCGCCCCGGGGGCGGGCGGGTCGAAGCCGTACAAGCTGCTGCTCGAGGCGATGCGGGAGACGGGCAGGGTCGCGATCGGCACGGTCGTCATCCGCCAGAAGCAGGCGGTCGTCGCGCTCAGGCCCTCCGGCGACGTCCTGCAGATGGCGACGCTCATCTACGCCGACGAGGTCGTCCCTACCGACCGCATCGACGACCTCCCGGACGAGGACGTCGAGATCGGCGAGCGCGAGCTGGCGATCGCCAAGCAGCTCGTCGAGTCGCTCGCCGCGGAGTGGGACCCGGCGCGGTACAAGGACGAGTACCGCGAGAAGGTCATGCAGCTCATCGAGAGCAAGGCGGCGGGCGAGGAGCTGGCGGTGCAGCCGGACGCGGAGGAGGCGGCGCCCGTCCCCGACCTCATGAGCGCGCTGAAGGCGTCGCTCGACGCGGTCAAGGATCGCGGCGGCGAGCGCGAGGTCCCGACGAAGCCCGGCAAGGCCAAGCGCGCGCCCGCGAAGTCTCGGCGCAAGACGCCCGCGAAGACCGGGTAAGCCCGGGAGGCTCATGCCTCCCGCGATCCGCCTCAGACGCTCCGACCCCGCAGGCCCCGGCATCCGCCGCCGGCGCCGCGGCAAGGGCTTCGAGTACGTCGACGCGGAGGGGACGAGGGTCGACGACCCCGAGCTGCTGCAGCGGATCAACGAGCTGGTCATCCCGCCCGCGTGGCAGGAGGTGTGGATCTGCCCGTACCCCGGCGGCCACATCCAGGCCACCGGGATCGACGCCCGCGGCCGCAAGCAGTACCTGTACCACCCGAAGTGGCGCCGGCGGCGCGACCAGGAGAAGTTCGACGACATGGTCCGCTTCGCCAGGTCGCTCCCGGCGATGCGCGAGGCGGTCGAGCGCGACCTGCACTCCACCGGCGACGTCTCGCGCGAGCGCGTCCTCGCCTGTGCCGTCCGGCTGCTCGACAAGGGGTTCTTCCGCATCGGCTCCGAGGACTACGCGGTCACGAACGAGACCTACGGCCTCGCGACGATGCACAAGGCGCACGTCAAGCTGCTCGACGACGACGTCCTGCTCTTCGACTACCCCGCCAAGCACGGCAAGCGGCGGGTGCAGTCGGTCGTCGACGCCGACGTCGCCGCGGTCATCCGCACGCTGAAGGCGCGGCGCGGCGGCGGGAGGGAGCTGCTCGCCTACAAGCGCGGCCGCCGCTGGGTCGACGTCCGCTCGCCGGACATCAACCAGTACCTCAAGGAGGTCACGGGCCTCGACGTCAGCGCCAAGGACTTCCGCACCTGGAACGCGACCGTGCTCGCCGCCGTCGCGCTCGCGGTCTCCGGCGTCGCGCGCGGCACGAAGACCGGCCGCAAGCGCGCGATCACGCGGGCGATCAAGGAGGTCGCGCACTACCTCGGCAACACGCCGGCGGTGGCCCGTGCGTCGTACATCGACCCGCGCATCTTCGACCGCTTCAACGACGGCATCACGATCGACCCGGCGATCGCGGTCACCCGCACCGACGAGCCCGCGATCCAGGGCGCGGTGGAGGAGGCCGTCCTCGACCTCATCGACGAGAACGAGGAGGCCGACGGCGTCGCGGCGGTGGAGGACCTCGACGAGTTGGTCCCCGCGGCTGCCTGACTGACGTTCACGCCGGAAACTGCGGCAAAACGAAACCTACCCAAAGCTCGAGAGATGGTGTAGGTTCCCTCAGTGCTCGCACCCTGTGGGGGGAGGCGAGCAGCCCCGAGGCGACGGCCAAAGGTCCCCGACGCACGAAGCAGCCGGGGATCGCGCCGCGTAATCCGGCTACGGATAGGCCGGCCGGGCGGGTGCCGCGCAGCGGCGTGCGGCACCCGCCTCGCCCATCACGGCCTGCGCGGCCTGAACGTGTTGCACTCGGCCGGGCGGCCGGTGCGCAGGCCGCGCATCAGCCACCGGCGCCGCTGCCGCGGCGTGCCGGGCTCCTCGTCCGGCTGCTCGTGGAAGGCGCGATCGGGCGGCTCGGCGCCGACCGCGTGCGCCCAGACGCCGGCGTAGCAGTCGGCCTGCAGCTCCTCGCGCAGGTGCAGGTCGCGCACGAACGAGGTGTGCTTCTCGAACTCCTCGCCGGAGGCCAGCAGCGTGCCCCGCAGCTCCTGCACGTGGTGGCCGACCTCGTGCGCGACGACGTAGCGCCACAGCGCGAAGGTGCCGGCCTCCGAGCGGTCGGTCAAGAAGATCGTTCGCCTGTTCGGGCAGTACAGCCCGAGGAGCGACTCGTCCGGCGGCGCGCACGGCTCCGGGTCCCCGCCGTCCTCGAAGTGCACGACCCGCGCGGGCTGGAACAAGAGGTCCTCGCGCTGGAACAAGCGGCGCCAGACGCGCTCGACGGACCGTACGAGCTCCTCGTCGGAGGCGCTCGGCGGCGGGAGCGGCCCGTGGCCTCGAGGCGCCTTCAGCGTGCGCGGGAAGGCGACCGGGACGTCGTAGTTCCCCCTCGGGCCGTCGTGGGGATACAGGAGCGCGGCACCGGCGACGACCGCCGCGGCGAGCGCCCCCCACAGCGCGAGCTGGCGCCAGCTTAGGCCGCTTGGTCCAATGCCTGGACCGCCGCGTCGCGCGTGTCGAGGATCGTGAAGATCTGGTCCAGCCCCGTGATCTCGAACGTCTTCGCGATGTTCGTGTCCGTGTTGACGATGACCAGCGAGCCGTCGCGGGAGCGCAGGCGCTTGACGGCGCCGATGAGCACGCCGAGCGCCGTCGAGTCGAGGAACGTCGTCTCGGAGAGGTCGACGACGACGCGCGTCGCACCGCCCTCGATCGCCTCCTGGAGCGTCTTCTTCAGCTCCGGGGCCGTGAACAGGTCGATCTCGCCGCGCACGGCGACGACGTGACGCGCCTCGCCAAGCGGCTCCTCTGACAGTGCGAACTCAGCTGGCATGAGCAGGATTCAATCAGTCTTCCTTCGCAAGAGCGTCCGTGCCGCGCTCCGCGCCCGCGGCGCGCGGCGGTTACTGCGCGCCGAAGCCGAGTCGGATGTAGAGGGCCTCGCCGTCGCCTTCCTGGCGCACTTCGACCGCGTCGGCGACGCGCTCGAGCACGTTGCCGACCCCCGGCAGCTCGGCGTCGGCGAGCATCTGCTGCGCGCCCTGAGGCCGCAGCGCGCCGACCGTCAGCTCGATGACGCCCTCGCGGGCCGCGAGGTCGACGCGGACCGAGCCGTTGAGCGTGTGGTCGGGGCCGTGCGCGGCGACGGTGTCGGCGACCAGCAGCGCGTCGTCGAGCCGGTCGATCGGGCACTGCGCGCGGGCCGCGAGCATGCCGATGACCCGGCTGAGGACGGGCCCGAGGAGCGGCCCGTTGCGCACCAGCATCGTCGCCTGGTTCTGCGGGTTGGGGACGGCGCTCACAGCTCGTCGCCGAGGTCGATGTCGATGTTGAACGTCATCCGGACCTCGGTGCGATCGTCGGGGCTGCGGCCCAGCTCGAGCGTCTCCGCGAGCGTCGCGATGAGCGGCAGGCCGAGGCCGAGCCCCGGGCTGTCCGGCCGCGGCAGCATCCCGCGGCCCTCGTCGCGGACGGCCACGGTCAGCCGCCCGTCGCGGACGCCGGCGGCGACCTCCATCGGCCCGTCCCCGTCGGGGTAGGCATGGACGACGACGTTGGTGCACGCCTCGGTCACCGCCAGCTTGACGTCCGCCAGGACCTGGTCCTCGATGTCCAGCGCGTCGCCGAGGCCGCCGAACGCGTGGCGCACGACGGCGACGTTCTCGGCTCGCGCCGGAAGGGTGAGGACGAGATCGGGCGCGGCCATCACGTCAGCCTCGGTCGAGGCATGGGTCTCCTGTTGCGGACTGGGGTCGTGCGCCATTGATGTGCCCGAGACTCTTCCGTCCCATTCGTCCTTGCGGAAGGGCGCGGACAATACGCCTTTGCCTAGCCGGGCGGCTCCATCACCGCGGCCAGCCGATCGCCCTCCAGTCCGGCGCCCAGACCGGCCAGGAGCAGCATGCGCGCGGCCTGCGGCGACAGCGTCGCGGCGGGGATCGCGCCGGTCGCGCGGACGTCCCCCTCGGCGCCCTCGAACCCGTACGTGGCGCTGAGCAGGTCGCCCCGCTCGGGCCTCACCGCGACGGCGACGGGGCAGCGCGCGGCGCGCAGCGCCGCCAGCACGGCGGGGGAGACGTGGCCGGCGCCGAGCGTGACGAGGACGAGCGCGTCGGGGTCGAGGCTCCGGAGCAGCCGCCCGTGGTCGCCCAGCCAGGTGGGGACGATCGGGACGTCGAAGTCGAGGCGCCGCACGTCGAGCGCCGGGCCCCTCGGCGGCGCGGTTCGAACCTCGACGCGCCCCTCGCCGGCGAACCCGAGCGGCCCGGTCCGCGGCGAGGAGAAGGCGCGCGGGGAGGTCGAGTCGGTCTTCCGCGCCTCGCGCGCCGCGTGGACCTCGCCGGCGAACACGACGTAGGTGCCGGCCGGCGCCGCGCGCGCGACGGCCACCGCGTCGACCAGGTTCGCGGGCCCGTCGGCGCCGAGCGCGCTCGCCGGCCGGATCGCGCCCGTCATCACGATCGGCGCCTCCGCGCCGTTCATCGCGTCGATGAGGACTCCCAGCTCCTCCAGCGTGTCCGTCCCGGTGGTCACCACCACGCCGCTTCCCGCGGCCGCCTCGGCCACCGCCTCGCGGGCGATCGCGAGCGCGTCGCCGAGGCTCAGATGAACGCCGGGGAGGTTCCGCACCGAGCGCGCGGAGGCGATCTCGAGGCCCGCCGAGGCGGCCAATGCCGCGGCGTCGAGGGCGGGCGTGGCCGCTGACTGACGGTCGGCAGCCATGGCGATCGTGCCGCCAGCGGAAATCAGGGTGACCGGCCGCATGTTCATGCTCTATTCTCGCCGTCCCGCCTCGGTGCCATAACCCGCTCCTCAAGGCACTTCCATGACACGCACGCTCACGCAGGCTCCCGGCCTCTACGACCCTCGCTACGAGCACGACGCCTGCGGCGTCGCCTTCGTCGCCCGGCTCGACAACCAGCCCACGCGCGAGGTCGTAGACAAGGGCCTGACGGCGCTCGAGCACCTCGAGCATCGCGGGGCCACGGGCGCCGACGCGCGCACGGGCGACGGCGCCGGGATCCTCATGCAGATCCCGGACGCCTTCTTCCGCGAGGTCGTCGACTTCGAGCTGCCGCCCGCCGGCCAGTACGGCGTCGGCGTCGTCTTCCTCCCGCGCGACCCCGCGCGCCGCGCGAAGCTCGAGGAGCTGATCGAGCTGAACGTGCGCGTCGAGTGCCAGCGCGTGCTCGGCTGGCGCGACGTGCCGGTCGACGAGGAGCACGTCGGCACCACCGCCAACGGCACGCGCCCGCACATCCGCCAGGTCTTCATCGGGGCGGGCCCGGGCTGGGAGGACGACCAGCCGGCGTTCGAGCGAAAGCTCTACGTGATCCGGCGGATCGTCGAGCTGGCGGCCGGCCCGGACTTCTACGCCGCGTCGTTCTCCAGCCGCACCGTCGTCTGGAAGGGCATGCTCATCCCCGAGCAGCTGCGCGGCTTCTACCCGGACCTGCAGCACCCCGCGATGCGCAGCGCGATCGCGCTCGTGCACTCGCGCTTCAGCACAAACACGTTCCCCAGCTGGCCGCTCGCGCACCCGTACCGCGTGATCGCCCACAACGGCGAGATCAACACGCTGATGGGCAACGTCAACTGGATGCGCGCCCGCGAGTCGGAGCTCGCCTCCGAGCTGTTCGGCGAGCGCGACCTGCGCAAGATCATGCCGATCATCCCGCCGGGCAACTCCGACTCCGCGACGTTCGACAACGTCCTCGAGCTGCTCATGCTCGCCGGCCGGTCGCTGCCGCACGCGGTGATGATGATGATCCCCGAGGCGTGGACGAACCGCGACGACCTGCCCGAGGACCTCCAGGGCTTCTACGCCTTCCACGCCTGCCTGATGGAGCCGTGGGACGGGCCGGCCGCGGTCGCGTTCACCGACGGCTCGCTCGTCGGCGCGACGCTCGACCGCAACGGCCTGCGCCCCGGGCGCTGGGCGCAGACGAAGGACGGGCACGTGGTCCTCGGCTCCGAGGCCGGGCTGCTGCCGTACGAGCCGCACGAGATCGAGCGGCTCGGCCGCCTCCAGCCCGGCAAGCTCTTCCTCGTCGACCTCGAGCGGGGCCGGATCGTCGCGGACTCCGAGGTCAAGCGCGAGGTCTCCAACCAGCGGCCGTACGGGCAGTGGTACCGGGAGAACATCGTCCACTTCTCGGACCTCGAGCCGGCGCGGGTCACGCTCGCGGGCGTCCAGCACACGCGCATCCGGCAGCTCGCGTTCGGCTACACGCAGGAGGACCTGCGGGTGCTCATCGCGCCGATGGCCGCGCAGGGCGCCGAGCCGGTCGGCTCGATGGGCAACGACAACGCGCTGCCCGTGCTGTCCGACCAGCGCCCGCCGCTGTTCAGCTACTTCAAGCAGCTCTTCGCGCAGGTCACGAACCCGCCGATCGACCCGATCCGCGAGGAGATCGTGATGTCGCTGGGCACCGGGATCGGCGCCGAGCGCAACCTGCTGGCCGAGACGCCCGAGCACGCGCACCAGCTGGTGATGGACCAGCCGATCCTGCGCAACACCGAGCTCGAGACCCTGCGCCACGTCGACCACGAGATCTTCGCCGCGCACACGATCGACATCACGTGGCCGGTCGACGAGGGGCCGGAGGGCCTGACGAAGCGGATCGCCGAGATCTGCGACGAGGCGTACACGGCGATCGCCTACGGCGCGAACATCCTCATCCTGTCCGACCGCGCGGTGAAGGACCGGCGCGTCGGCATCCCGTCGCTGCTCGCCGTCGCCGCGGTGCACCATCACCTCGTGCGCGCGGGGACGCGCCTGCGCGCCGGGCTCGTGCTCGAGTCCGGCGAGCCGCGCGAGGTCCACCACTTCGCGACGCTGATCGGCTACGGCTGCAGCGCGATCAACCCGTACCTGCTGCTCGACACGGTCGATCAGCTGGTGTCGGAGGAGCGCATTCCGGGTGTCTCCGATCCGGAGGTGGCGCAGACGAACGTCGTCACGGCGATCGGCAAGGGCCTGTTGAAGACGATCTCCAAGATGGGGATCTCGACGACGCAGTCGTACTGCGGCGCGCAGATCTTCGAGGCGGTCGGCCTGGAGAAGGAGCTGGTCGAGAAGCACTTCACGGGCACGGCGTCGCGGATCGGCGGCATCGGGCTCGACGTGCTCGCGCGCGAGACGCTCGACCGGCACGCGACGGCGTACCCGGCGTCGCACGAGGACCTGCTGCCGGTCGGCGGCGTGTACGCGTGGCGCCGCGACGGCGAGCGGCACATGTGGAACCCGGAGACGGTCGCGCTGCTGCAGCACGCGGTGCGGTCGGTCAACGGCAACGCGCAGGAGAAGTACGACCAGTACGCGGCGATGGTCAACGACGACGCGTCGCGCCGGTCGACCCTTCGGGGTCTCATGCGGCTTCGCGTCGAGGACTGCGAGCCGGTTCCGCTGGAGGAGGTCGAGCCCGCCTCCGCGATCGTGAAGCGGTTCGCGACGGGCGCGATGTCGCTGGGGTCGATCTCCACCGAGGCGCACGAGACCCTGGCGCGCGCGATGAACCGTCTCGGCGGGCGGTCGAACACCGGCGAGGGCGGCGAGGACCCGGTGCGCTTCGCCGATGACCGGCGCTCGGCGATCAAGCAGGTGGCGTCCGGCCGGTTCGGCGTGACGATCCACTACCTGGTCAACGCCGACCAGCTGCAGATCAAGATGGCGCAGGGGGCCAAGCCGGGCGAGGGCGGGCAGCTGCCGGGCCACAAGGTCGACGCGTACATCGGGCGGATCCGCCACTCGACGCCGGGCGTCGGGCTCATCAGCCCCCCGCCGCACCACGACATCTACTCGATCGAGGACCTCAAGCAGCTCATCTACGACCTGCGGTGCTCGAACCCGCGGGCCTCCGTCTCGGTGAAGCTGGTGTCCGAGGTCGGGGTCGGGACGGTCGCCGCGGGCGTGGCGAAGGCGAACGCCGACCACGTGCTGATCAGCGGCCACGACGGGGGTACGGGAGCGTCTCCTCTGTCGTCGATCCAGGCGGCGGGCGTGCCGTGGGAGATCGGGCTCGCCGAGACGCAGCAGACGCTCTTGAGGAACGACCTGCGGTCGCGGATCACGGTCCAGACGGACGGCCAGCTGAAGACCGGCCGCGACGTCGCGATCGCCGCCATGCTTGGCGCCGACGAGTTCGGGTTCTCGACCGCGCCGTTGATCGCGACGGGCTGCATCATGATGCGCGCCTGCCACCTGAACACGTGCCCGGTCGGCATCGCGACGCAGGACCCGGAGCTGCGCAAGCGCTTCCAGGGCCAGCCCGAGCACGTCGTGAACTTCTTCTTCTTCGTGGCCGAGGAGCTGCGGGGGATCATGGCCTCGCTCGGGATCCGCTCGGTCGACGAGCTGATCGGGCGCACCGACCTGCTGTGCGCCGACGACGCGATCGACCACTGGAAGGCGCGGGGTGTCGACCTGTCGCACATCCTCGCCTTCCCCTCGGTCCCCGACGGCGCCCCGCGGCGACGCGTGGAGCCCCCGCCGCCCGTCCTGGAGGACAACATGGACTGGGAGCTGGTCGAGGCCGCGCGCCCGGCGATCGACGGTGGCGTGCCTGTGGTGCTGGAGCGCCGGGTGCGCAACGTGAACCGGTGCGTGGGGGGGATCCTGTCCTCGCACATCGCCGCGCGGCACGGGCTCGAGGGCCTGCCCGAGGACACGATCCGGGTCGACTTCCACGGCACGGCCGGGCAGTCGTTCGGCGGCTGGCTCGCGCACGGCGTGACGTTCACGCTGCACGGCGACGCCAACGACTACACGGGCAAGGGTCTGAGCGGCGGGACGCTGGTCGTGCGGCTCCCGGCTTCGGCTACGTATCGGGCGGAGGAGAACGTCGCGATCGGCAACGTCGTCCTGTACGGGTCGACCGGGGGCAAGGCGTTCTTCCGCGGGATCGCCGGCGAGCGGTTCTGCGTGCGGAACTCCGGTGCCTCCGCGGTCGTCGAGGGCGTCGGCGACCACGGCTGCGAGTACATGACCGGCGGGCGTGCGGTGATCCTGGGTGCGACCGGTCGCAACTTCGCGGCGGGCATGAGCGGCGGCCTGGCCTTCGTGCTCGACGAGGACGGGACGTTCCGCTCGCGGGTCAACCCGTCGATGCTCGACCAGCTCGAGGCGATGACCGAGAGCGACGCGATCGAGGTCCGCGAGCTCGTGTCCGAGCACCATCAGCGGACGGCGTCGCCGGTGGCCGAGCGCGTGCTGCGCGAGTGGGAGACGCTGCGGTCTTCGTTCGTCAAGGTCTTCCCGGCCGACTACAAGCGCGTCCTGGCGGATCTCGAGGCCGAGGAGGCGCGGGCGCACGTCGTCGCGCCGGTCGGGGAGCCGCAGGTGATCAGCGAGGACGGGTCCTCCAATGGGTGAGCTCGGCGGCTTCCTCAAGATCGAGCGGTCGGCGCAGGTGTACCGCGACCCCTCCGAGCGGGTCGCCGACTACCGGGAGTTCCTCGTGCCGCGGTCGGCAGAGGAGATCGCGGCGCAGGGCGCGCGGTGCATGGAGTGCGGGATCCCGTTCTGCCACAACGGCTGCCCGCTCGGGAATCTGATCCCGGACTGGAACGACCTCGTGTACCGGGACCGCTGGCACGACGCGATCAAGCAGCTGCACGCGACGAACAACTTCCCCGAGTTCACCGGGCGGCTGTGCCCGGCGCCGTGCGAGGCCGCGTGCGTGCTCGAGATCCGCGAGGGCGACGCGGTCACGATCAAGCAGATCGAGAACTCGATCATCGATCGGGCGTGGGAGGAGGGGTGGGTGGCTCCGCAGCCGCCCTCGTCCGACACCGGCTTCGGCGTCGCCGTCGTGGGCGCGGGCCCGGCCGGCATGGCGTGCGCGCAGCAGCTTCGGCGCGAGGGTCACGCGGTGGTGCTCTTCGAGCGCGACGAGGCCGCGGGCGGGCTGGTGCGCTTCGGCGTGCCCGACTTCAAGATCGAGAAGCGGCTCGTCGAACGGCGGGTGCAGCAGCTGCGCGACGAGGGCGTCGACGTGCGGTGCGGTGTCGACGTCGGCGTCGACGTCTCGGTCGACGAGCTGCGCTCCTCGTTCGATGCCGTCGTGCTGTGCACGGGCTCGCGCGTGCCGCGCGACCTGCCGGTCCCGGGCCGCGAGCTCGACGGGATCCACTTCGCGATGGACTACCTGTACGGCCGGAACCGCTGGGTGGCCGACGGGTCGTACTCGCCGCCGATCACGGCCGCCGGGAAGCACGTCATCGTCATCGGCGGCGGCGACACCGGGGCGGACTGCGTCGCCAACGCGGACCGGGAGGGCGCTCTCTCGATCACGCAACTGGAGCTGCTGCCGGAGCCCCCGCCGCGCCGCCCGGACGACAAGACCCCGTGGCCGCTGTGGCCGCAGAAGTACCGGCTGTCGTACGCGATGGAGGAGGCGCGCGCGCTCGGTCGCGGCGAGCAGGACTACTCCGTCGCGACGACGCACTTCTCCGACGACGGGGGCGGCCGCGTCGCCGCCCTGCACGCGGCCCGCACGAACCCCGCCGATCCCTTCGGCCCGCCGCTGGAGGGCACCGAGTTCGAGATCAAGGCCGACCTCGTCCTGCTCGCGATGGGCTTCCTCCATCCCGAGCCGGCGCTGCTCGACGGCCTCGGCGTCGAGAAGGACCGTCGCGGCAACGCCCACGCCCCGGTCTACGAGACCTCGGTCCCCGGCGTGTTCGCCGCCGGCGACGCCCGGCGCGGCCAGTCGCTGATCGTGTGGGCGATCAACGAGGGCCGCCAGGCCGCCCGCATGGTCGAGCGATACCTCGGGACACTCGAACCGAGCGACCTCGTCCCGGCCGGCAACGTCGCCGAAGCCGACTCCGGCCCCGCCGGCCCACCCCAGGGCCGAGCCCGCTACGGCGTCCCCGCCTCCGAGCGGTAGCGCGGCCCGCCGCCGGTCGACGCCTCTCCGTTTCGCCTCCCGGCTCCGCCGCGGGGGTCGACTCGGGATTCCCCCGATGCACTCGCCGGTGGCCGCCACTGAGATGCACGGCATGACCCTGCGAACGATTTTCCTCTCCGCTCTCGTCGTCGCGCTTCTGGCGCCCGCCGCCTCCGCGGCGACGTGGTCGACCGGCACGTACCGCGGCAAGCTGTTCGCGGCGCCGAGCACTGCGAAGCGGGGGACCGTCACCTTCGACGTCACGCGCCGCCGGGCGCGGATCGGGCGGCTGTCGCTCGTCCTCAAGTGCACCGACGGCGAGCGGCGGACGTTCTCGGTGAAGGGCGGCGGCTCCGGTCGCCTCCGGCCCGGCCCCGCGGGCGCGGGCGTCTCGATCACGGCCCGCCGGAAGATCGACGGCTGGGACGTCGATTGGGACTTCGTCGGTGGCATCAAGGGCTCGACGTTCCGCGGCAATGCCTCGGCGTCCGCCACCCACTACGGCGACGACTTCAACGAGACCTGCACCCTCATCGGCGACTTCCGCGCGCGCCGCTGATCATGCTGTTGCGATGACATCCTCCGTCGAACACAACCGCCGCCTCGTGCATCGGCTCGTCGAGATCGTCAACGAGCGGCGACTCGACGAGATCGAGGAGGTCGCCGCCGGCCAGGTCGCGCAGGACGCCGCGCGATGGATCGGCCCGTTCGTCGCCTCCTTCCCCGATTTCCGGATGGAGGTCGTCGACGTGATCGCCGAGCCGGACAAGGTGGCCGCCTACTTCAAGTGCTCGGGAACGCAGCTCGGCGAGTGGCAGGGCCGTCCACCGTCGCAGCGCCGGTTCGAGGACGTCGACGAGATCTACGTCTTCGAGGTCCGCGACGGCCGGCTAGCACGAGCGATCGTCGCCGTCGAGGACAACCTCACCCGCATGCGGCAGCTCGGGCTCGTCGACTGACCGACAGCGGCGCCACACCCGCGGCGCCAGGCCGCGCGGTGCCAGGCACGTGAACATTGCGGTGCCAGGCACGTAAACATTGCGGTGCCAGGCACGTAAACATTGCGGTGCCAGGCACGTAAACATTGCGGTGCCAGGCACCGCGACCGTCTACGGGCGGGCGACGAGGCAGCGGAACTCCGTGCCGAAGATCGTCGTGCGGTACTCGCCGACGAGGCACGGCCCCTCGGTGAAGACGCAGACCTTCTCGCCGGCGTCGGGGAAGTCGTAGACCGTCACGCAGCTCGTGCTCGTCGCGGCCGACGCTGTCGGAGCGCCGACCAGCGCTGTCGTGGCCGCGAGTGCCGCCAGGGTCGCCATCGTCGCGGTGCGGGTGAAGCTCATGACACGCCCTCCAAGAAGATCGATGCTCCTTCAACGCGTGAACGGGGCCGACCTTGCGGATAGCGCCGAGCTATCGGAGCGAGCGGCCGTCCGGCGGCGCCGTGACCTGCTCTCCGCCGGCGAGGAACGCCCGCCAGCGGAGGTCGATGACGTCCCGCAGGACGAGGTAGTCGACGTCTCGCGGACCGACGGCGACGGCGACCCGCTGCGGGGCGGCCACGTCGAGCCGGTTCCACGGGAGGAGCGTGTCGGAGTCGGTCGCCGGCGTCGTCGACTCGATCTTCGCGGCTGAGTCCCAGACCTTGCTGAGCGTGATCGCCTTGCCGCGCGTCAGGACCTCGGCGTCGATGCGGTCCGCGGCGACGCGCAGGCGCGACAGACGCGCGCCGGCGGGCGCGGTGCGGCGGATCTCCGCGATCGCCGCGCGGAAGGCCGCGCGGCGCAGGAGCGACCCGCGGGCCAGCCCGCGCGGCGCGGCGGCCGGCGCAGGCGCCTTCTTCTTCGAGAGGTCCGGCGGCGCAGGCGCGTGGCGCAGGACCTTCTTGGTCATCTGGACCTGGTGGGCGACGGTGTAGCTGGCGCGGTAGATGAAGACGCCCGCGAAGTTCACGACGACGACCGCCACCACGGCGAGCACGCCCACCGCGCCGAGCGCGTGGAACCGCCCGCGCCCCGGCTGCAGCGCGACCGTCTCGACGGAGTCCTTGTCCCGGTCGCGGCCGACCCACTCCGCCCGCATGGTGAACATCAGGACCGCGCCGACCAGCGTCAGGAACGGCAGCGCCTGGAGGATGTCGAGCACGTCCTGCCACGTGCACCACTCCGACGGACCGGTGTGGCCGCCCCGACGGCACGCCTTGCCCATGTGCTCGCCGACCTGATCCGGCCCGACGGCGACGACGAACGCGACACCGGCGAGGCTCCCGGCGAACAGGACGACGCCGAGCAGCCGGAGGAAGATGCGGAGGGGAGTGCTCATGACCGTGAGCCTCGCCGCCGGCGACCCCCGGGGCATGAGTGGGGTACCCCTGTCTTTTCGCCGACCGCCCCCACGCACTAGCGTCCGCCGCCGACGTGACCGAGCCCGTCGCCATCACCGACCCCGCGCTGATCGAGCGGCTCATGCTGCCGAACGACGCCTTCCTCGACACCTTCCGCGGGCTGATCGCGCACTTCCCGGCGCGGGAGTGGACGGAGGAGGCGTTCGAGCGCGGGCTGAGATACCCGTGGTACCGGCCGGAGCGCTCGTACCTGCTGCAGGACGGGGAGGCCCACCTGCTGCACGAGCTCGACCCGGCCCGCCGCGCCGACGTGCTCGCGCGGCACGTCGGCCCCGCCGGCGGACGCGTCCCGCTGCTGGCGATCGGCTCGAACGCCGCCCCGAAGAACCTCGCGATCAAGCTCGCGCACCACGACGAGCCGGACGACCGCGAGGTGCTCGTCCTCGCCGGCGAGCTGCAGGAGGTGGACGTCGTCGCGGCCGCGGCCGTCGCCGTCTACGGCGCGATGCCCGCAACGCTCGCGCCGAGCCCCGGCGTCGCGGCGCGCGCGGCCGTCCTGCTCGTCACCGCGACCCAGCTCACGACGCTCACGTGGGGCGAGATCTCCTACCGCCTCGGGCGGCTCGAGGGGGCGCCGTTCGTCGTCGAGGACGGCTTCGACGGGCTCGAGCTCGACGCGCCGCTGGCGTTCGTGTCGCGCTGGGGAGCGTTCGCGCCCGACGGGGAGCCGGTCGCGCTGGCCGCGATCCCCGCCCACGGCCGCACCTTCCGCGCCTGGACCCAGCGCGAGCTGGTCGATCGCGCCGCCGAGATCGTGCTGGGCCGCGCCGACGCCGAGGAGCTGACGCGCGCGCTGTTCGCGAGCACCGGCGAGCTGGCGCCGCGCGCCGTCGCCGAGCTGCGCGCCCACGCACAGCCGTTCGAGTTCGCGGGCTGGCGGCCGATGGCGCCCGACGGCACCCTGGCCCGACGACGCTCCGCGGGCGACCGTCGCGGCCGCCTCGGCGACGTCGATCGAGGTCCTGAACGCTAGGGCGCGAGCGCCCGGAGCAGCGCCGCGGCCCCCGCCGCGCAGAGGACCACGACGAGGAACGGCGCCCGCCGCCACACGAGGATCCCGGCGACCGCGAGGGCCGGCACGCGCGCGTCGACCGCGAGCCGCTGGCCGTCCCCGAGCGTCTGGACGACGACGAGCGCCGCGAGCAGCGGCACCGCGACGAGGTCCAGCGCCCGCCGCGCCCGCGGCCCCAGCTCCCGTCCGCCCGCGAGCACCGGTCCCGCGGCCTTCAGCGCGTAGGAGACCCCGCCCAGGGTCAGGAGCACCGTCCAGCTCATCCGCGGACTCCGCGCGCGAGGAGCAGGCCGGGCACGACGCCGGCGAGCGCGGCGATCACCGGCACGCCCGCCGGCGCGAAGGGCACGAGCGCGAGCGCGATCACCGCCCCCGCGAGCGCCGCCACGGGCGCACCCGGCCGCCGCAGCTGCGGCGCCAGCAGCGCGAGGAACGCCGCCGGGAACATCGCGTCGAGCCCGAACGCGCGCGGATCGCCGAGCCCGCCGCCGAGCAGCGCGCCGGCGAGCGTCCCCGCGTTCCAGCACACCCAGACGCTGACGCCCGTGTAGAGGAACGCGCGCCGCGCGGCGTCGGGGTCGTCGTGCGCCCGCGCCATCGCCGTCGTCTCGTCGATCACGAGGTGCGCGGTGAGCGCGCGACGTCGCAGCCGGCCTCCCAGGAGCGGCGCGAGCGAGAGGCCGTACGCGGCGTTGCGCAGCGCCAGCATGACCGCCGGGCCGGCGGCGGCGAGCGCTCCCCCGCCGCCCGCCAGGACGCCGACGAACGCGAACTGCGACGCCCCGGTGAACACGAGCATCGACATGACGCATGCCTGCGCGGCGCTCATCCCGGCCGCGACCGCGAGGACGCCGAACGAGACCCCGTACACCCCGACCGCGACGCCGATCCCGACGGCGTCGCCCAGCATCCGGCGCGGCGTGGCGTTGACGGCGGCGGCCACGCCGCAACGCTAGCCCGACCGACGCGGCAGTTCGTTGCCTTCTCGCGCGCCAGACGGCCCATCTACGGCATGATCTGCCAATGGACGCCATCGATCGCGCAATACTGCGCCACCTGCAGGCCGACGGGCGGCTCTCGAACGTCGAGCTGGCCGAGCGCGTGCGCCTCTCGCCGTCGCCGTGCCTGCGGCGGGTGCGCGCGCTGGAGAGCGCCGGCGTGATCCGCGGCTACCACGCCGACATCGACCCCGCGGCGGTTGGCCGCGGCTTCGAGGTCGTCGTGCACGTCGAGCTGACGCTGAAGGACCGGGCGACGGTCGAGGCGTTCGAGGCGGGCATCGCGGCCCTCGACGAGGTCGTCGAGTGCCGCCGGATGTTCGGGCTGCCGGACTACGTCGTCCGCGTCGCGGTCGCCGACGACACCGCCTACGAGGCCTTCTACATGAACCACCTCGCCGAGCTCCCGGGCCTCGCGCGCGTCAACTCGCAGTTCACGATGAAGATGGTCAAGCGCGAGGGGACGGTGCCCGTCTAGAGGCCCGCGCTCAGAGCACGATGCGTGCGCGGCGCGCCGCCGTGCGACGGCCGCCGATGAGCACGGTCACCGAGACGGAGCCGGTGCGCAGCCGGCGAGCGGCGCGGCGGGGGAGGGCGACGCTCGTGGTCCCGGCGCGCAGCGTCCGCCGGACGCGGGCGTGGCGCCGGCCCTGGCGCAGGACGAGCCGCAGGCGGCAGCGGGTGGGGCACGTCGCGCGCGCCACGACGAGGCGCCCGTCGCTCCCTCGCGCGATGACATCGCGCACGACCGCGGCCGGCTGCGGCTGAGAGGGCGGCGGCTCGGGCGCGGGCGGCGGCGGGCTTGGCGGCGACGGTTGCGACCACGGCCCGGACCCGCAGTCCTCCGCGGGCGGCGGGCCGGCCGCGATCTGCCCGACGACGACCACCGCGACCGCCGGCGCGGCCTCGTCCGGCGGTATGTCCTCCGGCGCCCCGTAGCCGATGGCGGGCCACGCGGCCGGCTCGCTGATCCGCGCGTCCGCGACCTTCAGCCACCAGCCCTCGTAGCGCGCGGGGATCAGCCGGCCGCCGTCGGAGCGGCACCGGAAGAGCCGGTCGTCGAGGATCACCTTGCAGTCGCTGCCGTCCGCGTTCCGGCACGCCTGCAGCTGCAGCCAGTCGCCCTCGCGGCCCCAGCCGCCCTCCCACTCGCCCGCGACCGGCCTGACCCAGCCGCCCACGCGCGCCTCGCCCTCGACGCTCGGCGCCTTCGTCGACCGCACGCGGCCCCTCCACGACACGGTCGAGACGGTCACGCCGTCCTGCGTCGCCTTGAACACGGACCCGACCGGATCGCTCTCGCGCACGTGGAGGATTTGCTGGTCGCCGTCGCCGTCGTCGTGCGCCGCACAGCCCGACCCGTCCGAGCCGCAGCGCTCCCAGCTCACCGCGTGCCCACCCGGGTTCGCCATGAGCATCGAGAAGCCGTCGCGCTGCACGAAGTAGTCGACGGTCGGCTCGCCGTTGTGCTTCGCGGCGGCGGGGGCCGCGAGCAGCACTACGAACGACGAGAGGATGAGAAGTGCGCGTGCGATCCGTCCAATGCTAAACCCATTTCGCGGCCAGCGTGACCGCTCGCACCCACGGGCGCGGGGCGAGTGTCAGCATTCGGCGATGGCCGCTCCGCCGATCAGGTACGCGTTGTCCGGCGACGTCTCGATCGCCTACCAGACGCTCGGCGACGGCCCGATCGACCTCGTCCTGGTGCTCGGCTTCGCCACGCACCTCGAGCTGCAGTGGGAGCTGCCGGCGTTCCAGCGGTTCGTCGAGCGGCTCGCGTCGTTCGCGCGGGTGATCCTGTTCGACAAGCGCGGGACCGGGCTCTCCGACGCGGTGACGGCGGTCCCGACGCTCGAGGAGCGCATCGACGACGTTCGCGCCGTCATGGACGCGGCGGGATCGGAGCGGGCCGCGTTCTTCGGGATCTCCGAGGGCGGGCCGATGAGCGTGCTGTTCGCGGCCACGCATCCCGCCCGCGCGGCGGCGCTCGTGCTCTACGGGGCGATGGCCCGCACGACGTGGGCGCCCGACTACCCGTGGGCGTCGCCCGCCGACGCGCTGCGCGAGTCCGCCGCGGAGTTCATCGTCCCGTACTGGGGTCGCGAGCCGGAGGGGATCCTCATGCTCTTCTCGCCGACGATCGCGCACGACCCGCAGGCGCAGGAGTACACGGCGCGGATGGAGCGCCACGCCGCGAGCCCGGCGATGGTCCAGCAGATGTTCGAGATGTTCCTCGACATCGACGTCCGCGCCGCGCTGCCCGCGATCGCCGTCCCGACGCTCGTGCTGCACCGGCGCGGCGACCGCGTCGTCAACCGGCGCGCCGGCCGCCATCTGGCGTCGCAGATCGAGGGCGCCCGGTACGTCGAGCTGCCGGGCATCGACCACATACCGTGGGTCACCGACGCCGAGGACGTCCTCGGCGAGGTCGAGGAGTTCCTCACCGGCGCGCGCTCCGCCCCGGAGCCGGACCGCGTCCTCGCGACGGTGATGTTCACCGACATCGTCGGGTCGACCGAGCGGGCCGCGCAGCTCGGCGACGCGCGGTGGCGTGCGCTGCTCGAGGCGCACCACGAGGCCGTCGACCGCCAGATCGCGCGCTTCCGCGGCCGGCGCGTGAAGACGCTGGGCGACGGCTGCCTCGCCACGTTCGACGGCCCGGCGCGCGCCATCCGCTGCGCACGCGCGATCGCCGAGGCCGCGCGCGCCGACGGGCTGGAGGTGCGCGTCGGCCTGCACTCGGGCGAGGTCGAGCTCGTCGGCGACGACGTCGGCGGCATCGCGGTGAACATCGGGTCGCGGGTGAACGCCGTCGCGGGGCCGGGGGAGGTCCTCGTGTCGAGCACGGTCAAGGACCTCGTCGCCGGCTCGGGCATCCGCTTCGAGGAGCGCGGGACGCACGAGCTCGAGGGCGTCCCCGACGAGTGGCGCCTCTTCGCCGCCAGCGGTTAGGGTCGGCGCATGGGCCTCTTCAGGCGGATCAGAAACCCGGTCGACGGCTGGGCCGAGGTCGTCGAGGCGTGGTCGGACCGCAACAACAACGGCGCGATCAGCAACTGCAAGATGAAGCTCGACCTCGTCGACGTGCCCGGCGTCGAGCGCCAGGTCGTCAAGCACCACGAGAAGGCGGTGATCCCGAGCCGGTGGCCCGAGGTCGGGATGCGCGTCGCGGTGACCGTCGACCGCGACCACCCCGACCGCGTCGACGCGCACTGGGACTCCGTCTTCGGCGAGATGCGCGGCGGCGCGGCGGGCTACGCGGCGGAGATGGCGCTGCAGGCCGCCGGCATCGAGGTCTCGCTCTCGAAGGGCGATCCCAACTACGTCGAGCCCCAGCCCGAGCCGGACTTCCAGGAGAAGATCGCCGAGGTCGGCCGTCGCCACGCGGCGGGCGAGATCACCGCCGACGAGATGTCCGCGGAGATCGCGCGCATCATGGACTTCCCCGGCTACTGAGTCACATCGACAGCCCGCCGTCGACGGCGAACGTCTGGCCGGTGACGTAGCTCGCCTCCTCCGACAGCAGGAAGACGATCGCGCGCGCGACCTCCCACGCGGTGCCCTGGCGGCCGAGCGGGATCGGCGTCCGGTCGCGGTTCGAGCGGCCCGCGCTGGCCAGCCGGCCGAGCGGCGTGTCGATGAGGCCGGGGCACACGACGTTCGAGCGGACCTGCCGGCGCGAGCCCTCGAGCGCGACGTGCCGCGACAGCCCGATGAGCGCCGCCTTCGACGCGTCGTACGCGGGCAGCCGCGTGCCGGGGCGTAGGCCGGCGATCGAGCTGACGAACACGATCGAGCCGCCGGGCGGCATGAGCGGCAGCGCGTGCTTGGCGATCAGGACGTGCGAGCGGAGGTTCACGGCGAGGGTCTTGTCCCACGACTCCGGCTCGACGCCCGCGAGCCCCAGCCCGCCGAACCCGATGCCCACGTTGAGCACGACCCCGTCGAGCCCGCCGAGCGCCTCCTGGGCCGCCGACACGACGCGCTCGCAGTCGTCGGGCTCGGAGACGTCCGCGACGATCGGCGTCGCCGCGTCGCCGATCAGCCCGACGGTCTCGGCCGCGGCCGCCTCCTCGCGGTCGACGACGGCGACTGTTGCGCCCTCCACCGCCGAGAGCACGGAGACCGCTTGGCCGTTGCCGGCCGGCGCGTCGGGATCGCCGTGGCTCAGCCGGCCGCCGCCGACGACGAGCACGCGGCGGCCGTCGAGACGCCGCTCGACGTGCACGGGCCCCTCCGCCGCCGTGGCGAGGACGGGATCGATACGGTCGGCCACATGGCCATCATCCCGTACGCGCACGAGGATCCGCAGGACGACCGCGTGCGCGCCGTGCTCGACCGCCTACCCGAGCCAAGGATCAACCTGTTCACGATGCTGGCGAACGCGCCGGCGCTGATCGGCCCGGCGCTGCGGCTGGGCGAGGCGATCCTGACCCGCGGCGACCTGCCGGTCGCGCTGCGCGAGCTGGCGATCCTCCAGTCGGCGAAGGTGACCGGCACCGAGTACGAGTGGGTCCAGCACGAGGCGATCGCGAAGCTCGTCGGCGTCCCCGAGGAGAAGGTCGAGGCGATCAGGACCGGCGACCTCGGCGCGCTCGAGCCGGCCGAGGCCGCCGCGATGCGGCTCGTCGCGGGCTGCATCGGCGACGCGACCCCCGGCGAGGCGCTCGTCCGCGACGTGGCGGAGCACCACGGCCGCAACGGCCTCGTCGAGCTGCTCCTCGTCGCCGGCTACTACGCGATGCTCGGCGGCGTCATGCGCGCGGTGCGGATCGACGTCGACTCGGTCGTGGAGAAGGGGATGATCGACGCCGAGCGGCTGTCGTAGGGGGCAGCCCGACCGCGCGGCGCATCGCGGCGCGGACGCGGTCGAGGCCAGCGGGCTCGCCGAGCAGCCGCGCCGCGACGCTGCCGCCTGAGGCGAGGCTGTGGAGCTCGAACGCGACCGCGGCGGGATCGCGGTCCGCGCCGAGGTCGCCGGCGTCGCGCGCCCGCCGCGCCTCGCTCTCGAGCACCGCCAGCCAGCGCCGGACAGCCGCGGCCACCTCGTCGTGGAGCCGGCCCGACCGCGCGTCGTACTCCACCGACGCGGTCGTGACGAAGCACCCGCCCGGGAAGACGTCCTCGCGCAGGTGGTCGATCCAGAGGTCGACGATCAGCTCGAGCCGCTCGAGGCCGGCGGGCGCGTGCTGGGCGCGCGCCCACACGACCTCCGTGAACCGCTCGATGGCGGCGGCGAGCACCGCGGCCTGCATCGACTCCTTGTCGCCGAAGCGGCCGATCAGGCCGCTCTTGCTCATCCCGAGCTGCCCGGCGAGGCGCCCGATCGTCAGCCCCTCGAGCCCCTCGATCGAGGCGAGGTCGACCGCGGCCGCCACCGTCTGCTCGCGGCTCTCGGCGACGGCGGCGGGTGCGCGGCGGGGCACGAGGCACGACTATACAGAACGAACGATCGTTCTGTATAACGTGACTCCAGAACGAGAGGAGCCGCGATGCGGATCAGGTGGCTGGGATGGGCGGGGGTCGAGCTGGAGGCGGACGGGCAGACGCTCGTGATCGATGCGCTCGACGACCCCGGCGCGGTGTTCGCGCCGTTCGGGGAGCGGGCGGCCGGCGCGCGGCTGCCGGAGGTCACGCCTCCACGGGCCGGCACCGCCGCGGCGGCGCTGGTGACGCACCTGCACCGCGACCACGCGGACGCCGCCGCGATCGTCTCCGCGCTCGCGCCGGACGCCCCGGTCCTCGAGCCGCCCCCAGCCTCGGGGGAGCCGCTCGAGAACCTGGCGCTCGTGCAGGCGAACCGCGAGCTGGCGGAGACGTCGCTCGATCGCGCGGGGCTGGAGCCGTGGGAGTCCGCGACCGTCGGACCCTTCACCGTCACCGCGGCGCCCGCCGTCGACGGCCTCGGCGACCCGCAGGTGTCGTGGGCGGTGGAGGCGGACGGCGTCCGGGTCCTGCACCTCGGCGACACCGCGTTCCACGGCTTCTGGTGGCGGATTGCCCGCCGGCTCGGGCCGTTCGGCGTCGTCCTGCTGCCGGTCAACGGCGCGGTCGTCGACTTCCCTCACCGTCAGCCGCCGAGCCCGTTCCCGGTCGCGCTGTCGCCGGAGCAGGCCGCGGTCGCCGCCTCGATCCTGGGCCCGCGGGTCGCGGTGCCGATCCACGCGGAGGGCTACGAGCTCGACGGCGTGTACGTGCCGGTACCGGACGCCGCGGAGCGCTTCGCGGCGGCCGCGGCGGAGCACGGGATCGACGTTCAGCTCCCGGAGCTCGGGCGGGAGCTGGACCTCGCCACGACGAGCACGTGGCGCAGTGCGGCGTCGGCGCAGTAGCGGATCGTCGTGCCGGCGGCCGCCTCGCGCTGGAGCGCGTCGAGCAGCTCCGCGGTGACGACCTCGCCGGGCGCGAGCGCCGGGATGCCCGGCGGATACGGCGCGGCGAGCTCGGCGCTGACCCGGCCGATCGCGTCTTCCGCGGCGACCAGCTCGGCCGGGGCGAAGAACGCCTCGCGCGGGGAGAGGGCGATCCGCGGCGCGGCGCGCCAAGCGGTCGAGGCGGCGACGGGGCGCGGCGCCGCCCGGCGGCGCTCCAGCGAGCGGGTGAGCGCCGCGACGAGCCGCTCCGCCGCGGCCTCGTCGTCGGCGAGCGTCAGGATCGGGACGAGCGTGTCGCGGTCGGCCATCTCGAGCCGGACGCCCTCGTGCAGGAGGTCCTGCTCGACCGCGAAGCCGTCGGCGCCGGTGCCGGCGAGCGAGACGACGAGCTTGAGCGGGTCGCGCGTGGCGGCGGACGCGTGCCGGGCGATCACGTCGTCGTCGAGCAGGACGGCGCCGTCGATCGCGGTGAGCCCGCGGCGGATCCGGTCGGCGAGGGCGGCCGCGCGCGCGAGCAGCTCCTCCCCGCGGCTCGCCATGAGCGCGCGCGTGCGGTCGATCGACGCGTAGATCGCCGCGCTCGGGCTCGTCGTGTTGAGCGCCTCGAACGCCGCGTCGACGCGCCGCTCGTCGACGCGGTCGCCGTCGAACAGGACGAGGGCGGCCTGCGTGAAGGCGGTGAGCGTCTTGTGCACCGAGATGACGGCGGCGTCGGCGCCGGACTGCATCGCGTTGCGCGGCATCGCGTCGCTCAGGCCGAGGTGGGCGCCCCACGCCTGGTCGACGACCAGCGGGACGCGGGCGCGGTGCACGACCTCGGCGATCGCCGCCACGTCGCTGAGGACGCCCGTGTACGACGGCTCGACGAGGAAGACCGCGCGGACGTCCTCCGCCAGCGCCCGCTCGACCTCGGCGACCGGGAGCCCGGCGGTCAGACCGGTCACCGGGTCGACCTGCGGCAGCATCCACACCGGCTCGAGCCCCGCGAGCACCAGGCCGGCGAACAGCGACTTGTGGATCGAGCGGGCGATGGCGACCCGGTCGCCCGGCCGCGCGACCGCGAGCGCCAGCGCCTGGTTCGCCATCGTCGAGCCGCCGACCGAGAAGCGGCACGCGTCCGCACCCCACAGCGACGCGGCGAGCGCCTGCGCCCGGGCGAGGACCCCCGTCGAGAGCTTCGCGTCCTCGACGCCGGGGATGTACGGGACGTCCAGCGCGAGGAACGGGTCGTCGAGCCACGCCGCGCGCTTGTGGCCGGGCAGCGTGAAGGGCGTACCCGGCGCCGCGAGGAAGTCCTCGAGCGCGCGGGCGAGCGGGGCGTCGTCGGGCTGCCGGGGCACCGCGTGCAGTGTGGTGAGGAAGCCGGTCGGCGCGCTCGCGACTCAGCCGCACGTGCGGTAGCGGCGGACGAAGCGCAGCCGTCGCCCGCTCTTCGTCACCGCGGTGACGCGGACCGTGTAGCGGCCGCGGGGAAGGCCGCGGAGCGAGAGCACGGGGCGCCTCGGGTCGAGACGGACGCGCCGGGCTCGGAGGGTCGCGGTGAACGACCGCGGCCCGGCGCGCGCGAGCGCCGCGAACACGATGCGCCGCCGGCTGCGGCACTCGGGCCGCGGGGTGGGCGAAGCGGCTGGTTCGCACGGCTGCGAGGGGAACCACCGCTGGTGAGCCTGGTCGAAGGGGAGCCCTCGGGCGGCTGGCCCCCGGTCGCGCAGGTCGGGATACGCGCGTCGAGCCGCTCCTGCGTGAAGACGCCGCGGACGATCGCGCTCACCATGTCGCCCTGCTTGACGGTCTCGATCTGCTGCCCGTCGTCGTTGAACGCGTTCGCGTCGAAGCGCTGGCGCCCGAGCCCGATCACGAGCGTCTCCGCCCACCCGGTCCCGGGGCCGGCGCTCGAGCCCGAGCTGGGGCGCTGGGGCGTCGAGCGGCTGGCCGGAGCAGACGTTCCGGCCCGCCTGGGGGATGTTCCCGCTGAGCTACATGGCCGACCGCAAGGCGGCGCGCGGCGTGCGCGAGACGTGGCAATTCCGGATCGACGACGCCACGTTCACGCTGCGCGTCGACTACGGGCGCGTGATACCGCACCGGTGCCGCGGAGTCTCCCGACCTCGTCGTCCGGATGGACACCGACACCCTCGCCGCGCTGTTCTCCGGCGCGCTGCCCGCCGCCGAGGCGCTCGCGAGCGGCCGGGTCACCGCCGAGGGGTCGCCCGAGGCGCTCGGCCACGCGCTGACGATCCTCGCGGGCGAACGGTGACGACCGAACACGGTGCGGTCCGTTCAGGCGGCGAGGAATGCACGCGCCGACTTCGAGCTCCCGTAGGATGGGTTCGTGCACGTTGCCGGCAAGCGCCGCGACGAATTCGGGCACGTCGGAGTGTGGTTGACGATCGGGCTTGTAATCGCCGGTCTGTTCGCGGCGGCATTCTTCGTGCTGCCTCCGACCATGGTGGACACCCCCGAGGTGCCACCCACCGTCGCTGACAAAGAACGGGGAAAGCTCGAGCTCCAGGCGACCAGTCAGCGAGACAAGCTCCGAAACGACGTCCGAACGGCTGCTCTCCAGGGGCTCGCCGGCCTGCTAGTAGCTATGGGCGCGTACCTCACGGTGCGGCAGATCCGACTCAGTCGGCACGTCCATCAGACCGAGACTTTCACGAGCGCGATCGGGCATCTTCGCGAGGAAGAGTTGATCTCGAGGCTCGGTGGCATCCGCGCGCTCGAGAGGCTGGCAGCGTCGTCGCGGTTCGACCACGACAGCGCGACACAGATGCTGACTGTCTTCGTGAGGGATGTTGCAGCTGCAGGACGAACGGCCTCGGCCGCCGATCGCGAGGCGGTGGAAGCGGCGATGATCGCGCTTGGACGCCTCAACAGCGGGCGCAGCAAGGACGCTTCGCGGCTGAACCTCGCGCATACCGACCTTCACGGGCTGATCCTCAACGAGACGGACTTACGTCGGGCGAACTTCACGGGCGCGATTCTGCGGGGCGCCCAGCTCTTCGACGCGGATCTCCGGGACGGGCTCTTCGTCGGCGCTGACCTCCGTACCGCGGCGCTAGCAGGAGCGAAGTGCGCAGGGGCGAACTTCGAGGAGGCGCACCTAGAGGGGGCGGATACAGGCGCCGCGAAGGCGCTCGATCTCCGGCTCGCCCATTGCCACCCAGACCGCCCGCACACGCGCAAGTGACCTACGTCACGCGCTTGTGCTGCGGCGACATCTGGCTTTCAGTAGCGTGCGAAGGTAAAGAAATGAACGCAGCGACCGAATCGACGGGAGCCGGGGCGTGTCAAACGCCCTGAAGTAGCCATGCGACCTACGCAAATCCGCCCGCAACTGATTACGACTCGGCAAGCCGCCGACATGCTCAACGTTTCGCCCCGCACCGTCTTGAACTGGATCAAGGACGGCGCGATTCCGTACGTGGAGCTTCCCTCGGGACCCGCTCGGCGCAGCGAGTATCGGATCCCGGTGCAGGCGCTGCTTCGCTCCCTGGCCGGCAACTACGATCTTGCCGCGGAGTTCAAACGCGCGGATGCCGCAGCCCTGGATGAGCGTGACGGAGACGGCGGTTCGGGGTCGCGCAGCCCGCGCCCTTCGGGTGCTCCGCACTAGGCGCAATCTGCGAAATTTGCGTATCCGTCTGCGTCCTGTGTACACTGGGTATATCCGTCCTATGGGGAGCGCATCGACGTACCCGAAGCAGTCTTTGCTGTCGGTCGCCGACGCCGCGAAGCTCGTCGACGTGGACGAAGCGGTCATTCGCGAGTGGGCGCGGCGAGACGCGATCGCCTACGTCACGCCCTCTCGACACGCGCAGCCGTTGCTGCCTCGGCAGTCGCTGTTGCGCGCGTTGCCCCGGTTGTACGACCTCCGTGCCGAGTTCCAAGCGGCTGATCGAGCCGTGAGCTCGCCGCCGTCGCGGACTCCGTCTCGTATGGATCGGGGGATGACGTTGGCGACGACAGTGGCGAAGCTGCCGTTTCGCGCGGCGGCAAAGCTACCGCCGTTGGGCATCGCCGAGGATCGCGCCCGGGCTCTCCAGCACTTCTATACGAACAGCTAGCGTCGCGCCGCGTCGCCGTCTTTACGGCGTCTGAGTAATAGTGTCGCCGCGTGCTGCTCATAGTCCTCGACGCAGAGATCCTTGCTTCGGCGGTTCTGCTCCCGACCAGCGCCCCACGAAAGTTGCTCGTGCTGATGGCCTATGGCAGCGTGGCGCAGTGGCTCGACATCGCGCTTCCGCAGGAGAGGGCGACGATGGCGGAGGCCGCTGGCAGCACCGGGACCATCGCCGACGTAGACGCTCTTGTCGAGGAGAACACGACCCGCAGGGCTGCGCTACGAGCCGCACTTCCCAAGGGCGCGCCTGACGACGTTTGCCTCATCGGCTACCCGCCGATCTTCGACGATGCGATCCGCATAGTCCGCCAGCGCGCCAGGGACAACAGCGCACTCTGGGCGGGCGTGGCGAGCCATCTTCGGCTGAACGATGCGAGTTTCGACGTGCTGCCGGAAGCCGAGCAGCCGTCGCGGCTGCGGCGGCTTCTCCGCGCCGGTGCCTCCGCCGCGAGGATCGCGGCCGGGGTTGGTGGGGTCGACCTCGGACATCCTCCGGTGTACGCCGCACATCAGACGGGGGGCTTGCTGCTGACGAGCAACGCAGAGCTACTAGCCCGCTACCGGGAGGTCGTCAGAGCGCGGGAGTTCAACGAGTTTCTCGACGATCCACCCTGGGGGCGCAACTTTGACCTCGACGACGTCGACGGCCAGTTGCTCTCCGACCCTGCGGTGTGGTCCCGCTGACCTCGACCCTGGTTGACCTGCATCTCGGCGCGCGCAAAATACCGTGCGCGCGCGTGCCGTCCCGTCTCGCCGCGCTCCTCGCCGCCGCCGTGCTCCTGCCCGCGACCGCGGACGCCGACTTCACCGCGCGCGGCAGCGTCGAGCAGGCGTACGTGCTCGGCGCGAAGCGGGGGGAGCGGCTGCGACTGGTCGACGCGCGCGGGGAGGTGGTCCGGCGCGGTCGGGCGGACCGGTTCGGCAGCCGCATCTTCCGGGAGCTGCGCGGCGGCGCGCGGTACCGCGTGCGGCGCGCCGACGGAAGGACGAAGCGGCTGATGGTGCTCGCGCGCGACGACAACCCGCCGCGGTCGTTCTTCGCGCGCAAGCGCCTGCGCGCCGGGCTGAACTACGTGAAGGTGCGCGACGGCGTCGAGTTGGCGATGACGGTCCGCCTCCCGCCGGGGAAGTCGCTCGCGGACGGGCCGTTCCCGACCGTCGTCGAGTACTCCGGCTACCAGATCGCCGCGCCCGGCGACCTCCTGCAGTCGGTCGCGCAGTCGCTCGGCGGCGCGCCCTCCAAGCCCGATCCGCTGCTGCCGGCGGGCGGCACCGCCGTCGGGTCGATCATCGCGCCGCTGCTCGGGTTCGCGGTCGTGTCGGTGCAGATGCGCGGGTCCGGCTGCTCGGGCGGCGACTTCGACCTCTTCGGCCTGCCCACGACCTACGACGGCTACGACGCGATCGAGACCGCCGCCGCGCAGCGGTGGGTCAGGGGCGGCAAGGTCGGCATGGTCGGGATCTCGTTCTCGGGCATCACCCAGCTCTTCACGGCCGGGACGCGCCCACCGCACCTCGCGGCGATCACGCCGATGTCGGTCACCGACGACACCTACCTCGCGACCGGCTACCCCGGCGGGATCCGCAACTCGGGCTTCGCGCGGGCGTGGATCACCGAGCGGATGGAGGAGGCGCGGCCGGCGCCGCGGGGCGGCCAGCCGTACGCCCGCGCGCTCGTCCGCGCCGGCGACCGCCACTGCCGCGCCAACCAGCGGCTGCGCCTGCAGACGCAGGACGCGCTCGAGATCATCGAGCGCAACGAGTTCCGCACGCCGTCGATCTTCGCGTACCGCTCGCCCGGCGCGTGGATGAGCCGCATCGAGGTCCCGACGTTCCTCGTCGGCCAGTTCCAGGACGAGCAGACCGGCGGCCACTTCGCCGAGAGCCTGCAGCAGCTCGAGCGCAACCCGAAGGTGTGGATCACGCTGCAGAACGGCGTCCACGTCGACTCGCTCGGGCCGGACACGGTCACGCGGTGGATCGAGTTCCTCGAGCTCTACGTCGCCGGCGAGATCCCGAGCATCCCGGACGCGATCCGGTCGCTGAGCGACGAGCTGTACCGCTACCTCGCCGAGGCGCCGTCGTCGCCGGTGCGGCAGTCCCGGTTCGCGGACATGACCGACGTCGCGGCGGCCCGGGCCCTGTTCGAGCGCGACCCGCGCGTGCGGCTGCTGATGGAGAACGGCGCGGGCCCGGCGGGGCCGGGCGCGCTCGGCGCGGCGTGGGAGCTCGGGTTCGATGCCTGGCCGGTCCGGGAGGCCGAAGCGACCACGTTCTACCTCGGCGACGGCGGCGCGCTGGACCGCCGGCCGCCGGCGCAGCCGGGCGAGGCCACGTACGTGGCGGACTCGCGCGCCCGGCCGCAGCAGACGCTGCCGGGCAACGGCGAGGCGGACGCGTGGAAGGCCCAGCCGCCGTACGACTGGGCGCCGGTCGCGCCCCGCAAGGGCCTCGGCTTCACGACCGCGCCGCTCGACGCCGACGCGATCGTCGCCGGTCCGTCGAGCCTCGACGTCTACCTGAAGTCGTCGGCGCCGGACACCGACCTGCAGGTCACGCTGAGCGAGGTCCGGCCGGACGGCGCGGAGACGTACGTCCAGAACGGCTGGCTGCGCGCGTCGCACCGCAGGCTCGACCGCCGCCGCTCCACCGCGCTCGACCCGCGGCCGACCCACCTGCCGCAGGACGCCGCGCCGATCCCGCGCGGCCGGTACACGATCGTGCGCGTCCCGATCTTCCCGGTCGCGCACGCCTTCCGCGCGGGCTCGCGGATCCGCGTGACGATCACCGCGCCCGGCGGCGACCGCCCCCGCTGGCGGTTCCAGGCGCTCGACGCCGGGTCGACGCGCAACACGATCGGGATCGGCGGCGACTACGCGTCGCGGCTCGTGCTGCCGGTCGTGCAGGGCGCGAACGCGCAGGGCATGCCGCTGCCCCCGCCGACCGCGCTGCGCGGCCAGCCCAGCCGCCGGTACGTGCCGGCGTCGAACGGGGGGTGAGGGGCGGTCCGCGGCGGCGCGCCGGAGCGAGCCGCCGCGGCCCCCCTCATACCGCTACTTGTCGCGCGGCCCGCGGTGGCCGGTGAACGAGGTCACGACCTGGATGCCGCTCGGGCGGTTCGTGAACCGGATCGTCCGCTGCAGCAGGCCCGGCGCGAACTTGATCCGGCCCGCCTCGGCGCGCCACGCCGCCACGTCCGCGCCCTGCGCGGCCTCGAGCGCCGCGCCCGCCTCGTCGAACGCGGTGAAGACCCGCTCGCGGCACTCCGGCGCGGTACCGCAGAACTGCGTCTTGTACGGCGAGCGGAACTGCTCGCCGGTCAGCGCCCCCAGGACCTTGTCGAGGTGCGTGATCGCGCCCCCGCTGAAGCCCTGGAAGTTGCTGTCGACGCTGCCGACCAGCCTGATGAACTCGTCGGTCTGCGGGCCGAGCGCGCCGCCCAACACCGCGCGCACGAGCCGCGGGTAGAGCGCGTACATCACGGCCGGGCCCGGGCCGGCGTCGACGAAGCCGTCCTCGTCGCGGTCGAGGTTCGACGAGCCGCGGGCGTTCCACGCCTCGAGCGCCTCCAGCATCTTCTGGGCGCGCTCCGACGGGAAGCCGCGGCCGCCGCCGCGCAGCAGCGCCGAGAGCTTCGGCGTCAGCGCGACGCTGCGCAGGTCCTGCGTCGCGGCCGCGTTCATCGCCGCGGTCACCGACGCGAGGTCGTGCTTGTCGCGCTTGGCCAGGCCGGCCTGCAGCATCTCGACGCGCTGGACCGAGCCGTAGTTCCAGTTCTCGTCGGAGGCGCCCCAGTTCACCGCGGGGCGGTTGTTCCAGTTGACGAGCGTGCCGGACGGGTGCTCGATCTGCTGCGCGTGGTCGGCGGGCTTGAGGAAGCCCTCCCACTCGAAGTCGCCCGTGCCCTTCGTCGGCAGCCGCGGGTCGACCCGGTCGTCGCGCAGCGGCAGCCGGCCGGCCGAGTACATGGCGATGTTGCGGTCGTCCGCGTACCCGACGTTGAACGTGTACGGCGAGTCGCTGAACGCCTTGAACATCCCGCGCGCCGAGCGGATCTTGCCGAGGTTCGCGCGGCGGAACCCGGCCATCCACTGGGCGTCGCGGCCGTAGCTCGCGCGCTTGGTCGACAGCGCGACCCGCGTGCCGTCGACGGTCGCGTAGCCGATCACCGGCCCGTGCACCGTCGTCGGGTAGCGGACGGCGCCGCTGCCCGCGATGACGCCCGCGTCCACCGAGCCCATCCGCCGGCACCTGCCCTTGTAGCGGTACCGGGTGTCGGAGCCGCAGAGCTCCTCGACGAACGTGTCGGTGTTGTCGGTGCCGGCGGAGGTCAGCGACCACGAGAAGTCCTCGTCGCGGCCGATGAAGATCACGCCCGGGTGCGCGGGGGAGTAGACGCCGCGCACCTGCCGGCCCGGCCACTCCAGGTCGGCCTCGAGCGTCAGGCCGGGGTAGAAGTAGCCGATCTGCGGCCCGCCGACGAACAGCGGGTGGCCGTTGGTCGAGCGGCCCGCGCCGACGATCAGGAAGTTCGACGCCGCCGGCGGCTGCAGGCGCTCGGCGGCGCGGCCGCCGGAGGGCTGGATGAGCTGCAGGCTGCCGGCGTCGACGACCGCGTTGCCCTCGCTCGACGCGCCCGAGCGGCCCTGCGGGAACGACGTCGAGATCGTGGTCGGCGAGTCGGGATCGTTGACGTTCGTCACGTCGTCGAAGAGGTCGAGCGCGGGCGCCGCGCCCATGCGGTCGCGCAGCGCGTCGTAGAACTCGGCGTTGCGCGCCTCTCGCCCGCCGCCCTCGCCGAAGATCTGCCCGGCGAGCGCGATGAAGCCGAAGATGTCCGTCCGCGTGTACTTCGGGAACTGCGACTTCTCGAACTTCAGCCGCGCGTTGATGCCGGCGACGAAGAGGTCGATGTCGCGCAGGATCGCCTTGCCCTCACGGCCCATCTTCCGGAGCGCGCGGGTCTGCGTGCGGTTGATGATCCGGTTCGCCTGCCTGGTCGGCGTGAACTGCTTGAGGCTGACGACGAGGTCGAACGCGTCGATGTTCGGCGCGTCGAGCGCGGCGAGACGCCCGGGATTGCGGCCCTGCTGGAGCAGCAGCCCGCGGTCTTCCTGCAGGACCCAGCCCATAGCCCACACGACGTTGGCGCGGTTCGTGCCCTTGATGTGCGGCACGCTGAACCTGTCGCGCGTGATGGTCACGCCCTTGCGCGGCACCCGCTCACGTGTGCCGGGCCCGTCCGGCCCGACGCCGAACTTCGACGACTTGAAGAAGCGGTTGAGGTCGTCGTTGGTGACGTTGTCGAACAGCGGCGTGAGGCCGTCGTACATCTGCGTCTGCAGGTCCGCGTTCGGCGGCACCGGGATCGAGCCCGGCTGGTTCGACGGGATGATGTTGAGCGCGGTCTCCGCGTAGTCGTTCGCGGCGGCGGGTGCGTGGAGCAGGAGCGTGAGCGCACAGGCCAGCAGCGTCACGCGGCGGACGGGTCGGGGCATGGCGAGGCAGCCTAGTGCTCCGCTAAGATGACGCCTGCGTCAACTTTGTGAAGAGGGATCGCAACTCCGTGGAGAGACTCGCATGACACGCACGCCGACCACCGCGGTGATCGGAGCCGGCTCCTCCGGCATTGCCGCCGCCAAGGCCCTGCACGAGCGCGGGCTCGAGTTCGACGTCTACGAGAAGTCCGACCGCGTCGGCGGCAACTGGGTGTTCGGCAACAAGAACGGGATGTCGGCGGCGTACCGCTACCTGCACATCAACACGTCGCGCGAGCGGATGCAGTACTCGGACTTCCCGATGCCGAAGTCCTATCCCGACTTCCCGCGCCACGACCAGATCGCCGCGTACTTCGACGCCTACGTCGACCACTTCGGCTTCCGCGATCGGATCCTCTTCGAGACCGGCGTCGAGCGTGCGGTGCGGCTGGAGGACGGGTCGTGGGAGATCTCCGCCGACACCGGCGCGACGAAGCGCTACGACATGCTGCTCGTCGCCAACGGCCACCATTGGGACAAGCGGTGGCCGGAGCCCGCGTTCCCCGGCGCCGACGAGTTCGAGGGCATCCAGATGCACGCCCACGACTACGTCGACAACGAGTTCCTGAAGGACAAGGACGTCGTCGTGCTGGGCATGGGCAACAGCGCGATGGACATCTCGGTCGAGGCCTCCGAGGTCGCCTCGAACACCTATCTGGCGGCGCGCCGCGGCGCGTGGATCGTGCCCAAGTACCTGTTCGGCAAGCCGCTCGACACGCTGGCGACGAACCCGCGCGTCCCCTTCACGGTCGGTGGGCGGATCCTCGAGAAGATCGTGACGATGCACGTCGGGCGGCCGGAGAAGTTCGGCCTCCCCAAGCCCGACCATCACCTCGGGCAGGCGCACCCGACGATCTCCGGGCGCATCCACGACCGCATCCAGCACGGGAAGGTCGTGCCCCGGCCGAACATCGCGCGGCTCGGTCGCGACTGGGTCGAGTTCGCCGACGGGTCGCGCGTGCACGCCGACGTCGTCATCTACTGCACGGGCTACAAGATCACGTTCCCGTTCTTCGACTCGGGGTTCATCTCCGCGCCGGACAA
This sequence comes from Solirubrobacteraceae bacterium, assembly GCA_036389485.1. Taxonomy (GTDB): domain Bacteria; phylum Actinomycetota; class Thermoleophilia; order Solirubrobacterales; family Solirubrobacteraceae; genus CADCVT01. The sequence goes on from DASVPR010000018.1 coordinate 41,880, forward strand.
CCACATCGAGCTGTTCTGGCGCGTCTTCTCGCCCGACGTCGCGAACCTCGCGTTCATCGGGCTGCTGCAGCCGCTCGGGGCGATCATGCCGCTGGCGGAGGCGCAGGGCGCGTGGGTCGCGGAGTACATCCGCGGCGAGTACCACCTCCCGCCGGCCGAGGAGATGCGGGCGTTCATCGCGAAGGACATGGAGGCGATGCGCAAGCGCTACGTCAGCTCGAAGCGCCACACGATCCAGGTCGACTTCGACGAGTACCTGTACAAGCTGGCTTTCGAGCGGCGCGAGGGTGCTGCGCGGGCGGCGGCGGCCGGGTTCGCGTCGCAGGTGCCGTGCGTCGTGGCTCCGGAGGCCGTCTCGGCGTGAGCACCGCTCCGTCGCCGCCGGTCTCCAAGCGCGAGCAGACCAAGCAGGCGAACCGTGCCGCGATCCTCTCGGCGGCGCGGGCCGTGTTCGCGGACATGGGGTACGGCGCGGCGACGGTGCGGGACATCGTGCGCGCCACCGACCTGGCCGCCGGGACGTTCTACAACTACTTCCCGGACAAGGAGGCGGTGTTCCGGGCGCTGCTGGAGGAGTCCGCCGAGCGGGTCCGGGTGCGGACCCGGTTGGGGCGCGCGGGCGCCGAGTCGCTGGAGGACTTCGTGCGCGGCGGCTACCGCGCGTACTTCCAGGCGGTCGCCGAGGACCCGATGACGTTCGAGCTGACGCGGCGCAACGCCGGGACGATCCGGACGCTGTTCAACACGCCGGGGATCGGGGCGGGGGTCGACGAGCTGCTCTTCGATCTCTCCGCCGCGGTGGAGGCCGGCCTGATGCCGGTCGTGGACATCGAGTACTGCGCCGCCGCGATGGTGGGCGTCGGGTTCGAGGTGGGGGTCCGGATGGTGGAGCGCGACCCCGCGGATCCGGAGGCGGCGGCCGAGTTCGCGACGCGGCTGTTCCTCGGCGGCTTGGAGCGGCTGTCAAGGTAGAGGCGTGCCCGAGTTCTGCCGCCACGGCCGCTTCCTCCAGAACTGCCGGATCTGCAACAAGCCCGCGCCGAAGGCGACGTCGCTCTCGCGCTCCGCTCCCACCCGGACCGGGACGCCTTCGCGCCCGCGTTCCGCCGCTTCGGGGGTCGTCGTCAAGCGTTTGGCGCGCGCGGTCGAGGACGGGTACGAGAACGAGCTCGTCCCGGGGTTGAAGGCCTCGGGCGACGCGCGGCGGCTGGCGGAGGAGCTGGCGTTCTCGGTGGCGCGGCTCGCGGAGCTCGCGATCGACCCGCCGGGCCTGTACGCCGAGGCCGCTCTCGCGGAGGATCTCGAGGAGTCCCTCTGGCTCGCGTTCCTCATCGCGCACCTCTCGCCGCTCACGCCGGACGGTTCCGCGGGCGGGGGCCCCTCCGCCGCCGGCCCGTCCGCCGCCGGCCCCTCCACCGCCGCCGCGGATCCCTTCGCGACGATCCGCGCCACGCGCGTCCCCTGGGCGACCGGCGAGATCCCGTCGCTCGACGAGGGAGCGGTCCTCGGCCCGCGCACGACCGTCGATCCCCGCGAGCCCGCGCGCACGGTCGCGGCCTACCGCGCATGGCCGGCGCGGCACGGCGGGTCCCAGGCGGCGGCGCTGACCGGCGACGACAACTGGACGGCCGAGCGCCGGTTCCAGCGGATCTTCGAGCGCCTGTCGCTGCCGGGGTTCGGGCGGGCCGGGCGGTTCGAGCTGCTCGTGTCGCTGGGGCGGCTCGGGCTGATCGACGTCTCGCCGCCGGACCTGCAGCTGGGGGAGGCCGGCGACCAGGCGGTGATCGCGGCGAAGCGCGTGTTCGGGATCGGCGAGCGGTTCCTGATGGAGCGCCGCGCGGCCGACCTCGCCGCCGAAGCCGGCATCCCGCTCGACGCCTTCGACCTCGCGCTCTTCAACTTCGGTCAGGCCGAGGAGCGGCGGGCGACGATGGGCTCCGCGGTGGCGCCCGACGCCGACGTGCGCGAGCGCGTGGAAGGCGCGCTCGGCCTGTAGCACCATTCGGCGCCCGTGCCTCCGACGACGAACCTGCGAGACGACTACCTCGCCGCGCTCCTCGCGGGCGACGCGACGCGCGCACGGTGGCTCGTGGACGAGGCGGTCGCGGGCGGAGCGGTGGAGGTGCGCGACGTCTATCTCGAGGTGCTCGGGCCCGCGCTGGAGGAGGTCGGTGAGCGGTGGGCGTCCGGAGAGCTGACGGTCGCGCACGAGCACTACGCCAGCGCGGTCACCCAGGGGCTGCTCGGCGTCCTCGCGACACGCATGCGCGTACCGCCGTCGAGCGGGCGCCTCGCGGTCGTCGCCTGCACGCCCGGCGAGCTGCACGCGCTCGGAGCGCAGATGGTCGCGGACTTCCTCGAGGGCGATGGCTGGGAGGTCCTCGCCCTCGGCGCCGCCACCCCCGCGCCCGACCTCGCCGCCCTCGTCGACGACGAACGCCCCGACCTCGTCGCCCTCTCGACCTCGGTCGCCAACAACCTCGACGGGGCCTTCGAAGCCGTCGCCGCCCTGCGCGAGCTCACCGACCCGCCGTTCATCGCCGTCGGAGGCCGCGCCTGGAAGGCGGTCCCGGACGCCCGCCGCACCGAGATCGGCGCCGACGCCCTCTACCTCGACCCCCGCGATCTCTGCGGAGTCCTCGCCGAGCGCTTCCCGCCACTCGAAGACGACTAGCCGGGGGCGTCCGGCCTTCTTCGAGCGCCGCGGCGTGACTCCGACCGCGGCGGAGCGGCCGCCCACCCACCCGGCCACCTTCGCCGCGTCGAGCCGTCCCGCGTGTCCCCGCGTGCCGGTCTGCTCGATCTACACCTCGCACCGGAGTCGTCCCGGCCGCTCGCGGTGACCGCCGCCGGGCACTCCGCGACGGCGGGTGGGCCTCGACGTCCTTCAGTCGGTAGCGGCGCGATACGAGCCGAGTCCACAACGCGGTCATCGTGCGGAGGGTCGCGATCCGCGCCCGGCGCCTCCGCGATCGACGGGCACGGAGAAAATGGGCTTAGCCGGTCAATGCGGCGCAGCGCGCAGTGACCGCCCGCGGGTATTCGTCCCAGTAGCGACCGTCAAGCTCTCTACCGTTCGACTTCGGACGTCGCCCGCCCCACTGCTTGAAGAAAAAGGCGACGCCTTCGCGGCCACATCGGTCGCGCAGATCGCGGATCCAATCGGGGTCTATTCGCCTATGACGGTGGCCCGATTCGCCGCCGGCGATCAGCCAGTCGATGCCTGTGAGGTCCAATCCCTCGAGCGGGCCGAGTAGAGGCTCGGCACTGATGAAGCGCACGGCCGCCGGCACCGTGCGTAGCGCGTCAGCGCGGTGGACGAAGCGCCGGTTCTCGATCGTCACACCCATCCAGACGTTTGGCGGCCAGTCGAAGCGGTCCGCGAACTCCGCGAGGCGATCGTCTCGCTTGGTGAGGATCTGGAAGATATGCCAGTGCGCCGATCGCATCGTCTCGAAGACGGCGTCGATGAAATCCAACGGGATCCGCTCGTGGAACAGATCGCTCATCGAGTTGACGAAGATGGTTCTCGGCTTGCGCCAGCGCAACGGAATCTCGAGACGTTCGGGCCAGAGCCGGAGATCAAACCCCTGCTCGTACGGATGGCCCGGGACGCCGCGCCACCGTTCGGCGAACACCTTCGCGTAGCAGTGGGCGCAGCCCGGGCTGACCTGGTCACAGCCGGTCACCGGGTTCCACGTGGCCTCCGTCCACTCGATCGCGCTGGCTTGAGCCACCGCTGCTCATTCTCGCCGTGCGGCGTCGATCCTGTGAGTGCTCATACGAACATATGTTCGCATAGGCGAGAGACGAACGCGCATCAGATCCGGCGGGAGATGACGTCCGGGTCATCGGGCGGGGGCGGGTGCCGGGGCGGCTCGTACACGTAGGAAATCGGTTCGTCGCTCTCCAGTCCCAGCGACAGCTGGGCACCTGGGCGGTGCTCCCGAGCCTCGCGGGCCATGTCCGGGATCCCGCGCGCTGCCGCCGCGTAGATCGCCGACATGATGCGGTCGCCTGCGGGGTTGTCGGTCGCAAAGATCATGTGGTAGAGCGGGACCCCGCGGTCAGACTTCAGGTGCAAGGCGTGCGTGCGGACGTAGCCGAGATCGTTCTCGAGGCGCCACCGCATGAGGTTCACGAACTCGTTGCGAGCTTCCTCTGCACTAACCTGGCCAGTGCGGCGCAGGTCGTGGATCGGCTGCCACCCCGTCGTCCCGAAGAGGCGCGTGATCTGCGAGGCGGCGTCCGCCGTGATCGGCGTGCGCAGGCCGAGGACGCGCATCAGCGCGGGGCTCGCAAACAGCAGCCATAGCTCAGTCTTGTACTTCGAACCGCGCTTGTGCGCGGCGAGCATCTCGAGAGTCTGCCAGTCGACCTCGAGACCGTCGGGGTCCACGAACGCGAACGTCGGAGCCCAGCTGACGTCCCGCAGGTCGTCGAGTGCATCGTGCAGGCGCGTGTTGCAATCGCCTCCGTATACGCGGATGTCTCGGCCGGGGTAGCCGGCGCGCAGGCGCGCCTCGAGCTGGGCGGCCTTGCTCTCACGCTCGAAGTACCGCAGGCGAGTGAAGCCGTTCCCATTTCGGCCCCGGGCGTTGAGGGCACGCAGGGCGGACCCCTCAAAGACCTGACCGGTTACACGGCTGAGGCCATGGCCGTCGCCCGCAAACGCGTCGAGGTAGATCACCTCCCGCTGGCTCTGGCACGCGGTCAGAAACGCGTCGAGGTAGTCGCTGAGGATCTGGAGCTTGACCTCCGTCCAATAGCCCCACGGGCGCGGCGCCCGTTCGCCCGGTGTCGACATGTGCACAGGATGACTGAGCAGTGAGGAAGACGCTGACCCACGCCGCAGTGGCTCCGGAACCCGGCCCGTGGTGATGAGTCTCTCTGGAGGCAAGAGTGCTGGGTTCGCCCGGCGAAGCGAAATCGGCGGAAGTCTTGTTCCACGCCCCGTCGCGGCAGCAGCTACCGCTGCGGCTGGAGCTGCCGCCGCTCGTGCGTCTTCGGGTCTGGCAGGAGTCGGTCGACGAGCTCGAGTGCGGGGCGGCCTTCGAACATCGGCTCGACGTCGGGGCGGTAGAGGATCAGCGCGAGGCTCGGCGCGACCATGAAGTCGGCGGCGTTGAGCTGGTCGGAGCCGAGGATGCCCGCTTCGATCCAGGCGTCGATGCGGTCGAGCATCTCCGCGAGCTTCGCGAGGACCTCGTCGTCGGTCGTGGAGTCGACCGCGAAGACGCGCCCGGCGAGGAGGGGAATCGTGAGGCGGCGCGCGAACGCGTGCCGGTAGAGGAGGTATCCCATCCGGCCGTCGCCGTTCGACCGGCTGAACCGCTCCGGGTCGCGCGCCGCTGCCGCGAGGAGGATCCGGCGGGCCTCCATCTGGAGCTCGTCGTTCGCCCACCGCTCGACGTCCTCGACCGCGGCGCGCCGCGAGGGGTCGTCCGGGAACAGCGGCGGCTCTGGGTGGCGCGAGTCGAGGAAGCGGGCGATGCCGTGGTTGGTCGAGATCCGCTCGCGGCCGGCGCGGAGCGCCGGCACCGTGCCGAGCCGGTCGCCGAGCCGGATCCCGCTCGTCCGGCGCGTGCCGGCGACGCGCGTCTGGCCGCCGGCGTCGAAGCCGTGCAGCCGCGCCATCACAGGGTGCAGCAACGTGACGAACTCGACGCACTGGTAGGGCACGTGCTTATGCTCGAGCATGAGCATTGCCGAGCGGCACGCGTGGGAGCCGGGGATCACGTAGAGCGTGTACATCCGACCGCGCCGAGTATGCGGCCGGCCGCGTCACGCGGTTGTGACAAGGCGCACTCGGTCAGCTGTCGCCGACGAACTGGGCGACCGACTTCGCGACCAGCCCGCCGGGGAGGGTAAGGCGGATCGTCCACGCGCCGCCGAGCTCCTGCCGGAACGAGTAGGGGAGGCCGCCGCGCTCGAGCATGGACTCGAGCCGCGACGCGAGCTCGTAGCCCGACGCGCCCGTGTACGTCACGTCGAGCCCGTAGCGCCCATCCTCCAGCGGCCAGACGGAGACCCGATCCGGGATCGCCGGCGGCGTTTGCGCGAAGTCGTCCGGACCGATCAGGGAGCCCATGCGCCTGACGTCGGCAGCGCGCGGCGCGTTTTGAGCGCCGCGCCCTCGCGCGGAACGCGGACGATCAGGCGGGAGCGCCGGCGGAGGCCGCCTGCTCGATCTCCGCGATGTCGATCTTCCGCATCTGGAGCATCGCGTCCATCGCGCGCTTCGCCTTCTCCGGGTCGCTGTCGGCGAGGAGCTCCTTCAGCCGGGTCGGGACGACCTGCCAGCTGACGCCGAAGCGGTCCTTGAGCCAGCCGCACGGGCCCTCCTCGCCGCCGTCGCCGAGGCGGGACCAGTAGTGGTCGACCTCCTCCTGCGACTCGCAGTCGATCTGGAACGAGATCGCCTCGTCGAACGTGAAGTTCGGGCCGCCGTTCAGCGCGACGAACTCGGTCCCGTCGAGCTCGAAGTGCACGACCATCACGGAGCCGGCGGGCGCGCCGCCCGGGCCGCCGTCGTCGCCGTACCGCTCGACGTGGAGGACGCGCGAGTTCGGGAAGATCGAGCAGTAGTGCTCGGCGGCCTGCTCACCCTTGCCGAAGTCGAACCAGAGACACGGTGTGATCTTGGGCATGTGACGGCTCCTCTCAAGCGGTGGTTTGACTGCCCTGCCCCACGAGACCGAGCGCGGAGTCAGAACTCATCGCCGCCATGTCTCCCACAGCTCGGCGGTCCAGCGCTCCGCCGCCTCCGAGTGCATCCGCTGCAGGTTGCGCCCGCCGCGCGCGAAGGTCGCCGCGACGGCGGCGGGCACCTCGTCGTCCGGGAACGGGCGGTCGAGCCACTCGGTGTCCCGCACGAAGACCATCCCGACTTCGCGCGCATCGGCGGAATCATCTCGCCGCAGAGGCCCTCGGACACGGCCGAGGAAGTACGCGCCGTCCGGCGCGCGGGTCCAGACGAACGATCCGACGTCCACCTCGCCCAGCCGCTGCGCGCGTCGCTCGGAATCCCCTCCGATCCCGACGACGCCGGCGGCAAGGCCGTACGGAGCACCGGGCGCGTCGACGTCGCGCGCCCGCATCGGCGCTCGGTAGACCGGCGGGCTCAATCCGAAGCGTCGCCGGTGGGCACGACATCCCGCGGCTCGACCATCAGGATCGCGGGGCGCACGACCGACTCGCCGACCGTCGTCAGCGTCTGGTTGAACCACGGCTCGTGCGCGGCGATCTCCGCGGGGATGTCGATCAGCGTCAGCGCGCCGTACTTGTCGTCGAGGTGGATGTCGTAGTCGCGGGAGGCGCTCATCCCGCGATCTTCCCACCCGGCTATCCCCAGCGGCGGATGCCCGAGCGCCGCGCCTTGCGGGCCGCGCGCTCGTGCAGGACGTCGCGCCGGGCGGCGTCGCGCAGCTCGGTGACCTCGGCGATCGCGGCGCACAGGACGTCGACCTGCGCGATCTCGTCGTCGGTGGGCAGCCCGGGCTCGGCCAGCAGCATGTCGACGCGCGCGTCGAGGCCGGCGAGCCGGTCGGTGAGCCGCTGCTCGATCACGCGCAGCTCGACGACGCCCGGCAGCAGACCGGGCGATTCGAGGGTGGCGGGGGTGATGACACGCGAGGGCATGAGGGCGAAGCTCGCCGTCCCGGTCTATCGGCATCGCGACGGCGAGGTTGACCCGGGTACCCCACGACCGCTTAGATGGTTCTCTCCATGCGCCATCCCGTGACACGACTCACAGTCCTCGCCCTCCTCGTCTCGTCGCTCGCCCCCGCGGCGGCCCTCGCCGGCGCCGGCGGCGGCAGCTCCGGCTACGGCGGCGGAGGGGGTGGCGGCGGAGGCGGCGGCTTCGGAGGCGGCGGCTCCGGCGGCTCCGGCGACGGAGGCCCGTGGTGGCTGTGGGTGCTCATCTTCATCGGCGTCGCCCTGTTCTTCGCGTGGGCGGCGTTCACCGCGTGGCGGCTGCGGAAGAAGCGCGCCGCGCGGGTCGCGCGCACGATCACCGCCTCCGCCGAGGCGGCCGAGGACGACGCCTACTTCCAGGCCGACGCGATCAAGAAGGACGCGGCCGAGCTGTTCTGCGCCACCCAGCAGGCCTGGCACGACCGCGACCGCGCGAAGCTCGCGGAGCTGGTCGGTCCCGACCTCATGGTCGAGTGGAAGCGCCGCCTCGACGACTTCGACAAGAAGGGCTGGCACAACCTCGTCGAGGTCCGCAGGGGGCCGGAGGTCGAGTACGTCGGCATCGTCAACCGCGAGGACGACGAGCAGGACCGCGTCGTCGTGCGGCTGGAGGCCGAGATGCGCGACTGCGTCCGCCAGAAGGGCGGCGCGATCATCAACAAGGACGGCGCGTCCTCCGACATCGTGTCGCTCGCGGAGTACTGGACCCTTGCGCGCACGGGCGACCGGTGGATCGTCGCGTCGATCGAGAGCGACACGGAGGGCACGCACCACCTCGACGCGCCCCTGATCCCGTCGCCGTGGAGCGACGAGCAGGCGCTGAAGGACGAGACGGCGCTGGAGCGGGCGCGCGAGGACGCGCCGCAGGGCGCCACGACCGCGGAGCTCGCCGACGTCGACTACCTCGGTGATGCCAGGAAGGCCGCGCTGGATCTCTCTCTGGTCGACGAGCGCTTCGCCCCGCACGTGCTCGAGGCCGCCGCACGGACGGCCATGAGCGCCTGGGCCGAGGCCGTCGACGGCGACGACGCCCGCCTGCGCGCGATCGCGGGCGAGGAGGCGGTCCACCAGCTCCTCTACGGCGGCGACGCCGCGGCCCGCACCCGCCTCGTCGTCCGCGGCCCGAAGCTCCAGGCGCTGCGGATCGCGAAGCTCGACCCGAACGCCGAGCCGCCGACGCTGACGGTCGAGGCGGACGTCGCCGGGCGGCGCTACGTCGAGGACCGCGACACGCTCGAGCTCGTCTCCGGCAGCCGCGACGCCGAGACGACGTTCACCGAGCGCTGGACCCTGCGGCTCGACGGCACCGGCGACATGCCGTGGCGGATCGGCGTGGCCACCCATGCCTGAGCCGATACGCGAGCTGGCCCCGGGCATCCTGCACTGGAAGGCCGAGCACCCGAACCTCGGGATCGACGTCAGCGCGTACTGCCTGACCGAGTCGCGCGTCCTGCTCGACCCGATCATGCCCGCCGAGGGCGTCGAGTGGTTCGCCGAGAAGGGGCTCGAGCCCGCGGCGATCGTCCTCACCAACCGCCACCACTGGCGCAACAGCGGCGAGCTCGTGACGCGCTACGGCTGCCCGGTGTACGCGAGCCAGCCGGGGATGCACGAGTTCGGCGACGGCCAGGAGGTCACGCCGTTCGACTTCGGCGCGACCCTTCCGGGCGGGATCGTCGCCCACGAGGTCGGCGTCATCTGCCTGGACGAGACCGCGCTGGAGATCCCCGAGGTCAGCGCGCTGGCGGTCGCCGACGGGGTGATCGACTACGACCGCCTCGGCTTCGTCCCCGACCAGTACCTGGACGAGCCGGAGCACACCAAGCGCGGGCTCTACGACCGCTACGAGCGGCTGGCCGAGCACGTCGACTTCGAGCACCTGCTCGTCGCCCACGGGGAGCCGATCGTGCTCAACGGCCGCGCGGAGCTGCGCGAGTGGGCCCAGCGGCGCGAGCTGTAGTGCCGTAGGCCACACAACGCGTACCAACTGTCGGTACGGTACGCGGCATGCACTCGGTCGAGCTCGCGCAGGGCACGCTGCGCTATCGCGACGAGGGGGAGGGGCGCCCGCTCGTCTTCATCCACGGCATCCTCGTCAACGGCCTGCTCTGGCGGCGGGTCACGCCGCGCCTCGACGGGTTCCGGCGCATCGTCCCGGACCTGCCGCTCGGCTCCCACGAGGTGCCGATGAACCCCGGCGCGGACCTGTCTCCGACCGGGCTCGCGCAGATCATCGCCGACTTCCTCGGGGCGCTCGACCTGCAGGACGTCGTGCTGGTCGCCAACGACACCGGCGGCGCGCTGTCCCAGATCGTCGCGGCCGACCATCCGGAGCGGCTGGGCGGGCTCGTCCTCACGCCGTGCGACTCGTTCGAGAACTTCCTGCCCCCGATGTTCAAGGGGCTGCAGGTCGCCGCTCGGGTGCCGGGCGCGCTGACCGCGTTCCTCCAGCCGCTGAAGGTCCGGTCCGCCCGCCGCCTGCCGCTCGCCTTCGGCTGGCTGCGCAAGCACCCGATCGAGGACGAGGTCTCCGACGCCTACCTGAAGCCGTACTTCGAGCACGCGGGCGTCCGGCGCGACCTGCGCAAGGTGCTCGCGGGGATCTCGAAGCGCTACACGCTCGACGCCGCGGCGAAGCTCAGCGGGTTCGACAAGCCCGCGCTCATCACCTGGGCGAAGGACGACAGGGTCTTCCCGCTGGAGCACGCCCACCGGCTCGCGGACATCCTGCCGGACGCGCGGGTCGTCGAGATCGAGGACAGCTACTCGTTCGTGCCCGAGGACCAGCCGGAGCGGGTGGCGGAGGAGCTGGCCGAGTTCGCGCGGGTGAAGGCGGCCGCCTAGCTACTCGAGCTCCTCGGGCTCGTCGCCCTCGGCGGCGATCGCCTCGAGCGCGGCGAGGGCGAGGACCTGCGCCGGCGTCCCCTCGACGTCGCCGTTGCCGAGCTCGTGGAGGTCCGGCTGGAAGACGACGCCGACGTCGATGCGGTCGTCGCCGGCATCCGACAGCGTGATCACCGCGTATCCACGGTCATCGCTGGGCGGCTCAACATAGACGTCGCGCACGGCGGCGAGGACCTGCTCGACCTGCTCGCGCCAGTGCATCCGCGCCTGCTCCTGCTCCTGCGGGCTCATGTCCCCGAGGTGGCGGCCGTGGATCTGCTCCATGGCGCTGAGCCCGGCGCGCACGCTCTGCTCGGACAGGATCATGTCGGTGGGGATCTGGTCCATGACTAGTAGCGTCCCAGGTATGCCGATCCGGAGCCCGCACCCCGACGTCACGATCCCCGACTCGCCGCTGACGCTGTTCGTCCTCGAGCGCGCGGCCGAACTCGGCGACAAGCCCGCTCTGGTCGACGGCCCGAGCGGCCGCACGCTCACCTACGAGCAGCTGCAGCGCTCGGTCGGCCGGGTCGCCGCCGGCCTGCAGGCGCGCGGCTTCGAGAAGGGCGACACCTACGCGATCTTCCTGCCGAACTGCCCCGAGTACGCGGTCGCGTTCCACGGGGCGGCGTTCGCCGGCGGCGTCGTCACGACGATCAACCCCGTCTACAACGTCGACGAGATCGAGCACCAGCTGAAGGACTCCGCCGCGAAGTTCCTCGTCACGCATCCGGGTGCGGTGGAGAACGCGGTGAAGGCCGCGGAGCGCACGGGGGTGGAAGAGGTCTTCGTGCTCGGCGAGGCCGAGGGGGCGACCCCGGTCGCCGAGATCGTCGCGGACGAGCCGCTCGCCGAGCAGGTCGCGGTCGACCAGTCCGACACGGTCGCGTTGCCGTACTCGAGCGGGACCACCGGGCTGCCGAAGGGCGTGATGCTCTCGCACCGCAACCTCGTGGCGAACATGGTCCAGGCCGCGACGCCGTTCCGCCTCTCCGAGGACGACGTGGTCATCGCCGTCCTGCCGTTCTTCCACATCTACGGCATGACCGTGCTGATGAACATCGGCCTGCGGACCGGGATGAAGATCGTCACGATGCCGCGCTTCGACCTCGAGGGCTTCCTGCAGAACATCCAGGAGCACGGGGTCACGCGGGCGTACGTCGTGCCGCCGATCGCGCTGGCGCTGGCGAAGCACCCGCTCGTCGACCAGTACGACCTCTCGTCGCTGGAGGGCGTCTTCAGCGGGGCCGCGCCGCTGGGCGCCGAGCTGGAGGTCGCGGTGGGCGAGCGGCTGGGCTGCCGCGTCTCGCAGGGCTACGGCATGACCGAGACCTCGCCGGTGACCCATTCCGTCCCGCACGAGGAGGGCGCCGAGCGGCCGGGGACGATCGGGCCGGCGCTGCCGAACACGGAGTGCCGCATCGTCGACCCGGAGACGGGCGAGGACGCCGAGGAGGGCGGGCGCGGCGAGCTGTGGATCCGCGGGCCGCAGGTCATGCAGGGCTACCTCAACAACGAGGAGGCCACGCGGAGCACGATCGACGGCGACGGCTGGCTGCACACCGGCGACGTGGCGATCGTCGACGCCGACGGCTACTTCTCGATCGTCGACCGGGTCAAGGAGCTGATCAAGTACAAGGGCTTCCAGGTCGCGCCGGCGGAGCTCGAGGCGCTGCTGCTCCAGCACCCGGGCGTGCAGGACGCCGCCGTGATCCCGCTGCCGGACGAGGAGGCGGGCGAGATCCCGAAGGCGTTCCTCGTGCTGAAGGACGAGTCGGTCTCGCCGGAGGAGGTCCAGCGGTTCGTGGCCGAGAAGGTCTCGACGTACAAGCAGATCCGCGCGGTCGAGGTGGTCGACGAGATCCCGAAGTCGGCGTCGGGGAAGATCCTGCGGCGCGTGCTGCGCGACCGCGAGACGTCGCGGGCCTAGCGCGCGAGGGCGTGCCCGCGGGCCAGCGGGCAGAGGAGCGGCCTCGGGTCGGGCCTCGGCGCTCCCTGTGCCGCCACCGGCGCGTGGCTCGAGAGCAATCTCGTCGTGTTCGTGTCGACGTCGTGGAGGAAGACGCCGGGGAGGTCCTTCGGCTTGCCGGGCGCGGGTGCGGTCGACGTGAAGACCACGCGCCGGCCGTCGGCGTCGACGGCGGGCTCGGAGGCATAGCCGCCGCGGCTGATCACGGTCGTCGTGGCGGTGAAGCGGTCGTAGAGGCGGACCTCCGCCCTGCGGCCGGCGCGCGCGCGGGGGCGCGCGGCGTAGGCGACGAAGCGGCCGTCTGACGAGATCGAGGGTTCGAACGCGAAGACGTCCGCGCCGCTGATCGCGGTGGTGGTGCTCCCGTCGCGGACGTAGACGCGCGACTGGCCCCCGGGCGCGCCGAGGTTCGTGGCGCGGCTCGTGAAGGCGACGATCGAGCCGTCGGCGCTGGCCGTGGGCTCCGCGGCCTCGGCGTTCGCCGGGCCGGCGGGGCCGCGGCTGACGAGCGTCGTGTGCTCGGTGTCGACGTCGCGGTGCTGGACGCGGCCGCTCGCGGTCGTGAAGACGATCGCGTCGCCGTCGTCGGTGATCCGCGGCTCGAAGACGGAGCCGCCCGCGAGGCGCCGGGTCGCGCCCGTCCGGCGGTCCGCGAGCCACAGGCCGTTCGTCGACCCTCCGTCGCGCGCGTCGGTCGCCTCGAACAGCACCCGCTGACCGTCCCCGGAGACCGACGGGTTGTAGGCGGTGCGCGACGGTCCCTCGACGCCGCGCGGGTGGCTGACCTGCAGCCCGATCGCGCCCGGGAGCTCGCGCAGCTTCACGCGCATCTCGCCGTAGCGCTTGGCGAAGTTGAGGTTCCCCTCGGCCTGCTCGTACGCGACCGCCGCGCCGTCGGCGGAGAGGGCGGCGTTGTAGGCGGAGCTGGGCAGGCCGATCGAGGAGCGCCCCGCGACGGTGAACGTCGTGCCCTCGTCGACGTGCGCGCCCCGGACGACGATCTCGCCGCGCGTGCGCGCCTCGGGGATCTTGGCGCGGTAGGCGTCCCAGATCACGACCTTGCCGTCATCGGAGATCGACGGGTTGTTCGCGTAGTCGGCGGGCGGGAGCAGGGCCTTCTTCGGGCCGATGGTCGGCGGCGGGCCGTTGTAGCGGCTCTGGCCGAGCCAGCGGGGGATCTGGCGGATCTGGCGGTCGAGGAGGAGGCGGGCCTGGTGGCGGGACATCGAGCCGGTCCGGACGCCGCGCCGCGCCATCGCTCTGAGCTCGCCGATGGCCCGGACGTGCATCTGCGCCGTCGTCCGGCCGTGGAGCCGGCCGATCTGGAGCGGGCTCGTCTCGGCGCGGCGCAGCTGGAGGAACTCCTGGTTGGGCGTTCCGAAGATCCGTCGCGACGCGCGCGGGACCGCCGTCTGGTGCAGCGAGTGGAACAGGATGTGCTGGCTCATGTGGCCCTGGGTGAGGACCCGGAGCGCCCTGCTCTGCAGCACCCGCCTCATCCGCGGCGTCGCCCGGCGCGTCGCGACCAGCCGGCGCGCGAGCTGGCGCGGCGTGAACCCCCGCTCGCGGGCGAGCTGCTCGAGGTCGTGCGCGGCGTCGTCGCGCAGGTGACGCCAGATCGCGCCCCGGTCCGCGCGCAGCAGCCGGTAGAGACGCTCCTCGTCGAACGGGAGCCAGTGCTGGTAGACCCAGTCCTCGGTCGGGAGCCAGTGCGGGAGCGCGCCGGGCGGCGCGTCGGAGTCCTGCGCGGAGGCGCCGGGGGCGGCCGCGAAGAGGAGAGCGAAGGCCGCGAGCAGCCCGAAGAGGAACCTCATGGCGCAACGTTACTCCGGGAACTGGTCGGCGATCCAGCGCTCGAAGAGCGCGATCTGCGCCGGGGTCCATCTGATGTCGGGCGGCGGCGGCATCCGGCGGTTCTCCGCTCGCACGCGGAGCACGATGTCCTGGGCGCCCTCGCTTGCCTCGGCGAGGTCGGCGAGGTTCAGGATGTTGCGCATGTGCCTGACGTCCTTGGGCCGGAAGAGCGGCCGGATGTCGCGGGCGAAGCTCGTCCCCGGCTGCGCCTGCGGGTCCTCGAGGTAGGCCAGACGCGCTCGGTCGGAGATCAGCAGGTCGGCGAGGAACGGATCCGCCCCGTCGCGAGAGTCGGCGGCGCGCATCTCCTCGACCTTCGCGATCGCCGCCCGGGTGCGCGCCGCGTGGACGGCGCGGCGCGCGGCGTCGTCGGCCGGCAGGTGCAGCTCGTCGGGCAACCCGAACGGGACGGCCGCGACCTCGCCCGCGCCGTCGCGCGGCATCGTCGTGAGCTGCCGCGCGATGAACGCGAGCCGCGACCGCATCTCGGCGAACATCCAGCCGGTGAGCAGCGCCCGCGGCGCGCCGGTCGACAGGAGGTGGTCCTCGGCGAACCCGAGCAGCAGCGCGTAGCGCAGGTCGGCCAGCTGCGCCCACCGGCGCGTGCGCGCGTCCGCGATCTGCTCGGCGCGCGGGTCGGTCGGCACGGCGCGGGTCGCGCTCGGCCCGCTCGCGGCGGGGAACGCGACGAGGTCCTGCGTTCCGCGGAACATCCCGAGGAAGCGCTCGTAGTGCGAGGCCTCGCCGCCGGGCGCCATGCCCTCGCCCTGCTCGCCGACGTCGCGGATCGCCCGCAGCGCGGCCGCCCGGTCGGGCACGCGGTGCACGCGCACCCCGCCGACCTGCCAGTCCTCCGAGGCCGCCTGACGCTCGGCCGACTCCGGGTGGAACGCGCTGTCCGGGAGGTGCCACGCCTCCGGCTCGGCCTGACGGAAGACGATCGCGCCCAGCGCCCGCACCATCGCGTCCCACTCCGGGTCGCCGGAGTCGTCCGCCGCGCCGCCCGCGCCGCTGCTGAACACGAGGCCGAGCAGGCCGTACAGCACGCCGACGCGGTTGATGACGTCGCCGGCGGACTCGCGCGCGAGCGCGACGATGTCGTCGATCCCGGTCGCGCTGGCGGGCGACTCGGCCACCACGTACTTCGCCAGCGATCGCTGCGACAGCGGCTCGAGGTGCAGCGCGAACGGATACAGGTCCTTGCGCGGGGGGAACCGCTCGCGCTCGAAGTTCGGCGCCATTCCGAGCAGCAGCAGGAGGTTCTGGACGGTGAACAGGTGCCCCATCTCCTCGCGGGCGACGTCCAGCAGCACGCGGGGCCAGGAGCCGTCGATGCTCTCGTCGAGGGCGTCCCGCAGCCCGGGGTCGGTGACCTCGTCGGTGACCTTGAGCGAGTACGCCGCGTACAGGTACTGGACCATCAGCGCGTGCTCGACCTCGGCCGCCGACTCGAGCAGCACCCGCGCCTTGCCGATCGGTGCGGGGAACGGCGTGAGGTCGGGCACCTCGACGACGCCGGTCGGCTCGACGGCGAGCGTGCGCCGCGTCTCGGCCTCCGGCACCTCGACGCGGATCCACCTCAGCTCGGGGGCGGGCACGGCTGCGCTACGGCTCGACGAGCAGCGTGCCGCTCTCGTCGTCGTCGTCGATGCTGACCCGGAAGATGTAGTAGCCCGGCCCGTCCGCCTCTTCGCCTTCCCACGTCGCCTCGGCCACGGCGGCGGCGCCTTCGGGCTCGTCGAGCGGGGTGGCGACGTGCCGTCCGAAGCGGTCCCACACGTCGACCCGGACCGAGCGCGCTCCGGCGGGGGGCGCGAGTGGGATGCGCACCGGGAACGACGTGCGCAGCGGCTCCTCCGGCGCCACGGCCGCCTCGGCCGCCAGGAGCCGCGGGCCGGCCTCCCGCTCGGTCGGCACCGCCGCCTCCGAGTACTTGTAGACCGTGTCGCCGGAGGCGTAGCCGACCAGCTCCGGCTCGCGGAAGAACCGGAAGCGGTTGAGGAACTTGCCGACGTGGTTGGCGTCGACCCACGTCCTGCCGCCGTCGCGCGTCTCGCTGGTGAAGCCGCCGGAGAAGTCCGCGGTGCCCCAGCCGCCGACCCAGCCCAGGTCGCGGTCGGCGAAGCCGACGCCCTCGACGTTCGCGTTGCCCTGCGGATCGGTGATCGCCCTGCGCTCCCACGTCATCCCGCCGTCCGTGGTCTTCAGGACGGCGCCCGCCGAGAAGTTCTCGAGCGAGACGTAGCCGACCTGCTCGTCGACGAAGTGGAGCTTCCAGCCCCACTCGCCCTTGGGGAGGTCGAGCCCCTCGACGAGGTTGCGCCAGCTCGCCCCGCCGTCCTCGGTGAAGAGGACGACCGGCGTGACATCGCGGCGCTTCGGCCGCGCGACATCCGGCGGGGCCTTGCCGCCGACCACCCAGCCGTGGTCGGCGTCGGGGAACAGCACGTCCACGAGGAGCGTCGCGTGCGCGTCCATGCTCTGCGCCGTCCACGTCCGACCGCCGTCGACGGTCTTGATCACGCCGGTCGGCAGCGACGGCTCGTTGGTGCCGGAGCCGTAGACGACGCGCTCGTCGACGACGCTGAGGCCGCAGATCGCGGGGGGCGCCTCGCGCAGCGCGGCGACGCTCGTCACGACCGACCACGTCGCGCCTCCGTCCTCGGTCTCGAAGAGGCGGCGCGCGGGGTCCTCGAGCACGCCGACCCAGCCGCGGCTCTCGGTGGCGAAGGCGACGCAGCGCAGGTACGCCTGGCCGCGCGCCGAGAGCTGGCGGCGCCAGGCCTGGCCGCCGTCGGTCGTGTGCAGGACGTGGCCGTTGCTGTTGACGGCCCAGCCCCGCTGCGGGTCGGTGAACCAGATGTCGTCGGTCCGCGAGGAGGCGATGGGCGCGTTCGTGCGGCGCCATTCGTTCATGGGCGTGAGCCTTGCACCAGGAACCGTCCAATGCAAAGGCGCTCTCGACTCGAGAGCCAGGACGGGTGCTACCGCGCGAGCCAGGCCTTCAGGCGGAGCACCCTCTTCGCGGCCTCCTCCACCCGCCATCGCGGCAGGCGGCCGGCGCGCGCGTCGGCCAGGAGGATGCGGTACGCGGTCGCGGAGCCCTGCTCGGTGTTCGCGTAGAGGAGGAGGTCGAGGCCGGCGGTGAGCGCGCGGCGGGCGGGGGTGCGCTCCTTCGCGAGGGCGGGGGTCTCGAGGGCGTCGGAGATCGTGACCGGCCACGCGCCGCCGCGCGGCAGCTCGCGATACGCGCGGGCGCTGAGGACGGCCGGCTCGGGGCCGGTCAGCCGCGGGTAGACGGCGCTGGCGAGCATCGTGAGCGTCCCCGGCTGCGTGCCGCAGGCGCGGTACGGCGCGAGGTCGCGGCGCAGCGCGGCGGCGGGGACGTCGACGGTCGCGGGCGCGTCGTCGGTGTTGACGCGCGCGTACCCGAGGCCCGGGAAGTGCTTCAGCGCCGCCGCGACCCGCGCCTCGCGCAGCCCGCGCGCGAACGCGCACGCGTCGCGGGCGACCTCTCCGGGCGTCCTCCCGAACGCGCGCGAGCCGAGGAACGTCCCGGCGTGGGCGACGTCCGCGACCGGCGCGAGGTCGACCGTGATGCCGAGGCCGCGCAGCATCCGTCCCGTGGCGCGGCCCTCGGCGCGCGGCGAGCGCATCGCGGCCGCGGACGTACTCGGCGGCCCGCTCAGCCGCTTCACGATCCCGCCCTCCTGGTCGATCATCACCAGCACCTTCGGCCGGCCGCCGGCGCGCGCCGCGCGGTGCAGGCTCGCGATCGCCCGGCGGATCGCGGCCCGCGGCTGCGCGACGTTGTCCGCGAAGAGGATCACCCCGCCGACCTCGCCGCGGCGGATGCGCCGGAGGAGCACGCGGGACGGAGTCGGCCCGGACCACCGCGCGACGATCGTCTGCCCGAGCGCCTCGTCGAGCCCGAGGCGGAGGCGGTCGACCGCGTCCTCACCCTCCCGGGGCGCGGTCGCCGTGGCGGGAGGGGCAGCCTCGGTCGTCGCGGAGGCGCCGCCGCTCGGCGCGACCGGCCGCGGCTCGTCGTCCCCTCCGCACCCGGTGAGGAGGACGCTCGCGGTAAGGGCGATGAGTTTCGCGACGCGCACGGGTCGAAGCGTATGTCCGACTCCTGATCCGAACCCGAGCGCCTCGCGAAGAAGACGAGGGATCCGGGACCACCCCCTAAGGGAGCACATCAAGGGGGATCCCCCGATGCGGCCCCGGCAGAGGTCGCCGACACTGAGACCATGGCCACGTTCGCCCAGCCCCCCGCCCCGACGATCGCCCGCGAGAGCGGCGCGCGGGGCTCGCGTGGCCGCCTCGGGCGCCTCCGCTCCGCCGCCTCCGCCCGCGGCGCGTCCGCCCTCGACGCGCTGCTCGCCGCCGCCCAGCCCCAGGGCGCGACGGCCGCCGCCCTCGCGGAGCGGCCGCGGTGGCTGCCCCGGATCGAGGGCCGCAAGGCGATCGCGCTCGGCGTGGCCGGCCTTGCGGCCCTCGCGGTCGTGCTCACGACCGGGCCGGGCGCCGAGCTGGCCTCCGCCTTCGACCGCGCCGCCAGCGCCGACTGGCGCTGGGCCGCCCTCGGCGTCGTCTTCGAGGCGCTCGCCTTCGCCGGGTACGCGACGCTCTTCTGGCACGTCGCCGGCCGCTCCGCTCCGGGGCTGGGCCTGCGCGGCGCGACCGAGATCAGCCTCGCCGGCGCCGCCGCGACCCGGCTGCTTCCCACGGCCGGCCTCGGCGGGATCGCGCTGACGCTCTGGGCGCTCGCCCGCCGCGGTCTCAGCCCGTCGATCGCGGTCCGCACGCTGCTCACCTTCCTGATCCTCGTCTACACGGTGTTCATGGCCGCGCTCGCGGTCACGGGCCTCCTCCTCGCGACCGGCGCCGCGCCGGGCGACGGCCCGCTCGCGCTCATGCTCGCCCCCGCGGCGTTCGGCCTCACGGTGATCGGCGCCGCGCTCGCGCTCAGCCGCCGCGACGGCCTGTTCGGGCGCGCGGTGACCGACGCCCTCGCGTTCGCCCGCGGCGCGGACCCCCGCCTGCTCGGCGCGCTCGCCTGGTGGGGCTTCGACCTCGCCGTCCTCTTCACGACCTTCCAGGCCCTCGGCGCGCCGCCGGCGGCCGCCGTCCTCGTCCTCGCGTACTTCACCGGCATGGTCGGGAACACGATCCCGCTCCCCGGCCTCGTCGCCGGCGGGACGATCGGCGCGCTCGTCGCCTTCGGCGTCGACGCCTCGGTCGCCGTCCCCGCCGTGCTCGCCTACCGCGCGATCGCGCTGTGGCTGCCGGCGGTCCTCGGCTCCGTCGCGCTCGCGGGCATGCGCCAGTCGGCCCAGCGCAGCGCGATCGTCGCGGCGGCCGCCGCCTAGCACCGGCCGTCGCTCGGCACCTCCGTCTCGCCGACCTTCTTCCACCGCGGGTCGCAGAAGACGTCGGTGACCGGGTTGTCCCACTCGTTCTTCTGACCCGGTGACTCGGGCCCGCCGCCCACGCGAGCCAGCCGGTAGCGGCGGCCGAACGCCGTCTCGAACCAGATACGGTCGTCGCGACCCCAGCGGCCCGGGAACCTCATGACCGGCGACGAGTCGTCGACGAGCAGCGCCTCGAGCGGCAGGATGACCGCCGCGCCGGTCCGCTCGCGCACCTCATACGCGAGCGTCAGTGCTTCGACCTCGCGCTGGCGGAAGCCGCGGCAGCGCCCGATGTTCGGTGGGATGCTCTCGTCCGGGTCGGCGTAGTTGGCCTGGGAGCCCTCGGCCACGGCCACCATCGGGTGCGTCCGCCGGCCCTGGTCCGCCACCCGAACGTCCTCCCACGCCAGCCACGTGCCGGCGCAGTGCGACGACAGCGCGACGAAGAGCGGGCGCTTCGCGGAGACGCCGACGGTCACGCTCTCCCAGTCGCCCTCGTGGCCTTGGCGGACGTCGCCGAAGATCGTGCGCGCCCGCCAGTCGTCGTAGTAGTAGAAGAGCCAGTACTGCACGATCGTGTCGAGCTCCTCGTGGAACGGCCCGACCGCCGGGAACGCGTCCGCGGCGCCGGGGTCGCTGCGCCGCAGGACGCGCGCGTAGGCGAGGCCGCGCTCGCGGTCGCGCTGCGGGTCCTCCTCGCAGTCGCTCTCCTCGGAGTGCTCGAGCGTGCAGTGGATCGTCAGGAAGAAGCACGGCGGCGCCGTCCCCGCCGGGCAGCGGGCGGGCAGCTCCTGAGGACTCAGCGGGCGCGGGTCGATCACCCGGTCGTCCTCGCGCGCGCGGCCCTTCTCCACGAGGTCGGCTGAGCGCAGGTAGGCCTCGACCTCGGTCGGCCGCCACCGCTCGTCGTCGGTCATCTCGACCCGCGGCGCGAAGGCGTTCGCGAGCCGCTGGCGGTCGTCGAGCAGGTCGGAGACGTCCGGCGGCGCCCCGAGGTCGCCGGAGCGCGCGATCGCGTAGCCGGGTTCGCTGCGGTCGATCGGCGGCGTCGAGCGCTGCGAGACGATGCCGGAGACGACGAACGTCGCCGCCGCGAGTACCGCCGCCACCAGCCCCAGGTCGCCGCTCCGCGAGACGACGCGCTGCGGTGACTCGGCGGGTGGGCACTCGCTCCACCACACGCCGACCAGGGCGGCGAGGAGCAGCACAGGCCACGCGACGTGGTCGACCGACGTGAGCGTCGTCTCGCCGCCGGCGAACGCCCACAGGAAGTAGCGCACGAACGCGATGGCCAGCAGCACCGCGAACAGCCGGCGCCACGGCGTGCGCGCGAAGAGCGGTAGGCGGAGGAGGAGAACGACCGCCCAGAGCAGGAACCCCGCCCACACCAGCACCTCGCTCCACGCGGCGTACGCCGAGGCGTCGCCGTCGCCGACGATCCCGAGCACGATCGGGACCGACGCGATGAGCGCGATCATCGCCGCGAAGAACGCCAAGAAGGGCGGCGTCCCCATCGTCTCCCGCATGGTCCGCGATCCGGAGCGGCGCGTCACGCGCCGGACGATCGGCACGACGATCGCGAGCGCCAGTCCGAATGCGATGACGGCGACCCACCAGGCCTGCAGCAGCGCACCGATGAGGACGACCCCGAGCAGCGGGATGGTCAGCGGCGCCAGCGTCCAGGTCAGATCCCCCATGACGCGCCCGGCAGCCCTCAGGCGCTGGCTGCTCATTCAGCGAGCCTAGAGCAGAGCGCTCGCTGACGCGGGATCTGCCGCGGCATCAGCGGGTGCCTCGGCGGTGCGAACCACCAGCCGTCGCGGCGAGCGGCGCGGGCGTTTACGCTCCGCCCGTGCGCCGATTGGCCGCGTTCGCGGGAGCGATCTGGCTCCTCGGGACGGGCGTCGCGAGCGCCCATCTCACGGGCGCCGCCCCCGAGCGCGACCCGTTCGCGGTCGCCGCCGCCGCCGAGTTCGAGGGCCCGGTCGCGCGCGCCGAGTGCGGCCCCGGCTCCTCGCCGGAGACCGCGCTGCAGGGCCAGGTCCCGCGCGGCGAGCGCGAGAGCGGCCGCAGCGGGCGCGGCTACTCGTGCAACCTCGAGCGCATCGGCTGGTACCAGGGCGAGGGCGCGTCGTGGGTCAGCCAGTCCTACGGCCACTGCGCCTACGTCGCCACGCGCTTCCCGAGCGAGGCGCGGTCGCCCGGGGTGCAGGTCCTCGACGTGTCCGACCCGGCGAACCCGCGCCGGACCGCGACGCTCACGACGCCCGCGATGCGCGGCCCGTGGGAGACGCTCAAGGTCAGCCCGCGGCGCGGCCTGCTCGCCGCCGTCTCCGCGAGCGCGCCGCTCGGCCAGGGCGCCGCGTTCTTCGACGTCTACGACATCGGCGGCGACTGCGCGCACCCGCGCCTGCTCAACAGCGTCTCCGAGTCCGACCTGTCCGCGCCCGCGAACTCGCTCGGGCACGAGGGCGGCTTCTCGCCGGACGGCATGACCTACTGGTCGACCTTCGCCTACCAGGGCACGATCACCGCGATCGACGTCGCGAACCCGGCCGTCCCGCGGATCCTCTACACCGGCCGGACCGGCACCGGCAACCACGGCTTCGGCTTCAGCGCGGACGGAAGGCGGCTGTACCTCGCGCACGCGGGGCGCGCCGACAACATCCTGCTCACCTCGAACGGCCTTCAGGTCTTCGACGTCAGCGAGGTGCAGGACCGCCGGCCGGCCCCGCAGATCCGCGAGGTCGGGCGCCTGTTCTGGGAGGACGGCGCCATCGGCCAGCACGCGATCCCGATCTCCTACGGCGGCCGGCCGCACGTCGTGTTCGTCGACGAGATGCTCGCGGGCGCCGCGCGGATCATCGACGTCAGCGACGAGGCCGCCCCGCGCACGATCTCGAAGCTGCGGCTGGAGATACAGATGCCGGGCCGGGAGGACATCCGCCGCGGCGACACGACCCGGCCGAACTCCTTCGGCTACGACGGGCACTACTGCGAGGCCGACCGCGCCGCCGACCCGGCGCTGCTCGCCTGCGGCTACTTCGCGTCGGGGATCCGCGTGTTCGACGTCCGCGACCCGCGCGCGCCCCGCGAGATCGCGTACTACAACCCGCCCGCGCAGACCGGCAGCCGCGAGCGGCTGCCCGGCTCCGAGCACGCCGCCACCGACGGCGACCTCACGACCGACTGGTGCTCCTCGCCCCCGCGGTTCGTCGGGGACCAGCTCTGGGTGACCTGCCAGGACAACGGGTTCATGGTCCTGCGCTTCACGGCCGCGCCGCCCGCGCCCCGCCCGGCGGTGGGGTCGGCGCCCGCGCTCGGCCTCCCCTCGGCGGCGCGGTGCGTCGCGCGCACGTTCGTCTTCCGCCTCCGCCGCGGGCTGCGGTCGGTCCGGGTGTACGTGAACGGGCGGCGCGTGCGCGTGCCCCGATCGCGCAGGGTGAGGGTCCGGGTCGAGGGCACCGCACGCGTGCGGGTCGTCGCGCGGACGCGGCGCGGGCGCCGCGTCCGCGACGAGCGGGCCTACCGCGCCTGCTAGCCCGCGGGCAGCGCGCGCAGCCGCGCGATCCGGTCGGGCAGCGGCGGGTGGGTCGCCCACAGCCGGGCGGGGCCGGGATCGGCGGCGCCCGCCTCGTCGTGGCCCTGCGCGGTCAGCCGCTCGAAGACGCGCAGCAGCGGGGGGCCGAAGCCGAGGCGCGCGGCGTGGCGGTCGGCCGCGTACTCCGCCGAGCGGTTGAGGACGGCGGACGCCAGGCGCGCGAGCAGCAGCGGCACGATCAGGACGAGGCGGACGATCGCGAACGCGATCGCGATCCGGCCGGCGAGCCGCAGGAGCGCGTCGAACACGACGCTCGGCAGCGCGAACCACCAGCCGAGCAGCGCGGCGATCGGGTGCTCGTCGAGGTGGTGGCCGAGCTCGTGAGCGAGGATCGCGGCCAGCTCGTCGTCGGGCAGGGAGAGCGCGAACGTCGTGACGGACACGATCCGCGCGCCGCCCGCCGTCGCGTTCAGCTCGTCGCGGTCCTCGACGCGCAGGAGGTAGTCGCCGAGGTCCTCGCGCGCGGCCTCGCAGACGCGCCGCCACACGGGCTCCAGCCGCGCGCGCTCCTCCGCCGTCGGCTCGCGCGCGCGGAAGAGGAAGCGCGCCAGCCACAGCTCGACCGGCCGGAGGAACGCGACCGCGCCGCTCAGCGTCCACACGCCGAGCGCCACCGCGACGCCGGTCCGATCGCCGATCGCGCTGCCGACCAGTCCGACGGGCAGCGCCGAGACGAGCCAGATGAGCGCGTCCGCGGCGAGGAGTCCGAGGGTGGTGCGGGTCACGCCGCAGAGGCTCGCAGCCCGCGCGGCCGAAGGCGACGCCGCACCCTCTGGATATCTTCCGCCCCATGCCGGTGCGGACGCAGCGAGAGCGCTCGGAGGCGACGACCTCCGAGCTGCTCGACGTCGCGCGGCGGCTCTTCGCCGCGGACGGCTACGCCGCCACGTCGCTCGACGACGTCGTGCGGGGCGCGGGTGTCACGAAGGGCGCGCTCTACCACCACTTCGGCGGCAAGCGCGACCTCTTCCTCGCCGTCTTCGAGCGCGAGCAGCAGCGGCTCGCGCAGGTGCAGTTCGAGGCGTTCGCTCGGCGCAAGGGCGCGTGGGACGGGTTCTTCGCCGCGACGCAGGCGTTCTTCGAGGCGTCGCTCGACCCCGGCGTCCAGCGGATCACGCTGCTCGACGCGCCCTCCGTCCTCGGCTGGGAGACGATCAGGGAGGTCGAGAGCCGCTACTCGCTCGTCCAGCTGCGCCACGGGATCGAGGCGCTGATCCACGACGGCCACCTCGCGCCGCGGCCGGTCGCGCCGCTCGCCTACATGCTCTTCGGCGCGATGTGCGAGGCGGCGATGATGGTCGCGCGGTCGGAGGACCCGCGGAAGGCCACGCGCGAGGTCCTCGCCGAGCTGCGCACGATCATGGAGGCGCTGCGCGGATGACCCTCGAGGAGTACCTCGAGCTGCAGAACCGGTCGATGATCGCGTTCGACCTCGCGCTCGGCAGCGGCGCGCTGCTGGCGCCGCGCAGGACGCTCGCGGTCCTCGGCCACGAGGAGCCGAGCTCCGACGCGGAGCGGCTGTTCCGGCGGCTCGGCCCCGTCTGGCTGACGTTCGCCGCCGCGCACCTGGTCGCCGCCAAGCGGGGCGAGCCGCGCGACTGGTGGGCGCTCGCGTGGCTGCGCGGCACCGAGATCGCCACCGACGTGCTGTGGTCGGCGTCGCCCGCGTTCACACGGCCAGGCGCGCGCGCCGGCCTGTGGTTCGCCGGGGCGTCGAACCTGGCGATGGCGCTGGGCTACGGTCGCCTCGCTCGAGAGCGAGCAGCCAGGCCTTGGCGCCGACGCCGCCGGCGTAGCCGGTGAGCCCGCCGCCCGTGCCGATCACGCGATGGCACGGGATCAGGATTGCGATCGGGTTGCGGCCGTTGGCGGCGCCCGCGGCCCGCGCCGCGCCCGGGCGCCCGGCCCGCGCCGCCAGCTCCGTGTAGGTGATCGTCGCGCCGTATGGGATCTCCAGCAGCGCGCGCCACACCGCCTGCTGCCACGGCGTGCCCGCCGGCGCGAGCGGGAAGTCGAACGCGCGCCGCTCGCCGGCGAAGTACTCGTCGAGCTGGCCCTGGAGCTCCGGCGTCGCCTCGCCGCGCGCGCCCCAGTGGAGGCTGGTGAGGGCGCCGTCGTCGTCGAACGTGGCGCCGAGGGAGCCGATGGGCGTGGAGAGCGTCATGCCGCCGCTCGCGCCCGCCGCGCCGCCTTCACCCGCTCGTTGCGGTCGAGGATCGCCTTGCGCAGCCGCACGGCGTTCGGCGTGACCTCGACCGCCTCGTCCTCGCGCAGGAACTCGAGCGCCTGGTCGAGCGAGAGGTTGCGGTGGGGGACGAGGCGCACCAGGACCTCCGCCGTCGAGGAGCGCATGTTCGTCAGGTGCTTCTCGCGGCATGCGTTGACGTCGAGGTCGTCGTTGCGGGCGTTCTCGCCGACGATCATCCCCTCGTAGACCTCCTCGCCGGGGCCGACGAACAGCGTCCCGCGCTCCTGCAGGTTCATCAGCGCGAACTGCGCCGTCGTGCCGCGGCGGTCGGAGACGAGCGATCCGGTCGGGCGCAGCAGCAGCTCGCCCGCCCACGGCTCCCAGCGATCGAACACGTGATGGAGAACGCCGGTGCCCCGCGTCTCCGTGAGGAACTCGGTGCGGAAGCCGATCAGCCCGCGCGCCGGGACGAGGTACTCCATCCGCACCCAGCCGGTCCCGTGGTTGGTCATCTGCTCCATCCGGCCCTTGCGCAGCGCGAGCAGCTGCGTCACGACCCCGACGTACTCCTCGGGGATGTCGATCGTGAGCAGCTCGACCGGCTCGTGCACGCGGCCGTCGATCTCCCGCGTGACGACGCGCGGCTGGCCGACCGTCAGCTCGAAGCCCTCGCGGCGCATCAGCTCGACGAGCACCGCCAGCTGCAGCTCGCCGCGGCCCTGGACCTCCCAGGCGTCGGGCCGCTCGGTGTCGTACACGCGCAGGGAGACGTTGCCGACCAGCTCCTGGTCGAGGCGGTTCTTGACCATCCGCGCGGTCAGCTTCGTGCCGTCGCGGCCGGCGAGCGGCGACGTGTTGATGCCGATCGTGATCGACAGCGACGGCTCGTCGACCGTGATGACCGGGAGGGGACGGGGATCGTCCGCGTCCGCGAGCGTCTCGCCGATCGTGACCTCCGGGATGCCCGCGACGGCGATGATCTCGCCCGGCCCCGCCTCCATCGCGTCGACCCGGTCGAGCGCCTCGGTCACGTACAGCTCGCCGACCTGCGCCTGCTCGATCGTCCCGTCCGAGCGGCACCACGCGATGCGCTGGCCCTTGCGGATGACCCCGTGGCGGACGCGGCACAGCGCGAGCCGCCCGACGTACGGCGAGGCGTCGAGGTTCGTGACGTGCGCCTGCAGCGGATGAGCGGGATCGTGCTCGGGCGCCGGGATGTGCTCGACGAGCAGGTCGAGCAGGGGGGCGAGGTTCTCTCCCTCCTCACCTTCTGTCAGCGATGCCCTCCCCGCCTTCGCATTGCAGTAGACGATCGGGAACTCGATCTGGGACTCGTCGGCGCCCAGGTCGAGGAACAGCTCGTAGACCTCGTCGAGGACCTCGCCGATGCGGGCGTCCGGGCGGTCGACCTTGTTGACGACGAGGATCACCGGGAGGCGGGCCTCGAGCGCCTTGCGCAGGACGAAGCGCGTCTGCGGCAGCGGGCCCTCGCTCGCGTCGACGAGCAGCAGCACGCCGTCGACCATCGTCAGCCCGCGCTCGACCTCGCCGCCGAAGTCCGCGTGGCCCGGCGTGTCGACGATGTTCAGCTTGACCCCGCCGTACCGGACCGCCGTGTTCTTGGCGAGGATCGTGATGCCCTTCTCGCGCTCGAGGTCCATCGAGTCCATGACCCGCTCGGCGACGTCCTGGTTGGCGCGGAAGGCGCCGGACTGCCAGAGCATCGCGTCGACCAGCGTCGTCTTGCCGTGGTCGACGTGGGCGACGATGGCGACGTTGCGGAGGTCCTCTCGGCGGGCGACGGGCACCCGCCGAGAGTACGACGGCCCTCCGCTAGCGCCCGCGGGAGATCGTCAGCACGACCTTCCCGCCGCGGGCCACGGCGGAGATCGCGCGGCCGCGCTTCACCTTCCGCGACTTCGCGCGCTTGACCGTCACCTTCGTGCAGCCGTTGCGGGCGAGGCGCCTCTTCGCGGCCTTCAGCTTCAGGCCGCGGACCTTCGCGACGCGGCACGCCGCGCCGGGGTTGTTCGGGATGACGACCTCGGGCCGCTTGTCGGGGACGAAGTCGTCGGCGTGAGGGAGGCCCTCGACCTTCTCGCAGTTGGCGACGGTGTCGATCGCGTCGACGATCGCGGTGTCCTCTCCGACGCCGCAGTCGATGCTGTCGGCCTCGCCGTCGCGCGCGTTCACGGTGTCGTTGCCGTGCGGGATCGTGCAGCTCTGCAGCCAGCCGCACTGCGACCCGGTGAAGTCCGCGGCGATCGTGTCGCGACCCGGGCCGCCGGTGAGGGTGTCGTCGCCGAAGCCGCCCTCGATCTGGTCGTCGCCCGCGCCGCCGTCGAGCGTCTGGCGCCCGACGCCGGCGAGCAGCACGTCGTTGCCGCCGCGGCCCTCGACGCTGGCCGGTCCCTGGTCGG
The DNA here is from genome assembly GCA_036389485.1 of Solirubrobacteraceae bacterium. Lineage (GTDB taxonomy): Bacteria > Actinomycetota > Thermoleophilia > Solirubrobacterales > Solirubrobacteraceae > CADCVT01. The sequence continues at coordinate 69,910 of DASVPR010000018.1, forward strand.
ACGGCGTGTAGACCTCGACGCGATCGGGGCCGTCGCTCATGACGAACGTCCCGCCCGCGTAGGTCCGGACGACCTCGACGTCGCTCACGTTGTCGCTCTCGCCCGGGCGGCCGTCGTTGGCCTGGCCGTCGAGGGTGATGTTGACCGGCTGCGGCGACTTCGTGGGGTCGCTGTAGTCCTCGATCTCGTCGGTGCCGGGGCCGCCGTCGACGACGTCGTTGCCGGTCGTGTAGCGGTCGGGCTGCAGGACGTCGTCGCCGTCGCCGGCGTGGATCTCGTCGTCGCCGCCGCCGCCGATGATCTGGTCGGCGCCCGGCCCGCCGAGGACCTTGTCGCCGGCCTCCTGCGAGCGCAGCTCGTCGTCGCCGGCGCCGCCGTCGAGCGTCGAGGAGGCGGACGGGCCGCCCTCGAGGCGGTCGTTCCCGCTGCCGCCGTCGACGGTGATGACGTTGCCGGCGACGGTGATGTCCTGGATGGACGCGCGGTCGAGCCCGTCACCGAGCTCGAACTTCAGGAGGTCGACGGTCGCCACCTCGCAGACCACCGGCATCGACTCGTTGGCCTGCTCGCAACGATCGGAGGGGAACGAGGTCGTCGCGCCGGTCTCGCCGATCGCGACGCGGCCGTCGGTCGTGGCGTTCAGCGTGACCGAGTTCTCCTCGCCGTCGGCGGCCTTGTACACGAGCGTGTTGCCGGCGTACGAGATGCTCGAGGCCGACGCGGCGGAGGGAAGCGCCGCGGCAGCGACGAGCGCGGCGGCGCAGGCCGCCAGCATGCTGCGATTCATGAAAGAGGCTCCTGTTGGGGCGGTTCTGGGGTGCGCGGGAATCTGCCGTGGCGCGCGGCCGCTCGCCTCGGGGAGTTCCCTAATCCGTCACGCGGGCGCCGGCGCGACCGCCACGCGCGCCGCGCGTGCGCTGCGGACCGCGCCCACGCTGAACACCGCCAGCGCCAGCCAGACGAGGCAGAACCCCGCGAGCCGCGTCGCCGGCATCGGCTCGGAGTAGATCAGGACCCCGATGAGGAACTGCATGATCGGCCCGAGGTACTGCAGCAGGCCGAGCGTCGTCAGCGGGATGCGGATCGCCGCGGCGCCGAAGAGGATCAGCGGGATCGCCGTCGCGACGCCGCCGCCGGCCAGCAGCGCCGCGTGCCCCGCGCCCTCGGCGAGGAGCGTGCCGCGACCCGACGCCTCGAGCCACACGACGTACGCCAGCGCGGGCAGGACGAGCAGGGCGGTCTCGACGGCCAGCGACTGCGCGCCTTCCATCCCCACCCGCTTCTTCACCAGGCCGTAGAGGCCGAACGAGCACGCGAGCGTCAGCGCGATCCACGGCGGGCGGCCGTAGTCGATCGCCAGCACGGCGACGGCCACGGTCGCGATCGCGACCGCGATGCGCTGGTCGGGCCGCAGCCGCTACGCAGCACGACCACGGCGAGCGCCACCGTCACCAGCGGGTTGATGAAGTAGCCGAGCGACGTCTCGACCACCCGCTCGCTGTTGACGCCGTAGATGAACGTCCCCCAGTTGACGGTGATGAGGACCGCCGCGAGCACGAGGAGCCGTGCCTGACGCCGGTCGAGGGACCTGATCCAGCGAAAGCCGCTCGTCAGGCCGAGCACGGCGCCGAGGAACACGAGCGACCAGGCGATGCGATGCGCCAGGATCTCCACCGGCCCGGCGGGCTCGAGCAGGGGCCAGTAGAGGGGGAAAAGTCCCCACAGGAAGTAGGCGCCGACCCCCGCGGCCATGCCTGATCGCAAGTCAGTCATCCGTCCCGTGACAGTAGCCCGCCGCTCACGTCGTACCGGTGTGCGGCCGATCACTCCATTCGTCATGCCGTCCCGCCGACCCCTGCTCGCCCTGCTCTGCGCCCTCCCGCTGGCGGCGTCGACCGCGGCCGTCACGAGCGCCGCGCCGCCCGGCTCCGTGAACCAGGCCAAGGACGGCTGGCCCGAGATCACCGGGATGCTGCTGCTCAACCGCGACGATCGCGACCGCACGCTCGACGCCCGCCCGCACCGCGACCCGTTCGGCGGCGAGGACCCCACCTACAGCTGCGACGGCGAGCGCAGCGACCGCAACTGCAGCCACCGCTTCTACCGCTGCGACGTCGGCCACGGCCGGTGCGTCCGCCCCGACCCTGCCAACAACGAGCTGCTCGGCGGCCACGGCGACGACACGATCCACGGCGGCCCGTGGCAGGACGTCATCTGGGGCGACTACAAGCCGAGCGGCCAGCCGCCGGGCCAGTTCGACCGCCTGAACGGCAACGGCGGGCGCGACTTCATCTACGCCTCGCACGGGTGGAACACGATCAAGGCCGGGCCCGGCCCCGACTTCGTCAAGACCCACTACGGGCGCGGGATCGTCGACTGCGGCAAGGGCTACGACACGCTCTACACGAGCCGCCGCAACCTGCGCGCGAAGCGCTACAGGATCCGCCGCTGCGAGCGGATCACCACCGGGCACAGCTCCGCCACCCGGCACCGCCTGAAGCACGGCGCGAGCCGCGGCTAGGGCCGCATCAGCCGCTTGACGTAGCGGGCCACGTACGGCCCGAGCGTCCGCGAGAAGACCTGCGTGATGTGGCCGCCGTCCTTGTGGACGAGCGCACCGCCGACGACCGGGAAGCACTTGTCCCGGCCGCACATGAACGGCGTCAGGTCGATCAGGTGGACGCGCGGCGAGCCCATGAGCACCGCCGCCTCCGCCGCGAGGTCCGGCCGCAGCGAGCGCGCCCGCGGGATCGCGCACGTGGCGCCCGGCGGGCGCCGGTCGATCACCGCGCGCTCGATGCACTCCGGCGCCGACCGCGTGCTCCACGGCGTGTCGCGGAGCACGATGATCTGCTCGACCGACCTGGGCAGCTCGTCGAAGGCGCGGATGAAGCCCTCGATCTGCGCGTCGCGCTGGCTCTGGCCGGGCTCGGTGACGACGCGGCCGCCGTGCTGGGAGGTGATGATCGTCCTGACCTCCGGGTGGCGCTCCAGCCACGGGCCGATCTCCTCGTTGTAGCCGAGGCAGTCGTCGCGCTGGCGGCCCTTGAGGATCGGGATCGCCTTCGTCATCGGGCACCCGGTCTGCGTCAGCGAGATCCCGTGCCAGCCGTAGAAGTGGGCGACCACGTCGACCGCCGCGCGCCAGTGCGCCGCGTGGCTGTCGCCGACCAGCGCGATCGTGCGCCGCGCCTGCTCGCGCGGGACGCCGAAGTGGCACGGGTACAGCTCCTCCGTCTGGTCGCCGGGGGCGCACGGCGAGTTCTGGCCGGCGCGCGCCTCGGAGGGCAGCGGGACGACCGTGTACCGCAGCTGCCGGTTCACGCAGCGGCGCGCGGGGTCGCGGGCGGCGGCGCCAAAGCAGCGCTGGCTCTGGATCTCGGCGGCCGGGCGCGCGGCGTCCTGGCCCGAGGAAGGGGCCACCAGGACCACCGTCATCAGCGTGGCGATCCCTGCGGCGGCGATCGCCGCCAGGCGCTTCGGTGAGAGCCTGCTCATCCGGGCGAGCAGTGTAAGAAGGCGGCGCGGCGTCAGTCGAGGCGGTCGGGCAGCCCGAAGCGGCCGAACGTCCCGGCGAGGCGCTTCTCGTCCGGCGGCTCGTCGACCCACCGGTGGTAGGCCTCGCGCTTCTCGGCGTCGATGGCGCGGTTGGCGAACGCGACGACGTCGACGATCCTGTCGCCGCGGAAGGTCAGGACGTTCAGCGCGAACGGCATGTACGCGCCGTGCTCGTCCTCCCACGCGTAGAAGCCGATCGCGGGCTGGCCGTTCGCGGTCGTGATGACGGTCTTCCACTTCCACATGCCGGACAGCGGCCAGAGGCGCATGAACTCCTCGAAGACGTCGCGCGGGCCGAACCAGCTGGCGAGCGGCGGCATCGAGATCGCGGCGTCCTCGGCGAGCATCGCGACGACGGCGTCGACGTCCTGGCGCTCCCACGCGTCGGCGTAGCTCTGCACGATCCGGCGGATCTCCTCGTCGCCGACCTGCCGCAGGGTCTCCTGCTGCGACTGCTCGGGCACGCGCTCCTCGACCGCCTTGCGCGCGCGCTGCAGGCCGCTGTTGACGGCGGCGACGGTCGTGTCGAGCGTCTCGGCGACCTCGGCGGCGGAGAACCCGAGGACCTCGCGGAGGATGAGGATCGCGCGCTGGGTCGCGGGAAGGTGCTGGAGGGCGACGATGAACGCCAGCTCGATGCTCTCGCGCATCTCGTAGCGGGCGTCGGGCCCCGCGAGGCCGTCGCCGATCGCCAGCGGCTCGTCGGGGTACGGCTCGACCCACACCGACTCGATCAGCGGCGTGCCCGGGCCGTCGTGCGGGTCCGTCGCCGGGCCGTAGTCGAGCGGCAGGACGCGCCCCTTCGGCCGCTTGGCGATGTGGTTCAGGCAGGTGTTCGTGGCGATCGTGTAGAGCCAGCTGCGCAGCGAGCTGCGGCCCTCGAATCGCTCGAGGCCGCGCCACGCGCGGAGCAGCGCCTCTTGGAGGGCGTCCTCGGCGTCGTAGACGGAGCCGAGCATCCGGTAGCAGTGCGCGTGCAGCTCGCCCCGGTAGGGCTCGACCAGCTCCGCGAACGCGTTCTCGTCCCCGGACTTCGCTGCTTCGATCGTGCTCGTCGCCATGGTTTTCACCTTATGCGATGAGTCTCGGCGCTCGCACGGGTCTGTAGGGGTGGAATGCGCGTGGTCCACCTGGAACTGCATACGGGCGACCGTGATGCGGCGGCCGGCCTGTACTCCCAGCTCTGCGGCTGGGCGCCGGAGGAGGTCCGCAGCCGCCACGGCGAATACCTCGCGTTGCGGATGGGGAACGAGCTCGGCGGCGGCGTCGTGGAGTGCCCGGTCCGCCGGCCGCTCTGGCTGCCCTACGTCGAGGTGCCCGACATCTCGGCCGCCGTGGGGCAGGCGCGGGACCTCGGGGCGACCGTCCTCCTCGAGCCCCGCGAGGGCCCGCACGGCTGGCGAAGCGTCATCGCGACGGCCGCCGGCGGCGAGCTGGCTTTCTGGCAGGGCAAGTCCTGACGGCGCGTCGCTTCGCCCGCGGGCGCTTCGCCTTCGCGCGCCTGCGCGCCTTCGCGCCCCGCCGCGCCTTCGCGCCGCGCCGCGCCCTCGCGCCGCGCCGCGCCTTCGCGCCCCGCCGCGCCTTCGCGCCCCGCTTCGCCCGCGCGCCGCACCTCCGCGCGCTCCTCCTCCGCGGCGCGACCCCCGGCGGCCGCTCCCCCTGCGACCCGCCCCCTTCGGTCCGCGGCGGCTCCCCCGTCGCCGGCCGTTCGCTGACGAGCGCCTCCTTCGTCTCGAAGCCGAAGTCGAGCGGTGCGGAGGCGACGCCGTCCCCCGCGCACCGCGCGGGCACGTCCGGCGGGGTGCGGTCGGTCATGAACGTCGCGTGGGCGGTCGCGAGCCCGGCCCGGTCGCCGTACATCTCGCCGTCGACCTCGGTCCCCATCGCGGTGAAGTCGAGCGTGTACCGGATCGCGGTGCCGTCGGCGAACGTGATGACGCCCTCGCCCGGGGCGCGCGTGTACGCCTGCATGCACGAGACCATCGCGGGCCCGGAGTGCCGCATGTGCGCCGGCGCGGCGTCGAGCGCGCGGCCGTTCAGGGTGCCGGTGCACGTGCCCTGGCCGGCGTAGTCGTAGGCGCCGGGGCCGGGCTCGTTGCGCGCGGGCGGGGCGAACGCGTTGGTGCCGTTGAAGTCGCAGGCGCCGTCGAAGCGGTCAGCGGTGCTCGACGGGCCGTGGCGCTGGGCCCGGTAGACGCCGCGCGCGAAGTGCTCCGGCGCGAACGAGTTGTACGGGTGGGCGTACTCGCGCCGGGTGGCGCCCAGCAGCGCCGCCAGCTCGGTGCCGGGCTCGGCGGTGACCGCGCCCTCGGCGTCGCCCGCGGTGATCTGGCTCGCGAACCGCAGGCGGACGGTCTCGCGCGCGGTCTCGACCCAGTAGGAGCGGCGGATGGGGATCTCGCGCGGCCGCTCGGCGTTGTTCGTGGCCTCGATCCCGAAGCCGGGCGCGCGGAAGCGGAAGTCGGTCTCGCCCAGCTCGAAGCTCAGGCCCTCGGCGTGCTGTGCGGGGAACCCCGGCAGCTGGTCGCTCAGCCACCGCTGCACGCGCGGCCGGTCGGCGATCCACGCGAGCGTGTAGAGGTTGCAGGCGGGCGGGAAGTCGCCCTTCACGGTGCCGAGCCCGGGTGCGGCGGAGGCGCAGCCGGAGCCGTCGAGGCTCTCGACGACGACGCCGTACGTGGCCATCGTGGTGGGCGCGGTCCGGCCCTCGACGGTGAGCGCGTCGCAGCGGATGCCGCGGACGAAGATCAGCGGGCGGTCGGTGTTCGGGTCGCGGACGGGCGTCCAGCGCTTCGGGAGCTTCGCCGCGACGGCCGCGTCGTCGCCCGCGACGAACGCCTCGTGCTCGGCGCAGCCCTCGGCCGCCGCGTAGCTCTTGGCCGCGGCGCCCTGCGGTGCGGCGAGCAGCGCCCCCGCGACGATCGCTGCCAACGCGCGTGCTCTCATGACCCCCGTGCCTCCCGTTCGTGCCTCTGGTCCGCCTGCCGCGCGGCCTCGAGCGCGGCCATGAGCCCCAGCCAGCCCGAGAACGGACGGTCGACGTCGCCGTCGTCGCGGTCGTAGAGCCGGCCGCGGATCGGCTTCGCGTCGAACCGCACCTCGAGGCCGAGGCGCCTCGGTTCCCCTGCCGCGGACATCGCGTTCGAGGCTGCCCGCGCGGCGGCGCCCCCACAACCGGGTGCACCCTGAACCTGCACCCGAAAGTTTCGGGATGCGGCGCGGGAGTCGCGGCATGCAGGTAAACGATCCTTCAATGGGCCCGGATCTGCTGGAGCGCGAGCGCGAGCTGCGCCGGCTGGACGTCCTCGTCGCCGAGGCGTGCGGCGGGCGCGGCCAGATGGTGCTCGTCGAGGGCCCGCCGGGGATCGGGAAGACGCGGCTGCTCGAGGCCGCGCGCGAGCGAGCGCGGGAGCGAGGGATGGTCGTGCTCACCGCCCGCGCCTCCGAGCTCGACCGGGACTTCCCGTTCGGCGTCGTCAGGCAGCTCTTCGAGCGCGAGGCGTCCTCGTTGGAGCTCCTCCGCGGCGCGGCGGCGGGAGCGGCGCCGCTGCTCGGCCTTCCGGCGCCCGGCGCGGACTCCGCCCCGCTGCCCGGCTCCGCCGCGGCCCCTCCCGCCTCGGCCGCGGCCCCTCCGGCCGCCGCGCCGCTGCCCGGCTCGGCCGCGGCCCTTCCCGCGCACGCGCTCTACTGGCTGACCGCGAACCTCGCGGAGCGGTCGCCGGCGGCGCTGGTCATCGACGACGTGCACTGGGCGGACGCCGGCTCGCTGCGCTTCCTGCAGTTCCTGCTGCCACGCCTCGAGGAGCTGCCGGTGCTCGTCGCGCTCGCCGCGCGCACGCGCGAGCCGGGCACCGACCGCCTGCCGCTCGACGTCATCGCGACCGACCCGCTGACGGCCGTCGTCCGGCCGGCGCCGCTCACGCACGGCGCGGTGCGAGCGCTCGCCGCGGCGCTCGGGGAGTCGGTCGATCCCGCGTTCGCGGACGCGTGCCGCCAGGCCACCGGCGGGAATCCGTTCCTCTTGCGCGAGCTGCTCCGTGAGCTCGCGGCGGAGGGCGTCGCGCCGACCCGCGACGGAGCCCCGCTCGTGCGCGAGCTCGCGCCGCCGACGGTCGCCCGCGCCGTCGTCCTCCGGCTCGCCCGCCTCGGCGACGACGCGTCGAGCCTCGCGCGAGCGGTCGCGGTTCTCGGCGACGGCGTGCCGCTCCGCCGCGCCGCGGCGCTCGCCGGGCTCGCCGCCCGGCACGGCGACGCCGCGCGGGCTGACGCCGCGGCACGCACCCCCTCGCCGCCCGCCCTCGCGCGCGCCGCTCCGCCCGCGCGCGACGCCCCGCGCACTCTTTCGCCGCCCGCGCTCGACCGCGCGGGCGCGCTCGCCGCGGCGCTCGCCGACGCCGACATCCTCGCGCCGGCGCGGCCGCTCGCGTTCGCGCACCCGATCCTGCGCGCGGCGGTGTACGGCGACATCGAGCCGGGCGAGCTCGCCGCGGCGCACCGGCGGGCGGCGGACCTCCTCGCCGCCGACGGCGCCGGGCCGGAGGAGCTGGCGGTCCACCTCTTGGCGACGGAGCCCGCCGGCGATCCCTACGTCGTCGCGACGCTGCGGGAGGCGGCGGCGCGGGCGGTCGCGCGGGGGTCCGCGCCGATCGCGGTGGCGTGCCTGCGGCGCGCGCTCGCGGAACCGCCGCGCCCGGACGAGCGCGGCGCGGTCGCGTTCGCGCTCGCGTCCGCTGAGATCGAGGCGGGCGAGCCGACGCCCGCGGCCGAGCACTTCGAGGAGGGCGTGCGGGTGACGAGCGATCCGCGGACGCGCGCGACGCACGCCCTCGACCACGCCAACGCGCTGCTCGCCGCGGGACGCGGCGACGAGGCCGTCCCGCTCCTCGAGCGCGCGGTGCTGGACGTCCGCGACGAGGATCCGGAGCTCGCGCTCGTCGTCGAGTCCTACGCCCTCGGGATGGGCCGCGCCATCCGCGCGCGGCTGCCGTCGGTGCGCGAGCGGCTCGCGCACTACCGCGGCAGGCTGACGGGCGCGACCGCGGGGGAGCGGCTGCTGCTCGCCGTCCAGGCCCACATCGACGCGTTCTCGAGATCGAGTCGCGAGCCGGCCGCCGCGCTGGCGGACGTCGCGGAGCGCGCGCTCGCCGACGGCCGCCTCCTCGACGACGCCCGCGGCGTCGCGCCGTCGCTGTTCTTCGCGCTCGACGTCCTCCTGCTCGCGGACCGGATCGAGCCGGCGCGGCGGGTCCTCGACCAGGCCGTCGACGACGCCCGCCGCCGCGGCTCGCTGCCCGGCTTCGCGTTCGCCTCCGGCATGCGGTGCGGTCTGCTCGCGCGGGTCGGCGACCTCCCCGCCGCGGAGGCGGACGGCCGCAGCTTCGCCGACCTCGCCTTCGAGCAGGGGTGGTTCCTCGCGCAGCCGAACGGGCTCGGGTCCCTCATCGGCGTGCTCGTCGACCGCGGCGAGCTCGACCACGCCGAATGGGTCGACCGCCAGACGCGGGAGGCGGACGTCCCGGGAGCGGACCTCGGGCTGGCGCGGATCGTCCACGCCCGCGCGCGACTGCTCGTGGCGCGCGGGGAGGTCGCCGCCGCCCGGGTCGAGGCCGAGCGGCTGGGCCGGCCGCGCGCGCGGTGGAACACGTACCCGACGCTCGCGCCGTGGGTCCTCGTCGCGCCGGCGCTCGCGCCCGAGGATCCCGACGAGGCGCGCGCGGAGGCGGACCGCATGCTCCAGGACGCCCGCAGCTGGGGCACGCCGCGCGCGATCGGGATGGCGCTGCATGCCTCCGGGCTCGTGATCGACGGCGCGCGGCGGCTCGAGCTGCTCGAGGAGGCGGGAAACGTGCTCGCCGATGCGCCCGCGCCGTTCGAGCAGGCGCGCGCGCTCACCGACTTCGGCGCCGCGCTGCGGCGGGCGAACCGCCGCACCGCCGCGCGCGAGCCGCTGCGCCGCGCCCTCGACCTCGCGGACTCCTGCGGCGCGCGCCCGCTCGCCGAGCGCGCGCGGCAGGAGCTGCGGGCGGCGGGCGGGCGGCCCCGGCGCCCGCGGACCTCGGGCGTCGACGCCCTGACCGCCAGCGAGCGCCGCACCGCCGCGATGGCCGCCGAAGGGATGTCGAACCCCGAGATCGCGCAGGCGCTCTTCGTCACCACGAAGACCGTCGAGGCGCACCTCTCGAACGCCTACCGCAAGCTCGACATCGCCTCGCGAGCCGAGCTGCCCGCCGCGTTGAGGAGCTGAGCCGCGCGCCGCTCCTCCGACGGTAGTCCACCCACTTGCGGCCGGGGGCGAACCGGCGCGACGCTCGCCCTCGTGCTCCTCATGGAAGCCGGCACCCGCGAGCTCGTCGTCTCGGTCGTGCGAGAGCACGCGGAGGCGCTGCTGCGGGTGGCCCGGAGGTACACGTCGTGCGGCGCCGACGCCGAGGACGCCTACCAGCGCGCGCTGGAGATCTTCGTCAAGAACGCGCACCGGCTCGACCCGGCGGGCGCGCACAAGTGGCTCTACGTCGTCGTGCGTCACGAGGCGCTCGCGGTGCGCCGCTCCCGGTCGTCGCTCGTGGGCGTCGAGGACGAGTCGACCCTCGACGCGCTCGACGACGCACGCCACGTCGCGTCGGTGGAGGAGCGGTCGGAGCGGTTCGACGAGCTGTCCCGCGCCGCCGAGGCGCTGCAGCGCCTCAAGCCGCAGGAGGTCACCGCGCTGTGGCTCAAGGCGGAGGGCCTCTCGTACGACGAGATCGCCGAGCGCCAGGGATGGTCCTACACGAAGGTCAACCGGTGCATCACGGAGGGCCGCCGCGCCTTCCTGCGCCGGTACGCGGGGATCGAAGCGGGAGAGGAGTGCGAGCGCTGGACCGACACCCTCAGCGCGATCGCCGACGGCGAGGCGACCCAGCAGCAGCTCCTCGACGCCCGCCCGCACCTCCGCAACTGCCCGTCCTGCCGAGCGACGCTCGCCGCGATGCAGCGGAGCGGGAAGGCGGTGGCGTCGCTCCTACCCGCGGCCCCGCTCGTGGCGACCCTCGCGGGCACGGAGCCCGACGCCGCGGCGACCGGGCTCGCCGAGCTCGTCGCGTCGCTGCCGGACGGCGCGGCGAGCGCCACGGAGTCGCTCCAGCAGCGCGCGGCGAGCGTCGCCGCGTCGCTTCACGACCGCGCGGCGGCGCTTGCCGCGTCCCTCCAGGAGCGGGCGACGGCGGCCGCCCTCAAGGCGCAGGCGGCCGCGGACGCCGCCGTCTCCGGGAAGCTCGCGGTGGTGGCGGCGTCGACCGCGCTGCTCGCCGGCGGCGGCGTGGCCGTCGAGCGGAACGTCGGCGAGGACTCCGCTCGTGCGGAAGCTCCACCGCCCGTCGCGGTCCAGGCCGCGCGGACGCCGGCCGCCGCGCCGCAGCCGTCCGGCGGGGAGCGGGAAGCGGGCTCGCCGATCGCCTCCGCGGCGTCGGGCGAGCCGCGCGGTCCGGCGGAGCGGCGTGGGCCGGCCGACGACCCGCCGCCGGACGCCGCGTTCGCGCCGGAGGCGCAAGCCCCGCCGCGATCCACCCCCGCGCCGCCACGACCGCCCGCGAGGCGCGCCCGGGAGGCGGACGAAGCGGACCGCGCGGAAGAGGGCGCAGAGTTCGGGCTGCTCGCGCCCGCTAGACCGCGTCCGTGACCTCGATCTCCGCTTGGAGGTCGCCCTGGATCCGGACGCGCGTGATGTCCGGGCCGGCGTCGCCCTCCCACGTGACCTCGCGCTCGACGAAGTCGTCGGTGCCGACGTCCGGGACCTCGACGGTCGCCTCCAGCACGAAGAGGTCGGGCTCGTCGACGATCCCCTCGTCCCCGGGCTTCAGCGTGATCTGGATCGAGCCGCTCGGCAGCTGGCAGCGGCCGGCGACGTGAAGGTTCGGGTCGTCGGTGCCGGGCATCCGGTTGTACCAGGCCGACCATTCGCAGGTGATGTTCGGGCCGCCGCCATAGGACATCGTCGTCCTCCTCCAGTCGGGATCCATGGCGACATTAGACGTTCGCCGGGCCGGGTATTGCCGAACCCTCAGCTGAGACCGGTGGTGATCGCCTTGACGTAGTCGGCGGGTGCGGCGCCCTCCGGGCAGGCCCCCGAGCCCGCGCACTGCTCCACGTAGTCGAAGCGCCAGATCCAGCCGCTCGTGATCTCGGGCGACTTCCAGTCCGCGAACGAGCTCTCGACCTGGCTCGGGCAGAGCACGTCGTCGCATGTGCCGCTCGGGCTCGACCATTCGCCGGGCGAGACGAAGGCGGTCGAGTCGAAGCCGGGGATCGCCGCGCTCACCGCCTCGGCCCACTGGCGAGGATCGTTCCCGCCGCCGCCGGCGTAGCACTGGAGGTTGAAGCCGGTGACGGCGCCGGGGGTCGTGTCGTTGAGGGTCTTGAGGCATTCGATCCACGTGTCCTGCTCGGCGTACGGGCAGAACGTGACCTCGTAGCCGATCTCGTGGAGCATCTGCGCGAGCGGCACGATCGTCGCGGGGTCCACGCCCTCCTCGTCGTCGAAGTCGATGCCGTCGATCTCGGGGATCGCCTGCCTGAGCGCCGCGAAGTTCCGGTAGAGCTCGGTGTCGGAGCCGGTGCCGTGCAGCTTGATCAGTTCGCCGATGTTGCCGAAGTCCCCGGCGTCCGCCGACCCGACGCAGAAGAGCAGCCGGTCGACGCTCGACGGCGCCTGCTTGATGCGCGAGTAGAGGCCGGGCCACGTCGTGTCGCCGACCCATTCGCCGTCCTGGACGATCGGCGGGTCCGTGAAGTGGAAGCTGCCGTCCGGCCAGACGTGGATCGTCCAGATGACGACCGTCGAGAACCCAGAGGCGCGGACCGCGTCGATCGCCTCGCCGCCATTTCCGACGAGGTAGGTCGCAGGTGCGTAGGTCCCGGCACTTGGAGTCGTCATGCAGTGCACACTAGATCCCAACTTGATGAAGGGCAACGACGTGGTCCGGATTCTCAGCGCACTGCGAAGTCGGTCGCGCGGAGCGTGGTCAGAGCATCTCGCGGACCGGCGTGCCGGCCGCGCCGACGCTCCGGAGGTCCAGGCGGGCCCGCACCCGCTGTCCGTCGATGCGGCCGGTGTAGCACGCGTCCGCGCCCTCGCACCGCAGCGCGCCCGAGCGCCCCGTGCCGCGCGGGTCGATGAAGACGAGGTCGTGCGTCGCGCGCGCCTCGTCGAACGCGGCGAGGCGGCGGCCGAAGTACGCCAGCCCTCCGTCGCCCGGCCCACCCGGCAGCCCGAGCAGCACGCCGCGCGACGGCCCGAACGCCGGCGCGCGGTACACCGCCACGTCGATCGTGCCTGGCACCCCGCCGGAGCGATCGACCGGCACCGTCACCGTCGCGCACTCGAACGGCGGGTCGCACGGGGTGAACGCGAGCTCCGCCCGAGCCGACGCCGCCGGCGCCAGCGACCCGGCCAGGAGGACGAAGACGAGCAGGCGCTTCCGTGTGCTCACGCGAGCGTCTTCGCAGGGCGCGGCGAACCGGATGCGTCACTCGCGCACGAACAGCAGCAGGACGCCGGTGAGGTCGCCGTTGTCGGTCTCCGGCACGGCGGCGACCAACCGGTAGCCCTCCGCCTCGCGCCGCCGCAGCGCCTGCTCGACGGCATCCACGTTCCGGCTCAGCGTCCCGCTCGGCGTCCGCGTCCTGACGTAGTCGACCGCGTGCATCAGCCGCGCCGCCGCGCCGCCGCACGTCGCCGCGCCATCGTCTTCCGGCACGCCCGGCGCTTCTTGCGGCTCTTGTAGCGCTTGCACGACCAGCGCTTCTTCGGCTTCGCCGTCGGCGGCGTCTCGACGCGCGTCGCCGGCGGGACCAGCTCCGGCAGCCCCTCCTCGCCGGTCTCGACGTCGAGGATCGCGTGGTGCGTCCTGTCGCCGCTGAAGTACGACTGGTTGGCGACCATGACCCGGGTCCCGAGGAAGCTCGCGTTCGAGGGGCCGTCGAACGGCACCGCGCTGCCGTTCGCCCCGCCGCCCGGCGCCGACGGGAAGCGCTCCTTCTCGACGCCCTGCGGATCGATCGCCGCGAGCTGGTTCGACGCGAGCAGCGACATGTAGATCGTCCCGGAGCGCGCGATCCCGAACCCGTCCGGCCCGTCGGCGGGCCGGCTCTCCCACAGCTGCGTCATCTCGCCCGGCTTGCCGTCGGGCTGGATCGGCACGGTGAACAGGCGCCCGGTCGAGGGGTTGCCGCTTGCCCCGCCCGCCTGCGACTGCACGGCCACGTACAGCGTCCGCTGGTCGGGCCCCAGCTCGATCCCCGTCGTGCCGAACTCGCCGCCGTCGAGCCGCGGATCGGCCAGCCACTGCTCGGGCGGGGCGCCGCCGCCCGGCGGGATCCGCCACAGCACCGCCTGCGCGTAGTCGGTGACGTAGAGCGAGAAGTCGGGGCCCCACGCCGCGTAGTTCGGGATCGATCCGTCGGGGAACTTCGCGTACTCGGTCTGGTCGCCGGTCCGCGGATCGAGCAGCACAGCCCGCGGAGGCGACTTGTCGAGCAGCACCAGCCGCCCGTCCCCGTCGCTCGTCGCGACCTGCACGCCGTGCGCCTGGCCGAGGTTCTGCCCGCGGACGGTCCACGACCGCACGAGCGTCCCCTCGCCGTCGTACTCGAACACCCGCGAGGGGACGGTGTCCCCGTTGGGGTTCGTGTACGTGCCCTCGTACACGCGCCCGTTCGGCGCGACGTAGGCGTGCGCGGGGAAGCCGGGGGTCGGCACGAGCGCGAGGACCTTCGTGTCCCACCGGTCGCGCGCCTGCGCGGGAGCGGCGGCGACCGCCGCGACGGCGAGCGCCGCGAGCAACGCGAGCCTCCTCACGCGCCGAGCACTTCCTTCGCCGCCCGCTCGCCGGAGCGCACCGCGCCGTCCATGTAGCCGTTCCAGTAGGTCGAGGTCTCGGTGCCCGCCCAGTGGATCCGCCCGACCGGCTGGCGCAGCGCCGGGCCGTACTCGAGGAGCGAGCCCGGGCCGTGGATGCCGACCGGCCCGCCGCGACTCCAGACCTCGTCCGGCCACTGGGTGTCGAAGAACTCCGTCGCGGCGCGCGCCTCCTCGCCGAAGAACGTCGCGAACTCGTCGAGGATCCGCTCGCGCCGCTCCGCCTCCGACAGCTGCGCGTAGAGCCGGCAGTTGTCGCCGCCGACGAACCCGAAGATGACGCCGGGCGAGCCGTCGGACGGCGAGTCGTCGAACGTCGCGCTGACGAGGTGGTCGGTGCTCAGCGCCGTCCCGTTCAGGCCCTTCGCCCGCCAGAACGGCGCGTCGTACTTCGCGGCGACCTTCGTGAGGGCGCCCTGCGCGACGCGCTGCGTGAGCTGGTCGCGCAGCATCGGCATGACCGGGTCGTACTGGATCCGCCCAGCGAGCACCGGCGGCACCGCGACGATCGCGTGCCTCCCTGCGAACGTCAGCTTGTCGCCGATCACGCGGACGCCCGCGCCGTCCTGCTCGATCCGCCGCACGGGGGTGTTGAACGCGATCCGCCTCGACCCCAGCTCCTCCGCGACCTTCAGCGCCACCAGCTGCGAGCCGCCCTCGAAGCGCCACTGCTGCGCGCCGTTGCGGGTGTTGAAGTTGCGGTCGAACGTGCCGACGTTGCGCTCGTCGCCCGACGCCGCGATGTAGAAGAGCACGAAGAGCAGGCTCAGATCGCGCATCTCGGTGCCGAAGATCGGGCGGGTCGAGAGCGCGGCGAGGGAGCGGAAGCGGTCGGTCCTGCTGTTCTCGTTGATCCAGGTCTCGAGCGTCTGGCCGTCCCACTCCTTCGCGCGGGCGGCGTCCCAGGGCGCGTCGACCGGGACCTCCTTCGACATCTCGTTGAGCTGGGTCACGACGGCGGCCAGCTCGGGGAGGATCGTCGGGTCGTTCGGGGCGGTGCCGGTCGGCCCGGTGTCGCTGTACTCGGAGCGCTGGCCCTGGATGATCGCGACGTTGTTGCCGTCGACGAACGTGTCGAACTTGCCCACGCCGACCTGCTCGGCGAGGGCGAGGATGCGGTTCTGCGTCGGGCCGACGAACGTGCCGCCGCGCTCGGACTGCTCGCCGCCGCCGAGGTCGTGGTTCCAGACGCGCCCGCCGACGCGATCGCGCGCCTCGACCACGATCACCGACTTCCCGGCCCGGACGATCTCGCGCGCCGCGGTCAGGCCGGCGAAGCCGGCGCCGACGACGATGACGTCCGCGCGGCGGACGGCCGGCGGCCTCTTCTTCGGCCGGCGCTTGCGCTTGCGCCGGCGGCGGCGCTTGGCGGCGTCGGCGTCGGCGGCGAACAGCGCGCCGGCGCCCGCGGCCGCGCCCGCGCCGATGAGGCCGCGTCGGGTGATCGAGGTCTCGGTCATTGCGTCACGGATCGTGCCATTAGAGTCGCGCGCATGTTGCACTCCGAGCGCGAGGAGGTCGCCGCGGCGGCGCGGCGGCTGGCGGAGCAGGGGCTCGTCGGCGGCACGTCCGGGAACGTGTCGGCGCGGTTCGGCGAGCACGTCTGCGTGACGCCGACCGGCGGGGTGCTCGCGTCGCTGGTGGCGGAGGACGTCTCCGTCGTGTCGCTGGACGGCCGGCGGGTCCACGGACGGCTCGCGCCGACCTCGGAGCTCGACCTCCACCTCGGCGTCTACCGCCGCTTCGGGACCGGCGCGGTCGTCCACACGCACGCGCCGGTGGCGACCGCGCTGTCGTGCGTGGCGGGGCTCGAGGAGGTCCCGTGCGTGCACTACGAGATGCTGCTCCTGGGCGGCACGGTGCGGGTCGCGCGCTACGCCACGTTCGGCTCGCCGGAGCTGGCGGAGTCCGTCCTCGAGGCGCTCGACGGCCGGACCGCGGCGCTGATGGCCAACCACGGCGCGGTGGCGCACGGGGCGGACCTCGCGTCGGCGATGCGGGCGATGGAGCTGCTCGAGTGGGCGTGCACGGTGTACTGGCGGGCCCGGGCGGTGGGCGAGCCGCGCGCGCTGACCGAGGAGCAGCGCCAGGACGTGATCGAGTACGCGGTGCGGACGCGGTACGGGACGACCCGGGAGGAAGGCGGATGAAGGCGATCGCGATGGGCGTGCACGTCCTCGACGTGCTGGCGCGGCCGGTGGAGCGGATCCCCGAGGGCCAGGGCGGGGAGCTGGTCGAGGAGATCCGCGTGACGGCGGCGGGGTCCGCGGGCGGGTTCGCCCTGGTGCTGTCGCGGCTGGGCGCCGACGTGTTCAGCGCGGGCGCGGTGGGATCGGACTTCGTGGGGGAGATGCTCATCGCGCTGCTCTCGCGCGACGGCGTCGACACGTCGTTCCTCGTGCGTCGTTCGGACGTCCAGACGTCGGCCTCCGTGTTGCCGATCCGGCCGGACGGGTCGCGCCCGGCGTTCCACGTCATCGGCGCCAACGGCACGTATGGCCCGGACGACGCCCCGTGGGACGCGATCGCCTCGGCCGACCACCTCCACCTCGGCGGGCCGGAGTTCATGGGCGGCGAGGCGGCCGCGAAGATCCTCTCGTTCGCGCGCGAGCACGGCGTGACCACGTCGGCGGACGTCCTCGCTCCCGGCGAGCAGGAGCTGCTGGAGTGGATCGCGCCGGCGCTGCCGCACCTCGACTGGTTCCTGCCCAACGACGAGCAGGCGATGGGGTTCACGGGCCGCGACGACGTCGAGGCGGCGTGCCGGGCGCTCGTCGAGCGCGGCGCGGGCGGCGTCGCGGCGACGTGCGGCGCCGACGGCGTCGTGGTCGTGGACGGCTCCGGCGCCTCGCGCGTCCCCGCGTTCGCCGTGGACGTCGTGGACACCACCGGCTGCGGCGACGCGTTCTCGGCCGGCTTCGTCCGCGGCCTGGCGCTGGGGCGCGACCCGCGGGAGGCCGCGGTCCTCGGCTGCGCGGCCGCGGCGCACGTCGCGCAGGGGCTCGGGACCGACGCCGGCACGTACGACCTCGCGGCCGTCGAGCGGCTCGCGGAGTCGGCCCCCACGCGCTGACGAGCCGCGACGCCTCCGCCGTCCGCGCGGCCCCTGCGCCGGTCCCTCCGCGCGCCCTTCGCGCTTCGCCTTCCCCGCCCCCCGCGCCGGTTGTCCGCAACGTGCGGGGCGGCCCCTCCGCGACGCCGTTTTGCCGTCCGACCCGCCGCCTACCTTCCGCAGCGTCTCGTCCTTTCCGAGCGCCAGGGAGCTGGAATGCCCCTCTGCTTCATCGAGCCACACGACGCCATCCGAGTCATCGCCGAGTCCGTCGGGCGCGAAGCGCGCCGGCAGCTGCTGGGCGAGCTCGTCCGCGCGTGGGTCGACGAGATCCCCGACGAGCAGCTCGCGTCGCACTACGCCAAGGCGGTCGGCGACCTCGACGAGCACGACCTCAACATGCTCGCCGCCTGGCACGCGTCGCTCGAGGTGGGGCAGCCGATCCCGAACCGGGACTTCCTCGTCAACGTCTTCCCGACCCTCGGCGACAACCGCCGCGAGGCGCTGAAGATTGCCGCCGGCTTCCGTGGGGAGGAGGCGTTCGACGCCGGGGTGGCGGAGGAACAGGCGCTCGAGACCGTCCTGCCCCATCTCTCCCGCGAACGGTCCCTCGAGCTCGCGGCGGAGTGCCTCGAGCTCTACCTGTGGGACCGCCTCGGCTGCGACAACTGAGCAACCACGACGCTCGCCGCCCGTCACAGCGGGCGTGAAGCGGTCCTGCATCGCGCTGCTCGCCGCCGCCGGAGTCGCGGCGATGGCTCCCTCGCCGGCGCTCGCGGAGTCGCGCGACCGGTGCGCGCAGAAGGGGTCGCGGACGGTCGCGCGGGACGAGGTCGCGCGGATCTACGCGCGCGGCGACTTCCTCATCGGCTGCCTGCGGCGCAGCGGGCGCCGGACGCAGCTGTTCCGCAACGAGGACGACGGCTTCACGCACCGCGCGGCCTGGGGCGAAGTCTTCCTCGAGGGACGCTTCGTCGCGTGGACGGTGACCGTCGTCGACGGATCGGTCACGACGCGCTGGGTCGACACGCGCGACCTGCGGACGCGGCGCTCGGGCGACGAGGTCTCGTACGACGGCGAGCTGCAGGCGGTCGCGCTGAGCCACACCGGCGGGCTGGCGATCGTGTCCGGCGGCGCGCTGAAGGTGCGCGACGGCGGCGGGGCGCGGATCCTCGATCGGGACGTCGACCCCTCGGCCGTCGCCGTGGCGGGGTCGACGCTCACGTGGTCGCGCGGAGGCGAGCGGCATGCGGCGCTGCTGGCCGGCGGCATCACGTGCGAGCCGCACGCCGGGTTCACGCTCGCGTGGGACGACGTCGGCCGCGCCTACGACCGAGGCACGGGCCGCGCGCTCGTGGCCTGCGCGTGGCGGCGGCCGAGCCGCCCGGTCCTCACGACCGCGCCGCACGACCACGTGAAGATGGCGGGCCGCTTCGTCGCCTGGCACGAGGCGGGCGCGGTCGGGATCCACGACATCCTCACCGGCCGCGACGTCCGCCCGGCGGCCGGCGCGGTCGTCGACCTCGCCGTCGGCGGCGACGGCCTCGTCGCGTGGCTCGAGGACGACGGCCGACTGCTCGCCGCGCGCGGGATCACTCCGCGCGAGATCGCGAGCGGCAGCGGGATCGAGCCGGGCTCGCTCCGCGTCCGCGCCGGCGTCGTGTACTGGCGCCAGGACGGCGCGGAGCGCTCCGCGCCGGTGCCCGGCTAAGGGCCCGCGCCGTTCAGCACCGCGTCGAGGTCGCGGATGACCTGGGCGGTCGACTCGAAGCGGATCGGCACGATGCCGTGCTCGCGCGCGGCGTCGCAGTTGACGTCGAGGTCGTCGATGAACGCGCACTCCTCGCCGCGTAGGCCGAGCCGCTCCAGCGTGAGCGCGTAGATCCCCGGCTCCGGCTTGCGCATCCCGACGAACGCCGAGTCGACGATCGGGTCGAACAGGCCGTCCGGGAGCATCGACCGCCACCGCGGCTCCCACTCCCGGACGTTGTTGGTCAGCAGCGCCAGCCGCAGCCCGCGCTCGTCGCGCGCCCGCCGCAGGTGGTCGATCAGCTCGTGGTTGGGGCTGAGGTGGGAGAAGTAGTGCTCGGCGAAGTCCTGCAGCGGCACCTTCCGGCCGACCTCGGCCTCGAGCCCGCGCCCGAGCAGGTCGAAGAACTCGGCCTCGGTCAGCTTCCCGCGCTCGAAGTCGAACAGCGGGTTCTCGCCGTGCTCCTCGGTCGCGCGGACCATCGCGTGGCCGAGCGCCTCGAGCGGCAGGCCCTGCGCCTCCATCACCTTCGCGAAGCCGCCGAAGAGCGGCGTCGTGAGCACGCCGCCGAAGTCGCTGATGATCGCCCGGATCACGCGCGGCGCACCACGTCGTAGCGCCCGACGCCGCTCCGGCCCTCCATGCGCCACTCGAAGAACGCGCAGTCGAGACGCAGCGAGCCCAGGTCGACGGTAGTGCCGCAGACGACCTCGCCCGCCGCACGGTGCGGGTACTCGCGCTCGCCGTCGCCGACCCACAGCTCCAGGCCGGCATGGACCTGGCGGCCGCCGGCGTCGTACGTCGTGCTCAGCCGCGGGTCGGCGACCGCGACCGGCGCGCCGCCGAGGACGACGTGGGCCGCGATCGTCTCGTCGCTGTGGTGCTTGGCGGAGGCGGCGCGCAGCGCGCTGAGGGTGACGCCGGTCTGCTCGTCGAGCCACGCGGTCACGGTCCGGGCGAGCGCGAGCTTCGACCAGTCCACCTTGCCCCACGCGTGGCCGTGCTGGCCGAGGCAGGCGACGTCGCGGCCGGCCGCCCGGCCGGTCACCCGGCACAGCTGCTCGTAGCCCCGCATCTCGCCGACCTCCACCTCCGCCGGCGGGCTGAGCGCCTCGAGCTCGACGTCGAACGCCCCCGTGAACGACGCCCGCCAGCGGCGCAGCGGCTCGACGACGTCGATCGCGACGCCCTCGGCCTTCACGGCGGCGACCTCGCCGTCGACGAAGAGGATCCCCATGCCGCCGGCGTCCTCGGCGCTCGCCGACGTGCGCGCCAGCCCGTAGACGCCTGCGGAGGGATCGCCGAACGCGACGGTGAAGGCGTCGCTCTCCTCGCCGCCCCGCGCCTGGGGCCGCTCGTGCTCGGGCCCGACCGGCGTCACGGCAGCCGCGGGGGGTCGACCTCGGTCGCCTGGCCCTCGACGTCGTAGCCGCGCGGCGGGCGGCGCGGCGGCCACGACCGCCCGCCCGTGGCCGAGGCGATCATCCGCCCGGCGAAGCGGCGCACGAGCAGGCCGCGGAAGACGGCGCGCGTCGGCGGGAGCAGGAAGAGCAGCCCGACGGCGTCCGTGACGAAGCCGGGCGTCAGCAGGAGCGCGCCGCCGAAGATGATCAGGACGCCGTCGAGGACCTCCCGCGCCGGCGGCCGCCCGCGCTGGACCGCCTCGTTGAACCGCCGCCACGCCGCGCGGCCCTGGGAGCGCATGAGCATCGAGCCGAGGATCGAGTCCGCGATCAGCAGCGCGATCGTCCACCACGGGCCGATGAGGCCGCCGATCTGGAGGATCACGAACAGCTCCAGGATCGGGACCGCGATGAAGAGGACGACGAGCAGCGGAACCATGCTGCTCAGCAGGGTACGTCGCCGGTCAGCCGGTGGGTGTGGCGACGAGCACGCCGGGCAGGCGGTCGAGGCCGACGAGCTCGATGAGCCGCTGGATGTGCGGCTTCGCCCCGTGGACGCGCAGGCACTTCCCGGTGCGGCGCAGCCGGCGGGCGAGCATCGCCAGGTCGAGCATGAGCGAGGAGTCCGCGAAGTCGAGCTCGGAGAGGTCGACGACGAGGTCGCTTCGCGCCAGCGCGAGGGCACGCGAGAGAGGCGGGCGGCGCAGGGCCTGCGTCGCCCGGTCCTCGTCGCCGCAGACCCGCAGCACGAAGGCGTGTTCGTCGAGCGAGACGATGCCCTGGAAGCTAACAATCCTGCGCAAAATGCGCGACACCCGCGCGGATAAGATTGCTGCATGGTCTCCGTGGAAGATGTCGAAGCCGCGCTCACGAACGTGATCGACCCCGAGCTGGGGCTCGACTTCGTCGAGCTCGGGCTGATCTACGGCATCGAGATAGACGGCGGCGACGTCCACGTGACGTTCACGCTGACGACCCCCGCGTGCCCGATCGGCCCACAGGTCACCGAGCAGATCGAGGAGTTCGTCGGCGAGCTCGACGGCGTCGAGGACGTCACCTCCTCGATGGTCTTCAGCCCGCCGTGGTCCCCGGACAAGATGTCCGAGGACGCGAAGTTCGCGCTCGGGTACTGACGGCCGGCGGTCGATCGCACGGCGATCGATCGTCGTGGCTGGGCGCGTCCGCGCAGAGGGGCACAGTGCTCTGCACGGGCCCCGCCAGCGGCGCCGTCCAGGCGCGACGAGGATCGCCGTGGATCGACCGCCCGCGTCGCCCGGCCGCAGCATGGGGCGATGCTCACGACCGGGCGGGGCACTGTTCGCGGGCGCCTTCCATGACGACGTGACGACGGAAGCGTCGCCTGGCCATCGAAACGATCGCGGGAGCCGCTGGTTGGAGGGTTATGCTCGCCGCGATGCGCCCGGCCGCCCTGCTCGCGCTCGCGCTCGTGCTAGCGGTGGCCGCCCCGGCCTCCGCCGCTTCGGAGCGGACGGGGAGGGTGCTCGTGTCGCTCGCGGAGGGGCCCGCCGGAGGGGCCGCGCCGGGGGCCGCCGCCCCGCGCGCCTTCGCCGCCCGTGCCGGCGGGCTTCGGGTCCCGCAGATCGGCCTCGTCGCGGTGCGGCCGCTGCCGGGCGAGTCGCTCTCCGACCTGAGGCGCCGGCTCGCGGCGGATCCGCGCGTCCGGGCCGTCGACGTCGAGCGGCGGGCGACGCCTCGCTTCGCCCCCGACGACCCGGCGCTCACCGACCCGGAGACCGCGGCCGGGACGCCGCCCGACACGCCGATCCAGTGGTGGCCCGCTCGGATGGGGCTCTTCGACGCGTGGGACCTCGCCGACGGCGGCGACGCGCTCGTCGCGGTGATCGACTCGGGCATCGAGGGCTCGCATCCCGACCTCGCGGCGAAGGTCCGCGACACGCTCGACGCCGACCCGACCGCCGGCGCCGGCGGGCCGCTCACCGACGAAGGCGGGCACGGGACCCACGTCGCGTCGCTCGCCTGCGCGGCGACGAACAACGCCACCGGCATCGTCGGCGCCGGGCGCGACTGCGGCCTGCTCGTCGCCAAGACCGACTTCAGCGACGGCTCGGTCGCGCAGGCGATCGTCGACGCGGCGGACCGCGGCGCGGAGACGATCGTCATGAGCTTCGGCACCGACGGCGGCCGCCAGCCGCCGAGCGCGCTGGTCGACGCGATCGAGTACGCCGCGGACCGCGACGTCGTGATGGTCGCCGCCGCGGCCGACCAGGAGACCGAGGAGCAGGGCGACCCCGCGAACATCCTGCAGCCGAGCGGCACGGGGCCCGACCTGAACCGCAACCTCGGCCTCTCCGTCACCGCCGCCACCTACTACGACCGCAAGGCGCCGTTCGCCGGCCGCGGCACGCAGATCTCGCTCGCCGCGTACGGCGCGTTCGAGCGCGGCCAGGGCCCGCGCGGCCTGCTCGGCGCCTTCCCGCAGGCGGAGACGTCGTTCGAGCGGGGAGAGATAGGCCCGCCCCCGACGCCGCCCTGCCGCTGCCGGACCACCTACCGCGGCGACACCCGCTACGCCTACCTGCAGGGAACGTCGATGGCGACCGGCATCGTCGGCGGCGTCGCCGGGCTCGTCCGCGACCTCAACCCGGACATCCCCGCGCCCGAGGTCGTCCGGCTGCTCAAGGAGACCGCGAAGCGCCCGCCCGGCAGCGGCTGGTCGCCGGAGCTGGGCTGGGGGATCGTCGACGGCGCCGCCGCGCTGCGCCGCGCCGCCGAGCTCGACCGCTCGGCGCCGCGATCGCGGCTCCGCGCGCCCAGGCGCATCCGCCGCCGCACGGTCACGCTGCGCTGGCGCGGCGAGGACCCCGCGCCGCCGAACGTCACCTCGTCGGGCATCGCGCGCTACGAGGTGTGGCGCTCGGTCGACGGCCTGGCGCCGGTCAAGCTCACGATCACCCGCCGCACGTCCTACCGCCTGAAGCTGCGCCGCGGCCGCCGCTACGCGTTCTTCACGATCGCCGTCGACCGCGCCGGCAACCGCGAGGCGCCGCCCCGGAAGGCGGACGCCCGCGTGCGCGTCCGCCGCTAGGAGGAGCCGACCTTCTCGCGCGCGCCCGCGCGCCGCTCGCGCGCGAGCCCGACCAGCTCGTCGATCGAGTCCTCGATCGCCGCGGCGAGCTCGTCGATGTCGGGCAGCGCGTCGTAGTCGCCGAGCAGCCCGAAGTTCAGCCAGCCGTTGTAGGAGATGATCGCGACGGCCAAAGCGTGGTCGCGCGGGAGGAACGCGATGGGGAACACGGTCTTCATCTCGCGCCCGAGCACGTACAGCGGCAGCTGCGGCCCGGGCACGTTGGTGACGATGCAGTTGAACAGCCGTGTCGAGAAGTTCAGCCGCGACGCGACGCCCAGGATCGTGGGCGGCGCGAAGTTCTGCAGCGACGCGAGCACCTCGGCCCCCATCGCCTGCTTGGACTCCTTTAGCTCGCCCATCGAAGCGCGCACCGTCCGCAGCCGCTCGAGCGGATCCGCCACGTAGACCGGAAGCGGCCCGCGCATCGCGGCGATCTGGTTGCCGAGGTCCGCCGCCTCGCCGTGGCCGCGCAGCGACACCGGCACCAGCGCGCGCAGCTCCAGCCCCTCGGTCCGCACGCCGCGCGAGCGCAGCCACGTCCGCAGCCCGCCGCTCACCACCGTCAAGACGACGTCGTTGACGGTCCCGCCGTAGACGTCCTTGACGAGCTTGAACTCGTCCAGCCGCCCGCGGACGCCCGCGAACCGCCGGTGCGGCCCGATCGGCACGTTCAGCGGCGTCGGCGGCGCGGGGTTCAGCGTGGCCCACACGACCTCGCCGATCGCCTCGGCCGATTCCCGCGCGGCGGTCAGCGTCGTCTGCGGCCGCAGCATCGCCCCGACCGCCTTCTCGGCCAGCTCGAGCCCGGTCCGCACCGCGCCGCGCACGCCCGCGGCGACCAGGTCCACGGCCGCCGGCTCGCGGTTCGGCTGCCACGCGCGGTCGGGGTGCTCGACCTCGCGGGGCACGGGAGTCAGGTCGAACATCACCGTCGCGAGGTCGACGCCCGCGATCCCGTCGATCATCGCGTGGTGGGTCTTCGAGATCAGCGCCCACGACCCGTCCTCCAGCCCCTCGACCACCCACAGCTCCCACAGCGGCTTGGAGCGGTCGAGCTGCTGGGAGAAGATCCGCGCGGCGAGGTTGCGCAGCTGCTCCTCGCTGCCCGGCGACGGCAGCGCGGTGTGCCGCACGTGGTACTCGAGGTTGAAGTCGGGGTCGTCGACCCACAGCGGCCGGCCCGTGTCGAGCGGCGGGACCGCGAGCTTCTGCCGGTAGCGCGGGACCAGATGGAGCCGCCCGCGCAGCGAGTCGAGGAAGTCCGCGAGCGGCGGCGCCGGACCCTCCAGGGTCACGAGCGCGCCGACGTGCATGTGGCTCTCGGGGCTCTCCTGCTCGAGGAAGGAGGCGTCGACTGCGGTCAGACGGTCGAGGTGCTCCTGCGGCATGCGTCGGAAACCTACTACCGGGAGGTGCTGCCGACCCCGGTGAGGATCTCCCTCACGCGCAGCGGCCCGCCGGTGTGCGGGTCGAGCGGCGGCGTCTCGATCCCGGCGCCGTGGCGCATGCCGTCCAGCAGCTCGTCGAACGCCTCCACCGACGTCTTGCGCGGGTCCCAGCCGAACGAGCGCAGGCGCTGCGTCGACATGATCGGGACGCCGTAGGCCATGTCGACCCAGCCCGGCTCCGACGGCTGCGCGCGCAGCTTGTACGACACCAGCGCGCCGAACCGCAGCGCACGCGGCGGGACGGGAACCCCCCGCGCGTCGAGCGAGGAGGCGTCGATCACCGGATCGGCCGCGACGTTGAACGCGCCGCGCATCGCGTCGTCGACGATCGCGAGCCGGTACGCCTCCGCGAGGTCGTCCGTGTGGACCGCCTGGAAGCGCAGCGACGCGGGGAAGACCGGAGGCCGGCGCGCGACGAACCGCGGGAGGAACGGGCCGGCGAAGAGCCGGCGCACCTGCGACGCGGCCTCGCGCTTGAAGCACAGCCCCGGCCGCATCCGGACGACGCGGATCGTCGGGTGCGCGGCCTCGAACGAGTCGAGCAGCCGCTCCACCGCGGCCTTGTGACGCGAGTAGAACGACGTCGGGATCCCCGCCGTCGACCACGACTCGTCGACCGCGCGGTCCTTCGGCCCCGCGCCGTACGCGCCGACCGACGATGCGTAGACGAGGACCGGGACGCCGGCGCGCGCCGTGGCCTCGAAGACCCGCGCGCTGCCGTCGACGTTCACGGAGCGGGTGACCTTCTCGTGCCGCCCCGGCTGGATCAGCCAGACCAGGGAGACGACCGCGTCCGCGCCGCGGAGGACCGGCTCCAGGTCGTCCTTCGTGACGTCCCGCTGCTCCCATCTGACCTTCGGCAGGGAGAGCTGCGGCGAGCGGCGCGCGATCCCGACGATCGAGTCGATGTTGGGATCGGCGCTGAGGCGGCGGGTGAGGCTGGTCCCGTGGTTCCCGGTGGCTCCGACGACGACGACGCGCATCGCCTGATGCAATACCCCCCATGTGGGATTTCTCGACCGAGCCCGAGTTCCAGGCACACCTGGACTGGATGCGCGACTTCGTGCGCGAGGAGGTCCGGCCGCTCGAGCTGCTGCGCCTGAGCCCCGAGCAGTTCGACCGCGCGACCGCGCCGCTGAAGGAGCAGGTGAAGGAGCGTGGGCTGTGGGCGGCCCATCTGCCGCCGGAGCTCGGCGGCCAGGGCTACGGGCAGGTGAAGCTCGGCCTGATGCACGAGATCCTCGGCACGACGCCGTTCTCGCCCATGGTCTTCGGCAACTCCGCGCCGGACAGCGGCAACAGCGAGATCCTCGCCCTGGCCGGCACCGACGAGCAGAAGGACCGCTGGCTCCACCCGCTGCTCAACGGCGACCTGCGCTCCGCGTTCAGCATGACCGAGCCGGACACGGCGGGCAGCGATCCCACCCTGCTGCGCACCCGCGCGACGAAGGACGGCGACGGGTGGGTCATCAGCGGGCACAAGTGGTTCTCCAGCCACGCGTCGATCGCGGACTTCCTGATCGTCATGGCCGTCACCGACCCGGACGCGCGGCCCCACCAGCGCGCGTCGATGTTCATCGTCCCGGCGGACACGCCCGGCGTGCGGATCGTCCGCGACGTCCCGACGATGGAGCACCCCGAGGACGTCTACGGCCAGCTCGGCGGGCACGCCGAGGTGTACTACGACGACGTGCGCGTCGGCCCGGACGCGCTGCTCGGCGCCGAGGGCGCCGCCTTCCTCATCGCCCAGCACCGCCTCGGCCCCGGCCGCATCCACCACTGCATGCGCTGGCTCGGCGTCGCGCAGCGGGCCTTCGACATGATGTGCGAGCGTGCGACCTACCGCTACAGCCACGGCGGCGTGCTCGGCGAGAAGCAGTCGGTGCAGAACTGGATCGCGGAGTCGGCGGCAGAGATGCACGCGGCGCGCCTGATGACGCTGCAGGCCGCGTGGGTGATGGACACGCAGGGCGCGTCCGCCGCGCGCAGGGAGATCTCGCTCATCAAGTTCTACGGCGCGAAGGTGCTCGCCGACGTCATCGACCGCGCGATCCAGACGCACGGCTCGCTCGGCTACTCGACCGACCTGCCGCTCGAGCAGATGTACCGCTTCGCCCGTGCGTGGCGGATCTACGACGGCGCCGACGAGGTCCACAAGCAGACCGTCGCCCGGCTCATCCTGCGCGGCTACGAGCCGCCGGCGGACGGCGTCCCGACCGAGCACGTCCCAACCCGGCGCGAGGAGGCGCAGCGCAGGTTCGCCCACCTGCTCGAGGCGGTGACCTCCAACGATTAGACGGCCCGCACCCCGGTTCCTCGTCATCGCCCTCGTCGTCCAGCTGATCCTGGGCGGCGTGTTCATCTGGCTCGTGGCGAACGACTTCGACCTCAACGGCGACGACGGGGAGACGACGACCACCGCCCCGGCCGCGTCGCGCGCGCCGTTCGTGCCGAAGGCGAAGGCGCAGCGCTTCGACGATCGCTACGCGTTCGCCCTGCTCGAGCGCCAGGTGAAGAAGTACGGCTGGCGCCCCGCGGGCAGCGCGAAGCTGCGGCGGCTGGCGGAGGACCTGCGGCGGCGCCTGCCGAACGGGCGCTTCGAGCCGCTCGGCCGCGAGCATCCGCGGCTGCGGAACGTCGTCGGCACGGTGCCCGGGGTCGCGCCGGGGGCGATCGTGATCGGCGCCCACTACGACGTCGAGGCGCGGCCGAAGGGGTTCGTGGGCGCCAACGACGGCGCGGCGGGGACCGCGGTGGTCGTGACGCTGGCCCGCGCGCTCGCCGCGCAGGACTGGAGCGGGCCCGAGCTGCGGTTCGTCCTGTTCGACGGCGAGGAGGAGCCGGCGGGCTGCGAGGACTTCTCGGAGTGCGGTCTGCGCGGCTCGAAGGCGTACGTGCGCGCCCACGGCGACGAGGACATCCAGGCGATGATCCTGCTCGACTACGTCGGGTCGAAGAAGCTGCGCGTCCCGCGCGAGGGCTCGTCCGACGAGCCGCTGTGGGCCCGGCTGCGCCAGGCGGCGCGGCGGGTGGGCGTCGACCGGGTCTTCCCGAACACGACCGACGTCGCGCTGCTCGACGACCACGTGCCGTTCCTGGAGCAGGGGATCCCGGCGATCGACCTGATCGACTGGCAGTACCCGTACAAGGACACGCTGAAGGACACGGTCGACAAGACCTCGGCGACGAGCCTCGACGCGGTGGGCGAGACGGTGGCCGACCTGCTCCTACACTGGCCTCAGTGAGCGTCGAGAAGCTCCTCCTCGCCGCGCCTCGCGGCTACTGCGCGGGCGTGGACCGTGCGGTGCAGACCGTCGAGCGCGCTCTCGAGCTGCACGGCGCGCCCGTCTACGTCCGCAAGGAGATCGTCCACAACAAGCACGTGGTGGAGGAGCTGCGCGAGCGCGGCGCGATCTTCGTCGACGAGCTCGACGACTCGATCCCCGAGGGCGCGCTCACCGTCTTCTCCGCGCACGGCGTCTCGCCGGCGGTGCACGCCGAGGCCGAGCGGCGCGGGCTGCGGACGATCGACGCGACGTGCCCCCTCGTGACCAAGGTGCACCGCGAGGCGGTGAAGTTCGCCGCCGACGGCTACACGATCGTCCTCATCGGTCACTCCGGGCACGAGGAGGTCGAGGGGACGATGGGCGAGGCGCCCGACCACATCGTGCTGGTCGAGACCGAGGAGGACGTCGACCGGCTCGAGGTCGAGGACCCGGACAAGGTCGCCTACATCTCGCAGACGACGCTGAGCGTCGACGAGACCCGCGCGATCATCGCCCGGCTGCGCGAGCGGTTCCCCGCGATCACCGGTCCGCGGACCGACGACATCTGCTACGCCACGACGAACCGCCAGTCCGCGGTCAAGGCGATGGCCGAGCGGTGCGACCTCGTGCTCGTGATCGGCTCGCAGAACTCCTCGAACTCGCAGCGGCTCGTGGAGGTCGCGCGGGAATACGGGGCGGAGTCGCACCTGATCGACAACGCCGGCCAGGTCGACGAGGCGTGGCTCGAGGGCAAGCGCGTCGTCGGCATCTCGTCCGGCGCGAGCGCGCCCGAGGAGCTGGTGGACGCGCTGGTGAACTTCTTCCGGGCGCGCGGCGTCGAGGACGTCACGGAGTTCGAGGTCGTCCGCGAGGACGTCCGCTTCATGCTCCCGAAGCCGATCCGCCAGGCGCTCGCAGCCACGACCTGATCTCGTCGCCGTGCTCGTCGAGCCGCGGCGGTCGCGTCGTGGGCTTCGCGAGGCCGCGCAGCGGTGAGCGGACGGTCCTGACGCCGTCCAGGTCCCAGACCGGATCGAGCCCCAGACGCTCGGCGAAGGCGAACGCCGCAGGGACGTCGTTGATCGGCCCCGCCGGCACGCCCGCCGCGTTGAGCCGCTCGATCCAGTGCGCCGCGCGCCCCTCCGCGAAGCGCCCGTCGAGGATCGCCTTCAACGCGGCCGCTTCGCGCCGGCGGGCGACGTTCGTCGCGAAACGCTCGTCGCGCGCCAGTTCGGGCCGCTCGATCGCGGCGCACAGCCGCCCGAACATCGCGTCGTTGCCGCAGGCGAGCGCGAAGTCGCCGTCGCTCGCAGCGAACGTCTCGTAGGGCGCGATCGCGGGGTGGCGGTTGCCCATCCTCGTCGGCGAGACGCCCTCGTTGAGGAACGCCGACGCCTGGTTGACGAGCGTGACGAGCGCGCTGTCCATCAGCGAGACCTCGACGCGTCGGAAGTCTTCGTGGCGCAGCGCCGCGAGGACCGCGACCGCGGCGTGCAGCCCGCAGACGAGGTCGATGACCGCGGCGCCGACCTTCAGCGGCCGCCCGTCCTCCTCGCCGGTGACGTGCATCAGCCCGCTGACCGCCTGCAGCAGCAGGTCGTAGCCGGGCAGGTCGTTGGCGCCGAACGCGGTGACGTGGCACTCCACGCGCTTCGGCGCCCCGAGGTCGAACCGCTCCCACACGCCCGGCCGGAACGACTCCACCACCACGTCGGCGCGCGCGACCAGCTCGCGGGCCAGCGCGGCGTCGGCGGGGTCCTTCAGGTCCAGCGCGACGGATCGCTTGCCGCGGTTCAGGCCGAGGAAGTAGCTCGGGCCCCAGCCGCGGGTGTCGTCCCCGCCGTCCGGCCGCTCGACCTTGACGACGTCGAAGCTGAGATCGGCCAGCACCTGCGTGCAGAACGGCCCGGCGAGGACGCGGCTGAAGTCGGCCACCAGCACGCGGCGGCAGACTACGCCGTCTCATGCGGACGCTCGTCGTCTCCGATCTGCACCTCGGCAGCCGCTCCGAGGCCGACGTGCTGCGCGACCCCGCCGCGCGCGAGGCGCTGCTGCGCGAGCTCGATGGCGCCGACCGGCTGGTGATCCTCGGCGACGCGCTGGAGATGCGCCACGGCCCGGTGCCCGCGGCGCTCGAGGCCGCGCACGACACGTTCACCGCGATCGGCGAGGCGCTGGGCGAGTCGGACGCCGAAGTCGTCCTCGTCGCGGGCAACCACGACCACGCGATCGTCGCGCCGTGGCTGGAGCGCCGCGCGCTCGGCCGCGAGCCCCCGCTCGGTCTGGAGCAGGACGCCGACCCGCACGGTTACGAGATCGCCGGCGTGCTCGCGCGGTGGCTGCGCCCGGCGCGGACGCGCCTCGCGTACCCGGGCGTCTGGCTGCGGGAGGACGTCTACGCCACGCACGGCCACTACCTCGACCGCCACGTCACGATCCCGACGTTCGAGCGGCTCGCGGCGGGCGCGATGAGCCGCGTCGTGGGGGAGATGCCGACGGGGCGCGCCACGCCCGAGGACTACGAGGCCGTCCTCGCGCCGCTCTACGCGTGGCTGCACGTCGTCTCGCGCTACACGAAGCTCGGCTTCGAGCGCCAGAAGGGGACGCAGAACGCCTGGCGGCTGCTGACGGACTCCGGCCCGCGCCCGCTGCGCGACCGTGCCCTCGTCGCCGGGTTCCCGATGGCGATCCGGCTGCTCAACGCGCTCGGGGTCGGGCCGGTCGGCGCGGACCTCTCGCCGGTCGAGCTGCGGCGCGCCGGGCTGAAGGCGATGGCCGAGACGTGCCGGCTCCTCGACGTTCCCGCCGCGTGGGTGCTCTTCGGCCACACCCACCGCGCCGGCCCGCTCGAGGGGGACGACGAGACCGAATGGGCGGTCCCGGGCGGGCCGCGGCTGATCAACACCGGCTGCTGGGTCTACGAGCGCGTCTTCCTCGGGGACTCCGGCCGCAGCAGCCCGTACTGGCCGGGAACCGTCGTCGGGGTCGGCGACGTGGGCCCGCCCGTGCTCCGCAACGTGCTCGAGGCGTTCGAGGCGTGAAGACGGCGCGGCGGCTCAGCGCCCGTGGCGGCGCAGCCAGCCGCTGCGCGTCCTGCGCACCCTCGCGCGCTGCTTGCGCTTGAAGCGGAAGCGGGCGTCGTGGGCGGCGCGGAGCTTGCGGTGCGCGCGGCGGGCGTTGACGCGGCGCGCGACGATCGGTGCCGCGGCGGCCGCCAAGCGTTCGTCGATCACCGCCTGGTCGCGCTCGCTCCGCGGGGCCGGCGCCGGCGCCTTCGCGCGCGCCTCTCCGTCGTTCGCCGGCCGGTCGGCCTCGAGGACCACCTCGGCCGGGCGCAGCACCGTCTCGCCGGGCTGCGGCGCGTCGGCGAGGCGGATCCGCACGCTCCGGTCGACGGTCACCTCGTAGGTCTGGGCGGTGCCGCGCACCGCGCCGACCGGGCCGACGAAGATCGGGAAGGGACCGACGAGGTCGTGGTGCATCTCGTGCGTGTCGAGCTCGAACGCGTCCGCCTGCCCCTCGAACTCGAGCGCGAACGCGTCCTGGTGCCCGCGCAGCGACGGGTCCGCGGCGGCGCCGTCGACGTCCCGCACGGCGACGAGGCGCAGCGCGTGCGATCCCACCCGGAACGGCTCGCCGACCAGCCCCTCGTACGTCGCGCGGACGAGGAACGACGGGCCGTCGGAGCCGGGCCCGATGACGACGTCGGCGGGCGCGAGCGCGGGCAGCCCGACGGACGCCGCCGCGCCGGCGGCGGCGCCGAGGACGATCGCCTCGCGGCGCGTCATGGTGGGGGCAGGAGGAAGAGCGGGCATGGGTCCGCATGTCGACCCTACGCCCGCCGGCAGGCGGAACGCCATCGATCATGCGTCGACTCGGCGCGTTCGCGGTTTCGGTGACCGGTCGTCAGGTCCGGAGCGGGGAGAACTTCACAGCCTGGCGCGCAGCAACGGCGCCGGGATCGCCCGGTCGTCGGCGTCGGCGACGAGCAGCAGCTCCACGCCGTCGGGGCCGGCCGCGACCGGCCAGACGCCCTCGACCTTCCACGCCGGTTGCAGCGGCGCCGCGCCCTCGCCGAGCACGCCGACCACCGCGCCGACGAAGTCGCCGTCGCGGATCGGGTCGTCGGTCGCCTCGGCGCACGCGGTGAAGACGACGCGCCCGTCCGGCAGCGCGGCGAGGTCGGTGAAGCTCGCGGGCACGCCGCTCAGCTCCGGCAGGTCGTGGCGCTCGATCGCGCGCAGCGCCTCCGCCGAGATGGTCCCCTCGCGCGCGAGGGTCGCGAGCACCGCGGCGAGGTCGAGCACCGCGATCGCGTTGATCCCCTCCGCGCTGTTGCCCCGTTGCGCGACGAGCAGCTCGTCGCCGCAGACCGTCGCGCCCTCGACGTTCAGCTGCGCGAACTGCCGGCCCAGCTCGTCGTAGAGCGGCGCCAGGTCGACCGGCCGCGGCTCGCCGAGCAGCGCGCCGCGCGCGTCGAGCGGCCACCGGATGCCCCGGCGCCGCGGCGCCGCCGAGCCCGAGCCCAGCGCGAGCAGCGCGCCCTCCGGCG
This sequence comes from Solirubrobacteraceae bacterium, assembly GCA_036389485.1. Taxonomy (GTDB): domain Bacteria; phylum Actinomycetota; class Thermoleophilia; order Solirubrobacterales; family Solirubrobacteraceae; genus CADCVT01. The sequence goes on from DASVPR010000018.1 coordinate 102,942, forward strand.
CCCCGTCGTGGGGCGGGAGCACGCACAGCGTCTCCAGGTCCGGCTTCGCCGCCTTGCGCGCGACCGGGTCGGCCGGCGGCCGCTCCCCCGGCAGCGCGAGCAGCCGCCCCGGCTCGTCGCCTTCGCGCGGGAACACGCCGAGCCCGGTCTCGTCGTCGACCACCACGTACAGCCAGCCGCCGGAGGCGACGATCCCGCTCGCGGCCGAGACGTGCGCGGGCCGCTGCTCGCCCGGCGCCCGCGCCAGGGTGAGCTCGCGGACGACGGCCGCCGACAGCGGCGGCTTCACGGAGCGATCCCGGGCGTGAAGCAGGTCGCGTGGCAGACGACGCCCGGCCCGACGTCGAGGTCGAGCACCCCGGTCGTGTGGCGCTCGTGCTCGATCAGGAGGAACGCGCCCGGCCACTGCACCGCGATCGTCCGCCCGTTCGCCCGCACGACGCCCGACCCCGACAGCACCGCCCACACGCCGCCCGCCGCGTAGGGCCCGGACCACGCGCCGGCGCGGTCCGGCGTCGGGATCACGATCCGCGCCTCTGGATCGTCCTCGGGCCGCAGCGGCGCGAGCACGTCGCGCGAGACGCCGACCAGCTCCTGGATCGCGCGCTCGGTCTCCGCGTAGCCGCCCTCGCCGTAGTGGAACTCGCGCAGGACGTGCCCGCGCTCGGCCGGCGCCCACAGGTACCGCGCGGGCCAGCCCTCGTTGTCGTAGGCGGTCCACAGCCGCAGCTGCTCGTCGATCAGCACCGGGTGCGAGATCCCCAGCCGCGCGACGGCGGCGCGCACGGCGGCCTCGTCGCGCGACGGCTCGAAGCCCGGGCAGTGCACCGACACGACCCTCAGCCCGTGCGGGGCGTAGCGCTCGTGCCACGCCTTCAGATACGGCAGCGTGCGCAGCGAGCTGACGCGGCAGAAGTCCCAGAACTCGACGAGCACCGGCCGGTCGCGCTGCTGGTCCATCCGCAGCGACGCGACGTTGACCCACGGGAGCTTCGCCGGGAACGGCGGGGCCGTGATGGTGTCGACGGGCGGCCTCACCGCGCCGGGATGCTACGACGAGCCGCCGCAACTCCTGGCCCGGGAAGGTGTCGTACGGGCGGTGCGGGGTATGGTCCCCGCGACGTCTCACCCCCATTCCCCCTAGGAGAGGTACATGAGGAAGCTTTGGGTCGTCGGGGCGGCAGCGATGCTCGTCCTGGCCCTTGCGGCGATTGCGGTCGCGCAGGAAGGTGTCACGAACACCTACGACGTCGAGGGCAGCACGGTGCCCAAGGCGAAGGGTTCGAAGAAGAAGCCGATCCCGATCGGCATCAACTTCGACTACACGGTCGGCGAGGCGCAGAACCGCCGTCCCTCGCCGATCAAGAAGTACTCGATCCGGTTCGGCCTGACCCAGGTCAACACCAAGGTCGTCCCGGGCTGCTCGAAGGCGACCCTGGACAACGAGGGCCCCGACGGCTGCCCCGCGAAGTCGATCGTGGGCACCGGGTTCATCGAGAACGAGACCGGTGACCGGACGAAGCCCGAGGACAAGTCGATCACCTGCAACGCCAGCGTCCAGGTGATCAACGGCACCGACGCCAACTCCGGCAACCTGTACGTGAAGGGCAGCCCCGGCTCGTCCGACCCGCGCACCAAGTGCGCGATCGAGCTGGCCGCGCCGATCCCGTTCCGGTTCGTCAAGCGGGGCGTCGGCGCCAATCAGTCGACGGCGATGGAGTTCGAGGTGCCGGACACGCTCCTGCACCCGCTGCCGACCCTGAGCAACGCCGTCAAGCGCGTCACCTCGAAGGTCAAGCGCCTGACCAAGAAGATCAAGGGCAAGCGCCGCGGCTACTTCGAGGCCATCGGCTGCAACCGCGGCAAGCGCCGGATCACGGTCGTCTTCACGCCCGAGGACGGCGACGAGGCCACCGCGCAGACCGAGACCGCCTGCTGATCGCCTGATCGGCAGCGAACGCCTGATGCGAGGGGCGGGCCGATGGCCCGCCCCTCGTCGTTACCCTGGGGCGCCGTGACCAACCGCCAGCGCATCGTCCTGCTCGCCATCGCCGCGGTCGTCCTGATCGCCGGCGTCGTGCTCGCCGCGTCGTCCGGGGGCGACGACGACACCACGTCCGACGAGGGTCAGACGCAGACGCAGGCCCAGAACGTCCAGACCACCGAGGCCGGCGAGAAGCCGAAGGACACCGAGAAGCCGCCCAAGGACGCGCCGGAGACGATCCGGATCAAGGCCGGCAAGCCGGTCGGCGGCGTGAAGACGCTGAAGTTCCGGCACGGCGACGAGATCGCGCTGCGCTTCACCTCCGACGAGCCAGGAGAGGTCCACATCCACGGCTACGACCAGGAGGTCGGGGTCGGGCCGGGCGGCGCCAAGGTCGTGCGCTTCAAGGCGAGCCTCGAGGGCATCTTCGAGATCGAGGACCACGAGTCCGAGGAGCTGCTCGCGAAGCTCGAAGTCCGGCCGAAGTGAGCTTCGACTGGGCCGTGCTGGCCCACGGGATCGTGGGCCGCGAGGACCTGCCGATCCCGCGCCAGGCGTTCTTCGTCGGCGCGACGGTCGTGCTCGTCGCGTCGTTCGTCGCGCTCGCGACGCTGTGGCCGAAGCCCCGGTTCGAGGATGCGTTGGAGCGCCGGCTGTTCACGGTCCCGCGGGTCCTCGAGGTGCTGGCGGGCGCGCTGGGCGTCGCGGTCTTCGGGTTCCTCGTCTACGCGGGCCTGAAGGGGACGCAGTCGGTCCCCGCCAACATCGTCCCGACCTCCGTCCACGTGATCTTCTGGGTGGGGATCCCGATCCTCAGCCTCTTCCTCGGCGACGTCTTCCGGCCGTTCAACCCGTGGCGGGCGATCGGGCGGGCCGGCGGGTGGCTCGCCGGGCGCGCCGGCGCGGGGCGGCTGCCGGAGCCGCTCCCGTACCCCGACACGCTCGGCTGGTGGCCCGCCGTCGGGGGCATCGCCGCGTACGGGTGGCTCGAGAACGTCTCCACCCAGCGCGACGACCCGAGCACGCTCGCCATCCTCGCGCTCGTCTACGCGGCGATCCAGATCGTGGGGATGAGCCTGTACGGGGTGGAGGCGTGGTCGCGCCGCGGCGACGGGTTCGGCGTGTACTTCCGGCTCTTCGCGTCGCTGTCGGCGTTCGACTGGCGCGAGCGCGCGGTCCGCCTGCGGCGGCCGCTGACCGGGGTGACGACGCTGCGCCCCGAGCCGGGGCTCGTCGGCCTCGTCGTCGTGGCGATCGGCGTCACGACGTTCGACGGCTTCAAGGAGGGGCCGATCTGGAGCGACGTCGCCCGCAACCTCAACGACGCGTGGACGGGGATCGGGCTGAGCGCCGGAAAGGCCACCGACGTCACGTACACGATCGGCCTGCTGCTGATCCTGCTGCTCGTCTTCCTGCTCTACCGGCTCGGCGTCGCCGGGATGCGGACCGTCGACCGCGAGCGCTCGCCGACCGAGCTGGGGCGCGCGTTCGCGCACTCGCTCGTGCCGATCGCGCTCGCCTACGTCGTCGCGCACTACTTCTCGCTGCTCGCCTACCAGGGCCAGGCGATGGCCTACCTGGTGTCGGACCCGCTCGGCCGCGGGTCGGACGTCTTCGGGACCGTCAACCAGACGATCGACTACGGCATCGTCTCGGCCAACGGGATCTGGTACGTCCAGGTGGGTAGCCTCATCCTCGGGCACGTCTCCGCGCTGGTGCTGGCCCACGACCGCGCGCTGGTCTTCTATCGCGATCCTTCGAAGGCGACCGGCTCGCAGTACTGGATGCTCGCCGTCATGGTCTGCTTCACCACCCTCGGCCTCTACCTCCTCTCGGCGGCGAACCAGTGATCCCCGTCGCGCACGCCGGCCACTGGCTGGCCGAGACCCTCTACGTGATGCCCGTCGTCGTCGTGGTGACGTGGATCTCCATCAAGTCGCTCCTCGACCGCCGCCGCGCTCGAGCAGAGCGACGTCATGAGCCAGCGCCTCCGGGCTGAGCTTGTCGACCGGGAAGCCGATGCGCTGGACGCCGCGGCTGTCGAGCAGCACGACGTGGGCGGTGTGCTCGAAGTCGTCGCCGTGCGGCCGGATGCCGTAGGCCCGCCACTGCTCCGCGAGCTCCGCGCGCGGGCCGGTGAGGAACCGCATCCGGCCGATCATCTTCTGCTCGGCGACGAAGCGGCGGGCGCGCTCGGGCGTGTCGCGCGGCGGGTCGACGGCGAAGGCGAGGACCGGCACGTCGTGGCCGAGGTCGTCCAGCGCGCCGCGGATCTGCTGGGTCGTCAGCGGGCAGGTGTCCTCGCACGTCGTGTAGAGGAAGGTGACGATCGTGACCTTGCCGCGGACGTCGGCGAGGGTCGCCGTCCTTCCGTCCTGGTCGGTGAGGCGGAAGTCCGCCGGCGGGATGCCCGGCGGGCGGATCGCGCCCTGCGGCTGCGTGCTCGGCGCGGCGTCCTCCGAGCCGCCCGCGAGCACCGCCACGCCGGCCGCGAGGAGCGCGAACGTGGCGACCAGGGCGAGCGCGAAGCGGACGCGGAGGGGCATGCCGCGCGTCACACTACGACCGCACTACACTTTGTGAAGCACCAATCCCGACTGCGATTCAGGAGTTTCCTGCCGTGAGCCCCTCCGGCGCCGAGTTCATCCGCCAGGTCAAGAGCCAGATCGACGAGGTCGATCCCGCCGACGTCAAGCCGCTGGTCGGCAACGGCGTCGCGATCGTTGACGTGCGCGAGACCGAGGAGGTCGCGCAGGGCAAGATCCCCGGCGCGATCCACGTGCCGCGGGGCTACCTGGAGTCGCGGATCGAGGGCGCCGCACCGGACCGCAAGCAGCGCGTCGTCCTGTACTGCGCGTCGGGCAACCGCAGCGCGCTCGCCGCCCGGACGCTGCGCGATGACCTCGGGTACGAGGACGTCGCCTCGATGACCGGCGGCTTCACCCTGTGGAAGGACCGCGGCTACGAGGTCGAGGTCCCGCGCGCGTTCACGCCCGAGCAGCGCCAGCGCTACTCGCGCCACTTCCTGCTCCCCGAGATCGGCGAGGAAGGCCAGCAGAAGCTGCTCGACGCCAAGGTCCTGCTGCTCGGGGCCGGCGGGCTCGGCGCGCCCACCGCGCTGTACCTTGCCGCCGCGGGCGTCGGGACGCTCGGCGTGGTGGACGACGACGTCGTCGACGTCTCCAACCTCCAGCGCCAGGTCATCCACACCACCGACCGCGTCGGCGTGCCGAAGGTCGACTCCGCGGAGGAGACGATCAAGGCGCTCAACCCGGACGTGGAGGTCGTGAAGTACCAGACGCGCCTCGACGCCTCGAACATCATGGAGATCCTCGAGGGCTACGACATCGTCGTCGACGGCGTCGACAACTTCCCGACGCGCTACCTGCTCAACGACGCGTCCGTGCGGCTGAAGGTGCCGGTCGTCAGCGCGTCGATCCTCGGGTTCGACGGGCAGCTCTCGGTCTTCGCGCCGTACGACGGCCCGTGCTACCGCTGCCTGTACCCGGTGCCGCCGCCGGCCGAGCTGGCGCCGTCGTGCGGCGCCAACGGCGTGCTGGGCGTCCTGCCGGGGACGATGGGCCTGCTCCAGGCGACCGAGGTCGTGAAGCTGATCGTCGGCACCGGCGAGCCGCTCATCGGCCGCCTGCTGCTCTACGAGGCCCTGAGCGCGACGTTCACCGAGCTGAAGGTGCGCCGCGACCCGGAGTGCCCGATCTGCTCGCGCTCGCCGGAGGAGATCGGCGACGAGGAGATGGGCGTCTTCCCGGACTACGAGGCGTTCTGCGCCGCCGCGGGCTAGCGGCTACCCTCGCCCGTCCTATGGCGACCGTGAAGATCCCCCCTGTCCTGCGCCCCTCCACCGGCGGCGAGAAGGAGGTCAGCGCCGGCGGCGAGAGCGTCGGCGCGGTCCTGACCGCGCTGGCCGAGCAGCATCCCTCGACGAAGTCGCAGCTCTTCGGCGAGAACGGCGACCTCAACCGCTACGTCAACGTCTACCTCAACGACGAGGACGTCCGCGTACTCGAGGGGCTCGAGACGCCGGTGGGCGAAGGCGACACCCTCGTGATCCTTCCCGCGATGGCCGGAGGCGCCTCGTAGAACGACGAAGGGCCGGTACGGGGCCGGCCCTCCGTACATCCTGCGCGGGCGCCGCTACTTGCGGACCTGCATGCGGCGGAAGCGCGTCAGCGCGCTCTGCTGCGCGACGGTCTCGCCGTTCTGCGTCGTGGCGCGGACGGCCAGGCGCGTCGGCTCGATGACGAGCGAGCGCTTGCCGATGGCCGCGAGGGCCGCCGGCGACATGCTGCCGTCGTTGTCCGTCGTGTCCTGATCCTGGATCTCGCCGGCCAGGCGCGCGTGCACCTCGACGTCGACGACGTTGTCGCCGTCGGTGTCGTAGTTCCGGCCGACGTCGATCGCCGTCCACGTGAAGCCGTTGGCCTCACGCGTGCGGTTGTACGAGCGGATGAGGATGTCGTCCTCGTTGTCCGGGTCGTCGATCACCGACTCGTCGATCGGCGTGTTCGGGTCGTCCGGCACGCCCGTCGTCAGCGACTCGATGTTCTCGGTCTTCATCCGGGTCGCGCGGTTGCAGAGCACCACGCGGCCGGCGCCGGCCTGCTGGTCCGGATCGACCGAGCCGTTCGTCGGCGCGGTGTCGTTCGGGCTGACCGGGACGACCTTGCCGTCGATCTCGACCCACGTCTCGACGCGCGCCTTCGTCTCGGCGTCGTCGTCGCCGGTGGTCGCCGTGTTGGTCCACAGCGCGCACTCGGCGGTGAGCTGCAGGAGGAGATCCTGCGGGTTCGAGAACTTGATCTGGTTCTTGCTCAGGACGACCTCGTCCTGCTGCTCGGTGACGCCGGTCGTGACCTGCTTGTGCATCACCTCGATGGTGTCGCCGGCGACCCACGTCTTGTTCGCCGCGGGCGGCGACGAATCAGCGGCGTTGCCCCAGGCGACGAACGCGCCGACCGCGATGGTCGCGGCCGCGAGCACGGCCAGCGTGGCACGCGTCATGACATGACTAGACAAACCCAACCTCCTGCGATCAAGCCCCCCAGCCAACGGGGGTCGGGTACACGAGCGAGGGCGCGCTCCTCTCAGCGCCCCCAGATGTAGCGGGACGGATTTCTAGACGAACGTCGGCGTTCCGTCAACGGGGAAGGATGAGTAGGTTTCCGCGGCCGTTGCTCCATCACTACACTTCGTGAAGTGAGTCCCGCCGACTTGCGGAACAAGCCCTGCGGGGGCCGCTACGAGGACCTCGTCGCCGCGATCGGCAACACGCCTCTGGTCGAGCTGAAGCGCTTCTCGCCCAAGCCGGGCGTCCGGATCTGGGCCAAGCTCGAGTCCGCGAATCCCACCGGGTCGGTGAAGGATCGCGTCGCGCGGTCGCTGATCGAGGACGCCGAGGAGAAGGGCCTGATCCGCCCCGGCCAGACGATCCTGGAGCCGACCTCCGGCAACACGGGGATCTCGCTGGCGATGATCTGCCGGCGCAAGGGCTACCCGCTTCGGGTCGTCATGCCCTCGAACGTCACCCCGGAGCGGACGAGCCTGCTGCGGATGTACGGCGCGGACATCGTCTACTCGCCCGGGGACCAGGGGTCGAACGGCGCGGTCGCGATGGCGCTGGAGATGGCCGAGGCCGACGCGTCGTACTACATGCCCTACCAGTACGGCAACGAGGCGAACCCGAGCGCGCACTACAACGGCACGGCGCTCGAGATCCTCGAGGAGCTCGACGAGGTCGCGGCGTTCGTCGCGGGCCTCGGGACGGGCGGCACGCTCATGGGCAACGCGCGGCGCTTCAAGCAGGAGCTGGGGGACGGCGTGAAGATCGTCGCCGCCGAGCCGATGCAGGGCGAGCCGGTCCAGGGGCTGCGCTCGCTCGACGACGGCTTCATCCCACCGATCATCGACCTCTCGCTGCTGGACCGGAAGATCTTCGTCACCAACGCCGACGCGATCCTGTGGACGCGGCGGCTCTTGGACGAGGAGGGCATCTTCGCGGGCGTCTCGAGCGGGGCGATCCTGAAGATCGCCGTACGGGTGGCGGAGGAGCTGGACGAGGGCAACGTCGTCTTCATCGTGTGCGACGACGGGTGGAAGTACCTGTCGAGCGGCATCTACACGAAGCCGCTCGACGAGATCGAGGACCTGGACGCCACCGTCTGGTGGTGACGCGCCGCGGGCTGCTCGCGGCTTCCGTGGCCCTGCTGGCGGGCTGCGGCTCGGACGACGCCGGGCCCGAGGAGCGCGCCTCCGAGCGCCCGGGCGGCATCAGCTCGCTGGCCGACGTGGCTCTGCTCAACGACGCGCTCGCTCTGGAACGTCGCGCGGGGAATGCTCGCAGCGCCGCGCTGCTCGAGCGGCTCATCCGCCGCGCGCGCGGCGACGTCCACCCGCTCGACCCGGGCCCGGCACCGCCCGACCCGGTCACCGCGCAGGACGAGCTCGTCGCGCTGTACGTCGACTACCTGCCGAAGCTCTCTGAGCCTCGGCTGCGCGGAGACGTCGGAGGCCTGCTCGCCGCCGCGGCGTGGAGGGGCGCGGAGCTGCGCGAGCGAGCGGGTGGCGAGCCCGCCCCGGCCGCGCTCTTCGACGGCGCGCGGCCGGAGGAGGTGCGCGGGTGAGCGGCGTCGCGCCCCTTCCCCGGCCGGAGCCGTCCGCCAGCGCGCCCCTTCCCCGGCGGGAGCCGCCCGCCAGCGCGCGCCTTCCCCGGCGCGAGCCGCCCGCCGGCGCGCCCCTTCCCCGGCGCGCGTTCCTCGCCTCCGGCGCGGCCGCCGCCCTCCTCGCGCGACCCTCCCCCGCGGCCGCGCAGGCCGGCGGCGACCAGGACGTCCTCACGCGTGCTCTGCGGTTCGAGCAGACGACGCTGTTCGCGTACGACGAGGTCGGTCGGTCGCGGCTGCTCGGGCGGGGCGCCGGGGCTCGCTTCGCCCACCTGCGCGCGCACGAGTCCTCGCACGTCGCGGCGCTGGCGAAGACGCTCGCGGGGCGCGGTTGGACGGCCCCACCGCCGCCGGCGCGCGTCGACGACGTCGAGGTCCCGCAGATCCGCGCGGCGATCGACGGGCTGCGCGACCGGTCCGCCGCGCTGAGCCTGCTGCGCGAGGTCGAGGAGCTGTCGATCGAGGTCCACCGCGCGGCGCTGGCCGCGCTGCGCGAGCCGCAGCACATCCAGCTCGTCGCGAGGCTCCTCGCCGCAGAGTCGACACATCTCGTCGCCTGGCGCGCGGTACGCTGACGGCGTGCCCTTCAACATCGGCTTCCCCGAGCTCATCATCGTGCTCGTCATCGCGCTGATCGTGCTCGGGCCGAAGAAGCTGCCGGACTTCGGCCGCTCGCTCGGCAACGGCATCCGCGAGTTCAAGGACTCGATCAGCGGCGGCAGCGACCGCCGCGACGACGACGACGACACCTACGCCCTGCGCTAGGTGCGGATTCCGCAGGACCTGCTCGACCAGATCGTCGAGCACGCACGCGCCGACGCGCCCAACGAGTGCTGCGGCCTGATCGGCGCGCACGACGGCATCGCCACGTCGGTGCACCGGATGCGCAACCTCAAGGCCAGCCCGCTCGCGTTCGAGATGCACGGGCCCGACGTGATGCGCGTGATCGACGAGATCGAGGACGGCGGCGGCGAGCTGGCGGGGATGTACCACTCGCATACGCGCACGGCGCCGCGGCCCTCGGAGACGGACAAGAACTTCGCCCGCAACTGGCCGGGCCTCGAGTGGGTCATCGTCGGGGTCGCGGGCGACGACGTGGAGGTCCGCTCGTTCCTGATCGAGGACCGCGAGGTCCGCGAGGTGCCGCTCGCGTGACCCTCGTCTGCCCCTCGTGCGGCCGCGGGCACAGCGACGAGGAGCGATTCTGCGAGCGCTGCGGCCTGCCGCTCGTGCCGGAGGGCGGCCCGGTCGAGGCGGTCGTGGACGAGCGCGGCGAGAAGCTGCGCAAGATCAAGAAGCAGTACAGCGAGGGCGAGCTCGTGCGCGTGAAGGTCGCCCGGCAGCAGCCGGAGGCCGAGTTCATCCAGAGCCTCCTGCTCGAGGAGGGGATCCCTTCGACCCTGCGGCGCACCCGCGGCTTTGACGTGCCGGAGATGCTCGCCGCCGGCCCCCGCGACGTCCTCGTGCCCGCCTCCGGCGTCGCCGCCGCCCGCGAGGTCCTCCTCGAGGCGGAGCTGATCGACGACCGCGCGCCCGAGCCGACGCGGCCGGGGAGGGTCCTGGCCGGCGTCATTGCCGCGTTCGCGGTCGTCGCGCTCGTCGTGCTGATCCTCGAGGCCCTCAGCTAGCCGGCTTCGCGGCCGGCGAGGCGCGCGAGGTGGAGCCGCCACGCCGATTCGCTGTGGCGCAGGTCGCGGCCGTGGAACGCGCGCCGGAGCGTCTCGTCCACCGGGGCGTCGCCGGCGACGGCGATGAGCCCCGACACCGCCTCGTCGCCCTCCTCCCGCGCGAGCAGGTCGACCAGTGTCCCGCCGAGCAGGTGGGCGTCGCGCAGCGCGGGCGGGAACGCGGGCTCCGGCCCCTCGTACAGCCGCCGCTTCACCGCCGGCCGCGCGTGCGCGGTCTGGCCCGAGAGGTACTGCGCGGCGCCGAGCACGAGCCACGCCCACCGCAGCCGCCGCGCGCGGGCCAGCCGCGGGTTGCTCGCCCGGATCGCGAGCTGTGCGTAGAGCGCCGCGGGCGCGAGCAGCAGCATCTCGCGCGAGCCCGGCACGGCGGACGCCCGCTCCTCCAGCAGCCCCGGCGCGAGCACGTGCAGCGAGTCGCGCCCCGGCCAGCCGACGATGTACCGCCGCGACGCGGGCGCGGTCAACCGCACCGCGACCGGCAGCAGCGGCTGGGCGACGTGGAGCTGCGCGGTCGTCCCGTGGAGCACGACCGAGACGCCGGACGGCAGGTCGTGCAGGTGCGGCGCGAGCGCGACTCGCGTCCGCTCCAGCATCGCCAGCACGGCCGCCGCTCCGTCGGCGTCGAGCTCGCTGTGGCGGGCGGTGAAGTGCTCGGAGTCGGTCTCGAGCCACACGGGGCTCGTTCTACCGCGCCGCCATCTCGATCTCGTAGTCGAGCTCGCTCCGCACGCCGAGGCGATGGAGGATCGCGTTCGCGTCGGGGAGGCTCTCCGCGTCGGTGACGGCGTCGGCGAGACGGGCCGCGCTGGCCATCGCGATCTCCGGATCGAGGAAGAAGGTCAGGCCGCCGACGGGGGACAGCTCGACCTTGCGCCGGCCCCGGCGGATCGTCGTCCCGCCGCGGGCGCCCCGCGCGCACCGCACCGCCATCGCGCTGGCCTCGGTCGGCACGACGGCGATCGCCGCCTCGAGCGATGACGCCGCCTCCGGGCTCAGGCCGTACGCGCCGAGCCACCCGTCGTGCGCCGCGACCTCGGCGATCCGGTCGAGGACCTCCGCCGGCGTCAGCTCGCCGTCGCACCCGGCGCCGAACACGGCCGCGACGACCCGCAGCTCCGGGTCGACGTGCCGCGCCGCCGCGAGCATGATCGCGTCCGCCAGCGGGCTCGCCAGCCCCGGCTCGTCGCCGTGGGCGAGGGCGTCGCCGCCGACGTCGAGCAGCACGAGCGCGTCGCACCCGAGCTTCCGCGCAGCGTCCGTCAGCCCCGCGCCGACCCGCGCCGGCCCGGAGTTCGGGTCCACCAAGACCGTCCGCTCGCCGAGGTGCCGCGCCATGTGCGACTCCGCGAACGCGACGCCGCCGTCCGCGGTCGCCGTCTCCGGCCCCGCCAGCGCCACCGCGTCGTTCAGCACCTCCGCCCCCTCGATCTCGTCGAGCCGGCGCGGGCCCGGCCGCGGGTCGATCGGGCGACGCTCCCACGTCAGCCCGCCGACGACCGCCTCCGCGCCGACCGACCGCGCGTAGTGGCCCGCGGCGAGGGCGCCGACGACGTCACCGCCGCCGCCGATGCCCACGCAGAGGACGCGCTTCGCCCCGTGGAGGGGCAATCCCTAGACCAGCGCCGGCTCGCGCCGGTCGACCCCTTCGCCGCCGCCGACGATCGCGAGGATCTCCTCGGCGGCGCGCTCGAACTCGTCGTCCGAGAGGACCGGCGTGCCCTCGAAGGGCAGGTCGCGCTGGATCTCGCACCACGAGCGGCAGCCCGCATAGGCGTCCTTCACCTTGACGGTGACGGGCCGCGGGATCCGGTAGGTGCGCAGGAGCAGGACGTGCAGCGGGTGACGGCGCTTCCAGGCGAGCCGCTTCTCCGCGTAGTCCGTGGTCCAGACGTAGTAGGGGGACAGCGCGTCGACCGTGCGGGGATCCGTCACGGTGACGTGCGCGGCGACCTCGGCCCAGGCGCGGATGCGGACCCGCTCCGGCTGGGCGATGCCGCCGTCCTGCGTGAGGGCCTCGACGGGGGGCTCGCCGTCCGCCCACACGCCCTCCTCGAGGGCGCGGCGCAGCTCCGGCTGGTGGGACTCCCGGACGAGGTCGTTCTGCTGGTGGTCGAACGTGGGGTACAGGAAGAAGCGGTCGTGCTCGAGCTTGAAGTGCTTGCCGGTCTCCCGGATCCCGCCCTTCCTCAGCGTGACGAGCTGCTCACCCTCCGCAAGCGCGCGGACGGTCACCGCCCATTCCTTGAACGCGATAGGCATGTGGAGTCAGATTTCGGTTGCGAACAACAAGGAATCCCGAGCGCCCCAACAACAGGGGACAGGGCGACGGGATTGCCCCTGATCGTGCCATAACAAGCCCAAAATCCCAAATCCGTCCAGAAACCAACACTGAGCGAAGATCAGTCAGAGGCGGATGCCGGAAAGGTCCTCCAGCGCTGCGAGAACGGCCCCGAAGTCCGCCTCGCCGAGGCCGCGCCCGACGGTCGCGGTGAGGATCTCGCGGGCGTCCGCCGCGGCCGGGAACGGCACGCCCGCGGCCTGCGTCTCCTCGAGGCAGAGACGGACGTCCTTGAGCATGTGCTCGGTCTTGAACAGCGTGGAGAAGTCGTGCTCACGCATGGGTTTCGCCTTGAGGTCGAGCATCGCGGAGCCTGCCGAGCCCGCGCTCATCACCGCCACCAGCGCGTCGAGGTCCGCGCCGGTCGCCTTGCCGGCCAGCAGCGCCTGCGCCAGCGCGACCGTGTTCGCGGCGGCGAGCGAGTTGTTGATGAGCTTGACCATCTGGCCCTGACCGAGCGCGCCGGCGTGCACGATCGTCTCGCCCATCGCCTCGAAGAGGGCGCGCGCCCGCTCGACGTCCGGCGCGTCGCCGCCCGCCATGATCGTGAGCGTCCCGGCCTCGGCTTTCGGCGACGAGCCGGTCACGGGCGCGTCGACGAACTTCAGGCCGCGTTCCCGCAGGGCCGCGCCGATCGCGCGGGCCGCCGCCGGCCCGATGGTCGACATGTCGACGAAGAGCGTGCCCTCGCGCGCGCCGTCCGCGGCGCCGTCCTCGCCGAGCAGCACCCGCTCGACCTGCGGGCCGTCGACGACCATCGTGATGACGACCTCGGCGTCCGCCGCGGCCTCCTTCGGCGTCGCCGCGACCCGCCCGCCGAACGCCTCCGCCTTCTCCCGCGTCCGGTTCCAGACGACCAGATCGTGACCGGCCTCCCGGAGGTTCGCGGCCATCCGGGACCCCATGATCCCGAGCCCGAGGAAAGCAACCCGCATGCCGCCCAGAGTAGGGGGGACAGTCCCCTTAATATTTCGGGGACAGTCCCCTTCACATTGGGGGGACAGTCCCCTTCACATTGCGGGGACAGTCCCCTTCATGTTGCGGGGACAGTCCCCTATGCGGCGAGGCCGAGGCGGTGCGCGACGGCCGCGGCCTCCGTGCGCGACCGGACGTCGAGCTTCGCGAGGATTCGGGAGACGTGGACGCTGGCGGTCTTCTCGGCCATGAAGAGCGTCTCGCCGATCTCGCGGTTCGTGCGGCCCTCGGCGAGCAGGGCGAGGACCTCGCGCTCGCGGGCGGTGAGGCCGAGCTCGTCGGCGGGCTCGGGCGGCGCGGCGTCGGGCTGACCGTCGTCGTCGCCGCCGAGGCGCAGCCGGGCGCGCCGGGCGAGGACGTCCAGCTCGGCGAGCAGCCAGCGGGCGTCGAGCGAGCGCGCGATCTCGTGCGCGGCCTCGGCCGCCGCCTGGGCCGCTGCGCGGTCGCCGGCCCCCGCCTGCGCCTCGGCCTCCCGCCAGCGGGCGCGGGCGACCTCGTAGGGCTCGCCGAGCGTCTCCCACGCGGTCGCGATCGCGACCCAGGCGGAGGGATCGTCCTCGCCGCGCGCCCGCGCCGCCTCGGCCGCCGCGGTCGCCGCGTACGGCGCGCTGCGGGGCCGCGCGCGCCCGAGCACGGACGCCGCGGTCTCCGCCGCGATCGCCGCGAGCTCGGCGGCGCGCGCCACGGCCGCGGCGGCCTCGTCGTCGCGGCCCAGGTGCCGCGCGTGCTGCGCGGCGTCGGCCTCGACCGCGGCGCCCGCGGCCGCGACGTGGCAGGCGCCCGGCCCGCCGCCCAGCCGTTCGAGCCCGCACGAGACGACCGCCCGCGCGTCGTCGAACCGGCGCCGCCGGCCGTACGCCTCGGCCAGCGCGGCGGCGATCGGGTCGTGCCACTGCGGCTCCAGAGAGCGCGCCGTGCGGTCGCGGGCCTCCTCGAGGAGCGGGATCGCGTCCTCGACGTCGCCGCGACCCAGCATCAGCTCCGCGCGCCGCAGCAGCAGGTGGATGCGCGCGTTGCTCGTCGCGCGCATCAGGTCGTCCTCGCTCAGCAGCTCGGCCGCGACGTCCCAGTTGCCGAGGTGGAACTCGATCTCGATCAGCGTCAGCGTCAGCCACCGGCAGTGCCCGGACCCGCGCAGCTCCGCCAGCCCCTCGAGCGCGACCTCGCGCGCCTCCGCGGTCCGGCCCACGACGTACAGCGCGTCCGCCAGGTTCGACCACCCGCGGTGGATGTCGTCGATCAGGCCGTCCTCGCGCGCCATCGCGATCGAGCGGCGCAGCGACGCCTCGCCCGCCTCGGCGTCGCCGTTGGCCGTCTGCACGACGCCGAGCGTGTTGAGCGCGTGCTCCTCGACCGCCCGCGACCCGGCCGCCCGCGCGGCCTCGATCGCCTGCAGGCACCAGTCCTCCGCGCCCGGCAGCCCGGCGAGCATCCGGCCCCAGCCCTGCGCCGCCAGCACGCGGGCGCGCTCCTCGGAGACCTCGTCCGGCGGCAGCAGCGCGAGCGCCTCGTCGTAGGCCTCGAGCGCCTCCGCGCCCTTGCCGAGCGACCACCGCGCGCGGCCGAGCCGTTCGAGCAGGGCCGCCGCGCGCACCGGCTCCTTCTCCCGATCGACCTCGTCGAGCGCCTCGCGCAGGAGCGTGCGCATCCGGTTGGTCTCCCCGGCGAGGTCGTGCGCGCGCGCCGCGCGCCGCAGCAGCTCGACGTGGTCGCAGCCGGCGAGCGTCTCGGGATCGGACACGCGCGCCCACAGCTCCAGGGCGCGCTCGAAGAGGGTCGCGGCCTCGCCGTAGGCGTGGACCTGCTCGGCGTCGGCCGCCGCGCGCAGCGCCGCCGAGAATGCGCGCGGCCGGTCGCCGGCCTCCGCGTAGTGGTGGGCGACCTCCGCGGCGAGGTCCAGCGTCGCCGCGCCGCGGTCGCCCTCCTCGGAGACCAAGCGCTTCTCGATCGCCTCGGCGAGCCCCAGATGCAGCTCGGTCTGCTCGCCGGGGAGCAGGTCGTCGACGACCGCCTCGCGCAGCAGCGCGTGCCGGAATGCGTACCGGCCATCCTCGTCCGGGACGAGGAACCCGTGCGCCACGGCCTCTCGCAGCGCCTCGCGCAGCGGGCGCCCCTCGATCGCGCTGACCTCGCGCAGGACGTCGTGCTCGACCCGCCGCCCCGCCGCGACGACGCGCAACAGCTCCTGGGCGGCCTCCGGCAGCGCCTCGACCCGCACGATCAGCGCGTCGCGCAGCGTGGGGGGAAGCTCGCCGCGGCCGTCGCTGCCCGCCGCGAGCAGCTCCTCGGCGAAGAGCGGGTTGCCGTCGCTGCGCGAGTACAGCCGCTCGACGAGCGTCCGCTCCGGCTCCGCCCCGAGGATGTCGGTGAGCTGCGCCGCGAGCTCCTCGCGGCTGAACGGCCGCAGGTCGATCCGCCGGGCGCGCTCGGAGCGCTCCAGCTCGGCGATGACCGGCCGCAGCGGGTGGCGGCGGTGCAGCTCGTCGCTGCGGTACGTCCCGACCACGAGCACGCGCTCGCGGCACAGCGCGCGGGACAGGAAGATCAGGAAGTCGCGGGTCGAGCGATCGGCCCAGTGGAGGTCCTCGACGACGAGCAGGACCGGCGCCTCCCGCCCGAGCCGCTCGAGCAGCGCGAGGAGCGCCTCGAAGAGCCGGGCCTGCGGCGTGGCGGTCGCGGCGTCGACCGGCGCCGGGCGCGACTCGCCGAGCTCGGGCAGCAGCTGCGCGAGCTCTGCGCGGGCGTGGCCGAGTGCGTCGAGGACCGGATCGCCGCGGCGGACCAGCGGGCGCAGCGCGCCGACGATCGGCGCGTACGGCAGCTCGCCGGCGCCCAGCTCGATGCACTCGCCGAACAGCACGCGGGCCCCGTCGGCGCCCGCCCGCGCGGCCAGCTCGTCGACGAGCCGCGTCTTGCCCATCCCGGACTCGCCGGTCACGAACGCCATCTGCGCGTGGCCGCCGGCGGCCTCGCCGAGCAGGTGCTCGAGCTCCGCGAGCTCGGGCGCCCGCCCGACGAACCGGCTGCTGCTCACGCGTGCTGGCACATGTGCAGTATCCGCCCTCACGAGGCGGCGCGCAGGACGCGGCGCCGGAGGGCGCGCCGCGTCGCACGCGACGACGCGCGCGGCGCCGGCCGCGCCCGGTCCACGAGCCGCTCCTCGGCCGCGACGCGGCGGAAGTCGGCAAGACGAGCGGCGACGACGGTGTGGTGGAGAGTGGTGTTCATGAGCGTGCACTTTCGACGTAAGGCGCCTCCCTTACATCAGGCAGATGGAGCTACTTTGGGACCCATGCCCCTTACTCGCGCGCACCGGATCGAGACGAAGCCGAGCACCAAGCACATAAGGGTCGAGCGCGACGGCCAGGTGCTCGCCGAGTCCGACCGCGCGCTGGAGCTGCACGAGGCCGGCCTGCCGATCCGGTACTACCTGCCGCGCGAGGACGTCCGGATGGACCTGCTGACGCCGAGCACCACGCGGTCGCACTGCCCGTTCAAGGGCGACGCGTCGTACTTCAGCGCGGCCGGGGCGCCCGACGCGTTCTGGTGCTACGAGGAGCCGATCGACGGGCGCGAGGACATCGCCGGCCTGCTCGCGCCGTGGCCGGGCCGTGTGGAGGTCGTCGCCGAGGAGCGCTAGTCGCGCGGCTCGCCGTGGCCCCCGCCGCCCGGGGTCTCGATCCGCAGTCGCTGCCCCTCGCGCAGCTCTCCCGTCGCCTTCGGCGGCAGCTCCTCGCCGTCGAGCAGGTTGCGGCCCTTCGCGCCCGGCGCCCCGCCCGCCGCGCCGGCCGGCGCGTGGCGCCGGCGCTCGGTGATGAGCGAGTACGTCATGTCGGCGAGCGCCTCGACCTCGCGCACCACGCCGTCGCCGCCCCGGTGCTCGCCGGCGCCGCCCGACCCGCGGCGCAGCGCGTACTCGGTCACGCGCAGCGGGAACTCCAGCTCGAGCGCCTCCACCGGCGTGTTCAGCGTGTTGCTCATCGCGACGTGGACGCCGCTCGGGCCGTCGGCGTCGGGGCACGCGCCCTGGCCGCCGCCGAGCGTCTCGTAGTACGTGAACGCGTCGCTCCCCAGCGTCAGGTTGTTCATCGTCCCCTGGCCGAGCGCGCGGCCGAACGCGCGCAGGACGAGGTCGGCCACGCGCGAGGAGGTCTCGACGTTCCCGCCGACCACGGCCGCCGGCGCCCGCGCGTTGAGCAGCGAGCCCTCGGGCGCGCGGACGTGCAGCGGCCGCGCCGCGCCGGCGCTCGCGGGGATGTCGGGGTCGGTGAGCACGCGCAGCGCGAACAGGCACGCGGACTCCGTCACCGCCAGCGGGCAGTTGAGGTTGCCGCGGTGCTGCTCGGCGCTGCCGGCGAAGTCGAGGACGAGCTCGTCGCCGCGGACCTCCGCGCGCAGCCGCAGCTCGAGGTCGCCGTCGGCCGCCTCGAGCACGTCGACGGCCTCGCGCACGCCGTCCTCCATCTCGGCGAGCTGCGCCCGCGTCCGCCGCTCGGCGTAGGCGATGACCTCGTCGGTCGCCTCCGCGAGCCGGTCGGCGCCCATCCGGCCGGCCAGCTCGCGCAGCCGCTTCGCCCCGAGCGCGTTCGCCGCGACCTGCGCGCGCAGGTCGGCGCGGCGCTGCTGCGGCTGGCGCATCCGGCCCGCCAGCTCGTCGACGAGGTCCGGCGTCAGGCGCTGCGGCCCGATGACGACGCCCTCCTCGTCGAGTGTCGTCGAGTCGGCCGGCATCGAGCCCGGGATGCGGCCGCCGACGTCCGCATGGTGGGCGCGGCTCGCCGCGAACCCGAGCAGGCGGTCATCGGCGAACACCGGCGTGATCACGGTGATGTCGGGGAGGTGCGTCCCGCCGGCGAACGGGTCGTTGAGGATCCACGCGACGCCGTCGGTGTGCTGCTCGCCGAGCACCGCGCGCACCGCCGCCGGCATCGCCCCGAGGTGGACCGGGATGTGCTCGGCCTGCATGACCATCTGCCCGTCGGGGTCGAAGAGCGCGGTCGAGCAGTCGCGGCGCTCCTTGATGTTCGCGGAGTGCGCGGCGCGGACGAGCACCGCGCCCATCTCCTCGCACGCGGCGCGCAGCGCGCCGGTCGCGACCTGCAGCTCAACCGGATCGATGGAGCACCACCGTCCCGTGGTCGTCGACTTCGCCGCTCCAGCCGCGCGGCACCGCCAGCGTCGCCTCGGGCAGCGCGCAGACCGCCGGCCCCTCGACCCGCGTGCCGGGCGGCAGCTCGCCGCGCAGGACCTCCGTCTCCTCGCCCAGGACCGTCGAGCGCCGCGCGCGCTCGGGCTCGCCGCCCGAGGCCGCCAGCTCGACGCGCGGCCCGGCGACGCGCGCGGTCGCCCGCACCGTCACGACCTCGACCTCTCCATCCTCCTCGACGAACCCGTAGCGCTCCTCGTGGGCGCGCGGGAAGTCGGACGGGTCGCCGACGGTCAGCTCGAACGACTGCCCCCTGAAGCGGCAGTCGTAGACGACCTCGCTCTCGGCGTCGCCGCCCCCGATCCGCGCGCGCGCCTCCTCGACCAGCTCGCCGACGTCGTACTCGCGGCCCAGGACCGTGCGCTGCACGTCCACCCGGCGGTCGGCGGCGGCGAGGCCGAGCGCGCTGAGCACGCCGCCGGCGCGCGGGCAGACGATCCGGTCGATGCCGAGCTCGTCGGCGATGTCGGCCGCGTGCAGGCCGCCAGCGCCGCCGAACGCGAGCAGCGCGAAGCCGCGCGGGTCGACGCCGCGCTCGACGGTCATGACCCGCAGCGCGCGCACCATCTCGGCGTTCGCGACGCGGACGATCCCGCGCGCCGCCTCCTCGACGTCGTCGAAGCCGAGCCTCCCGAGCGCCTCGGCGGCGGCGTCCGCGTCCAGCGCGACCCCGCCCGCCAGGGGCGTCTCGCGGTCGAGCAGGCCGAGGACGAGGTTGGCGTCGGTCACCGTCGGCTCCGTGCCGCCGCGGCCGTAGCAGGCCGGGCCGGGATCGGCGCCCGCGCTCCGCGGCCCGACCCGCAGCGCGCCGCCCGGGTCGATCCATCCGATCGACCCGCCGCCCGCGCCGACCGTGTGGATGTCGACCATCGGCAGCGTCAGCGGGCGCCCGCCGACCTCGCGGCCCGCGGTCTCGCGGACGCGCCCGTCCTCGACCACGCACACGTCGCACGAGGTCCCGCCCATGTCGAAGCAGAGCAGGTCGGGGACGCCGGTCCGCTCCGCGATCAGCGCCGCCGCGGCGGCGCCGCCCGCCGGGCCGGAGAGCACGGTCAGCGCCGCGTGCCGCGCGGCCAGCTCCGCGTCGGCCAGCCCTCCGCTCGACTGCATGATCGAGGGGTGGGGGAGGCCCGCCGCCTCGCCGCGCCGCACCAGCTCGCGCAGGTACCGGGCGAGCAGCGGCGAGAGCGCGGCGTCCACCTCGGTCGTCGCAGCACGCTCGAACTCGCGGAACGTCCCGACGACGTCGTGGGAGAGCGACACGTGGACGTCGCCCGCCTCGGCGAGCGCGGCCCCGATCGCGCGCTCGTGCTCGGGGAAGCGGTCGGCGTGCAGCAGGCACACCGCGACCGCCTCGGGCTCGTGATCGAGCACCTCGCGCGCGACCGCCCCGGCGTCGCGCAGCTCGCGGATCACACCCTCCGGACCGGTCCGCTCCGGCGCGCCGACCCGGCGCTCGGGCGGCACCAGCGGCGCCGGGTGCCGCGCGCACAGCCGGTAGAGGTCCTTGCGCCGCTGGCGGCCCAGCTCCACCACGTCCGTGAACCCCTCGGTCGCGACCAGCACCGTCCGCGCGCCCTTGCGCTCGAGCAGCGCGTTCGTCGCGACCGTCATCCCGTGGGCGAACTGCGTCACCTCCTCCGCGGCACGGCCGGCCTTCTCGAGCGCGGCCTCGACCGCGGCGAGGACACCGCGCGACTGGTCCTCCGGCGTCGAGGGCGCCTTCGCCGTGACGGGACGGCCGTCGACGACGAGCACGGCGTCGGTGAACGTCCCGCCGACGTCGACGCCGAGGAGCAACCGCTACCGGACCACCCGGAAGCGCACGAGGTCGCGGCTGCGGCGCGCCGAGGCGGCCGCGCCGCAGCGGACGACGGCGAGGATGAGGAGCGAGAGGCGCGTTCCCGGACCCTATGCCGGGGCGGCGCGGTGCTGCAAGCAGGACGCATCAGGGGCGCGCCCGCGCCCCGCGCCCTCCGGTCGAACCTCTAGGCGGCGACGAGCTCCTGCTCTTCGGTCTCCGCCAGGTGCTGATGCGACGGGCAGTAGCCGTTGTGCGGCAGAGGGACCCGCTGGCATGCCGTCCCCTTGCGCGTGGTCGCGCGGCACTGCAGCGGATTGCCGTTCACGTCGTAGCCCGCCTTGGGGATGCTGTCGAGGTACACCTCGGCAGCATGGACGTACACGTTGATGACGCTCCAGACGCGCGCCTGGGCGGTCATCGGGAAGCAGAAGCGCACGTCGTTGAACAGCGTCCGTGCCGGCCGTGCGAAGTAGTGCCGGTCGGTGGCCAGACGCTCCATCGTCTGCTCGCACGCCCTGAGCACATGCTCGTGGGCGCTGCAACCGGGCCGACCCGCGCGCGCATCGACATGCGGAGCCAGCTCCCGGTAGATCCCCCGGCTGTACTGGAACATATGGACCCTCGATCCCTCCTCTGGATCACCCCGGAGCGACTGGATTTTGCCCCGGGGCCTAGAAGCGGGAACGTGCCGTTTGTTGATTTGGCGTTAAGAAGACGCCGTCGTTCAAGTCCACGCCCGGAATTCAGGCGTGGCGTTTCCCCCCACGACGGCGTGATACCCGTCCAGTCCCGGATCGCAATCCGGGAAGTCACGCCGGCGATGCGCGCCCCTCGACTCCCGCCGGGCGAGCGCACACGCAGCGACAAGTCTGGCGAGTGGATGAGGATCGTGCGCCAGTTCCTCGAGTCCCTCCTGTGAGCGCTCCAATCCGGCGTGGCGCCACATGGCGTCCTTCGTCTGCTCGCCCGGCGGCTCGACGGGGTCGGGGGGCGGCGGCTCCGCGGTGGGTGCGGGCGGCGGCTCGTCGAGCGCGGCTCTCGCGGCGCGCGCGCCGAAGACGAAGCACTCGCTGAGGCTGTTGGACGCCAGACGGTTCGCCCCGTGGAGACCGGTGCACGCCGATTCGCCGACCGCGTAGAGCCCTGGGATTGTCGAGCGGCCGTGCAGGTCGGTGACGATCCCGCCCATCATGTAGTGCGCGGCGGGCGCGACCGGGATGAGCTCCTTCGCGGGGTCGAGGCCGGAGTCGCTGAGGGCCTTGACGACGTTGGGGAACAGCCCCGGATCGATGCGGCGCATGTCGAGGCCGACGTGCGTGGCGCCGGTCTCCTTGAGCTTCGCGTGGATGGCGAGGGCGACCTCGTCGCGCGGCTTGAGCTCCTCGACGAAGCGCTCGCCGTCGGGGCCGTGGAGCGTCGCGCCCTCGCCGCGGATCGCCTCGGTGACGAGGAAGCCCTCGCGCCGCGGGATCCCCGTGACGGCGGTGGGGTGGAACTGGAGGAACTCGAGGTCGGCGAGCTCGGCGCCGGCGCGGTGGGCGAGGACCATCCCGGCGCCGGTGCTGCCCGGAGGGTTGGTGGTCCGGCTCCACAGCGCCGCGGCGCCCCCGGCGGTGATGACCGTCGCCCTGCTGCGAACGGCGCGGCCGGTCTCGACGAGGACGCCGACGACCTTGTGCTCGTGGCACCAGAGGTCGGTGGCCTTCGCCTCGATGACGGTGATGCTGTCGGTCTCCACCGCTCGCGCGGAGAGCTCGCGGACGACGCGGCGGCCCGTCGCGCTCCCCCCGGCGTGGACGACCCGGCGCTTCGAGTGCCCGCCCTCGAGGCCGAGCGCGAGGTTGCCGTGGCGGTCGGCGTCGAAGTGGACGCCGAGTCGCTCGAGGTGCCTGACCGCTTCCGGTGCCTCGGTGACAAGGGTCTGCGCCGCGCTGTGCCGCGTGAGGCCGCGGCCGGCCTGTTCGGTGTCTCTGAGGTGCTCCTGTGGCGAGTCGTCGTGTGCCAGCGCCGCCGCGATGCCGCCCTGCGCCCAGTAGCTCGCGGTCTGGGCGAGCGGCGTGGCGGAGATCAGGGCGACCGTCGCGCCGTGCTCGGCGGCGGCGAGGGCGGTGTAGAGCCCGGCCCCGCCCGCGCCGATGACGGCGACGTCGGCGTCGATCCTCGTCGGCGCGGGCACGGCGGGTACCGTAGCCCTCGATGCCGCCCGCGGTCCTGCTGTCGCACCCGTCGTCGCTGTCGCATGACACGGGGGCGCACCCCGAGCGGGCGGCGCGGATCGTGGCGTTCGAGGAGGAGCTCTCGTCCCGCTCCCTCGCGCTCACCCGGCTCTCGTCCAGTGCGGCCGCGAGGGAGCTCCTGCTCGCGGTCCACCCTCCGGCGTATGTCGATGCGATCGAGCGCTTCGCGGCCGCCGGCGGGGGCGCTTTGGACGTCGACACCGTGTGCTCGCCCGGCTCCTGGGAGGCGGCGCTGCACTCCGCGGGGGGTGCGGCCGGCGTCGTCGACGCGCTCTTCGATTCGGCTCCGTTCGCCGCGTCGGTCCATCGACCGCCGGGGCACCACGCCGAGGCGGCGCGGGCGATGGGCTTCTGCCTGTTCAACAACGTGGCGGTCGCGGCGGCGCACGCGCTTGCGGCCCACGGGCTCTCGCGCGTGTTGGTGTTGGACTGGGACGTCCACCACGGCAACGGGACGAACGACATCTTCCACGCGACCGACGAGGTGCTCTTCGTTTCCATCCACGAGTGGCCCCTCTATCCGGGGACCGGCCCGGTGTCGGACGTCGGAAGCGGACCGGGGGAGGGCTACACGGTGAACCTGCCGGTCCCGGCCGGCTCCGGCGACGAGACCTTCGTTTCCTTGGTCGCGCACGTCGTCGGGCCGTTGGCGCGGGCGTACCGCCCCGAGCTGATCTTGGTCAGCGCGGGCTTCGACGCCCACGCCGACGACCCCCTCGCCGACTGCCGCGTCACCGACGCGGGCTACGCCGCCATGGCCGCGTCGATCCGTTCGCTCGCCGCGGACCTAGGCGTCCCGGTCGGCCTCGTGCTCGAAGGCGGCTACGACCTCGGGGCGCTCGCGCGATCCCTCTGCGACGTCCTCGACACGTTCAGCACGCCCGAGGTCCCGTCACCACCCGGCGTGCCGGTCCACCCGCTCGCGCGCGAGGCCCAGAAGCGCCTCGCGTCGCGCTGGCCGGCCCTCGCCTGAGCCCCGCCCCACGGCCCCGCGTGACCCGCGGTCGCGTCGGTCCCCGCGCCGCGGCGCTTCGCCTCGGCGCGACGGTCCCTCCGCCCGGGGCCCGCCCTCGGAGCCTCTACGGCTGCGTCGGCGGCGGCGGGGCGGCGGGGGCGGTCGCGGTGGGCGTGGTCGGGGCGGTGGGTGTGGTGGGCATGGTAGGGACCGTCGGCACCGTCGGCGTGGTCGGGACCGTCGGTGTGGTCGGGACGGTCGGCGGCGCCGTGACCGGCGGCGGCGTCGTGGTCGTCGCCGGGATCGTCGTCGGCGCGGTGCCGGGCGTCGTCTGCGGCGGGCCCTCGGGATCCTCGGTCAGGTCGACGAACGCGACGGCGAGGGCCGCGAGGGCGAGAGCGGCGACAACGGCCGCGATCGCGATCGGGACCCGCCACCGGGGCGTTGGCCGTACCACCGTCCGCGCGGCGTAGCCGCAGTCCAGGCACCACTCCTGATCCTCGGGGACCGGCGCGCCGCAGCGCGGGCAGGCGATCGTGCCCGCCTCCTCGGGCGGCGGCGGCGGCGCGTCCGTGCTCACGACGGCGGCGGCGGCGAGGCGGGCTGCTGCTGCTGCTCGGTCGGGGGCTCGCCGGCACGAGCCCGGCCGACGGGCGGCTGACCCAGCGGAGACGCGCCCGCCGGAGGCGATCCCTCCGCGCCGACCGGCGTGACGCGCAGTGGCCCCGCCTCGTGGACGACCGACCCGCGCAGGGGCGTGCCGCAGCCGGGGCAGAAGTTCGCGTCCGTGCCGTGGAGGGTGCCGCAGCGCGGGCAGGCGGCGATGCCGGGCTCGCGCAGCTCGGTCAGCGGCCGCCGGGCGTCGAGCGCGGTCTCGATCGAGCGGAGCTCCGCGTCGATCCGCTGCAGCGCCTCGAGCTTCTCCGCCACGAGGTCCGGTCGCTCGCGGCCGAAGCGGCGGAGGTCGAAGGTCAGCCCGCCCAGGTCCCGGAACGAGATCTCGCGGAGCCGGCGAAGCTCTCGCATCCTCCGCCGCATTCGCGTCCGCTCGCGGAACTTCGGCCGTGCGTCCGCAGGTTGCTGCTCGACGACGGTCGCCGCCTCGCCCTCGCCCGCCGGCGAGGCCGGCACGACGCCATGAATCGTGCCTCCCTCGGGCGGGACGACGAGGGGCGGCGGAGGTGGAAGCACCTCCGTCCGCTGCTCCTCACCCGCGGGGGCCGCGTCCGCCGCCGTCGGAGCCTCGCCTGCCTGCCCACGTCGCCGACGTCCGAGTAGCCGCCGAAGTCCGCCGGGCTGAGCAGCCTCAGCGGCCGCCGCGGGCGACCCCACGAATCCCTCGCCACCCTCGGCGTGCGACGCCGTCGGAGCCTCCGCCGCGCCCGGCACCAGCGGCGGCGCAGGCTCGGCGGTTGGGGGTGCGTCTGCCGCGGATTCGGGCGGCGGGGGTGCGGGACTAGCAGGCGCGTCGCGGGCGTGCTGCGCGCCTGGCGGTGGAGGTTCGGCGCTGGTGGGCGCCTCGGCGGTCGGTTCGAGCGGCTGCGGCGATTCGCCGCTCGTAGGGTCGGTGCTCGTCGGAGTCCCGGCTGCTTCATCGACAGAGATCGGCTCCGACGGCGTCGACGGCTCCACGTCGGCGGGCGGGAACGGCGGCGGAGGTTGGGCCTCCGTCGGCGGCCCCGTCTGCGCCGGGGGCTCCACGGTCGTCGGGGGTTCCGACTCCAACGGCCCCGTCTGCGCCGGGGGCTCCACGGTCGTCGGGGCTCCCGCCTCCATCGGCCCGGAGCCGGGCTCGGAGGTCGCTGCGGCTTCGGGAGTGCCGCCGCCGCCCGCGGAGGCTTCCGACTCCGCGCCGGCCGGGGCCTCGGCCGCTTCGGCGGATTCGCCGGTCGAAGGGGTCGCGGCGGGCGAGGACCGGAGCGGGGCGTCGCTGACAGGCTGTTCCGGAGCGGCCGGGGGCGGGGGTGCGGGGCCCGCGAGCGGGTCGCCTGCCGTGAGGGCGTGGGGCGACGGCGCGGCGGGGTCGGCCGCGGGTGGGGGTGCCGGGGTGGCGAGCGGGTCGCCCGACGTCAGCTGCTGCGTCTGCTGCTCCGGATGCGCCTGCTCCTCGGCGTGCGCCTCCGGCGGGACGTCCTCCTCGCCCCTGCGCAGGCGGGGGATGCGTGGCATCGGCGCGAGTGTAGTCGTGCCCCGCGGAGAACCGTCGCGATCCCGCGGCCCTTCCGCAACATCCACGCCTCGATCCGTCACGCGCCGCCCCCGAGCATCGGACCCCACATCCACTCTCGTCTCGGAGGTCCTCCGATGCCGTACCGCCTCTTCGCCCGTCTGCACACCTCCTTCCTCACGGCGCTCCCGCCCGACCGCGAGCGCGGCCAGGGCACCGTCGAGTACGTCGCGCTGATCCTGCTCCTCGCGCTCGTCTTCGCCGCCGTCGTCAAGTTCGGCGCCGGCAAGGACTTCGACATCGGCAAGACGATCGTCGACAAGCTCAAGGACGCGATCGACGGCGTCGGCGACGCGCCCAAGAAGGGCTGAGGCGGGCCCCGCGAGGGGGGACGGCGATCGACGCGCGCGGCAGACCGCGGCGATGTTCCTGTCCCTCCTCCAAGCGGTCGCGCTGGGCTGGGTGCTCGGACATGTCGCGGCCGCGCTGATCGCTGGACGCGCCCGTCGGCGGGGATTCGCCGTCGACACAGAGGTGCAGGGCGAACGATGGGGGATCGCGCTCGCCATCGTCGTCGTCGGCATACTGCTATTCGATAAGATCGTCTGATCATGTGGAGCTTCGCCTGGCGAGCGGGTCTGGTCCTCCTTCTGGTTGGAGGCGCGACCGCCGGCATGGGCTCGCTGACCGAGGATCAAGGGCTCGTCATCATCGGGGTCTTGTTCGTCGCGGTCCCTGCCCTTGGCGCGTTGTGGCCGGTGGAGCTCGGGCTCAAGCCTCCGCCCGAGCGACCGCGCGTCGATGACGAGCCGCGGGACGACGCGGCGCCCGACCACTGACCGCGCCGACCCGTTTGCGAACATGGGTCGCCGATGGCGAGCGACCTTCACCGCGTCGGCGACCGGGATCCCGCTCAGCGGCCGGTCGCGGTCTTCGACTCCGGCGTCGGCGGGCTGACCGTCCTGCACGAGCTGCTGGTCGCGCTGCCGCACGAGGACTTCGTCTACCTCGGCGACACCGCGCGCTTTCCCTACGGCGAGAGGACCGTCGAGGAGCTGGAGCGGTTCAGCCTCGAGATCGCGGAGACGCTGCTGAAGGAGAAGGCGAAGCTGCTGGTCGTCGCGTGCAACAGCGCGACGTCGGCCGCGCTCCCCGCGCTCCAGCACAGGATGATGGAGACGACGCTCGGCGTCGACGTGCTCGGGGTCGTGAAGCCGGAGGCGGCGAAGGCGGTCGCGAGCACGCGCAACGGGCGGATCGGCCTCCTGGCGACGCCGATCACCGTCCGCAGCCGCGCCTACGACGAGGCGATCGCCGCCGTCGACCCGTACGTCGAGCTGACGAGCGTCCCGGCACCGGACCTCGCGCCGATCATCCAGGGCGGCTTCCCCTTCGACGACGAGGTCGTCCAGACCGTGAAGGCCTACTGCGCACCGCTGCGCGCGAAGCAGGTCGACACGGTGATCCTCGGCTGCACGCACTACCCGCTCGTCCGCCCGCTCCTCCAGCGCCACCTCGGCCGCGGCGTCACGATCGTGACCTCCGGCGAGGCCCTCGCGAGGCAGGTCGAGCACGCGCTGAGCTCCCGCGGGCTCCAGAGGGACGACATGGCGGAGGAGGGCGACTACCGGTTCCTGACCACGGGCGACCCCTACGAGTTCAAGCAGCTCGGCACGCGCTTCCTCCAGATGCCGCTCAACGACATCGCGCGCGTGGACGTGGGGGTCGCCGCGTGAGAACCGGAAGAGCCCCCGACCAGATCCGCCCGACGCGCCTCACCACCGACTTCGTCCCGAGTGCGACCGGGTCCGTCCTCATCGAGCAGGGGGAGACGCGCGTCATCTGCACTGCGTCCGTGGAGGAGTCGGTCCCGCGGTGGATGGAGGGGCGGGGCACCGGCTGGGTCACCGCGGAGTACGGGATGCTCCCCGCCTCCACCGGCCAGCGGAAGCAGCGCGACGTCTCGAAGGGGCGCCCGGACGGCCGCACCGTCGAGATCCAGCGCCTCATCGGCCGCAGCCTCAGGCAGGCGATCGACTTCCAGAAGCTCGGGGAGCGGACGGTGTGGATCGACTGCGACGTCCTGACCGCCGACGGGGGAACCAGGTGCGCCGCGATCACCGGCGGCTACGTCGCACTGGCGCTCGCGCTCCGCGCCACGCAGGTCGAAGACGCCCTCACCGAGCAGATCGCCGCGATCTCCTGCGGGGTCGTCGACGGGACCGCTCTCCTCGACCTCGACTACAAGGAGGACTCGACCGCCGAGGTCGACGCCAACGTCGTGATGACCGCGAGCGGCACGCTCGTCGAGGTCCAGGCCACGGCCGAGCGGATGCCGCTCCAGCGCGCCGGCCTCGACGACCTGCTGGCGCTCGCCGCGCACGGCGTCGACGAGCTGCGCGCCGCCCAGGACGCCGCCCTCGCCCAGACGTGAGGCTGGTCCTCTCCACGCGCAACCCGCACAAGGTCCGCGAGCTGCAGCCGCTGCTCGCGCCGCACAAGCTCGACCCGCTCCCGGACGACGTCGATCTCCCGCCCGAGACGGGCGACACCTTCGCCGAGAACGCGCTGATCAAGGCCCGCGCCGCGGCGCAGGCCACGAACCGCCCCGCGGTCGCCGACGACTCCGGCATCCAGGCCGCGGCGCTCAACGGAGCGCCCGGCGTGCGCAGCGCCCGCTACGCCGGCGAGCACGCCACCGACGAGGAGAACCTCGACAAGCTCCTCCGCGAGGCGCCCGCCGGAAGCGAAGTCGCCTACGTCTGCGTGCTCGCGTACGTCGATCCCGCAACCGGAACCGAGCACGTCGTCGAGGGCCGGTGCGAGGGCACGCTCGCCGCGGAGCCGCGCGGCACGGGCGGCTTCGGCTACGACCCCGCGTTCGTCCCGGCCGAGCATCCCGACCGCACGATGGCCGAGCTCGAACCCCACGAGAAGGACGCGATCAGCCACCGCGGCCGCGCGGCCCGAGCGCTGCTCGACTGGCTGCCGGAGGGCTAGCCTCCGCCGCATGGCCCAGCGCACCGCGCTGATCAGCGTGCTGGCCGCGGCGTTCCTCGTCGCGGTGAAGCTCGTCGCGGGCCTCGCGTCCGGATCCCTCGGCCTCGTCGCGGAGGCCGCCCACTCCGGCACCGACCTCGTCGCCGCGCTGCTGACGCTCTTCGCGATCCGCGTCGCCACCCGCCCCGCGGACGAGCAGCACCACTACGGCCACGGGAAGGCCGAGCACCTCGCGGCGCTGGGCGAGTCGAGCTTTCTGATCGTCATCTCGGGCCTGCTCGCGTGGCAGGCGGTCGACCGCCTGACGACCCACACCGCCCCGGACGTCGACGCCGCGTGGTGGACGTTCGTCGTCCTCGGCGTCGTCATCGCCGTCGACGCCTCCCGCGCCGCCCTCAGCTTCCGCGCCGCCCGCGAGCACCACTCCGCCGCGCTGGAGTCCAACGCCCTGCACTTCGCCTCGGACCTGCTCGGCACCGTCGCGGTGAGCGTCGGCCTGATCTTCGTCGCGGCCGGCGAGCCGCGCGCGGACGCGATCGCCGCCCTCCTCGTCGCCGCGATCGTGCTGCTCATGGCGTCGCGGCTCGTCAAGCGGTCGATCGACGTGCTGATGGACCGCGCGAGCGAGGACGCCGAGACGGCGGTCAAGCGCGCGCTCGAGGGGATGGGGGTCGAGGTGCGGCGGCTGCGCGTCCGCCACGCGGCCGGCCGCCACTTCGTCGACCTCGTGGTCGCGCTGAGCGCCGACAGCGGCCTCGCCCAGGCGCACACGACGGCGGACGCGATCGAGGACGCGATCCGAACGGAACTTCCGGGCGCGGACGTCCTCGTCCACGTCGAGCCGCGCGCCGTCGAGGGCGACCTGCGCGAGCGGGCGACGGTCGCGGCGCTCTCGGTGCCGGACGTCCGCGAGATCCACAACGTCCGCGTCATGCAGGTCGCCGGCGGCTACGAGCTGTCGCTGCACGTCAAGCTCCCGCGCGGGCTGTCGCTCGCCGACGCGCACGAGACCGTCGAGCAGCTGGAGGCCGCGGTGCGGGGCGCGGTCCCGGAGCTGCGGATGGTCCACACGCACATCGAGCCGCTGTCGCGGACCGACTGGGCGAGCAAGCCGTCGCGCGACGAGGTCGCTGAGGAGCGCGACGCGATCGAGGACGTCGTGCGGCGCTACACGGGCGTCGCCGCCGCGGCGGTCCGCTTCCGGGACGCCGAGCGCGGGCGCGTCGCCCTCATCACCGTGCTCCTCCCGCCCGACCAGCCGCTGCCGAGCGCCCACCGCCGCGCGGGCGAGATCGAGCGTGCGGTCCGCGACCGGTGCCCGAGCCTGGCCGACGTGATCGTGCACACCGAGCCCGCCGAGGCGGGCTCGCCTACTTCAGGTTGATCGCCGCCGAGAGCCCGACCGCGACCGCGAGCAGCGCGTAGCCGTTGTAGTCGGAGATCAGCAGCAGCAGCGCGGTGACGAGCGCCGCAGCGACGGTCAGCAGCCAGGCGATCCGGGAGAGGGGCACGGCGCTGAAGTGTCGCGGAAGGGGCGCGAAGTGTCGCGAAAGTGGGCCAAAAGCGCGCAAACACGGGCCGGAAACGGGCCGTCAGGCCACTTTCCGCCGGTCGCCTCTACTAAGGTGCGGCGACGTTTCCGCAGATGGGGAGGACATTCTCATGAACAAGAACGAGCTGGCTCAGGCCGTCGCCTCGCGGGGCGGCGTGGACTCGGGGGACGCGAAGAAGGCCGTCGAGGCCGTCTTCGACGTCATCGCGGGCGAGCTGCAGTCCGGCGGCGAGGTCTCCGTCGCGGGCTTCGGCAAGTTCAGCGTCTCCGACCGCGCCGCGCGCCAGGGCGTCAACCCGGCGACCGGCGAGAAGATCCAGATCGCCGCCAGCAAGGCCGCGAAGTTCTCGGCCGCATCGGGCCTGAAGCAGAAGCTCAACGGCTAGGTGAGCCTGGCGCCGGCCGAGCGGCCGGCGCCCCTCATCCCCGCGCAAGTGCCCTTCCGAGACCGCCTCGCGGCCGCGGTCGCCGACCGCGAGTCGTCGATCGTCCTCGGCCTCGATCCGGACCCCGAAGAGGTGTGGCCCGAGGCGCGGGAGGAGGCGGCCGCGTGGGCGCGTGAGTTCGGCGCGGCGCAGGCCCGCGAGTTCGGCGGCGAGTTCGCTGGCGGGGAGCCGCGCGAGTCGGGGAGCGACCTCGTCGGCGAGAACGCGTCGGCCCGCGCGCGGCGCGCTGCCGAGCGCGAGCCGCGGGCCAGCGGCGAGGATCTCGTCGTTGCGCAGTGCATGGCGCTCATCGCGGCGGCGGGGCCTGCGTGCGTGGCGATCAAGCCGCAGGCCGCCCGCTTCGAGCGGCTCGGCCAGCCGGGATGGCGGGCGCTGTACCGCGTGGCGGAGGCGGGCCGGCGGGCCGGCCTGCTCGTGCTGCTCGACGCCAAGCGCGGCGACATCGGCGTCTCCGCGGAGGCGTACGCGAAGGGGCTGCTCGGGTTCGGCCCCGGCTTCGACGCCGACGCGCTCACCGTGAACCCGTACCTCGGCCAGGACTCGCTCGAGCCCTTCCTCCAGACGGGCAAGGGGATCTTCGTGCTCGTCCGCACGTCGAACCCCGGCGCGAGCGACCTCCAGGACGCGCGCCTCGACACCGGCGAGCGCCTGTGGGAACGCGTCGCAGGCATGGTCGACCGGCTCGACGCCGAAGCGGTCGTCGGCGCGACGGCGCCCGAGCACCTGCGCCGCGCGCGCGAGCTGATGCCGCGCGCCACCTTCCTCCTGCCCGGCGTCGGCGCGCAGGGCGGGAAGGTCGACGACCTCGCGCCGGCGTTCGCGCCCGGGCCTCATGGCGGGCTCGTCACCGCCTCCCGCTCCATCGCCCGCGCGCACGAGCAGCACGGCGGCGAGCCGGCGCAGGCCGCGCGCGCCGAGGCCGAGCGCCTCCGCGAGGCCGCATGGGCGCTGCGCGCGTAAGCACCGCCATAGACTCCGCCCGCGATGCGCCCGAACCGCCCGTCGCGCTTCCTCGCGCCGCTCGCCCTGCTGGCGGCGGTGGCGGCCGTCCTCATCGTGGTCAACGGCACGACGAGCGACAACGAGAGCGACAGCGACGACAGCCCGACGACCGAGGAGCGCCGGGAGGCGCGCGGCGCCCGGACGGACCGCGACGGCGAGCGTACGAGCACGACGCGCACCTCGACCACGCCGAGGCGCAAGACCTACACCGTCCGGCCCGGCGACACGCTCGCGCTGATCAGCGAGCGGACGGGCGTCAGCGTCGACGAGCTCGAGCGGCTGAACCCCGGCATCGATCCGAACAGCCTCACGGTCGGGGACAAGATCCGGCTGACGGAGTGAGCGCGGCCAGGCTGCTCATCGCCCTCGTCGTGATCCTCGCGTTCGCGGCGCCCGCCCACGCGCAGAGCGGCCCGCCGGCGATCCAGGCTCCGAGCGCGATCCTCGTCGAGGCGACCACCGGCGACGTCGTCTACTCGCGCGACGCGAGCGAGCGGCGCGCGATCGCCTCCACCACGAAGCTCATGACGGCGCTGCTCGCGCTCGAGGGGATCGCGCTCGACGACGTCCTCACGTCGCCCGGCTACCAGGGCGGCCCGATCGAGTCCGTGATCGGCCTGCAGGACGGCGAGCGGATGAAGGTCCGCGACCTGCTGCGCGCGCTCCTGCTCGCGAGCGCCAACGACGCCGCGGTCACCCTCGCCGTCGGCCTCTCCGGCTCCACCGACGCGTTCGTCGACGAGATGAACCGCCGCGCGCGCGAGCTCGGCCTGAAGGACACCCACTACGCGAACCCGATCGGCCTCGACGACCCCGACAACCGGTCGTCGGCGCGCGACCTCGTCAAGCTCGCCCAGATCCTGCGGCGCAAGCCGTTCTTCCGCGAGACCGTGGACCTCCCGCGCGCGGTCCTGCGCACCGGCTCCCGGCGGCGCACGATCCAGAACCGCAACACGCTCGTCAGGAACGTCCCGTTCGTCGACGGCGTGAAGACCGGCCGCACCAACCAGGCCGGCTACGTCCTCGTCGGCTCGGGGACACGCGACGGCGTGACGGTCATGAGCGCCGTCCTCGGCGAGCCCACCGAGGCCGCCCGCAACGCCGACACGCTCGCGCTGCTGCGGTACGGGCTGTCGCGCTACCAGCGCCGGACGGTGCTGAAGGAGGGGCGCGTCCTGGCCAGCGCCGACCTCGAGTACCGCGACGACGACGTCGAGCTGGTCGCGGGGAAGACCGTGGAACGCGTCCTCCCGCGCGGCGCGAACGCGAGCAGCCGCGTCGTCAGCGCGCCGGAAGAGCTCGACGGACCGCTGCCCGCCGGGGCGGAGGTGGGCACGATCGAGGTGCGCGTCGGCCGCAGGGTCGTCGAGCGCGTCCCGCTCGTCACCGCCACGGCGGTCGAGGAGGCCTCGCTCGGCGACCGCGTCGCGTCGGTGCTGTCGAAGCCGACGTCCATCCTGCTCGTCGTCCTGCTCGTCGGCTGTACTGTGCTGCTCGCGCTCCTGCGCCGGCGGGTCGTCCGGAGGGCGGGGGTGGCAAGCCGTCGATGATCATCACCGTCACCCTCAACGCGGCGATCGACAAGACGCTCTCGGTGCCGAACTTCCGCCCGGGGCGCCGTCACCGGAGCGTGGAGCAGACCACGATGGCGGGCGGCAAGGGCGTGAACGTCGCGCGCGCGCTGAAGACGCTCGGCCAGCCGGTGATCGCCACGGGGCTGCAGGGCGGGCCCACCGGGACGCGCATCGTCGAGCAGCTGACCCAGGAGTCGATCCTCAACGACTTCGTCCGCATCCAGGAGGAGTCGCGCACGAACACCGCGGTGCTCGACCCGACGACCGGCGAGCAGACGGAGGTCAACGAGCGCGGCCCCGCGGTCTCGGACAAGGAGCTCGAGCTGTTCGGCGACAAGCTCGTCTACCTCGCGCGCGGCGCGGCGATCGTGGTGCTGGCCGGGTCGCTGCCGCGCGGGGTGGACGCCGACGCGTACGCGCAGCTGATCCGCGAGCTGAAGCGGGTCGACGTCGAGGTCATCGTCGACACCGACGGCGAGCCGCTGCGCCACGCGGTCCGCGCCGAGCCGACGGTGATCTCGCCGAACCTGATCGAGGCCGAGGAGCTGGTCGGCCACGAATTCAACGACGAGCAGGACATGGTCGCGGCGGTCAGCGAGATGGGCACCCTGGGGACCAAGCAGGCGCTGATGACGACGCCCGACGGCTGCTTCGCCTGCCTTCCCACCGAGCACGGCCCGACGCTGCTGCGCGCGCGGATCGAGCCGCGCGAGCCGGTCGCCACGATCGGCTCGGGCGACGCCTTCCTGGCGGGCTTCGTGGCGGCCCGGTACACGGGGCGCGCGCCGGAGGAGTGCCTGCGGTTCGGCGTCGCCTGCGGGGCGGAGTCGACGCAGCGCCTGGGCGCGGGGCTCATCGACCCCCGCGAGGTGGAGCGGCTGGTGCCGGAGGTCGAGGTCCAGGCCGTCGAGGCGCCGGCGGGGGTCTAGGAGGAAAACCCCCAAATTCGCCGTTGCTACGCTCGATCCTGCCTCGTCCGTCCGCCTCGAGACCTAGGATCGCGCAATGGAAGTAGAGATCGGCCGCGGGAAGAAGGCCCGCCGCGCTTACGGGTTCGATGACATCGCGATCGTGCCCTCGCGGCGCACGCGCGATCCCGACGACGTGGACATCTCCTGGAAGCTCGGCGACTACCGCTTCGAGCTGCCGCTCATGGCGAGCGCGATGGACGGCGTCGTGTCCCCGCAGACCGCGGGCATCGTCGGCAAGCTCGGCGGCCTCGCCGTCCTGAACCTCGAGGGGATCTGGACGCGGTACGAGGACGCGGACGATCAGCTGCGGCGCATCGCGCAGCTCCCGCGCGAGCAGGCGACGCGCGAGATGCAGGACATCTACCGCGAGCCGATCAAGCCCGAGCTGATCGAGCGCCGCATCCGCGAGATCAAGGAGCAGGGCGTCGTCGTCTCGGCGTCGCTGACCCCGCAGCGGGTGCGCCAGTACTACGAGCTCGCGCTTGAGGCCGGCCTCGACGTCCTGGTGATCCAGGGCACGGTGGTCTCGGCCGAGCACGTCTCGACCGTCTCCGAGCCGCTCAACCTCAAGGAGTTCATCCGCGAGGTCGAGGTGCCGGTGGTCGTCGGCGGCTGCGCCTCGTACCACACGGGCCTGCACCTCATGCGCACCGGCGCGGCGGCCGTGCTGGTCGGCGTCGGCCCGGGCGCGGCGTGCACGACGCGCGGGGTGCTGGGCATCGGGGTCCCGCAGGCGACGGCGATCGCCGACGTCGCGGCGGCCCGCTCGCAGCACATGCTCGAGACCGGCGAGTACGTCCACGTGGTCGCCGACGGCGGCATGCGCAACGGGGGCGACGTCGCGAAGGCGATCGCCTGCGGCGCTGACGCGGTGATGATCGGCTCGCCGCTGGCGCGCGCGTACGAGGCGCCCGGCCACGGCTTCCACTGGGGCATGGCGACCTTCCACCCGACGCTGCCCCGCGGCGCCCGGGTGGCGACGGTCCAGAACGGCACGCTCGAGGAGATCCTCGTCGGCCCCGCGCGCGAGAACGACGGCACGTTCAACCTGTTCGGCGGCCTGCGGACGTCGATGGCGACCTGCGGCTACCAGGACCTCGCGGAGTTCAACCGCGCGGAGCTGATGGTCGCGCCCGCCCTGCAGACGGAGGGCAAGCACCTCCAGTCGGCGCAGGGGATCGGGATGGGAAGCCGCGGCGCCGCGGCGCCCGCGCCGCGCGAGGAGGAGCGCCCGGCACCGCCGCCCGCCGCGAACGGCGCCGCGGAGGGGCCCGCGCCGGTCCTCTCCGGCACGCCCGCGATGGTGAGCGGCCCCAACTAGCCGCGCGCGTCCGTGGAGTCCATCGTCACCGCCTCGAACGCCGCCCCCGAGGTCGTCGAGGAGCACGCGACCGACGTCGAGGCGCCGCGGGCGGTCGACGAGGTCGTCGTCCTCGACTACGGGGGGCAGTACTCGCAGCTGATCGCGCGCCGCGTGCGCGAGTGCGGCGTGTTCAGCGAGCTGCTGCCGCACCACGTCGGGGCGGACGAGGTCCGGCGGCGCAACCCGAAGGGGCTGATCCTGTCCGGCGGGCCGGCGTCGGTGTACGCGGACGGCGCGCCGCGCCTCGATCCGGAGCTGCTCGAGCTCGGCATCCCGGTGCTGGGCATCTGCTACGGCATGCAGCTGGTGACGCTCGCCCTCGGCGGGCGGGTCGAGGGGGCGGAGATCGGCGAGTTCGGCCGGTCGGAGCTGACGGTCCGCGAGGCCGGGCGGCTCCTGCGGGGGCTGCCGAACGAGCAGACCTGCTGGATGTCGCACCGCGACACCGTGTACGCGCCGCCGCCGGGGTTCACCGCCCTGGCGTCGTCGCGCGAGTCGCCCGTCGCCGCGCTCGAGAACGTCGACCGCGGGATCTACGGGATCCAGTTCCACCCCGAGGTCGTCCACACGCCGTACGGGCAGGACATCCTCGAGCGCTTCCTCGGCGACATCTGCGACGCCGACCTGACGTGGAGCGCGGCGAGCATCATCGACGAGCAGATCGAGCGAATCCGGGCGCAGGTCGGCGACGGCCGCGTGATCTGCGGGCTGTCCGGGGGCGTGGACTCGAGCGTCGCGGCGCTGCTCGTCCACCGCGCGATCGGCGACCAGCTGACGTGCGTGTTCGTCGATCACGGCCTGATGCGCAAGAACGAGGGCGAGCAGGTCGTCGCCACGTTCCGCGACCACTTCCACGTCCCGCTCGTCGCGGTCGACGCCGAGGAGCGCTTCCTGGCGAAGCTCGCCGGCGTCACGGACCCGGAGACGAAGCGCAAGGCGATCGGCGCCGAGTTCATCCGGGTCTTCGAGGAGGAGGCCGCGCGCCTGGCAAGTCTGCGGGGCGGCGAGGGCGCGAAGTACCTCGTGCAGGGCACGCTGTACTCGGACGTGATCGAGTCCGGCGGCGGCACCGGCGCCGCGACGATCAAGTCCCACCACAACGTCGGCGGCCTGCCCGAGGACCTCCAGTTCGAGCTCGTCGAGCCGCTGCGCACGCTGTTCAA
The DNA here is from genome assembly GCA_036389485.1 of Solirubrobacteraceae bacterium. GTDB lineage: Bacteria > Actinomycetota > Thermoleophilia > Solirubrobacterales > Solirubrobacteraceae > CADCVT01. The sequence continues at coordinate 140,047 of DASVPR010000018.1, forward strand.
GGACGAGGTCCGCGCCGTCGGCGCCGAGCTCGGGCTGCCCGAGCGCCTCGTCTGGCGCCAGCCGTTCCCCGGGCCGGGGCTCGCGATCCGCATCGTCGGCGGCGAGGCGACGAAGGAGCGCCTCGACCTCCTGCGCGACGCCGACTACGTCCTCCAGGACGAGATCCGCAAGGCAGGCCTGTACCGCGACCTGTGGCAGTCGTTCTGCGTGCTGCCCGACATCCGGACCGTCGGCGTGCAGGGCGACGAGCGGACCTACGGCTCGGTCGTCGTCATCCGCGCCGTCACGTCCGACGACGCGATGACCGCGGATTGGGCGCGCCTGCCGTACGACCTGCTCGAGCAGATCGCCTCACGGATGATCAACGAGCTGCGCGAGGTGAACCGCGTGGTCCTGGACATCACGTCCAAGCCGCCGGGCACGATCGAGTGGGAATGATTCCGGCGGCGCCGGCGATCCTTCCCACGACGTGGGAGTGAGCGCCGCGCCGCCGCGCGGCGCGCCTGAGCGGGAGCGCCTCGCGGCGAAGGTCGCGCGGCTCCTCGACGAGCGGGTCTTCCGGGGTCGCCTCGCGAGGTACCTCGACGAGCGGCGGCTGCGGATCGCGGCGCGGATGCTGGTCGAGAAGGAGGGCTTCGCGCCCGCGCGCGAGCTCGACGTCGCGCCGCTCGAGATCCTCCGCACCGCGGACGTCGACGTCCTGCGCGACCCGGAGCGCCTCGAGGCCGAGATCCTCCCGGCGCTCGGCCTCAACGACGAGGAGCTCGACGAGTTCCCGCGCGAGCTGTACCCGCACACCGGCAAGGGGCTGCGGCACTGGCAGTATCCGCGCCAGTTCGCGCCGTACCTGGCCGCGCTCTTGCGGCTCCCCATCTCCTCCTACCTCGAGGTCGGCGTCCGCCACGGCGGGACGTTCCTGATCACGGTCGAGTACCTGTCCCGCTTCACGACGCTGCGCAAGGCGATCGCGATGGACGTGGTCGACTCGCCGTGGCTGCGGCGGCAGCTCGAGGGGCGGCCGGGAACGCGGATGGTCGTCGGCGACAGCCAGATCCCGCAGTTCGGCTGGTTCGTCGAGCGCGAGGGGCCGTTCGACCTCGCCCTCGTCGACGCCGCGCACCACGAGGAGACCGCGCAGCGCGACCTCGAGGCGGTGCGGCCGCACGCGAACGTCGTCGTCCTGCACGACATCGTCAGCCAGGCGTGCCCGGGCGTCGGCGCGGTGTGGCGGCGCTTCCGCGCGGAGGAGGCCGGCCAGTGGGACTTCGCGGAGTTCACCGACCAGTACGACGACGTGCTGCAGCGGATGGGCGGGCCGTACCTCGGCATCGGGATGGCCGTCCGCAAGGAGCGGCTCTAGGCGCGTTCGGGGTGTTCCGTCCGACGGGTGAGTTTGAGTTCATCGCAACATGGCGGCCCAGCCCACAGCGCTTCGGCCGGCACGCGGAGCCTCGGCATCGCGCGTGCGCGCCGTCGATGCGCCGCCGGCGGCCCTGCCGACCGACTACTCGTCGGCGAGCAGCGAGCTCGCGCGCGTCCTCAAGTGGACGCTCGGGGTCCCCACCGCCGCGCTCGTCTCCGCGACCGTCCTGTACGTCCTCGGCGCGATCTGGACGTGGGGCGAGCTGCAGGACGCGGGCCTCGTGCCCACCGACGTCCTCTCGCTCGTGCCCCACGCGCAGATCCTCGGCCGCGGGCTGCAGCTCGTCGTGCTGGCGATCCTCGCGCTGCCGCTGCCGCTGGCGTTCACGTGGCTCCTGCACCGCGTCGTTCCCGACCGCGGCCGTCCGTGGGGGATGCCGCCCGCGCTGGGCCGGCTCATGGACGACCATCGCCGCCTGCGCCGCGACCTCGACGAGCTGCGCGGCGAGTACGACCCGGTCACCGCGGCAGGGCTCGACAAGCGCGTCCGGCGGCTCGACATCCGGGCGAACAAGCAGAAGGCCGCCCACCGGCGGACCGCCGTGCTCTCGCGGATGATGGTCGCCGCCGCGCTCGTCATCGGGGTCATCGCGCTGAGCCCCGCGCGGCTCGCGGTCGCGATCTTCGGGCTCTGGCTCGTCCGGCGTACGAAGCTGCCGACGGTGCGGGTCGTCGTCGTGATGTTCGGGGTGCTCGTGCTCGCCGTCTCGGCCGAGCGGTTCACCGCTCCCGACCCGCTCCCGGGCGCGTCGGTGCGCACCACCCGCGGGGTCCTGATCAAGGGCCCGCTCGTCGCCGCGACGCAGCAGTCCTGGCACCTGAAGATCGGCGACAGGCGGGTGAAGTCGATCCCGACCGTGAACATCGCGAAGTCGAGCGTGCACTCGCAGTCGCGGCTCGTCCGGGGCCCGCTGGGCGGGCGGCTGATCGACCTGCTGCGCTGACCGCGCGTCCGCCGCCCGATGACCTAGACTCGCCGCCGCATGTCGCGGCTCTCCCAGGTCTTCGTCCCGAAGGACCGCGAGTTCTTCGACCTCTTCGAGGAGGCGGCGCTGAACGTCGCCCGCGCGGGCGAGATGCTCCACGAGATGCTCGAGGGCTTCCCCGAGCGCGCGTCCCTGGCCCGGGACATCCTGCTCGCCGAGCAGGAGGGCGACCGGATCACGCACGACATCTTCAACCGGATCAACCAGACGTTCGTGACGCCGATCGACCGCGAGGACATCATCCTGCTCGCGTCGGCCCTCGACGACGTCGTCGACCTGACCGAGGAGTGCGCGGACTTCCTCATCCTCTACAAGATCGAGGCGCCGATGGAGCAGGCGCAGAAGCTCGCGGAGATCCTGCGCGACGCGTGCCGCCAGGTCGCCGCCGCGATGCCGCGGATGCGGGGCTTCGAGGACATCCGCCACTTCACCGTCGACATCCACCGGCTGGAGAACGACGGGGACCGCGCCGTGCGCGAGGCGATGGCGTCGCTGTTCGAGACCGGGGTCGACCCGATGTTCGTGATCCGCTGGAAGGACATCTTCGAGCGCCTCGAGGGCGCGATCGACGCGACCGAGCACGTCGCGGACGTGCTCGAGGCGATCGTGATCAAGAACTCGTAGGAGCAAGCGGGCCGCGTGGACTCCGACGTCATCCTGGTGATCGTCGTCGCGACGGCGCTCGCGTTCGACTTCACCAACGGGTTCCACGACACGGCGAACGCGGTCGCCACGACGGTCTCCACGCGGGCGATGTCGCCGCGGGCGGCGGTCGGCCTCGCGGCGCTGCTGAACTTCGCGGGCGCGTTCATCTCGCTGGAGGTCGCGGCGACGATCGCGAGCGGCATCGTGGAGGCCGACGCGATCAACGAGATGATCGTGTTCGCCGGGCTGATCGGCGCGATCGCGTGGAACCTCGTGACCTGGTACTTCGGGCTGCCGTCGAGCTCGTCGCACGCGCTGATCGGCGGTGTCGCGGGCGCCGCGTTCGTGGCCGAGGGGCCGGACGTCGTCCTCGGGGACGGGCTCGTAGAGAAGGTGCTCGTGCCGGCGCTCGTCGCGCCGGTTCTCGCGTTCGTCGCCGCCGGGCTCGCGATCCTCGTCGCCTACCGGGTCGTCGGACGGCTGCGGCCGGGGCCCGTCAACCGCGGCTACCGGCTCGGGCAGATCGTCTCCGGCTCGATGTTCTCGCTCGCGCACGGCACGAACGACGCGCAGAAGACGATGGGGATCATCGCGCTCGCGCTCGTCGCGCACGGCGACCTGCAGGCGGGCGCGGACCCGCCGTTCTGGGTCATCGTCAGCGCGGCGACGGCGATCGCGCTCGGCACGTACTCGGGCGGCTGGCGGATCATGAAGACGATGGGCTCGCGGATCATCAAGATGGACCCGGCCCAGGGGTTCTCGGCCCAGGGCGGCGGCGCGGCGGTCATCCTCACCGCGACCCACCTCGGGTTCCCGCTCTCGACGACGCACACGATCTCGGGCGCGGTCATGGGCGCCGGCGCGGCGCGGCGGCTGTCCGCCGTTCGCTGGGGCGTCGCCGGCAACATCGCGCTCGCGTGGGTGTTGACCGTCCCGTGCGCCGGTGGGATCGGCGCGATCGCCTACGGCGCGAGCCGCGTCTTCGGCGAGGGCGCGCTCGGCCCGGTCCTCGTGTCGCTCTGCGTGCTGACGGTCATCGCCGGCGCGTTCGCCCGCCGCCTCCAGCGCGGCCCGGCCCTGACGGCGGAGGCATGAGGCTCGCGGCGATCGAATGGGACGCGCTGCTCGAGCTCGTCTGGGTGGCGCCGCTCGCCGCCCTGTCCGTCGCGTTCACGTTCTCGCTCTGCATCCACGGCGCCGCCCGCGCGTCGGACTCGCGCCGAGCGGGCCGCACGGGAGCCGCGACCGCCTACGGGGCGCTCGCCTTCCTCGCCGCCGCCGCCTTCGCCGCGACCGTCGTCTTCGGCGTCCTCGTCATCACGAGCAAGGACTAGCGGCGCCGCCGCCGGCGCACGATCACGAGAAGCAGCAGCAGGCCGCCGATCGGCGCGAACCTCCGCAGCGGCGACTCCTGCGCGGCGTTCGCGGCCGTGCTCGCGTAGTCGCTCGCCGCCCCCGCGGCGCCCTTCTCCGCGGCGGCCTCGCGCACGTTCGCCGCGGCTTCGCGCGCGGCGTCGGCCGCGTCGCGCGCCGCGCCCGCCGCTCCCTTCTCGCGGACCGCCTCGGCGGCGGCCGCCGCGGCGGTGCGCGCCGTGTCCGCGGCGTCTCCGGCCGCCTCGCGGACGGAGTCGGCGGTCGCGGAGGACGTCGCGTCCGCGGCGTCGCCGGACGTGGTGCTCGCGGCGGCGGCGACGGCGTCCGCGGCGTCGGCGACCTGGGCGGCGCGGTCGGGCGCGGGTGCGGTGCCTCCCTCGGTCCCCTGGCGCGGGTCGTCGTCGGGCATCTCGCGGCCCTCGGTCGTCTCGCGGATGACGAAGTCGTCGCCGGTGCCGGCGCGGGCGAACGCCTCGCGCACCAGCTCGCGCGCGGCCTCGGGCGACTCCGCGTCGACCGACAGCTCGAGGTGACCCTCCTCGTCGAGGTCGCCGAGCTTCGCGCCGCCGAGCGCGTCGGCGAGGCTCGCCCGCGCCGCCTCGAGACGATCTCCGGAGGTCACGGTGTAGAGGGCAACGGTCTGCTTGGCCATGCCGGGACCGTACCCGGCGTGCGGCCTAGCTCACCGCATCCCACGCGCGCAACGCCGGCAGCGGGTCGAACGGCGCGCCGCCCTCGTACCACCCCGGCTTCGACCACATCTCGAAGTGCAGGTGGCACCCGTCCGCGTTCCCGGTGTCCCCGACGTCGCCGAGCCGCCCGCCGGTCCGCACCCGCTGGCCGCGCTCCACGACCGCGGGCGCCGCGAGGTGCATGTAGACGTAGTCGATCCCGTTGCCGTCCCCGCGCACGACGACGTAGTTGCCCGCGTTCCCGTGCCACGCCTTGAAGACGACGACGCCGCCCCGCGCCGCCACGAGCGGCGTGCCGCACGCGGCGAAGACGTCCTGCCCCTGGTGCGTGTGCCCCTGCCGCGAGGCGCCGAACGTCGCGCCGGCCGCGCCGAAGTCGTGCGCGCCGCGCACCGGGAACTTGTGGTCGTAGAAGCGGAAGGAGTCGACGACCTCGGGCCGCTCCGCCGACTGGGCCGCGACCGCGCCCACCGGGGCGACCCGGAACTCGTAGCGCCCGGCCGGCGCCGCGGCGCCGGAGACCGTCCCGTCCCACGCCACCGACTGCTCGGCCCCCGGCGGCACGGCGCCCGGCGTCCAGCGCCTGACCGGCCCGCCGCCGCGGCGGACCAGCTCCACCGCGACCTCCACCGGCTGGCCCGCGGTCACGACGTAGCGCAGCGTCGCGTCCCGCCCGTCGTCGAAGAAGACCTTCGAGCGGTCGACGTGGGCGTCGATCGCGTCGGTGGTGTCGCGATCGGGGATCGCCGGCGCACGGCCGGCCGGGACACCCGGCGCCGCGCCGCGGATGGTCACCGTCGCCACAGAGGGCTTCGCCGGCGAGCCGTCGTCGTTGCGCAGGCGCACGCGGCCGGACAGCGCGCCCTCCGGCACCCGCACGTCGACCGACCGCCGCCGGGCGCGCAGCGCGGGCGCCACGGCGTCGTCCGCCGGCCCGCGACCGGCGAGGAACACCACCCAGCGCACGCGGGCCATCGTCCGCCCGCGCACGCGGACCACGCTGCCCGCGGAGGCCGCGCCGTCCGGCGCGCACGCGCGCACGCACGCGATGTCCGAGACCACCGCCGGGGCCGACAGCGCCTGCTCCTGAGCACCCGCCCCGCCGGCGCCTGCGAGGGCGAGCACGGTCGCTAGCATCAGAGCCGGCCGCATCCACGCGTGGTTCCACGTCCGCGCGCGAGGCCCTGCGAAGGCAAGGGGCTATGCTGTGCCGCTGCGGCCGCCTGAAGGCGGCCGTCCTGATGCCATGAAGACCTACGTCGCCAAGCCCACCGAGCGCGAGCGCAACTGGCTCGTGATCGACGCGACCGGCCACACCCTCGGCCGGCTCGCGACCCGCATCGCCGACGCGCTGCGCGGCAAGGGCAAGCCGGAGTACACGCCGCACGTCGACACCGGGGACTTCGTCGTCGTCGTCAACGCCGAGAAGATCACCGTCACCGGCAACAAGCGGTCCGACAAGAAGTACTACCGCCACTCCGGCTACCCCGGCGGCCTGAAGGTCCGCACCTTCCAGGAGATGCAGGACCGCCGGCCGGAGGAGATCATCCGGCTCGCGGTGAAGGGCATGATGCCGCGCAACCGGCTCGCCCGGAAGCAGCTGACCAAGCTCAAGGTCTACGCCGGGCCCGAGCACCCGCACCAGGCGCAGAAGCCGCAACCGATGGAGATCGAGTCGTAGTGGCCGACGAGACCACACCGCCCGAGGACGAGACCCCGGAGACCCCGGAGACGCCCGCGCCCGAAGGCGGCGAGGCGTCCGAGCAGGCCAACGCGCCCGCCGACGACGCGCCGACCCCGGACGCTCCCGAGGAACAGGCGCCCGACGCCCGCGAGGAGCCCGTCGCGGAGGAGCAGCCCGCCGCCGAGGCCGAGCCCGAGCCCGCCGCCGAGGCCGAGCCCGCGGCCGAGGACGAGGCACCCGCCGAAGAGGACGACACGCCCGCTCCCCCGCGCGAGAAGCCGGCCATCCCGGGCCTGGACCTCGAGGTGGACATCGTCGGCGAGGGCGAGGACGCCCTCCGTTCCCCCTACGGCGACGAGGAGGACCTCCACGAGGCCGCCGAGGAGCAGTTCGCCGCCGCGGACGACGCCGACGTGACCGCCGACCAGCCGATCGCGGTCGCCTCGATCGACCTCGCCGCGGACGCGCGCTACACCGCGACCGGCAAGCGCAAGACCGCGATCGCCCGCGTGATCCTCAAGCCCGGCACCGGCGCCTACACCATCAACGGCAAGAGCCTCGACGAGTACTTCCCGCGCCCGACGCTGCAGCGCAACATCCGCCAGCCGCTCGAGACGGTCGGCTTCGACAGCCGGATGGACGTCGTCGCGCGCATGCACGGCGGCGGCGTCTCCGCGCAGGCCGGCGCGCTGCGCCATGGCATCAGCCGCGCGCTCATCGTCGCGGACCCGAACCTGCGCGGCGAGCTGAAGCGCCGCGGCTTCCTGACGCGCGACGCCCGCGCCAAGGAGCGCAAGAAGGCCGGCCTCAAGAAGGCCCGCAAGCGGCCGCAGTTCTCCAAGCGCTAGCGCGCGCCTGCGCCGTGTCCCGCCGCCTGTTCGGCACCGACGGCGTCCGTGGCGCCGCCGGCGAGGTCGTCACGGCCGAGCTGGCCCTGAGGCTCGGCCACGCCGTGACGCGCGAGCTCGAGGCGCAACGGCCCCGCGTCCTCGTCATCCGCGACACGCGCGAGTCCGGCCCGATGCTCGAGTCCGCGCTCGCCGCGGGGATCGCCGCCGCGGGGGGCGACGTCCTGCTCGGCGGCGTGCTGCCCACCCCCGCCGCGCCCCTCCTCCTCGCCCGCTACGAGCTCGACCTCGCCGCGGTCATCTCGGCGTCGCACAACCCGTACGCCGACAACGGGATCAAGTTCTTCGGCCGCGACGGCTTCAAGCTCTCCGACGACGCCGAGGCCGCGATCGAGGCGCGCCTCGACGAGCCGGTGGCCGGCACGCGCATCGGCCGCATCGACGCGCTGCACGGCACCGAGGAGGACTACCTCCGCGCCCTGCACACGCGCTTCGAGGCGCTCGACCTGACCGGCGTGAACGTCCTCCTCGACTGCGCGAACGGCGCGACGCACAAGGTCGCGCCCGAGGCCTTCCGGCGCCTCGGCGCGACGGTGACCGCGGTCGCCGACGCGCCCGACGGCCGCAACATCAACGCGGGCTGCGGCTCCACGCACGTCGACGCGCTCGACCCCGCGGGCCACGACGTCGCGTTCGCCTTCGACGGCGACGGCGACCGCGTGCTCGCCAAGGACCGGACGGGCGCGGTCGTCGACGGCGACGAGCTGCTCGCCCTCGCGGCGCTGCACCGCCGCCCGGAGGGCGTCGCCGTCACGGTCATGACGAACTTCGGCTTCCACGCGGCGATGCGCGAGGCCGGCATCCCGGTCGAGATCACGCAGGTCGGCGACCGGTACGTCCTGGAGGCGCTGCGCGCGAAGGGCTGGCCGCTCGGCGGCGAGCAGTCGGGCCACCTGATCGACATGGGGTTCGTCCCGTCCGGCGACGGGATCGCGGCCGCCCTGCTCACGCTCGAGGCGCTCGGCGGCGCCGACCTGGCCGAGCGCCAGGCGATGGAGAAGCTCCCGCAGAGGCTCGTGAACGTCCGCGTCCCCGATCGCGACGGCGCGATGGCCTCCGAGGAGCTGCGCGAGGCCGTCGACCGGGAGTCGGCGGCGCTGGAGGGCCGCGGGCGCGTCCTCGTGCGCCCCAGCGGGACCGAGCAGCTCGTCCGGGTCATGGTGGAGGCCCCGACGGCCGAGGAGGCCGACGCCGTCTGCCGCCGATTGGTCGACATCGTCGAATCGTCCGCCACGCGCGCATGAGAATCCGCGCGCTCCGGGGAACCGGCGGGGTGACTCAGATGAGGACGCCGACTTCCGATCCGGCGATCGCGGCACCGCCGTGCTCGGTGCGCAGTTGCTCGCCGAGCTTTCCGGCCCAGAGAGTCATCGTCCCGAGCCGACGCGCGAAGTCGTCGAGGGAGGGCATGAAGTCGTACGAGAGCGCCTCGGCGAAGAAGTTCTCCTCGAGGGCGACCAGGCATAGCGACCTCTCCTGGTTGACCTGAAGGTACGCGCGGCCGTTCCAGAGCTGTTTGTTGAAGCTCGCGACGGCCAGGGCGACCTCGACGCCGAACGGAACGTGGATCGCGGCGCCGCTGTGCACCCGGATGTAGTCCGGGTTGCCGTCCCCCGTGTGGACGCTCAGAAGCGACGGGACGTCGCCGCGGTCCATCTTCCAGATGTGCCCAGGCAGGAAGACCTCCCACTGCCCCGGATAGAGCTGCTCGAGAGCCGCGGGGACGAACTCCTTGAGCTCGTCCGCGGTCACGCGCGTACAGCGCCGACTGCTTCGCGTGCATCCGACGCGGGTGCTGCGATCGCCTCGTCGGGGGCGGCGGGCAGCGCCGCCGGCGCCGCGGGCTCCATGGGGAGCTGTCGGGTCTCGGGCCGAACGTGGCGGTAGGCCACGACGAGCCGCTTGCCAGGCTGGAAGCGCGCAATCGACCACAGGGACGAGAGCACGAGAGCGCAGGCGCCGAGGGAGGCCACCACGATCGACCCGACGAAGGTCAGGACCAGCAGCATCGAGACGTCGTCGCCGCGCTCGGGAATCTTGTGCTGGCCCACGGCCTCGAGGACGAGGTTGATCGCAGGGCGCGCCAGGTCTCCGACGAAGGACGAGGCGCTGCTGGCCAGCACGGTCGTCGCAAGCCCGAGCGCCAGCGCGACGCCCGGCACGAAGGTGAGCAGGCCGGCGATCCCGAGTCGTCGCGGCCCGCGATAGCCCCGTGGACGCTGGTCGATGCTCTCGGCGGTGGATGCCACGCTTGCCTCCGTGCGGTCGTGGGCGGGAATTCGGACACCGCCCAATGATCGAGGCGACGCTACCGAATCCGGAGTGTCCTTCGCAAGAGCTTCGTCGCGCAAAGCGGGGGAGCGCGCAAAGCGGGACAGGAGAACGTGCTCGCTCGGACATCGTCGAAACGTCCACCACGCGTGCACAGGCGCCTGCCGCCGGGCAGGACAGCCGTTGCTAACCTCGAACGCCTCCGAGGGCCGCTCTTGACCGCGGCCCTCTGACGTTCGACCGCGAACGAAAGGTCGTGTCCCACCACATGTGCGGGATCGTCGGTTACGTCGGCCACCGGCCGGTACAGGACCTCCTCGTCGAGGGCCTGCGCAAGCTCGAGTACCGCGGATACGACTCCGCGGGCGTCAGCGTGCTCGCCGGCGACGAGATCGACTCGATCCGCGCGGTCGGCAACCTCGCGAACCTCGACGCCGCGCTCGCCGCGCGGCGGGCCGAGGGAGGCGTCACGACGCTGACGCGCGAGGCCACGACCGGCATCGCGCACACGCGCTGGGCGACCCACGGCCGCGTCAACGAGGAGAACGCCCACCCGCACTTCGACACCGAGGACGCCGTCCACGTCGTCGTGAACGGGATCGTCGAGAACTACCTGGCGCTCAAGCACCGCCTGCAGGACATGGGCGCGGTCTTCACCTCCGAGACCGACGCGGAGGTCATCGCGCACCTCGTCGCGCACCACATGGCCACCGCGGACCTCGTCGAGGCCGTCCGCCGCGCGTACGCCGAGCTCGAGGGCCACTTCGCGTTCGTCGCGATGCAGAAGGAGCACCCGGGGCTGCTGGTCGGCGCGCGCAAGGAGTGCCCGCTGATCGTGGGCGTCGGCGACGGGGAGCGCTTCCTCGCCTCCGCGGTCCCCGCGTTCCTCGCCCACACCCGCCGCGTCCAGTTCGTCGAGAACGGCGAGATCGTCGCGATCCGCCCCGGCGAGACCGTGTTCCTGACCCCCGGCGGCGATGTCCTCGAGCGCGAGGTCGTCGAGATCGACTGGGACGAGAAGACCGCCGAGAAGGGCGGCTACGAGACGTACATGCTCAAGGAGATCCACGAGCAGCCCGACGCCGTCGCGGAGACGATCGCGGACCGGACCGTGCGCGAGACCGGCGTCGACTTCGGCGCGGAGCTCGACGAGGCGATCCTGCGCGACGCGAAGCGGATCCTCATCGTCGCCTGCGGCACCTCGTACCACAGCGGCGTCTTCGCCCGGTACGCGATCCAGAGCTGGGCGAAGGTGCCGGTCGGCGTCGACATCGCGTCCGAGTTCCGCTACGCGGACCCGCTCGTGGGCCCCGGCGACGTGGTGATCGGCATGACGCAGTCCGGCGAGACGGCGGACACGCTGGCGGCGATGCGGGTGGCGCGCGACAAGGGCGCGACGGTCGTCGCGGTCACGAACGTCATGGGCTCGCAGGCGACCCGCGACGCCGACGCGACGATCTTCACCCGCGCCGGGCAGGAGATCAGCGTCGCCGCGACCAAGACGTTCGCCTGCCAGGTGGCCGTGATGCTGCTCGTGGCGCTGCGGATCGCGGAGCTGCGCGGGACGCTCCCGCCCGGCGAGATCGCGTCGCTGGTCCACGAGGTCAAGCGCCTGCCGCACCTCATGACCGAGCTGATCGACTCGCTCGACGCGACCGGGATCATCGACCGCGCCGCCGAGCACCACTTCGAGGACGACTTCTTCCTCTACCTCGGCCGGCACGTCGGGCTGCCGGTCGCGCTCGAGGGCGCGCTGAAGCTCAAGGAGATCTCCTACATCGCGACCGACGCGTACGCCGCCGGCGAGATGAAGCACGGCCCGATTGCGCTGCTGTCCGAGAGGACGCCGGTCGTCGCGGTCGCCACGAACTCCCCGGTGCTCGACAAGATGGTCTCGAACATCCAGGAGGTCCGCGCCCGCGGCGCCCACGTCATCGCGATCGCGACCGAGGGCAACGTGGACATCGGTGAGCACGCCGAGGAGGTCATCCGCGTGCCGGACACCAACTGGCTCCTCCAGGCCCTCCTCGCGGTGATCCCGCTGCAGATGCTGGCCTACGCGATCGCGCGCCGGCGTGGGCTGAACGTCGACCAGCCGCGCAACCTGGCGAAGACCGTCACCGTCGAGTAGCGGCTCAGCTCGGACAGGTGCAGACGAGCGCGCCCTCGAGCGTGCCGCTCGCGGCCCCGTCGCCGCCCGACTTGCTCGGGTCGAACCGGATGCGGTAGGCACAGCGGATCCGGCAGCCGAGGAAGTCGCTGGTCTCCGGCCCGCGGATCGTCCCGGTGAGCATGCCCTCCATCACGCCGGGCGCCTCGCACTTCTGGCAGGGCTCGAAGACCGGCTCGCGGTGGGTGCCGGCGTTCGTGACGCCGGTCAGCCTGCCGCTCGCGACCACCGCGCCCTTGAGGCGCCAGGAGCCTTCGTGCACGCCGCGCCGCATCCCGTTGCCGTCGACGAACTTGTGGGTGAGCGTCCCGTAGAGGACGCCGTCGAGGAGCCGACCGATCTCCGAATCGCACTCGCCCGCGCCGCCGACCTCGAACTTGAAGCGGTGCCTCGCCTCGAGGGTCTCGCAGTCGAGCTTCTCGCACTGCTCGAGCTCGGACTCGACGAGGTCGAGCTCGCCGCGCATGTCCTTCGACATCGGCTTGAGGCAGACGATGGTGTCGCTGAGAGCCATGCTGCGTGGTCTACATCCGTCGACCAAAGGTGTCAAGCCGGTCGGCGGCGCCCACGCGGTAGCTTCCGCGGCCGATGGCGCTGCCGGACTGGCTGGAGCCGCTCCCCGACGCGGAGCGGATGCGCGCGACCGATCGCTGGGCGATCGAGGAGCGGGGCGTCCCGGGGCTCGATCTGATGGAGCGGGCGGGGGAGGGGCTGGCCGCGCTGGTCGAGGACGTCGCACCCACCGGGCGCGTCGCGATCGTCTGCGGCGGCGGCAACAACGGCGGGGACGGGTTCGTCGCGGCGCGGCTGCTGCGGCAGGCCGGCCGCGAGCTCGAGGTGCTCGTGACGACCGATCTCGACTCGTACAACGGGGACGCTCTCGCGAACCTCGAGCGGCTCCGCGAGAGGCCGCGCCCGTTCGCCGCGGAGGCGTTGGCCGGCGCCGCGGTCGCCGTGGACTGCCTGCTGGGGACCGGGTTCTCCGGGGAGGTGCGCGAGCCGGTGCGGTCGGCGATCCTCGCTCTGAGCTCGCTGGAGGCGCCGGTCGTCGCGTGCGACGTCCCGAGCGGGGTCGACGCCTCGACGGGCGCGGTCGACGACGTGGCGGTCGACGCGCGCTGCACCGCGAGCTTCCACCGCGCGAAGCCCGGGCTGTGGATCGCGCCCGGCAAGCAGCACGCCGGCGACGTCCACGTGGTCGAGATCGGCATCCCGCCGGGGGAGCCGGTCGAGCCGGACGCCGGGCTGATCGGCGACGGCGCGCTCGACCTGATCCCGCGGCGCGAGGCGGACTCGACGAAGTTCTCGAGCGGCCACGTGCTCGTCGTCGGCGGGTCGACCGGGCTGACCGGCGCGCCGTGCATGGCGGCGGAGGCGGCGATGCGCGCCGGGGCGGGCTACGTCACGTGCTGCGTCCCCGCGTCGCTGAACCTCGTCTTCGAGACGCGCCTGCTCGAGGTCATGACGATCCCGCTGCCGGACGACGAGGGCGCGCTGGTCGAGGACGGTCTCGAGCGGGTGCTCGAGGAGGCGTCGAAGCGCGGGGGCGCGCTCGTCGTCGGGCCGGGGTTCGGGAAGGCGGACGGCTCCCTAGCTCTCGCGCGGGCGCTCGTCGCGCGCGCGGAGGTGCCGGTGGTCGTCGACGCCGACGGCCTGAACGCGCATGCCGGCCGCATCGGCGACCTCGTGGAGCGCTCCGCTCCCACCATCCTCACCCCGCACGGCGGCGAGCTCGCCCGTCTGCTGGACGTCGAGAGCGACGCGGTGAAGGCGCACCGGCTGGAGCACGCGCGGGCCGCGGCGCGCGAGTCGGGCGCGATCGTCGTCCTGAAGGGCGACGACACGCTGGTCGCGGAGCCCGGCGGGCGCGTGGCGGTCTCGCCGGGCGGCGTGCCCGCGCTTGCCACGGCAGGGACCGGCGACGTGTTGTCCGGCGTCATCGCCGCGCTGCTCGCGAAGGAGCTCGACCCGTTCGCCGCGGCGTGCGCGGGCGTGCTGTCCCACCTCCACGCGGGCGCCGCCGCCGCGCAGCGCCGCAGCCCGGACGCCGTGATCGCGAGCGACGTGATCGAGGCGCTCGGCCGGCCGCGCTAGTGGAGGACACGCCGGCGTCGGGCGGGAGCGGGAGCGTCCCGCGGCTTCACCGCTGCACGTCGCCGCACCGACGACATGCCGAGACAATAGTCTGCGGAGCCGCCGATGCCGAAGGTTCGCGACATCATGGACACGCGCATCCCGACCGTCACGCCGCAGGACAGCGTCGAGACGGTCGTGCACCTCATGGCCGACCAGGAGCTGCCCGCGGTGCCCGTGGTCAACGAGGGCGGCCGGTGCGTCGGGATCGTGACCGAGAGCGACCTCGTGATCGGCGACGACGAGCGGGACCTGCGCCTGCCGCACATGATCAGCCTGTTCGGCGGGGTCGTGTTCCTCGAGCCGCTCAAGCGCTTCGAGGAGCGGCTGCGCAAGGCGACCGCGGGCGACGTCGAGGACATGATGACCGCCGACCCGGTGACCGTCGACGCGGACGCCGACGTCCGCGACGCTGCGCGCCTGATGGCCGAGAAGAAGCACAACCGGATCCCCGTCGTCGAGCACGGCCGGTACGTCGGGCTCGTCTCGCGCGCCGAGGTGCTCGAGACGCTCGCCGGGTTGTAGGAGCGGTCGTGCCGCTGCGTGCGCTGGCGCGCGTCAACCTCGCGGCGATCGAGCGCAACTGCCGCCTGCTCGACGCCGCGGCCGGGGACGCCCAGCTGTGCGCGGTGGTCAAGGGCGAGGGGTACGGGCATGGGGCGGTCTTGAGCGCCGTCGCCGCGCTGGCCGGGGGCGCGTCGTGGCTCGCGGTCGCGACGGCGAACGAGGCGATGGACCTGCGGATGGCGGGGATCGAGGCGCGCCTGCTGGTCATGGGGGCCGTCTCGCCGGAGGAGCTGCCGGTGGCGCTCGCCGCCGACGCCGACCTCGTCGCCTGGACTGAGGAGTTCGCTGACGCCGCCGCTGACGCGCGGCTGCACGTCAAGCTCGACACCGGCATGGGGCGGCTGGGGACGCGCGACGCCCACGCCGCCGCTCGGCTCGCGGGGCGCGACAACGTCGTCGGGCTCATGACCCACTTCGCGACCGCCGACGAGCGCGGCGACGACTTCCTCGGCGAGCAGCTCGCGGCGTTCACCGACTGGGTCGCGCCGCTGAAGGCCGCGCGGCCCGACCTCGTCGTGCACGCGGCGAACAGCGCGGCGACGCTGCGCCAGCCCGCGGCGCACTTCGACCTCGTGCGCTGCGGGATCGCGGTGTACGGCCTGGACCCGTTCCACTCCGACCCGCGCGAGCACGGGCTCGAGCCCGCCCTGTCGCTTGAGTCGTACGTGGCCGCCGTCAAGCCGTGCGCGCCGGGGGAGAGCGCGGGGTACGGACGGCGGTTCGTCGCCTCCGAGCCGACGACGCTCGCGACGCTCCCGATCGGCTACGCGGACGGGGTGCGGCGCGGGCTGACCAACAACGCCGAGGTGCTGATCGGCGGCCGGCGGTGGCCTCTGGTCGGGACCGTCTCGATGGACAACATCACCGTCGAGGTGGCTCCGGACGAGGTCGCGGTCGGGGATCCCGCCGTGTTGATCGGAGAGCAGGGCGGCGCGCGGATCCTCGCCGAGGAGGTCGCCCGCCGGCTGGACACCATCAACTACGAGATCACCTGCGGCATCACCGCCCGGGTCGCCCGCGAGTACCACCGCGACGGGGAGCCCGAGTGACACCGCTCGACGTCACGCGGGCCGCTCTCGCCGGCGAGCGCGCGTGGCTCGTCGGCGGCGCGCTGCGCGACCGCCTCCTCGGCCGCGTCGTCGACGACCTCGACCTCGTCGTCGAGGGCGACGTCCGCGCCGCGGCGAAGCGCCTAGCCCGCGCCGCCGGCGGCCCCGTGTTCGAGCTGTCGGGCGAGTTCGGCGCCTGGCGCGTCCTCGCCCGCGACCGCTCCTGGCAGGCCGACCTCTCGCCGCTCCGAGGCCCCACGCTCGAAGACGACCTCGCCCTCCGGGACTTCACGATCAACGCGATGGCGGAGCCGCTCGCCCGCGCCGAGGGCCCGGAGCCGCGCCGCGGGGGCGTGGCGGAGGCGCGCGGTGCGTCGGCGCCGCCCGGCGGGGGCGTGGCGGAGCCTCGCAGCGGCGACGTCGTCGATCCGTTCGGGGGCGCGCGCGACCTCGAAGCGCGGACCCTCCGCGCCGTCGGGCCGCGCTCCTTCCCCGACGACCCGCTGCGGATCCTGCGTCTCGCGCGGCTGGCGTGCGAGCTCGATCTCCGCGCCGACCCCGCGACCCTCCGGGCCGCCGCCGCGCACGCGCCGGCCCTGGAGCGGGTCTCCCCCGAGCGGGTCTTCGCGGAGCTGAAGCGGGTGGTCCTCGCGCAGCGGGCGCTCGACGGCATCGCGCTGCTCGACGAGACGGGCGCGCTCGGCGTCGTCCTGCCCGAGCTGACGGCGCTGCGGGGCGTCGAGCAGACCGTCTACCACCACCGCGACGCGTACGGCCACACGCTGGAGGTCCTGGAGCGGGCGATCGAGGTCGAGCGCGACCCGGCGGCGGCGCTCGGCGACGACGCGCTCGGCGCGCGCGCGGAGGCGCTCCTGCGCGAGCCGCTCGGCGACGAGGTCGACCGCGGCGGCGGGCTGCGGTTCGCGGCGCTCCTCCACGACGTTGGCAAGGCGCAGACGCAGACCCCGAACGCGAAGGGCGGCTTCGGCTTCCCCGGCCACGACACGCTCGGCGACCGGATGGTCCGCGACATCCTCACCCGCCTGCGCACGTCCGAGCGGCTGCGCGCGCACGTCGCGGCGCTCACCCGGCACCACCTCGAGCCGGGCTTCCTCGTCCACGCCCGCCCGCTCACGGCCCGGACCGTCCACGGCTACCTCAAGGCGTCCGAGCCCGTGGCGGCCGACACGCTGCTCCTCTCGGTCGCCGACCGCCTCGCGACCCGCGGGCGCAAGCACGACGAGGCGATCGCGAAGCACCTCGAGCTCGTGCGCGAGCTGCTCGCGCCCGCGCTCGACTGGCACGACCACGGCCCGCCGCCGCCGCTCGTGCGAGGCGACGAGCTGGCGCGCGAGCTCGACGTGGAGCCCGGCCCGGAGCTGGGGCGGCTGCTCGGCGAGCTCGCCGAGGCGCAGTACGCGGGCGAGATCGCGACGCGCGAGGACGCGATCAGCTTCGCGGCGGCGCGGCTGCGCGCTCGGCGGTGACCGCCCCGGCGGCCTCGCGCGCCAGCCTGCGCACGGCCGCCTCGGTGACGTTCGCCGCGGCCTCGACGGTGTCCCACTCGAGGTTGTCGGCGACGTCGGTCATCTGGTGGTAGTTCGTCGGGAGCTTGAAGTCGTCGAACGAGGCGATCGTCGCGGTCTTGTAGCCCTTGCGCAGCGCGACGAGCGAGTCGCTGCCGAACGACAGCCAGTGCTCGCGGATGATCGGGACGCCGATCTCGTCGGCGGCGGCGGCGATCGCGTCCTTCAGCTCCTCGTCGTAGGGGCGGGTGAGCAGCATCCCCTCGCCCTCGAGCAGGATCAGGTGCGGCGAGCCGACGGTGTCGAGGACGACGAACCACGTGTCGTCCTTCGGCAGCTCGTGCGCGTGCGTGCGGACGAAGCCGGCCATGCCCTCCTCGAACGACTCCTCGGAGCCGGTCGCGACGAGGAGCACGCGCGCGCCCTCGACGGGCTCCTCGCTCAGCGCCCGCGCGACCTCGAGCATCGCGGCGACCGCGCTCAGGTTGTCGTTGGCGCCGGGCACGACCGGGCTGCGACCGATGTCGGCGAACGACAGCGCGCTGAGCGCGCTCATGACGCCGCCGGCGCGCCGGACCCGCTTGAGCCCGATCAGCGACCCGGCCCCGACGAGGATCGGGCCCGCGATGACGGACCACATCAGCCCCGGCCACTTGCGGCCCTTCTCGAGCAGGTCGGGGAACGTGCGGCCGTACCAGCGGACGAGGCGGAAGTCGAAGGCCTGCCCGGTGTGCGCGGCGTCGTGGTGGGTCACGATCGCGATCGTCCGCTTGGCGTCGGGGTCGCCCGCGGCTGCGTGGACGTTCCAGGTCGAGCGCTTGGGGAGGAGCCTGCGCGTCCACTCGCGCCAGAGGCCGAGCTCGTCCCAGATCCCGAAGGTCGCGGCGGCGCCGATGAGCGTCCCGAGCACCCGCCGGCGCAGGAGGCCCGCGACCGCCGCGGCGCCGGTGAAGATCCCGAGCGGCCACCAGTACGTGCCGTGCGCGGGTTCCTCCTCGATCTTCGGCTGGTAGCCGAGCTCGCGCAGGCGTCCGGCGATCCACTCGGCGGAGCGGCGCTCGCCCTCTGACGCGGATCCGCGCTCCCACGACTCGAGAGTGCGGACGATCTGTTCCAACTCTGTTCGCTGGGCGGGCATCCGGGCCGGCGGAGGGTACAGTCCGCGACCATGCCCGCGGATCCGGACTGCCTCTTCTGCAAGATCGTCGCCGGCGACCTGCCCGCCACGGTCGTCGACTCCGACGACCGCACGATCAGCTTCATGGACATCAACCCGGCGACGCGCGGCCACGCCCTCGTGATCCCGCGCGACCACGCGCGGGACCTCCTGTCGATCGCGCAGGAGGACCTCGACGCGTGCATGCGCGCCGCCCAGCGGCTGGCGAAGAAGGTGAAGGAGCGGCTGGGGGCGGACGGGGTCAACCTCCTGAACTCGTGCGGCCCCGCGGCGTGGCAGACCGTCTTCCACTTCCACGTGCACGTCGTCCCGCGCTACGCCGACGACCCGCTCGAGCTGCCGTGGACGCCGAAGCCCGGCGACGAGGACGAGATCAAGGCCGCGGCGGAGGAGCTGCAGGCGTGAGCGGCGAGGCGAGCGCGACGGGGGCGAGCGGCGGGGTGGGCGCCGCGAGCGCGGGCGACCTCGGGCCGTGGCGGCTCGAGCAGGACGGTCCGCTCGCCGTCCTGACCATCGACAAGCCCCCGCTGAACCTCTTCGCCGAGGACGTCTTCGACGGCGTGCTCGCCGCGCTGGACCAGGTGCGGGAGGCCTCGCCGCGCGCGCTGCTGATCCGTGCCGAGGGCCGCGTGTGGACCGGCGGGGTCGACGTGAACATGTTCGCGGGGCTGTCGCCGGAGTCGGGCGCCGACGTCTGGCGGCGCGGCTTCGAGTTGATCCAGGGCGTCGAGGACCTCCCGTTCCCGGTGATCTTCGCGGCGCACGCGCTGACGCTGACGTGGGGCTTCGAGCTGGCGCTCGCGTGCGACCTGATCCTCGCTGCGGAGGGCGCGCAGTTCGGGCTCGTCGAGATCGTCGTCGGGCTGACGCCGTCGATGGGCGGCCCGCAGCGCCTGGCGGAGAAGGCCGGGCCGAGCCGCGCGAAGGACCTCGTCATGACCGGCCAGCTCTTCGACGCCGCGACGATGAAGGACTGGGGCGTCGTGACGCGCATCTGGCCGGACGACGAGTTCGCGGCGAAGTCGCGCAGGTTCGCGGAGCGGATCGCCAACGGCCCGACGGTGGCCAACCGTGCGACGAAGGAGATCGTCAAGGCGCAGAAGGAGGGCGGCGCGCGGGCGGCGGACGCGATCGTCCCCGAGCTCGCCGGCAGCCTCTTCGCGACCGAGGACCTCAAGCGCGCGGTGGCCTCGTTCCTGGAGAAGGGCCCGGGGCACGCGACCTACGAGGGCCGCTAGCGCGCGCGAGGCCGCTAGCGCCCGAGGCGGCGCATCCCGCGCAGGGCGAAGCCGCCGAGCACGAGGAGGAGGCCGGTCACCGCGAGCAGCGCGTGCCACGTCGCCGGCCAGTCGACGCCGAACACGAACCCCTGACGGACGCCGTCGAGGATGTAGCGGGTCGGGTTGACGTCCGCGACCCCGGCCAGCCAGCCGGCGAGGAGCTGCTCCGGCGCGTACGCCGTGCTGAACAGCACCGACGCGAACACGACGACCTGCATCAGCGGCGCGGCCTGCTGGGTCTGGAACCGCAGCGCCATGATCACGCCCCAGCACGCCGCGGCCGCCGCGAAGCACATGACGAGCACGTAGGCGAGCGCGATCCCGTCCAGCCCGGGCCAGTCCACGCCGATCGCGAACCCGACCATGAGCACGAACGTCGAGGGGAGGAGCGAGCGCAGCGAGGCCGACCCGACGATCCCGACGAGCAGCACGCTCCGCGGCGCCGGGCCGAGCAGCAGGCGGTCGAACCAGCCCTGCTCGATGTCGCGCGCGAGGTTGACGCCGGTCGCCGCGCCGCTGAAGCCCGCGGCCTGCACGAGGCTCACGCCGATGATCCAGTTCGTGAAGTCGATCCCGCCGCCGAAGAGCTCGGCGGCCTGGCCGAAGACGCCGTTGATCCCGATGAGGAAGATCGCCGGCGCGAGCACGCCGGGGATCGCGCCGCCGGGGACGCGGAGGATCTCGTTGAGCGCCCGGAAGGCGAGCACGCGGATCACGCGGAGGTTCATCGCGACCGTCATGCCTCGCGCAGCCTCCCTCGCAGCGCGAGCAGCGCCAGCCCGATGAACACCGCACTCGTCCCCGCCGCGGCCGCGAGCCCCTCGAGCACCTTCGTCATGTCGACGGCGTCGATGATCGGGTTGCGCATCCCCTCCGCGATGTAGCTCAGCGGGTTGTACTCGGCGACCCAGCTCGCCGGCGGGTCGAGCAGGCCGCGCGGGAAGAACGCGGAGCTCACGAACAGGATCACGAAGACGATCGGGAAGATCCCCTGGACGATGCTCGGGTCCTTCGCCGCCAGCGCGAGCGCCTGGCCGATCGCGCCGAAGCCGATCCCCGCGGTGATCCCGATCAGGTAGATCACCAGCAGGCCGCCGATCCCGCCGTCGATCTCCGCCCCGAAGATCAGGCCGACCGCGATGAACCAGGTGACCTGCAGCGCGGAGAGGCCGGCGGTCGCGCCCATCCGGCCGATCACGATCGCGGTGCGCGGGATCGGCGCGGCGACCAGGCGGTCGAAGAAGCCGAGCTGGATCTCCAGCCCGACGGCGATCCCGGCGCCGACCCCGCCGAGCAGGATCGACTGCGTGATCGCCGCCGCGAGCTGGAAGTCGAGCATCCCGTCGCCGCCGGAGTCGAAGCCCGGCAGGCGCGTCGCCTGCTCGAGGCCGCCGACGTTCACCGCCAGGAACATGCTCGGGAAGATCACGAGCGGCGCGAGGAACTGCGGGCGGCGGAACGAGTTGCGCAGCGCCCGGCGGGCCAGCGCGAGGCTGACGGTGAGCAGGCCGCCCTGGGAGTGGCCCCTCACGTCGCGGACACGGCGCGCGAAGCGGCGTCGCTCTCGGGGGACCCGTCGGCGGTGGCCGCGGGCGTCGCCGCGGCGGCCTCGTCCGCCCCCTCGAGGTGCCGGCCGGTCTTCTCGACGAACACGTCGTCGAGCGTCGGCTGCACCAGCTCGAGCGACGCGACGGTCAGGCCGGCGTCGTCGAGCGCGCGCACGACCGCCGCGACGTCGCGTGCGCCGCCGGACAGCGCGATCGACACGTGGCAGCCCTCGGTCGCGGGGCGGTGGTCGCCGAAGTTCGTCAGCACCTCGTGCGCGCGGTCGAAGTCGACCGGCTCGCCGTCGCGCTCGACGAACGTCACGTCGAGGTGGGGGACGCCGACCTGCGCCTTCAGGGCCGCGGGCGTCCCCTCGGCGACGATCTTGCCCGAGCTGATGATCGCGACGCGGTCGGCGAGCTGGTCGGCCTCCTCGAGGTACTGCGTCGTGAGGAAGACGGTCGTGCCCTCGTCGCGCAGGCGCCGGACCTCCTCCCACAGCGTCAGGCGGCTCACGGGATCGAGGCCGGTCGTCGGCTCGTCGAGGAAGAGGACCTCCGGGCGGTGGATGAGCGCCATCGCGAGGTCGAGCCGCCGGCGCATGCCGCCGGAGTACGTCTGCACGCGGCGGTCCTTCGCCTCGGAGAGGCCGACGCGGCGGATGAGGTCGTCGGCGCGGCCGCGGACCTCGTGCGCCGGGATCCCGTGCAGGGTCGCCTGCAGCTCCATCAGCTCGCGGCCGGTCATCAGCTGGTCGAGGGCCGCCTCCTGCAGCGCGACGCCGATCCGCCGGCGCACCTCGTGCGGCTCGCGCGCGACGTCGAAGCCCGCCACCCGCGCGACCCCGCCCGTCGGGCGCAGCAGCGTGACGAGCATGCGGACGGTCGTCGTCTTGCCCGCGCCGTTCGGCCCGAGGAAGCCGTAGACCTCGCCCGGCTCGACCGCGAGATCGATGCCGTCGACGGCCTTCAGGCCGCCCTTGTACTCACGTTCCAGCCCTTCGGCTTCGATCGCATGGGGCATGACGGTTGAGACTAGCGACGTTTGCGCGTGCAACTGTGACAGAGGTCGCGCGCAACTCCGACCGGCCCATCGTGTTCGATTCCCCTTGTATGACCAAGCCCCGGATCGCCCTGCCCGCCCTCGTCGTCGCCGCGCTCGCCGCGCTCGCGGTGCCAAGCGCCGCCCCGGCGCGCGTGATCGAGATCGGGGCGCTGCAGTCCGAGCAGGAGCTCCCGGCGCCGAGCTGCCCGACCCGCCCGTGCTTCGCGGTCAGCCGCACGACCGGCTACCAGGCGAAGGTGGGCACGAACCGCGGGCTCATGAAGGTCCCGGCCAACGGCCGCATCGTCGCCTGGACGATCCGCCTCTCCGAGCCCGGCCGCAGCCAGATCCGCTTCTTCAACAACCGCCTCGGCGGCGCCGCCTCCGCCGGCCTGAGCATCCTCAAGCCGGGCAAGCGCCTCTTCGGCCGCGTCACGGCGCAGTCGCCGATCGTCGAGCTCCAGCCGTTCTTCGGCCAGACGGTCCAGTTCCCGCTCGAAGCCTCCCTCCCCGCGAAGAAGGGCCAGCTCGTCGCCCTGACGGTCCCGACCTGGGCCCCGGCCCTCGCCACCAACCTCGGCGGCGACACCTCCTGGCGCGCGTCCCGGCCCGCGGGAGAGTGCGACGACACCGAGACCCAGACCGCCCAGGCCGAGATCAAGGACCTGGCGCAGTACCGCTGCCTCTACCAGCGCGTCCGCCTGACGTACACGGCGACGCTCATCACCGAGCCGAAGCCGAACAAGAAGCGCGACTAGCAGCCCCCGGAGGGGGTGGGCTGCGTTTTCCTTGGTATGTGATGGTTTTGCAGCCCACACCCCGAACCGCGTTAGCCGTTCGGAGGCGGTGGCGGAGCGGAAGCGCGCGGGCTGAGCGCCGCCCAGAAGCGCGCTAGCAGGCGCCCGGATTCTCGGCGCAGAAGTCGGAGGTCCCGCCGGCCTCGGCGCCGCCGGTCTCCTCCGGCGGGGCCTGCGGGGACGGCGTCGCCGCGCCGCCGGTGTCCTCGGGCTGCTGGGGCGTCGGGGCGGGCGTGGGCGTCTGGGGCGCGGGGGTGCCGCCCGACGCGGCGCCGGAGTCGCCGGACGCCGTGCCACCCGTGTCGCCGGAGGCGGCGTCGTCGCCGGTCGTCGACGTCGTCGAGGTGGTGGATGTGGCGTCGTCGCCCTCGTCCGCGGCGGCGACCGAGGAGTCCGGGACCGTCAGGTCGGGCGTCGTCGAGGGCGTCGCCCGCTCCAGGTCCTCGTCGCCGCCACAGCCGGCGAGGGCGAGGACGGCGAGCGCGAAGATGAGGAGGGCCCGCACGGCGGAACCGGGGCTCAGGACGCGCCGGCGGCGATCGGCGCCATGCGGCGCCCGCACGTCGGGCAGTCGTTGAGGTCCTTCTGTGCGAGCTGGTCGCACCAGTTGCAGAAGCGCAGATGCTCGACGGCCCACGGCAAGTTGCTCTTCGACGGGGCGAGCGGGATCACCTTCCCGACCACCTCGAGCTCCTCGCCCGTGTCGCGGTCGACGTAGATGCGGTCCGGCTCGGCCTCCATGATGATCTCGCGCCCCGTCGAGGGCGTGCGGAAGCGGTAGCGCTGCACGCGCGGCATGGTAGTGGAGCCGCCGGATCAGCGGACGCCGGAGGAGATGCGCCGGCGGACGGGCTGCTCGACGTCCAGCCCGGCCGCGTCCTCGAGGTCGATCGAGCCCGAGGAGACGCCGTCGCTCAGCGCCGTGATGACGTCCGGGTCGAACTGGTGGCCGGCCTCGATCTTCACCCGCTCGAACGCGACGCTGACCGGCAGAGGCCCGCGGTACGGCCGCGCGGCGGTCATCGCCTCGAGCGCGTCGCAGACGCTGAAGATCCGGGCCGCGAGCGGGATGTCGTCCTCCGCCAGCCCCTCCGGGTAGCCGCGGCCGTCCCAGCGCTCGTGGTGGTAGAGGACGACGTCGGTGACGACCGGCGCGAGCCCCAGCGGCCGCACGACCCGCGCGCCGGTCTGCGGGTGGCGGCGCATGACCTCCCACTCGTCCGCGGTCAGCGCGCCGGGCTTCATCAAGATCTTCTCGGGTACGCCGATCTTCCCCACGTCATGCAGCAGGCACCCGAACAGGAAGTCGTCGCCGTCGCAGTAGGACGGCTCGACCTGGCGCGCGAGCTGCGTCGCGAGGCGCGAGACCGCGCGCAGGTGGCGGCTGGTGACGGTGTCCTTGGCCTCGACGGCGGCGGCGAGCGACTCGATCACCGCGCGGTTGCGCCTCCGCGACTCGGCGTGCATGGTCGCGTAGAGGTCGATCACGGGACGGACGACGTCGACGTCGATGAGCCCGCGCCCGTCGCAGGCCGCGCGGAGCGTCGCGCGCAGCTCGTCGTCGCCCAGCGTGGTCTGGACGATCGAGACCGCGCCGGCGTCGAGGATGGTGCGGATGACGGCGGGATCGGTGTCGTCGTGGACGACGACCGCGGGCGTGCCCGGCCAGCCCGCGTCGAGCAGCGCGACGCCCGCCGCGGCCTGGTCGACGCTCAGGCCCGACGCGTCCAACACCACGAGCGAGGGGGCAGGCCCCTCGCTGAACGCCGCCTCGGCTGCCGAGGCCATCTGGTCGACGACGTCCAGTCCACTGCCTCGGAGCACACCTTCCACGTGCGCCAAGCGGCCCGGCTCCGTGCCGACGAAGATCACGTGCTTCCCGCTCACGCTCCCTCGCTCTCTTCCGTGACGAACTCTATAGGCACGCGCAACGCACCTTCGACGCAGACGTCGGAAAACCGCCACGCGGGCGACCAATTGCGTCGGTTTCGGGCGGAAATCGCATGAAAGTGCTCGTCTTCCACGGCTATCTGCTGGCGGGAACGGGCTCCAACGTCTACAACGCGCAGCTCGCGCGGGCATTCGTCCGCGCCGGGCACGAGGTTCATCTCCTCAGCCAGGAACACGCGCCGGAGCGACTCGGTGCGGCGGGGATCACGTTCCATCGGCCGGACATCGGGTCGCTGCTGCCCGTCTACGTCGCGGATCGCTACGACGGCTTCGAGGCGAAGACGTTCCTCGAGTGCACGGACGCGGAGATCGAGGAGTACGTCGCGCGGAACGTCGCCGCGGTCCGGGAGGTCGCCGAGCGCGTCAGGCCCGACCTCGCGCTGGCGAACCACCTCGTCATGGGCCCGGCGATCCTCGCGCGCGCGCTCGACATCCCCTACGCCGTGAAGATCCACGGCAGCGCGCTGGAGTACGTCGTCAAGCGCGACCCCGAGCGCTTCCTGCCGTGGGCGCGCGAGGGGCTGGCCAGGGCGCGGACCGTGCTCGTCGGTTCCCGCCACACGGCCGAGTCGCTGTGGGCGGCGATGGGGGACGAGAGCCTGCCCGCGCGGACGCGCCTCGGGCCGCCGGGCGTCGACGTCGAGGCGTTCTCGCCCGCGCCGCCGGACGAGGCCGCGGCGCGGCTGCGCGGGCTCGCGGAGCGCCTGCGGGCCGCCCAGCCGGAGGTCACGCCCGAGGGCTCGTCGTTCGCCCGCGACGTCCACGCCGCCGGCCGCGAGCTCGCGAGGCTCGACCCCGCCCGCGAGCGGCTCGTCGTCTTCGTTGGGAAGCTCATCGTCTCCAAGGGCGTCGACCTCCTCGCCGCGGCGTGGCCGCTCGTGCTCGATCGCGTGCCGGACGCGACGCTCGTCGTCGTCGGGTTCGGCGCCTACCGCGAGGGCTTCGAGCGCCTCCTGCGCGCGCTCGCGGAGGGCGACGCCGCGACGCTCCGCGAGCTGGCGACCGAAGGGCGCGCGGTGGAGGGAGGCCCGCGCGCGCCGCTCCGCCACCTGCTCGCCCACCTCGGTCGGCGCGGCGTGGAGGGGCGCCGCGGGGACCTTCGGGTGCGCATCGTCGGACGGCTCGAGCACGACGAGCTGCACGAGCTGCTGCCCGCGTGCGACGCGCAGGTCGTCCCCAGCACGTTCCCGGAGGCGTTCGGCATGGTCGCGGCGGAGGGGGCGGCGTGCGGGGTCCTCCCGATCAGCGCGGCGCACTCCGGGCTGGCCGAGGTCAGCGCCCAGCTGGCCGCCGCCGTGCCCCCGGAGGCGGCGCCGCTGCTGTCGTTCCCGGTCGACGACGACGCCGTCGAGGCCCTCGCCGATCGCATCGCGACGTGGCTCGAGGCGCCCGAGGACCTTCGGCGCCGGACGCGCGAGGCGCTGGTCGCGACGGCGCGCGAGCGGTTCTCCTGGGACGGCGTCGCGCGGGACGCGATCGCCGCCGCGGAGGGCCGGCTCGACGACCTCCGGCCGCCGCACGCCTAGCGGGCACCTCGTCGCCGCCCTCCTATACATTGCCCGCCGTGCGTCTGCGTGACCTCATCGCGGTGGCCGCGGGAGGAGGGCTGCTCGCCCTCGCGGGAGGGTGCTCGTCGGTGACCGAGGACGACCCCGACCTCATCGCCGGCAAGAAGCTCTTCGTCGAGCGCTGCGGCTCGTGCCACACGCTCGCGCGTGCGGACACGCGCGGCACCCAGGGGCCCAACCTCGACGAGGCGTTCCAGCACGCGCTCTCGTCGGGGATGGAGCGCAGCGGCATCCAGGGCGCGGTCCACGAGCAGATCCTCCACCCGGCGAACCTCGCGAAGAACAACAAGGTCTACATGCCGCCGGGCCTCGTGGAGGGGGAGGACGCCCGCGACGTCGCCGCCTACGTCGCCGAGGTCGTCGCGAAGCCGGGGGAGGACACGGGGCTGCTGGCCGAGGCCGTCAAGAAGCCGGGCGGGGGCGAGCCTGCCGTCGAGAAGGACGGCGTCCTGACGATCCCGGCCACCGCGCAGCTGGCCTACGAGACCAACGCGGCGACCGGCCAGCCGGGCCCGGTCACGATCCGCTCGCCCAACCCGTCCGGCACCCCGCACAACATCGCGCTCGAGGGCCCGGGCGTCAGCGACGCCGTCGGCGACGTCGTGTCGAACAACGGCGTCTCGGAGATCAAGGTCACGCTGAAGAAGGGCGACTACACGTTCTTCTGCACGGTCGAGGGCCACCGCGAGGGCGGCATGGAGGGCAAGCTGACGGTCAAATGACCGCGGCGTAGGCGCTGAGCGCCGGCTGGCCGCCGAGGTGGGCGTAGAGGACGGTCGAGTCGCGACCGATCTCGCCGCGGCGGACGAGGTCGATCATCCCCGCCATGGACTTCCCCTCGTAGACGGGGTCGGTGATCATCCCCTCGAGCGCGCCGGCGGTGCGGATCGCGTCGAGCGTCGTCTCGTCCGGGACGCCGTAGGTGCCCGCGTGGTAGCGGTCGTCGAGGACGATCTCGTCGTCGCGCAGCTCGCGGATGCCGAGCAGCTCCGCGGTGCGCCGCGCGATGCGCGCCACCTGCTCGTGCGTCTCCGCGGGCCGCGCCGTCGATGCCGATCACGCGGCGCGGCCGATCCTGGTCCGCGAACCCCGCGATCATCCCGGCCTGCGTGCTGCCGGTGACCGAGCAGACGACGATCGTGTCGAAGAAGACGCCCAGCTCGCGCTCCTGCTCGGCCACCTCGCGGGCCCAGCCCGCGAAGCCGAGGCCGCCGAGCTCGTGGTCGGACCCGCCCGCCGGGATCGCGTACGGCGTGCCGCCGCGCTCCTTCACGTCGGCCAGCGCCCGCTCCCAGCTCTCCTT
The DNA here is from genome assembly GCA_036389485.1 of Solirubrobacteraceae bacterium. Lineage (GTDB taxonomy): Bacteria > Actinomycetota > Thermoleophilia > Solirubrobacterales > Solirubrobacteraceae > CADCVT01. The sequence goes on from DASVPR010000018.1 coordinate 168,139, forward strand.
GAACCCGATCCCGAACTCCGACTTCACGAGCCGGACGTCGGCGCCCATGATCCGGCTGAGCTGGATGTTGCCGACGCGGTCGTAGACGACGTCCGGCCAGTCGACCCAGCTCTCCTGCACGAGCACGGCGCGCATCCCGGTCCTGGCCGCGGCGGCGGCCACCTGCCGCGTGTGGTTGGACTGCACGCCGCCGATCGACACGAGCGTGTCGCAGCCCTTCGCCAGCGCGTCGGCGACGAGGTACTCGAGCTTCCGGGTCTTGTTCCCGCCGTACGCGAGCCCGCTGTTGCAGTCGTCGCGCTTCGCCCACAGCCGCGCGCCGCCGAGGTGCTCGGTCAGCCGCTCGAGGCGGTGGACCGGCGAGGGGCCGAAGAGGAGCGGGTGGCGTGGGAAGCGGTCGAGGTCCATGCGCCGACTCTAGGCGCGTCCCCTCCGCGCTGCTCAGCGAACGCGCATCACCGCCCTCCCGCTGCGCTTCCCGACGGTGATCACGAGCGTGTACCGGCCGCTGAGGCCGCGGCGCGCGAACGCGAGCCGGCCGTGGCGGTCGGTGCGCGTCCGGACGGTGCGGACCGTCCTGCCGCCGCGGCGCAGCTTCACGGTCGCGCGCGCGGCGCGGACGGAGCGCACCGTGCACACGACCCGGCGCGCGCGGACCCGGCACGTGACGATCGCGTCGCGCCCCGGGCGACCCTGCGGCCCCGCGGGGCCGGCAGGCCCTCCCGGCCCCGCCGGTCCGCGATCGCCGGCACGGCCGTCGATGCCGTCCCGGCCGTTCGTCCCCGCGGGACCGGGCGCGCCGTCCGCGCCCGCCGGCCCCGGTGCGCCGTCCGCTCCGTCGGCTCCGGCAGGCCCGGCCGGTCCGGCAGGCCCTGCGGGTCCCGCGGGCCCGGCGGGCCCTTCAGGCCCGGCCGGTCCCTGAGTCGTCCCGTCCCCGGGGCCGGACGGCAGCCCGTTCGTCGTGAACGTCACCGCCGACGTGCGCTGGCCGGCGACGGTGTCGACCACGACGAGCGCGTCGTACGTGGTCGCGGCCTCCAGCCCGGTGAGCGTGCGGATCAGCTGCTGCGAGCCGGTCCCGTCCGGGAGCGGCCGCGCCGTGCTGCGCAGCGTGTCGGCGTGCTGGATCCGCGGCGTGTACTCGACGTACCACGTCCCGCCGAGCCCGCGATGGTCGACCGACGCGCTCAACGTCGAGCGCGAGTAGGTCGTCCCGCCCGCGCTCGCCGGCCCGAGCGTCGGCGGCTCGAAGATCAGCGCGCGCGCGACGTTCAGGCGCCGGCCGCTGACGACGTTCCCGTCGAGGTCCGGCAGCGGGTCGCCGCTGAACATCAGCGCGGCCTTCACCTCGCCGACCGTCATCGCCGGGCGGTGCGAGAGCAGCAGCGCCGCGGCGCCCGCCACGTGCGGCGTCGCCATCGACGTGCCGGACATCGTCTGGTAGGAGCCCACGAGCGCCGTGCCGGTGCGGCACTGCACCCGTACGTTGTCGATGTGCACGCCGTCGTAGGAGATGATGCTGTCGCTCGTCATCCGCAGGCGCAGGCGGAACGAGGCGATGTTCGCGGGCAGCGGTGCCACCTCCGGCGCGAAGGCGCCCGAGGTCGAGCCGGTGAAGCTGCGCAGCGTCGACCAGTTCGTGCCGTCGGACGAGTACTCGACGTGCAGGTAGTCCCAGCCCGACTCGAGGTCGCGCTCGAGGTCCAGGCCGACGGCGCACGGCCGCGCCGGGTCGGCCGCGATCGGGCTCTTCGCCTCCATCAGCACGTCGGCGCTCTCCGCGTAGTTGCCGCCGGGCGAATCGGACACCGACCAGCCGGTCCCTCCCGCCGCCTTCTCCTGCGTGCGGGTGAACGTCGCGGTGCCCGACGTCGTCCACCGCGAGGCGAAGTCGTCGGCCTCGAACGTGTCGACGGTCGCGAACACCTCCTCGAACGTCTCGTCGGCGCCGGGGACGGTCGAGAGCGTGTCGACGCCGGGCGCACCGAGGTCGACCGTCTCCGGGCCCCAGTTGCTGAAGTACGCCAGGTGGTCGTCCTGGTCGGTCGCGGCGACGCAGACGATGTTCGGCTGCGGGTGCGCGCACGGGTAGTGGCCCCAGACGTCGTTGTCCTCCGCGTCGTTGCCGGCCGCGATCGCGAGCAGGGAGGAGGACGCGGCCTCGATCGCGTCCTCGACCGTCGGCGACGGGCTGTAGCCGCCGAGGGAGAGGTTCATGACGTCGGCGCCGTTGGCGTGCGCGTAGAGGATCCCGTCCGCGACGTCGGCCCAGGTGCCGTATCCCCAGTCGTCGAGCACCTTCACCGGCATGATCCGGACGTTCCACGTGACGCCCGCGACGCCCAGGCCGTTGTTGCCCCGCGCCCCGATCGTGCCCGCGACGTGCGTGCCGTGCCCGTAGCCGTCCTGAGGGACGCCGTCGTCGTACGCGAAGTCCCACCCCCGCGTGTCGTCGACGAAGCCGTTGTCGTCGTCGTCGACGCCGTTGCTCGCGATCTCGCCGGCGTTGGCCCAGATGTTGCCCGCGAGGTCGGAGTGCGCGGTCTCGACGCCCGTGTCGATGACCGCGACGACGACGCTGCCGTCGCCGGTCACGGTGTCCCACGCCTCGGGAGCGTCGATGTCGTGGTCGGAGGCCTGGTTCATGCCCCACAGCTGCGGGAACATCGGGTCGTTCGGCACGCCGAGCGCCTGGACCCGCCGGTTGCGCTCGACCCGCGCGACGCGCGCGTCGGCGGCCAGGTCGGCGCGGGTGTCGTCGAAGCTCTGCGTGCGGGGGACCGCGACGAGCTCGGCGCCGGGGAGCAGCATGTCGCGCTCGAGCTGGACGCCGGCGTCGCCGCGCACGTCGGCGCGGTCGGTCGATGTCACCCCGGCCTCGTAGCGGACGATCAGCTCGCGTTCGTACGACCGGTCCTGGCCCGCGGCGGGCGCGGCGAACGCCACTGCCGCCACAGCCCCCAGCATCCCAGCACGTCCGAGCATGACGTCCTCCTTGGCCCGACCTTGAGCGCTTGGAGACAATACCTCCCTCCACCGGTGAAAGCGACGCTTTTCGTCGTATCGAGCCCGAAACGCCGCTCGAACGATCGCGGAACGCGGCGCTGGGAGCCTCGCCGGCATGACAACCCTCCAGAACGGCATCCTCGAGATCGTCTCCGCCGACGGCACGAAGCTCGGCGTCGAGCGGGCCGGCGACGGGCCGCCCCTCCTCGCCGTCCACGGCGGGATCGGCGACCGCTCCCGCTGGGACCTGCTCAAGGAGCATGTCGCCGACCGCTTCACGCTGCACCTGCTGGACCGCCGTGGCCGCGGCGCCAGCAGGGACGAGGCGACCGGGCCGTACGCGCTCGACCGCGAGGTGGAGGACGTCCTGGCCGTCATCGAGGCGATCGGGGCGCCGGTGCGCTACCTCGGCCACTCCTACGGCGCGCTCCTCGGGCTCGAGGCGCTGACGCGCACCGACGCGATCGAGCGAGCCCTGCTGTACGAGCCGCCGTTCGACACCCCCGGCAACGTGATGATCGCCGGCGACGTGCTCGACCGGATCGACGAGCGCATCGCCGCCGGCGACCGCGACGCCGCGCTCGAGGTCTTCTACCGCGAGGTCCTCGGCGCCGACCCCGCCCCGTTCAAGGAGCTGCCGATGTGGCCCGTCCGCATCGCGATCGCGCACACGATCGTGCGCGAGGGCCGCATCGGGCTCGAGTACGTCCTCGACCCGGCGCGCTTCGAGCACGTCGACACCCCGACGCGGATCCTCCTCGGCACCGAGAGCCCGGCGCCGTTCCGAGCGGCCGCCGTCGCCGCGGCCGCTGCGATCGCGAGCAGCGAGATCGTCGCGCTCGACGGCCAGGGCCACACGATGATCGACGCCGACCCGCGCGGGTTCGTCCGTCAGGTGGTGGACTTCATGGCGTGAGCCACGCCGACCGGGTTCACGTCAGCCCCGAGCGCAGCGTGTCCTGCAGCGCCTCGCGGCTCGTGTAGCGCGGTTCCCAGCCCAGCTCGCGCTTCGCCTTCGACGCGTCCATGATCGCGGGGTGGCTGATCGCCTCCAGCCACTCCGCGGCGGGCGGGACGAACGGCGGCGTCGGGATCGCGGACGCCGCGCGGGCGGCGGCGCGGATCGGGCCGCCCGGCACCGGCACCGGAGTCAGGCCGAGCTCACGCACGAGGTCGGCGCCGTCGAGCACGCCGTCGCCGGTGATGTTGTAGGCGCCCGGCGGGCCGGCGCCGACGATGCACTGCACGAACGCGCGGCCGACGTCCTCCTCGTGGATGAACTGGACCTGCAGGCTCGGTGCGATCGTCGGGAGCGGGACCGGCAGCCGCGTCACCGCGCCGAAGAGCTGGCGGCCGATCGCCTCGAGCGGGCCGGGCAGGTCCTTCGCGCCGATCGTATGCGGGCCGAGGACGACCGGCGGGCGGAGGAGGTAGAGCTTCAGGTCGGGATGCCGCGCCGCCTCCTCGCGCAGCAGCTCCTCCAGCTCGGCCTTCTCCTGCGCGTAGAAGAGCCGGGCGGCGGGGCGGGTCGGCCAGTCCTCGGTGAGCGGGACGGGGTTGTCCGGGTGGAAGCCGTAGGCGGCGACGGACGACGCGTAGACGAACCGGTCGACGCCGGCGGCCGCGGCGGCGCGGAACGTGTTCAGCGTCCCGTCGACGTTGATCGCGCGCGTGTCGGCGCGCGACGCCGTCCCTGTGATCATGAACGCGAGGTGCACGACGACGTCCGCGTCGGCGAACGCCTCCTCCAGCGCCGCCTCGTCGCGGACGTCCCCCCGCCGGTACTCCATCTTCGTCCACCCGTGCTCGTCGGGGTCGAACGGCCGCCGGGCGATCCCGACGATCTTCCCGATCCGGTCGTCTTCCTGCAGCAGCGGGACGAGCCCGAACCCGAACGTCCCGGTCGGGCCTGTGACGGCGACGGTGAGCGGCATACGCCGCCCCCTACCCCGGGCCGCCGCCGTAGAGTCGCCGCGTGCCCACGTTCGACGACGTCGCGCGCAGAGCGCTGGCACTGCCGGAGACCTCCGAGCGGCTGGGACGGGGGAACCGGCAGTGGCGGGTCAAGGACAAGCTGTTCGTGTGGGAGCGCCCGCTGCGGCGGCCGGACCTCGAGGCGCTCGGCGGCGCCGCCCCCGAGGGGCCGATCCTCGGCGCGCGCGTCGAGCACCTGGTCGCCAAGGAGGCGCTGCTCGCCGACGGTTCCGGCGTGTTCTTCACGACGCCGCACTTCGACGGCTACCCCGCCATCCTCGTCCAGCTCGACCGCATCGCGCCGGGCGACCTCGACGAGGTGATCGTCGAGGCGTGGCTGGCGCGCGCGCCGCCGAGGCTGGCGGAGGCGTTCCTCGAGAGCCGCCGGTAGCTGCAACGCCGATTGCGTTCCGGCGGAGCGCGATGCGAACATGTGTTCGCATCGTGCGACCGGCCATCCTTCACGCGGACATCGACGCCTTCTACGCCTCCGTGGCGCAGCGCGACGATCCCGACCTGCGCGGCCGGCCGGTCGCCGTCGGGTCCTGGGTGGTGATGGCGGCGAGCTACGAGGCGCGGGCGTTCGGCGTCCGCGGCGGGATGGCCGCGTCGCGCGCGCGGCGCCTCTGCCCGGAGCTCGTGTTCGCGGACCCCGGGTGGGAGGCGTTCGCCGAGGCGAGCAGGACGGTGTTCGCGATCTTCGACCGCTGCACGCGCGTGGTCGAGCCCGGCTCGATGGAGGAGGCGTTCCTCGACGTGACCGACGTTCCCGAGCCGGCGCGCGCGATCGCCGAGCGGCTGCGGCGCGAGGTGCGGGAGGAGGCCGGCCTGCCGCTGAGCGTCGGCGTCGCGCGCACGAAGGTGCTGGCGAAGATCGCCAGCCGCTCCGCGAAGCCCGACGGCCTGTACGTCGTCGAGCCCGAGCGCGAGCTCGAGTTCCTCCACGCGCTGCCCGTCGAGCGGCTGTGGGGCGTCGGGCCGGCGACCGCGCGCAAGCTGCACGCCCACGGGCTGGGCAGGGTGAGCGACGCGGCGGCGCGGCCGGAGGCGGAGCTGATCGCGATCCTCGGCCCGGCGGCCGGCCGGTACGTGCACGCGATCGCCAATAACCGCGAGCACCGGCCGGTGCGGCGGCGGCGGGGCCGCCGCTCGTTCGGCGCGCAGCGCGCGCTCGGCCGCTCGCCGCGCGGGAAGGCCGACGTCGACCAGGCGCTGCGCGACCTCGTCGACCGCGTCACGAAGCGGATGCAGCGCAAGGGCCGCGCCGGGCGCACGGTCGTCCTGCGCCTGCGCTTCGGGGACTACACGCGCGCGACGCGATCGTGCACGCTGCCCTACCCGACGGCGGACCCTGCGCCGATCGCCGGCGCGGCGGGCGAGCTGCTGCGCGGCGCGCGGCCGCTCATCGACCGGCGCGGGATCACGCTCGTCGGGATCACCGTCGCCAACCTCGACGGCGCGCGCGGCGCCGAGCAGCTCACGCTGCCGCTCTGACCCGAGCCCGCCCGCTCGCGGCCGCGCTGTCATGGGAGCTCGGGAGGTGCCAGGCGGCGATGGTCCGGTAGCGTCCGCGGCGCGATGACTGAGGCCACCATGAAGGCCTTCCTCGAGGCGTTCAACGCGCATGACGCCGACGCGGTCATGGCGTTCTTCACCGAGGACTGCGTCATGGACATGCCGCGCGGCCCGGCCCCGGGCGGGCGGCGCCTCGTCGGGCGCGAGCAGGTCCGCGCCGGCGTGCAGTCCCGCTTCGACGGCCTCCCGGACGTGCACTACGGCGACGACCGCCACTGGGCCTGTGGCGACCGCGGCGTGTCGGAGTGGACGATCCGCGGCACGCAGCCGGACGGCGAGCGCCTCGAGGTCCGCGGCTGCGACCTCTTCGAGTTCGACGGCGAGAAGATCCGCCGCAAGGACTCGTACTGGAAGATCGTGGACTGACGCGCTAGCCGCGCGGGCCCGCCAGCACGACCGACGTCTCGACCTGCCGCTCCGGGATCGTCCAGTACGCCTTCAGCAGCCGGGCCGTCTCCCCGCGCGGCACGCGCTCGAACCCGTGGCCCTCGTAGAAGCGGATCGCCCACTCGGCGGCGGTCCACGTCCCGACGAGCAGCGGGGCGTCGCCGCCGGAAGCGACGAGCCGCCGGAGGAGCGCGCTGCCGATCCCGCGCCCCTGCGCGTGCGGCGCGACGTACGCGTGGCGGATCAGCACGACGTCGCGCACGGGCTGGATCCCCATGACGCCGAGCAGCTCCCCGCCGTCCGCGTAGCCCCAGAACGCGACGCCCGCCGCGATCTCCTCGTCGAGCTCCTCGCGCGGCATGTACGGCTCGCGCCAGCGGTCGGCGGGGATGACGCCGCGGTACGCCTCCGCCGCCGCGTTGACGATGCCGAGGATCGCGTCGCGCTCGTCGTCGCGGCACGCGCGGATCGCGCCCACGGTCAGTGGCGGGCGGCGAGCACGGCCGGCGTGCCGTGGCGCGGGACGACCGTGACGGGACGGCGCTCGTACGGCTCCGGCCCGGTCGTCGCGGGACGCAGGTCGGCGTGCTCGAGGACCGTGCGCAGGACGCGGCGCATCTCGAACTGCGCGAACGCGGCGCCGAGGCAGCGGCGCATCCCGCCGCCGAACGGGATCCAGGAGTAGGTGGACGGGCGCGCGTCGCCGAGGAACCGCTCGGGCCGGAACGCGAGCGGGTCCGGGAACACGTCCTCCCGCCGGTGGATCAGGTGGACGGCGGCGAACACGGCGGTGCCGGCGTCGATCGTGCGGCCGTCCTTCGTCTCCAGCGGCTCGCCGAGCCGGCGCCCGACGTCGTGGACCGTGGGCCGGATGCGCAGCGTCTCCTCGACGACGGCGTCGAGGTAGTCGTCGCCCTCGGGGAGCGACGCCTCGAGCTTCGCCAGCACCTCCGGGTTGCGGAAGAGCGCGTCGAACGCCCACGCCAGCGCGGTCGCCGTCGTCTCGTGGCCGGCGAGCAGCAGCGTGACGAGCTGGTCGCGCAGCTCGTCCTCGTCGAGCGGCGAGCCGTCCTCGTCGCGCGCCTGCACGAGCATGGAGAGGACGTCGTCGCGCGCGTCGAGATCGGGCGCCTTCTGGCGGTCGCGGATCTCGTCGTAGAGCACGTCGTCCATCCGCCGGACCGCGCGGTGGAAGGGCGTACGGCGCACGCCGGCCGCCTCGGCGAGCAGGACCGCGACCTGCGTGCTCGCGCGCGTCGTGCGCACGAGGACGTCGTCGATGCGGCGGCGCAGCTCGTCCTCCCGCGCGCCGGCGTGCGTGCCGAAGACGGCGCGCAGGATCACGTCGCGGGTGATCGACTGCATGCGCGGCATCAGCGCGAACGGCTTGCCGACCGGCCAGCGCTCGATGTCGCGCAGCGTGATCTCGTCCATCAGCGCGCCGTAGCGGCGCATCCGCTCGCCGTGGAACGGCGGCAGCATCAGCCGGCGCCGGCGCAGGTGCTCCGCGCCCTCCTGCAGCAGGACCGACCGCGGCCCGAGCACGGGCTGGAGCGTGATCCGCCGCCCCGACGGCAGCCCGTTCACCTTGTCGCGCGTCCACACCGCCTTGACGAGGTCGGGGTCGGCCAGGAACACCATCGGCTCGGTGCCCGGCATGCGGACGGTGAAGGCGTCGCCGTAGCGCGCGTGGCAGCGGTCGAGGAACCCGGTCGGGCGCCGGAAGAACCCGACGACCTGCAGCGGCGAGGGAAGGCGCGGTCCGGGCGGGAGCGGCACGCGCCGGACTCTATGGCTATGGCGCCGCGTCCATCTGTGACACCGCGCGGCGCACCGGGTCGCACGCGGCGTTGTCGAGCGGACCGCTCTCCGGGTCGTCCTCGACGGCGACGAGGGCGCTGCACGCCGCGAGGACGGCCGAGAGCTGCTTGGCGAGGTCCGCCCGTGCCTCGGGGGCCGAAGGCGGATCGGCCGGCTCCTCCTCCTTCTCCTTCTCTCCCTTGCCCTCGCAGATGTTCGCGGCCCGCCCGAGCTCCGTGTCCGTGGCCCCCGCCTTGCGGGCCTCCCCGCACGCCTTTGCCTCCGCGATCGGGTCCGTGCGGTCGCTCGAGACCTTGTCCGTCGCGGCTGCGAAGAGGATGAGCCCGGTGATGACGAGGAAGTAGAGGCCGATCGCGCCGACGCCGCCCACCGCCTTGGACGCGCGGCGGCGTACCACGACGACCTGGCCGCGCGCGAGGGCCTGCTCGATCTCCGTCTTGACCTCGTCGGCGAGCGCCGTCCGGCGCGCGCGCTCCTGCTCGTCGACGCTGCGGGACGCCGCCGCCCGCAGGCTCCGCTCGCGCTCCTGCAGGCCGACGAGCGACGTGTAGCCGAAGCGCTCCGCCGCCGCGGTGAAGACCGGGCGGACCGCCTTGCGCTCGCCTCCCCCGAGCTCCTCGTTGCCCTCGAGGTCGGGACTCACGAAGACCGGCCGCGCAACGCGCATCAGCCGCACGGCGACCCCGATCGCCGCGAGTGCCGCGACACCCAGCGCCACGCACGCCGCGATCGCCCAACCCTCGCTGTCGTCCGCGGGGAACAGGTCGCCGATCTCGCTGAGGCCGACGGCCGTGGTCCCCAGCGACGCGATTCCCGCGAGCGTCTTGCCGAACAGGTCGACGCGGCTGCGCAGCGCGTCGGCGATGTCGCGGAAGTCGGTCGCGGTCCGGCCGCCCGAAGGCGGGGGCGTCTCGGCCATCAGGACGCCACCTCCTCCTGCTCGGGCAGGCGGGGAAGGCGCCTGCACCGCTGGCGGAGGCTCAGCGTCATCTCGGCGAGCACGTCGAGCTCCTCCTTGAACGACTCGGCCACAGCGTCCGGGTGCGCGACGCCCGCGACCTTCATGTGCGCGGTCTCCACGGTGTTGCCGGCGGACCTGACGAGCTGGTCCGGCGTTCGTCGCCTGGGCGTCCGCTCGCGATGCGCCTGACCGTCCTTCTTCTCCTCCGCGTCCTTCGTCCTCGTCTCCGGCTCGTCCTTCGCCCTCGTGTCAGCCTCCTTGGGCTTCTCTTCCTCGTCGTCGTCCTCGGCCCGACGGGACAGGAGGTGAGCACGCAGGGCGAGCGCCTCGGCCTCGCGCTCGAGGTCGCGGGCCAGCTCCGCCGAGACGGCGCCTCCACGCACCTCGTCGAGGGCCTGTGCCGCTTCGGCGAACTTCTTCGAGGCGTCGGTGAGGTTCGTCCTGATCCTCTGCCACTCGTCGCGGGGCAGAGGCTGCGGTTCGACCGTCGGCGCGTCCTTGGACACGAGATCCGAGAGCCACTCGACGAGTCCCTTCACCTGGGTCCGGACGGACACGCGCGCACTCTACGGGCTGGAGCCGAGCGGCCGGGGAATCTTCGTCAGGCTAGGCTCCGCTCGATGCGCCAGACGGCGGAGCACGCGCCGCACAACGCGCTGCGCGACGCCGACGAGGTCGCGCTCTTCTACGACCGCTGCAGCGACCTCATGCGCGAGCTGCTCGACGCGCTGGCGCAGGCGCCCGACCGCCCGCGCTCGTTCCCCGACGTCGAGGACGCGATCGGCTGGCCGCGGCGACGGATCACCTCCGTGCTCGGCGGCGTCTGGCGGCTGCGGACGTTCGAGTTCGGCGGGCGGCGCCCGTACCGCTTCCTCGACGCCCGGGGCTCACCCTCCGGCCGGTGGGAGATCTGGATGGACGCCGAGCAGGCGCGAGCCGTCCGCTCCGCCGCCCGCGTCGAGCGCGGCTGATCCGCCGGCGAGGACCTCCTCGCGGCTGTAGCGCCCGACCGCGTCGAACCAGCGACTCCGGCGGCGTCACAGCTCGTACGGGTACTGCGTGAGCGTCTCGCAGCCGTCGTCGGCGATGAGGAGGAGGTCCTCGAGCCGGACGCCGCCGATCCCCTCGAGCGCCTCGATCCCGGGCTCGACGGCGATGACGTCGCCGGCGACGAGCGTGTCCTGGCCGGACAGGCCGAGGCTCGGCGGCTCGTGGAGCTCCAGTCCGACGCCGTGGCCGAGGCCGAAGTAGAAGCCGGTGCTGAGGCGCTCGCCGGCCTTGCGCGTGCGCTGCGTCGGGTGGCCCGCGCGCTCGACGACGTCCGCCGCCACGTCGTACAGCTCGCGGCCGGTGACGCCGGGGCGGGCGGTCGCGCGCACCTGCTCGATCGCGTCGCGCACGACCCGTGCCAGCTCCGCCACCTCGCCGGTGATCTCGCCGTTGACGAACGTCCGCGTCATGTCCGCCCAGCAGCCGCTCGTCTCGTCGCACGGCCACAGGTCGATCTCGATCGGGAGGCCGGCGGGCAGCGGGCCCGAACCGGGGTCGTGCCCGCCGCCGGACAGCGCGGAGACGACCATGATGTCCGGCGGCGCGGGCGCGCCGTGCTCGGCGCACGCGGAGCGGACCGCGGCGCGCACGCGCTCGGCGGTGACCGGCCCCTCGCCGTCGTGCAGCCGTCCGTCGCGCCGCTCGGCGCCGCGGATCAGCCGCTCGCCGGCCGCCATGCCGGCCTCGGCCGCGCGCTGCGCGCGCCGGATGCCCTCGAGCTCCGCCGGCGACTTCACCCGGCGCCGCGCCTCGATCGCCGGCGTGTCGACCGTCAGCGCGATCCCCGCGGCCCGCACCCGGTCGGCGACGACGACCGGCAGGTCGGGCGGGACCACCGCCTCCTCGACGCCCCACGCGCGCAGCGCCCTGACGACGACCTCCAGCTCGGCCTCCTCCCGCGGCACGCCCTCCGCGAGCAGGTCGAAGAGGCCGAGGTCCTCGACGAACACGAGCTCCGCCTGCGGAAGCGCGTCCGCGATCCGCGCCGCCTCCAGCGTGTTCGTGAGCACCATGGTCTCGCCGTCGCGCGCGACGAGCAGGAACGGGTCGATGACGACCAGAGGCACCTCGTGCCGCAGGGCCGGGTACCGGATCGTGTCGCCGTAGAGCAGGATCGCCGCCATCGCGCGGAGCCTACGACTGCCGCTGACCGCGCGCGGGCAGGATCCCGAGCATGACGCCCCTCGAAGGTGAGTACGAGCCGAGCCCGTACGGGTGGGTCCGCGAGCAGGTCGAGGAGTACGAGGCCTCCGGCGGCCGGCGGGCGAACACGCTGCGCGACACCGGCCTGCCGATCGTCATCGTGACCACCCGCGGGAACAAGACCGGCAAGCTGCGCAAGACGCCGCTGATGCGCGTCGAGCACGACGGCGAGTACGCGCTGGTGGCCTCGAAGGGCGGGGCCCCGCAGCACCCGGTCTGGTACCACAACCTCGAGGCCGATCCCGAGGCGGTGACGATCCAGGACGGGCCCGAGCCCTTCGACGTGACCGTCCGCCAGGTGACGGGCGACGAGCGGGCCACGTGGTGGGAGCGGGCGGTGGCGGCGTTCCCGCCGTATGCGGACTACCAGGAGAAGACCGAGCGGGAGATCCCGGTGTTCGTGGCTACGCGGCGCGACGGGGGATGAGGAGCCGCGCGACGAGCCGGGGGTCATAGAGGCGCAGCGCCGAGCGCTCGCGTGAGAGGACCTCGCCGATCCCGCGGGCGAGGATCGGGTCGCGTGTCGCGCGGCGGAAGACGTACCGCTCGACCGGCGTGGTCCGCCGGCCGGTGGAGAAGTCGGCGATCTGGAGGTGGTGGGGGCCCAGGCGCCACGCGAACCGGCGCCGGTAGCGCGTGAGCGCGGCGTCGAGAGCGCGGGCGTCGCCGAGCGCGCAGCTCGTCTCGTCGACGAGCCACGCCGCGCTCTGGAACGCGAACGTCAGGCCGACGCCGAACAGCGGGTCGGTCGCGAGCGCGGCGTCGCCGGTGAACGCGATCCCGGGCGCGGCCGCCGGCCGCATCACGTTCGGCATCTCGAGCTTCCCGAGGATCTTCGAGACGCGTTCGGCCTGCCGCAGACCGGGCCCGTCGGGCAGCTCGGCGAGCCTCCGCAGGTACGCGCCCTCGACGTCCGCGCGCACCTCGTCGAGCCGCGCGCGGTGGAACGCGGCGACGAGCACGGTCACGTCGTCTTCGTTCGGGAACTGCGCGGCGCCGTCCGGGTCGAGGATCCAGATGCGGAACGCGTCGCTCGCCGGCCGGAGCCCGCGCCAGTACGCGAAGTAGAAGAACCGGTTGTGCGGCCGGACGCGGCCGGGCACGCGCGCGAGCCGCGCCAGCGTCGAGTCGCGCCCGTCGGCGGCGACGGTCAGCCCCGCCCGGATCGCGAGGCGCCGGTGCCCGCGGTCCTCGACCTCGACGCCGGCGACCCGCCCGCGCTCAGAGACCACGGACCTCGCGGTCCAGCCGGCGAGCAGCTCGACGCCGGGCGTCCCGGCCGCGAGCGAGCGCAGCATCGGGTCCAGCGTCCGGCGCGTCACGCCCCAGCCCTGGATGGCGTCGTCGGGCAGGTCGAACCACCCGCCGTACGGCGTCCAGAAGTCCGCGCGGGTGCGCACCGCGCCGCGCTCGCGCAGGAGCGGCGCGAGCCCGAGCCGCTCGATCGTCGCGGTCGCCGACGGCAGGATCGCGTGCGTGCAGACGACCTTGTACGCCGCCGGATCCGGCCTGCGCTCGATCAGCGCCACGCGCGCTCCCTCCTGTGCGAACAGCCGCGCGGCCGCGCATCCCGCGACGCTCGCGCCCACCACCGCGACGTCGAACTCGCGGCGCTCCACGGCGGCTACGCGCGCGCGGCGAGCGCCTCCCACTCCCGCTCGCCGTCCTGGAGCAGCGCCGGGTAGACGAGCAGGTGCCGGAAGGGCCGGATCGCGGCCATGTACGCCTGGCCGCGCAGCCCGTTCGGCTTGACGAGCACCGCCATCTGCGCGCTGTACCGCCCGTCGGCGCCGGGCACCCAGCCGAGGTGCACCACGCCGTGCATCGTCTCGTTCGCGACCTCGGCCGCGAACTCGTCCTGCAGCAGGTAGAGCGGCGTGAACGGGAGCGCAGGGAGCTCGGGCCCGCGCGGCGCCGCCCGCAGGTCCGCCGGCATCCGGTCGCGCAGCGTCGGCACGCGCGCGCCCACGCCGCTTCCCTCGTCGTCCCAGCCGAGCAGCTGCCCGACCTTCCACCGGACCGCGAACAACGTCCGCACGACGGCGGACGAGCTCCGCGCCGGGTCGAACCTGGACAGCAGCTCGACGGCCCGCGGGAGGTCGTCCGGCCCGCCCTTCCCCGGCATCCGCCAGACGTCCTCGAGCCTGAAGTCCCGGGCGATCTGGTGGATCCGCCAAGGCCGGGAGGTGTGCTCGCTGTTCGGCAGCCTCATGCCGGGACGATCTCAGAAGACCGCGCGCAGCAACAGGGTCACGCCGGTGATGACGAGGATCGCCGTGCCCACGATGAGGAGCCACCCGAAGGCGGCCGACTCGGAGCGGAGCGGGTTGCCCGGGAGCCTCAGAGGAGGTAGACGGACGAGTACACGAGGATCCACATCACGTCGACGAAGTGCCAGTAGATCCCCGGCACCTCGACCCCGCGGTGCTCGTCCGGCGTGAAGTGGCCGCGGAAGGCGCGGATGGTCGCGAACAGCAGCAGCGTCAGGCCGATGAAGACGTGCGCGCCGTGCAGCCCCGTCAACCCGTAGAAGACGCTGCCCTGCGCGAGCACCGACGGCGTCAGCCCCTCCTGCGTCAGGTTGACGTACTCGTTGATCTGCACGAAGAGGAACGTCGAGCCGAGCAGCAGCGTCAGCAGCAGGCCCGACTTCAGGTGCGCGCGGTTGCCGTGCTTGGCGCCCTCGAGCGCCCAGTGCATCGTCAGCGACGACGACACGAGGATCGCGGTGTTGACGCCCGCGACGACCTTCGGCAGCTCGAAGTCCTCGACCGGGAACCAGTCCGACCCCGCCACGACCCTGATGAAGAAGTAGGCCGTGAAGAAGGCCCCGAAGACCATGATCTCCGAGATGATGAAAAGCAGCATCCCGAGGAGCTGGGGCTCGACTCGGGAGGAGGAGTTGGCCGGGGGAGGCCCGTGGTGGTCGTGGTGGGGGAGGGCGGCGGCTTCCATCAGACGTTCGCCGTCTCCGACACCTCGACCTCGACGTGCGTCACCTCGGCCCGCGTGTTCTCCCGCACCCGCGAGATCAGGTCGTTGCGCAGCCAGCCGCTCTTCTCGCCCGGCAGCGTCGAGATGACGACCTTGTCGACCGTGAACAGCGACAGCGCGTTCATCGTCGCGTCGTAGGGGTCCGGCTCGCCGATCATCCCCGACGCGAGGATGCCGTTCTCCCGCAGGGTGCGCAGCAGCCGGCCGAGGCGCTCGCGCGCGACGTGCGCCGCGTGGCCCTCGCCGCCCTCCTGCGGGATGACGCAGACGAACACCCGCTCCTCGTCCTCCGCCGCCTGCTCCTTCAGGACGTCGATCAGCTCGTGTCCGCTCGACGTGCGGTTCGCGACCACGAGCGTGACCCCGACCGCGAGCCCCTCGGTGTCCGGGTCGGTGACGATGTGCTCGACGGGCAGGCCCGTCTCCTCCTCGATGCGCTCGACGAGGTCGCGGCGCAGCCAGCCGGACCGCGTCTCGGGCAGCGTCGAGACGACGATCTCGTCGGGCCGGTAGGCGGCGACGGCGTCCAGCGTCGCGGTGAACGGGTCCTCGTCGCCGACCTCGCCGGTGACCTCGATCCCCTGGCGCTTCAGGAACGCGTGCGAGAGATCGATGCGCAGCTGGGCGGCGTCGCGCTGCGCGTGGTCGTAGATCACATCGCCGTGCTTCGGCCGCGTCAGCGGCACGACCAGGTGGAACTCCGCGTCGTCCGAGGCGCGCGCCTTCACGGCCTCGAGCAGCTTGCGCCCGCCGACCGTCCGGTTCGCCACCACGAGAACTCGCTTCGCCATCGGCTACTCCCTCGAACTCGGTTCCACCGCGGCGCCGGCCGGCTGCTCCACCCGCGCACCGCCCTTGAAGACGCCATGGACCGCGCCCGGGGTGCCGTACTCGTACGGGCCGCCGACCACGGTCGGGATGTGATCGAAGTTGAAGACCGGCGGGGGAGAGGACACCTGCCACTCCAGCGTGAGCGCCCGCCACGGGTTCGCCGCCGCGCGCGGCCCGCCGCGCCACGACGCGACGATGTTGTACGCGAAGACCAGGAACGAGAGCCCGAGGCACAGCGACGAGATCGTGATCATCAGGTTCCAGCCGGCGAACGCCTCGGAGTAGTCGTAGACGCGCCGCGGCATCCCCTTCACGCCGATGAGGTGCATCGGCCCGAACGACAGGTTGAAGAAGACGAACGTCAGCCAGAAGTGCAGCTTGCCGAGCGACTCGTCGTACATCCGGCCCGTCATCTTCGGGAACCAGTAGTAGACCCCGGCGAGGATCGTGAACACCGACCCGCCGAAGAGCACGTAGTGGATGTGCGCGACGACGAAGTACGTGTCGCTCGTGTGGATGTCGATCGGGATCATGGCGAACATCACCCCGCTGATCCCGCCGAGGGTGAACATCGTGAGGAAGCCGAGCGCGAACAGCATCGGCGTGTCCAGGCGCAGGACCCCTCGCCACAGCGTCGCGCACCACGAGAAGATCTTGATCCCGGTCGGCACCGCGATCACCGCCGTGGTGATCATCATCGGGATGCGGATCCACGACTGCATGCCGGACACGAACATGTGGTGCGCCCACACCGTGAACCCGAGGACGACGATCGCCAGCAGCGAGAACGCCATCATCCGGTAGCCGAAGATCGGCTTTCGCGCCTTCACGGCGATGATCTCCGAGATGATCCCGAACCCCGGCAGCATCATGATGTAGACCGCCGGGTGCGAGTAGAACCAGAAGACGTGCTGGTACATCAGCACGTCCCCGCCCAGCGCGGCGTCGAAGTACCGGAACCCGAGCGCCCGGTCGAGCAGGATGAAGAACTGCGACGCGGCGATGAACGGGGTCGCGATGACGACGAGCAGCGAGGTCGAGAAGTTCGCCCACACGAGCAGCGGCATCCGGAAGAACGACATCCCGGGCGCGCGCATGGTGATGATCGTCACCAGGAAGTTCAGCGCGGTCGCGATCGACGACGCGCCCGCGAACTGCACGCCGATCGTGAAGAACTCCTGCCCTATCGGCGACGTCTCCGAGAGCGGCGCGTACGCCGTCCACCCCGTCGCGAACGAGCCGCCGGGCGCGAAGAACGACAGCAGCATCATGGTCCCGGCCAGCGGCAGCAGCCAGTACGACAGCGCGTTCAGGCGCGGGAACGCCATGTCCGGCGCCCCGATCATCAGCGGGAGCACGAAGTTCGCCAGCCCGGCGAACACCGGGATGATGAACAGGAAGATCAGGATCGACGCGTGGACCGAGAAGAGGCCGTTGTACGTGTCCGCGTCGACGAACTGGCGGCCGGGCTGCGCGAGCTCGGCGCGCATGAGCATCGCGAGCAGGCCGCCGATGAACAAAAAGACGAACGAGGTCACCGTGTACTGGATGCCGATGACCTTGTGGTCGGTGTTCGGGCGGAAGTAGTCGCGCCACGAGAACGCGCCGTGGCCGCTGTGGTCCTCCGGCCGCGTGGGCTTGCCGGCCGCCCAGTAGAACCAGTAGTCGAACAGGCCGAAGCCGACGAGCATGAAGAGCGGCACCGCGAGCATCGCGACGCGCGCGACGGCCTCGCCGTCGACGACGGGATCCCACCCGTAGAGCGCGCGGATGCTCGACACCAGCGCGTACGAGAACGCGAGGCCGAGCAGGCCGAACAGGCCGGCGCGCGGGTAGCCGGCGGATCGCAGACTCACTTCCTCACCTCATCCAGGTACTTCACCAGGGCGTCCAGCTCCTCGGGCGTCAACAGCTGTTCGAAGTTGTCGGGCATGATGCCCTCGCCGAACCCCTCTTCGATCTCCTTGTTGGGATCGACGATCGCCTCACGGATCTGCTCCGGCGTCATGCCGGGCAGCACCTTGTCGAGGTTCGGCCCGGTCGTGGCGTTCGTGCCCGCATCGGCGAGCGCGTGGCACGCGCCGCAGGCGGTCGACTCGCCGTTGCCCTCCGTGAAGATCGTCTTGCCGTCGATCTCCTCGCCGCCGGCGGCGCCGCCGCCGGCCGTCCCGCCGCGCTGCTGCTTGGACCGCAGCCACTCGTCGAAGTCCTCCTGCGAGACGACGTTCGCCGTCTGGCGCATGTACGCGTGGCCGATGCCGCACAGCTCGGCGCACACGATCGAGTACCGGCCGAGGCGGTTGGGTGTCATCCGGACCTTCGTCTCGATGCCGGGGACGGCGTCGATCTTCATCCGCCACGCGGGGACCCAGAAGTCGTGGAGGACGTCCTGCGACTTGACGTAGAAGTGCACCGGCCGGTCCTCCGGCACGTAGAGCTGCGCGCTGCGGATCGGCTTGCCGCCGGTGACCGACTTGGGGTACTCGAACGTCCACGTGAACTGCTGGCCGGTGACGTTGATGCGCATCTCGTTGGCCTTCGCCTCCTCGATGTCCTCGAGGATGAAGAACGAGTAGGCGCAGAGCCCGAGGATGAGGACGGCGGGGATGACCGTCCACACGACCTCGAGCGTCGTGTTGCCGTGGATCGGCGGGCCGTCCTGCAGCTCCTGCCCCGGGCGCATCCGGAACCGCCAGACGCAGTACAGGACGAAGGCCTGCACTCCGACGAAGATCGGGACCGACGCGATGATCAGGACGTCCCACAGCGTGTCGATGGGATCGGCCTGCGTCGAGGCGGGCGTCGGGAACCAGTCGATCAGCAGCCCCAGGATGACCCCGGTGGTCGCCGAGACGACCACGATCAGCACCATCGGGAGGACCGCCGCGCGGTCCTTCTGCCGATGCTGGATCGGGGTGTCCTCCTCCCGGGCGGCCATTCGGCCCGGGATCGTACGCATTCCCGCGGTTGGACGGCAACGCGGTGGCGCGCCGCCGTCAGGAGGCTGTCGTCAGGCCGCCATGGAGGCGCGCGGCGGCGCGCCCTCGACCCTGTGCGGCGCCAGCCGGCGCGCCGCGCGGAAGTCCGACGGGGAGACGCCGTGGTGGCGCCGGAAGGCCTTCGCGAACTGCGCGGGCTGCCGGTAGCCGACGCGGAAGGCGACCTCGCGGACGGTCAGGTCGCGGCTCATGAGCAGCCGCGCCGCGCGGTCCATCCGGACGGCGCCGAGGTGGTCGCGGAAGGTGGTCTTGCCGATCTCGGCGTACGCGCGCTGCAGCTGGCGGCGCGAGGAGGCGACGCGGCGGGCGATGTCGTCGAGCGAGAGCTCGGTCGCGTAGTCGGTCTCGACGATGGCGACGGCGTCCTCGAAGAGCTCGGTGCGGTGTCGGAGGGTGCTCGGGCGCTGGGTGGGCATCGTGCCTGGTACGGCCTTCCTACCTGGCGCAGATGAACATTGCATGTGCAACCGCGTCACGTGGCGCGTTCGGACTCGGGTGCGTCCGCGGGCACTGAGGTGTAGATTGCGACAAAGGTTGCGATGTCAACGGGAGGTTGCTGATGCAGGTCCGTGACGGGATGAGCAAGGTGGTCCTGACGGTCGGGCCCGGGCACTCGCTTCGCGAGGCGGCGAAGCAGATGTCCGACCGGGGCGTCGGCGCCGCCGTCGTCATGGATCCGGACGGCGAGGGCCCCGGGATCATCACCGAGCGCGACATCCTGAACTCGATCGGCGCCGACCAGGACATCGACGTCGAGAAGGTCTGCGACCACCTGACGTCCGACGTCGTCTACGCCACCCCCGATTGGTCGCTCGAGCAGGCGGCCGCGCAGATGGTGAGGGGCAAGTTCCGCCACCTCATCGTCATGGAGGGCGGCGAGGTCGCCGGCGTGCTGTCCGTGCGCGACGTCGTCCGCTGCTGGACCGACGACGGCGCGTCGTGCGACGTGCCGGCGGAGGCGAACGCCGCCTAGCTGGGACGATGCTCGGCCGGGAGCTCCTCGAGCTCCCGGCGGGCGCCGCGGATCCACGCGACGAGGACCCCGGCGGTCAGCACGCCGCCGGCGACGAGCAGGATCCACGTGATCGTGATCCCGAGCAGCGTGGTCGTGATCCCGGCGGCGAGCAGCACGGGGTGGATGCTCGGCCCCGGGATGTGGATGTCCTCGCCCGCGGGCGGGATCGGCCGGTCGAGCGGGCTCATGCGCCGTTGTACAGGTAGGCGGCGAGCCACGACATCCCGAACATGAAGAGGATCACGGCGGTCGCGATCAGCGCGGTGCGGAGGTTCTTGCGGGCGAGCTTCTTGTCCACGGGCGCCGGATCCTAGCTAGAGCCGCGCGTCGGCGACCATCGAGACGAAGAGCAGTGCCAGGTAGGCGAGCGAGAAGAGGTAGAGGCGCAGGGCGGTGCGGCGGTCGGGCCGGCGGTAGAGGCGCACCGAGCCGGCGATGAACAGCGCGCCGAGCACGAGCGACGCCGCCAGGTAGATCCCGCCGAAGCCGCCCGCGCAGAACGGCAGCTGGGTCACCGCGTAGAGCAGGACCGTGTAGAGCAGGATCTGCCGGCGCGTCTCGGCCTCGCCGCGGACGACCGGCAGCATCGGGACGCCGACGCGCGCGTACTCGTCCTTCATCAGCAGCGAGAGCGCCCAGAAGTGCGGCGGCGTCCAGAAGAACACGATGAAGAAGAGGTAGACGGCCTCGCCGCTCAGCGTGCCGGTCGTCGCCGCCCACGCCACGAGCGGCGGCACCGCGCCCGCGGCGCCGCCGATCACGATGTTCTGCGGCGTGCGGCGCTTGAGCCAGAGCGTGTAGACGAAGACGTAGCCGAGGAAGCCGCTCAGCGACAGCGCGGCGGCGAGCGGGTTCGCCCCGGCCCACAGGACGACGACGGACAGCACGGCGAGCGCGATGCCGAAGAGCAGCGCCGAGCGCGGCGCCACGCGCCCGCTGGCGACCGGCCGGTCGGCGGTCCGCGCCATCCGCACGTCGATGTCGCGGTCGTACCAGTGGTTGACCGCGCCGGCGCCGCCCGCCGACAGCGAGCCGCCGAGCAGCACGAGCAGGACCAGCCCCGGCGACGGGTCGCCCGCCACGTACATCGTCGTGACCGTCGTCAGCAGGAGAAGGGACTGGACCTTCGGCTTGGTCAGCGCGACGTAGTCGCGGATCGCCTGCCCGCGAGGGGCGGCGAGGGCTGCGCTACGCGACGACACTGTGCTCCGGCGCGGCCTCCGCCGGCTGGTGCACGGTCGGCGTCGCGCGCTCGACCTGCCGGCGGATGTCCTTCATCGGCTCGACGGAGCGGATGCGGGGGATCGAGTCGAAGTTGTTGACGGGCGGCGGCGACGTCGTGAACCACTCGAGCGTGTTGCCCTTCCACGGGTCCGGCCCCGACGGCGTGCCGGCGCGCACCGACTTCACGACGTTGATGACGGTCAGCAGGATCCCGAGGCCGAAGACGAACGCGCCGATCGACGAGATCAGGTTGTAGAGGCCGAGGTGACCGATGTCCTCGTACTCGTAGATCCGCCGCGGCATGCCCTCCAGCCCGATCGTGTGCTGGATCGCGAACGTCAGGTTGAACCCGACGAACATGACCGCGCACGACCACTTGCCGAGGCCCTCGCTCAGCATCCGGCCCGTGATCTTCGGGAACCAGTAGTAGATCCCGGCGAAGATCGAGAAGATCGCGCCGCCGACGAGCGTGTAGTGGAAGTGCGCGATGACGAAGTACGTGTCGTGCAGCTGCCAGTCGACCGGGAAGATCGCGAGGATCACGCCGGTCACGCCGCCCGCCACGAAGACGGCGATGAACGCGCACGCGAACAGCAGGGGCGTCCGGTACTCGACCGTCCCTCGCCACAGCGTCGCGATCCAGTTGAAGACCTTGACGCCCGTCGGGATCGCGATCAGGAACGACGAGAGCATGAAGAAGACGAGCACGATCGCCGGCTGCGGCACCGTGAACATGTGGTGCGCCCAGACGATCAGCGAGAGGAACGCGATCACCGCGGTGGCGGCCGCGACCGCCTTGTAGCCGAAGATCGGCTTGCGGGAGAAGACGGGCAGGACCTCGGAGATGATCCCGAACCCGGGCAGGATCATGATGTAGACCTCGGGGTGCCCGAAGAACCAGAAGAGGTGCTGGTAGAGGATTGGGTCCCCGCCCGAGTTCTGGTCGAAGAAGTGCGTGCCGAAGTGGCGGTCGGTGAGCAGCATGGTCACCGCCGCCGCGACGACCGGCAGCGCCAGGATCAGCAGGACCGCGTAGACGAGCAGCGTCCAGACGAACAGCGGCAGGCGCCCCCAGCCCATGCCCGGCGCGCGCATGTTGGCGATCGTCGCGTAGAAGTTCACGGCGCCGGCCAGCGAGCTCAGGCCCGTGAGGTGGATCAGGAAGATCCACGCGTCGACACCCCCCGTCTCGGAGTACTGCTCGCCGGAGAGCGGCGGGTACATGGTCCAGCCCGCCTCCGGCGGCGCGAAGAACAGCGACGCGTAGAAGACGATGCCGCCGGCCAGCAGCAGCCAGTAGGACAGCGCGTTCAGCTTCGGGAACGCCATGTCCCGCGCCCCGATCATGAGCGGCAGGAAGTAGTTGCCGAAGCCCGCGAAGATCGGGACGACGAACAGGAAGACCATCGTCGTCCCGTGCATCGTGAACAGGGCGTTGTACGTCTGCGGCGAGAGGAGCGTGTTCTCCGGCGTCCCCAGCTGCAGGCGGATCAGCAGCGCCTCGACCCCGCCCATGAGGAAGAAGACGAAGGTCGTGACCAGGTACATGATCCCGATCCGCTTGTGATCGGTGGTGAGGACCCACGAGCGCCAGCCGCGCGGCTCGCGCTCGACCTCGTGGGCGAGGACCTGGGGGAGGGGCGGGATGCCGGTCTCGGTGGTGGGGGGTGCGATGGTGGCCATTACTCGTTCTCGATGCGTTCGCGCTGCTTGGCGGCCTCGTCGTTGGACGACTCGATCTCGGCCTGGCGGCGCTCGATGAACGCCTCGTACTCGTCCGGGGTGACGGCGCGCACGTGGGCGATCATGTTGGCGTGCCCGCGGCCGCAGAGCTCGGCGCACTGGCCGCGGAACGTCTTGCCCGCCTTGTCGGCGGGGATCTTGAACCAGGTCCAGTTGGTGTGGCCGGGGACCGCGTCCATCTTGCCGCCGAGCTCGGGGATCCACCACGAGTGCACGACGTCCTGGGCCTTGATCTCCAGCGTCACCGTCGTGTCGACCGGCACGACCAGCTCCTCGTAGGAGAAGGGGTTGTTGAACGGCTGGTCGTCGGGCTTGCCGGCGTCCGGGTACGTGTAGCGCCACACGTACTGCTGGCCGTTGACCTGGATGCGCAGCGACCGGCCGCTCGGCGGGACGGACTCGGTGTCGGGCGTCCCGGTCGGCTGGCCGACCTGCTGCAGGTCGACGCCGTTGGCGCCGGACTCGGGGGCGTTGCGGATGTCGTCGAGCATCACGAACGTCACCACGGCGAGGACGACGAGCACGAGGGCGGCCCCGACGGTCCACCCGATCTCCAGCCGCGTGTTGCCGCGGATCTGGGCGGGCACCGCGCCGCGGCGGGCGCGGAACTTGATCATCGAGTACAGCAGCGCGATCCAGACCCCGGCGAGGATCAGCATCGCCATCGCGAACACGATCTTGTAGAGCGTGTCGATCGAGTCCGCGTTGTCCGAGCCGCCGTTCTCGGGCGTGAAGAGATCGGCGAGGGCCGTGCCCGGAACGAGGAGCGCGACCAGCAGCGCGAGGAGCAGGATCCGGGCAGGGGTGCGCAAGGCGGCCGGGATGATAGTCACCGGCCCGAGAAGCGGGCCTGCCGCTTCTCGACGAACGCCGTGACGCCTTCGAGGAAGTCGTCGGACCCGGCGCGCTCCTGCTGGATGTCCGCCTCGAGGGCGAGCTGGTCGTGCATCCCGGCGTACACCCAGCGGTTGATCTGGCGCTTCGTCCCGGCGTAGGAGCCGGTCGGTCCCGCGGCCAGGCGGTCGATCAGCTCGTCCGCGGCGGCCTCCAGCTCGCCGTCGGGGTGCACCCGGTTGACGAGGCCCCACTCGAGGGCCTGCGACGCCGGGATGCGCTCGCCGAGCATCGCCATCTCGATCGCTCGCGTGAAGCCGATGCGGGCGGGGAGGAAGACGCTCGACCCGCCGTCGGGAACCAGCCCGATGTTGACGAACGCGAGCAAGAAGTACGCGGACTCCGCCGCGATGATGAGGTCGGCCACGAGCGCGAGCGAGCACCCGATCCCGACCGCGGGCCCCTGCACGGCGGTCACGACGGGCTTCGGCATCTCGCGCAGCCCGATCATGATCGGGTGGTAGCGCTCGGTGAGCGTGGTGTGGACGTCGGGCTTCCCGGTGCCGGGGACCGGGTCGAAGCCGGCCTTCAGGTCGGCGCCGCTCGAGAACCCGCGGCCGGCGCCGGTGATCAGCACCGCGCGGACGTCGTCGTCGTACGTCACCGCCTTCACGGCGGCGAGCAGATCGACGCCGAACTGCTTGTTCCAGGCGTTCAGCGCCTCGGGCCGGTTCAGCTCGATGCGCGCCGCGTGGCCCCGGCGGTGGAGGTTGACGGTCTCGTAGGCGTGCTCAAGCTCCCAGTTGCTCATGCCTACGATCCTTCCATGCGGCGGCCCGTCATCGGCATCTGCACCTACCTCGACACCGTGCGGTGGGGCGTCTGGGAGGACCGGGCGGCGCTCGTCCCCGCCGGCTACGTCGGGGGCGTGCAGCGCGCCGGCGGGGTCGCGGTGCTCCTGCCGCCGGACCCCGCGGCGATCGACGACCCCGACCCGGTCCTCGACATGCTCGACGGGCTGATCCTCGCCGGCGGGGTGGACGTGGGGCCGGCCGCCTACGGCGCCGACCCGCATCCGGAGACCGACGCGGCCAACGCGGAGCGCGACGCGTTCGAGCTGGCACTGGCGACCCGCGCGCTGGAGCGGGACATGCCCGTCCTGGGTATCTGCAGGGGCATGCAGGTGATGAACGTGGCCGCCGGGGGCACGCTGCACCAGCACGTCCCCGACCTCGTCGGCCACAGCGAGCACCGGCACACGCCGGGGCGGTTCGCCGACCACGACGTGCGGCTGGCCGAGGGGTCGCTCGCGGCGCGGGCGGCGGGCGAGCACCTGCACGCGACGAAGTCCCATCACCACCAGGGCGTCGACGCGCTCGGGGAGGGGTTCGTCGTGACCGGCTGGTCGACGCTCGACGACCTGCCGGAGGCGATCGAGCGCCCGGGCCGGCGGTTCGCGCTCGGCGTGCAGTGGCATCCGGAGGTCGACGAGACCAGCCGCCTGATCGCCTCGCTCGTCGAGGAGGCCCGGGACGACCTCTAGCATTCCCCCGTGACCTCGGAGCCGCGCCCTCCGGACCTCGACGAGCAGGAGGACGATCAGCCCGACGAGGAGATGCCGCGGATGAAGCTCACGCGGCGCAACCTGCTGCTCGGGCTCGTCTTCATCGTCGCCCTCACCGCGTTCCTCTACTACGGGCTCCCGCAGCTCGCCGACCTCGACAAGACGTGGAACCGCCTGCGCGGCGGCGACGTGTGGTGGCTCGGCGGCGCGTTCATCTTCACGATCTGCTCGTTCGGCGGGTACGTGGCGCTGTTCCAGGGCGTCTACGTGCGGCACGGGTCGCGGATCGACCTGCGGGCGAGCTACCAGATCACGATGGCGTCGCTGGCGGCCACGCGCGTGTTCGCGGCGGGCGGCGCCGGCGGGATCGCGCTGACCGCGTGGGCGCTGCGGCGCTCGGGGATGAGCCGGCGCGCGGTCGCCGACTCGACGGTCGCCTTCCTCGTCCTGACCTACGTCGTCTACATGGGCGCGCTCGTGGTCTGCGGCTTCGGGCTGCGCTGGGGCGTCCTCTCCGGCCCCGACCCGTGGGCGATCACGGTGCTGCCCGCGCTGCTGGGGATCGCGGCGATCGCGGTCTTCCTCCTGATGGCGCTCGTGCCGACCGACCTCGAGCGGCGCCTGCGCGACTGGGCGTGCGACCGCGACCGGCCGCGGCTGGCGCGCGTCGCGCAGCGGCTGGCGTCGGCGCCGGCGGCGACCTCGGCCGGCGTCCGCGAGGCGATCGCGCACCTGCGGTCGAAGGACCCGGCGCTGATCGGCTCGCTCGCCTTCTGGGGCTTCAACATCGCGGTGCTGTGGGCGTGCTTCCACGCGTTCGGCGAGCCGCCGCCGTGGGGCGTGCTGATCATGGGCTACTTCGTCGGGATGCTCGGCAACCTGCTGCCCCTGCCCGGCGGCGTGGGCGGCGTCGACGGCGGGATGATCGGCGCGTTCGCGGCGTTCGGCGTCGACTTCGGTCTCGCCACCGTGGCCGTCCTGTCCTACCGCGGCTTCGCGTTCTGGCTGCCCACGATCCCCGGCGCGGTGGCGTACTTCCAGCTGCGCAAGACCGTGTCGCGGTGGCGCGCGCAGCCCCAGCGCGAGGACGTGCAGGTGACCGCCGGGCTACTACACTAAATGAAGTGACCGACGACCGGATCGAGAACGTCATCATCGTGGGCAGCGGCCCCGCCGGGTACACCGCGGCGCTGTACACGTCCCGCGCGAACCTCGAGCCCCTCGTCATCGAGGGGTTCTTCTGGGGCGGCCTGCTCCAGCAGACGACCGAGGTCGAGAACTACCCGGGCTTTAAGGACGGGATCATGGGCCCGGCGCTCATGCAGGAGATGCGCGACCAGGCCGAGCGCTTCGGGACGAAGTTCCTCACCGACCAGGCGACCGAGCTCGAGCTGGCGTCCGAGCCCGGTGGCGTGCACGTCGTGCGGGTCGGCGACGACGAGTACCGCGCGCGGACGGTCATCCTCGCGATGGGCGCCGAGCACAAGAAGCTCGAGGTCCGCGGCGAGGAGGAGCTCTCCGGCCGCGGCGTCTCGTACTGCGCGACCTGCGACGCCGCGTTCTTCAAGGACAAGGCGACGATCGTGGTCGGCGGCGGCGACTCCGCGATGGAGGAGGCCATCTTCCTCGCCAAGTTCGCCGAGAAGGTCACCGTCGTGCACCGGCGTTCCGAGTTCCGCGCGTCGAAGATCATGCTCGAGCGCGCCAAGGCGGTCGAGAACCTCGAGTTCAAGACGCCGTACGTGATCGAGGAGTTCCACCCGGTCGCCGAGGGCGGCGGCCTCGGGCACGCGGTGCTGCGCAACGTCGAGGACGGCACCACCGAGGACCTGCCGATGTCGGGCGCGTTCATCGCGATCGGGCACGAGCCGCAGTCGGGGATCGTGCGCGGCCAGATCGACACCGACGACGAGGGCTACGTGATCGTCCAGGGCCGCTCGACCCGCACGAACCGCCCGGGCGTCTTCGCCGCCGGCGACCTCGTCGACCACACCTACCGGCAGGCGGTCCCCGCCGCCGGCTCCGGGTGCCAGGCGGCGCTCGACGCGGAGTGGTACCTGCGTGACAACCCGCAGGTGCCGACGCCGGAGGCGCTCGAGGGCGTCGGGGATCCGGCCGAGGCGCAGTGGGTCAGCGCACGCTGAGCGTGTAGCGGCTGTCGAGCGGGTGGCGCCCGCGCACGTAGACCTGGATGTACGCGGTGCGCGTCTTCGTGCCGCGGTTGCGCAGGCGCGCGCCGTCCGGGCGGCGGCCCTTGTGCCGGGAGCGTGCGATCAGCCCGCGGTCGGAGGCGACGGTCGGCGCCCCGCCGGCGTAGACGTCGAGGTCGGTGTTGCCGAACCGCGGCCGCACGCGGATGCGCACCGTGCGGTGGGGCGGCACGCGGATGCGATACACGTCGCTCGGGTCCTCGAAGAGGTCGAGCAGCGCGGTCAGCCGGGCGGGCGAGCGGCCCGTCCAGATCGCCCGCGCGCGGTGGCCGTAGGCGCGGCCGTCGATGAAGCGGAAGTCCTCGTTGGGCTCGAGCGGGTCGCGTGCCGGCGGCGGCTTGGCGAGCGCCGCGCCGAGGTCGAGCTTGCCGTAGCCGGTCGCCGAGTC
>DASVPR010000019.1:0-50053 GCA_036389485.1 Solirubrobacteraceae bacterium
GGGCCACGACTCCGACCACCCGCGCTCGGCGGGCGCGGTCGGGCGCGAGGGGGGGGCGATCGACACGCTCGACGCCCTGGAGACGCTGTTCGCCGGCATCCCGATGGCCGAGGTCTCCACTTCGATGACGATCAACGCTCCGGCGGCGATCCTCCTGGCCTTCTACGTGGTCGCCGCCGAGGAGCGCGGCATCCCCGCCGACCGCCTGGGCGGGACGATCCAGACCGACATCCTCAAGGTGTACATCGCCCAGAAGGAGTGGTGCTTCCCGATCGACCCGGCGATGCGCCTGGTCACGGACATGGTCGAGTGGTGCTCGACCGAGATGCCGCGCTGGCACCCGATCTCGATCTCGGGCTACCACATCCGCGAAGCGGGCTCGACGGCGGCGCAGGAGCTCGCGTTCACGCTCAAGAACGGCCTGACGTACGTCGAGCAGGCGGTCGAGCGCGGGCTCGACGTCGACGACTTCGCGCCGCGCCTGTCCTTCTTCTTCAACGCGCACCTCGACTTCTTCGAGGAGATCGCGAAGTACCGCGCGGCGCGCCGCATCTGGGCGCGCGAGATGCGCGAGACGTTCGGCGCCCGCAACCCGCGCTCGTGGCTGATGCGCTTCCACACGCAGACCGCCGGCGTGTCGCTCACGGCCCAGCAGCCGCTCAACAACATCGTCCGCACGACGATCGAGGCGCTGGCGGGTGTGCTGGGCGGGACGCAGTCGCTGCACACGAACTCCTACGACGAGGCGCTCGCGCTGCCGACCGAGGACGCGGTGCGGATCGCGCTGCGCACGCAGCAGGTCATCGCGCACGAGACCGGCGTCGTCAGCACCGCCGACCCGCTCGGCGGCTCGTACTTCGTCGAGGCGCTGACCGACACGCTGGAGGAGCGGGCGTACGCCTACTTCCGCAAGATCGACGAGCTGGGCGGCATGGTGCGCGCGGTCGAGCAGAACTACCCGCAGCGCGAGATCGCCGACGCCTCGTGGGCGTTCCAGGAGGAGGTCGACCGGGGCGAGCGGATCGTCGTCGGCGTCAACGCCTACCAGCACGAGGACGAGACGCGGCTGCCGATCCTCCGGATCGACCCCGACCTCGAGCGCAAGCAGATCGGCCGCACCCAGGCCGTCCGCGCGCGGCGCGACGCGAGGAAGGTGGAGGAGGCGCTGGGCGCGCTGAAGGAGGCGGCGGCTCGAACCGACGCGAACCTGATGCCGTATCTCCTCGACGTCGCCCGGGTCCACGCGACCGAGGGCGAGATCGTCGAAACCCTGCAGGAGGTCTTCGGTTCGTACCGCGAGACCCCCGTCTTCTAGGAGCCCTCCGCACATGAAGAAGAAGCTCGCCGTCCCCGTGATCGCCGTCGCCGCCGCCTCCGCGTTCGCCATGCCCTCCGGCGCCGCCACGACCGTCCGCGTCGACGACGACGTGTTCAAGCCGCGGTCGCTGACGGTCAAGAGCGGCACGACCGTCAGGTGGCGCTGGGTGGGCGACAACCCGCACAACGTCACCGTCACCAAGGGCCCGGTCAAGTTCAAGTCGGGCACCAAGCGCTCCGGCAGGTTCTCCAAGAAGCTCCGCCGCGGCGGGACCTACAAGATCGTCTGCACCATCCACCCGGGGATGGGCATGACGCTCAAGGTCCGGTAGCGAGCCCGGCGGCGCGCCGTCGCGCCGCCCGTCGTATCCTCTCGCGCGCCTCTGGCCGCCCGGCCAGGGGCGCGTTCCATGCCTGCTGCTCCCTCCGGTACGAAGAAGATCCGCGTCGTCGTGGCCAAGCCCGGCCTCGACGGGCACGACCGTGGCGCGAAGATCATCGCCCGCGCGTTGCGCGACGCCGGGATGGAGGTCATCTACACCGGCCTGCATCAGACGCCGGAGCAGATCGTCGAGACGGTCATCCAGGAGGACGCCGACGCCGTCGGCCTCTCGATCCTGAGCGGCGCCCACATGACGCTCGTGCCGAAGGTGGTCGAGCTGCTGAAGGAACAGCAGGCCGAGGACGTGCTGGTCACCGTCGGCGGGACCATCCCGGCCGACGACATCCCGGAGCTGAAGGACTTGGGTGTCTCAGAGGTGTTCACCCCGGGTGCGCCCACGCAGGACATCGTGGACTTCATCCAGAGCTCCGTCCGCACCGACTGACTCGTCAGTCAATCGGTACATTCTTCGAACGCACGTTTGCCCTAGAGGAGGCCCGAAGTGAAGATTTGCGTCCTGGTGAAGGAGGTGCCGGACGCCGCCGTCGAGAAGCGGATCAACCCGTCGACGGGGCGCCTGGACCGCTCCGGGGAGAAGAACCTCAACCCCTACGACACGCACGCGATCGAAGCCGCCATGCAGGTCAAGGAGGGCGGTGCCGTCGAGGTCGACGAGATCGTCGCGGTCACGATGGGGCCGGAGAGCGCCACGCGCGCCCTGCACAAGGCGGTCTCGCTCGGCGCCGACCGTTCGATCCAGCTGACCGACGAGGCGCTCGCCGGCTCCGACGTCCAGGCCACCGGCTACGCGCTCGCGACCGTCCTGCAGAAGGAGTCGCCGGATCTCGTCCTGCTCGGGCAGCAGTCCGACGACGGCGAGTGCTACACGATCGGCGCGATCGTGGCCGACCACCTGCAGATGCCGTCGCTGACGCAGGTCATCAAGATGGATGTCGCCGAGGGCTCGCTCACCTGCGAGCGCCAGGCCGAGTACGGCTACGACACCGTCGAGGTCGAGCTGCCCGCCGTCATCTCCGTCGGCGACGCGATCAACGAGCCGCGCTACCCGTCGCTCAAGGCGATCATGGGCGCGAAGAAGAAGCCGCTCGAGAAGGTCGGCGCCTCCGACGCCGGCGTGGACACCGCGAAGGTCGGCGCCGAGGGCTCCATGGTCGAGTGCGGCAACTTCAAGGCCCCGCCGAGCAAGGCCGCGGGCGAGATCATCGAGGACGAGGACACGAACGAGACCGTCGAGCGCATCGTCGCCTGGCTCGACGAGAGGAAGCTGATCTAGATGGCAGGGATCCTGACCTACGCGCTCCACTACGAGGGCGCGTTCAACAAGAACTCGCTCGGCGCCGTGACCGAGGCGGCCAGGCTGGCCTCGGAGCTCGGGACCGAGGCGCACGCCGTCGTCGTCGGCGAGGGCGTCCCCGACGACCTCGCGTCGCAGCTCGGCGCGTACGGCGCCTCGAAGGTCTTCCGCGTCGAGGGCCCGGAGGGCCTCGCCCAGCCGGTGGTCGACGCGATGGCGAAGATCATGACCGACAACGGACACGACTACGCGCTGTTCGGCGGCGGCCTGCTCGGCTTCGAGATCGGCGCCGGCCTGGCCGCCCGCATCGGGGCCGGCGTGACGATGGAGGTCACGCAGGTCAACGTGGAGGACGGAAAGCTCGTCGCCGAGCGCCCGATCCTGGGCGACTCCTCGATCTCCGAGTCCCGCTACAAGGGCAAGGGCATCATCATCGGCCGCCTCAACGCGTTCGAGATGGCGCAGGGCGAGGGTACGGCCACCGTCGAGGACGTGCAGGTCGAGCTGTCGCCGTGGTCGACGAAGGCCAAGATGGTCAAGCGCGGCGAGCAGCGCGGCGCCGACGTCGACATCGAGGGCGCCGACATCCTCATCGCCGGCGGGCGCGGCCTCGGGAAGCCCGAGGGCTTCCAGACGCTCGAGGAGCTGGCGGGCGCGTTCGGCGGCAACAGCGCCGTCGCGGCGACCCGTGCGGTGGTCGACGCGGGCTGGTACCCGTACGCCGCGCAGATCGGCCAGACCGGCAAGACGGTCGCGCCGAAGCTCTACCTGGCGGCCGGCATCTCCGGCGCGATCCAGCACAAGGTCGGCATGCAGTCGTCCGAGAACATCGTCGCGATCAACAAGGACTCGAACGCCCCGATCTTCGAGTTCTCCGACCTGGGCATCGTGGGCGACCTGAACAAGATCGTGCCGAAGCTCATCGAGGCCGTGAAGGCGAAGAAGGGCGGCTGATCGCCATGGCAGGGCACAACGGAAACGGGAGGGGGCCGGTCGTCCCGGCCGCCTACCCGCCTCCGGTCGACTCCCCGAACGAGTTCATCAAGCGGGAGGTCGATCCCGAGGACGAGATCATCGAGGTCGGCGTCTGCATCGTCGGCGGCGGCACGGCCGGGCTGGCGTGCGCCAACCGGCTGCTGCAGCTCCTCGGCGAGGACCCCGACACGATGGAGCGCCTCGGCGAGGTCCCGGTCGCCGTCATCGAGAAGGCGAAGACGTGCGGCGGGCACAACCTGTCCGGCGCTGTCATGCGCCCGCAGGCGCTGCAGGACCTCTTCCCGGACATGACGCGCGAGCAGTGGCGCGAGGAGGGCTTCGCCTTCGGCGAGGTCACCAAGGAGGCGATCT
This sequence comes from Solirubrobacteraceae bacterium, assembly GCA_036389485.1. GTDB lineage: Bacteria > Actinomycetota > Thermoleophilia > Solirubrobacterales > Solirubrobacteraceae > CADCVT01. Next base: position 4,362 of record DASVPR010000019.1, read on the forward strand.
ACCTCCTCCCGAACGGGAAGACGAAGGTCCGCATCCCGCCGCCGCCGCCGCAGAAGAACCACGGCAACGAGGTGATCTCGGTCGCGCGGCTCGCCCGCTTCCAGCAGGCGCAGGCCGAGGAGGGCGGCGCGTACGTGCTGACCGAGACGTCGGCCACGCAGCTGCTCGTCGAGGACGGCGCCGTGCGCGGCGTCCGCACCGGGGACAAGGGCCGGGGCAAGGACGGCGAGCCGCTCTCGAACTTCGAGCCGGGCACCGACGTCGTCGCCAAGGCGACGGTGCTCGCCGAGGGCTGCTGGGGCCATCTCACCGGGCCCGCGATCCGCGAGTTCGACCTCGCCCAGGGCCGCGAGCCCCAGGTGTGGGAGCTCGGGGTCAAGGAGGTCTGGAAGGTCCCCAAGCCGCTCGACCGCGTGATCCACACGCTGGCCGGGTGGCCGCTGAAGATCTCGGCGAAGTACGGCCAGATCGGCGGCTCGTGGATCTACCCGATGAAGGACGAGAAGACGGGAGACGACCTCGTCTCGATCGGCTTCGTCATCGACCTCGACTACGCGGACGCGACCACGAGCGCGCACGACCTGCTCCAGCTGTTCAAGACGCACCCGCTCGTGAAGGGCATCCTCGAGGGCGGCGAGCGCGTCGCCTGGGGCGCGAAGGCGATCCCGGCCGGCGGTTACTGGGCGATGCCGAAGCTGACGATGCCGGGCGCGCTGATCGTGGGCGACGCCGGCGGCATGGTCAACCTGGCCGCGCTGAAGGGCGTCAACTACGCGATCCGGTCGGGGATCCTGGCCGCCGAGCAGATCTACCAGTCGCTCAAGCGCGGCTCGTCGGACTTCTCGGGCTACGAGCAGGCGGTCGAGGAATCCGAGATCGGCAAGGACCTCTGGGAGCAGCGCAACACGCGCCAGCCGTTCCAGAAGGGCCTCATCAAGGGCGGGCCGCTGGTCAACCTGATGATCGCCACGAAGGGCCGGTTCCCCGGCGGGCGGTGGGAGATCCACCGCAACGACCACAAGCCGATGTTCGTCGGCAAGACGGCCGAGTCGTATCCGAAGCCCGACGGCAAGTACATCTTCGACAAGCTGTCGAGCGTCTTCATCAGCGGCAACGCGACGCGTGACGACGCGCCCAACCACATCCGGGTGCAGAAGAACGTGCCGCGCGAGCTGGCCGAGACGTGGCGCTGGATGTGCCCGGCCGGGGTGTACGAGATCCCGGACGACGCGCCCGAGAGCGGGCCCGTCGACGTGATCGTCAACTACACCAACTGCGTGCAGTGCGGGGCGATCACCGCCAAGGGCGGGCGGCTCACGACGCCCGAGGGCGGCGACGGCCCGCTGTACCAGTGGGCGTAGCGCCCTAACACCGAACCGCAACAACACAGGCGCGGCGGCGTTCCTTGTCGGGATGCGCCGCGCGCTGTTGCTCATGTTCCTGCTGGCCGGATCGGCCTCGCCTGCCCTCGCGCAGGACGAGCGGCCGAAGCTCGCCGCCACGCTCGCCGCGTGCGAGACGGGGCCCGACGCCGCGCAGCGCTTCGCCGTGTTCACCGGCTCGATGCCGGCGCTGCGCGGGACGCGCCGGATGGCGATGCGCTTCGACCTGCAGGAGCGCGGCAACAGCGACGCCGCCGCCGCGCCGCAGGCGGTCGCGGCGCCGAAGCTCAGCCGGTGGAACCGGTCGAAGCGGGGCGTCGCGGGCTTCGTCTACACCAAGCGGGTGACGCAGCTGGCGCAGGGCCACTGGTACCGCGCGGTCGTGCGGTTCCGCTGGTACGACGCGCGGGGGAAGGTGCAGCGCACGGCGAAGCGCGTCACCCCGTTCTGCCACCAGCCCGACCAGCGGCCGAACCTCGAGCTCGTGTCGCTGAGCGCGGCGAAGCCGGGGCGCTACCTCGTCACGATCGTCAACAGCGGGCCGACCGCGGTGGGTGAGTCGGTGGTCGCGCTCGAGCCACGGCCGGAGACGGAGGTGACGCGCGGCGTGCCGCCGCTCGCGCCGGGCGAGCGGACGACGGTCGTCATCGACGCCGAGCCGTGCGAGCCGCGGTCGGTCGTGGTCGTCCAGCTCGATCGCGAGCGGGCCGTCGACGAGTCGCGCGAGGACGACAACAGGGTCGAGTCGGCGTGCCCTGCGGCCGATAGACTCGCTTAGACCATGAAGACCGGAATCCACCCTGACTACGTCGAGTCGCGCGTCACCTGCACGTGCGGCAACACCTTCGTGACCCGGTCGACGCAGCCCGAGATCCACGTCGAGATCTGCTCCAACTGTCACCCGTTCTACACGGGGCGCCAGAAGCTGGTCGACACCGGCGGGCGCGTCGAGCGGTTCAAGCGCCGCGCCGCCAAGCGCCAGGCCGGCAGCTAGCCACTCCTTCCATGTCGACCGTCGAGCGGCCCGCTCCCGCGCAGGACCAGTCCGAGAGCGGGCTCGCTCTGACGCTCGAGGCCAAGGACGCCCCGGTGGGCGGCCAGGCGGTGCTCGAGGGCGTGATGATGCGAGGCGTCTCGACGTGGGCGGTCGCCGTCCGCAAGCCGCTGCCCGACGACGCTCCGCGCGACCAGCTCGAGGGCGAGATCGAGATCCAGTCGCATCCGTTGACGTCGGTGCTGAAGCGCCACCGCGTGCTGCGCTTCCCGGTCATCCGCGGCGTCGTGGCTCTGGGGGAGTCGCTGGCGATCGGCTTCCGCGCGCTGATGATCTCGGCCAACGCGCAGCTGCCCGAGGACGAGCAGGAGGAGATCACGCGCGGTGCGTGGATCGGCACGTTCGTCGTCGGCATCGGCCTCGCGATCGGGCTGTTCTTCCTGCTGCCCGCCTTGATCACCGACCTCTCCGGCGTGGGCGACGACAACGGGCCGCTCTTCGTCTTCGTCGAGAAGCTGATCCGGCTGTCGGTGTTCATCGGGTACCTCTGGCTGATCTCGCGGCTGCCCGACCTGAAGCGGCTCTTCCAGTACCACGGCGCCGAGCACAAGGCGATCTCCTGCTACGAGGCGGGCGTACCGCTGACGCCCGAGAACGCCCAGCGCTTCTCGCGCTTCCACCCGCGCTGCGGCACGAGCTTCCTGCTCATCGTGATGATCGTGAGCTTCTTCGTGCTCGTCCCGCTCGGCACGCCCGAGTGGTACCTCCTCTACCCGACGCGGATCCTGGCGGTGCCGCTCGTCGCGGGCCTGGCGTTCGAGCTGATCAAGTGGTTCGGCAAGAACCGGCGCAAGCGGTGGGCGCAGATCCTGATGTGGCCGGGCATCCAGCTCCAAAGGCTGACGACCCGCGAGCCCGACCACTCCCAGCTCGCCGTGGCGATCGCGGCGCTGGAGGCGGTCCTCGCCGTCGAGAACTTCGACGAGATCTCGGAAGAGGAACGCGCTGGCCTCGAAGTGGCTGCTTAGCGCCGCTCTGGCGGTTGTCCTGTGCGCCCCGCCGGCGGCGCAGGCGCGCATCGTCAACGGCGAGGAGGGCGACCCGGTGCCGTGGCAGGTCGGGCTGATCCCGTCCGACGGCGGGCCGATCGACACCTACTGCGGTGGGACGCTGATCGACCTCGAGCACGTCGTGACCGCGGCGCACTGCGTCGACTTCGAGGAGGGCGACGAGCCTTCCGAGGTCGCGGTCGTCGCGGACGTCGTCGACCTCGGCTGCACGTCGGGGCCGGGCTGCCCGCACGGCGCGGACCCGTCGACGCAGACGCGCGACGTCGCCTCGATCAGCACGCACCCGGGCTACGCGCCCGAGGGCCCCGACGCGGTGTCGGGGGACGACGCCGCGGTCCTCACGTTGGATACGCCGGTGAACGACACCGAGGGGGTCGCGCCGCTGCCGCTCGCCGATCCGGCGGCGCCGCCGGCGGTCGGCGATCCCGCGATCGTGTCCGGGTGGGGGACGCTGTCCGAGGACGGCGACCTCGCGTCGGTGCTGAACCACGCGGTGATCGAGGTCTACCCGGCGTCGGAGTGCTCCGGCTACGGCGGCGACTTCGTCGCGGCGACGATGATCTGCGCGGGGTTCGTCGAGGACGACGGCGACATCCGCGACGCGTGCCAGGGCGACAGCGGCGGGCCACTCGCGCACGGCGACACGATCCCGGGCGCCACGTCGCTGATCGGCATCGTGAGCTTCGGCAACGGGTGCGCGCGGCCGGGGTTCCCGGGCGTCTACACGGCGGTGGCCGCGCAGGAGGTCCACGACTTCCTCGACGGGCCGTACGCGCAGCGGCCCGAGAACGTCACGCCGCCGAGCGTCGCCGGCGCGCCGGAGGTCGGCGGTCAGCTGCGCTGCGAGGGCGACGCGTGGACCGGCGACCAGCCGATCCAGTTCTCGTACCGGTGGCTGGGCGGGTCCCACTTGTCGACCGTGGCGACGTACGACGTCGTGTCAGCGGACCAGGGGCGCAACGTGTACTGCATCGTGCGCGCGACGAACGCGGGCGGCTCCGCGGAGGCGGCCAGCGGCGCGGTCACGATCCCGACGCCGGCGCCGCCGCCGGCGCCCACGCCGGCACCGGGGCCGGCGCCGCCCGCTCCGCCGGGTCCCACCCCGGTTCCGCCGCCGCCTCCGCCTCCGGCGATCGACACGACGCTGCCGGTCTCGCGGTTCACGGTGCGGCGCTGCGTGGCGCGGCGCTGCCGGCTCGTGCTGCTCGTCACCGACCTCGGCGGCGTCGACGGTGCGCGGGTGCGCGTGACGATGCGGCGCCTGTCGCGCCGCTCGCGGGCGCGCACGCTGACCGCGGTGCGGCGTGCGGCCGGCCGGTTCGACGTGAGCACGCCGCGGCTGCGGTCCGGGCGCTACCGGTTCACCGCCGTCGTGACCGACGCGGCCGGCAACCGGCAGGCGCGCGCGACCGTCGTGACGCTGCGGGTGGCGCGGCGCAGGTAGGCGCGGCGGGCGTAGGGTCCGCCGCATGGCGACCATCGAGACCCTCAACGGCCCGCTCGACACCGCGGAGCTCGGGACGGTGCTCATGCACGAGCACGTCTTCAACATCACGGCCGAGATCCAGATCGCCCATCCCGGCTTCAACGGGTGGGATCCGGAGACCGCGATCCCCGCGGCGAACGAGGAGCTGCGCGGCGTCAAGGAGGCGGGGATCGACACGATCGTCGAGCTGTCGCCGATCGGGCTCGGGCGGTCTTTGGAGCTGATCCGGCCCGCCTGCGAGGGGACCGGGCTCAACGTCGTGCTCGCGACCGGTCTGTACACGTACGACGTGCTGCCGCGGCCGTGGCACTTCAGCGGGCCGGGGACGTTGCTCGACGGCGACGAGCCTTTGGACGAGCTGATGCGCGCGGACCTGCACGAGGGGATCGAAGGGTCGGGGGTGAAGCCGGGGATCCTGAAGTGCGCGATCGACGCCGCCGGGCTGACCGAGCACGTCGACCGGGTGGTGCGCTCGGTCAGCCGGATCCATCGCGAGACCGGGACGCCGATCTGCATCCACACCTCCGCGCCGCACGAGCGCGGGCTCGATGCGCTGCGGGTGTTGGAGGAGGAGGAGATCGATCCGCGCTTCGTGATGCTCGCGCACTGCGGCGACTCCACCGATCTGGAGTACCTCGAGAAGCTGGCGCCCTCAGGCGCGCTGCTGGGCTTCGATCGCTTCGGGCTCGACGTCCTGCTGCCGTTCGAGGACCGCGTCAACACCGTCGCCGAGATGTGCAGGCGCGGGCACGCGGACAAGATGATCCTGTCGCAGGACGCCAACTGCTTCAGCGACTGGTTCCCGCCCGGCCTGGAGGAGCAGGTGTCGCCGAACTGGCACTTCCTGCACGTCGTGCAGGACGTCATCCCGGCGCTGCTCGAGCGCGGCGTGTCGCAGGACGACGTCGACCTGATGATGCGCGGCAACCCGCGGCGGTTCTTCGAGGCCGCGTAGGCCGATGACGGACGTGCTGCTCGTCGAGGACCCGCGCCCGCACGTGCGGACGCTCGTGCTGAACCGCCCGGACCGGTTGAACGCCATGACCGCGGAGCTGTGCTCGGCGCTGCATCGCGCACTGGACGACATCGCCGCCGACCGCTCGTGCCGGGCGATCGTGCTGACGGGCGCGGGCCGGGGGTTCTGCGCGGGGCTCGACCTCGGCGGCTACGGCGAGGCCCCCGGCAACGACGGCAGCGACGCGCCGCGCGACCGGCTCGCCAACCAGGAGCACATGTCGCGGCTTGTCCTGCGACTGCGGGCGACGCCGCAGCCGGTCATCGCGGCGGTCAACGGGCCGGCGGCTGGGTTCGGGCTCGCTTTGGCCCTCGGCAGCGACATCCGGTTTGCCGCGCGCAGCGCCGTCTTCCGTGCCGCGTTCCTGAACATCGGCGTCTCGAACTGCGACATGGCGACCAGCTGGCTGCTGCCGCGGCTCGTCGGCGCCTCCCGCGCCTTCGAGCTCATGCTCACGGCACGCCGGGTGAGCGGCGAGGAGGCCGAGCGCATCGGCCTCGTCGCGGAGACCGTCGACGACGACGCGTTGCGCGACCGCGCTCTCGAGGCGGCCGACCAGATCGCGGTGCTGTCGCCCTGGGGAGTCCGGTTGACGAAGCAGGGCATGTGGTCCGCGCTCGAGATCCCCTCCCAACAGGCCGCGACCGAGTACGAGGACCGCCAGCAGATCATGGCCACCTTCGGCCGAGCCCTCCCCGAGGCGATCGCGGCCTTCCTCGAGAAGCGCCCCGCCGAGTTCGCCGACTGAGCCGGCGCCCGGGTGGGCGTCCGGGCCTCGCCTGGGCCGTCATGGCGCTCGCTCGCGGCCGTGTCGGCACGGCCCGCCCACCCACCCGGCCACCGCCCTCCGGAAACGATGAAGTCCGCGCTATTGCACGGTCTTACGGACATGCTCACCGAGTTCACGACACAGCTCCGCAAGGGCGAGAACAAGGGCGCCTGGACCTACGTGAAGATGGACGGCTCCGTCGAGTTCTTCGGTACCCGAGGGCTCGTCAAGGTCCGCGGCGCGATCGACGGCCACCCATTCCGCAGCTCGTTCATGGCCTTCGGCGACGGCACCCACAAGCTCCCGGTGAAGGCCGACGTCCGGAAGGCAATCGGCAAGGGGGTCGGCGACACCGTCTGCGTCACGATCGAGGAGCGGCTGAGCTAGATCGTCATCGACGCGTCGGCACACGCGGGGCTGCGAAATCTTGAAGATCCCACCGATCGTTGAAGCGCTGCGAGGACGCTACGCCCGGCTCAGATACCGGGTAGCGTCGAACGCGGCAGTCGGTGCTTGCGCCGTCGGCCGGTTCCGTTTGTAAGGTGCGGAAGTGGTGCGTCGGTCAATGGTGTTAGAGCGATTCCTCCGCCTGGCGCCATGAGCGCGCTTCGCGCCAGCGCGATGCGAGACGAGCTCGGCTGGGACCGCCGCCTGGGATATCGACGCGGGGCGCTCCGCAATATGCGAGGCATCGACGTCTTCTTTGACCTCGACTGGCACTCGCACTTCCCATCCGGGCAGGATGCAATTCCTCGGCGGGATGAACCTCGCCGACCAGATCCTCGATGACTGCCCAGAAGACAAGCGGCCAGCGCTGCTGCTCACGGACCGGGATGACGTCGATGAGGGCGCGCGCACAACCGACCGTTCATACGTCGTCGTGGTCAATTTGCCGCGCTACATCGCCAACGCTGACCGGGCAAACGCCGCAGCTGCGTACCTCGCGAAGCGCTTGGGCCGCGGCCTGACGCGGGCGAGAAGCTTCTCAGAGCGGAGCGCGGCTGACGCCGAGGCAGCGTCCCGGTGGCTCGACGAGCACCTTGATGCCGCGACCCTCGCGCGCTGGGCGGGCAACCGCGAAGACCGCCTGTCGTTACTGCGACGGATCGGGACTGGGCGCCAGGAGACCGGTGGCGATGCTGAGCGCGCTATCGATGCTCTTGAGGCGCTGGAAGAGTTGCATCCGGACGTGGCTGAGACGGTCGCCGCGCTTGTTCGGACCGGGGCGGACCCGGAGATACGAAGGGGCCTTCTCGAAGCGTTGACGAGTGACGCTGTCGGCCGATACGCCATGGCGGAGATCCTCCACGCGCGCGTGGCGGAGCGGCTCGCAGACGCGCGCGCGGCGGCCGATGAATTCGACGAGCTGCTCACGACCTCCGGTGAGACGAAGGTCCAGCACTTCCTCGAAAGCCACCCCTGGCTGCTCGGCCTCGATTACGCCCAGATCAGGGCGCGGCAACAGGTTGTCAGAGGAGCCATCGACTTCCTCCTGGAACGGTTCGACGGCTTTCATGACCTTCTCGAGCTCAAGAGCCCTGGCGATGCGATCTTCGAGCGGCACGGCGGCGGCGACATCGAATCGCCGTCAGCGTTCCGCTTGAGCCGTCCTCTTGCGCTGGCACTCGCACAGGTCCACGCGTACCGCGACACGCTCAGCGAGGACGTGACCCATGAGCGCTTCTACGGCCTGCCTCACACACGCGAGCCGAGGATCTCGATTCTGATCGGCATGGCGGCTGACCTTACGGATCAGGAGGCGCGGATCTTGCGCGAGCTGAACTGCTCACTTCATCGCGTCGAGGTCGTGCCATTCGATGTGGTGGCGGACAGGGCTCACGCGATGGTGCAGAACGTCGAGCGGTACTTGCTCGTCGCCGATGAAGAAACGCGTCGGGACGACTGAACGTCCCTACGTGCGTTCGCGAGCGTTGAGCTAAAGCGCGAGGAGGATCACGCCGACCGTCGCACAGGCGACGCCGGTGCGCTGCAGCACGTTGAGCCGCTCGTGGAGGATGAAGTACGAGAGCGTCACCGTCACGACGGTCGCGAGGGAGGCGAGGACGGAGACGACGCTGAGGAGACCTCGCTGCGTGGCCTCGGCGTACATGAGCGTGCCGGCGAGGAGCAGGAGGCCGGGGATCGCGAGCTTCGGGAGGGCTCTCGGGGCTGCGCTCATCGGCGCGCGGAAGGCGAGGGCTCCGACGACGAGGAGGACGACGACGGCGAACCGTGCGTCGAGGAGCGCCCAGGCGATCCCGCCGCGGTCGACCGCCTCGGGCAGCGCGATGAGGAACCCTCCGAAGCCGAACGCGCTCAAAACCGCCCATGCGGCGGCGTCGGCGTTGATGACGACGGGGTCGCCGCGCTGGGCCGCGAGCACCGCGCCGGCGATCGCGAGCACGATGCCGGCGGCCTCGTTGAGCTGGAGCGACTCGCCGGTCGCGAGGCCGTAGATGACGGGGAGCGTCGTGCCGGTCGCGCCGATCGCGGCGGCGATCGACACGGGCCCGAGCGCGGCGGCGCGGTAGAAGGTCGCGAGGCCGGCGATGTTGCCGACGCCGGCGAGCAGCCCGAGCGCGATGCCGTGCGCGGACGGGATGGGGTCGGTGGCGAGGAGGACGATCGCCGCCGCTCCCACGAGCGCCGCGAGCTGGCCTGCGAGGAGCACCGCCGCCTGCGGGTGGCTGCGGCCGAGCAGCGGGCCGAAGAAGTTCGATACGCCGTACGCGACCGACGTGCCGAGGGCGAGGACGATCGCGAGCACCGCGGAAGCATCGTGCCTCGCGCCGCCAGGCGAGCGGCGACCCTGTGCGCCGGTACCCTCGTCCCACCATGATCGAGCAGCTCGTCGAGCAGATCGAGGCCCGCTTCGCCGACGCCGAGCGCCAGATGAGCGACCCCGAGGTGATCTCGGACCGCGAGCGCTACGCCGAGGTCGGGCGGACGTACCGGCAGCTCGAGCCCGCCGCGAAGCTCGCGGCCGAGTGGCGGCACGCGAAGAGCGACCTCGACGGCGCGCAGGAGCTGCTAGAGGAGGGCGGCGAGGACGCCGAGATGCGCGAGGAGGTCAACGGCGCGCGGCGGCGGCTGGAGGAGCTCGACGAGGAGATCCGCCTCGCGATGGTCGAGCGCGACCCGAACGACGACAAGAACGTGATCGTCGAGGTCCGCGCGGGCGCCGGCGGCGACGAGGCCGGGCTGTGGGCCGGTGACGTCTACCGGATGCTCACGAAGTACGCCGAGCGCCTCGGCTTCAAGCCCGAGCCGCTGGAGATCGCCGACGGCGCATACACGTTCGCGATCAAGGGCGACGGCGCGTACTCGATCTTCAAGTTCGAGGGCGGGACGCACCGCGTGCAGCGCGTGCCGGTGACCGAGTCGCAGGGCCGCATCCATACCTCGACCGCGACCGTCGCCGTGCTGCCGGAGGCCGAGGACGTCGACGTCCAGATCGATCAGAACGACCTCGAGATCGACGTGTACCGGTCGTCCGGGCCCGGCGGGCAGTCGGTCAACACGACGGACTCCGCCGTGCGGATCACGCACAAGCCGTCGGGGATCGTCGTCTCGATGCAGGACGAGAAGTCGCAGCTGCAGAACCGTGACAAGGCGATGCGCGTGCTGCGGGCGCGGCTGTACGAGCAGGCGCGCGCCGAGCAGCAGGCCGCGCTGTCGGCGGACCGCCGGGCGCAGGTCGGCACCGGCGAGCGCGCCGAGAAGATCCGGACCTACAACTACGGCGAGCGGCGCGTCACCGACCACCGGATCAAGCTGACCCAGCACAACCTCGAGCAGGTCCTGGAGGGGGAGCTGGACGAGTTCAGCGGCGCGCTGCAGGCGGACGAGAAGCGGCGCAAGCTCGAGGCGCAGGCCGCGGCGGCGTGAGCGGCCCCGCCGGGGGCGGGCGCAGCGGCCCCGCGGGCGGGCGGAGCGGCGGCGCCGGGGGCGGGCCGAGCGGCCCCGCGGGCGGGCGGAGCGGCGCGCTGCGCGGCGTCCCGGTGCGCGACGCTCTGGACTCCGCGCTCGTCGCCCTGCGCGCCGCGGGCGTGGACACGCCGCGGCTCGACGCGGAGGTCCTTCTCGCGCACGCGCTCGGCGTGGATCGCTCGGCGCTGGTGATCGATCCGGCGCGCGAGGTCGCCGGGCCGGCCGCGCGGTGGTTCCAGGACGCGGTCCGGCGGCGGGCGGTCGAGCGGGAGCCGGTCGCGTACATCGTCGGCCGCAAGGGCTTTCGCCACCTCGAGTTGGAGGTCGATCCGCGCGTGCTTATCCCGCGGCCGGAGACCGAGCTGCTCGTCGAGGCGGGGCTGGAGCTGCCGGACGGCGCGCGCGTCGTCGACGTCGGGACCGGCAGCGGCGCGGTCGCGCTGGCGCTCAAGCACGAGCGGCCCGACCTCGTCGTGACGGGGACGGACGCGAGCGCCGCGGCGCTGGAGGTCGCGCGCGCGAACGGCGAGCGCCTCGGGCTGGACGTCGAGTGGCGCCAGTGCGACCTGTTCGACGGCGACTTCCACGCCGTCCTCTCCAACCCGCCCTACGTCGAGGAGGGCGCGCGGCTGGAGCCGGAGCTGGCGCACGAGCCGCGCGACGCGCTCTTCGCGGGACCCGACGGCCTGGACACGATGCGACGGCTGGTGGGGAGAGCCAAGAACGTGGAGACGCTCGCGCTCGAGGTCGGCGCGGGCCAGGCCGACGCCGTCGCGGAGCTGTGCCGTGCCGCGGGCTTCACGACCGTCGCGAAGCGCCGCGACCTCGCGGGGGTGGAGAGGGTGGTGGTGGCGCGCCGCTAGTTTCCTGCGCATGATCCGGCTCGGGCAGAGCGATCCTCTCGAGGCGCAGGTCGACGCGGCCGCGGAGGCGATGCTGCGCGGCGAGACTGTGGTGCTCCCGACCGACACCGTCTACGGGCTCGCCGCCGATCCGCGGCGACCCGAGGCGGTCGCGCGGATCTTCGCGATGAAGGGGCGCCCGGCCGGCCGGAACCTGCCGGTCATCGTCACCGGCGCGCAGCAGGCGCGGGAGCTGGGCGTTCGGTGGACCGACCCGGCCGACCGGCTCGCGCGTGCGTTCTGGCCCGGCGGGCTGACGATCGCGATCGGGATCGAAGAGCCGCCTGACTGGCTCGAAGGGCGCGTCGAGGTCGGCCTGCGCGCGCCCGACCACGCGCTGATCCAGGGAATCGCCGAGCGCGTCGGCCCGTTCGTCATGACGAGCGCCAACCGCCACCGCCACGTGACGCCCGCGTCGCTCGACGAGGCCCTCGACGACCTCGTCGCGCCGCCGGCCGTCGCGATCGACGGCGGCACGCTGCCGGTCGTCTCCTCGACGCTCGTCAACGTGAACCTGCCAGTGCCCGAGATCGAGCGCGGGGGCGTGATCGCGAGGGCGGCGATCGAGGAGGTGCTCGCCGATGTCCGCGCGTGACCGCCTCCTCGCGATCGAGACGTCGTGCGACGAGACGGCGGCGGCGGTCGTCGACCCGGAGATGAACGTCCTGTCGTCGGTCGTCCACTCGCAGGCGGAGACGCATGCCAAGTTCGGCGGCGTCGTGCCGGACGTCGCCTCCCGCGAGCACGTCGCGCGGATCGTGGACATCGTCGACGCCGCGCTCGAGCAGGCGGACACGACGCCCGACCAGCTCGCCGCGGTGGCGGTCACGAAGGGGCCGGGGCTGCCCGGCTCGCTGGCCGTCGGCGTCTCCGCCGCCAAGTCGCTCGCGCTCGGCTGGGACCTGCCGCTCGTCGCCGTCAACCACCTCGAGGGCCACCTGTTCAGCGTCGAGCTGGCCGGCGAGCCGGTCGCGTATCCCGCGGTGATCCTGCTCGTCTCCGGCGGGCACTGCATGCTCGTCCACGCGCGCGAGCGCGGGGCGTACGAGCTGCTCGGCCAGACCCGCGACGACTCCGTCGGCGAGGCGTACGACAAGGTCGCCCGCGAGCTGGACCTCGGCTACCCGGGCGGCCCGATCCTCGACAGGCTCGCCGCCGAGGGCGAGGACGTCTACGCGCTCCCGCGCCCGCTGCTCGACGACCCCGGCCTCGACTTCTCGTTCTCGGGCCTGAAGACCGCGGTGCGCCGGCTGCTCGAGAAGGGCGAGGTGGACGTGCCGAACCTCGCGGCGTCGTTCGCCGCGGCGTCCACCGACGTGCTGGTCGCGAAGACGAAGCGCGCGGTGGAGCGGTGCCGGCCGGCGAGCGTCATCGCGGTCGGGGGCGTCTCCGCCAGCCCGATCCTGCGCCGCCGGCTGGTCGAGGAGGTCGAGCCGCTCGGCGTGCAGCTCGTCCTCGCGCCGCTGAGGTACGCGACCGACAACGCCGCGATGATCGGCGCCGCCGCGTGGTGGCGGCTGCGCCACGACGGCCCGTCGGATCCCGGCTTCGGCCCGTCGCCGCGGCTGCCGCTCGGCGCATGAGGGTCACGACGCACTCGGAGGCGGAGACGGAGCGGCTCGCGGGAAGAACCGCGGCGCTGCTGCAGCGCGGCGACATCGTCCGCCTCACGGGCGGCATCGGCTCGGGAAAGACCGTGTTCGCCCGCGGCATCGCCCGCGCTCTGGGGATCACCGAGCCGGTCGTCAGCCCGTCGTTCGTGCTGCAGGCCGTCTACGACGGGCGGCTCACCCTCCACCACTTCGACTTCTACCGCCTGACGAGCGAGGCGCAGGCGCGAGAGCTGGCCGTCGAGGAGTTCGCCGACGAGGGCCTCGTCCTCGTGGAGTGGGCGGACCGGTTCCCGGACGCGATCCGCCCGCCGCATCTGACGGTCGCGTTCGCGCTGGGGGAGGCCGACGACTCGCGCCATCTCACCTTGGGGTGGGAAGGGGCGGAGCGGGAGCTGCCGGCGTGACCGTCCTCGCGATCGAGTCGTCGACGCGCCTCGTCACCTCCGCCGTGCAAAGAGGCGGGGAGCTGGTGGAGGTCCAGGACGACGGGCGGCCGGTCGAGGGCCTGCATGACCTCGTCACGCGCACGCTGAGGGAGGCCGGCGTCGCGGCGCGGGACCTCGAAGGGATCGTCGTCGGTGGCGGGCCGGGGTCGGTCGTCGGCGTGCGGTCGGGGGTGAGCTTCGCGAACGCGCTGTCCTACGCCGTCGGCTGCCCGATCCGGACCGTCGGCGGGCTCGACTCGATCGCGCATGCCGCGGGCGGAGGCGACCTCGTCGTCGCCATCGACGCCGGCCGCGGGCGGCTGTACGTCGCGCGGTATCGCAACGGGGAGCGGGAGGCGCGCCCCGAGCTGGTCGAGGAGGCCGACGCGCCGGAGGGCGTGCTGAGGCACAGGCTCCCGCGCGCGGGGGAGCATCTGGCGCTGGCGGCCGAGGCGCCCCACCTCGCGGTCGGCGGCGGCGTCGCGAGCGCGCGCCCGCTCGACCTGCAGCGCCCGGCCTGAATCGGCACATCCTCCGGATGATGGTGCAATGCTGCCAGCACGATGCGCCGTCTTGCCATGCTCGCGCTCGCCGTCACGGCGACCGCCCTCTCCTCCGCCGACGCCCTGGCGACCCCGGTCGCCACGAACGATGCCGCCTACGCCGCCCTCGGCCGGATCTTCCCGGACCCGCTCGCCGGCTGCCAGCCCGGCGTGGGCGTCTGCTCGCCGAACGCGCAGGGCAACATGCCCGCGACGCAGTTCATCGGCGTCGACGAGTTCGTCGACGGCCTCCTCTACATGAACTCCAAGCCCGAGTGGCAGCGCTACCTCGAGGTCTGGCCGCTCGACGGCCGCCGCGGCGCGAACGACACCGACGACCCGCCCGCCGCCACGTCGGCGGAGGCGTTCGAGGGCAACAACCTGCCGAGCTTCGAGTTCACGCCGCGCACCGAGTTCAAGTCGGTCGGCCTGCCGACCACGACGCGCGAGCGCATGAAGTCGGACATCTACGTCGTGCGCGTGACCGACGAGACGGTCCCCGACGATCACAAGAAGAAGTACGTGACGTCGCTGTCGATCCACGGCATCGAGCGCGCCGGCGTCGAGGGCGGCACGCGCGCGATCGAGGACCTCGTGACCGCGTACACGACCAACGCGAACGACGGCCGGCTGAAGGCCGACACCCCGATCGTCCCCGAGGGCACGCTGCCGAACGCCCCGACGTTCGGCGACGTCCTCAAGAAGATGGTCGTGTACTTCACGTACCCGAACCCCGACGGCTGGCGGCGCGGGTCGGTCACGGCCGGCGGCGTGTTCTTCCAGCGCTACAACGGCAACGGCGTCGACCTCAACCGCGACTGGCCCGATGTCGGCTTCACCTTCCGCCCGTACTCGACCGGCTCGGAGCCCGAGGTCCAGTCGCTCGGCAAGGCGCTGCAGCAGATCGACGAGCGCCAGCAGGTCGACGCCGGCGTCGACCTGCACGGCATGCTCACCGCCGACGCGCTCTCGTTCACGCTCATCGGCCACGGCCGCCACGACTGGGCGAAGGACACGCGCATCCGCGAGACGGCGAAGAACATCCACATCGTCTCGGAGAAGGCGCTCGCGTGGTCGCCGCTGATCGTCCCGAACGACACGCCGAAGGACGAGAACGGCTGCTTCCCCGCCGTCCTGGCCGAGGCGTGCGCGCAGATCTACGGGCAGACGTGGGGCACCGTGTTCGACACGATCGACTACACGGTCACCGGCTCGCTCGGGGACTGGCTGGACTCGCCGTTCGGCCTCGGCGCGGACGGGCTCGACAACGAGATGGCCTTCAGCCACCTCGACCGCAACATCGTCTTCGAGCCGCAGGGCGAGCAGCTGCACGTCGACGGCAACAAGGCGCTGATCTACGCGCAGATCTCCTCCATTCTCAACCCGCCCGACCAGAAGTACACGGCGCCCGGGCTGAAGGGCTACGTCGCCAACACGCGCAAGACGCGGCGTGCGGAGCAGCTGCAGAAGGAGCCGCCGCCCGGGACCGTCGTCCAGGCGCCGATCACCGGCCAGAACGGCGACCCCGGTGAGTCCGCTCCGGGCAGCATCGTGTTCCCGTTCGCCGTGAAGTCGGGGCCGCAG
Organism: Solirubrobacteraceae bacterium; assembly: GCA_036389485.1. GTDB lineage: Bacteria > Actinomycetota > Thermoleophilia > Solirubrobacterales > Solirubrobacteraceae > CADCVT01. The sequence goes on from DASVPR010000019.1 coordinate 20,074, forward strand.
CCGGACGACGACTCCGACGACGCGGGCAAGAACATCTTCAACGGCGGCCTGCGCGTGGACATCACGAAGCTGAACGCCCAGGGCGTCAGCGACGGCAACGCCGTCACGGTGTTGAAGGTGCAGTGCCTGAACTGCGACGACCATCCGGGCGTCGCCGCCGACGGCGAGTGGGTCACGGTCGCCGAGGACTACAACCAGGCCCCGACCTACGCCCAGGGCGGCCTCACCGTCGCGGTCAACCGGCCGCAGACGAAGAGCGAAGGCGGCAAGGACGTGTCGTGGCGCGCGGTGCTCGAATCCGACCCGCCGAACCTCGTCGACGCGGGGGCCGGGATGAACGTCGAGTTCACCTCCGGCCCGGCGACGCTCAGCCGCGACACGGCCGGCTTCAACCCGCCGTCGCTGGGCGGCTACGACGTCGCGAACACCGACGTGTTCGAGGACCTCAACGGCAACATCGACGACCCCAACGCGAAGTTCCGCAAGATCGACCCGGCGGCGGTCGCGGCGGGCCGGCAGAACCTCGACAGCTACACGTCGATCGTCCTGTCCGACCTGACCCCGGGGCGCGACGCCTTCCTCGACAAGCTCCAGGGCTGGGTGCGCGACGGCGGCAACCTCGTGCTCACCGACAGCGCGCTGAAGCTCCTGCCCGAGTACATCGACCTCGCGCAGGACAAGATCACGAGCCGGCTGATGTACGTGCCGCAGATCTCGTTCGAGACGGCCGACGGCGCCGACCAGCCGGCCGACATCAAGCACCCGCTCGCGCTGCGGCCGTACGACGTGCGCGTCCAGGGCGCGCGGTTCGGCGAGGGCCTGCGCCGGCAGACGTACGAGCCCACGCCCCTCGGGTTCGCGGTCAACGAGTACCCGAGCGGCGACGACGCCGAGGCCTCCCCGGTGTGGGAGATCGACCGCGATGCGTACGAGCAGAACCCCGGGGCGAAGACGGCCGCGGTCGCCGCTGAGGGCCCGCCGCGCGGGCCGACGCCCGAGCTGACGCGGACCACGGTCGGCGAGGCGGTCGTCGGCAGAGGCCGCGTGCGGTTCATCGGCGCGGTCCTGCCGCAGCCCTCGCAGGAGTTCGACCACGACTTCGGCATCGAGCCGTACTCGCTGACGTACACCGGCCACCTGCTCCTGCGCAACGCGCTCGAGTGGCCCGCACGCCCGATCCAGCCCGACCGGGGCGAGGGCCCCGGCGTCGCGGGCGGCGGCGGCGCTGGCGCGGGCGGCGGCGGCCCGGTGGCCTGCACGGCGTCCTCGCGCGGGTTCCGCAGCGTCAACGTGCGCGGCGCGGGCCGCAAGCGGCTGCGGATCGGCTTCGTGCGGCGGCTCCGCCAGCCGATCACCGTCGACGTCTTCCAGAACTCGATCGGGCGGCGCGTGCTGCAGGAGCGGCTGGTCGCGCGCTACCGCGGCGTCTTCAAGTCGTTCACGTGGAACGAGAAGAAGACGTTCCGCAAGCGCAAGGTCCGCGACGGCTACTACTTCGTCCGGCTGCGGATGAACCTGGGCGCCAGCAAGGCCGACTACCGCCGCGTCACGCTGCGGCGGCACCGCGGCCGCTGGATCGTGCGCCCGCCGCACTACCGCAAGGAGAGCTGCTCGCTGCTGACGTCGTACAAGCTGCTGCGGCCGGTCTTCGGCGGGCGCGGCGGCCGGGCGGTCACGGCGGCGTTCCGGCTCACGCGGCGCGCCCGCGCGGGCATCGTCGTCAAGCGCGGCAAGCGAGTCGTCGCGCGCGGGAAGATGCGCGTGCGCGGCGCGGACATCACGCACCGGGTCAAGCTGTCGGCGCGCGGCCTGCCGCGCGGGGACTACCGGTTCATCCTGCGCGTGCGCCCGATCGGCGGCGGCAAGCAGATCCGGGCGGTGCTCACCTCGCGGCGGCTGTAGTGTGCGGGGCGCCAATGGCGCCGTTCACCGTCACGGACGAAGAGGTGAGGCCGCGGGTCGTCCGCGTGACGCTCACTGGCGAGCTCGACCTGGGGAGCGCGTACGCGTTCGATCGCCGGCTGCTGGCGATCGAGCAGGCGCGGCCGCGGCTGATCGTCGTCGACCTGCGCGAGCTGACGATGCTCGACTCGGCGGGGCTCGCGCGCCTGGTCTCCGCTCAGCGCCGGGCGCGCCGCGGCGGCTGGAAGCTCGTGCTCGTGCGCGGCGGCCGGGCGATCCAGCGCGTGCTGCAGACGACGCAGCTCGACGAGCACTTCGACATCGCGCGCGACCTGCCGGGCGCGCTGGGCGAGGCTGAGGGCTCCAGCTAGCGGACGCGGCGGGGCACGATGTCGACCAGGCTCCACCGCACCTTGCGGAAGACCCGGTAGGCGCCCTTCGTCCACCGCATCCGCTTCTTGGCGATGCCGCGGCCGTCGAAGCTCATGATGCCGCGCGCGAACACGACGGCCTTGCGCGGCAGGCCGTAGCTCGCGGCGCGATCGGCGGGCAGCCGGAAGACCACGTGCCAGCGGGTCCATCGCGGGCCGCGCAGGACGATGTTCACGCCGTACTTGTCGCCGTCGAGCTTCCGCAGGCGGATGAGCGGCTGCGGCGCGGTCGGGGCGGGCGCCGCGGCGGGCTCGACCGGCGGCATCTCCGGGCTGACGGGCGCGACCGCCTCGCGGATCTCGGTCTCGGTCAGCTCGATCGGCTTGGTGTCCTGCAGGTTCTCCGGCGCGTTCCACGGCTGCTGGTCGCGGCTCGGGTGGCGCTGCAGGATCTCGATGTTGCGCTTGACGACCGACGTGCTCCCGAGGCCGTCGGTGACCTGCAGGCTGACCGGGTGCCGGCCGAGCGCGTCCGGCGCGAGGAAGCCCGTCGTGGGGACGAGGCCGCTGGAGGTCTCGAAGACGCCGTCCCCGTCGAGGTCCCACGTGTAAGTGAAGATCGGCGTGACGAGCGGGTCCTCGTTCGTGTGCGCGGTGAACGCCTCGAGCTTCAGCTCGTCGCCGGGGTTCACGAGCTGCGGCGAGTAGGTGAACCAGCTGTTGATCGTGTCGGTGATCCGCAGCGGGAACGAGTACGAGGCGCTCTCGCCGGCGGCGTCGGTCACCTTCCAGCCGAACTGCACGGTGGCGTCGGGGAACGTGCCGCGGCCGGTGAAGGTGTGCGTGATCGCGGGCGAGGCGCCGGAGCTCGTCTCGAACGTCCCGTCGCCGTCGAAGTCCCACTCGTAGAGGACGAGGTCGTGGCCGTCGGGGTCCGTGCTGCAGCCGGCGTCGAAGTCGTGCGGCTGCCCCTCGACCGGCGTCGCGAACGTCTCGTAGTCGTCCACGAGGAGGCACGGCCATGGCTCGGTCGCCGACGCGCTGGCGGGAAGCGCGAGCAGGAACAGGGCAGCGACGAGGACGGACGCACGAAAGACCATGACTCCGTAGATCGCCCTCGCGTCGCGATTCTGAAGGAACCCCCTGATACCGTCAGCGGTTCGCCGAGGAGACGCCCATGACCGACCTGCCGCCGGACTTCTTCAACCGCCCGCTCGCCGAGGTGGACCCCGAGATCGCCGCCGTGCTCGACCACGAGCTCGAGCGCCAGCAGCGGACGCTCGAGATGATCGCGTCCGAGAACTTCGTGCCCCAGTCCATCCTCGAGTGCCAGGGCAGCGTGCTGACGAACAAGTACGCCGAGGGCTATCCCGGCAAGCGCTACTACGGCGGCTGCGAGCACGTCGACCTCGCCGAGCAGCTCGCGATCGACCGGGCCAAGGCGCTCTTCGGGGCCGAGCACGCGAACGTGCAGCCGCACTCGGGCGCGCAGGCCAACGCGGCCGTCTACCACGCGCTGCTGCAGCCGGGCGACAAGCTCATGGGGCTCTCGCTCGCGCACGGCGGCCACCTCACGCACGGGATGAAGATCAACCTCTCGGGGCGGCTGTACGAGATCGTCCCGTACGAGGTCCGCCGGGAGGACTCGCGGCTGCACATGGAGGACGTCGCGCGCATCGCGCGCGAGCAGCGGCCGAAGATGATCCTCGCCGGCTGGTCGGCCTACCCGCGCTTCCTCGACTTCGAGGCCTTCCGGGCGATCGCCGACGAGGTCGGTGCGCTCCTGATGGTCGACATGGCCCACTTCGCCGGGCTGGTCGCGGCCGGGCTGCACCCCAACCCGGTGCCGTTCGCCGACGTCGTCACCACGACGATCCACAAGACGCTGGGCGGCGCGCGCGGCGGGATGATCCTCTGTCGCGAAGAGCACGCGAAGAAGATCAACTCGGCCGTGTTCCCCGGGCAGCAGGGCGGGCCGCTGATGCACGTGATCGCGGGCAAGGCGGTCGCGCTCGGGATCGCTTCGACCGAGACGTTCCGCGAGCGCCAGCGGCGGACGGTGGAGGGTGCGGCGATCGTCGCGGAGCAGCTGCTGGACGCGGGCCACGGCGTGAACGTCCTGACCGGCGGCACCGACGTCCATCTCGTGCTCGTCGACCTTCGCGAGTCCGAGCTCGACGGCCAGCAGGCCGAGGACCGGCTGCACGAGATCGGGATCACCGTCAACCGCAACGCGGTGCCGTTCGACCCGCGGCCGCCGGCGGTGTCGAGCGGCCTGCGCGTCGGCACGCCCGCGCTCGCGACGCGCGGCCTCGTCGCCGAGGACTTCGCCGAGGTCGGGCGGATCATGGCGGTGGCGCTGACGCCGGAGTTCGAGTCGCGCCGCGGCGAGCTGGCGGAGCGCGTGACGGCGATCGCCGAGCGCCACCCGCTCTACGCCGACCTCGGCGCTCACGCCACCGTCTGACGCGGCGCCGCGCGCCCGGCGAGCAGCCACGTCGTCATCGGCCCCATGCCCTTGACGTCGATCTCCCCCCGCGCGCGCAGCTCGTAGCGGTCGCCGAGCAGCGCGGCCGTCCGCTCGGTCAGCTGGATCTCCCCGGGCAGGCCGTGCGACTCCATGCGACTGGCGGTGTTGACGGTGTCGCCCCAGAGGTCGTAGCTGAACTTGCGGCGCCCGATGACGCCGGCGACGACGGGCCCGGTGTCGATGCCGATGCGCACGGTCAACGCGACCCCCGCCTCGCGGCCGCAGCGGCCGGCGGCGTCGAGCATGTCCAGCGCCATGTCGGCCACGGCGGCGGCGGGGTCCGGGTGTGGCACGGGGATCCCGCCGGCGACCATGTACGCGTCCCCGATCGTCTTGATCTTCTCGAGCCCGTGGCGGTCGGCCAGCTCGTCGAACGCCGAGAAGATCCGGTCGAGCAGCGCGACCACCTCCTCGGGCGGTCGTTCGCCGGCGAGCGGGGTGAAGCCGACGAGGTCGGCGAAGAGCACCGAGACCTCCGGGCAGCCGTCGGCGATGATCGTCGGCGAGCGCTTCAGGCGCGCCGCGATCGGCTCGGGAAGGATGCTGAGCAGCAGGCGCTGCGATCGTTCCTGCTCGGCCTCGCGCTCGGCGATGAAGTAGCGCAGCATCGCGAACACGGTCACCGAGACGCCGAGCACGTTCATGACGAAGAACGCGGTGACGACCGCGCGCGGCACGTCCGCGTCGGCGAGGCTCGACTCGATCCCCCCCGAGAGGACGACGAACGCCACGAACGCGACGAACCACGGCGTCGCGCGGCGCCAGTCGCCGAACACCAGCGCGCCGAGCGGCGCGGTCAGCGACCAGAGCGCCACGCCGCTCGACGGCTCGAAGCCGCCGAGCGTCCACTGCAGCAGGAACGGCAGCAGGAACATGCACGCGAGCTGCGTCGCGCGGAACGGGGGGAAGCGCTTCGTGCGCGCGAACGCCGCGATGCTCGCGATGCACACGAGCTGGTAGGCGAACGGGATCGCCGCCGACCACCACAGCCCGAGCGCCGCGTACGTCCCGACCCAGACCACCGCGAGGCTCGCCATGAGCGCCGCGCTGAACGTCAGCGCCGTCTTGCGGACGCGCTCCTCCTCGGAGTCGCCGGGTGCGACGCCCACCCGTGCGAGGCGTTCGAGCAAGACCGGCATGTGCGACAGCTTGACGCGGCGGGGCCGCGGGCGGAGGATCGCCCGCATGTACGACTACGTCATCGTCGGCGCCGGCTCGGCGGGCTGCGTGCTGGCCGCTCGCCTGACCGAGGACCCCGACGTCCGCGTCCTGCTGATCGAGGCGGGGCCGCCGGACGTCAAGGACAACATCCACGTCCCGCTCGGGTTCCTCAAGCTGGGGCGGACGGACGTGGACTGGGACCTGTCGACCGCGCCCGAGCCGTTCTGCGCGCGGCGCCGGATCTTCCTGCCGCGCGGGAAGACGCTCGGCGGGTCGTCGTCGATCAACGCGATGGTCTACATCCGCGGGAACCGCCGCGACTACGACGCGTGGGGCATCCCCGGCTGGACGTACGACGACCTGCTCCCGTACTTCATCCGGGCCGAGGACAACGAGCGCGGGGCCTCGGAGTACCACGGCGCCGGCGGGCCGCTCGCGGTGTCCGAGAACCGCTCGCGCAACCCGATGTCGCTGGCGTGGATCGAGGCGGCGCAGGAGGCGGGCGTCCCGCTCACCGACGACTTCAACGGCGCCGAGCAGGACGGCTGCGGCATGTACCAGGTGACGCAGCGCGGCGGGATGCGCGCGTCGAGCGCGGTCGCGTACCTGCACCCGGCGATGGAGCGCCCGAACCTCGAGGTCCGCACGTGGACGCTCGCGCACCGGATCGTGTTCGAGGGCACGCGCGCCGTCGGCGTCGAGGTCTCCAAGCTCGGCGAGGTTGAGGTGCTGCGCGCCGAGCGCGAGGTGATCCTGTGCGGCGGCGCGTACATGTCGCCGCAGCTGCTGCAGCTGAGCGGGATCGGGCCGGCCGAGCACCTCGAGATGAAGGAGATCGAGGTCGTCCACGACGCGCCCGAGGTGGGCGAGAACCTCTCCGACCATCCCGCGGTCTCCCTCGTCTTCACGACCGACGAGCCGGTGTCGCTGCTGGTCGCGCTCGAGGCGGCCGCGCTCGAGGAGTTCGAGACGCAGCAGACCGGGCCGCTGACGTCGAACTTCGCGGAGGCCGGCGCGTTCGTGCGGCTCGGCGACGACCTCGACGCGCCGGACCTGCAGTACCACGCGGTGCCGGTGCAGATCGTCGACGAGGGGCAGTCCGACCCGACGGAGCACGGCATGTGGATGGCGCCCTGCGTGCTGCAGCCCGAGAGCCGCGGCAGCGTGCGGCTCGCGTCGAACGACCCGACCGCGAAGCCGATCATCCGCCACAACTACTACGCGGCCGAGGCCGACATGCAGACGCAGGTCCGCGGCATCCGTCACCTGCTCGAGATCGCGCGGCAGCCCTCGCTCGCGAAGTACTGCCGCCAGCCGTTCACGGTGCCCGACAGCGAGAGCGAGGAGGACGTGCGCCCGCACATCGCCGCGTACACCGGCACGCTCTACCACCCGGTCGGAACGTGCGCTCTCGGCTCCGTGGTCGACGCCGAGCTGCGGGTGCGGGGCGTGGAGGGCGTGCGGGTCGTGGACGCCTCGGTGATGCCGATGGTGCCGCGCGGCAACACGAACGCGCCCGTCATCGCGCTGGCCGAGCGCGCGGCCGACGTGATCCGTCAGCGCACGCCCGAGGCGGCCCTGAGCACGGCCTCCATGCGGTCCACCTGACGTTCGATCGCGTGGGGCTCGGCGGCGGCGCGGGCGGCCGGGTTCGGCGTGGCGAGCGTCGCGACGTGCTCGAGGCCGTGGCGGATCGAGTCGACGCTGAGCGGGTCGACGAGCGCTCCCGCTTCGGGCGTCACGAACTCCGGTGGGCCGCCGACCCTCGTCGCGACGACGCTGCGCTCGCTGGCCATCGCCTCGAGCAGGGCCTGGCCGAGCGGCTCCTCGAGGCTGGGAAGGACGAGCGCGTCCGCCGCGGCGAGGTACTCCGGGACGGCGTCGTGGGCGACGCGCCCCTCGAGCCGGATGCCGGGGCGGCCCTCGAGCTCGGCGCGCAGCGGGCCGTCGCCGAGCACGACGAGCGTCCCGCGGCCGAGGCTCTCGAACGCGTCGCGCAGCCGGACGACGTTCTTGCGCTCGACGAGCGAGCCGGCGAAGAGGAAGAGCGGGTCGCCGTCGATGCGCAGCCGCTCGCGGGCGGCGACCTGGACGCCGCCGCGGAAGCGCTCGAGGTCGACGCCGCAGTCGATGACCTCGGCTCGCCGCACCGGCACCGGCATCGTGTCGCGCAGGTAGGCCGAGTTGAAGATGACCGTGTGCGCGCGGCGCGCCACGAACGCGGTCGCGCGGCGGACCGGCGCGCTCGCGATCGCGTTGCGGACGTCCTGACCGTGGGCCATCGCGACGAGCGGCGTGCGCGGGTGCGCGAGCGCGGCCGCCATCCCGGCGGGGACGAGGAAGTGCGCGAAGACGACGTCCGCGCCCCGGGCGCGCAGCGCGTCGAGCGCCAACCGCGCGTCGCCCTTCCGGCCCGCGCCACGGCGGTCGATCACGGCGCGCTCGACCGCGTGCCCCCTCCGCTCCAGCTCCTCGACGATCGGGACCAGGAACGCGCCCAGGTCCGGGTCGTCCTCGCCCGGCCAGAACTGACTCACCAACAACACCCTCATGTGGGGGTGACGCGGGCTCGCGGCGCGAGCGCTTCGAGCCATGCCTGGCGGCGCTCCTCGACGCCGGCGCACCGCTCGACCTCCTCGACGACGGCGGCGGCGGCGTCCGTCGGCGCCTCGCCGAGGATCGCCGCGGCGCCCATGCGGACCTCCTCGCCCAACTCCTCGCCGGGGCCGACGAGGATCTCGGTCATCGTCTCGCCGGGGCGGACGCCGGCGATGTGCATATCGGTGGCCGTCCCCGGCCCGGCGAGCGCCCAGATGCGCTCCGCGATCGCGCCGATGTCGGTCTCGACGGGGTCGGCCGCGGTGAGCAGGCGCGTCCCGTCGCGGGCGGCGAGCGCGCCGTGGGCGACGAGCGACGCCGCGTGCGCCATCGTGATCCAGAACCGGACCATGCTCGGGTCGGTCAGCGTGAGCGGCACGCCGGCGCGCGCCTGGCGCAGCCACAGCTCGGTCGCGCTGCCCGCGCTGCCGAGCACGTTCACGAGGCGGACCGCCGCGCGGCCGTCGCCGGCGAGCGCGGTCAGCGTCTCCATCAGCCGCTTCGTCCGCCCGTAGAGCGACGAGGCCTGCGCGGCCTTGTCGGTGGAGGCGACGACGACGGTCTCCGCCCCGCGCGCCGCGCGCAGGACGTTCCAGCTGCCGTCGAGGTTCGTCGCCGCGAACTCCTCCGGGTAGCGCTCGGCCCAGTCGACGTGCTTGTACGCCGCGAGGTGGAAGACGACGTCGGGCCGCGCGCGCGCCGTCTCGTGCTCGAGCCGGTGGCGGTCGCGGATGTCGCACAGCACGTGCTCGAAGCGCGCGAGCCGGGCGGCGCCCTTCGCGTGGCGGTCGGCGGTGAGCGCGGCCTCGTGCGTGTCGAGGACGGTGATGAGCGCGGGGCGGAACGCGGCGAGCAGGCTCGTGAGCGAGCGCCCGATCGAGCCGGCGCCGCCGGTGACGAGGACGCGGCGGCCGGCGAGCAGCTCGTCGAGGGCGAGGACGTCCGGCACCGGGTCGCGCCGCCCGACGACCTCCTGCCAGTCGAGCCCGAGCGAGGGCAGCCGGCGTGGCGGCGGCCGCCAGCGCTCCGCGGGCGAGCGCAGCGCGCGCACGATCCGCCGGTGGCCGTCCTTGATGTGGGGCGAGACGCTGTGGTCGGGCTCGTTGATCTCCGCGACGAGGTAGGGGACGAGCTCGCCGAGCCGGGCGACGACGGGGTCGAGGTCGAGCTCGCCGTGGTCGTACGGCAGGCCCTCGCCGAGGACGCCCGACGCGTTCGACACGTGCGCCACCTCCGCCGCCGGCCCCAGCTCCTCGACGTAGCGCTCGAGCTCGAGCTCCTCGTCGGAGTCCAACGCGAACAGCGACGGGTACGCGGCGGCGAAGGCGCGGAAGAGCGCGGCGTGCGAGGTGTCGAGCGTGAACCCGAGCGCCGGAACCCGCTCGCGCCAGCGCAGCAGGTCGCGCCAGTGGCCGCCGACCGGCGTGTAGAACGCGCCGCCGGTGCGCATGCGCAGCACGGGCGGGACGTTCTCGATCAGCGGCTTCACGCCGTGCTCCGCGCAGGCGCCCGCGAAGAACTCCAGGAAGGCGGTTACGCCGGCCTCGTCCACCGCGTCGCGCGCGCGCATCTCGTCCGCGGCCAGCGGGATGTAGAGGTGGATGGTGAGGACGGGCGAGCCGATCGCGGCCGCGAACCGCGCGCTGCGCTCGATGCCGGCGCGCGCCTCGCCGGTCAGCCGGTCGACGCGGACGTGGTCGCCGCTCGGCCACGAGACCGGGGACTCGGCGAGGACGACGAGCTCGCGGTCGCCGACGGTGTCCCTGACCGCGGCGATCGCGCAGTCGAGCGCGGCGTCGTCGGCGACGTGGCGCGGCAGCAGCGCCAGCTCCATCCCCGGCCAGTCGCCGCCCTCCAGCCGCTCCGCGACCTGCTCAGGCTCGGGCGCGGCCTTGAGCAGCGGAATGGAGGCGGAGCCAGTCGACATACGCGGCGACCGCCTCGGGAAGCGGCCGGGCCGTCAACTCTAACCGCGGCACTCCCGGTTCCAGGGCGTAGCTCTCGTTCTCGCCGGGCGGGAGGTCGCCGCCGGGCGTCTCCACGCGCCCCTCAGACCCCGACGCTTCGAGGGCGAGGCGCGCGGCGTCGAGCAGCGGGGTCGCGACGCCGCTGCCGGCCCACAGGACCTCCTCCGCCGCGCCTGCCTCCACGAGCCTCGCCACCCCCGCCACCAGGTCGTCCACGTAGAGGAAGTCGCGGGTGCGGCGCGGGTCGCCGGGGATGGAGATGGGGCGGCCGTCGAGCGCGCGGGCGGCGAAGGCGGCGATCGCGCCGGTCGCGCCCTCCCACTCGACCTGGCCCGGCCCGAAGACCGACGTGAGCCGCAGGACGACGGCGTCGGCCACGTGCAGCCGGCATGCCTCCTCCCCGAGGCGCTTCGACATCGCGTAGGCGTCGGGCGCGGGCTCGATCCCGGCGCGCGCGCTGGAGGGGTAGACGAGCAGCGCGCCGTGGTCCGCGCACCCGTCGAGGAGGTTGAGCGTCGTGCCGGCGTTCTCGCGGACGGCGCGGGCGGGGTCGGCGGCCGCGCCCGCGGGGTCAGGCACGCCGGCGAAGTGCAGCACCGCGTCGTGGCCTTCGACCAGCGCGCGCGCTTCCGCGCCGCCGGCGTCGAGCTCGACTGGGTCGAGGTCCCGCGCCGCCTCGCGATCGCGATGGCCGGGCCGCGTGAGCGGCGTGACCTCGTGGCCGCGCTCGCGCAGCAGCACGACGTGCCGCCACCCGAGGTAGCCCGTCGCGCCGGTGACGAGGATCCTCACGAGGCGCTCCCGAGGTAGTCGGCGACGGAGTGCCGGTACTCGAACGGCGACTCGACCGTCCACGCCGCGCCGCCCTCCGGCTCGCGCCCCTCGGCCAGCGCCGCGACGTCGCCGACGGTGATCGTCTCGGCGGCGACGTTGTGCGCGCCTTCGGGTCCCTCCAGCAGGATCCGCGCGACGTCGTCCACGTGCACGACGCCGATCGTCGCGCTCGGGTCGTCGACGGTCAGCGGCTCGCCGGCCGCCGCGAGCCGGCGGAACTTGTCGACGACGGTCACCGACTCCGGCCGGTCGTGCTCGACCGGCGACGGCCCGTAGACGATGCCGAGCCGCAGCAGCGACAGCGGCACGCCGCCCCGGCGCGCCTGCATCTTCAGCACGAGCTCGCCGTAGACCTTCGAGAGGTGCGCGAGGTCGTGCTGCTCGCCGTACGGGAGGTCCGCCCCGACCGCGCCCCGCAAGCCGCTCCCGTACACGTGCAGCGACGAGCCGAACACGAGCGGCGGCCCGCCGGCGGAGCCGACCGACTCCGCGACGTGCCGCACGCCCGTGCAGTTCGTCTGCTCCGTGTACTCCGGGTCCTCGAACGCCACCGGCCGGCTGGCCTGCGCCGCGAGCAGGACGATCCGGTCGGGCCGCTCGCCGCCGAGCAGCGCGTCGACGTCGTGCGGGAAGCGGATGTCCGCCGTGACGACGCGCGCGCCCCGCTGCTCGAGCGGCGCGACCTGCTCGCGGTCGGTCAGCCACCAGTTGTCGGCCAGCGTGACTTCGAGCCCGTCGTCGAGCGCCCGCGCCGCGACGGCCGCGCCGATGTAGCCAGCGCCGAGGATCAGAAGGCCGCCCATCGGCGGCGGAGCCTACGTGGCGGGCACCCGGTCGCGCGCCCAGCCGCCGATCGTCGGCAGCAGCCGGATCCGCGGCTCCTCGCGGCCGACGCCGAGCTCCCTGGTGATCGGCATGAGCGTGTCGTCCGCGAACTGCTGGAACTGCTCCGCCGACTCCCACACGTCGGTCACGTGGAGGCCGTCCTCGTCGACGGCGGCGACGTGCGCGATCCCGCCGCGCTCGCCCGCCTTGTCGAAGTCGATCCGTTCGCACACGGCCGCGTACTCCTCCGCCGTGACGCCGGGCCAGTGCATCAGCATGAGCGTGGGCATTCGTGCCCCTCCTTGAGGTTGGACTGATGGCGTGTTCGCACTCGGGGGCAGGGTGGATCAGGTCGCGCGTGGAATCATGTGGTCATGTCCTTCGCGGACACGCTCGACGCCCTCGCGGACGAGGGGGCCGTCGCGTGGGGGCTGCTGAGCGCGGCGGTCCTCGTGATGCTCCTGACGCCGCTCGTCGCCCGGATCGCGATCCGCGCCGGCGCGTTCGACCTGCCCGACCGCGATCGGCCGCGCGTGCACGACCGGCCGATCCCGCGGATCGGCGGGCTGGCGATCGCGGTGGGGATCCTCGTCCCCGTCCTGCTGTTCGTCGAGCTGCGCGGCCCGCTCGTCGGGATCGTCATCGGGATCCCGATCGTCGCCGCGATCGGGCTGTACGACGACCTGCGCGGGCTGAGCGCGAAGACGAAGCTGCTGCTGGTCATGGCCGCGGCGCTGATCCCGGTCATCGGCTACGACATGCACCTGCGGCGGATCGGGCTGCCGTTCGTCGCGTTCGACATCTCCGCGGGCGTCGCGATCCCGCTGACGCTGCTGTGGATCGCGCTGGTCGCCAACCTCGTCAACCTGATCGACGGGATGGACGCGCTCGCCGCGGGCATCGTCGGCATCTCGAGCGCGGCGCTGGCCATCCTCGCGATGTCGTTCGGCCGCGTGTCGGTGGCGGCGCTCGCGGCGATCGTCTGCGGCGCGACGGTCGGCTTCCTCTGGCACAACTACCACCCGGCCAAGATCTTCATGGGGGACAGCGGCGCGCTGACGCTCGGGTTCGTCCTCGGGTCGCTGTCGGTGGAGGGCGTGCTGAAGACACCCGCCACGATCGCGCTCGCCGCGCCGCTGCTGATCATGGCCGTGCCGATCCTCGACACGTCGTTCGTGGTCGCGAAGCGCCTGAAGTACAAGCGCAAGCCCTGGGACGCCGACCAGAACCACTTCTACCATCGGTTCATGCGCATCGGGTACTCGCAGCGGCGCACGGCCGCGTACCTGCACGTGTGGGCGGGCGTGCTGGCGGCGTACGCGATGCTCGTGCGCTTCGTCCCGCCGCGCCCGCTCGGGATCTGGGACACCGGCAACGCGATCATCGTCGGCGTCGCCGGCGTGCTCGTCCTCATCGGCTCGGTCTGGATGGTCTACGAGCTGGAGATCCTCAAGGACCGCCACTTCCAGGTCCTCGCCCGCCGCAAGCCCCCGCCGCCGCCGGAGGAGACGGAGGAGGCCGTCGAGGAGTACGCGGCGGCGACGCCGGACTAGAGCGCGCCGAGCGCCAGCTCCAGCAGCTCGGCGGGGTCGCGCGTCCGCAGCGCGCGGCGCGGGGCGTCGGAGATGCGCGGCGCGATCACGACGTCGGCCGGGTCGCGGAGGACGCGAAGGCGGCCCTCGGCGACGAGCCGCTCGTCGACGCCGCCCATCCGGCCCTCGAACATGGTCCAGACGGGAGTGCCGAGCGCCGCGGCCTCGCGGTTCATCGAGCCCCCGGCCGAGACGAGGGCGTCGGCGAACGCGACCAGAGAGCGCGAGTCGATCGCACGCGGAGGGATCACAACGGAGGCGAGGCCCAACCCGCGGACCTCCGAAGCCTGCTCGGCGTTGCGCACGAGCACGACGGACTGGACCCCTTCCTCGTCGAGCCGTGCGAGAAGCCGCGGCAACAACGGAGTCGACGAGCCGCCGAGGTACAGCGCGTACGACGGCGCCGTCCGCACGACGCACAGCGGGCGCGAGCGGTCCACGCCCAGGTCGGACAACACGGAGGCGTCCGGCGAGAAGCCGTGCAGGACGTACTCCTCCTTCAGCCCTGGATACCGGACCAGCTTCGATCCGCTCGCGCCGAACCTGCGGAGGCGCTCGACCGGGATCGCCTCGGGCACGAGCACGCGATTCGACAGCCGGCAGTTCACGTGGTGCTGCGCAAGCGCCCACTCGTAGTCGAACATGGTCGTGTTCGGGATGCGAAGGAGGCGCGCGACGGGTGGCAGGTCGGTGGAGCCGTGCGCCAACGCGGCATCGAAGGGCCCGTGCTCGCGCCCGAACGCGAGCATCGCGCGCGTGCGCCCGAACGCCGCGCGCGCCTTCGAAGCTCGCCGCACGCCGCCGTGCGCGCCGAACGCGGTGTACGGGTGGCCCCAGTCGTCGAGCAGGTCGATCGTGTGCGACAGCGGGCGCGCCGTCAGCACCACCTCGTGCCCGCGCGCCTCGAGCAGCTCGACGAGCGGCCGGAGGACCACGACGTGCGCCGTGTTCGTGAGGTCGACCCAGACGCGCAAAGCGCGAAGAGGTTACGAGGCGACCGTGCGCTCGAAGATCGTGGCGATGGCGTCGACCAGCGTGTCCACGTCGGCGGGCTCACCCTGCACGAGCTGCTGATAGAAGGACCGCTCGACCATCCACACCAGCGCGAACGCGACGGCGCCGGGGTTCGCGAGCGCGGGGTCCTCGAGCACGATCCGCTCGCGCGTCGCGTCGGCGAAGCGGCCGACCAGCCCGCGCCAGAACGTCGCGACCTCCTCGTCGTACGTCGACACCTCGACCACCGCGCGCAGCAGCGCGCCGTGCTCGCCGTAGAGCGACGCGATCTCGCGCAGCGCGCTGCGCAGGTCCGAGGACCCCGACCACCACGTCTCCGCCGCGGCGAGCAGCTGCTCGTTCACCGACGACGTCAGGCGCACGAGCAGCTCGCGCTTGTCGCGGAAGTAGAAGTAGAAGGCGGTCCGCGAGATCCCCGCGCGCGTCGCGATCCGCTCGATCCCCAGCTCCGCGAACGACGCGCCCTCCGACAGCAGCTCCTCGGTGGCGCGCAGGACCGACGCCTCGATCGCCGCCCGCTTCTCGCTCTGCTGCACGCCGGGCATCGGCTTGACAGTGTGTCAAACTTCGTCCATGGCCACCCTCCTCGAACTCACCTCCCAGGGCGACGTCGGCACGATCGCCGACGAGTCCCAGCTGCACTCGAAGGTCAAGCTCATGGAGCCGCAGCAGCTCTACGAGCTGTGGGAGCGCCAGCAGTGGTCGGCCCACGCCATCGACCTCGACCGCGACGAGGAGGAGTACGCGACGACGGTCACGGATGAGGAGAAGGACTCGCTCGCCTACAACCTCTCGGCCTTCTTCATCGGGGAGGAGCGCGTCGCCACGCAGTTCAGCGGGCTCGTCCGCGCCTACGAGACCCAGGGCGAGGAGGCGTTCCTCACCACCCAGCAGGTCGACGAGGTGCGCCACGCGCAGTTCTTCAACCGCTTCTACGACCAGGTCCTCAAGCGCGAGGGCACGTTCGACAGCCGCCTCGAGCAGGCGCGCGCCGACGTCAACGACGCCTTCATCCAGCTCTTCGACGTCGAGCTCGTCAACGCCCAGGAGGCCCTGCTCCGGAACCCCGGCGACCTCGAGGCGAAGGTGGACTTCGTCGTCCTCTACCACATGGTCATCGAGGGGACGCTCGCGCTGACCGGCCAGCACTTCATGCAGGACTACCTCGAGAAGCGCGGCAAGCTCGCCGGCCTGCTCGAGGGCTACCAGCGCATCTCGCAGGACGAGCACCGGCACGTCGCCTACGGCACGTGGTTCTTGCAGCAGAAGGCGGGCGACCCCGCGATCAAGCGGCGCATCCAGGCCAAGCTGACGGAGCTGATCCCGCTCGCGACCGGCGTCCTCGTGCCGCCCGGCGTCGAGGACCCGTACGACTACGAGATCCTCGGCTACCACTCCTCCGAGACGCATCAGTTCGCGTTCAACGCGCTGTCCCGGCGCCTGAAGGTCATCGGCGTCCCGCTGGGGGCCGGCACGGAGGTCGCGGCCTGAGCGGGTAGTACCTTGCGGCGCGGCCCGTGCTCCGCGCCGTCCTCATCGCCGCAGCGCTGATCGTGATCGCGCCCGCCCCCGCGGGCGCGTTCGTCATCGGCATCGCCGACCAGAAGCCGGACATGTTCCGGGATTCGCGCTTCCTGCGGCTGAACATCAAGCACGCTCGGATCAGCGTCCCGTGGGACGCCATGCGCTACGGCTGGCAGGTCGACGAGCTCGACGGCTGGATGACCGCCGCGCGCGCCAACGGCGTCCATCCGCTCGTGAGCTTCAACCACTCACGGGTCCACCTGAGCGAGCTGCCGACGGTCGCCGAGTTCGCCGTCGAGTTCCGCCGGTTCCGCGCCCGCTACCCGTGGGTGGCGAACTTCGCGACGTGGAACGAGGCGAACGTCTGCGGGCAGCCGACATGCCGGAAGGAGCGGCTCGTCGCCCGCTACTACCGCGCCCTGCAGCTCGAGTGCCCGGCGTGCCGCGTCCTCGCCGCCGAGGTCCTCGACATGCCGAACATGAGCAAGTGGGTGCGCCGCTTCCGCCGCGCGTACCGCCGCTTCGACATGGGCGAGCCGCGCATCTGGGGCCTGCACAACTACGTCGAGGCGAACCGCTTCCGCTCGGAGTCGATCGCGAAGCTGCTGCGGTACGCGAAGGGGAGCGTCTGGCTGACCGAGGTCGGCGGCATCGTCAAGCGCCGCAAGCCCCGGGGCCGCAGGCACTCGGGCTTCAAGGGGATCCCGGAGTCCAAGCGCCACGCCGCCAAGGTGACCCGCTTCCTGTTCCGCAACGTGCTGCCGCGCTACCGGCGCGTCACCCGCATCTACCTGTACCAGTGGAACTCGAGCACGCGGAAGGACACGTGGGACTCGGGGTTCGTCGGCCCCGACGACCGGGTGCGGCCGGCGCTCGCGATCCTGCGCCGCGAGCTGAAGCGCCGGCGCAGGTGAAGCTCGCCGTCATCGCGGACACGCACATGCCGCGAGGACGGCGGCGGCTGCCGATCGAGCGCCTGCGGGAAGCCGACCTCATCCTCCACGCCGGCGACTTCTCGACCGCCGCCGTCCTGGACGAGCTGGAGGCGATCGGGCCGCCGGTCGTCGCGGTGCACGGCAACGTCGACGAGCCCGCCCTGCGCGAGCGGCTGCCCGAGGCGCGGGAGATCGAGGTCGAGGGCGCGCGCATCGCGCTGCTCCACGACGCCGGTCCGGGCAAGGGGCGGCTGGAGCGGATGCGGCTGCGCTTCCCGGAGGCCGACGCCGTCGTCTTCGGCCACTCGCACATCCCGCTGCACGAACAGCGCGAGGGCTTCCAGATCTTCAACCCCGGCAGCCCGACCGACCGGCGCCGCCAGCCGCGCCACACGATGGGCGTGGCGGAGGTGGTCAGGACTCGGGTCCGCTTCCGCCACGTCTTCCTGGACTGAGCGCGCTCAGCGCGAGCAGCGCGCCGATCAGCCCGAGGCCGAGGACGACCCAGCCCGGGACGCCGGCGATCAGCAGCAGCGGCGATCCGCCGAGCAGCACGGCCCCCTGACGCAGTCGCAGGTACGAGTTCATACGCTCGTCAAGGATGCCCGACGCCTACGCGCTCCTCGACGCGCTGTTCAGGCACGCCCCGATGGGCCTGGCCTTCTGGGACGCGGACCTGCGCTACGGCCGCATCAACGCCGCCCTGGCCGAGATGAACGGCCTGGCGCCCGAGGAGCACATCGGCCGCAGGACGACGGAGGTCCTCGGCGAGGAGCTGGGCGAGCGCGTCGACGACATGCTGCGCCGGGTGCTGGAGAGCGGCCGCCCGGCGGTCGACGCCGACATCACCGGCAGCACCGCGGCCGCGCCGGGCGAGGAGCGCCAGTGGCTCGCGAGCTACTACCCGGTGCCGGACGAGGAGGGCAGGCTGCTGGGGGTCGCCGGCCTCGTCCTGGAGGTCACCCGCGAGCGCAGCGCGCGCCGGGCAGCCCAGACGGCGACCGCGCTGCTCGACGCGATCTTCAGCGCCGCCCCCGTGGGCGTCGCGTTCTGGGACCTCGACCTGCGCTACCGCCGCGTCAACCCCGCGCTCGCCGAGCTGAATGGCCTGCGCGTCGAGGAGCACCTCGGCCGCATGCCGAGCGAGCTGCTCGGCGGCCTGGGCGAGAGCATCGAGGCGGTGCTGCGCGAGGTGGCCTCCGGCGGCGAGGCCGTCGTCGACCGGCAGATCGACGGCGAGCTGCGGGGCGTCGCGGTCCACCGCCAGCTCACGGCGTTCCCCGTGACCGGCGTCGACGGCGGCCTCGTCGGGGTCGCCGGCGTGATCCGCGACGTCGCCGAGCAGCACGAGGCCGAGGCCGAGCGGGCGCGGCTGCTGCGCCAGGCGTTCAGCTCGCGCGCGCAGGCCGAGGCCGCGCAGGTGCGCGCCGAGGCCGCCCGCGAGGAGGCAGAGGCCGCGCGGCGGCGCACGGAGTTCCTCTTCGACGCCGGCGCGCGGCTCGCCGCCGTGACGACCGACTACGAGGGGACGCTGCGCGAGGTGGCCCGCGTCGCCGTGCCGGCCATCGCGGACTGGTGCACGTTCACGCTCGCGGACGCGCCGGACCGGCTGCGCAACGTCGCGGTCGCCGCCGCGGACGCGGAGCTGGAGGCGCTGGCGCGGGAGCTGGTCGAGCGCTACCCCACCCGCGCCGACGCGCCCACCGGCGCGGCGGTGGCGATCCGCACGGGCGAGAGCCGGCTGATCGAGGACGTCCCGGAGGAGCTGCTGACGGGCGCCGCGCAGGACGAGGAGCAGCTGGCGTTCCTGCGGCGGATGGCGCCGCGCTCGGCGATCACGGTGCCGCTCAACGCGGGCCGTCGCACCATCGGGGCGCTGACGCTCGTCACCGCCGAGTCGCGGCGCCGGTACGGGCCGGACGACCTGCGCCTCGCCGAGATCCTCGCCGCGCGCGCCGCGCTCGCCGTCGAGAACGCGCGCCTGTACGAGGAGCGCTCGCACATCGCGCGCACGCTCCAGCGCAGCCTGCTGCCGCCGGCGCTGCCGGACGTCCCCGGGCTCGAGCTGGCCGCGCGCTACCGCGCCGCCGGCGACGAGAACGAGGTGGGCGGCGACTTCTACGACGTCTTCCGCGGCCGCGGCGACTTCTGGACGCTGCTGATCGGCGACGTGGCGGGCAAGGGGCCGGAGGCCGCGGCGGTCACCGCCCTGACGCGCCACACGCTCCGCGCGCTGACCCTGCGCGGCGCGGGCGCGCGCGAGTGCCTGGAGCTGCTCAACGACGCGCTGCTCAACGAGGAGTCGGTGGCCGGCCGGTTCTGCACCGTGCTCTACATCCGCGCGTGCGCGGAGGCCGCGGGCGGGATGACGCTGACGCTCGCCACCGGCGGCCACCTGCCTCCGCGCGTGCTGCGCGCCGACGGCGCGCTCGGGCGCCTCGACCTGCGCGGCTCGATCGTCGGCGGCCTGCGCACGCCGGTGTTCGACGAGGTCGATGCGCACCTCGCGCCGGGCGACACGCTCGTGATGTTCACCGACGGCGCGACCGAGTTGCGCGGCCGCGATCCCGGCGACGGCGAGCGGCTGCTCGACGAGCTGCTGGCCGAGCACGCGGGCGCCGCGCCGGCCGAGCTGGCCGAGGCGATCGAGCGGCGCGTCGTGGAGCTGCAGGACGGCGAGCCGCGCGACGACATAGCCGTTCTGATCGCGCGACCCGTGACCTAGACTCGGCGCGCGTGGACGCGCGCGCCCGACGCATCGCCGACAACGAGAGCCGGTTCCGCGAGATCAACGAGCGGCTGCGCAGCGACCTGCGCGCGCTGCCCGAGGACCCCGAGCCGGTCGACTTCGTCTGCGAGTGCGGCCGCGTGGAGTGCGCGGAGTCGGTGAAGCTGTCGCTCGACGAGTACGAGGCGATCCGGGCCAGCTCGCTCGAGTTCTTCGTCGTGCCCGGCCACCAGTCGCCGGACGTCGAGGACGTCGTCGACATCAACGAGCGCTACGCGCGCGTGCGCAAGCATCCCGACGCCGCGGACCACGTCCGCGCGACCGACCCGCGTCGCTAGCGGCCCGGCGACTCGATCGTCAGCAGCTGGTCGGGCGCGGCCGTGTGCTCGACCTGCAGCGTCGTGTGCGCGACGCCGAAGGTGTCCCCGAGGACGCGGTGCAGCTCGCGCCGGCGCTGGTGGCAGTCGACGCCGGCCTCCACGGTCACGTGCGCCGCGACCGCCGGGAAACCGGACGTGACCTCCCAGACGTGCAGGTCGTGGACCTCGACGACGCCGGGTTGCGCCGCGAGGGCGCGGCCGATGCGATCGGGGTCGACGCCCGCGGGCGCGCCCTCGAGCAGCACGGCCGACGCGTCGCGGAGCAGCCGCCAGCCGGAGGCCACCATCAGTGCGGCGACGACCAGCGCGGCCACGCCGTCGAGCTCGTCCACGCCGGTCACGAGGATCAGCCCGCCGGCCAGCGCGGCGGCGACCGACGCGTAGAGGTCGGTGAGGATGTGCTGCCGGGCGCCCTCGACGTTCAGCGAGCGCCGCTCGGCCTTCGAGAGCGCCGCCGCGGCCAGCACGTTCGCCGCCGCGCCCGCGACGCCCACGACGAGCACGAACGCGCCCTCGACGTCCGGCGGCTCGTAGATCCGCTTGCCCGCCTCCCACGCGATGACGCCCGCGAGCACGAGCAGGATCGCGCCGTTGAGCTGCGCGCTGAGGATCTCCGCGCGGCCGAGGCCGAACGTGAACCGGCCCTCGGGCGGCCGCGCCGCCAGCCGGGCGGCGACCAGCGCGAGCCCGATCGCCCCGGCGTCGGTGAGCATGTGGGCCGCGTCGGAGAGCAGCGCGAGCGAGTCGGCGAGGACGCCCGCGACGACCTCGACCGCCATGAAGCCGAGCACGATCGCGAGCGCCACCGCCAGCCACTTGCGATCGGCGGCCGGGGAGACGGCATGCGAGTGGCCGGCGTGATCGTGCGCCACGGGGAGAGTTTCGCGCCCGCGCGGCTTGACCCTTGTATCGACTTTCGATATATATCGTTTATCGATAGTGGGAGGGAGCGGATGACGGGGCAGCGCAGCGCGGCGACCTGGGCCCTGTGGCTCGCGATCGCGGCGGTCGGGATCGGCGGGACCGCGACGGCGGTCGAGGTCGTGATCGGGATCGACGAACGGACGGCGCACTACGACGGGCGCCTCGACGTCGAGGGCATCCTCGACACCTTCCACCCCGCCCGCAGGCGCGGAGAGTCGCGGCCGCTCGGTCGCAGCGAGGCGTTCCTCGACGACGCACGCGGCACGGCGGAGGTGCACGACGCGGAGGGCGGGCTGATCGCGACGTGGGCGATCGTGGAGCTGCTCCCGTGGCTGCTCGCGGCCGCCGCGCTGCGGGCGATCGCGCCGGTCCTGCGCGGCGCGGACCGCGGCGACCCCTTCGGGGGCGACGTCGCGCGCCGGCTCGGAGGCGCCGGCTCGCTCCTGCTCGTCGGGATCCCGGGGATCGTGGTCCTGCGCTACTTGCTCGCCGAGTGGGGCAGCGGCGGTGCGGCGATCGCCCCGGCGGTCGAGCCTGCCATGACGATCTCCGTCCTGCACTTCCTGCCCGGCCTGCTGCTGCTGGCGCTCGCGGCCGTCTTCCAGCAGGGAGCGGAGCTGCGCGAGCTCGAGCGGCACACCGTATGACGGAGGAGCCGCACGCGATCGAGATCCGCATCGACCGGCTGCTGGAGGAGCGCGGGCTGACGCTCGCCGAGCTGGCCGAGCGCGTGGGAATCACGTACGCGAACCTCTCGATCCTCAAGAACAACCACGCCCGCGCGATCCGCTTCTCGACGCTGACACGGCTGTGCGAGGAGCTGGACTGCCAGCCCGGCGACCTGCTGCGCTGGTCGCCGGGCCGGGGCGCGAGCTAGACCGGGTGGTTCGCCCGGAACACGTCGTCCGGGTCGACCTGGTCCTTGATCTGGCGCAGCATCCGTGCGGCGGCGGAGCCGAACAGGCGCCGCGGGTCGGCCGGGCGGTCCTTGAGGTTGAGGAAGTCGCGCTCCGCGTCCCACGGGCGCATCGCGTCCGCGAAGCGGTCGAGGTGCGCCTCGACGGCCTGATGCATCTCGGGCATCGGCGCCATCCCGACGCAGAACGTGCCGTACGGCGCCGGGATCGCCGGCTGCGCGCCGGCGTCGTGCGGCGCCCGCGCGAGCGCGCCGCCGAAGTGGCGGATCTCCGCGCCCACGAACGGCGAGCCCGAGCCCGGGCCGCACGTCGCGAGGAACGCGTCGACGGCGGCGGGCGGCAGCTCGCCGAGCAGCCCGCCGTCGCCGCGGCCCGGCACGGGCTGCGGCGGGTCGTTGTGCAGCGTGTGCAGCAGCGTCGGCGGGATCGTCGCGGCCGTGTCCATCTCCGGCCCGAGCGCGCGCAGCGGGGCGATCAGCTCGGCGCCCGCCGCCTCGCCGCCGCAGGCCGCCGACTCGATCACGACGAACTGGCGGCCGCGCAGGTGCTCGGGCAGCATCGGCAGCGGCGGGTACTGGACGATCCGCCCGATCGACGTCATCTCGTCGGGCACGCCCGCGGTCCACTCGCGCCACGCGTGCAGCACCTCGTGCGCGCGCTCCCACGGCCAGTAGAGGTTCCCCGCGTACAGCGCCGCGACCGGGTGCAGCGCGAACTCGAGCGCGGTCACGATTCCGAACGAGCCGCCGCCGCCGCGCGTCGCCCAGAACAGGTCGCGCTCGTTGTGGGCGGTCGCGCGCACCTGCCGGCCGTCGGCGAGCACGAGCTCCACCGCCGTGACGCTGTTGCACGCCAGGCCGTACCGGCGGCCGAGCCAGCCCGTGCCGCCGCCGAGCGTGTAGCCGGCGATGCCGACGTCCGGCGCGCTGCCGGCGAGCCCGGCCAGCCCGTGCTCGGCGGCCGGCGCGACGACGTCCTGCCACTGCGCGCCGCCGCCGACCCGCGCGACCCCGGCCTCGGGATCAACGGTCGCGCCGCGCATGCGCGACATCTTCAGCAGCAGCGTCCCGTCGAGCGGGCCCAGCGGGGTCGCGCCGTGGCCGGTCGCCTGCGCGGCGACGCGCAGCCCGCGCTCGCGCGCCACGACCACGGCGGCCGACACCTCGTCGGCGTCGGCGGGGAACGCGACCGCCGCGGGCCGCTGGTCGACGGAGAGGTTCCAGGCCTGGCGGGCGGCGTCCCAGTCGGGGTCGGCGGACGTGACGACGTCGATGTCGAGTTCGAGCATCCGCGGACCCTCTCCGATCGACCGGCGGTCGCGCAAGCGGGCCGGGCGCCGGTAGAGTCGCGCCGTGAGGCGATCGGTCGCGATCGCGGCGTTCCTGCTGGCGGTGCTGGCGCCCCCGGCGAGCGGCGCCTTCCCCGGCGCCAACGGCCGGATCGCCTACACCGCGGCGGGGCAGATCCACACCGTCGAGCCCGACGGCAGCGACGACCAGACGCTCGGCGCCGGAGCCGATCCCGCGTGGTCGGCGAGCGGCGATCGGATCGCCTTCCAGACGGGCGGCGACATCTGGGTCATGAACGCCGACGGAACCGGCAAGCAGCAGCTCACGACCACTTCCTCCACGGAGCGCAGCCCGGCGTGGTCGCCCGACGGCGAGCAGATCGCGTTCGAGCGGTTCTTCGTCGACGACCAGAGCAACGTCGACATCGAGATCATGCGGATGCAGGTCGACGGGACGGGCGTCGTGAACCTGACCAACAACCCGGCGGGCGACGCCTTCCCCTCCTGGTCGCCGACGGGCACGCGCATCGCGTTCATGTCGAACCGCGACGCCGGCGCGAGCACCGGTGAGGTGTACGTCATGGACCCCGACGGCTCGAACCAGGTGCGCGTGACGCCCGACACGTCCGTCGACAACCACCCGGACTGGTCGCCGGACGGGACGAAGATCGCCTTCGAGTGCCTGGCCGAGGGCGTCGGCGTGTGCACGATCGCGCCGGACGGGACCGGGCGCCAGCGCATCTTCACGACCGGCCCCACGACCACCCCGCTGCCCGTGTTCTCGCCGGACGGCACCCGCTTCGCGTTCACCCACCAGCCCCAGGGCGCCGACAGCATCCGGATCTTCACGGCGCCGAGCGCGGGCGGCGCGTTCGAGGAGGTGACGCACAGCTCGTCCTCCTCGCCCGACTGGCAGCCGCTGCCGACGCCGATCGTCTTCGTGCACGGCTTCGCCGGCGCGCGCATCGAGTGCGACGGGGAGGAGCTGTTCCCGAACATCGGCCTGCTCGCGCGGCCGCGGATGCTCGACATGCGGCTCGCCGAGGACGGCGTGACCAACGACCCGGCGGCGTGCGCGTCCGCCGCGCCCGACGGGCTGGTCCTCGAGGCGGGCCCGCCCGGCCTCAGCGAGGACGTGTACCGGTCGACGGTCGACTTCCTCGAGGAGATCGCGCCCGGGCGCCACTACGAGTACGTGTGGGACTGGCGCAAGAGCCCCGAGGAGGCGCTCGCGGGGCTCGACGAGATGGTCGAGCGCGCGCGCTGCGGCGGCATCTCGACCTGCGTCACGCGCGCGTCGGAGAACGTCGTGCTGTTCGGCCACTCGATGGGCGGCCTGGTCATCCGCGCGTACCTCGACGAGCAGGAGCGGGCGGACAAGGTCGTGCGGGCGCTGACCGTGGGGACGCCGTACTGGGGCGCGCCGAAGGCCGTCTTCCCGCTGGCGGCCGGCGTCGAGACCCCGGCGGGCGGGCCGGGGCTCGATCTCTTCATCGACAACGACGACTTCAAGGCCTTCGCCCGCAACCTGACGGGCGGCTACACGCTGTTCCCGTCCGACCCCTATGGCGCCTGGCTCGACGTCGACCGCGGGCCCGGCGCGGTCGGCGCCGCGGGCGCGCTGGACTTCGTCGAGGACGTCGGCGGCAACCGCGAGCTCGCGTCCGACATGCGCGACCTGCACTCGTCCGTGCTCGACGGCTTCGAGACGCACGGCGTCGACTACCAGGTCCTCGTCGGGTCCGGCCTGAGCACGATCGGCGGCGTCGGGTTCACCGAGCAGCTCGGCCCGGACCTCGCGAACGTCTCCTTCACCAACGGCGACGGGACCGTGCCGCTGACGAGCGCGATGCAGGGCTCGGCGAGCGATCCGCTGGGCGAGGACGTCCGCATCCGCTTCGCGTGCGGCGTCCTGCACATGACGTTGCCCGGCCACCCGGCGGTCACGAGCGCGTTCCGCGACTTCCTGCTCAGCGGCGACGTCGTCACCGGCGACGCCCTGCCGTGCACGGCCTCCGGCTATCAGCTCGTCTTCGAGGTCGACCTCGGGCGGCGCCGCGCGGTGCAGGTGACCGAGCTCGACGAGCTCGAGCGCAGCGGCGCCGTCACCGTCATCGATCTCGGGGCGCGCAAGCTCGTCGTCACCGACGACCGCTCGCCGCTCGAGTTCGACTTCTCCGCGCCGCACTGGAGCGTGCGGGCGACGCGGCTGACCGACGGCGCGAAGGGCGCCGAGCAGGTCCTCGGCCCGTTCAGCGGTGCCGCGACGGTGAAGGTGGGGACCAGCGTCGAGGTGACGCCGGCGTCGCAGCCGGGCGAGCCCGGTCCGGGCGATCCACCGCCCGGCGACGCGCCGCCGCCCGGCGCCGGTCCGCCGCTTCCGCCGGGCCCGGCGCCCGGCGCCGGCCCGCGCGCCGAGCTGCTCCGCCTCTCGCTTCGCCCTCGGTCGTTCCGGGCGGCGCGGCGCGGCGGCAGCGTCCTCGCCGGCCCTCCGCGCGGCGCGGGGACCCGCGTGACGTACCGGCTGAGCCGCGCCGGCAGCGTGCGGTTCGGGGTGGAGCGACTCGTCGCGGGGCGCCGCCGCGGCCGGACGTGCGTGCCGAAGGGCCGCGCCGGGCGGCGCTGCGAGAAGGCCGTCGCGGTGCGCGGAAGCATCACCCGCACCGACGGCGCGCCGTTCACGTTCACCGGCCGCATCGGAGGCCGGCGCCTCGCGCCGGGCCGCTACCGCCTCGTCGCCCGCGCCGAGAGCGGGGCCGCGCGCCGCGCGCCGTTCGTGATCCTGCGGTAGCCGCGCACCCCCGGGGTGCGAAGTGTCACAAACGTGTTACAAAGTCCGCCGCTGCGCTATCCTTCAGCGCGCCACGGACCGGGCGTTGAGCCCTCTTCCCGAGCGGGTAGAGGCTGCCCGTCGCCGCGGCGCTCCGCCGTGCCCGAACGATGACCCTCCTCCGCAACTTCGACCTCGTGCTCCTCGCCCTCGCGCTGGCGGTCTTCGCCGTGGCCGGACTGCCCGTCCTCGGGTGGGTCACCGGCGCCGGGATCTGGGCGCTGTGGCGCGGGATCGAGTGGTGGACCGAGCGGCGCCTGCAGGCCGAGCGCGACCCCAAGAAGCTGGCCGGCGTCGCGGCCGGATCCCTCATAGGGCGCGGATGGCTCCTGGGCCTTATCCTCCTGGGCGCCGGCCTTGCCGCGGGGGAGGACGTCGGCCTCTCGGCCGCACTGCTCGTCCTCGCCCTGTTCACCGTGCACTTCACCTTCAAGCTCATCGCGCCTCCCGGCGGGGCGCCGACCTCCACCACATGACCCGCAAGCAGACCCTCCTCCTCGCAGCAGCCGTCTGGCTCGGCGGCGCGATCGTCATCTACGCCGCCACCGGCTCCTCCGGCAAGAACGAGGAGTTCCAGCCGACCGGCGAGTTCAAGCTCGAGGAGTGGCTGCCGCTCGGGTTCAACCGCGCGGTGCTCTACCTGATCATCGCGGCGCTGCTCACCGGCCTGACGATGCGCTACGTCGCCAACAAGATGCAGCAGCGGCCCAACCGCGTGCAGACCGCGGTCGAGACGATCTTCGTCTTCATGCGCGACAACATCGCGGGCGCGAACCTCGACCGCGACATGGCACGGAAGTGGTTCCCGTTCGTCGCGACGCTCTTCCTCTTCATCTGGTTCAACAACCTGCTCGGGTACATCCCGCTGCCGGTCAACGACCACGAGCCGCTCCACATCGGCAGCCTGGAGATCCCGAGCTTCGCGATCTACGCGGCGACCGCGAACATCTCGATCCCGGTCGCGCTGTCGCTGATGGTGTGGATCACCTACCACGTGGTGGGCCTTCGCCGGCAGGGGTTCCGCCAGTACCTCGCCAGCTGGATCCCGGGCGGGACGCCCGGCGGCCTGAAGCCCTTCATCTTCGGGATCGAGGTCATCTCGCACTTCGTCCGGACCATCTCGCTCAGCGTCCGGCTCTTCGCGAACATCCTCGCGGGCCACCTGCTCATCCTCTTCATGGCCGGCGGCCTCGGCGTGATCCTCGGGCTCGCGGCCCTCGGCTGGATCACCATGCCGGCCGCCGTCGCCTTCTTCCTCTTCGAGGTGGGCCTGGTGGCGACGCTGCAGGCCTTCATCTTCGCCACGCTCACCGCGATCTACCTCGGCGGCGCCGTCGCCGCGGAGCACTGACCCGAACGAACCCAGGAGACACCGTGGACCTTCTCGCGCTTCTCGCACCACTCGCTCAGCAGGCCGCTGACCCGACCGACGGCCTGAAGTCCATCGCCCTCGGCGTCGGCGCCGGCCTCGGCACCGTCGGCCCGGGCATCGGCGTCGGCTACATCTTCGGCAAGGTCATCGAGTCCGTGACCCGGCAGCCCGAGATGCGCGACGAGATCACCTCGATCCAGTGGCTCGGCTTCGCGCTGACCGAGGCGATCGTGTTCTACGCGTTCATCTTCGGCCTGATCGCGTTCTTCCTCTAGATGCTCGCGTTCGTCCTCGCAGCTGAGGAAAGCGGGGGAGGGTCCTTCCTCGTCAAGCCCGGCGTCGGGCTGATGATCTGGACCCTCCTCACGTTCGGCATCACGCTCTACATCCTCAACAAGCTCGCGTTCCCCAAGATCAGCGAGCAGCTCGACAAGCGCCAGCGCGCGATCGAGGAGTCGATCGACACGGCCGAGAAGACGAAGGCGGAGGCCGAGGAGATGCTCGCCGAGTACCGCCAGCGGCTGTCCGAGGCCCGCACGCAGGCCGAGGAGATCGTCGCCCGCGCGCGCAATGCCGGCGACCAGCACCAGGAGGAGTCGCTCCAGCAGGCGCGCGTGCAGCGCGAGGAGCTGATGGAGCAGACGCGCCGCGACATCGACGCCGAGACCCGGCGCGCGATCCAGCAGATCCGCAACGAGGTCGCCGACCTGACCGTGCTGGCCACCGAGAAGGTGACGCGCAAGACGCTCACCGACGACGACCAGCGGCGCCTCGTCGAGGAGGCGCTGTCGGAGCTCGACTTCGAGGCGCTCGCCGGCTCAGCGGACGGAGGCCGCGGCTAGGCCATGGAGGAGATCGCCCAGGTCTACGCCCGCGCGCTGTTCGAGGCGGCGCAGGACGCCGACAAGCTCGACGAGGTCCGCGAGCAGGTCGGCGCGTTCGCGGACGCCCTCGACGAGAACCGCGACCTGAGCGTCTTCTTCTTCTCGCCCTACTTCTCCACCGAGGAGAAGAAGGACGGCCTGGGCAAGGTCGTCGACGGCGCCGAGGACATCGTCACGAACTTCCTCGAGCTGCTGATCGAGAAGCACCGGATGCCGGCCGTCTACCGCATCCGCCGCGAGTACGACGCGCTGTGGGAGGAGGAGAACAAGCTCCTCCCCGTCGAGATCACCAGCGCCATCGAGCTCGACAAGGACACCGTGAAGCAGATCGGCGACAAGATCGGCGAGCGCACCGGCCGCAAGGTGCAGCTCGAGTCGAAGGTCGATCCCGACATCCTCGGCGGCATCGTGGTCCGCGTCGGCGACCGGATCCTGGATGCCTCCATCGCCAACCGTCTTGAGAGCCTGCGCAAGCAGGTCGCAAGGAGCTGAACCCCTTCCCCATGCAGATCAAGCCCGACGAGATCACGTCCATCCTCAAGAGCCGCATCGAGGGGCTCGACGAGGGCGAGTCCGAGCTGACCGAGGTCGGCACCGTCCTGTCGGTCGGCGACGGCATCGCCCGCGTCCACGGCCTGGAGAACTGCGAGTCGTTCGAGATGCTCGAGTTCCCCCACGACGTCACCGGCCTGGCGCTGAACCTCGAGGCCGACAACGTCGGCGTGGTGCTGTTCGGCGACTGGGACAAGATCGTCGAGGGCGACACGGTCAAGCGGACGGGGCGCCTGCTCGAGATCCCGGTGGGCGAAGCGCTGCTCGGCCGCATCGTGGACCCGCTCGGCAAGCCGCTCGACGGCAAGGGCGAGATCGAGACCGACGAGTTCCGCCCCGCCGAGTTCAAGGCGCCCGGCGTCGTCCAGCGCCAGCCCGTCACCGAGCCGCTGCAGACGGGCCTGAAGGCGATCGACTCGATGATCCCGATCGGCCGCGGCCAGCGCGAGCTGATCATCGGCGACCGCCAGACCGGCAAGACGGCGATCGCGCTCGACACGATCATCAACAACCGCGGCTCGGACGTCGTGTCCGTCTACGTGGCGATCGGCCAGCGCATGTCCACGGTGGTCGGCATCGCGACCGCGCTGGACCAGGCGGGCGCGCTCGACCGCACGATCATCGTCGCCGCCGCCGCCGATGAGGCTGCGCCGATCAAGTTCATGGCGCCCTACGCGGGGTGCGCGATGGCCGAGCACTTCCTCTACAACGGCAAGCACGCGCTCTGCATCTACGACGACCTGACGAAGCACGCTTACGCGTACCGCCAGATGTCGCTGCTGCTGCGCCGCCCGCCGGGCCGCGAGGCGTACCCCGGCGACGTCTTCTACCTCCACAGCCGGCTGCTCGAGC
>DASVPR010000020.1:0-30298 GCA_036389485.1 Solirubrobacteraceae bacterium
GCCGCCCGGGCGAGGGTGGCGCCGCCGACGTCCATGGGACCGCCATCCTCAGACTTGAGCCGGGTGATCTCGGTGACAGCGTCGCCGGTGACCAGGCGGGCGTTCCAGTCGACCGCGCTGGTCGTCGAGGAGAACACCACCTTCGGCATGGCCCGCCAGCGGTTGGCGAACTCGATCTGCGCCGGCGTGACGCCAGGCTGCTGGTCGGCCGTCGGCCAGTGGGAGCTCATCGTCTCCCACAGCTTGCGCCCGTACAGCGCCAGGCCCGTCGCCCCGACCCGGTCGGACCACCATTGGAACAGCTCGTCGCTCGGCACGCTCCAGCCGATGTCGTCGCCGGGCGCGGCGATGTAGCCGTCCAGCGTCACGTTCATGCCGAAGGTCAGTTTCCGCATGGGTCAGCCTTCCGTGGGTCGGTTTTCGGCGTACACACCAGCACGGCCCGCAAGAATCATCGGTTCGGCCCACCGGCGCCGACCCGGAAGGAGCCGTCCTGACGAGACCTCGTCGGCGGCAGGTGAACGCACGCGCCGCCGCCCCGCCGGCCTGGCCGGGTCAGCCGGCGGTGGCCGGGCGGGCGGCCGCGACCGCCGACGCCTCTCGGCAGACCGCGAACGATCCGAAGTAGGCCGGACGTCACCCGGCGGAGAAATGCAACCGGGCCGGGATGCGTCCCCCAACGCAACACCGGCCCGGTGGGATATCCCCTCGCTCGGAGGTCTGCGCGGCGCACCCGTCCCGGAGCGGGTCGAGCGCTGGCAATCCCTGGCGACCCGCCGAGGTTGGGCGCGCGGAAGGAATGCGCGCCTCCACCGGCTGGGCGGCTCGTCCCTGAGCCGTTCTCGCCTTGCCTTCCCTTCATCGACCCGGCGGTGGGGTGTTGAAGGGGGGTGGACAAGTGTCCGGACTACTCGATGCCGAGGCGGTCCAGGAGGCGCTCGTCGGTGCGCCAGCGGCGCCGGACGTCGACCCGCAGGTCGAGGTGGACGCGCCTTCCCAGCTCGCGCTCGAGCGCCTCGCGGCCCGCCGTCCCGACCGTCTTGATCATCCGCCCCTGCTTGCCGATCAGGATCCCCTTCTGGGAGTCGGTCTCCACCCAGATCCGCGCGCGCACGTGGGCCAGGTCGTCGCGGGAGTCGAGGTCCAGCTCCTCGATCACGACCTCCACCGAGTGCGGCACCTCCTGGAACGTCCGGCGCAGCACCTGCTCGCGGACCAGCTCGGCGAGCAGCACCTCGAGCGGCTGGTCGGTCGGCGCCTCCGGCGGATAGAAGAACGGGCCCTCCGGCAGCAGCGCCTCCAGGTGCTCGCGCAGCGGGCCGATCCCCGCGCCGGTCCGCGCGCTCACCGGGAAGACGTCGCCGCCGACCTCCAGCTCGGCCGCCGCGGTCAGCGCCGCCGCGACCTGCGGCCGCGACAGCCGGTCGATCTTGTTGACCACGATCACGACGGGGACCGACGCGCCCGCCAGCAGCGCCGCGATCCACCGGTCGCCCGGCCCGACCCCCTCCTCGGCGTTCAGCACGAACAGGACGGCGTCGTCCTCGGCGACCTCGCGCTCGACGCGCGCCTGCATCCGCTCGGTCAGGGCGTCGCGCGGCCGCTGGACGCCGGGCAGGTCGACGAGCACGAGCTGGCAGTCGCCGTGGGTCGCGACGCCGCGGATCGCCCGGCGCGTGGTCTGCGGCTTGTCGGAGACGATCGCGATCTTGCGGTTCACGAGCGCGTTGACAAGCGTCGACTTGCCGACGTTCGGCCGGCCGGCCAGCGCCACGAACCCCGAGCGCGTGGCTACCACGAGAGGATCTCCGCCTGCAGCGCGAGCATCTCGCCGTCGTCGGTCTCGTGGTCCATGCCGGTCAGGTGGAGGACGCCGTGCACGACGGCCTCGCGCAGGTCGGCGGTGTGGTCCGGCGAGACGAAGACGTCGCCCAGCTCGCGCGGGCCGTAGGCCTCCTCGCCCTCGTCGACCGGGAACGACAGGACGTCGGTCGGCTCCTCGAGGCCGCGGAACTGCGCGTTCAGCTCGGCGATCCGCTCGCCCGAGACGAACGTCACCGCCAGGTGCCCCTCCTCGATCCCCGCCGAGGCGGCCGCGAGCGTCGCCAGCCGCTCCACCTCCGCGGGCGCCAGCCCCGCGACGCCGATGACCTCGACGTCCACTACGCGCGCTTGCGATCGGCCGGCCGCAGCTCGGTCGCGCCGCGCTTGGCCGCGTCGGCGTACGCGTCGACGATCCGCTGCACGAGCCGGTGCCGCACGACGTCCTCGCGCCCGAACTGGACGAACTCGATCCCCTCGACCTCGTCGAGGATGTCCTTGACCACCACGAGGCCCGACTTCTCGTCGCGCGGCAGGTCGATCTGGGTGATGTCGCCCGTGATGACCATCTTCGAGTTGAAGCCGAGCCGCGTCAGGAACATCTTCATCTGCTCGGGCGAGGTGTTCTGCGCCTCGTCGAGGATCACGAACGAGTCATTGAGGGTGCGGCCGCGCATGAAGGCCAGTGGGGCAACTTCGATCGAGCCGCGCTCGAGGTGCTGCTGGACCTTGTCGGGGTCGAGCATGTCCTGCAGCGCGTCGAACAGCGGGCGGAGGTACGGGTCGACCTTCGCCATCAGGTCGCCGGGCAGGAAGCCGAGCCGCTCGCCGGCCTCGACGGCCGGGCGGGTGAGGATGATGCGGTTGACCTCGCGGCGCGACAAAGCGGCCGCGGCGGAGGCGACCGCCAGCCACGTCTTGCCGGTGCCGGCGGGCCCGATCCCGAACGTGATCGTGTTGCGCCGGATCGAGTCGACGTAGCGCTTCTGCGTGACCGACTTCGGCGCGACCTTCGTCGAGCGGTGGCGCCAGACGACGTCCTCGAGCACCTCGGCCGGAGAGGTGTGGGAGTCCAGCGCGCCGGTGACCGTCGAGATCGTGCCCGGCGAGATCTGGTGGCCGCCCGCGATCAGGTCCGCGACCTCGCGCACGACCTCCTCGGCCGCGGTGACCGCCTCCTCGGAGCCGTCGAGCGTGATCACGTTCCCGCGCAGGAAGACGTCGCAGTCGACGTGCCGCTCGACCTCGCGCAGGACGGCGTCCTCCGATCCGGCGAGCTCGCGCGCGACGTCGTTGGCCAGCTCGATCCGGCGCCTCACGACAGGATCTCCTTGACCGCGGCCGACACCCGGCGCCCGTCGGCGCGGCCGTCGACCCGCGGCATCACGATCTTCATGACGCTGCCCATGTCCTTCGGCGACGTCGCGCCCGCCTCGCTCACCGCCTCGGCGACGAGCGCGCGCAGCTCCTCATCCGGCAGCTCGGCGGGGAGGTAGGCGCCGATCAGCTCGGCCTCGGCCTCCTCGTTCGCGACGAGGTCGTCGCGGCCGGCGTCGCGGAACTGCGCGGCGGCGTCGAGCCGGCGCTTGCGCTCGCGGCGCAGCACCGCCAGCTCGTCGTCGTTGCCCTCCTTCGCCGCCTTCTGCAGCTCGGAGAGGACGAGGCGCAGGCGACCGACGCGGTCCTTCTCGCCCGCGCGCATCGCCGCGGCGAGATCGTCCTTCACCCTGTCGGCCAGCGTCACCGCTTCTCAGTGTACGGCGGGGGTCCCGCCCGACGAATGGCCTTCCAGCTCCTCGTCGCGGTTCGAGTCGAGCGCCGGCGCGCTTCCGAGCTGGCCGAGCTCGGCGAGGTCGCGGCCGAACAGCAGGTTCACGTTCCAGTCGACGAGCAACCGCGCCTTGCGGCCGAGCCCGGGCATGAGCAGCAGATGGTAGGTGCGGGCGAGGAGCCACGCGGGCGTCCCGCGCCACTTGATCCCGATGGTCGACGCGACCGCCTTGCGCCGGCCGAGATCGACGAACGCGCCGAGCGTCTTGTACGTGAACTTCCTCTTCCGTCCCGTGCCGATGGCGGCGGCCACGTTGCGCGCGACGGTGCGGCCCTGGCGCAGCGCGTGCTGGCAGGTCGGCGGGGTCGGCTGCTTGTAGCCCTTCGCGGCGTCGGGGACGGCGGCGCAGTCGCCGATCGCCCACACGTTGTCGCGCCCGGCGACCTGCATGTACGAGTCGACCTCGATGCGGCCGCGTTGCAGCGGCAGCCCGAGCCGCTCGACCACCGGGTGCGGACGGACGCCCGCCGTCCAGCACACGCTGCGCGTCGCGATCACCTGGCCGTCGGACAGCCGGGCGCTCGTCGCCGTGACCTCCTCGAGCGTCGTGCGCGTGTAGATCTCGATCCCGCGGCCGCGCAGCTCGCGCGTGCAGAACTCCGCAAGGTCGGGCGCGGTCTCGCCCATGATCCGGTCGGCCGCCTCGACCATCACCCACCGCATCCCCTGCGTGCGGCAGCGCGGGTACGCCTCGATGGCGTCCGCCGCGAAGTCCTGCAGCTCGGCGAGCCCCTCCACGCCCGCGTAGCCGCCGCCGACGAAGACGAAGTTGAGGTACGGCTCGCGCCGCGCGGGGTCGTCGAGCGTCTCGGCCATCTCGAGGTGGCGGACGAGCTTGTTCCGCATCCCGATCGCCTCCGGCAGCGTCTTGAAGCCGGTGGCGTGCTCGGCGAGCCCGGGGATCGGGAGCGTTCGCGACACGGACCCGAGCGCGACGATGAGGTGGTCGTACCGGATGTCCTCCTCGTGGCCCTCGAGCGCGCGGAACTTGATGCAGTTCGCGTCCGGGTTCGCGCCGGTCACGCGGCCGAGGCGCAGGTCGGTGAAGCCGAGCTTCTCGCGCAGCGGGACGACGACGTGGCGCGGCTCGATCGTGCCGCCCGCCGCGCCCGGCATCAGCGGCGTGTAGAGCATGAAGTTGACGTCGTTGACGAGCGTGATGTGGGCGGAGGCGCGCGGCAGCACCCGCTCGAGCGTGCGCGCGGCGTACAGCCCGCCGAACCCGCCGCCCGCGATGACGATCCTCCAGGCCATGGTCAGCGCGCCCCTTCCCCGAGATGGCGCGTGAGGAACGCGACCTGGTCGGAGACGACGCCTTCGAACGCGCCGCCGCCGGGGTAGACGCTCCAGTGGCCCGCGTCGTAGCGCTTCAGCTCGCCGCGGGGCGCGAGCTCGGCGACGCGAACGGCCGGCTCGGGCGGCGTGAGGTCGTCGCGGTCGCCGACGCAGACGAGGAGCGGGCACGAGACACGGGCGGCGTCGGCGATCGGCCGGTACCAGCCGACGTGGAGCATCACGCGCGCCGCGACGTCGTCGCGCCACTTCGAGCCCTCGCCGACGAGGCGGGCGTAGCCGTCGTAGGAGGAGGGCGACGTGAGCGCCGCGACGTCGCCCGGCCGGCCGCGGACCGGCATCGTCACCGGCGGCCGGCCCCGGAAGGCGGCGAGCTCGTCGCGCAGCGCTCGCCCGGTCGCCTCGAGCCGCGCCTTCGACGGGAAGCGGAGGATCTGCACGCGGCCGTCGACCATCGGCGTCTGGGCGATCGCGGCGGCGAGCGACGGGTCGTGGGCCGCGAGGTGGATCGCGTGGGCGCCGGAGAACGACGTGCCCCAGACGGCGATCCGCGCCGGGTCGACCTCGGGGCGCGAGCGGGCGAACGCGATCGCCGCGCGGTAGTCCTCCTGCTGGAGCGCGTGGTCCAGCAGCTGGCGCGGCTCGCCCTCGCTGTCGCCGAAGTGCCGGTAGTCGAAGAGCAGCGCGGCGATCCCCGCCTCGGCGAAGCGCTCGGCGTAGGGCGCGAGGCTGTCGCAGCGGGTGCCGGCGAAGCCGTGCGCCATGACCACGCAGGGCGCCGGCCGCGCCTCCGGGAGGAACAGCCACGCGGCGCAGCGGAGGCCTCCGGAGGGGAACGTGACGTCAGCTCGCGGCAACCCGCCGAGTATGCCCGAGGAGCAGCGCCGACCAGTCGCCGAGGCTGATCCGCCGCCGCTCGACGAGGCCGTGCGCGGCGAAGGCCTCGGCGACCTCGTCGGCTTCGTGGCGCAGGAGGCCGGAGGCGATCAGCACCTCGGGCGCCGTCCGGGCGAAGCCCCTCCGCGCGACGTCGAGCAGCAGCGGCCGGAGCAGGTTCGCGACGACGACCCTCGCGGCCGGTGCCGGCGCCTCGCGGAGGTCGACCCGCTCCACCTCGATCTCCACCGCGTTGACGCGCGCGTTCTCGATCGCCGCCTCCACCGCGAGCGGGTCGAAGTCGAGCGCTCGCACCGGCGCGAAGCCGAGCCGCGCCGCCGCGATCGCGAGCACGCCGCTGCCGCAGCCGAGGTCGACGAGCGCGCCGGCCGGCTCGACGCCGAGGAGCAGCTCCAGGCAGAGACGGGTCGTCTCGTGGCCCCCGGTGCCGAACGCCTGGCCGGGGTCGATGACGATGTCGCCCGCGTCGCGCGCGTCGGCCCACGGCGGGCGCACACGGAGCGGCCCGACCTCGACCGGTCTGTGGAACGCGCGCCAGCGGTCGGCCCAGTCGTCGGCGACCTCCGTCGCCGTCACCTCGACCAGCGCGTCGCCGGCGGCCGCGCGCAGGTCCGGCAGGTCCGGCAGCTCGCCCGGCGGGCCGTAGATGGCGTACTCGACCCGGTCGCCGAGATCGACCTCCTCGACGCCGGAAGGCGCGACGTCGAGCAGCTCCGCCAGGACGAGCTCGGCGTCCGCGCGCCGCACGCGCAGGGCGAGGCGGATCAGGGGACCGCCCCCCACCGCGACTCCGGAGCGGCCGCGCTCACCTGCCGCCGAGCACGCGCCGCAGCTTGCCGAGCACCGACTCGTGCTCGCCCGCCGCGTTGGCGTCCGTCAGCGAGTCGGCGAGCTGCTGCAGCAGCTCCTTCTGCTCGCGCGTCAGGGACCGCGGGATCACGACGTTGACCACCACGCGCAGGTCGCCCGGCCGCCCCCGCCGCAGGTCCGGGATGCCCTTCCCGCGCACGACGATCACCTCGCCGGGCTGCGTCCCCGGCTTGATCTCGACCTCGGCGTCGCCGTCGAGCGTCGGGACCGGCAGCCTCGTCCCGAGCGCGGCGAGCGGCGCGGGAACGTCGAGCGCGGTCACGAGGTCGTTGCCGTCGCGGACGAAGCGCTCGTCCGGCCGGACGCGGACGGTCACGTACAGGTCGCCGTCGGGCGCGCCCGGCTCGCCCATGTGGCCGCGCCCCGCGAGCCGGATCCGCTGCCCGTCCTCTATCCCGGCCGGGATGTCGACGCGCAGCGTGCGTTCCTCGAGCGTCCGTCCGCGGCCGTCGCACTCGGTGCACGGCTGCTCGGGGACCTTGCCGTCGCCGTGGCAGACGTCGCAGCCGACGCTGCGCACCACCTGGCCGAACGGCGTCCGCGTCACGCCCTGCAGCCGGCCCGAGCCGCCGCACCGGTCGCAGGTCGTGATCGGCGTCCCCGGCTCGGCGCCGTTGCCGTGGCAGCGCGGGCAGCGCGCGACCACCTCGTAGCGCAGCTCGGCCTTCGTCCCGCGTGCGGCCTCCGCGAGGTCGATCTGCAGCGCGGCGGCGACGTCGCCTCCCGCCGCCGGGCCGGAACGGCCGCCCCCGAAGAACGACGCGCCGGCGCCGGCCCCGCCGAAGAACGCGTCGAGGATGTCGGACAGCCCGCCGAACGCCCCGAAGTCGGTCGGCGTGTAGCCGCCGGAGCGCAGGCCCTCGTAGCCGTAGCGGTCGTAGGTCGCCCGGCGCTCCGGGTCGCTCAGGATCTCGTAGGCCTCCGCGACCTCCTTGAAGCGCGCCTCCGCCTCCTTGTCGTCCGGGTTGACGTCCGGGTGCAGCTCGCGGGCAAGCCGGCGGAACGCCTTCTTGATCTGCGTCTCGTCGGCGTCGCGGGGGACGCCGAGCAGCTCGTACGCGTCGGCCGGCACTGCTACGCGTCTTCGTAGACGGTCTCGATGAAGCGCGACAGCTGGTGGGCGGCGTCGCGGACGAACACGATCGCCTCGGCGTAGTCCATCCGGACCGGGCCCATGAGCGAGACGGTCCCCAGCTTGCGCGCGGGCAGCCCGTACGCCGCGGCCACGAGCGCCATCGACTGCAGCTCGGGCGCCTCGTTCTCCGCCCCGATGCGGACCAGCACGTCGCGCTCGGTCAGCGCGCGGCGCAGGACGGTGAGGAGGTCGCGCCGCCGTTCGAGCACGGTCATCAGCTCGTTGATCTGGTCGAGGTCCTGCAGGCGGTGCTCCGCGATGAGCCGCGCCGCGCCGTCGACGTACAGCGTGTCCTGTGCGGTGGCGGCGAGCTCCGTGAACGCGGGCATGAGGCTCTCGAGGAACGCGCGCTCGGGCGGGTCGAGGCTCGGGTCGGTGAGGCGGCGGTGCAGGGTGCGCGCGCCGAGGTCCATCCCGGTCAGCTGGTCGTTCAGGTACTCGGCGGCCCAGCTCGCGAGGCCGGGGTCGACCGGCCGGTCGAACGTGAAGATCCGCTTCGAGACGCCGCCGGTCGAGGTGATGATCACGACCATCAGCACCTGCGGCTGCAGGCTGAGGACCTCGATGTGGCGGATCTCCGCCGTCTCGATCGGGGGCGCGGTGACGATCGCGAGGAGGCTCGACACCTGGCTGAGCGCCTCGGTGGTCGCGCGCATGGCGGCGTCCACCTCGCGGGTGGCGAGGGACAGCTCCAGCTCGCGGCGGTGCTGGGGCGGGTGGTGCGGCGCCGCGAGCAGGCCGTCGACGAAGAACCGCATCGCGGCGTCGGTCGGGACGCGGCCGGCGCTCGTGTGCGGGTGGGCGAGCAGGCCGATCTCCTCGAGCTGCGCCAGCTCGCTGCGGATCGTCGAGGGCCGGCAGTCGAGGTCGGGGTCGGTCGAGAGCGTCTTCGAGCCGACGGGCGCGCCGGAGGCGAGGTACTCCTCGACGACCTTGCGCAGGATCAGCTCTTGCCGTGCGGTGGGCACGGTCATCAGGATAGGAACGTGGGCAGCCTGACCGCGCTCGTCGCCGCGCTCACCGCGGCCGCTCCGCCACCTGACGCCGTCCGCACTTGCGGCACCCGCGACGAGTGGCGCGGCGCGCGCGCGATCGCGCGTGGCGCCGGCCAGCGCTCCGTCCGCTTCGACCCGTGCCCGCCCGGTGAGGACGTCCTCCGGCGCCGTGTCGCGCTCGGCGTCGCGCCGCGGAGGTGCGGCTGACGGCGTCAGGGGAGCAGTTGCTGCGCGTCGTCGGCCGGGAGCGCGGTGCCGTGCTCGAGCGCCGCGGCGACCTCGTCGACGAGCAGCCCGCTCTCCCGCCAGCCCACCACCCGCCAGTCGAGCCGGCGCTCGCGCGACTCCGCCCGCACGGTCCACGGCCGGCGCAGGAGGATCCGGCCGATCAGCCCGGCGAGCACGAGCACGAGCGCGATCACGATCTCGAGCGCGACCGCGAGCAGCGGCAGGACGACCAAGAGGAGCACCATCACGACCGCGAGCGCGGCGACGCCGTCGACGACCCCGAGGTCCGAGCCCCCGCCGTCGAGCCAGTCGCGCCAGTCGCGGCCCGGCAAGCGAACCCTTTTCGGCAGCCAGCGGCGGCCGACCTTCCAGCGGGCGCCGTCCGGCGCGACGACCGTCCGCGCCGTGTCAGACCTCCAGCTCGGCCTCGGCGTTGCGGATGATCTGGTTGCCGTTCTGCTCGGCGACGGTGTCGATCACCGCGACGCCGTCGCGCACCTCGCGGACGGTCCCGGTCACGACGATCTCCTGCTCAGGCAGGCCCATGCCGCGGAACTGGACGCTCAGGCGCTTCAGGGCGTGCGGGCCGCCGCCGTGTTCGGTCTGCGCCCGGGCGACCTGGGCCATCGTCCACAGGCCGTGGAGGATCCGGCCGGGCAGGCCGACCTGCTTGGCGAACTCCTCGTCGATGTGGATCGGGTTGTAGTCGCCGGACGCGCCCGCGTACCGGACGGTCAGGTACTTGTCGGGCGTGATCGCCAGCCTGCGGATCTCGTCGCCGGGCTGCATGCCGGTCAGACCCCCCTCACGATGTTGGTCCACGTCCCGACGCAGACGGTCTCGTCGCGCTGGTTCTTCGAGACGGACTCGAAGACGTAGAAGCCCTTCCCGTCGCGCTCCTCGATCGACTTGACCGTGACGGTCGTCTTGATCTCGTCGCCCGCGACGACCAGCGGCCCCCAGCGGAACTCCTGCCCGCCGTGGACCATCAGCGCGAAGTCCATGCCGACGTCGTGGTCGAAGATCGCCGGCGCCATCGCGGGCGACTTGTAGACGACGCAGAACATCGGCGGCGCGACGACGTCGTCGTAGCCCGCCTTCCGCGCGGCCTCGTGGTCGAGGTGGATCGGGTTCGTCTCGCCGACCGCGAGCGCGTACTCCTTGATCTTCTCCCGCCCGACCGCGTACGTGGTCGGGGGGAACTCCTTGCCGACGGCCTTCGTCTCGATCGCCACGGCGCCGGATTACAGCACGTGCACGCCGCCGGTGAGCACGACGCTCTTGACCCGCAGCGGCTCCCCGGGCGCGTGGTCGACGACCAGCTCCGGCGGCGGGCCGCCGAGCGCCTCGAGCGGGTCGAGCAGCGCCGCGCCGTCGCCCCGCAGCCGCACCTCGGCGAACCGCGGCGCGCCCGGCAGGGGCGGGGGCCAGTCGCGGGCGACGTCCTCGGGCGCGACCCTCCGCGTCAACGCGACCGGACCGGCGAGCGCGACGTCGACCCACTCGCCGTCGCGGGCCGTGTACGGCCGCGGCTCGCGCGCGAGGAGCCGCGCCGATGTGTGGATGTCGTCCGGCCGCAGGAACACCAGGGGCTCCCCCTCGTGGCCGACCTCGATGTAGCAGCGGTCGAGGAGGATCCGGTGGCCGGTGCGGAGCAGGCTCGCGGGCGCGTCGCGCACGCTGACATGGTCGAGAGCGACGATCAAATGATGATGTTGACGGCCCCGCCGTCGGCCGACCACGCGGCGCCGGTCACCGTGCTCGCGCGCTCGCTGCACAGGAACGCGACGACGTCCGCGACCTCCTCCGGCTCGGCGAAGCGCCCGAGCGGGACCTTCTCGGCCTGCGCCTGCAGCGCCTCCTCGCGGGAGATCCCGCGCGCGGCGCCGGTCTGGTCGGCGAGGCCGCCCTCGCCGGTCCACAGCTCGGAGCTCACCGGCCCGGGGGCGACCGCGTTCACGAGGACGCCTTCGTTCGCGTAGGAGTCCGCGAACACCCGGCTGAGCGAGAGCTGCGCCGCCTTCGTCACCGAGTACGCGGCGTTCGTCAGCGATGGCCGCTTGCCGGCCGACGAGGTCACGTTGACGATCCGCCCACCGCCCGCCTTCGCCATCCGCGGCGCGGCGCACCGCATCAGCCGCATCGGCGCCATGACGTGCAGGTTCCACTGGCCGTTCCAGTCCTCGTCGGTCAGCTCGTCGAGCGGGCGGGCGAAGGAGGTCCCGGCGTTGTTGACCAGGACGTCGATGCCGCCCATCTGCTCGGCGCACGTCGCGACGACCCGGTCGGCGGCGTCCGGGGCGGTGACGTCCACGGCGATCCAGTCGCCGCCGCAGCCGTCGGCGGCGCGCTGCACCGCGTCCGCGCTGCGGGCGACGAACAGCACCTTCGCGCCCTCGTCGCACAGCCGGCGCGCGGTCGCGAGCCCGATGCCCCTGCTCGCGCCGGTGACGACGCAGACCTTCCCCTCGAGTCCCAGATCCATCGCACTCGGCATCCTTCCACGACCGTGAGGCTCCTCTTCGTCTGCCTGGGGAACATCTGCCGCTCGCCGACGGCGGAGGGCGTGATGCGCGCGCTGATCCGCGAGCGCGGGCTGGAGGACCGGATCGAGGTCGACAGCGCGGGAACGGGCGGCTGGCACGTCGGCGCGCCGCCCGATGCGCGGGCGACCGAGGCCGCGCGCCGCCGCGGCATCGTGCTGGAGGGCGCGGCGCGGCGGTTCTCGGTCGAGGACTTCGACCGCTTCGACGTCATCCTCGCCATGGACTCCGAGAACCTCCGCGACCTGCGCGCCCTGGCGCCGGACGACGAGGCGCGCGCGAAGGTGCGGCTGCTGCGCGGGCCCGGCCTCGACGTCCCGGACCCGTACTACGGCGGCGCCGACGGCTTCGAGAACGTGCTCGACCACGTCGAGGAGGCCTGCCGGAGGCTCCTCGACGAGATCGCTTGAGCGTCCCGGCGTCGATCGCGGGCCGCGCGGTGGTCGAGTCGCGGGCCGTCCCCGGCGGGGACATCAACGACGCCTACTCCGCGACGCTCGACGACGGCACCCGCGTCTTCGTGAAGACGCGGAGCGACCCCGGGCCGGGCGAGTACGCGACCGAGGCGGCCGGGCTGCGGTGGCTCGCGGAGCCGGGCGCCCTCGGCGTGCCGGAGGTGCTGGACGTCGGCGACGACTTCCTCGCGCTCGAGTGGCTCGACGCCGGAGGAGGGCTCGACGACGAGGAGCTCGGGCGAGGCGTCGCGCAGGTGCACGCCGCGGGAGCGGAACGGTTCGGGGCGGCGCCGCCGGGCGCGCCGACCGACGAGGTGAGGCTCGGCCCCCTCCTCCTCCCCAACGACCCCGCACCGGACTGGCCGGCGTTCTACGCGGAGCGCCGCCTCCTCCCCCTCGCGGACCGCTTCCCCGTCGTCGCCCGGCTCTGCGAGCGGATCCACGACCTCGCGGGCCCGGAGGAGCCGCCGGCGCGGCTGCACGGCGATCTCTGGAGCGGGAACGTCCTCGCCAGCGGCGGGCGGCCGTACCTCATCGACCCGGCGGCGTACGGCGGCCACCGCGAGGTCGACCTCGCGATGCTGCGCCTCTTCGGGTCGCCGGGGCCGCGCTTCCTCGCCGCGTACGGCGAGGTCGCGCCGCTGAGCGACGGCCACGAGGACCGCGTCGCGCTCTACCAGCTGTTCCCGCTCCTCGTCCACGCCGCGCTCTTCGGCGGCGGATACGCGGCGTCAGTCGAGCGGGCGGCCCGCCGGTACGTCTAGCGTCGCGCGGCGGGCGACGACGATCGCCGCCGCGAGGAGCGGGCTTGCCGCGATGA
Organism: Solirubrobacteraceae bacterium; assembly: GCA_036389485.1. Lineage (GTDB taxonomy): Bacteria > Actinomycetota > Thermoleophilia > Solirubrobacterales > Solirubrobacteraceae > CADCVT01. The sequence continues at coordinate 12,889 of DASVPR010000020.1, forward strand.
GGAGGAAGGCGGTGCCGGTGCCCCACTGCTCGACGGCCGCGCCGCCGAGGACCGTCCCGAGCCCGACGCCGATCGAGTTCGCGGCGCTGAGCCACGTGAACGCCTCGGCGCTCGCGCGGCCGCCCGCCGCCTGGTCGAGCGCGACCGACGCCGCCGACCACTGCGCCGTGCTCGGCGCGCAGGCGGCGAAGAGGAGCACGGCGAGGACGATCGGCGCGCTCGGGAGCGCGAGCAGCGCGATCAGCGGTGCCCCGACGAGCCCGATCACGACGAGCTGGGTCGGCAGCGCGCCCGGCCACGGCCGTCCCCCGTACACCAGCGCGCCGACGATCGCCCCCGCCGCGGCGATCGCGAGCAGGACGCCCGCGAGCTCCGGCTCCCCGCGCCGCTCCGCGAACGCCGCGACGATGACGTCGATCCCGCCCAGCCCGATGTCCGCGAGGCCCGTCATGAGCACGAGGGTGAGGACGCCCGGGAGGCGGATCGGCGAGCCGGCCCGCGCGTGCGCCGGCGAGGGGACCACGCCCGCGACCGCGGCGAACACGAGCGACCCGGCGAGGAGGAGCGCCGCCGACGCGCCGAGCGCCGCACGCTCCCCGATCGTCGCGATCCCCAGGCCGGCGAGGAGCGGCCCGGCGACGAACACCGCCGTCTGCAGCGCGTTCTCGAAGGAGTACGCGGCCGCGAGGCGGTCGTCGCCGGGCCCGAGGACGCGCTGCCACTCCAGCCGCATGCTCGCCACCAGCGGCGGCGTCGCGGCGCCGGAGACGAAGCACAGCACGACGAGCACCGCGCTCGGCGCGGCGCCGGCGAGCACCGCGACCAGGCCGAGCGCGACGGCGCTCACGAGCGCCAGCAGCGGCAGCGCGGCGCGCGACCCGCGCCGGTCGACGAGCCGCCCGCGCGCCGGAGCGGCCACCGCGACGCCCGCCGAGAACGCCCCGCCCGCCACGCCCGCGACCGCGAACGACCCCGTCGCCTCCTCCACGCTCAGCAGGAGGGGCAGCAGGTAGATGCCGATGGCGAGCCGGGCGCCGGCCGAGGCGGCGACGAGCCGGCGCGCCTCCGGCGGATCGAAGAGGCGGCCGTAGGCGCGGAGCACGACGGGCGGCTGCTATCCGGGCCGCTCGGGCATCACTCCGAATGATGCCGCGCTTCGTCGTCCAGCAGCACGACGCCACGACGCTCCACTGGGACTTCCGGCTGGAGTACGAGGGCGCGCTGCGCTCGTGGGCGGTGCCGAAGGGGCCGTCGATGGACCCGGGCGTGAAGCGGCTCGCGGTGCCCGTCGAGGACCACTCGATCGCCTACGGCGGGTTCGAGGGGCTGGTCGGCATGGGAGGAGGCAGCGGCGCGGTGATCCTGTGGGACCGCGGGGACTACGAGCTGCTCGACGGCACCCCCGACGACGACCGCTTCACGTTCGTCCTGCACGGCGAGAAGCTGCGCGGCGGCTTTGCGATGACACGCTGGGGCGACCGGAAGTGGCTGCTCGTCAAGAAGGTCGACGACGAGGCGCGCCGCGGCAGCGACGTCACCGCGGAGCGCCCGGACTCGGTCAAGACGGGACGGACGTGGCAGCAGGTGGCGGAGCCGCCGCCCAGGGCTCGGGGTCGACGGCGAGGCCGTTGACGAGGTACGACACGAGCCGGTAGAACCCGGCGAGGCAGAGCAGCTCGACGATCTGTGCCGGGGGCCAGTGCGCCTCGAGCCGCGCGTACAGCTCGTCGGACACCGTGGCCGTGTCGTGCAGCTCGTCGCACAGCGCGACGAGGATGCGCTGCCGCTCGTCCGCGAAGTCCTCCGGCGCGCCGTGCCACGTCGCGCGCAGCCAGTCCTCCCCGAGCCCGAGCGGGCCGGCGAACGCCACGGCGTGCACGCCCCACTCGTAGGACGCGCCGGCGCGCGCGGTCACGCGGTGGATGATGGTCTCGCGCTCGGCGTGGTCGAGCGTCGTGTGGGAGAGGAGCGTCGAGCCGATCTGGCGGAAGCGCTCGAGGAGCTGCGGGTGGTGCGCGATCGTGCGGAAGAGCCTCAGCGGCTCGGCGTCGACGGCGCCCATGAGCCGCTTCAGCGTCTCCTCGATCTCGGGCTCGTACGGCGGTGCGACTGGCGCGATGCGGGCTGGCATGTCAGACTCCTACTTCGATTTCCGAAGTCGCACTGTAGAGCTTCGAAAACCGAAGTGCAACCCATCTCCCTCCTCCTCGACGTCCTCGGCCGGCGCTGGGCGCTGCGGGTGCTGTGGGACCTCCGCGACGGCCCCCTGCGGTTCAAGGACCTCCAGGCCGAGGAGATCTCGACGTCGGTGCTCACGCAGCGGCTGAAGGAGCTCGTCGACGAGGGGATCGTCGAGCGGACGGAGGACGGCCGCTACGCGCTGACGAGGAGGGGCGCGGAGCTGGGGCGGCTGCTGCTCCCGCTCGACGCGTGGGCGCGGAGGTGGGCGAAGCGGCGCGGGTGAGAGGGCGGAGCGGAGCGGGTGAGGCGCGGTGCGGCGGGCCGGCTACGCGGCGCGGCGCAGCGACGCCGACGCGGACGCGGACGCTCCGCGCACCGCCTCGGCGACGAGCAGCCGGAGCACCGACTCGACGGCGCCCGCCGGCTGGGTCGCGCCGTCGGCGTAGAGCTCGACGAGCCACGCCCCCTCGCCTGGCTCGACCGCGGCGGCGGCGACGACGCCGGACATCCCCCACTCGGCGAGCAGCTCGCGCTCGGCGGAGTCGGCCGCGGCGTCCTCGACGTCGACCAGGAACGAGCCGCCGACGTCCATGATCCGCGCGGTCGCGGGGTACGCGGAGCTCTCGTACGTCTCGCCCATGGTCCCGAAGCGGCGGCCGGACGTCCGGCTCGTGCGGGCGTCGTTGGCGAAGACGGTGTCGATCAGGTCGGCGCCGTCGGCGCGGAACGAGACCACCGACGCGCTGGCGTCGATCGCCGCGGCGCACCCGAGCGCGACCGCCTCCAGGCGATCGAGCGCGGACCGCTCCGCGAGCGGGCCATCCAAAGCGTCGAGTGCGCCGTCGATCAGGGCGCCGAGGTCGAGGGCGGGCGCCTCGCGCCGCCCGCGGATCGCGCGCCGCTCGCTGCGACCGGCGCGCCACGTCTCCTCCAGGTGCCCGTCCGACACGCAGACGCGGTTGCGCCCGCTGCGCTTCGCCGTGTACTGCGCGGCGTCCGCCGCGCGGAGCAGGTCGCCGCCGCGGCGCGCGCCCAAGCCGAGCGACGCGACGCCGCACGACACCGTCAGCGTCGGCCCCTCGGCGGCCGCCAGCCGTCCGAGCACCGCCTCGCCGAGCACGCGCGCGTCCTCCGCGGTCCGCCCGCAGAGCAGCACGCAGAACTCGTCGCCGCCCACGCGCGCGACCAGCGCGTCCGCGTCGTCGTCGACCACCGACGCCAGCGTCGCGGCGACCCGCGCCAGCGACGCGTCGCCGACGTCGTGGCCGTGCGCGTCGTTGAGCTCCTTCAGGTTGTCGACGTCGCAGAGCAGCACCGCGAGGTCGCGCCCCGAGGCGGACGCCTCGTCGACCGCGAGCTCCAGCCGCTCGTCCAGCGCCCGCCGGTTCGCGACGCCGGTCAGCGCGTCCTCGAACGCCAGCTCGGCCATGCGCGAGAACAGCTCGGCGCGCCCCACCGCCGCGGCGATCTGGCCCGCGACCGTCTGCAGGAAGCGCACGTCGCGGTCGCCGAACTCGGGGTCCGCCGCCCGGCGCGTCGCCCACAGCTCGCCCCACGGCTCGCCGGCGAACTGGATCGCGACGGCGACGGCGTGGTGCTTGCCCACCGAGAGCAGCAGCTCGCGCTCGATCGGGATGATGCCGGGGTCGTCGAGCGAGGTCACGTACGACTCCCCGCGCTCGAGCAGGCCGCGCAGCAGGTCGTCGTGCTCCAGGCGGTAGACCTCCTCGGCCGGCCGGCGCTCCTCACCGGGGCCGAGATCGCCGACGTTCACGAGCGTCCGCAGCGCCCGGCGGTCGGACTCCCAGCGCGAGATCGACAGCGACGCCGCACCCACCGCGGCCATCGCCTCCTCGGCCGCCACCTCGACGACGTCCTCCAGCCGGTGCGCGGCGGCGACCGCCGACGCGATCGAGATCAGCGCGTGCAGCTCGCGCTCCAGGCGCTGCTCCTCCCCCATCTCCGCGTGCTCGGTGAGCGCCCGGGCGAGGTCCTCCGCCGTGTCGCCCGAAGGCTCCTCGACGCCCTCCCGGATGCACTCGAGCAGCGCCTCGACGACGCGCGGGTCGAACTGCGTCCCCGAGCAGCGCCGCAGCTCGGCCTCGGCGGTCGCGTCGCTCAGCCGCTTGCGGTAGGGCCGGTCGGAGACGAGCGCGTTGTACGCGTCGCACGTCAGCACGATCCGCGACGCCAGCGGGATGTCCTCGCCGGCGAGCCCGTCCGGGTAGCCGCGGCCGTCCCAGCGCTCGTGCTCGTGGCGCACCGCGGTCGCGACGTCGCTCAGCCCCGGCAGCGGCCGCAGGATCCGCTCGCCGATCGCCGGATGCTCGCGCATGAGCACCCACTCATCGGCGGTCAGCGGGCCGGGCTTGTGGAGGATCTGGTCGGGGATCCCGATCTTGCCGACGTCGTGCAGCAGCGCGACCGCCTCGACCTCGGCGACCTCCCGCGGATACAGGCCGAGCCGCCTGGCGACCGCGACGGACAGCGCGTGCACGGCGTCGGAGTGCTCGCCGGTGTAGCCGTCGCGAGCCTCCAGCGCCGCGGCCAGCGACCGCACGACCGCCCGGTAGGCCTGGGCCGCGCGCGAGCGCTCCTGCTCGAGGTCGCGCAGCACGCCGACGAGCGCGGACTCTCCCCGCTCCAGCCCGCGGGCAGCGTCGAGCGCCTCCTGCCGGAGGTCCTCGACCCGCGGAGCGTTCTGCCGATGCGGCATCTCCCCCGGTTCATCGACCCGAACGCGCCAGGCTTCAACGCCGGGAACGCGCCGGGTCAGCCGGCGCCGTCGTCGCCCAGCTCGAGCACCGCGAGGAACGCCTCCTGCGGGACCTCGATCCGCCCCACCTGCTTCATGCGCTTCTTGCCCTCCTTCTGGCGCTCGAGCAGCTTGCGCTTGCGGCTGATGTCGCCGCCGTAGCACTTGGCGGTCACGTCCTTGCGGAAGGCCTTGACCGTCTCGCGGGCGATGATGTGCGACCCGATCGCGGCTTGGATCGGCACGTCGTACTGCTGGCGCGGGATCTTCGCGCGCAGCTTCTCGGTCAGCGAGCGGCCGGCCGGATACGCCTTCTCGCGGTGGACCACCATCGAGAGCGCGTCGACGGCGTCGCCCGCGAGCAGGATGTCGAGCTTGACCAGGTTCGACGCGCGCATGCCCGTGATGTCGTAGTCGAGCGACGCGTAGCCGCGCGTGCGCGACTTCAGCTGGTCGAAGAAGTCGAGGATGATCTCGGCCAGCGGCAGGTCGTAGGACAGCTGCACGCGCTCGGCGCTGAGGAAGTGCATGCCCTGGTGCTCGCCGCGGCGCTCCTGGCAGAGCTCCATGATCGCGCCGATGTCCTCCTTGCGCGCGAGGATCGAGGCGCGCACGTACGGCTCGCGGATCTCGGCGATGTTCGCGGGGTCCGGCATGTCCGAGGGGTTGTGGACCTCGATCTCCCTCCCGTCGGTCATCGTCAGCTCGTAGGAGACCGACGGCGGCGTCGCCATCAGCTCGAGGTCGTACTCGCGCTCCAGCCGCTCGCGGACGATGTCGAGGTGCAGCAGGCCGAGGAAGCCGATGCGGAAGCCGAAGCCGAGCGCGTCGCTGGTCTCGGGCTCCCACACGAGCGCCGCGTCGTTCAGCTCGAGCTTCTCCAGCGCGTCGCGCAGGTCCGGGTAGTCCTCGCCGTCGATCGGGAACAGGCCGCAGAAGACCATCGGCTTGATCTCCTGGTAGCCGGGCAGCGCCTCGGCCGCCGGGTTCGCCTTCGTCGTGAGCGTGTCGCCGACGCGCAGCTTCGTGACGTCCTTCAGGCCGGTGATGAGGAACCCGACCTCGCCGGCCTTCAGGCTGTCCGCCGTCGTCATGGCCGGGGTGAAGAAGCCGATGTCGTCGATGTCGGCCTCGACGTCGGCGGCCATCGCGCGGATGACCTCACCCTTGGTGAACGTCCCGTCGACCACCCGGATGTACGCGATGACGCCGCGGTACTGGTCGAACTCGGAGTCGAAGATGAGCGCCCGCGGCGGGGCGCTCGGGTCGCCCACCGGGGCCGGCACGTGCTCGACGAGCCGCTCGAGGACGTCGATCACGCCCTCGCCGGTCTTGCCGCTGATCCGCTGGATGTCGTCCGGGTCGCCGCCGATCAGGTCCACGACCTCCTCGGCGACCCGCTCGGGCTCGGCGCCCGGCAGGTCGATCTTGTTCAGGCACGGGATCAGCTCCAGCCCGGCGTCGATCGCGAGGTACGTGTTGGCGACCGTCTGCGCCTCGACCCCCTGCGACGCGTCGACCACGAGCAGCGCCCCCTCGCACGCGGCCAGCGAGCGCGAGACCTCGTACGTGAAGTCCACGTGGCCGGGCGTGTCGATGAGGTGCAGCTGGTAGGTCTCACCGTCCTTCCCCGTGTAGAAGACGCGCACCGCCTGCGCCTTGATCGTGATGCCGCGCTCGCGCTCCAGCTCCATCGAGTCGAGCAGCTGCGCGCGCATGAGCCGCGGGTCTACGGTATGGGTGAGTTCCAGGATGCGATCGGCCAGCGTCGACTTCCCGTGGTCGATGTGGGCGATGATCGAGAAGTTGCGGATGTGGGCGGCGTCGGCCACGGCTCATCGAGGGTAGAGGCGGCGGGCGATCACGCCGCGGATGTAGACCGCCTCCGGCACGCGCTGCGCGAGAACCGCGGCGGCGTAGGTGGCGAGGCCGACGATCAGCGCCGTCGAGACCGCGATCGCCTGCGCGGCCACGCTGTCGCCGATGAGGTCGTCGAGGCCCCACCAGACGCCGTACGCCACGCCCGCGAGCAGCGCGGCGGCGATCACCATCCGCGCGAGGCTGCTCGCCGTCTCGCGCGCCTCGAGCCGGCCCTCGAGCTCCCCTCGCAGGAAGTACGCCTGCGTGAGCGTCGTGGTCAGGCTGCCGGCCGCGGTCCCGATGACGATCCCCGCGATCCCGAACGGCCTGTAGAGGGCGACGCTGACGACGAGGTTGACGGCGAGGTTCGCGACCGCGAGGCCGGTGGGGATCCACGGTCTCTGGAGGCTGAAGAACGTTCGCGTGAGCAGCAGGTTCACGCCGCTGAGCGGGAGGCTGAAGCTGAACCAGAAGAGGGCCTCGGCAACGCGGTCGGTGTCCTGCGGGCCGAAGTCGCCGTGCTCGTAGATCAGGCGCGTGATCGGCTCGGCGAGGACGAGCGTGCACGCCGCCGCCGGGACGAGGAGCAGGAAGATCTGGCGCATTCCCTGCGCGGTCATGTTTCTCAGCCCGGTCTTGTCACCGCGGGCGGCGAGCCTCGACAGGGTCGGGAAGAGGACGGTCGCGACCGCGACGCTGAACATCCCCTGCGGGAGCATGTAGATGCGGAAGGCGGCGTCGATGGCTCTCGGTGCGTTCTCCGAGACGAGGGAGCCGAGGACCGAGTTGATGAGCAGGTTGAAGTTGATGAGCCCGAGCCCGATCGTCACGGGCAGCATCAGGATCAGGACGCGCTTGACCTTGTCGTCGCGCGGCTTGAACGTCGGGACGACCTGGAAGTCGAGCCGCCTGAAGACGGGGACCAGCATCAAGAGCTGGACGAGCGTCCCGACGAGCACGCCGATCGCGTACGCGTAGAGCTGCTCGTCGCCCTCGAACCAGCCGCGGCCCGCGATCAGGAACGCGAGGATCACGAGGTTCCACACGACCGGGCTGATCGCGGGGACGCTGAAGTGGTCGTACGCGTTGAGGATGCCCTGGAGCAGGCCGTTGAGGCCGAGGAGGACGACGATCGGGAAGAGGACCTGGCTGAGGCCGCTGGTCAGCTCGTCGAGTTGGGAGTCGAACGTGTCGCCCGTGAACAGCGGCATCACGTGGGGCGCGGCGATCATGAACGCGGCGCTGATCAGGCCGAGGACGCCGGCGATGAGGAAGAAGAGGGTGCTCGCGAGCTGGAACGCCTCCTTCCGTCTCTCCTTCTCCAGCAGCTCGGTGAACACCGGGACGAAGGCGGCGCTCAGGGCGGCGTCGGCGAACAGGCTCCGGATCAGGTTCGGGACCTGGAACGCGATCGTGAACGCGGAGAACGCGCCGCTCGTCGCGAAGTAGCTCGACGCCACGATCTCGCGGCCCAGCCCGGCGATGCGGGAGAGCCCGGTCGCCACGCTGAAGATGAACGTGTTGCGGGCGATCCTCGCCAAGGCCGCGCTACTCTACGTCGCCGCATGGCCAACATCGCCTCCCAGATCAAGCGCAACCGGCGGACCGAGCGCGAGCGCCTCGAGAACCGGCGCTACACCTCGACGATCAGGACGTACTTCCGCCGTCTGGAGGCCGCCGTCGCCGAGGGCGACGACGCCCGCGCCGACGCCGAGCACCGCGAGCTGGTCAGCATGATCGACAAGGCCGTCAAGCGCGGCGCGCTGCACCGCAACACGGGCGCGCGCAAGAAGTCCCGCGCGTCGCGCGTTCGCAAGGGCGCCGGCGCCGCCTCGTAGCGCGCCGCTCCGCCCCTCGCGGCGCCCTCCGTCCGCCACACCGCATTTCTGCTCACGGCGTGGGTGTAGCGTCTTCGTGCCATGCCCTTCCGGCCCCCAGCGCTGTCGCGCGGGGTGGTTCTCGCGGCGGTCGCCGTCGCCGCCACAGCCGCCGGCCTTGCCGTTGGCGCGGTGCCGGACAGCCAGGGCCGGTTCGTCGGGTGCTACGCGAACAAGGGCGGCAAGCTCCGGATCCTCGTGAAGGGAAACCGCTGCCGCCGCGGCGAGACGCTCATCCGCTGGAACCAGCGCGGGGTTCCCGGCGCCGACGGCGCCGCTGGGGCGCCCGGTCCGGCCGGGCCGCCCGGGGCTCCGGGCGCACCCGGGGCTCCGGGCGGGCCGGGCGCGCCCGGCTCACCGGGTGCGCCGGGCGCCGATGCCGGGAACGTCCTGACCGGTAACACGACGAACATCACGGCGCCGGTCGGCGAGACGCGCTGGCTCCAGCCCTCGGGGCAGTCCGACTTCTGGGGCGCGCCGACGTTCGCGGAGATGCTCTCGCCGGCGGTGGCGGTCGTCGCGCAGGACCTCGCGATCGAGCTCGGCAACCCGGCCGGGGCGGGCGAGTCGTACGCGTTCACGTTCACGGTGAACGGCGTCGACACCGCGCTCGGGTGCACCGTCAGCGGCGACGTCGACAAGACCTGCACGAACACGACGGCGCACGTCTCGGTTCCCGCGCAGAGCCGGATCGCGTGGAAGGTCGTCGTGAGCGCGGGCGCGGTGTCGCGCCGGGTGCTCTTCGGCTGGCGCGCCGTGACGCCCTGAGGCGGCTCGGCCTGCGGCATCGGCGAGCACGCCGCCCTGGAGCCGCGCGGTGCCTCAGCCCGCGATCTCGGCGAGCGCGCGCACCGCGAGGGTGTCCTTGTCGAGCTCCTCTCCCCCGCGGCTCCCCAGCTCGAGGTCGGCGAGGGCGATCAGGCCCTTCCGGAGCGCGTCGACGTCCGAGCGGCGGGCCTCGGCGATGCGGCGGTCCGCCATCCAGGGCGGGCCCTTGAACGAGGCCTTGACCTGAGCGGGCGACTCACCTGCCTCCAGGCGCTCCGCGACGGCGAGCACCTCGCGGAGCCTGCGCGCCACGGTCGGGATGAGGCGTTCGAGAGCCTCGCCCTGGGCGCGGAGCCCGACGAAGGCCCGTGTGGCCGCCTGGTGGTCCCTCGCGACCAGCGCGTCCCCGAGCCCCCAGATCTGCCGCTCGGCGCTCGGCGCGGCGACCGCCTCGACCTCGTCGATCCCGACCTTCGCGCCGGCGCCGTGCTCCAGCGCGAGCTTCTCCAGCTCCCTCAGCAGGCGCTGCTGGCGCTCGCCGACGGCTTGGACGAGCGCCTGGGCCGCCGTGTGGTCGATGTCGATCTCGAGGCGCTGGGCCTGCTGCTGGACCCAGCGCGGCAGCTCCTTCGCCTTCAGGACGTTCTCGGCGACGACGTCGCCGCCGGCCTTCTTCACCGCTTCGGTCAGCGCCTTCGGCGCCTTCGCCCTGCCGTCCTCGCGGGCGAAGAAGGCGACGGTCGTCTCGGGGTCGAGGTGCCGCAGCGCGGGGGCGAGCTGCTCCTTGACCTCGGCCTCCTTCCAGCGCTCGACGCCGTCGACGATCACGAAGCGGCGACCCATCGCAAAGGTCATCGCGCTGAGCGCTGCGGCGGCGTTCTCGGGCGTCGCCTCCTCGCCCTCGAGCACCTCGGCGCCGCTCGCGCCGGACTCCCGCTCGGCGACGGTCCGCAGGTTCGCGCGCCGCTCGGCGATCCGGCCGTGGTCGTCGCCGTGGATCAGGTACGCGAGCTTCCAGGCGGGCACCCGTTCACCCTACTTCGCGGACCCGGCGCGCCCCTCGAGCGCCGCCACGCGCTCCTCCAACGCGCGGACCTTCGCGGCCACGTCCTCGTCCCGCGGCCAGTGGACGATCTCGAGCTTGATGCCGTCCGGGTCGTAGAAGAACACCGCGTAGTACCCCGGCCGGTAGCCGTATTCCTCCGGCCCGCTCTCGATCGTGTGGCCGTTGTCGCGCAGCCATTGCGCACGCTCGTCGACGACCCCGCGGTGCGGCGCGCTGAACGCGACGTGGTGGACGCCGACGTCGTACCGGTCGTAGCGCTTGTCGCCCTTCGCCGCGCGGACGCTGACGCTGCCGAACCCGCCGGGCCGGCCCACATACACCACGCGCTCGCCCTGCTCGCCCTCGATCTCGGCGGTCCGGACGTACCCGAGCGGCCGCAGCAACTCGACGTAGAAGCGCAGGCTGCGGTCGAGGTCGGTGACGACGAGGTCGAGGTGGTCGATCGCTTCGCGCATGGCGGGTCACTCTGTCACGGCGACACCGGTTCCGGTCGGCTCGACGCGGACGGCGCCGTCCTCGTCGGTGCGTCGCACCTCCGGCACGGTTTCGAGCGCCTGGAGCGTGCTCGGCGCGGGATGGCCGTACGTGTTCTCGCCGACGGGGATGACCGCCACCTCGGGCCGGATCGTCTCGAGCAGGCGCGGCAGGCCTTCGTCCTCGGAGCCGTGGTGGGCGACCTTGTAGACGTCGACGTCCGGGAGGTCGAGCGGGAGCGTGACCGGCGACTCGGCGTCGGCGGTGAGGAGCGCGGTCGTGGCGCCGTCCTCGACGAGGGTCACGGTCGCGGTCAGGTTCGGGTCGCCGGCCTTCGACCGCCCGGGCGGCGGCCAGAGGAAGGTCACGCGGATCGGCCCGACTTCGAGGACCTGCCCGGCCTCCGGGATCGTCCGGGACACCTCGGGCGGCAGCCCCTCGAAGCGGACCCCGCCGCCGGGTTCCTCCTGCTCCTCCTTCGTCTGGCGGTTGTCCACGACGAGGCGCGGCGTGAAGGCGGCGAGCACCTCCTTCAGCGCCCCTTCGTGGTCGAGGGAGGAGTGCGTGAGGAGGAGGACGTCGAGGTGGTCGACCCCGGCGCGCCGCAGCTTCCCGACGACGCCCGCGCCGGGCGGGCCCGTATCGATGAGGATCGCGTGCGCCGCGCCGTGCTGCACGAGCGTCGCGTCGCCCTGGCCGATGTCGAGGAAGGTGATCGCGAACCCGCTCGGCGGCTCCCCGGCCCGCGCCGCCCACGCCGCTCCGCCGAGCACCGCGACCGCGACAGCCGCCACCGCGATCCCACGCCGCCCGCGGCCCCAGCGCCGCGCAGCCACGACCCCTCCCCCCATCGCGGCGTACACCGCGACGACCGCGATCGGCCCCGGAAGCCCGACCTCGACGCTCGCGTAGGGGAGCGATGCCGCGGTCCGGCCGAGCCAGGCGAGGTACGCGAGCGGCAGCGAGGCGACGACGTTGATGGCGCCCGCTGCGGGTTCGCCGAGCGTGGCCGAGGCGGCCCCGAGCCACATCACCGGCGCGACCGCGGGCGCGGCGAGGAGGTTCGCCGGGAGCGACACGAGCGACACCTGCTCGAAATGGAGCGCGAGCAGCGGCGCCGTCGCCGCCGTCGCGGCGATGGTCAGCGCTGCGGCCTCGGCGAGCACGCGCGGTGATCCGCGGGCGACGACCGCGTCGCGGATCCGCCGGTGGAAGGCGAGGATCGCGACCACCGCGGCGAAGCTGAGCTGCCAGCCCGGGTCCTCGGCCGAACGCGGGTTGACGACGAGCGTCCCGGCCGCGGCGAGGAGCACCGCGTACCACCCGGAGGCGGGGCGGCCGGCCAGGGCGGCCGCGAGTCCCGCCGCTCCCATGACGCCCGCCCGCTGGATCGACGGCCCCGCGCCCGCGAGCGGCACGTACAGCGCGATCGCCGCGAGGGCGAGCGCAAGCCGCGTTCGCAGCATCGCGCCCGCGGCGGTGGCCGCGCCGATGACCAGCGCCACGAGCAGCATCACGTTCTGCCCGCTCGCCGCGACGAGGTGCGCGAGGCCCGCCGCGCGGAACTCGTCCCGCAGGTCGTCCGGCAGCGCGTGGTCCTGGCCGAGCACCATCCCGCGCGCCAGCGCCGCCTGCTCCGGAGCCAGCCCCGCGCCGAGCGCCGACTCGGCCCGGCGCCGGACGTCGTCGAGCACCGACTTCCGACGCCGCCCCGTGACCGTCACCCGCTCCGCCTCCAGCACGGCATGAACCCCGCGCCGCCGCTCGAAGCCCTCCCGGTCCCTCAGCGCACGCAGCTCCCCGCGCGCGACGACCTCCTCCCCGACGCCGACCTCCGGGAGCCGGACGCGCGCCGGCGCCCGCACGAGCACGCGCTCCCCGGCCCCGGCGCCGCTCACCAGGCGGACCGGCACCACCCGAGCCCCGAAGCTCCGCGTCCGCGCAGGCTCGACCGCGAACCCCCGCGCCGTGAACGCCGCCGCCGGCCGGAGCGACGTCCGATCGAGGACGCGCACCCGCTCCGCCACGACGACGGCGCCGAGCAGCGCCGCCGCCGCGCACCCCAGAGCCAGCACGCTTGCCGCCCCGCCCGCGCGAGCTCGCCCCTCGGCGGGCGCGCCGCGGCGGGACGTCGTCCCGGCCGCGACCGCCGCCGCGACGAGGATCGCCAGCCCGCCGGCCACGACCGCGGGCCACCGCGGCCCGGCGAGCAGTCCGCCGACGAAGGCCGAGAGCAGGACGTGGCGCGGATGCTCGAGCGCGGCGCCGAACCACCGCACCACTCCGCCTCGCCGCGAGCCGCGCGCCGTCACACCCGCACCTGCTCCCGCAGCGATTCGAGGCGCTTCTCGCCGATCCCGGGCACCTCGCCGAGCTCGTCGACGCTGCCGAAGCCTCCGTGCTCCTCGCGGTACTCGAGGATCGCGGTCGCGAGGCCCGGGCCGATGCCGTCGAGCGTGTCGAGCTGCTCGAGCGTCGCCGTGTTGAGGTTGAGCGGCTGGCCGGGCGGCGGCGGGGACGCGGAGGAGCCGGCGGACTCGGCACCCCGGGCCGCCGCCGGCGACGCGCGTTCGGGCACGAGGATCTGCCGCCCGTCCTCGGCCTTCGCGGCGAGGTTGACCGCGCTCAGGTCCGCTCGTCTCGTCGCGCCGCCGGCGCGCCGCAGCGCGTCGTCGACCCGCGCCCCCGACCGCAGCCGGTACACGCCCGGCGACCTGACCGCCCCCGCGACATGCACGACGACCGCCCCGCCGCCTCCAGCCTTCTCGACGCGCACCGGAGGCGCCGCCGGCGAAGCCCCTCTCGACGGGCCGCGGAGGTACTTCGCGCCGAGCACGACGACGAGGAGCGCGAGCCCGGCGTAGACCATCACCTGCGATCGGGAGACACCCTCCGGCACGCCCGTCGAAGCTAGGCGCGAAGCTGCGACGAGACACGCGCGCGCTGTGCCGAAGTCGCGCGCGAACCGCGTGCGACGGCGGCGCGGCGAAGCGGGCGAGTGGCCGGGGCCGGGTGCGGCGGACGGGCCGCGTCAGCCCGCGGCTGGCGCCGGGAGCGGCTCGGCGGGCGGGTCGATCGGGGTGGCCGAGAGCAGCGCGGACCAGGTCGCGTCGTCGACCGTCTCGCCCGGTGGGAGGCCGGCTCGTTCGCGGAAGTCCGCGACGGCCGCGGCCGTCAGGTCGAGGAAGCGGCCGGTGACCGGCACGCTCGAGCCCGCCGCTCGCAGACGCTGCTGCAGCCAGCGGACGGGGTCGCCGGCGGCGCCTCGGCGCAGCGGCGCGAACCTGGGCAATGCGGAGAAGAGCTGGACGGGCGCCGGGAGCTCGTCGGTCATGCCGGCCCAGTGCGCGACGCTCGCGTGCTGCCACACCCACCACCCGAGCCCGAGCGCCCCGCGCGACGCGGCGAGCGACCGGAAGCGCCGGATCTCGCCGCGCGTCGCCGGCCGCCACGACTGGCCCAGCGGCGCGAGCGGCCGGCCGTAGACCGCGTTCTGCGCCCACGTCCGGGCGAAGACGCGGTCGACGCTCGTCCCGAGCAGCCGCCAGTACATCTGCGGCATGTTCACCTGCGCCCCGCCCGGGCCGAGGAACACCGAGTACGGGAAGGTCCCGTGGAAGTCGACGTAGGGGAACGACGTCAGCGCGACCGGGAACGACGGCCCGACCGCCCGGCGCAGCGCGCGCACGTACGACCGCGCCGCCCAGTACTTCCCCTGGTACTCGATCTCCGCGTCGATGACGAGGCAATCCGCGCCGAGCGCGAGCGCCCCCGCGAGCACCCGCGCCTCGGAGGCCGGCCGCCGCGCGAGCGCCCGCTGGTACGCGCAGACCCGCAGCCCCGCGCCGTGCAGGGCATCGACGAGCGGCCGGCCGAACTGCGGCCAGCGGACCGTCCCGTGCGCGGCCTTCACCACCACGTACGACATCCCGGCCGCGGCGGCGCGCTCGGCGATCGCCTCGACGTCACCGCCCTCGCTCTTCGCGACCTCCCAGATCCACATCGCCTGGCCGGCGAACGCGTCGGCGGGGGAAGCGAGAGGCGCGGAAGGCGGCGCCCCCGGCGCGGAGGCGGGCGGCGGCCCGGGCTGCTGCGCCGTCGCGGCGGGAGCGAAGGAGAAGAGGGCGGCGAGCGCGGCGGCGTGGACGAGGCGGCGCATCGGCGCAGTCAACCCGCCGGCGGCGACGGAGTTGCGAGGACGAGGTCGACCGCGGAGGCCGCGTCAGGCGCCTGTTGAACTCCCTCGACGTCCCACGACCCGATGCCGACGACGCGCTTGCCGGCCTTCAGCGCCAAAGCGATCTCGCTCAGCGTTCCGTAGCCGCCGCCGACGGCGATCATCGCGTCGCACGCGCGCACGATCAGCCCGTTGCGCAGCTCACCGAGCCCGGTGGGCAGGGCGAACGAGACCCACTCGTTGGCGGCGGAGCGATCGACGCCGGGCAGCAACCCGACGACCACGCCACCGGCCGACGCGGCACCGCGCGAGGCCGCTTCCATCACCCCGCCGAGACCTCCGGTCACGACGATGGCGGAGTGCGCGGCGAGGGCCGCACCGACGCGCTCGGCAGCCGCGAGGTCGGAAGGGTCGGCGGAGGAGGGGCCGACGACCGCGACTACCAGCGATCCCAATGGATCGCCTCGGAAGCCGGCCGCCGCGTCACGGGGCCGAACCGCCCGAGCGGCCACCCGACCGGGATCACCGCGTACGTGTTCCACGCCTTCGGGATCCCGAGCACCCGCTTCCACTCGTGCTCGAGGAACATGTGCCACGTCGTGATGTTCGCGCCGAGGCCCAGAGCGCGCGCAGCCAGCAACAGGTTCTGCACGCCGGGGTAGATCGACGCGGCCTCCGTCAGCACCGCCATCCGAGGACCGCGCGCCGCGAACTTCGCCCCGTCGACCGGCCCGAGCTCGCGCACCAGCCGCGCCGCGATCGACGGCGGCGTCCGCCGGCAGTAGCACGGCACGATCAGAGCGGGCGTCTCCGCGAAGTGGTCGCGCTGGTACTCCAGAGCGCGCAGCAGGGGCCGCGCCTTCTCCTCCCCCATCCGCTCCACGGCCTCGTCCGCGGTGGCGCTCACGTAGGCATCGCACGACCGCCGCCACAGCTCGGCGAGCTCCGCGATCACGGCACGGTCGTCGACCACGACGAACTCGTAGTTCTGCTCGTTGCCGCCGGACGGCGCCCACGTCGCCGCCTCGACCAGCTTCTCCAACGTCTCCCGCGGCACCGGATCCGGCTTCAGGCGCCGCATCGCCCGCATCGTCGACATGACGTCGAAGATGGGCGCGTCGGCGCCGACGGGAACGGCGGCGGAGCTCATCGCACGACGAAGTTCACGAGCTTGTCCGGCACGACGATCTCCTTGACGATCTGGTGCCCGTTCAGGTGAGCCTGCACGTTGGGGGCGGAACGCGCAAGCGCGAGCAGGTGCTCTCGGTCCGCGCCGCGCGGCGCGGCGACGCGGTCGCGCACCTTCCCGTTGACCTGCACGACCAGCTCGAACATCGGCGTCTCGAGCAGTGCAGGGTCCGCGGCCGGCCACGGCTTCTCCCACACCCGCCGCCCGGTCAGCATGAAGAACCCGTCGGCGGCGGTATGGGGAGCGAACGGCCAGATCAGCGACGCGGCGGCGGAAAGAGCGAACCGCACCGCCCCCGGCGACGCGGACCCGCGCTTGTCCTCGGTCAGCTCGTTCAGCAGCTCCATCACCGCGGCGATCGCGGAGTTGAACGTGAAGCGCCCGCTGCCGAGGTTCGACGTCACGCGGTCGATCGCCCAGTGCGCCTTGCGGACCACCCGCTCGTCGTCGCCGCTCAACACCGAGGGCACCGGCTCGTCCGGCAGCGAAGCCGCGCCGGAGCACAGCCGCCACAGGCGCCCGAGGAACCGGTAGACGCCCTCGATCCCCTCGTCGCTCCAGTCCGCGTCCTTCTCCGGCGGCGCGATGAAGAGGATGTAGCAGCGCGCGGCATCCGCCCCGTACCGCGCGACGATCTCCTCGGGGTTGACGACGTTGCCCTTCGACTTGGACATCTTCGCGCCGTCGCGCGTGATCATCCCCTGCGTGAAGAGCTTGGCGAACGGCTCGTTCACGTCGAGGTGCCCGAGGTCGGTCAGCGCCTTGCAGAAGAACCGCGCGTAGAGCAGGTGCAGGATCGCGTGCTCGACGCCGCCGATGTACTGGTCGACCGGCATCCAGAAGTCGGCGATCGGGCGGTCGAACGGCGCGCTCGAGTTGCGCGCGTCGCAGTAGCGGAGGAAGTACCACGACGAGTCGACGAAGGTGTCCATCGTGTCGGTCTCGCGCCGTGCGGGGGCGCCGCAGTCGGGGCACGTGGTCGCGACCCAGTCCTCGGCCGCCGCGAGCGGCGAGCGCCCCTTCGGGACGATGTCGGTCACCTCCGGCAGGAGCACGGGCAGCT
>DASVPR010000021.1:0-136400 GCA_036389485.1 Solirubrobacteraceae bacterium
CGCGTACTTCCAGCTCCGCCGGACCGTCTCGGAGTGGCGCGAGGAGCCCGCGCGGGGGGACGTGTCCGTCCCGGCCGGTTGCTACTATACAAAATGAAGTGAACGACCGGATCGAGAACGTCATCATCGTCGGCAGCGGCCCGGCGGGCTACACGGCGGCGCTGTACACCGCGCGTGCGAACCTCGAGCCCCTCGTCATCGAGGGCTTCTTCTGGGGCGGCCTGCTCCAGCAGACCACCGAGGTCGAGAACTTCCCCGGCTTCCGCGACGGGATCATGGGCCCCGCGCTGATGGAGGAGATGCGCGCCCAGGCGGAGCGGTTCGGGGCCGAGCTGGTGCCCGACGACGTGGTCGAGGTCGAGCTCACCGGTGACGTCAAGGTGATCAAGACGACCACGGACACCTACACCGCCCGCACGGTCATCCTGGCCATGGGCTCCGGCTACCGGAAGCTCGGGCTGCCCCGCGAGGAGGCGCTGTCGGGCCGTGGGGTCTCCTGGTGCGCGACGTGCGACGGCTTCTTCTTCCGCGAGCAGCACATCGCGGTGGTGGGCGGCGGCGACTCGGCGATGGAAGAGGCCATCTTCCTCGCCAAGTTCTCGTCCAAGGTCTCGATCGTGCACCGGCGCGACGAGTTCCGCGCGTCGAAGATCATGCTCGAGCGTGCTCGGGCGATCGAGAACATCGAGTGGATGACGCCGTACACCGTCGACGAGTTCGTCGCCGGCGACTCCGGCGGCCTGCACCACGCGCGCCTGCGCAACGCCGAGACCGGCGAGCAGCAGGACGTCGAGATCTCCGGGGCGTTCATCGCGATCGGCCACGAGCCGCAGTCCCAGCTCGTCACCGGTCAGGTCGAGACCGACGACGAGGGCTACGTCATCACCCAGGGCCGCTCGACGCGCACGAACAGGCCCGGCGTCTTCGCGGCGGGCGACCTCGTCGACCACACCTACCGTCAGGCGATCACGGCCGCCGGCTCCGGCTGCCAGGCCGCGCTCGACGCCGAGTGGTACCTGCGCGACACGCCGCAGGTCCCGACGCCCGAGGGCATGCCGGCGGGCGACCTCGCCGAGGCCCAGTGGGCCCCGACGGCGCAGCCGACGCAGTCCCAGCCCGTCGGCGACTAACGCGACGCGCCGCCGGCGCCCTTCCCGCGCGGCTTCGCGCCCCCACCGCGCGGCTTCGCGCCGGCGCCGCCCCTCTTGGCCCTCGCACGCGCGCGCGTGCGCGTGGTCTTCGGGGTCCGGCGGGTGAGGGGCGCGGCGGCGAGGCCGAGCAGCTCGGCGAGCGCGTCGACGAGGCCGACGGCGATCGCGTCGAGGTCGGGCACGGCGTCGTAGTCGGCGAGGAGGCCGAAGTTCATCCCGCCGTCGTACGACGTGGCCGCGACGCCGAGCGCGTGGCCGGCGGGGAGGCCGGGGATCGGGAACGTCCTCTCGAGGCGGCGGCCGACGAGGTAGAGCGTGGACTGCGGGCCCGGGACGTTCGTGACGAGCAGGTTCGAGCTGCGGGACGCGAGGCCGATCCGCGCGGCGCGCGCCAGGATCGTCGGCGGCTCGAAGTCGCCGCACGCCGCGATGACGTCCGCGCGCAGGGCCCGCTGCGACTCGGCGAGCGCGCGCATGTGGTCGGCGATCGTGCGCAGCCGCTGGATCGGGTCCGGGACGTCGAGCGGCAGCGGGCAGTCGACCTGCACCAGCCGGCCGCCGCTCGCCGACATCGGCACGCCCGCGACCACCTCCACGCCCTCGGTGCGCGTGCCGCGGCCGTGCAGCCAGCGCCGCAGCGCGCCGGCGACCACGGCGAGGACCGCGTCGTTGACGGTGCCGCCGAACGCGTCCTTGACGGCGCGGAAGTCGTCGAGGCGGGCGTCGACCACGGCGAGCCGGCGGTGCGGCCCGGTGCGCACGTTCAGCGGCGAGCTCGGGGGTGTGCTGAGCGGCGCGCGCGCCAGCTCGGTCGCCGTCTCCAGCGCGCGCCGTGCGCGGTCGATCGCGGTGCTCGGGCGCAGCGCCTCGTTGACCGCCTCGGCGGCGAGCTGCGCCGGCGTCGGCGCGGGGCGCGGCTCCCAGTGCTCCGGCGGCGGGTCCTGCACGTCGGGCGTCGTGTCGAAGAGCGTCGAGACGATGGCGGCATCCGTCGCGTCCTCCACCAGCTCCAGCCCGGTCTTCGAGACGAGCGCCCAGCCTCCGCCCTCGAGGTGCTCGACGATCCACAGCTCCCACAGCGGCTTGGAGCGGTCGAGCTGCTGCGAGAACACCCGCGCGGCGAGCGCGTTGAGCTTCGCCGCGTCGCCGGGCGCGGGCAGGCCCGTGTGGCGGACGTGGTAGCGCAGGTTGAACGCCGGGTCGTCGACCCAGCGCGGGTCGCCGAGCCCGAGCGGCGGGGCCACGAGCCGGCGCCGGTAGCGCGGCACGCGGTGCAGCCGCGCGCGCACGCGCTCGAGCACCTCCGGGTACGGCGGCGGCGGGCCTTCCAGCAGCGCGATCCCACCGGTGTGCACGATCGGAACCTATAGGGTCCTCTCATGGCGGAATCGCGTGCTGTCCTCATCACCGGGTGCTCCACGGGCATAGGCCGCGCCACCGCCGAGCACCTCGCCGAGAAGGGGTGGCCGGTGTACGCGACGGCGCGGCGCCTGGAGTCGATCGCGGACCTCGAGGGCAAGGGCTGCAAGGTGCTCGCGCTCGACGTCACCGACGATGACTCGATGGCCGGCGCGGTCGACCAGATCAAGGCCGAGCACGGCGCGGTCGGCGTGCTCGTCAACAACGCGGGCTACTCGCAGAGCGGGACCATCGAGGAGGTCCCGATGGAGGACGTCCGCCGCCAGTTCGAGACGAACGTCTTCGGGCTCGTGCGGATGACGCAGCTCGTCCTGCCCGGGATGCGCGAGCAGCGCTGGGGCAAGATCGTGAACATCAGCTCGATGGGGGCGAACTTCACGTTCCCCGGCGGCGGCTTCTACCACGCGACGAAGCACGCGGTGGACGCGCTCACCGACGCGCTGCGCTTCGAGGTCAAGGGCTTCGGGATCGACGCGATCATCATCCAGCCGGGGCTGATCATGACCAACTTCGGCGAGCGTGCGGTCGGCGAGATGCAGAGCGCCACGAACGGCGGCGACGGGCCGTACGCGGAGTTCAACGCGCGGCTCGCGGAGGCGACCAAGGGCGTCTACGAGCAGGGGCCGGCGGCGAAGCTCGGCGGCGGGCCGGACAAGGTCGCCAAGGCGATCGAGAAGGCGATCACCGCGCGGCGGCCGAAGGCCCGCTACCTCGTGACCCCGTCCGCCCACCTGCTGATCAACCAGAAGCGGCTCATGCCCGACCGCGTCTGGGACGCGTTCCTGAAGACGCAGTTCAAGCAGCCGAAGTAGCTACGTCAGCGGCTCCGAGAGGATGCCCTCGATCGCGAGCAGCCGCTGCTTCTTCTCCAGGCCGCCCGTGTAGCCGCCGAGCTTCCCGCCGCTGCGCAGGACCCGGTGGCACGGCACGACGATCGGGAGCGGGTTGGAGCCAAGCGCGTTGCCCGCGGCGCGCGTCGCGCGCTCGCTGCCCGCCGCGGCCGCGACGTCCTTGTACGTGCTGACCTCGCCGAACGGGATCGCGGCGGTCGCCTGCAGGACGCGGCGGGTGAAGCCGCTCGTCAGCGACCAGTCGAGCTCGAGGTCGAAGCCGCGGCGCCGGCCGCCGAAGTACTCGTCCAGCTCGCGGCGCAGCGGGTCGAAGTCGCGGCGGCGCTCGAGGATCCGGGGCGAGATCCGGGTCGCGAGGTGCTCGAGCACGGGGTCGAGGCCGCCGTTGAAGTCCTCGTAGGCGAGGCGGACGAGGCCGCGCGGGGTCGCGGCGGCGACGAGCGGCCCGAGCGGGGAGTCGAGCTCGGAGTACGTCACGTCGACGAGGCCGTCGGCGTGCGCGCGCTCGGCGGCCCGGCGCACGGCGCCCGCGACGTCCAGCGAGGCGACGCCGCTTCGCAGCGCGGCCGCGACGGCGGCGTCGCTCCTCTCCGGGGCGGAGTGGTTGGTCGAACCGGCCCCCTCGGGCCGGCCGTGCGAGATGTTGCGGGGCGGGGTCATGCGGGGGTCCATTCCTTGCGGAGCTTGGCGAGGCCGTCCGCGAGCGCTCGGCGCGCGGCCTCCTCGGAGGAGTCGAGGACGGTGGCGATCTCGCGATGGGAGAGGTCGCCGACGAAGCGCAGCAGGACGGCGCCGCGCTGCTTCGGCGGGAGGTCGTGTACCGCGTTCCAGAGGCCGTCGTCCCGGACCGGGTGCTCACCGGGGGCGGCGCCGGGGTCGGCGTCCTCCACGGGGATCGCCCGTCGCGCACGGGCGCGGTGGTGGTCGAGCGCCTTGTTGTGGGCGATCGTGAGCAGCCACCCGCGGAGGTTGTCGGCGTGGCGCAGGCGCGGGTACGCGCGCAGCGCCGCGATCACGGTCTCCTGGAAGCAGTCGTCCGCGTCGACCGGCCCGACGGACGCGACGAGGAAGCGCAGGACGCTCTCGGCGTGGTCGTCGAGCAGGCGCTGGAACGGAGGGGGCACGTCAGTCCAACGCCGTGTCCTCGTGGAACGTGAGGTCGAGCGCGGCGTGGCGGCGCAGCTCCGGCGCGATCCGGTACGCGTCGCCGCGGTCGGCGCGCAGCGCGGCGAGGACGGCGACGACGTGCTCCAGCCCGATGAGGTCGGCCCACGCGAGCGGCCCGCGCGGGTGGTTCATGCCGAGGACAAGTCCGGTGTCGATGTCCTCCGCGCTGCCGACGCCCTCGCCGAGCGCGAACGCCGCCTCGTTGACGAGCTGGCAGACGATCCGCCCGAGCACCAGCCCCGGGGCGTCGCCGACCCACGCGACGTGCTTGCCGAGCGCGGCGAAGAACGCCTCGCCCCGCTCCGCCGCGGCCGCCGCCGTGTACGGCCCGCGGGTCATCTCGACCAGCCGCGCCTCGCCGAGCGGCGGCAGCGCGTGGAAGCCGGCCGCCGGCCCGTCGCCGTCGAGCTCGGCCAGCGAAGCGCGGTCGCAGAGCAGCAGCTGCGGCGCGCCCTCGAGCGGAGGCTCGTCGTCGTCGCGCCCGCAGTCGATCGACAGCCACGGCACCTCGCCCCCGACCTCGTCCGGCGGGCGCACGTCGAACCCCGCGGAGGAGGCCAGCCCGCCGAGCTCGCCGGCGAGCGGAGAGTGGCCCGCGAGCGCGACGAGGGGGACTGTCCCCCGATTGTTAAGGGGACTGTCCCCCGAATATGAAGGGGACTGTCCCCCCTCGGGCGGCGGGGGGTCGTCGGGGCGGTGCGGACCGTCGCCGTACTCGTACCAGCCGCGCCCGGTCTTCCGGCCGTGCCGCCCGCTCGCCGCCATCCGCGCCTGCAGCGGCGACGGCCGCCAGCGCGGCTCGCCGAACGAGAGCGAGTAGAACGACTTGGAGACCTCGAAGCCGACGTCGATCCCGACGAGGTCGGACAGCTCGAACGGGCCCATGCGGAAGCCGCCGCCCATGCGCACGATCCGGTCGATCGCCGGCGCGTCGGCGAGGCCCTCCTGCAGGCAGCGCAGCCCCTCGAGCCCGAACGGCCGGTTGCAGCGGTTGACGAGGAAGCCGGGGCCGTCGGCGGCGTCGATGACCGTCCGCCCCATCGCCCGGCCCAGCTCGCGGACCCGCTCGACCGCCCACTCCGCGGAGCCGACGCCCGCGATCACCTCGACGAGCTTCATCACCGGCGCGGGGTTGAAGAAGTGCATCCCGACCACCCGCTCCGGCCGCTCGACGCCCGCGGCGACCGCCGTCACCGGGATCGAGGACGTGTTCGTCGCCAGGACGCACTCCGGCCCCACGACCTCCGCGATCTCTCCGAAGACGCGCTGCTTCAGCGCGAGGTCCTCCGGGATCGCCTCGATCACGACCTCGCACCCGCTCAGCTCCTCGGCGGAGGGGACCACGCGGAGGCGGCGCAGAGCGCCGGGGTCGGCGCGACCGCGAGCGGCCGCCTTGTCGATGCCCTGAGCGATCCTCTCGCGGGCCCGCTCGAGGGCGGCGGGGTCGGCGTCGAGCAGCAGCGTCTCCTCGCCGGCCTGGCACCCGAGCTGCGCGATGCCGGCGCCCATCGTGCCGGCGCCGACGACGCCGATGGTCATGCCGCGTCCGGCACCAGCGCGTTCAGGCCGGTCAGCGCGCGGCCGATGATCAGCTTCTGGATCTGCGAGGTGCCCTCGTAGAGCGTCGTCACGCGGACGTCGCGGAACCACCGCTCGACCGGGTGGTCGTCGACGTAGCCGGCGCCGCCGTGGACCTGGATCGCCGTGTTCGCGCACTCGACGGCGGCCTCCGTCGCGTACAGCTTCGCCACCGAGGTCTCCAGCGTGTTCGGCTCGCCGCGGTCCTTCAGCCACGCCGCGCGCCAGACGAGCATCCGCGCCGCGTCGGCCTTGACCTTCATGTCCGCGATCATCGCCTGCACGAGCTGGAACGACCCGATCGGCCGCCCGAACTGCTCGCGCTCCTTCGCGTAGGCGACCGACTCGTCGACGCACCCCTGGCAGATCCCGACGCAGCCCGCCGCGACGCTGAACCGCCCGGAGTCCAGAGCGCTCATCGCGACCTTGAACCCGTCGCCGACCTCGCCGAGCATCTCGGTCGCCTCGACGTCGTCGAGCGAGATCGCCGCGGTGTCCGATCCGTGGAGGCCCATCTTCCCGTGGATCTCGGAGGGCTGGAACCCGGGCTGGTCGGTGTCGACGAGGAAGCAGGCGAGCCCGCGGTGCTTCAAAGAGGGATCCGTCTGCGCGAACACCAGCGCGACGCGAGCGTGGTTGCCCATCGAGATCCACATCTTCGCCCCGTTGAGGAGCCACTTGTCGCCCTCGCGCCGCGCGCGCGTCCTCTGGTTGGCCGCGTCGGACCCGGTGTCCGGCTCGGTGAGCCCGAAGCACCCGAGCCACTCGCCCGAGCACAGCTTCGGGAGGTAGGCCCGCTTCTGCTCCTCGGTGCCCCAGCGCAGGATCGCGCTGCACACCAGCGAGGTCTGCACGGAGACGACGGTCCGCATGGCGGAGTCCGCCCGCCCGATCTCCTCGACGATGAGCCCGTAGGTCGTGTAGTCCAGGCCGGCGCCGCCGTACTCGGAGGGGATGATCGCGCCGAGGTAGCCCTGCGCGGCGATCCGCTTCACCAGCTCGGTGTCGAAGTGGTGGTTGCGCGCGTTCTCCTTGGCGCGCGGCACGATCTCCTTGTCGGCGAAGCGCCGCGCCGTCTCGCTGACGAGCCGCTGCTCGTCGGTCAGCCCGAAGTCCATGCGCCGGACGCTACTTGTCGTTCACGTTCCGCGGCGCCGGCGTGCCCGCGGGCCTGAGCCTCTTCGGCCCCAGCGGGCCGGGCGTCCCCGACGCGCCGTCGCCGTGCTCGCCCCGGCTCGCCTCGGCGGGCGACGACAGCCCGCGGCGCAGCTCGTTGCGCAGCGCGCCGCCCGCGTTCTCGACGACGCGGCAGTAGCGGCGCACGTCCTGGGCGCCGAGCCGCGCCCAGTCGGCGCGCGGATGCGCCGAACGCCGGCAGGTCACGACGACGAACGCGGGCCGCTCCTCCTTGCCCGGCCGCGTGATCTCGTGGTGGACGTAGACGACGGCGCCGCGGACGTCGCGCCGCGCGAACAGCCGCTGCACGATCTCGGCGAGCCCGCCGAGGATGTGCCCGGTCCCCCGCGGCCCGGTGCGGTACCGCACCGAGCACACGCCCGCGCGGCAGTCGGCGGCGATCACGCTCTGCTGGCCCGCCGACACCTCGGGGCCGACCACGCTCTCGACCGCCCGCACGGCGTGCTCGCCCGCTCGCGTGATCGCGGCCGGGTAGGCGACGCCCGTCATCGTCGCGTCGAACGACTTCGCGTACGTCTCGCCCGGCTTTCCCTTCGGCGCGGGCTTGCGCGCGGCCGGCTCCTCCTCGCGGACGCTCGAGCCGCCCGCGACCGGGGCGTTGTAGCCGGGGATCTCCCGGTCGGTGGGGGCCCGGTCCGACACCACCGGGCGGTCCCGGGAGGGCTCGTCACCGTCCCCGCCGAGGACGGCGATCGCGACCGGTACCCCGACGAGCACGACCGCCAGCGCGGCGAGAGCGGCGATCGTCCTGCGGCTCATCCCCCGCTCCCTTCGGGCAGCTCGAGGTCCTGGGCGGCCGGGTCGTCGGGCGCCACCGGCTCCTGCTCCGAGGGCCGGCCGGACGGATCATAGGCCGACACGTCGCACAGGTTCTGGAGGATCGCCGCGCCGCGGGCCGAGGACCAGTCGACGTCCGGAGCGTCCGAGCGGTCACACACCGTGGTGAGCAGCGGCCGACCGTTGGCCGCCTCCTCGCCGCGCTTCGGCGGCACGCCGGCGGCGCTCATGTCGCGGACGACGTTGAACGTCACGCGGAGCACGTCGGTCCGGCGGAACACGCGCTCGATCATCGGCCGCTGGTCCTCCAGCAGCCGCCCCCGGCCCGGCACCCCGACGGTGTAGTCGACGACGCACGCGGTCTTCCGGCAGACGACGCGGCGGAACACGGCGGCGCGAAAGCGGGCGACGTCGGTCGGCTCGCCGACGGGACGTCCCGCCTCGACGCCGCGCAGCGCGTCGAACACCTCACGCTCCAGCGGCGTCAGCGGCCGCTTCGCCGCGCGGGTCGGGCCGCGGCCGTCGTCACCGCCGCCGCCGAGGACCAGCACCAGGACCGACGAGTAGGCCGCCACGAGCGCGAGCCACGCGGCGGCCTGGAGGATGCCGGGGAGGCGGCGGAACCGCCGCCATCCCCGTGCGATCGTCTGCAACAGGCGCTGCCCCCGGATCGGCCCCTAGTCGTGGATCTTCGTGACGGACCCGCCGAACACGCACTGCGTCGGCGACGCGCCGAGCACGCCGATGCCCGCGTAGGCGTTGAGGATGAATTCCGTCCCGCTCGACGTCGCGACGTAGATCGACCCGTTGCGGAACGCGGCCTCCCAGTCGTCCTGCGGCTCGAACCGCGTGTTCTGGCTGCTGCCCTGGTTCGGGTCGTTCAGCCCCGCGTCGGGGCCGGTGTCCTCGCCGATGCCGTTGTCGGAGTCGTCGGCGTCGCCGGCGATGCGGACCTCCGGGTCGGCCGCGGTCGCGAGGGCCATGTGCTTGCCCTCGCCGCCGGTGTCGCCGCCCTCCTGGAAGTTGCGGCCGGTGTCGCCCCGCGTCGCGTCGACGCTGTGCGAGGTGTTGCCGAACCCGGCGTTGATGTTGAACCGCCTCCCGTGCGGGCCGGCGAAGCTGAAGTTCCCCTCGGGCCTGTCGAGGTAGAGCAGGATCTTCGCCTCGTCGCCGTCCTCGTCGAACGAGAAGTCGTTGTCGACGCCGAGGAAGCCGTCGTTGTCCCCGTCGAAGCCCGGCACGTCGTCATCGCCGTTGGTCGTCGAGCGGCAGAGCGCGCGGATCTTCACGCCGCCCACCTCGAGCAGGTCGAACTGCTCGGTCGAGCCCTCGTTGTCGCCGGGGCCTCGCTCGTCCTTGGTCGTGTTGGGGCTGCCGGGCGGATTGACGTCGGCGTTCTCGCCCTCGATCGTCGCGACCCCGAAGGGCAGCGTCTTGCGCGGGATGATGATCGTGTTGCTGTCCCCGGGAGGACCGGCGGGGCCGGCGGGACCGGGCGGCCCGGGAGGGCCGGCGCCGCCCGCGGTATCCGACCCCGCGATGCGGATCCGCTGCCCGGAGACGTTGCAGTTCGCGCGGTCGTTGCTCTCCTTGACCACGTTGCGCACGTCGGCGCACACGATCAGGAAGAACTCGCCCGTCTGGAAGGTCGGCGGGATCTCGACGACCATGCGCCGGCTCGCCGACCGGCCGGGGGCCAGGGGGCGCACGCGGCGCTGCCCGACGCGGCGGCGCCGGTCGTCGGCGCTGAGCACGCGGCCGACGGAGAGGTAGGCGCGGGCCAGAGAGGTCTGCCGGGCGCGGCCGCGCCCCTGGTTGTCGACGGTGAACGAGGCCAGGAAGTCGCCGTCGAGCGGGACGAAGTCGGGTGGCTCGGCCGCCGCAGAGACGACGAGGTCGGGCTTCGGCTTCGGCTTCGCCCGTGCCTTCTGGGCTGCGGCGGGTGCGGCAAGCGCTGCGGAAACGGCGAACGCCAACGCCAGGACCGGCGCGTGGCGAAGAATCCGACGCATGCATCCTCCTCTCGTAGCCCCGGGCGGAGGCCCACGTTACTCCCCTCGTCCGACGGCCGCAACGCGCGCGCGCGAGGCGGGTGCACCGCCGGTCGCGGAACTTGACGCAGCGCGTGCGGTGGGGGTAGAAGACCCCGTCCTCTTGGCGTCGTCGAGGAAGGAACGTCCATGGCGGTCAGTGCGGCCGCGGCACCGGCCGAGCCCGAGCGAGAGCAGCCCCGCGGCGTGTCCGCGGCGTTCGCGCTGGCCTACCTCGTGGCCGCCGTCGCGCTCGTCCTGCTCGTGCACTTCGGCGGGATCTGGAACGTGCTGGCGAACACGCGGCTGCTCGACGTGCTCGGGCGCGGCGGCATCATCGCGATCACCGACGCCGACGCCGGCCTGATCCAGGGGATCCCGAACCCCGAGTACTACCTGCTCGCCAGCCAGCCGATCGACTGGGAGCTGCTGCTCGTCGCCGCCGCGCTGTTCGTGCTCATGTGGGGCGCGAAGGCCGCCGAGTTCCACGGGCTGTGCCGGTTCGTCGGGCTCGAGGGCTCGCTCGGCCGGCACGCCCGCGCCTGGTTCTACGGCCACGGCGTCAACCGGCTCGTCCCGTACGAGGCGGGACAGGTCGCGAAGGCGTCCGTGCTCGAGGGCCAGGGGGCGGACCCCGTGCGCGCGGCCCAGGCCGTGCACCTGTCGTCGCTCATGACGGTCCTGCAGATCGCGCTGCTCGCGCTCTACGGGCTGTTCGCCGTCGGCTTCGGCCAGTGGTTCAGCGAGCTGTTCTGGGCGTTCGTCATCCTCGGGATCGCGTACCTGATGACGCGGCCGGAGCGCAAGGAGGCGCGGGCGGCCCGGCGCGAGGCGCTGCGGGTGGCGGCGCGCGCGCTGCAGGTGCTCGCGCAGCGCCCGCTGACGTTCGTCCGGCTGCTGCTGTTCGGGACGCTCTCGATCCTGCTCGTCGACGCGGCCGCCTACGCCATCTCGCAGGCGTTCAGCAACACCGTCGTGATCATGAACGTCGAGGGCGACAACCTGCTGATGGCGGTGATCGCCGGGTACATCGCGCGGCTCGTGCAGTTCACCCCCGGCGGCCTCGGCCAGTGGGAGTGGGCGTTCGCCGCGGCGCTGTACGTCGGCGGCCTCGGCTTCCCCGAGGCGGCGACGATCGCCGTGCTCGTCACGTTCTTCCGCTACCTGATCGGCGGCCTCGTCTTCGCGGCGGTGACGCTCGGCTACGGCGTCGAGACGAGCCTGCGCGCCGTGCTCGCGCGCTTCGCGGGCACGGCCGAGGCGCGCCCGTGAGCACGCGCGACGTCACCGCTCCCCCCGCGCCCGCGCCGCCGACGCTGCCGCTGCGCGGGCTGCCGCGCGCGCCGAACCCCGGCCGGGTGTGGGGCCGGGCGCTGGTGCTGCTCGGCGTCGTGATCGGCGTCTGGTCGCTCGACCAGATCGCGAACCTGCTGATGGACCTGTGGCTGCTGCAGAGCCTCGGTTACGAGGACGTCTTCTGGACCAACTTCCGCGTCGAGGCCGGGCTGTTCGCGCTCGCGCTCGGGCTGCTCGTCATCGCGATCGGCGCGCCCGCCTTCGCCAACCGCCTGTCGCGGACGGCGAAGCGCCGGGCGATCGGCGTGGGCGTGATGGTCGGCATCGTCCTCGGCGTCGGCCTCGCGAGCCGCTACCGCAACTACCTCATGCTGTTCGAGGGCCACGCGTTCGGCCAGGACGACCCGGTCTTCGGCCACGACATCGGCTTCTACGTCTTCGACCTGCCGGCGATCAAGACGACGATCCACGCCGTCGAGGACCTCGCGGTGATCGGGCTGCTCGCGAGCATCGTCTGCGCCGCGATCGCGCCGCGCGAGGACGTGCGGCCGCCCGGCTTCGGACGCGTGCGCCGCGTGCTCGGGCGCGTCGCGCACCCGCTGACGCTCGGGTGGATCGGCGTGCTCGGCGTCGCGCTCGCCGCCGACATCTGGGTCCACCGCTACGACCTGCTGACGAGGGACAACGTCGACTCCGGCCTGCCGAACGGCGCGCAGGTCCTCGACGTCACCGGGTTCTTCAGCTCGAACAACCTGCTGTGGGTCGAGGCGGTCGCGATGCTCCTGCTCGCCGTGGGCGTCATCACGATCCTCGCGACGCTGCGCCGCGCGGTCACGCGGCCGGAGGAGACCGCGTGGAAGGAGCGCACGCGGCCGCGCCGGCTCGCGCTCGCGCTGCTGCCCGGGCTCGTCGTCACGATCCTCTTCACGATCGGCGTCTCGCTGCGCGACGACTTCGAGGTGCAGCCCAACGAGCCGGTCGTCCAGCTGCCGTACATCAAGCGCCACATCGACGCCACGAACAAGGCGTACGGGATGGACAAGGTCGAGGTGGAGCGGTTCGTCCCGAACGGGCCGGGCGACCCGATGCCCAAGCTCGCCGACCTCCTCGCCAGCCCCGCGATCCGCAACGCGCCGCTGTGGCCGGGCTACCACGCGACGCTCGAGCGCCAGGTCGACCCCGAGTACCTGAACCGCATCCTGCTCAAGCAGGGCGACCCGACGATCTACGGCCCCACGCTCCAGACCTACCAGCAGCAGCAGAAGCTCCGGCCGTACTACGACTTCATGGACGTCGACACGGTGCGCTACAAGACCCGCGGCGGCGAGTCGCGGCTCTACGCGTCGGCCGTGCGCGAGCTGCCGCTCGTCGAGCCGCAGCCGTGGCTGGCGTGGTGGGGCCAGCGGTACATGCTCTTCACGCACGGCTCGGGGCTCGTGATGAACCTGCTGTCGGGCGTCTCGCCCGAGGGGTATCCGCTGTTCGCCTCGCGCGACATCCCGTCGAAGGTCGACGACGACGCGCTCGCCGTCCAGAACCCGGCCGTCTACTACGGCGAGGGCGCGGGGTCGATGGCGTACTCCGACGTCGCCGACATCGACGAGCACGACTTCCCGACCGAGGACGGCCGCGCGCAGATCCGCTACCCCGAGAACGTCCGCGCCGGCGTCGAGCTCGACAGCCCGCTCAAGCGCGCGGTGTTCGGCTGGAAGAGCCGCCAGTTCATGGAGATCTTCTTCTCGGACCTCATCAAGGGCGACTCGCGCGTGCACTACTTCCGCACGCCGCTCGAGCGGCTCGAGGCCGTCGCGCCGTTCCTGTGGGGCGACACGGACCCGTACGCGGTGACGGGCGGCGACCGCATCACGTGGATGATCAACGGGCTGACGGTGTCCGACCGCTACCCGTACTCGATGATCCAGGAGCTGGGGGACAAGTCGTACGTCCGCACGCCGACGCCCCGCCCGACGCGGTGGGTCAACTACGTCCAGGACTCGGTGAAGGCGACCGTCGACGCGTTCACCGGCCAGATCGACCTCTACAAGTGGAAGAGCGAGCCGGTCCTCGACACGTGGGCCGACATCTACCCCGACCTCTTCAAGCCGAAGGACGCGATGCCGCCGAAGCTGGCCGAGCAGGTCCAGTACCCGGTCCAGCTCATGCACATCCAGTTCGACGACACGTTCATCTACTCGCACATGACCGACCCGCTGACGAACTTCAGCCAGGAGGACCTGTTCGACGACGGCGACGAGGTCAAGGGCCCGGTCATCGAGGGGCTCGAGGGCGAGCCGCTGAACTTCTCGATCGAGCCGTACTACTGGATGGCCGAGACAGGGACGGGGCCGCTGCCGCGCTCCGCGCCGCCGACCCAGTTCGCGATGTCGACGATCTTCACGCCGGAGAGCGCGCTGAACCTGCGCGCGGTGATCACCGCGTACCAGGAGGGGCGCGACTACGGGCGGCTGTCTATGGCGGTGGTGCCGAAGGGCGAGTTCCACCCGGGGCCCGAGCAGGCCGACGCCGCGATCGACCAGGACCCGTTCATCTCGCAGCAGATCGGGCTGTGGTCGCGGCGGGGGCTGGAGGTCATCCGCGGCCACACGACGCCGCTCATCGTCGAGAACGAGATGCTCTACGTCGAGCCGCTGTTCGTGCGCTCGGTGCAGAACCCGGTGCCGCAGCTCGAGCGGGTGATCGTCGTGTTCCGTGGCGACGCGTTCATGGGCCGCTCGCTGGAGGCGGCGCTGCGCGAGGCGATCGTGGGCCGGGCCACGTTCCCGATCCGCCCGGGCCCGGAGCTGGGCGGCGAGCCGGGCTTTGACGAGAACGGCGACCGGATCGCGGACGAGGCGGTCGTCCCACCGGGCGGCTGAGCGCGGTGGGAGGCTGCCGCCGTGCGTGAAGCGGCCGCCGTCTCGGCCCTGGCACTGACGCTGGGGCTCACGCTCCGGCGCCCGCTGCTGCCGACCGGGCTGCGCATCGGCCCCGGGATCGCGGCGGCCGTGGGCGTCGCCGCGGCCGTCGCGGTCGGCGGCATCCACCCCGGCGACGTCGGCGACGCGGCCGAGACGCTGTGGCGGCCGTTCCTCGCGCTGGCGGGGTTGATGGTGATCACCGGGGTCGCCGGTCGCCTCGGGCTGATGGAGCGGCTCGCGGCGCTCGTCGTGCCGCGGGCGGGCGGATCGGCGACGCGGCTCTTCGGGCTCGTGTTCGCGTTGAGCGCGGCGACCGCCGCGGTGCTCAACAACGACGCGGCGATCCTGCTGCTGACGCCGGTCGTCGTGCTGCTCGTGCGCGGGCTGTACCCGGACCGCCCCGGGCTGCTCGTCCCGTTCGCGTTCGCGGTGTTCATGGCCGCGGGCGTCGCGCCCTTCGTGACGTCGAACCCGATGAACACGGTCGTCGCCGGTGTCGCCGACATCGACTTCAACGAGTACGCGGGCCGGATGGTGCCGGTCGCGCTCGCGGGGTGGGTCGTCACGTACGTCGTGCTGCGTCTGCTCTTCGCCCGCGAGCTGCGCGACGCGCCGGCCGTGCCGCCGGCCGAGCCCGCGCGCCCGTGGGGCCCGCCGCAGAGGCAGGCGCTCGCGCTCGTGCTCGTCGTGCTCGCGGCCTATCCAGTGCTCGCGCTGCTCGGGGTCCAGGTCTTCTTCGTCGCGGCGACGGGCGGCGCGATCGCTCTGATCCTGTCGGCGCGACATCGCGTCGGCGGGCCGTTCGAGGTCCTGCGGACGAACGTGGCCTGGGAGATCCTCGTGTTCCTCCTCGGGATATTCCTGCTCGCCGAGGCGCTGCGGAACGCGGGCGTCGTCGACCACCTCGCCGCCCTCTACAAGGAGGGCGGGCAGAGCGTGATCGGGCTGACCTCCGCGGTCGGCTCCGCCCTCATCAACAACCACTCGATGGCGCTGACGAACCTGCTCGCGGTCGACGGCCTGGGGGGCACCAGCGACGCGGACTACTTCGCCGCGCTCATCGGCGGCGACCTCGGCCCGCGGCTGCTGCCGATCGGCTCGC
This sequence comes from Solirubrobacteraceae bacterium, assembly GCA_036389485.1. GTDB lineage: Bacteria > Actinomycetota > Thermoleophilia > Solirubrobacterales > Solirubrobacteraceae > CADCVT01. The sequence continues at coordinate 15,487 of DASVPR010000021.1, forward strand.
TCGCGGGCCTCTTGTGGATCGCCGTGCTGCGCGGGCTGGGCGTCGAGGTGACGTTGCGCCGGTTCGTCGCCGTCGGGCTCGCGGTCACCGTGCCGAGCCTCGCGGTGTCACTTGGCGTACTTGCCCTGCTGACCTGAAAGCCGACCCGGGAGGTCGGTGTTAGGGTGCCCTAACATGACCGCTTCGAGGCAGCGACTGGCCTTCTGGGCGGCGGCCGCCGTGGCCGTGTCCGGACTGGTCTACCTGATGGCGACGGCCTCCACCGGGCCGGCCGATCCGACCGAGGCGACGACGCCTCAGAGCCACGCGACCGTCGTCGCGAACTCGGCGATCATCGTCTTCCGCGAAGGGCTCGAGGCGGTGCTGATCTTCGCCGCCGTGACGGCGTCGTTCCTCGGCGCGAACAAGCCGCGGCAACGGCCGGTGCGGCTCGGCGCGGCCGTCGCCTTCGGTGCGAGCGTCCTGACGTGGTTTGTCGTCCAGGCGCTGCTCGACGCCGCGTCGCCGCTGGGGCCGCGGCTGGAGGCGATCACCGGGTTCCTCGCGATCGTCGTCCTGCTGATCGTCCTGAACTGGTTCGTCCACCGCGTCTACTGGTCGGAGTGGATCGGGCGCCATCACCGCCGTCGCCGCGAGCTGCTCGCCCGCAGCGGCCTGGCCGCGACCGTGGGCCTCGTCGCGCTCGGGTTCACGAGCGTGTACCGAGAGGGCTTCGAGAGCGTCCTGTTCCTGCAGAGCCTGGAGCTGAAGGCGGGCTCCGCGAGCGTGCTCGAGGGCGTGGCGCTCGGCCTGGCCGGCACGGCCGTGGTGGGCGTCCTCACGTTCTGGCTGCACCGCAGGCTGCCGTACCGCCGGATGCTCGTGATGACCGGCGTGCTCGTCGGCGTCGTGCTCGTCGTGATGATCGGCGGCACCGCGCTGACGTTCCAGGACCTCGGCTGGCTGCCGCGGCACCCGACGCCGTTCACGCTGCCGGGCTGGATGGGCGCGTGGTTCGAGATGTACTCGTCGTGGGAGACGCTCGGCGCGCAGCTGTTCGCGGGCACGTGCGTGATCGGGTCCTACTGGGCGGCGCAGTACCTGAAGGTCACCCGGCCGCGCCGCCGCGGGATGGCGCCCGCCGTGCGCGCGACGGCACCAGAGCCCGCCTGACGCGGCCTACTTCTCGGGCGGGCCGCCTTCGCCGGCGCCCGCCGGCGGGCCGCCGGGCTCCTCGTCGGGCTTCTCGCCGTGCGCCCGCTTGAACGCGTTCAGCTCGCGCAGCGCCTTCTCGTAGAACGCGCGCGCCTGCGGCGTCTCCTTGTACTTGAGCGAGTTGCGGGCGAGCGAGACCGCGGCCTGGGGCGAGTCGTTGCGGCGGTGGGCGTTGCGCAGCTGCCTGCGCGCGATCTCGAGCGTCTTCGCCGCGGCGCGCTCCTTGTACTCGACGAGCCGCTCCTGCACGCGCGGGCAGTCGGCGGCGCGCTTCATGACCGCGAACGCGCCGTCGAAGTCGTCGTGCGACATGCGCTGCTTCGCGTCGGCCAGGAGCTGGTCGGTCTCGGGCGGGCAGGCCTGCGCGGCCGGCGTCTCGGCGCGGTCGGGCGCGCTGCCGCCGCCGTCGTCGTCCCCGCCGCACGCGGAGGGACCGAGCGCCGCGAGGAGCGCGACGAGGCTGGCGGTCCTCCGGAGCACGCGCCGACCCTACAGACGCGCAAGGATTGCGCGCAATGGACGCCCCGCCGCCCCTGCACTTCCAGCGCTGCGGCGGGTGCGGCGCGCTGCTCGGGTACCCGCGCGTGCTCTGCCCGGCCTGCGGCTCGCGCGCGCTGGAGTGGGAGGAGAGCCGCGGCGGCGGCACCGTCTACTCCGCGACGACCGTCCACAGCCGCGAGGGGCGGCACGGGGTGTGCCTCGTGGACCTCGACGAGGGCGTGCGCGTGATGGCGGCCGGCGCGCCGGCGATCGGCGCGCGCGTGCACTTGCGGGTCGAGGAAGGGCGGCTGTGCGCGGAGTAGCGGCGATCGCCGGGATCGGCGAGTCGGACTCCTGGGACGTCGCGGGCACCGGCCTCACCGCGCTCGACCTGATCGGGCAGGCGGCCGTCGCCGCGCTCGACGACGCGGGCCTGACCGCCGGCGACGTCGACGGCCTGTTCACGGCGTCGGCGTACTACGGGATGCCCGGGCTCAACGTCGGCGAGTACCTCGGCATCCGCCCGCGCTACAGCGACTCCACGAACCTCGGCGGGGCGTCGTTCGTCAGCCACGTCCAGCACGCGGCCGCGGCGATCGGCGCCGGCCTGTGCGACGTCGCGCTCGTCGCCTACGGCTCGACCCAGCGCGCCGACGGCGGCCGGCTGAAGAGCGTCGCGGAGTCGTTCGACGTCGAGGCGCCGTACCGGCCGCGCTACCCGATCAGCCAGTTCGCGCTCGCCGCGGCGCGCCACATGCACGAGTTCGGGACGACCCGCGAGCAGCTCGCGGAGGTCGCCGTCGCGGCGCGGGAGTGGGCGCGCCCGAACGAGCGCGCGTTCGCGCGCGAGCCGCTCACGGTCGAGGACGTCCTGTCGTCGCGGATGATCTCCGAGCCGCTCACGTCCCGCGACGCGTGCCTCGTCACCGACGGCGGCGGCGCTCTGATCGTGACGAGCGCGGAGCGCGCGGCAGCGCTGCGCCGGCCGCCGGCGCTCGTGCTCGGCGGCGGCGAGGCGCACTGGCACCGCAACATCTCGCAGATGCCCGACCTCGTCCGCACCGCCGCGGCGGAGTCGGGCGCGCGCGCCTACGAGCGGGCCGGCGTCACGCCCGAGGAGGTCGACGCCGTGGAGGTCTACGACGCGTTCACGATCTGCACGATCCTCTTCCTCGAGGACCTCGGGTTCTGCGCGAAGGGCGAGGGCGGCGCGTTCGTGAGCGGCGGGCGCATCGCGCCGGGCGGCGAGCTGCCGGTCAACACGAACGGCGGCGGCCTGAGCTACTGCCACCCGGGCATGTACGGGATCTTCCTGCTCGCCGAGGCCGTGCGCCGGATCCGCGGCGGCGACGACGTCGTCCTCGCGCACGGCAACGGCGCCGTGCTCTCCGCGCAGTCGACGGTGATCCTCGGCAGCGCCGCGACCGCGCCCTAGACTCCGGGCATGGGCGGCGGGGAGCTCTTCGCGCTGGTGATGGCGGGCATCTTCGTGCTCATGATCGTGTTCGTGATCCTGCTCGGGATCTTCTATCCGGGCAGCGGCGCCGAGCAGCTCGACTGGAAGCCGACGCGCACGCCGGAGGAGGAGGCCTACAACGAGGTCGACGACGTCCAGCAGATGCTCGACGCGACCAACGAGCGGCGCCGGCGGCGCGGGCTCCCGGACCTGACCGAAGAGGGCATCACGCAGCGCGTCCACCACGACAAGCGCGAGCTCGCGAAGATGCGCGAGGAGCACTCGCTCGACCTCGAGCTGCAGCAGGTGCTCGACGCGCGCAACGAGCGCCGGCGCAAGCGCGGGCTGCCGGAGATGACGATGGACGAGCTGCGCGAGTCGCTCGGCGTGCAGCGCGAGTAGTGGCGCGTCTGCTGATGGTCGGCGGCGGCAGCTGCCGCGCGCTGGCGCTCACCCGCTCGCTCGTCGCCGACGGGCACGCGGTGCGGTCGGTCACCCGCGGCGGCCACCGCGCCGCGATCGAGGAGGCGGGCGGCGAGGCGTGGGTCGGCGACCCCGACCGGATCGGGTCGCTGCGCTACGCGCTCGAGGGCGTGACCGTCCTCCTCTGGCTGCTCGGCGGCGTCGACCGGCCGGAGCTGCACGGCTCGCGGCTGGAGATGATGCTCTCCAAGACGATCGACACGACCGCGCGCGGGGTGGTCTACGAGGCCGGCCCCGCCGAGGGCGTGGCGACGGTGGAGAGGGTGGCCGGCTACAACGAGATCCCCTATCGCGTGGTGCCGTTCGGCGGCGACCTCCGCGCGGCCGTGGACTCGCTGCTCGCGCGCTAGCATCGGGCGAAACCCCTCAAACCCGACAGGAGTTTCGCCGATGGCCGACTACGCGAAGGACGTCCTCGTCAGCACCGACTGGGTCGCCGAGCACCTCGACGACGACTCGATCCGGATCGTCGAGGTCGACGAGAACCCCGCGCTGTACGCGGAGGCTCACATTCCCGGCGCGATCGGCTTCGACTGGAAGAACGACCTGCAGGACCAGGTCAAGCGCGACTTCCTCGGCCCGGAGGAGTTCGGCCGCCTCTTCGGCGAGCGCGGCATCTCCAACGACCACACGATCGTCCTCTACGGCGACCGCAACAACTGGTTCGCCGCCTACACCTACTGGTACCTGAAGTACTACGGGCACGACAAGGTGCTCCTGATGAACGGCCCGCGCGAGAAGTGGATCTCGGAGGGCAGGCCGACGTCCACCGACGTCCCGTCCTACGAGGCGACGACGTTCGACGCGCAGCCCGGCGACGAGGCGATCCGCGCCAAGCGCGACGAGGTCCTCTCCGTCGTGACCGGCGACAACGGCGGCAAGAAGCTCGTCGACGTCCGGTCCCCGCAGGAGTACAGCGGCGAGCTGATCGCGATGGCCGGCTACGAGCAGGAGGGCGCGCAGCGCGGCGGGCACATCCCGGGCGCGGCGTCGATCCCGTGGGCGCAGGCGGTGCGCGAGGACGGCACGTTCAAGTCCAAGGACGAGCTCGAGGAGCTGTACGGCGGCAAGGGCGTCCTCTCGGGCGACCCGATCATCGCGTACTGCCGGATCGGCGAGCGCAGCGCGCACACGTGGTTCGTGCTCCACGAGCTGCTCGGCCGCGACGACGTCAAGAACTACGACGGCTCGTGGACCGAGTGGGGGAACCTCGTCAACGTCCCGATCGAGAAGGGCGCCTAGCGCGGCTGCACGCGGTCGAGCAGGTCGCCCAGGATGCGGGCGGTCGCTCCCCAGATGAGGTGGTCGCCGACGACGTAGACGTCGGTGCGGAAGGGCATGCCGCGGCGGATCATCCGCTCCCGGCCGTAGCCGGCCCGCAGGTCGCGGAGGGACAGCTCGAGGACCTCCGCGACCTCGCGCGGCGAGAGCGTCCACTCCATGCCGGGCTCGATGAGGCCGACGAACGGATACACCGCGTAGTTGGTGGCGATCGTCGGCGTGGGCTGGAGGGCGCCGACGACGTCCACCGCTTGGGGTGGCAGCCCGATCTCCTCGTGCGCCTCTCGCAGCGCGGTCGCGATGAGGTCCTCGTCGGTGGGGTCGCTGCGGCCGCCGGGGAACGAGATCTCGCCGGCGTGCCGTCGGAGATCGTCACGGCGTCTCGTGAAGACCAGGTGAGGCTCGCCGTCGTCGCCGACGTAGAGCGGGACGAGGACGGCGGCGTCGGTCCGGCCGTGGACATCGAGCTGCGCGGCCTCCTGCGGATCGAGCAGGACGCCGTGGAGCTCGCGCGCCAGAGCCTCAGCTCGTCTGGAGCTCGAGCCGCTCGACACGCTCGTTGAACATGACCTCGCCGTCGAGCGTGCGGTGGACCGGGCACTTCGCCGCGATGACCTTCAGGCGCTCGACCTGCTCCTCCGTCGCGTCCTCCGGGAAGCGCATGACGAGCTCGAACTTCGTGGGGCAGCCGCGCTCGGCCGGCGTGTACTCGACCTCGACCTCCACGTAGCCCAGGTCCCAGCCCTTCCGCTGGGCGTACATCTCCATCGTGATCGCCGTGCAGGACGCGAGGCTGGCGGCCAGCATCTCCTGCGGGCTCGGCGCGGTGTCGTCACCCCCGGCCTCGAGCGGCTCGTCGACCGAGACGTGGTGGGACCGGATGTCGACCATGTGGCGGTACGTCCCGGTCCTGCGCGCGACTGCCTTCATGTGACTCATCGTACTGCGGCATTCCCGAGCGGGTTGATCACCAATCCGGTCGGGACCTTCGGGAAGAAGTACGTGGACTTCGGCGGCATGTTCTGGCCGGCCGCGGCGATGGTCTGGATCGTCTTGATGGGCGGCGGGCGCAACAGGAACGCGACGTCGTACTCGCCGTCGAGCACGAGGCGCTTGGCCTCCTCGTCGTCGCGGGCGTAGCCGAAGTCGTGCAGGTGGTCTATGTCGTCGTCGCTCAGCTCGAGGGGGCCCTTCAACACGACCTCCTCCAACACCGCCGAATCGAATTCCGCCAGCGGCCCATCCAGCCCGCCTGCGGGCCCACCCTTCCAGGTGAGGCGGAACGCCTTGCGGAAGTGACTGTCGAGGTAGCCGAACTCCGCCGGCCCCTCGCTCGCCGGCGGCGCCAGCTCCTCCAGAGGCACCTCCGCAATGTCGAAGCGCTCCCGCAGCGTCGTAGCCAGCGCCTCATAGCGCTCCAGTCCGCGGCCCTTCGCGAGGCGGTGGGTGGGGAAGACGGTGAGGCCGGGGTCCTCGAGGGCGACCAGGGTCATGAGGACCCATTGCGCGCCCTCGTCCTGGGTCTCCTCCGCGTACACGCGCGCGGTCTCGTAGCGGTGGTGGCCGTCGGCGATGAGCAGCTCCGCGTTGCCGACCGCCTCCTGCAGCTCCGCGATCGTGTCCTCGTCGGGCACGCGCCACATGCGGTTGATGGTGCCGTCGTCGTCGGTGTGCGCGCCCCACGGCTCTTGTGTCTCCACGACCCGTCGCAGGGCCTGGCGCGCGCGCCCCTCCGCGTCGGAATAGAGGCTGAAGATGGGGGAGAGGTTCGCGTGCGTCGCTCTCGTGAGGTTGAGGCGGTCCTCCTTGGGGCCGGGGTGCGTGCGCTCGTGCGGCCGGATCCGCCCGGGGCCGTACTCCTCGACCCTGACCGCGGCGAAGAACCCGGACCGCGTCCGCTGCGCGCCGTCCGGCCCCGTGTACTCCTGGGTCAGGACCCACAGCGCCGGCTCTTCGTCGCGCTGGAGCACGCCCTGCTCCTGCCACTCGGCGAACGTCCTCGCCGCGTTCGCGTACGGGTCGTCCCCGCGCGGGAGGTCGATCTCGACGACGTTGTGCGGCGACCGGGCCGCGAGGTGGGCGCGCAGGTCGTCGTCGATGACGTCGTACGGAGGCGCGACCGACGTCTGGAGGTCTTCGGGGGCGTAGTGGAGGGCGTTGAGCGGGCGGATCTGGGCCATGGGCCGCCGATCCTACGAGCCGCGCCGCCGCGGCCCCCGCCCGCCCCTCCGCAGGCGCGCCTCGTCGCCCCTCCGCGGGCCCCCTTCGCGGGCCGCTACCGGCGTGTGCCGAAGTCGGTCGTGTAGGTCGCCGCCGGCTGCCCGTTCACGGGCCGCGGGGCACCGAGCGCGACGCCGACGCCGATCTCGCGGAAGCCCGCGTGGAGGATGTTCGCCCGGTGGCCGGAGCTGTGCATCCACCCGTCGACGATCTCCGCCGGCGTGGAGTACGAGCCCGACCCCCACGCGATGTTCTCGCCGACCATCAGCCCGCCGGCGCTGCGGTAGCCGCGGCGCTTGACGCGGTCGAGCACGCTCGCTCCCCCGGGCGAGTCGTGCGCGAAGAACCGCTGCTGGACCATCGCGCGGGAGTGGCCCCGGGCGGCGCGGTCGAGCCGGCCGTTGCCGCGCAGCCGACCCAGCCCGCGCGAGGTGCGCTCGCGGTTGACGAGGCACAACACGATCTCCTCCAGCCGGTTCGCGCTGACCTCGGTGGGCGAGCTGTTCGCGGCGGAGCAGGCGTTCGCGTCGGCGGCGCGGGCGACGGGCGCGCTCCGCTGGTTCGAGCCACCGGAGTAGAAGGCGGCGGAAGCGGGAGCGGCGGGCAGGGCGAGGACGAGCGCGAGCGGCGTGAGGCCGAGCACCCGACGAAGGCGGCGGTTCGTCATGGCGGGGTCTCCGGAAAGGCGTGGCGTGTCCGCCTCTCCATCGGGCGCCGCGGGTCACCACAGCAACGAGGATGTCGGTCTTGGACGTTCGGACGAGCGGTTTATGCGCCACCGCCCCGACGCCCGTCCGGTCCGGTTCAAGAACGGCGCGTTCTGGTCGAACGTTGACCGGCGACGATCGAGTCGGGGTGGCGGGATTCGAACCCGCGAACCTCTGCCTCCCAAAGGCAGCGCTCTAACCAGGCTGAGCTACACCCCGCCGCGTGAACGTCCGTACAGCGTGACAGTTCGCGCAGACCAGCTGGCACTTCGCGATCTCGTCGAGGAGCGTCTCACGGCTCGCCTTGCGGAGCAGCATGCAGACGGCGTCCCGCTTCTCATGACCGGGCAGATGGTCGAACTCCATCGCCGCGTGGTGGTAGTGCCGCCCGCAGTCCGCGCGAGGCTGGCTCTCCTTCAGCGCGCGATACCGACGCGAGGTTTGCCTCGTACTTCGCGCGCTTTTTGTGCGCGGCGACGGTCCCTCACGCGCCGGTGGTACGCCGCGTCGTACTGCTTGCGACACCCACGGCACCACGACTGCCGGCCGTCACCCCGCGACCAGCGAGCGCGCCGAGCCGTGCCTGCCCGGGATCACAACGAGACGCCGCAGCCACTGCGCACATCTGCGACCCTGCGGCCTGGCACGCCCCGGTAGCTCAGCTGGAAAGAGCGGCGGCCTTCTAAGCCGCGGGTCGCAGGTTCGAGTCCTGCCCGGGGCGCTCGGAATCCCGCTCTCTGCCGGGAGACTCCGATCTCCGCGCCAGCGGCCGACGGCCCACCGTGCGCCGGGCGCCGCGGCCCGGCGCGGCGGCGTGAGCGCAGCTTCGCGGGGTGCTGTCGGGACGCCGCGGCTGCCGCTTGCGTGCGCACGATCATGGGCTCGAGCCGCCTCAGTCCGGCGCGCCCAACCACCCCTCAGCCGCACTGCACGCGACACAGATCGCTGCGCGCTTAGAGGTGCTGCCTGAGAGCGGTCGTCGGGATCGACTGGTTCTGTCTGATCGCGCCCCGTCGGCCGATCGTGTAACGATCTATCACCATTGAAGTCTTGGCAGCGGCTGCCGACAAGGGGGAGGAGAGCGGCGCCGGGGGCGCCACCCCGAAAAAGGAAGTGATGCCTCGATGATGCGCGGCATGTATTCGGCGATCAGTGGTCTGAAGACCCATCAGATCGCGCTTGACGTCACGGCGAACGATCTGTCGAACGTCAACACGGTGGGCTACAAGTCGGCCCGGACGACGTTTAAGGACTCGTTGACGCAGATCCAGCGGTCCGGTACGGCGTCGAATCCCGGCGTGGGGGGCGGCAACCCGGCCCAGGTCGGGCTGGGCACGCAGCTGGGCTCGATCGACAACGTGATGGTCAACGGGGCGTTTCAGGCGACGGGCAGCCCGCTGGATGTGGCGATCTCCGGTGAGGGTTGGCTGCGCGTCGGTATCGGTTCGCCGACGGGCGGCAATCCGACGGCGGGCGTCCCCAACGGGCCGAACTCGGTCGAGTACACGCGGGCGGGCAACTTCACCCGCAACGACGCGGGCTATCTGATCACCCAGGATGGCTCCTACGCGCTGGGGCTGTCGCGTCCGGCGGGGACCGCCGGCGCGCAGAACTGCTTTATCAACATCCCGGCGGGGGCGACCGATGTGGCGATCGCGCCGGATGGCGCGGTGTCGTTCGTGCCGCCGGCGGGCTATACCCAGCCCGCGGCGCTGCCGCCGATCGCCAACGGCCGCGCGGTGGTCGGCTACCTGACGCTGGCCAAGTTCTCCAACGAGGGTGGGCTGGAGCGCGTGAACTCCAACCGCTGGCGCTCGACGGGCGCCTCGGGCCCGGAGACGATCGGCACGCCGGCCGGCAACGGTTACGGCCAGTCGATCGGCGGCACGCTGGAGATGTCCAACGTCGACCTGGCGACCGAGTTCACCGACATGATCAGCGCGCAGCGTGGCTTTCAGGCCAACTCGCGCGTGATCTCGACGGCGGACGAGATGCTCAACGACCTCGTTCGCATCCGAGACTGACGCCGCGCGCGGCGACTGCGGTCGCCCGCGTCGCGGCCACCTACTCGCGGGGTGTTGAACGTGCGAGGCCGAACCGGCGCGGGTCGGGCTCTCGCCACGCTGAACGTCGCCTGGCGCCGTCCTCAGCGGGCGGCATCGTGCTCCGCCCTCGCCCGCGCGCGTCGTAGGTTACGTCGACCGCCCTCCGCGGCGCCATCGGGCTGATCGCGGGCCTCTCCTCGCACCCACGGCCTCCAGCGGATGGAGAGGACGAGCGTGCCGTGCGCGGACGGGTGCCGGTGGTGCCCGCGCGCGCGGAACTTCGCGCGGGCGGTCGCACGGGTACGCCGCTCAGTTTCGCTCGTGCGTGGACGCGGCGGGAGCGAGCCGACGGCTGCTCGACTTGATCTTCATGTCTCACCTCCTCTCTGATCGCCACCTCCATGCTGGGAACCGCGGGACCTCCTTGAGCCCCGGCAGAAAGACCGGTTTCCGTAGGCCGCGAAGCCTCCACCGGGCGACCCGGAGCAGAGCCGCGCTACAGACCCGCTTGGAGGTGCGCCGGCGCGGCGGAGGTTCCAAGCTGGCGGAAGGCCGATTCGAGGAACTCGACGAGCGGGTCGACCAAGTACCGCCGCCTGGAGCGCTGGACAGTGAGTCCAGCGTGAGCGCGTAGGCTCGCCGGCTCGCCATCGACGGCGTCGACGAGCAACTCCAGCGGAAGCTCGTATCTGTCCACCGGCCGACCGCCCACGAGACACCGAACGACGGGCACGCGGCACCCATCAAGACGATGCTCGAAGCCCACGTCGATGTGCCCGCGGAGACGCGGAGCGACGTGCTCGGCGATGTAGTCGACCGGCAGAGCCGGCCGACACGCCGCGCTGACATCCGAGTCGCCGAGGGTGATCACGTCACGGAGGTACGAGGGCTGCAGCCAGAGACTGGATGCGCGAGACAGCCGGGAGATGACGTGCGAAGCGAGCTCCTCGCCGGCCGCGCGGTGGACAACGGAGGGCATGGGTACGCGGTGGTGCTCATGCTCGACGAGATCGAAGAGGATGCGCGCGCAATACCGGAAGCCCGCGATCGACCCCGATGTGGATCGGAGGACGTTGCGCGCCTGTACCAAGCTTCCTGCGAAGTACATCCCGCTTCCCTCGCACGCGCGCCAGTCGCTCGTCATGGTCGGCAGCCGGTGTCCCGGCGGGACCACGCAGTTGCACGAAGCATCGAAGATGCTGTCGTCGAATGCGAACCCGGTGCAGCGAATGACGGCGTCGTAGGAGTGCTCCTGGACCGACGACTGGCTGCGCAGCCGGACGTGGTAGCCGCCGTTGCTGGGAACGATCCAGTCGACCTCGCAATCGAAGATCTGGGTTCGCCCAACGAGGACCGACAGTTCCGCGAGCCGGGAATGCTCAGCAGCCAGGTCCCCCGGACGCTGCGACGACGACCGCAGAAGTGCGCGGTGAGGACTCGTGAGATGCACGGTCGCTCCCGTTCTGGTGAGCTCTTCGGCGACCTCGAATCCGGAGTTTCCCTTCCCGATGACGAGCACTCGCTGCCCGTGGTAATGCCGACCCGCCAGCTCGACGCTCTCATAACCGACGGCGTGCTCGATCCCGGGGATTTCGGGGACATGAGGCCTGCCCAGCCCGGTGGCGACGACAAGGTGACGTGACCTCACGGGCTCACCCTCGGCGGTGAACAGGACGTATCCCTCGCCATCGTGGAAAACCCCCGTCACAGGAGCCGACGAGCGAATTGCGATTCCGCTGGTCAGAGCGAATGCACGCAGGTATTCGATGTACTCGTCGGCGCTGGGGAAGAGTCGTGCGCTGTAGGGGTCGAACGGCAAGTGGCCGGACTCCGTCAGGAGCGCATTCCAGTCGCTGCGAAGGGCGCTTTCGCTACTACGTGACCTCGGGCCTGTCACGGTGGGCGAGATGAGGGTGCGTACCCGCGGAAACCGCTGGAAGAAAGAGCCGACGGACTCCGCTTCGAGCACGACGTAGTCACGACGCGCGGCCTCGAGGAAGCGGGCGAACTGAAGCCCGCCCGGACCGGCGCCGAGGACGACGTAATCGAACCGCCTCGTCGGCCGCCCTACGTCTCGCGGCCTGTAGATCATGCCCGACCGAACCGGCGGGCTCGGCGCACCCCTAGCAGCATGGCCAGGGCTCGGGCGCCGGATCGCAATATCATATGTAGTCGGTATCGCAGTACTGGCCCTTGCGAAGGGCAAGACAGCCCGCAGCCACTGCTTCCTTCATGGGGAACACCGACTCGAGCGTCTCGCTCAGCAGTTCGCCGCCCCGGAACCACGAGGCACGGTAGTCACGGCCCTCTCCGTCTCGATGCGCACGCCAGCGGAGCGAGTACTCATGGCCTGAGTGCAGGGTCTCGCGGATGTGGCCGGCCGACGACCGGCCGAAGCCGAACTTGACTTGGCTTTCCGATGCGACGCGCTCGGTATCAGGGTCGAGCGTGGCGAACCAGACTTCGCCCTGAAAGTCCCTCGGCTGGGCAGGTGCCGGGAAGCACGCACGCCCGCTGTCTCCGTGGATGTAGTGTCGACCGATCCAGAGCCGGTCCACCTTGAGGTCGCTCCGGTTACGGGTGACGACGGTGCTTCGCAGATGCCCGTGCAGGACCTCGTGGATCCGGACCTCGCTGTAGAAACCCGCGTGGCGCGCCTGAATCCAAAATTCGTGCTCAGGTCTCTCGCCCGTGAGCCTGAGGGCTTGCGGCTCGTGCAGGCGGCCGAAACGGATTTGCGCGCCATCGAGAACCGTCCGGCTGTCGTACTCCGTGACGGGGGATTCCGTAACCAGGATCTCGAATGGCGTCACCGCGGGCGGCTCAGGCGCCTTCAACGGCTCCCTGAGCATGCGCTGGAGCTGGGTCAGCGAACGCGCGCGACCGAGTTGGGGTAGCCGCATGGTGATCCTCTCCTGTTCGAGAATCGTGGGCGGTGCAAAGGCTCTGCCTACCACCCCACCGGCAATGCGTCAACCGCTCCTCCGCACTTGTGGCGCCCGCCCGTGGCTACCGCTCCAGGTTCGTTGACAGCGCCCTCTGCACGCGCCTTCGCTCATGCGGGCGGGAGCGACGGCTCGACGCGCAGCAGGCGCGCCGGCCAGTGCGGCAGCCACCAGTTCCAGCGGCCCATCAGCGAGATCACGGCGGGGACGATCAGGGCCCTGATGATCGTGGCGTCGAGGAGGATGCCCGCGGCCAGCCCGGTGGCCATCATCCGCACGTCGGTCTCGGGCGCCGACGCCATGGACGTGAACGCGAGGAAGAGGATGAGCGCCGCGCTGGTGACCAGCCTCCCCGTGCGCCCGATGCCCCGCACGACGGCTGTCTCGGTCGACCCGGTGCGGTCGTACTCCTCGCGCATGCGGCTGAGGATGAAGACCTCGTAGTCCATCGACAGGCCGAACAGGAAGGCGAACACCATCAGCGGCATCCACGACGGGATCGAGCCGGTGGCCTGGATTCCCCAGATCGCCTCCGAGCCGTAGCCCTGCTGCCAGACGAGCACGAGCACGCCCCACGCCGCGGCGACGCTGAGGATGTTCAGCACGATCGCCTTGAGGGGCAGGAGCAGCGACCGGAACGCCCGCGCGAGCAGGATGAACGTCGAGATCGCGATGAGGGCGATCATGATGGGGAAGCTGCCGTAGACGGCGTCGATGAAGTCCGCGTTGGAGGCCGGCTGGCCGCCGACGCGGACGCCGGGCCCGGCCGCGTGCGCGGCATCGCGTACGCGGTCGAGCGTCGCGCCCCCGGCGTCCGTTCCGCTGTCGGGCGTCGGGATCGCCTCCACGAGCGCGGTGCCCGCGCGGCGCCACTCGGGCTGCTGCGGTGCGACGGCGCCGTGGACGCCGTCGACTCCGTCGAGCGCAGCGGAGACCTGCCGCGGATCCGCCGACCGGTCGACGAGGATCTCGTGCGGCAGCAGCGCACCCTCGCCGATGCCCGACCGCTCCAGGGCGACGAGGCCGGTCTTCGCGTCGCCCGACTTCGCCATCGTGTCGGCGTCCGACGTGCCGAGCTGCAGGTCGCCGGCCGCCGCGGCGAGCGCGACGATCACGGCGATCCCCGCCCCCGCGGCGATCCAGCGGCGTCGCGCGACGGCCTCGGCCCAGCGCGTCCACGCGCGGCTCGCCTTGTCGTCGGTGCGCCGGTGCGGCCAGTCCAGGCGGGGGCCGACCTTCGCCAGCACGACCGGCAGCAGCGTGATCGCCACCAGCGTCGAGACGAGCGGGATGAGCATCCCGCCGTACCCCATCGAGCGCAGGAACGGCAGCGGCAGGGCGATCAGCGCCAGCAGGCCGATCGCCACGGTGATCCCGCTGAACACGACCGCGCGGCCGGCGGTCTCCATCGCTCGCTGGACGGCCTCGTCGCCGCTGTGCCCGTGCGAGCGCTCCTCGCGCCAGCGCGAGACGACGAGCAGCGAGTAGTCGATCGCCACGCCGAGGCCGATGAGCGCGATGAGGAACTGCACGATCGGCGAGACGTCGGCCAGCTGTGTCAGCCCGAGCAGCAGCAGGAACGTGGTCAGGATCGAGACGATCGCCATCAGCAGCGGGACCAGGGCCAGGAAGGAGGCGAACACGAAGGTGAGCACGGCCAGCGCGCCGAGGCCGCCGATGACCGCCTCGGCGAGGACGCCCGGCCCCTGGCTCTCGCCGCCGGCGTCGGCGGCCAGCGCGTCGAAGCCCGTCAGATGGACCGGCGCGCCGCCCACCGTCGCCCCGCGGACGGCCGCGCGCGCGGCCCGCTCGGCCTCGGGGTTCTCCCCGAACGCCGAGTCCTTGCCGGGCGGCGGGTAGACGAGCGCGAACGTCGTACGCCCGTCGCGCGAGACGAACGCGCTGTCTCCCGTCGACGCGTAGGAGGCGATGCGCGACCGCGGCAGCGCTCTGCGCAGGCGGGCATCGAGCTTCTCGAGGTCGCCGCGTACGGCCGCGGACTTGACCGATTGGCCCGCGGGCAGCTCGACCACGGGCAGCAGTGGAGCGCTGTCGCCGCCGGTGCCGCGATAGCGCTCCGCGATCGCGACGTTGGTCTCCCAGCCCTCCTTGTCGGGGACCGAGAACTCCGGCTTCAGAGCGTCCGAAGCGGGTCCGGCGGCGGCCATGCCGGCGAGGGTGAGGAGGAGCCAGGCGGCGACGACGATCTTCTTGTGGGCGAGGACCCATCGGGTGAGCGTGGACATGCTCACGATGGTCGGGCCGGGCGGCGTCTCTGTCGTCGGGCGGCGAGCGGCTCCTGCGCTACGTCGCGCGCCGTACGCCGCCGGCGGCGACGAGCCCGGACTCGTACGCGAAGACGACGAGCTGCGCACGATCGCGGGCGCCGAGCTTGAGCATCGCGCGCGAGACGTGCGTCCTCGCGGTCGCCGGGCTGATGACCAGGCGCTCGGCGATCTCGTGGTTCGACAGCCCGGTCCCGACGAGCGCCACGATCTCCGCCTCGCGCTCCGTGAGCTCGGCCAGCAGGTCCGCCGACGGAGCCCTGGGCGCGGGCGCCTCCGCGAACGTCTCGACCACGCGGCGCGTGACGCTCGGCGACAGCAGCGACTCGCCGTCGGCCACCGCGCGCACCGCGCGCACGAGGTCGCCCGGGTCGTCGGCCTTGAGCAGGAAGCCCGCCGCGCCGGCGCGCAGCGCCTCGAAGACGTACTCGTCGAGCTCGAACGTGGTGAGCATCAGCACGCGCACGTTCCCGAGGTCGTCGTCGGCGGCGATGCGCCGCGTCGCCTCCAGGCCGTCCGTGCCCGGCATGCGGATGTCCATGAGCACGACGTCGGGGCGCTGCTCGCGCACGAGCGCGACTCCCGCGTCGCCGTCGGCGGCCTCGCCGACGATCTCGACGCCGTCCTCGGCGGCCAGCAGGGCGCGCAGGCCGGCGCGGACCATCGCCTGGTCGTCGACGAGCACGACGCGGACGCTCACGACGACGGCAGCGACGCCGCCACGCGGAAGCCGCCCTCCGGTCGCGTGCCCGCCTCGAAGCTGCCGCCCAGCGCCGCCGCACGCTCGCGCATGCCGGCCAGGCCGCGTCCGTCGCGCAGCACCGGCGGCGCGCCGCGCCCGTCGTCGACGACCTCGACGTCGACGCCGCGCCCGCGGCGAACGAGCCGCACGTGCGCCCCCGCGCCCTCGCCCGCGTGCCGCGCGACGTTCGTCAGCGCCTCCTGCACGATCCGGTAGGCGGCCGCGCCGACGACGTCCGAGACGCCGTTCCCGGCGCCCGCGACCTCGAGGTCCACGTCCATCCCGGCGCGGCGCATCCCGTCGACCAGCCGGGGGACGGCGGCGAGGTCGGGCACGGGAGCACGCTCGGCGCCGTCGCCGTCGCGCAGGACGCCGAGCAGCGCCCCGAGGTCCTCCAGCGCGTCGGTCGAGATCTGCCGGATCGCCCGCAGCGCCACCTGCGCCTCGCGCGGATCCCTCTCCATCACGCGGTCAGCGACGCCGGCGCGCAGGGCGATCGTCGCGAGCCCATGGCCGACGACGTCGTGGACCTCGCGGGCGATGCGCAGCCGCTCCTCGACCAGGCGGCGCGCCGCCTCCTCCTCGCGCGCGCTGTCGCGCAGGGTGCGCGCCCGCGAGCGGTCGGCCGCGATCCTCGGCGCGGCGAGCAGCAGCAGCGCGATCGGCAGCTCGTGGACGCTCACGCCGATGGAGATCACGCTCGCCGCGGTCAGCACGATCGTGGACGCGAGGGCCCACGGGAGCCAGTCGCGCGTGGCCGGGCGATACAGCCCCAGGCAGCCGAGCGCGGCCAGCGCGGACGCGAAGATCGGCCCGCCGTCCTCGTTGACCAGCAGGAACGCGGCGACCGCGGTGACCGTCACCGCGACCGTGACCCGGGGCGAGCGGCGGCGCACGGCGAAGGCCAGGCCCGCCGCTGCGGCGAGCGGATAGGAGACCCAGGACAGCTCCTGCGGGTCCCCGGCCAGCGGCGTCGTCGTCGCGAGGAACACCGCGGCGAACACGCCCGTCAGCACGTCGATGCGCTGGTCGTGCATGCTCGCGATCGTAGGCCGCCTCGCCGGCGCCGTCGTCCGCTCCGTGTCGCTAGTCGCCTACGTCAGCCGACGTACGCGCGCTCGAGCGTGAGTTGGGCGTGCAGTCGCCCCACCTTCGAGGCGCAGCGCGCCGTCCCCCGTCCGTTGGACGCCCGTCGGGATCTCGACCAGGACGCGCGAGGAGCCGATCGCCAGCTGCCCCGTCACCATCAGCCCGCCGTCCCGTGCGGCGACGGCCGTCGTGGCGAACACGATCCGCGGGTGTCGCTCGACGTCACGTCGCGACCGGACGGATGACCCCGCGCGCGGCGCACCGGGCGCTCGGCCGCACGGTCCCCGATCTGTTCAGTGGCTCGGGCGGCGGTCAGCGCGCGTCGCGCTCCGACGAGCAGGACACCCGGCGGCGTCAGGGCTCGCGCGCAGCGCCTTCGTCGTCGCCCGCCCCGCGCGCGCGGCGGAAGTAGTACACGGCCGTCGCCGCTCCCTCGGTGAGCAGGGCGAGGACGATCAGGCTCCACGCGACGTAGAACGCGGCGCCGTGGACGTCGCCGAGGAGCAGCAGAAAGAGGCCGGTGGTCACCGCGACGGCGCGCACCGCGAACTGCCACGGGAACCGTGGGCCAGCGGCAGCCGGCGGCCCGCGGCCGCCTTGTACGCCGGTCATTCGCCGGCTCTGGGCGTCGTCAGCTCCTTGCGCTGACGACGGTCCGGGCTGACGCGCACGACGTCCCACGCGAGCCCGAGGCGCTCGAGGATCGTGATGACGCCGCGCGACAGGTCGACCTCACGGCGTCCGTGCCCGTGCTCCGCGGAGGTGGGGAAGGCGTGGTGGTTGTTGTGCCAGGACTCGCCGAACGACGGCAGCGCGAGCCACGCCACGTTGCGCGACTCGTCGGAGGTGCCGAACCTGCGGACGCCGAAGACGTGGCAGATCGAGTTGATGCTGTAGGTGACGTGGTGGAGCAGGAACATCCGCACGCCACCGCCCCACAGCAGGCCGGTCAGCCCGGCGGCGACCGTCCCTCCGATCGCCACGCCGAGCCCGAAGGCCAGCGCGAGCCCGCCCAGCGCCCACAGGGGGAACGTGCGGTCGACGAAGCGGATGACCGGATCGGCGAGGAGGTCCGGCGCGTAGCGCGCGCGGGCGCCGCGCTGGTCGTGCCGGAACAGCCAGCCGACGTGCGCGTGCACCAGACCGCGAAGCGCGCCCGCCCAGCCGACGCCGTGGTCGACGTGCGGGCTGTGCGGGTCCCCGTGGACGTCGGCGAACGCGTGGTGCTTGCGGTGGTCGGCCACCCAGGAGATGACCGGTCCTTCGACCGCGGCCGAGCCGAGGATCGCCAGCGTCCCGCGGACGACGCGGCCCGTCTTGAAGCTGCGGTGGGTCAACAGGCGGTGGAACCCGACCGTGACGCCCAGGCCCGTCAGCGTGTAGACGATCGCGAGGACCACCAGGTCGCCGACCCGGAGCAGCCCGCCCCACGTGAGCCAGGCGGCCGCGCCGAGGGCCAGCACGGGCAGCACGGTCACCAGGCCCGTCACCGTCCGGTGCAAGTTCTCATGGTGGACCGGCTCGATGTCGGCGGCAACCGGTGCGGCGACGTCGGGCAGAGCACCGTGACTCCGCAGCGTAGACATGCTCAGACCTCCCGCAGGCTCTTCTACGGAGTCGCTCGTCAGGAGAGGCAGGCGAGCCTGGCGGGCGCGGCGCGCGAGTGCGCGACTGCACGGAGCGTAGCGCGGCAATCCGCTCGGAAACGCCGCCAGATGGGACTAGACTGGTCGACACGCGATACGGCGTCGTCGGGCACCTGTGTCGCGGGCCGCCTGGGCGGGTCTAGCCCGTCTCCTTCCATCTTTCTGGCCGGCCGCCGTACCACCCGGAGGGAGGCGAGAGAGGGCCGTCGTGACCGACGCCCCCACCGAGGACCGCAGAGACGGCAAGGTCGCCGCCGCGATCGCCGACATGACGGTGCACCTCCTCAGCGAGTACACGGGGCGCGGCCCGACCCGCGCCCGGACGCACCTCAGCGGCGACCTCGTCGCCGTCGTCCTCCAGGACAACCTGACCAAGGGGGAGCGCTCGCTGGTCCGCGACGGAGAGGAGGAACGCGTCCTGCAGACCCGCCAGGCCTACCAGCGGACGATGCGCGAGGACCTCGCGGCGGGCGTGGCGAAGCTGACGGGACGGGAAGTCGTCGCGTTCATGAGCGCGAACCACATCGACCCGGACGTGGCCGTCGAGATCTTCATCCTCGCCCCGGACGGCGAGGTGAGCTGAGCCGGGCATGCGCACCGGCCGCGGAGAAGTGCATGGACACGACGGTCCCCGTACCGTCGCCGGCGGTCCCGACGTCGAGGTGGTCCGTCAACGCCGCCATCGTCGGAAGACCCAGGCCGAGGCCGGGGCTGTCCGGGCGCGGCTTCATCCCGCTTCCGTCGTCGCTGACGGTGACACGCACCAGACCGACGGCGCGCTGTACCACCACGCGGAACACGCCGACCTCTCGGTCGCGATAGGCGTGCAGCACCACGTTCGTGCACGCCTCGGACACCGCGAGCTCCACGTCACCGATCATCAGAGCGTCTTCGGGCAGCGCGTGAAGCCGGCGGCCGACCGCACGACGCGCGATCGCCACCGACGCGGCGATCGCCGGGTAGCTCTCTCCGGAAGGCGCGCCGAGGCTCGCGGCCGCCGGGCTCGTCATCGTGACGCTAGCCCGCGCCGCCGGCGCGGACGAGCGACAGTCGCGGGGGCGAGAACTCGACGGTCTCCGCGCGCGCCGCGAGCAGGTCGATGTGGCTCAGCGCCTCACGCCGCTGGCCGCGCCAGTCGACGAAGGACCACCCGTACAGCCAGAGCGCGGCCTTCTCCCGGTCCGAGAGTCCACTCGGATCGATCACCTCGTCCTCCACCGAGGTGAACGTGTCGCCGCGGTTCATGCGGGCGGCGACCTCCGCCTGGAACTGCTTGAGCGTGGACATGAGCGCCCACCTCGCATCTCTGTGTCGCGTTCCGCCCGCGAGGCGAACGGCATGCTCCACCTGGGGTCCGTCCAGGCTAGCGCGTGCGGGCGGCCCGCGCGGACGAGAACGCGAGATCGCCGCGGATTCGCGCTACCGTGGGGTCAGCGATCGGATAGGCGCAGGGATCACCGAGACTTGCCGCCTAGCCACGGAGGCCGTCATGGCCGACACACGACGTAACGGCGCGCCCGAGCGGGGCTCCGAGTCCCCGGCGGCCCGCCTCGCGGCCCAGGCGACGTCGCGGCTCGATCTGAACGACGCCGCGCGGAACGGCCGCGTACGGCGACGGCCGCCGAACGGCCTCGCGGCGGGCGCCGACCGCGACGCCCTGGCCGCCGCTCGTGATGATGTCGCCCGTCTGCGCGATCAGGCCGCCGAGCGGCGCGACCGTGAGCTCGCCGCCCGCGGCGGGGCCGCGGAGGGCCTCGCCCTCGCTGCCGCCGACCGCGAGCGTGCGGCCGCCGATCGCGAGGCCGCCGCCCGCGACCGTCTCGAGGCGCAGGCCGACCGTGAGGCGCTGATGCGCCGCGTCGTGCTGGCCGAGACCGACGCGCTGACGGGGGCGAGGACGAGGAGGGCGGGACTCGCCGACCTCGAGCACGAGATCGACCGCGCCCGGCGGACCTCGACGCCGCTCACCGTCGCCTATCTCGACGTCGTCGGCCTCAAGGCCGTCAACGACACGCACGGTCATGCAGCCGGCGACGCCATGCTGCAACAGGTCGTCCACGCCGTCCGCGCCCAGCTGCGCTCCTATGACACGATCGTCCGCGTCGGCGGTGACGAGTTCGTCTGCGTGCTGTCGGGCGCGACGCCGGCGGACGCGGCGCAGCGCTTCGCCACGGTCCGGGCCGGGCTCGCGGCGGCGCCCGCGCCGTGCGAGGTCAAGATCGGCCTCGCGGCGTTGAGGCCCGGCGAGACCAGCCGCGAGCTGATCGCCCGGGCCGACGCCGAGCTTCCGACGCAAAGAGATCGCTGAGCGTCGCGACGGGCTGATGGCGTCGATCGCGCCACGGCGGCACGAGCCGACCCGGCCGGGGGACGTGCTCACCGGCCTGCGCAGCTTCGCGCGGCGGCGGCGGACGCCGATCGCCGTCGCCGGGTCGCTCGCCACGGTCGCCGTCCTCGCCCTCGTCCTGGCCGGCCGGCGCCACGAGTTCGCGACGGCGTTGTCCGATGCCGCGCTGGGAGTGCTCGCCGCGACGGCGGCGCTCCAGGTCGTCGCTCTGCTCGCGCGGACCGAGGCGTGGCATCGCACGATCGAGGCCGCCGGCGGGACCGTCCCGCGGCGCATCCTCTACCGCGCGTCGAGCGTGCAGGTGCTCGGCGGCGCGATCAACGGACATCTCGGCGTGGCGGCGCGAATCGCGGCGCTGCGGCGCTCGTCCCCCGACGTCTGCCCGCAGGTGCCGACCCTGATCGCCGCCGAGTTCCCGATCCTCGCGGTCGA
Organism: Solirubrobacteraceae bacterium; assembly: GCA_036389485.1. GTDB lineage: Bacteria > Actinomycetota > Thermoleophilia > Solirubrobacterales > Solirubrobacteraceae > CADCVT01. The sequence continues at coordinate 36,839 of DASVPR010000021.1, forward strand.
GGCGACGCTGGCGGCGCTGACGTCGTTCACGCTCGTCGGTCCGCTGGGCCTTCCCTGGTGGCTGCCGATCGTCTGCGTCGCCGTGTTCGCGGCGCTGAGCGCCGGCCTGCGGCATCTCGCGATCCGGAAGGGACGCCAGCTGTGGCACGGGCTCGCGGTGCTCCGCAGCCTGCGCGGCGGCACCCTCGTGGTCGGCTTCGTCCTGGTCGCCGTGCTCGCGCAGATCGTCCGCAACTGGCTGCTGCTGCACGCCGTGGGCGTCGATGCCTCGTTCTTCGACGCGGTCGCGGTCCTCATCGCGCTGGCCACCCTCGCGCAGCTGCCGATCGGCCCGGGCGTCGGGGCGGCGGCGGCCTTGCTCATCCTCGGCCGCGACGGCGTGGCGCTGGCGGCGGCCGCCGGACTGCTGTTGACGGTCACCGGAACGATCGGCGGCCTCCTCTTCGCCGGATGGGCCGGCGCTGATCTTCTGTGGTCCCGGAGGCGCGGGGCGGCGGCCTGGTCCCGGCCTCCGCCCGTCGAGCCGGTGACCGAGTCCGACCACGTCCACTGACACCCCGGCCCCCCGGGCCTGAGAGGATCCCGCCGGCGTATGAGCGATGTCCACACCGTGCCTTCGTACGGCGAGTTCCCGAACTGGGACTCGAGGTTCTGGTACCCGCCTGCTCCGCCGAGCGGCACGCGGTCGGCCTGAGTGCCGCTCGGCGTCCTCGCCCTCGGCGACTCGATCACGAACGGCCACGGGGGCATGCAGTCCGGCCTCGGCTCGCAGTCGTGGGCGCAGTGGCTCGCCGAGGCGCTCGAGCTGCCGTTCACGAAGCTCGCGCAGGACGGCGCGACCGCCCGCGACGTCGTCGAGCACCAGCTGCCCCGCATCCGGGGCGCGCGCTACGACCTCGGCTGCGTCTACATCGGCGTCAACGACGCCCGCCAGACGACTTGGGACCTCGCGCGGTACGAGCGCGACCTCGACACGATCCTCGGCGCGCTCGCGAAGCGCTGCGACCGGACGCTCACGCTCACCCTGCCGCTCGAGCTCGGCATCCCGCCCGCGGGGGCGGACCTCCCGGCCGCCAACGAGGCGATCCGGCGAGCGGCGCGACGGCACGGGACCGCCGTCGCCGATCTCAGCGACTTCAAGGGCGCGGCGCACGTGTGGGCCGACCGAGTCCACGCGACCGCGACCGGCCAGGTCGAGATCGCCGACCGGGCGGCCCGCGCCCTGGGCGCGCCGCGGCTTCCGAGCGAGATCGCGAACCCGCCGACGCCCGACCTCGCCTACCGCTGGCACTACGCCAGGCGCGCCGCCCGCGAGCACGCCCGCGCCGCCCTCATGCGCGCCCGGGCAGCTCGATCGACTGGGCGTGGGTGAACGCGTCCGTCGGGTCCCAGAGCGCCTTCGCCCGCTGCAGCGCCGGGTAGTTCTCCTTGTAGTAGAGCCGCTGCCAGTCGACGAGGTCGACGTCGCAGTAGTTGACGAAGCAGCCGTCCATCGTGCCGTCGGGCACCGGGCCGTCCGGCCCGTACATCGCGTCGTAGAAGCCGCGGATCCACGCGAGGTTCTCGTCGTCCTGGCTCGCGTCGGACCAGTAGGCCTGGTACTGGAGCTTCATGATCGACGAGCGCTGCGCGACCGCCGTCGCGTCGGGCGCCACGGCGTTGACCTGGCAGCCGTAGGAGTCGACCTGGAGGAGCGCCTGCGCGCTCGGCCCCTCGGCCGGCGGCGAGAGCCACTCCCAGATCGTGGCGATCTGCCGCTCGGGGAACGGCTCGATCATGTAGGCGGACTTGTACTTGCCGCGCATGTTGTGGCCGGAGCCGTTGAGCGTCTGCGTGGCCTGCAGCCAGGGCAGGCGCTGCGCGCTGGTCGTCGGCCGCAGGGTGTGCTGCCAGCCGGTCGGGGACGTCGGCGGAACGGGGCCGGGGAGTCCCGCGCTCAGCCGCCCCTCCAGCTCGTCGAGCAGCGAGGCGTCGTCGCCGACGTACTGTGCGACCAGGACGATCTGCGGCGAGGCCGGCAGGTTCTGGTTGACGTGCAGGAGCGTGAAGAGCCCGGCGTACGGGCTGCCGGGCGCGCTGTTCTCGGCGAGGAAGGCGCCGTAGGCGGTCATGAGCGACGCGAACGACTCCTCGTCCAGGTCGCTCCAGTTCCAGGCCAGGTTGAGGAGCGTCGCCTGCGACGGCGCGGGCGGGAGGTCGCGGAAGAAGTAGCGCGTGACGATCCCGAAGTTCCCGCCGCCGCCGCCCTGGTGGGCCCACAGCATCCGCCGCTCGTCCTCGCTCTCGCCGTCGCGGCGCGCCATGACGACCTCGACGTTCCCGCTCCCGTCGACCCGCACGACCTCGACCGCCTCGAGGTAGTCGACCGTCAGCCCGTGCAGCCGCGAGAGCAGCCCGTAGCCGCCGCCGACCACGTGCCCGCCGGCGCCGACCGAGTAGCACGAGCCGCCCGGCAGCGTGACGCCCCAGCGCTTGAACAGCTCGCCGTAGACGTTCCACAGCGTCGCGCCGCCGCCGACCGAGTAGAGCCCGGTCCCCGGATCGTGCTCGACCGTGTTCATCGGGGCCAGGTCGAGGATCACGCCGCCATCGTTCTCGGTGACGAAGTCCTCGTAGCAGTGGCCGCCGCCGCGCACGGTCACCCGCGCGCCGGCGTCCCGGGCCTCGCGGACCGCGGCGACCACGTCATCGGTGCTCGTGCAGACGCGGACGTACCGCGGGGACCCGACCCAGCGGAGGTTGAACCCCCGCACGAGCGCCGGGTAGCGCGGGTCGCCGGGATCGATGAACGGTCCTTGATCGGCCATTGCTCGACTTTACGGCATTGACTGCCGCCCGCTCACAGGAGAGGGTCGCCCGAGAGCGATCAAGGAGAGCACGCATGGCCGTCTCGCAGGTGGCAGTCGAGATCACGACGACGTCTCAGTCGCAGAAGACGTGGCAGCCCTCGGGCACGCCGCCGAAGATCACCATGAACGGCAACCCGTTTCCCCAGCCGAAGGGGCCGAACGGGTCGAGCGGGCTGCAGGTCGTCGTCATCGACCCGGCGATGGACATCACCAGCCCAGCGGCCATCCGCACGAACATGTACCTGATGCTGCCGAACGTCGACGGCAGCTGGATGTCGTACTACCAGGGCATGTGGACCCGCATGGCGGCGCAGATCTACACCGCCGGCAACACCAACCAGCAGATCGTCTTCCTGGCCACGTTCGGCATGGACGTCAACGCGGCGCCGTCCGCGGAGGCGCTCGAGCTGCTGATCGAGCTCGGCGCCGGCCCGCAGATCCAGAAGTGGTGGACGAGCGTCGACGTCGGCAGCCAGAGCGGCCAGTGGGTCGCATACCCCGGCAACTACATCCTCATCGGGCAGCCGCAGTACGGCTACGGGGAGGGCTACGAGACCTATCAGGTGGGCGGCGACCCGGTGACGACGAGCCTCTCGGCGACGCTGACGAACTTCGCCGGGCAGTGACGCCCCGGCGCCTGCTCGCGGTCGGGCAGGCGCTGAACGCGTCGGGCTACGGGCGCGTCATGGAGAGCCTGCTGCCGCGGCTGTGCGGCGCGCTCGACGTCGTGCTGTTCGCGCCGGGCCGTCACGGCCCGGCGCAGCGGCGCGATGGCGTCGAGATCCGCGGCAGCACGATCGCGGGCGACCCGTTCGGCCGGGTCGGGCTGCCGCCGCTGCTCGCAGAGCTGGACCCGGACGTCGTGCTCGTGCAGGCCGACGCCGCGCTGTTCCCGATGTACGCCGACGTCCTCGGCCCGTACGCAGGCGTGACGGTCGCGTACTGCCCGGTCGACTGGCCCGAGGTGCCGCCGTCGATCGCCGACGCGCTGAACGCGTTCGACAGCGTCGTCGCCTACACCGAGTTCGGGCGCGACGCGCTCGCGCGCGCGGGCGTGCGCGCGAGCGACGTGATCCCGCACGGGGTGGATACGACCCGCTTCGCTCCCGCCGGCGAGCGCGCCGGCGACCGGTTCGTGGTCCTGAACGCGAACCGCAACCTCCACCGCAAGCGGATCGACCTGACGATCGAGGGGTTCGCCCTCTTCGCGCGCAACCGCCCGCGCGCGCGGCTGCACCTGCACATGGGCCCGCAGGACCAGGGCTGCGACGTCCGGGCGCTCGTCGCGCAGCTCGGCATCGAGGACCGCGTGGCGCTGACCCCGTCGAACGGCCGGCGCCCGCACGTGACCGACGAAGAGCTGGCCGCCATCTACAACGCCGCGCACGTCGGGATCAACACGTGCGCCGCCGAGGGCTTCGGCCTCGTCGCGTTCGAGCACGCCGCGACCGGCGCGCCCCAGATCGTGCCCGACCACAGCGCGTGCGGCGAGCTGTGGCGCGACCACGGGCTGCTCCTGCCGGCCGACCCGGCGCCCCGCGACGTCGCCGCCGCCCTGGCCCGTCTCCACGACGACCCCGCCCTGGGCGCGGACCTCGGCCGGCGGGCCCTCGACCACGCCCGCGATCCGCGGTTCTCCTGGGACGCGATCGCGGCCCGGTGGGCGGCGCTGCTCGAAGCGCACTGGACGGATGTTGGTGTGCGGTTGACGCCCGCAGACCTTGCAGTCCGTCCTCGATCCGGCCTAGGGTCGGCAGAGCGGCGCTGACCGGGAGTCTCCCGCGCGCCGATCCGCACACACCGGGGAGCAAAGGGACTTGCCACGAAGGAGGCACAGACGCTGGGGATTCGCCCTCCTCGGCGTGCTCGCTTCCGGCCTCGTCGTGGCGGTGGTCGCGCTGGCCGCCGGCTCGCTCTCGGCCGAGCCGACCGGCCTGAGCTTCGGCGCGCAGGACATCGACGACGATGCCACCACAGCTCAGGCGTCGACGATCACCAACGCCGGCCCCGACCCCGTCGCCATCACGGGCGTGGCCATCGACGCCGGGCCCGACGACGACCAGTTCGCGGTCGACTCGCAGCCCGGCGACTGCACCACGGCGACGGTGCTGGCCGCCGACGAGTCGTGCACCGTCCACGCGACGTTCGACCCGACGACCACGGGGTCGAAGTCCGCGACGCTCAGGGTCACGTCCATCGACGGCGGCGACGCGGTCGTCGCGCTCGACGGCGAAGGCACCCAGACGCGGGTGACCGCGAGCGAGACCAGCCTCAGCTTCGGCAGCTGGGACGTCGACGACGGGCCGGTCGGGCCTGAGACCGTCACGCTCGAGAACGCGGGGACCGAGCCCGTCGACGTCCAGACGCTGGCGATCTCCGGCGGCGAGGCCGCCGACTTCGGGTTCGTCTCGCCCGCCGCCGGCAGCGACTGCACCACCACCACGACCCTCGACGCCGGCGACACCTGCGACGTACGCGTCGTGTTCGACCCGACCGTGACCGGGGCGAGGGCGGCGCAGCTCGACATCGTCACGACCGCCGACGACTTCGCGATCGCGCTCGACGGCACCGGCACCCAGACCGAGGTCACCGCCTCACCGGACACCCTGAGCTTCGGCGACCGGGACATCGACGACGGCGCGACGGCGCAGCAGGTCTCCGTGATCACGAACACCGGCACGGAGACCGTGACGCCCACCGGGGTCACGATCGGCGGCGCCGACGCGGCGGATTTCCAGCAGCTCACCGACCAGGGGAGCGACTGCGCCGCCACCGCCTCGCTCGGGCCGAACGACACGTGCAACGTGCGCGTCCGCTTCGACCCGGCCTCGGCCGGCCTCAAGAGCGCGACGGTGACCTACGACTCGAACGCGCCCGACGAGACGATCGCCCTGAGCGGCACCGGCACGCAGACCGAGCTGTCCTCCGACGAGGCGACGCTGACCTTCGGCTCACAGGACGTCGACGACGGCCCCACCGCCGAGCAGACGGCGACGATCACGAACTCCGGCACCGAGCCGGTCGACCTCGACGCGGTCACCATGACGGGCGACACCGGCGACTTCGACCGCGCCGTCGACGACGCCGCCGACTGCACCGCGGACACGTCGCTCCTTTCCGGCGAGACCTGCACCGTCCGCGTGACCTTCGACCCGGACACGACCGGCCCGAAGGCGGCGACGGTGACCGTCGAGTCCAACGCGCCCGACGTCGCGATCGGCCTCGACGGCAGCGGGATCCAGACCGAGCTGACCGCGACGCCGGACAGCCTCGACCTCGGCTCGCAGGACGTCGACGACGGCCCGACCCTCGCCGACACCTCGGTGGTGCAGAACTCGGGGACGGAGACGGTGACGATCACGTCGATCGCGTTCGGCGGCGACGACGCCGGCGACTTCGGCCGCCCGGCGCCTGGCACGGGCGACTGCGTCGCCGGCACCGTCCTGGCCGCGGGCGACACCTGCGACGTCGACGTGCGGTTCGACCCCTCCACGACGGGCGGCAAGACGGCCACGCTGACGATCGCGTCCAACGCCCCGGACGAGACGATCGCGCTGTCGGGCACCGGCACGCAGACGCAGCTCACGCCGAGCCCGGCGACCCTGCCGTTCGGCAACCAGGAGATCGACGGCGGCCCGACGGCGACGCAGGAGTCGATCGTGCAGAACACTGGGACCGAGCAGGTCTCGATCGTCGCCGTCACCGGGTCGGGCGACACCTCGCAGTTCGAGCGACTCACCGGCCAGGGCACCGACTGCAGCGGCACCACCACCCTGAACGCGGGCGAGACGTGCAAGATCCGCGTCCGCTTCGACCCGACGACGACCGGCGGCAAGACGGCCACCTACACGATCGACTCGAACGCCCCGGACGTGAGCGTGACCGCGACCGGCACGGGGACGCTCACGCAGATCACGGCGAATCCCGACACGGTCCCGTTCGGGACGCAGGACGTCGACGCCGGCCCGACGGCCGACCAGACCTCGACCGTCGAGAACACCGGCACCCAGACGGTGACGATCGCGGCGATCACGCTCGGGGGCGCCAACCCGAAGCAGTTCCGCGTGCTGAACGGGACCCCGACCGACTGCGCCGTGTCGACGGCGCTCGCGCCCGACGAGACGTGCGAGGTGCGCGCCATCTTCGACCCCTCCTTCAAGGGGGCCAAGAGCGCCACGATCACGATCGACTCCAACGCCCCCGACGAGACGATCTCCCTCGCCGGCACCGCCGTCGAGAGCGTGTTCGAGCCGAGCGACGACCCGCTGGACGAGGCGCACGTCACCAACGGCCAGGTCAACGCGGTCGCGTTCGACGCCTCGGGCCGCGCGTACCTCGGCGGGACGTTCACCTACGTCGGGCCGCGCACCGGTCACGGGGCGGCGCTCACGCAGTCGAGCGACGACCCCGACCCCGACTTCCCCGACGTGAACGGGTCGATCCGGGCGATCGCGCCGGACGGCAGCGGCGGCTGGTTCATCGGCGGCGACTTCACCTCGGTCGGCGGGACGCCGCGGTCGCGCCTGGCCCACATCACCTCGGGCGGCGCGCTCGACGCCGGCTGGGACCCGGTAGCGGACGGCCGCGTGAACACGCTGGCGTTCTTCAGCGGAAGCGTCTTCGTCGGCGGTGAGTTCGCCACGATCGACGGCGTCGAGCGCACGTTCGCGGCGAAGCTCTCGGCCACGACCGGCGAGGTCGGCCCGATCTGGCACCCGATCGTCAACAACAAGGTGTCGGCGATCGTGGCCGACGGCTCGGGGGTCTACCTCGGCGGCGACTTCACGCAGGTCAACGCGACCGACCGCAACCGGCTCGCGCGTGTGTCGGCCGCCGGCGCCGGCGCACTCGACACGGCGTGGGATCCGGATGCGAACAACTCGGTCGCCGCCCTCGCGCTCTCGGGCACCGGCGACGTCTACGCCGGCGGCGCCTTCACCATCGTCGACGGCGTCGGCCGCGACCGTATCGCCAAGCTCGACCCGACCACCGGCGCCGCCGACCTCGCCTGGAACCCGGGCGCGAACAACACCGTCTCCACGCTGACGGTGGACGGCGCCGACGTCTACGCGGGCGGCGCCTTCACGACGATCGGCGGCGTGTCGCGCAACCGGCTCGCAAAGCTGACGGCCTCGTCGGGCACCGTCGACGCGACGTTCCTGCCGAACCCGGACGCGCCGGTCCATGCGATCGCGGTCAGCGGGTCGAGCCTCTACGCCGGGGGCGAGTTCACGGCGATCGGCGGCCAGCCGCGCAGCCGCCTGGCGCGCGTGAGCACGACCAGCGGCCTCGCCGACGCGTGGGACCCGAGCGCGAACAACACGGCCCGCGCGCTCGCCGTCGCCGGCAGCGCGGTCTACGTCGGCGGCGACTTCACGTCGGTCGGCGCCACCGCGCGCAGCCGCCTGGCCCGGCTCGAGCCGGACGGCACGCTCGACGCCGACTGGAACCCGAGCGCGAACAACACCGTGTCCGCGCTCGTGGTCTCGGGCTCCGACGTCTACGTCGGCGGCTCGTTCACGAGCGCCGGCGGCCAGACGCGCAACCGCATCGCGAAGCTCTCGACGACGGGCAACGCGGCCGACCCCGCGTGGGACCCCGGCGCGACCGGCAGCGTCACCGCCCTCGCCGTGTCGGGCACGACCGTCTACGCCGGCGGCCTGTTCCTGAACATCGACGGCCAGGCCCGCAACCGGCTCGCGCGGCTGACGGGCGCCAGCGGCGACCTCGACACCGCCTGGCTGCCCGCGGGCGCGTCCGGCCAGGTCAACGCGCTCGCGCTGAGCGGCGGCGACCTCTTCGCGGGCGGCGCGTTCCTGAGCATCGGCGGCCAGCCGCGCGATCGCATCGCGAAGCTCGCCGCAGCCGGCACCGGCACCGTCGACCCCGGCTGGAACCCGGGCGCGTCGAACACGGTCACCGCACTCGCCCTCAACGGGGCGGACCTCTACGCGGGCGGGTTCTTCACGACCATCGCCAGCACGCCGCGCAACTTCGTCGCCGCGCTCGACACGGCGACCGGCGCGGTCGACGCGGCGTGGGACCCCGACGCCAACGGGCCGGTGCGCGCGATCGCGCCGTCGGCGACCGACGTGTACCTCGGCGGCGACTTCACGCAGGTCAGCGGCCAGCCGCACAACCGCCTCGCGAAGCTCCCGCAGGACGGCGACGGGGCCGCGGACGCCGGCTGGGACCCGGCGGTCGCGGGCGGTAGCGTGCTCTCCCTGGCCGTCTCGGGCGACCGGCTCGCCGCGGGCGGCAGCTTCACCTCGGTCGGCGGCCAGAGCAGCCAGGGCTTCGCGCTGCTGGAGCTGCCCACGCTCGAGGCCGAGCCCGGCGGCCTGGCGTTCGGCGAGCAGGACGTCGACGACGGCCCGACCGCGGTGCAGACGTCGACGATCACCAACCCGCGGGCGACGCCGGTGACCATCAGCGCGGTCACGCTCGGCGGCGCCGACGCGTCCGACTTCGCGCACGTCACCGACGACCCGGGCGACTGCGCGGCGGGCACCGTCCTCGAGGAGGACGAGACGTGCACGGTGCGCGCCATGTTCGACCCGACGTCGTCCGGCGCGAAGGCGGCGGAGATCGCGGTGACGTCGGACTCGCCGGGGATCGAGGTTGCGCTGACCGGCGTCGGGGCGGACACCGAGCTGTCGCCCGACCCGGCGTCGCTGTCCTTCGGCGACAGGGACGTCGACGACGGCCCGACGGACGACCAGACCTCGACGATCACGAACGCGGGGACCGAGCAGATCGACTTCTCCGACATCGTGCTCGAGGGCTCCGCCGCGGACCAGTTCGAGGTCCTCTCCGACGAGGTGGGCGACTGCCTCGACACCACGATCCTGCAGCCCGGCCAGACGTGCGCCCTGCGCGTCCGCTTCGACCCGACCACGATGGGCACGAAGTCCGCGAGCGCGACGATCGAGTCGAACGCCACCGAGATGTCGGTTGCGCTGTCCGGCAACGGGATCCAGACCGAGCTGTCGCGCAGCCCGACGTCGCTCGCGTTCGGGTCGCAGGACATCGACGACGGGGCGACCGCGACGCAGGAGTCGACGGTCACCAACTCCGGCACCGAGACGGTCACGCTCACGACGATCGACGACACGGGCGACGCGAGCCACCTCGTGCGGCTGACCGGCGCGGGCACGGACTGCGCGGCGGGGACGGTGCTCGCCGCCGGCGAGACGTGCAAGGTGCGGATGCAGTTCGACCCGAGCACCGTCGGCGCGAAGGCGGCGACGGTGACGATCCACTCGAACGCCGCGGACATCACGGTGACCGCGTCGGGCACGGGCACGCAGACGCTCCTGTCGCAGGACCCGGCCACGCTGCCGTTCGGCGCGAAGGACATCGACGACGGCGCGACCGCCGCACAGGGGTCGGTGATCGCGAACGTCGGCACCGAGACGGTGACGATCGCGGCGCTCACCTTCGGCGGCCCGGACGACGGCGACTTCGAGCGGCTGACCGACGAGCCGACCGACTGCGCCGTGGGAACGCAGCTCGAGGCGGGCGAGACCTGCAACGTCCGCGCGCGGTTCGACCCGTCGGCGGTCGGCGCGAAGTCGGCGTCGCTGACGGTCGACTCCAACGCCCCGGACGTGACGATCTCGCTGTCCGGCACCGGGATCCAGACGGAGCTGTCGCGTTCGCCCACGTCGCTGGCGTTCGGCTCGCGCGACATCGACGACGGCCCGACCGCCGTGCAGACCTCGACGGTCACCAACTCCGGCACCGAGACGGTCGACCTCGACGCGGTCACGGTCGGCGGCACCAACCCGTCGGCGTTCAACCAGCTCACCGACCAGCTGTCGGACTGCACCGAGAGCACGACGCTCGCGTCGGGCGCGACCTGCGACCTGCGGCTGCAGTTCGACCCGACCACGGTCGGCCCGAAGTCGGCGACGGTGACCGTCGACTCGAACGCCGCCGACGTCAGCGTGACGCTGACCGGCACCGGCATCCAGACGCTGCTCACGCGGTCGCCGGCGACGCTGGCGTTCGGCAACCAGAACATCAACGACGGCGCGACTGCGGCGCAGGAGTCGACGGTGACCAACGCCGGCACCGAGACCGTGACGTTCACCGCCATCGAGTTCACCGGCGACACCACGCAGTTCTCGCGGCTCAGCGGCCAGCCGGCCGACTGCACCGGCACGACCACGCTCGCTGCCGGCGAGACGTGCAAGCTGCGCGCGGAGTTCGACCCGACGACCACCGGCGCGAAGGCGGCGGCGCTGACGGTGAAGTCGAACGCCGCGGACGTCGCCGTGGCGCTGACCGGCACGGGCGTGCTGACCCAGCTGCAGCGCAGCGCGACGACGCTGGCGTTCGGCTCGCAGGACGTCGACGACGGCGTGACGGCGGCGCAGACCTCGACGATCACCAACACCGGCAGCGAGACGGTCATGTTCACGTCGATCTCGACGACGGGCGACACGACGCAGTTCGTGCGGCTGACCGACCAGCCGTCGACCGACTGCTCCGACAGCACCGTGCTGACCGCCGGCCAGACGTGCGAGGTGCGCGTCCAGTTCGACCCGACTACGACCGGCCCGAAGAGCGCGTCCATCACGATCGCGTCGAACGCCGCCGATCAGACGATCTCGCTCACGGGCACCGGCACCCAGACCACCCTCGGCACGAGCCCGGCGACACTGCCCTTCGGCTCGCAGGACGTCAACGAGGGCGCGACGGCCGCCCAGGAGTCGACCGTCACGAACACGGGCACCGAGCCCGTCACGATCGTCGCCGTGAACGAGTCCGGCGACACCGAGGGCTCGTTCGAGCGGCTGACCGGCGAGGGCACCGACTGCGGCGCGTCGACGACGCTCAACGCGGGGGACACCTGCAAGATCCGCGTGCGGTTCGACCCTGCCGGCGAGGGCATCAGCGAGAGCGCCACCTACACGGTCGACTCGAACGCCCCTGACGTGACGGTGACGGCGACCGGCCTCGGCATCCTCAAGGAGCTGAGCGCGGGCAGCGCGACCCTGACCTACGGCTCGAAGGACGTCGACGACGGCGCGACCGCGGCGCAGACCTCGACGATCACGAACAGCGGCGACCAGTCGATCACGCTCGCGACGGTCAGCCTCACGGGCGACACCGGCCACTTCGCGCGGCTGACCGACGCCGCGAGCGACTGCGCGGCCGGGGATGTGCTCGCGCCCGGCGACACGTGCGACGTCCGCGCGGAGTTCGACCCGTCGACCGTCGGCGCGAAGGCCGCGACCGTGACGATCGACTCGAACGCGCCCGACGTGGCCGTCGCCCTGAGCGGCACCGGCATCCAGACCGAGCTGTCGCGGTCGCCCACGTCGCTGTCGTTCGGCTCGCGGGACATCGACGAGGGGCCGACGGCGGTGCAGGAGTCCACGGTGACGAACACCGGCACGGAGTCCGTCGACCTCGCGTCGGTCTCGATCGGCGGGACGGACCCGGCCCACTTCGAGCAGCTCACCGACGAGGCGACCGACTGCGACGCGGACACGGTCCTCGCCGCCACGGAGACCTGCAAGCTGCGGCTGCGCTTCGACCCGAGCTCGATGGGCGCGAAGGCGGCGACGGTGACCGTCGGCTCCAACGCGGCCGACGTCGCGGTGTCGCTCTCGGGCACCGGGATCCAGACCGCTCTGTCGCGCTCGCCCGACACCCTCTCGTTCGGCGCGCGCGACATCGACGACGGCGCGACGACGGTCCAGACCTCGACCGTGACGAACTCCGGCAGCGAGACCGTCGATCTCGGCGGCGTCACGGTGACCGGCGACGACAGCCACTTCGTCCGCCTGACGGATCAGGGCACCGACTGCACCGCGGACACGTCGCTCACCGCCGGGCAGACCTGCGAGGTGCGGATCCGGTTCGACCCGTCGACGGTGGGCGCGAAGGCCGCGACCGTGACGGTCGAGTCGAACGCGGCGGACGTCACGGTCGCGCTCTCCGGCACGGCGACGCAGACGCAGCTGACCGCCGCGCCGGACGCGCTGGCGTTCGGCTCGAAGGACGTCGACGACGGCGCGACCGCGACCCAGACCTCCACGGTCACGAACACGGGGACCGAGCCGGTCACGATCGCGGCCGTGGCGCAGTCCGGCGACACCGACGACTTCGTGCGCGAGGTCGCGTCGGGCGAATGCGCCGTCGCGCTGGTCCTCACGGCGGGCCAGACGTGCACGGTCCGGCTGAACTTCGACCCGGCGACCACCGGCGCCAAGTCGTTCTCGCTGACGCTCGACTCGGACGCGCCGGACGAGGCCGTCAGCGCCACGGGCACCGGCATCCAGACCGAGCTGTCGCGCTCGCCCACGTCGCTGTCGTTCGGCGCGCGCGACATCGACGACGGCGCGACGGCGGTGCAGACCGCGACGATCACGAACGCCGGGACCGAGACGGTCGACCTCGACGCGATCACGCTCGGCGGCTCGGATCCCGGGCAGTTCGAGCGCCTGACCGACCAGGGCACCGACTGCACCGCGGCGACGACGCTGGCCGCCGGGCAGACGTGCGCGCTGCGGCTGCGCTTCGACCCCACGACGGTCGGCGCGAAGGCGGCGACGGTCACGGTCGACTCCAACGCCGCCGACGTCACCATGTCGCTGTCGGGCACCGGGATCCAGACCGAGCTGTCGCGCTCGCCCACGTCGCTGTCGTTCGGGTCGAAGGACGTCGACGACGGCGCGACGGCGGTGCAGACCTCGACGGTCACGAACGCCGGGACGGAGACCGTGGACCTCGACGCCGTCACGGTCGGCGGGACGGATCCGGGCCAGTTCGCGCGGCTGACCGGCCAGGGCACCGACTGCACCGCGGCGACGACGCTCGGCGCCGGGCAGACCTGCGAGGTGCGGCTGCGGTTCGACCCGTCGAGCGTCGGCGCGAAGGCGGCGACGGTGACCGTCGAGTCGAACGCCGCCGACGTCACGGTGTCGGTCTCCGGGACCGGCATCCAGACCGAGCTGACGCGGGCGCCCACCGCGCTCGCGTTCGGCAGCCGCGACATCGACGACGGGCCGACTCCGACGCAGGAGTCGACGGTGACGAACAGCGGCACCGAGACCGTCACGCTCGCGAGCGTCACGACGACCGGGCAGTTCGAGCGGCTCGCGAGCCAGGCGACCGACTGCGGCGCCGGCGACGCGCTGGCGGCGGGTGAGACGTGCAAGGTGCGCGTGCGGTTCGAGCCGAGCACGACCGGCGCGAAGACCGGCACCGTGACGGTGGACTCGAATGCCGCGGACGTCGTCGTCGACCTGTCCGGCACCGGCACGCAGACGCTGCTGGCGATCAGCCCCGGCAGCCTGTCCTTCGGCGAGCGCGAGGTCGACAACGGGCCGACCGCGGCCCAGGAGTCGACGGTCACCAACACGGGCAGCGAGGCCGTCGACCTCGACGCGGTCACGCTCGGCGGGTCCGATCCGGGGCAGTTCGAGCGGCTGACGGGCCAGGCCGGCGACTGCTCCGCGGCCACCACGCTCGGCGCCGGCGACACGTGCAAGGTGCGCGTCCGCTTCGACCCGTCGGCGCGCGGCGCGCAGGACGCGACCGTCACGGTGGAGTCGAACGCCGCGGACGTGATCGCCGCCCTGAGCGGGACGGGCATCGACACCGAGCTGACCGCCGCGCCGACCTCGCTCGCGTTCGGCTCGCGCGACATCGACGCCGGCCCGTCGGCGACGCAGACGTCCACGATCGCCAACACCGGGACCGAGCCGGTGACGTTCACCAGCGCCGCCCTCACCGGGCCGAATGCGGGTGACTACACGCGCCCCACCGGCGGCGCCGGCGACTGCGGCTCGAGCACCAGCCTCGCGCCCGGCGAGTCGTGCGACGTGCGCGTGCGGTTCGACCCCGCGACGAACGGCGCCAAGCCGAGCTCGTTCGCGGTGGCGTCCAACGCGCCCGCGGTCGCCGTCACGCTCTCCGGCACCGGCGTCCGGACCGTCATCGCGCGGACGCCGGCGGCGCTCGACTTCGAGGCGCAGGACATCGACGACGGGGCCACCGCCACGCAGGACGCGACGATCCAGAACAAGGGCACCGAGCCGGTCACGCTGAGCGCCGTGGTCGTCCGCGGCCGCGACGCCGCCCGGTTCGAGGTCGTCGGCGGCCAGCCCGCGGACTGCGCGGCCGGTGACGTGCTCGCCGCCGACGAGACGTGCACGGTCCGCGCGCGCTTCGATCCCGCCGCCACCGGCGACCACGCCGCCCGCGTGGACGTGGAGGCCGAGGCGCCCGCGGCGGACGTCAGCATCGACCTGACCGGCGAGGGGATCCAGACCGAGCTGTCGCGCAATCCGGGCGACCTGGCGTTCGGCGCGATCGACGTCGATGATGGCGCGACCGGCGCGCAGTCCTCGACGGTCACCAACACCGGCACCGACCCCGTGCGCATCGACGCGCTCAACCTCGGCGGGGCGGAGGCGGGCGACTTCGAGCGGCTCTCCGGCCAGAGCTCCGACTGCGAGCCGGGCCGGACGCTGAACGCGGGCGAGTCGTGCGGCGTGCGGGCGCGCTTCGACGCGTCCGACACCGGCGCGCGCTCGGCGACGCTCACCGTCGACTCGTCCGCGGCGGACGTCGGCGTGGCGCTGGCCGGCACGGGCACCCAGACCGCGGTGGCGATGGGCCCGCCGTCGCTCGGCTTCGGCGCGCGCAACATCGAGGACGGCGCGGGCCCGCCGCAGGCCGCGACGGTCCTGAACACGGGCACCGAGCCGGTGACGCTCACGGGCGTCGTCGTGGCCGGCCCGAGCGCCGCCGACTTCGTCCGGCAGACCGGCGCGCCGGCCGACTGCGCCGTGGGCAGCGTCCTCGGCGCCGGCGAGGCGTGCGCCGCGCGCGTCGCGTTCGACCCGGTCACGGTGGGCGACAAGGCAGCCGCGGTGCGGGTGACGTCGACCGCCGGCGAGGTGAGCACGGCGCTGGCCGGGACCGGCGTGGTCACGCTGACCGTCGAGCCCGTCCGGCTCGTCCTCGGCCGCGGCCCGACGCGCGCGCGCCAGACGAACCGGCGCAGGTTCCGCGTGCAGCTGTCGGCGATCGGCGGCGTCGTCCCGCGCGTCACGCTGACGCTCAGCAAGGCGTCCGGCGGCCGCATCAGGCGGATGACGGTGAGGAACGTCGGCCCGCGCCGGACGGTCACCTTCCGGCTGCGGCGCAAGCTGCGCCCGGGCCGCTACACCGTCACCGCGACCGGCCCGGCCGCCACCGCCGCCCAGGTCAGCTCCGCGCAGCGCACCTACCGGCTGCGCTGACCGGCGACGCCGGGCGGCCTCGGGCGCCGCCGGTCGCGCGCCGTCGGCCGTATGCGCAGGAGCACCCCGACGAGCGCCGAATATGCGATGAGTCCATGGCCGCTCAGGTTGCTTCGATCATGTTCGGCGGTCGGCGTGCGCCGGAGCTCGCAGGACTTCGGTGAACCGATCTCCGCTCCAGGCTCTGTGCGCCGAGGTCGGTCTCGAGCTTCCCCGGCTTCAGCAGGCGCGCGACGACACGCTTCGCCGACTCGCGGTGCGAGCAGAGTTGCTCGAGGCGGCCGGGCTGCCTCCGGACATCGCCGTCGTCTTCGTGGGCTCGTGGGGTCGCCACGAGGTCACGACCGGGAGCGACAACGACTTCTACGTCCTCACCGGCGCGTCCGGCGACGCGTCGGCCGCGATCGTGGAGCGCGTCAAGGCGCTCCTGCGGGACGAGGACGCCGCGTTCCGAGAGCCTGGCCGAGAAGGCGTCTTCGGAGAGGACGTCGTGTCGTTGCAGAGCCTGATCGAGAACATCGGACTGGATCGCGACACGAACACCAACCTGACGCAGCGCATGCTGCTCGTCCTGGAGTCCGCGGCCGCCTTCAATGCGGACCTCCACGTCCGTGCGCGAGGTGAGGTGCTCTCCACCTACCTCGAGCCACCGATCAAGGCCTGCCAGCCCCCGAGGCTCTTCCTGAACGACGTCGTGCGGTACTGGCGAACGATGTGCGTCGACTTCGCCGGCAAGATGCGCGATCGCCGGAATCAGGGGTGGGGCCTCCGCAACGCGAAGCTGCGGACCACGCGCAAGATGCTCTTCGCCTCGGGCTTGCTGCCGCTGATGCGCTGTGGACAGCTCGGCAGCGACGAGATCCCGACGTTTCTCGCGCATCAGTTCGCGATGCCGCCGACAGACCGCGTGGCGGATGCGTTCCTCGCCTGCGGCCGCCAGCGCGAGGGCGCGCGCGTGTTCTCCGGGTACGAAGGCTTCCTCGATCACATACGCTCGGAGGAGACGCGAGATGCGCTCAACGACATCAAGGGGCGCGCCGAGGCCGATCGGTCCGAGCTGTTCCAATCGATCGTTCCGCTCGGAAACGAGATCGAGGCCGGGCTGCTCCATCTGCTGTTCGACTCGGAGCTGAGCGACACGACGCGGAGGTACGGGATCTTCTAACCGTCGGGCAGGGGCGCCTCCAGGATCCACGGCACGTCGACGCAACGGTGCAAGAGCGGCCAGAACCGCCGCACGTCGTCCGTGCGCAGAGGGACGTGGGTTCCGTCCTCCAGGATCGACGACACGTGGACTTCGCGCAGGCGATCGCCGAACGCGTCCAACAGCTCGTGGCCGAGGCGAAGCGACGGATCGTTGTTGAACGCGTGCGCGACATCGAAGCAGAACCCCGCTTCCGGCAGATCCGCGAAGTAGGGCGCCAGTTCGTCGACCGTCCGCGCGTCGCATTTCCGTGCATCCATGTTCTCGAGCAGCAGACGGTCACCGAGGATCGAAAACGCTTGAGGACGACCGAGCGTCTCAGGATGCACGACGACCCCTCGAACGTACGGGGGCAGAGCGTCGCGAATGGCGGCGGCTAGATCGGTGGGGCTGCCGTCCCATCCCTTCGCCGGCGCGTGCACCGACACGTACGCGGCATCGAGCGGAGGGCTCGTGCCGAGGAACGCGGCGAGGCCCGGAAGCTCGTCGGCAGACAGAGCGGACAGTTCGATCACCTCGGAGGAGACGCGTCGGGCGGCCGTCAGCAAGCGCGGCCAGTCGCCACGCTCATCCTCCATGTAGCCGGTGGAGGCGCCGACGCCCAGACGGCTCAAGTCGATCAGGTGTCTTGTGGCCTCCATCGCTGTTGCTGTCGCCGGTGGAGCCACGGGGTCAGTTCTACGGGTCCCTCCGGACATCAACGCTCAGCAGATGCTCTCCATGCCGCCTAGCGTACGCGGCGGGCGGGCGCGGCGCCGGACGTCACCGCCGGGACCGCGCGAGACGCCCGGCCGCCCGCGTCGCCGCGCGCAGCCGCGCCGCGTGCTGTGACGTCAGCTGCCCCGGCTCGAGCCTCCACCGCCACGAGCCGCCGCCCTCGACACCGGGGAGGTTCATCCGCGCCTCGCTGCCGAGGGAGAGGACGTCCTGGGCCTGCACCATCGCCACCCGCGCCCGGGAGGCGAACGTGAGGCGGATGAGTGACCAGGCGGTGTCGTCGCCCACGCCGAGCCTCTCGACGTCCTCGTCCACCGCGGCGCGGACGGCCGGCGGGGCGGACTCGTACCAGCCCACGACCGTGTCGCTGTCGTGGGTGCTCGCGTAGGCGACGCGGTTCTCGTCGTGGCGCTCGACCCGGTGGGGGGTGTCCGGGTCGTCGGGGTCGTAGCCGAACTGCACGACGACCATCCCGGGCAGGCCGAGCGCGTCGCGGAGGCGGTCGACGGCGGGGGTGATGACCCCGAGGTCCTCGGCGATGAGCGGCAGGTCGCCGAGCGTGCGGCGGATCGCGGCGAACGGCGCGCGGCCGGGACCGCGGCGCCACGCGCCGGAGCGCGCGTCGGCCGCGCCCGCGGGGACCGCCCACCCGGCGACGAACGCGCGGAAGTGGTCGATCCGGATGAGGTCGAAGAGGGCCGCGAGCCGGCGCACGCGCTCGATCCACCACCGGTACCCGCGCCGGCGCAGGGCCGGCCAGTCGTACATCGGGTTGCCCCACAGCTGCCCGAGGTCGCTGTACTGGTCCGGGGGCGCGCCCGCGACGAGCCCCGAGAGGAACAGCTCCGGATGCGCGACGTGGTCGGCGCTGCCCGGCGCGACGTAGATCGGGACGTCGCCGATCAGCCGCACGCCCCGCGCGTTCGCGTACTCCCGCAGCGCGCTCCATTCGCGGTCGAACCGGACCTGGTCGGCCACCGATCCGCCGAACGACGCCCAGTCGTCGATCCAGAAGCCCTCGCGCGCGCGGAACGCCCGCTCCTCCGACGGCTCGACGCGCGCCTCCGGGTCGGCGAGCAGGCCGCTCCACGCCGCGAAGGCCGACGGCGACTTGTACGGCGAGCCATGCTCGTCCGGCGGCGTGAGCGGCAGCATCTGCCACCACGTCTGGCCCGCGTCGACCAGCCAGTCCACGAACGCGTAGGCGTCGGAATCGAGTCGCCTGGAGGGCAGCGAGGTTGGATGAAGTTGGACGCCGGAGGTTCTGGGAAGAGACGGAATCGGGTTACGGACGGGGGTGAAGTGGATACGCGGAGAGGCTGAACGTGCCCGCCCCGAAGCAAGCCCAACCCCGCATCCGGATCGAGAACCCGTGGCCGATGATCGACTGCGGCCGGTTCCCGGCCAAGCGGGTCGAGGGCGACGTCGTCGAGGTCTCCGCCGACGTCTGGCGCGACGGCCACGAGATCCTGCGAGCGGAGCTGCTCGCGAAGGGGCCGAGGCAGCGCGGCTGGACGCGGATGCCGATGCGGCGGGTCGACCAGCACGTCGACGGCGACCGCTGGGCCGGCGTCTTCAAGGCCGACGCGATCGGCCGCTGGCAGTACACGATCGAGGCGTGGACCGACGTCTTCGCGACGTGGCGCGACGAGCTGGCGAGGAAGGTCGACGCCGGCCAGGAGGACCTGCAGTCCGAGCTGCTCGAGGGCGTGGCGCTGCTGACCGAGGCGGTGGCGAACGTCACCGACCAGCGCGACCGCCGGCTGATCGAGCACGCGATCGAGGAGCTCGAGCACCCCGACCTCCAGCCGAACGACAAGTTCCCGGTGGCCCTCGACGTCCAGCTCGCCGAGGCGGTGGAGCGCCACCCAGCGAGGCCCGACGCCGCGACGCTCGAGCGGCCGCTCGAGCTGATCGTCGACCGCGAGCGGGCCCGCTTCGGCGCCTGGTACGAGCTGTTCCCGCGCTCGTGGGGCGGGTTCGCCGGCGTCGAGGAGCAGCTGCCGCGCCTGAAGGAGCTCGGGTTCGACGTCGTCTACCTCCCGCCGATCCACCCGATCGGCCACCGCAACCGCAAGGGGCGCAACAACGCGCTAACCGCGGGCCCCGACGACCCCGGCTCGCCGTGGGCGATCGGCGACGAGACCGGCGGCCACGACGCGATCCACCCGGACCTCGGCACGCTCGAGGACTTCGAGCGCCTCACGGCGCGCGCCCGCGAGCTCGACATGGACATCGCGCTCGACTTCGCGATCCAGTGCAGCGCCGACCATCCATGGCTCACCGAGCACCCGGAGTGGTTCAACCACCGCCCGGACGGGACGCTGAAGTACGCCGAGAACCCGCCCAAGCGCTACCAGGACATCTACAACGTCAACTGGGACTCCGAGGACTGGCGCGGGCTGTGGGAGGCGCTGCTCGGCGTGGTCCGGCACTGGGTCGAGCACGGCGTCCGCGTCTTCCGCGTCGACAACCCGCACACCAAGCCGCTCGGCTTCTGGGAATGGCTGATCCGCGAGATCACGGCGGAGCACGCGGACGTGATCTTCCTGAGCGAGGCGTTCACGCGCCGGGCGCGGATGGTTGGGCTCGCCAAGGCCGGCTTCACCCAGTCCTACACGTACTTCACGTGGAAGAACAGCCGCTGGGAGCTCGAGCAGTTCGTCCACGAGCTGATGACGCCGATCCAGCGCGAGGTGCTGCGCGGCAACCTCTTCGCCAACACGCCGGACATCCTTCACGAGTATCTCCAGCACGGAGGCCCGAGCGCCTTCGCCAGCCGGTTGGTGCTGGCCGCGACGCTCAGCCCGGCGTACGGCATCTACTCCGGCTACGAGCACTTCGAGAACGTGCCCGTGCGGCCCGGCAGCGAGGAGTACCTCGACTCCGAGAAGTACGAGATCAAGCAGCGCACGCTCGACGGCCCGCTCCTGCCGTTCATCCAGACCGTGAACGAGATCCGCCGCGAGAACCCCGCGCTGCAGCACTTCGCGAACGTCACGTTCCTCGACACCCACAACGACGGGCTCATCGCCTACGCGAAGCAGGCGCAGGGGAACACGATCGTCTGCGTCGTCAACCTCGATCCGCATCACGCGCAGGAGGGGATGGTGCACGTGCCCGACCACCTCGGGCTGCCGGTCGCGTTCGTCGCGCACGACCTCCTCACCGACGACCGCCACGGCTGGCACCTGGGGGGCAACTACGTCCGGCTCGAGCCGCCGTTCCGCCAGGCCCACGTCCTGCGGATCGAAGGCCCGTGAGCGGGCCGCATGCCGACAACCAGCCCGGCCACTGGTTCGAGGCCGAGCCCAACTGGTTCAAGACGGCCGTCTTCTACGAGATCCACCTGCGCGGCTTCCACGACGGCAACGGCGACGGGTCCGGCGACTTCCGCGGGCTGATCGAGAAGCTCGACTACCTGCAGTGGCTGGGGATCGACTGCATCTGGCTGCTGCCGATGTACGCGTCGCCGCTGCGCGACGGCGGCTACGACATCGCCGACTACGAGCAGATCCATCCCGACTACGGGACGATCGAGGACGCGCGCGAGTTCATCCAGGCCGCGCACCAGCGCGGGATGAGGGTCATCGCCGACCTCGTGATGAACCACACGTCGAGCGACCACCCGTGGTTCCAGGAGGCCCGCTCGAGCGCGGACTCACCGAAGCGGGATTGGTACGTGTGGTCGGACACCGTGCACCGCTACGAGGACGCGCGGATCATCTTCATCGACACCGAGTCCTCCAACTGGACCTGGG
Organism: Solirubrobacteraceae bacterium; assembly: GCA_036389485.1. Classification (GTDB taxonomy): domain Bacteria; phylum Actinomycetota; class Thermoleophilia; order Solirubrobacterales; family Solirubrobacteraceae; genus CADCVT01. The sequence continues at coordinate 58,635 of DASVPR010000021.1, forward strand.
ACGACCAGGCCGGGGCGTACTACTGGCACCGCTTCTTCAGCCACCAGCCGGACCTCAACTACGACAACCCCGAGGTCCAGGAGGCGATGCTGGACGCGCTGCGCTTCTGGCTCGACCTCGGCCTCGACGGGTTCCGCCTCGACGCGGTGCCGTACCTCTTCGAGCGCGAGGGCACGAACTGCGAGAACCTGCCCGAGACGCACGAGTTCCTCAAGCGCGTGCGCGCGACGGTCGACGCGGAGTACCCCGACCGCGTGCTGCTCGCCGAGGCGAACCAGTGGCCGGCCGACGTCGTCGAGTACTTCGGCGACGGCGACGAGTGCCACATGGCGTTCCACTTCCCCGTGATGCCGCGCATGTTCATGGGGCTGCGGCGCGAGGAGGCCACGCCGATCCTCGAGATCCTGCGCCAGACACCGCACATCCCGCAGAACTGCCAGTGGGGCCTGTTCCTCCGCAACCACGACGAGCTGACGCTCGAGATGGTCACCGACGAGGAGCGCGACTACATGTACACGGAGTACGCGAAGGACCCGCGCATGAAGCTCAACCTCGGGATCCGGCGCCGGCTCGCGCCCCTGCTCGAAGGGGGCCGCGACGAGATCGAGCTGATGCACGCGATCCTCTTCTCCCTGCGCGGCTCGCCGGTCCTCTACTACGGCGACGAGATCGCGATGGGGGACAACGTCTACCTCGGCGACCGCGACGGCGTCCGCACGCCGATGCAGTGGACGGGCGACCGCAACGCCGGGTTCTCGCGGGCCGACTTCGCGCAGCTCTACCTGCCGCCGCTCATGGACCCCGTGTACGGGTTCCAGGCGGTGAACGTCGAGGCGCAGCTGCGCACGCCGACGTCGCTCCTGCGCTGGCTGCGGCGGCTGATCGCGCTGCGCAAGGAGCATCCGGTGTTCGGCCTGGGGAGCTTCGAGGCGTTGGTGCCGGAGAACCCGCGGATCTTCGCCCACCTCCGCACCTACGAGGACGACGTCGCGCTGTGCGTGCACAACCTGGCCGCCTCCGCGCAGGCCGTGGAGCTCGACCTGTCGTGGTACGAGGGCCGGTACCCGGTCGAGATGTTCGGCCGGTCGCGCTTCCCGCGCATCGGCCAGCTGCCGTACCTGCTGACGCTCGCGCCGCGCGGCTTCTACTGGTTCCTGCTGAAGGAAGGCGGGCAGGAGGAGTGACGATGGAAGGCCTCGCCGACTGGCTCGTCGAGCAGCGCTGGTTCGCGTCGAAGTCGCGCGAGGTCGCGGGCGTCCGGGTGCTCGAGGACGTCGAGGTCGACGCCGTCACGCTCATGCTCGTCGAGGTCCGGTTCCAGGCGGGCACGCACGAGCTCTACCAGGTGCCGCTGTGCCGCGGGAGCGACGCGCTCGCGGACGCCGAGTGCGTGTTCCGCCTGGCGCGCGCCATGCGCGAGAACGCGACGTTCGAGACGGACGACGCGCGCTGGGCGTTCCGCTCGGTGGACGGGCTGCCGGACGACGAGCTGCTGCGGCAGGTCCGCCCGGTCGGCGTCGAGCAGTCCAACAGCTCGGTCGTGTTCGCCGACGAGCTGATCCTCAAGATCTACCGGCGCATCGAGCCCGGCCCGAACCCGGAGCTCGAGCTGCTGCGGTTCCTCACCGAGCACGGCTTCGAGTACATCGCACGGCTGGCGGGCTGGTACGACCACACCGGGCGCCTGGTCGACGCGACGCTCGGGCTGATGCAGGAGTTCCTGCCCGGCGGCAGCGACGGGTGGGAGCGGGCGATGGAGGGGTTCGCTCGCGATGGTGGCGAGGCCTTCCTGGGCGACATCGCGGAGCTGGGCGAGATCACGGGTCGGATGCACACGACGCTGGGGTCGGACGCCAACGACCCGTCCTTCGCGCCGGAGGAGCCGAGCACCGAGTCGATCTCGCTGATCCTCGCGACCGTCGACGAGGAGATCGAGGCGATCTTCCGCGAGCTGCCCGACGACGTCGCCGACCTCGAGCCGATCCGCGGGCGCGGGCAGGAGGTCCGCGAGCAGCTGCGCGGGCTCGGGCACGTGGGCGCCGGCGGGCGCGTCATCCGCTGCCACGGCGACTACCACCTCGGGCAGACCATCCGGTCGGGCCGCGGGTGGATCGTGCTCGACTTCGAGGGCGAGCCGGCGCGCACGCTGCCCCAGCGCCGCCAGAAGCGCTCGCCGCTGCGCGACGTCGCGGGGATGCTGCGGTCGTTCGCCTACGCCGCCTCGGCGTCGGAGCTGCAGCACGGCGTGCCCGCGCCTCCGGATTGGGAGGACCGGGCGCGCGGCGCGTTCCTCGATGCCTACTTCGATGCGGTGGACTCGCGGCTGCTGCCGCACGGCCAGCAGAACACCGAGCGGCTGCTGCAGATCTTCGAGCTGGAGAAGGCGGTCTACGAGCTGCGCTACGAGCTGAACAACCGGCCCGACTGGGTCCGGATCCCCGTCGCCGGGATCGCGCGCCTGCTGGAGGTGACCGGGCCGTGAGCGACGTCGACAAGCTCGTCGCACGCGATCACCCCGAGCCCCATGCGTTCCTCGGCGCGCACCCGCGCAAGCGCGCCCCAGGGGTCGTCGTCCGCGCGTTCCGGCCGTCGGCCTCGCGAATCGTCGTGCACTGCAACGGTGATTCGGTGCGGATGAAGCGCACGCATGACGCCGGGCTCTTCGAGGGCGTGTTGAGGGACGCGTCGCTGCCGCTCTCGTATGAGCTCCAGGTCGACTACCCGGGCGGCGAGTCGTTCCCGGTCCAGGACCCCTACCGGTTCCCGCCCACGATCGGCGAGCTCGACCTGCACCTCGTCGGCGAGGGGCGTCACGAGGAGCTCTACGCGACCCTCGGCGCGCATCACCGCGTCGTGGAGGGCGTCACGGGCACGTCCTTCGCGGTGTGGGCCCCCGCCGCGCGGTCGGTGAGCGTCGTCGGCGACTTCAACGGGTGGGACGGGCGGCTGCACCCGATGCGGTCGATGGGGCCTTCCGGTGTGTGGGAGCTCTTCGTGCCGGGCGTCGAGTCGGGGGAGCGGTACAAGTACGAGATCCGCACGCCCGACGGCGCGCTGCAGCTGCGCGCCGACCCGGTCGCGTTCGCGACGGAGGTTCCGCCGCAGACGGCTTCGGTGGTGTGGCGGTCGTCGTTCTCGTGGTCGGACGGCGAGTGGATGGAGCAGCGCCGGTCGCGGCCTCCCTTCGAGGGCGGGCCGATGTCGGTCTACGAGGTGCACCTGGCGTCGTGGCGGCGGGATCCGTCCGACCCGGATCGGCTGCTGTCGTATGGCGAGCTGGCTTCGCAGCTGGGCGACTACGTCGAGCAGATGGGCTTCACGCACGTCGAGCTGATGCCGGTGATGGCCCACCCGTTCCCCGGCTCGTGGGGCTATCAGGTGACCGGCTACTACGCGCCGACCCCACGCCACGGGACGCCCGACGACTTCCGTGCGCTCGTCGACGCGCTGCACCGGCGCGGCATCGGGGTCATCCTGGATTGGGTCCCCGCGCACTTCCCGCGCGACGAGTTCGCGCTCGCGCGCTTCGACGGGACCGCCCTGTACGAGCACGAGGACCCGCGGCGGGGGGCGCATCCCGACTGGGGCACCCTGGTCTTCAACTTCGGCCGCCACGAGGTCCGGAACTTCCTCCTGGCCAACGCGCTGTTCTGGTGCCGCGAGTACCACGCCGACGGGATCCGCGTCGACGCGGTCGCATCGATGTTGTACTTGGACTACTCCCGCAAGGAGGGCGAGTGGGTGCCCAACGTGCACGGGGGCCGCGAGGACCTCGAGGCGGTGGCGTTCCTGAAGGAGCTCAACGAGGTCCTGCATGCGAGGGAGCCCGGCGTCGTGTCAGTGGCGGAGGAGTCGACCGCGTGGCCGGGGGTCTCGCGGCCGACCTATGTCGGTGGGCTCGGCTTCGGGTTCAAGTGGAACATGGGCTGGATGCACGACACGCTCGCGTACTTCCAGCAGGACCCGGTCTACCGGAAGTACCACCACCACCAGCTGTCGTTCTCGCTGGTGTACGCGTTCACCGAGAACTTCGTGCTGCCGCTGTCGCATGACGAGGTCGTGCACGGGAAGGGGTCGCTGCTGGCGAAGATGCCCGGCGACCGCTGGCAGCAGCTCGCGAACCTGCGGGCGCTGTACGGGTTCATGTGGGCGCACCCGGGGCGCAAGCTGTTGTTCCAGGGCTGCGAGTTCGCGCAGGAGCAGGAGTGGCGGTTCGGCCAGTCGCTGGATTGGCACCTCCTCGAGGACCCTGCGCACGCCGGCGTCCAGGCGCTGGTCCGCGATCTGAACGCGGCGCTGCGCGCGCATTCCGCGCTCTGGGAGCTGGACTTCGACCCCGAGGGCTTCTGGTGGCTCGAGCCCAACGACGCCGACAACAACGTCTTCGCCTTCGCCCGCGCGGGGAGGGGCGGCGATCCGGTCGTCGTCTGCGTGATGAACCTGGCCCCGGTCGTCCGCGAGAACTACCGCCTCGGCCTGCCCCGCGCGGGCCGCTGGCGCGAGGTGTTGAACAGCGACGCCGAGGCCTACGGCGGCTCGAACGTCGGCAACCTCGGAGGCGTGGAGACCGAGGCCATCGCCTGGCACAACCAACCCCAATCCGCCGAGCTCACCCTCCCACCGCTCGGAGTCCTCTACCTGACTCCTGACTGACCACCGCGGTCGTCGAGGCTCAGGAAGCGTTGCCGGCCGCCGATGTCTGAGGCGTCGTGTTGGACTGGAGCCTCCTCGAAACAGCGCTCTTCGCGTTCGTCGTACTTGCCGTCGGCCCGGTCGGCGTGCTCGTTCACGAAGTGGGGCACGCGGTCGCCGCACGCCGGTTCGGTGCGCCGGTCAGCGAGCTGGTCGCTGCGCCGGAGGGACCGGCGCTCTCGTTCGTCGTCGCGGGGGTGCGAGTCCGGTTCGGTCTCGGGCTCGGCCGGGACCTGCGCTCGCAGGAGCCGCACGGCTGGGTCGACCTGGCGGTCGACGAGCTGACGGCGGAGCAGGCGATCGTCGCCTTGCGCGCGGGGCCGCTCGCGCAAGCCGTCTACGGGGCGGTCGGGTGCCTCGTGGTCGTCGCGGTGGGGATGCCCGCCGTGCCGACGCTTCTGCTGGCCTCGGCCCTGCTGGGAGTCGTCGGGAGCGCGCTCGCGAGCCTGCGCGCCAATGGTCGGCCGGGCTCGGACGGCGCGCGGATCGCCGTGCTGCGCAGCCGGCAGCGGGCCGCGCGCGCGGACTGAGGGTCTGCCGCGTCACGACGCGGTGTAGTCGAACGTCCCGCGGGCGGCCGGTGGGCCGTTCTCGCAGTGCTGCTCGAACGAGATCCGGGCGCGGGTCAGCCGGCCTTGGTCGTCGATGCCGAGCTCGTGGACGGTGAAGCGGCCGGTGAGCTCCCTGCACCCGCGGCCCATGCCGCCGATGGCCAGGCCCGGGTGGTCGCCGTTGGACGGGTAGTGCCGGGCGTCCTCGTAGGTCTTGCCGACCTCGAACCGCTGACCCGGCGGCGGTCTGAAGTCCGCGTGCCACGAGCCGCCGTCGGACGTGTCGATGCGGAAGCTGACGCCTCCGTTCCCGCCGGTGCCGGAGAGCGTGTCGCTGGGCGGCTCGTGGACCCAGCTCCGACCGCCGGTGATGTAGTCGTCGGGGTCGCCGGTCATCTCGAACCGCCACGTGCCGGGTGGAAGGGGCGGCGGTGGGGTCGGATCGCTCGGCGGCGGCGACGTCTGCGGCTCGTCGGTGGCGACGACGGGCGGGACCGCGCTCCACAGCGTGGCCGGCAGCCGGCAGTGCCCGTACGGCCGGCCGCGGCGGCGCACCGCGACGCTGACGCGGAACGTGCCCGACCACACCTGGCTCCCGTCGCTGCCCTCCTCCAGCGTGCCGCGCATACGCATCCGCACGCGCATCTGCCAGCCGCCGCGCGCCCGGTACCGGTACCCGCCGCTCGATCGGAAGGCCTGTGGCGTCGTGAGGCGCCGCGCGGGGCGGATGAATGTCGTGTCGGAGAGGACCGTCCCGCGCCGGGCGCACGGTGCCGTCCAGCGGACGACGATGCGCTGGATGCGTCCGTCGTCGCCGACGCGCAGGGTGATCCGGCGCGACTGGCCAGTGGTGCCCTCGAAGACCTTCGCCGCCTCGGCGGGCGCGGCGGCCGCCAGAGCAACGAGCACCGCGACGCTCGCGACGGCGCGCTTCGTCATGCCCGGAACTGAACCACGCTCAGGGGGTGCGTGCTCCGGTTAGCGCGGCACCCCACCGGGAAGGGCGGAGCTTCGTGCCGCCGCTCTCCCACCCGCTTCCGTTCGAGCAGCCCCTGGGCGCGTTCCCGGACGGGACGTTCCGCGTCTGGGCTCCGCGGGCCGAGCGTGTCTCGGTGCGGGTGGACGGCGAGGAGCACGAGATGCGGGACCTCGGGTTCGGCGTGTGGGAGGCGACGTCGGTCGAGGGCGACGACTACCGGTTCGCGCTCGACGGCGAGGCGTGGCCGGACCCGTGCTCGCGGTGGCAGCCCGACGGGCTGCGCGGGTCGTCGCGGGTGTGGCGCGGCGGCGTCGCGAGGGGGCCGGGCGTGGATCTCCGAGACGCGGTCCTCTACGAGCTGCACATCGGGACGTTCACCCGCGACGGGACGTTCGATGCCGCTATCGAGTTCCTCCCGGAGCTGACGGAGCTGGGCGTGACCGCGGTGGAGGTGATGCCGATCGCCGAGTTCCCGGGGCGGCACGGATGGGGCTACGACGGCGTCTACCTGAGCGCAGCGCACTCCGCGTACGGCGGGCCGGAGGGCTTCGCGAGGTTCGTCGAGGCCGCGCACGGTGTGGGGCTGGGAGTGGTGTTGGACGTCGTCTACAACCACGTCGGCGCGAGCGGCGTCAAGGCGCTCGAGGCGTTCGGCCCCTACTTCACCGACAAGCACGAGACGTTCTGGGGCAAGGCGATCAACTTCGATGACGAGGACTGCGGCGGGACGCGCGAGTGGGTGCTGCAGAGCGCGGAGTTCTGGGTCGGGCGGATGGGCGTCGATGGGCTCCGGGTCGACGCGATCCATGCGATCAAGGACGACGGTGCCAGGCACGTCGTGCAAGAGCTCGCGGAGCGGGTCCACGCGGTCAACGAGAACGCGGTCGTCATCGCCGAGAGCGCGCTGAACGACCCGAAGGTGATCCGCCCGAAGGAGCACGGCGGCCTCGGCTGCGACGCGCAGTGGGCCGACGACTTCCATCATTGCGTGCGCACGCTGCTCACCGGCGAGAAGGAGGGTTACTACGAGGAGTACGGCGAGGTCGGCCAGCTCGCGAAGGCGTTCCACCGCCCGTTCGTCTTCGACGGGACCTACTCGCCGCACCGCCGCCGCCGCTTCGGCGCCAAGGCCGACGATCGCGAGCCGCACCAGTTCGTCGTCTTCATCCAGAACCACGACCACGTGGGCAATCGCGCGCTCGGCGACAGGCTCCCCGCGGAGGTGCACGAACTGGCCGCGTTCTGCGTCCTACTGTCTCCGTTCGTGCCGATGCTCTTCCAGGGCGAGGAATACGGCGAGCCCGCGCCGTTCCAGTTCTTCAGCGACCACATCGACGAGGAGATCGCGATCGCGACTCGCGACGGGCGCCTGCGCGAGTTCGCCCAGTTCGAGGCGTTCGCCGGGCAGGTCCCCGACCCGCAGGACGAGCAGACCTTCCTGCGGTCGAAGCTGACGAGGCGAGAGCGACCCGGCGTGCGCGACCTCTACGCGCGCCTGATCGCCGAGCGGCGCACGCTCGGCGAGGTCAGGGCGATCGACTTCGACGAGGACGCGAAGTGGCTGCGGGTCGAGCGCGCCGGCGGCACGCTCGTCATGAACTTCGGGCGCGAAGCGGTCACGGTCGACGGTGAAGAGGTCGCGCCGATGTCGGGCGCCCTCATCAGATGAGGGAGGTGTGGCCGGGCCGCGCCTTCCCGCTCGGGCCGACGTGGGACGGGAACGGCACGAACTTCTCGCTGTTCTCCGAACACGCCGAGCGCGTCGAGCTCTGCGTCTTCGACGACGAGGACAACGAGGAGCGCATCGAGGTCACGCATCGCACCGCGTTCAACTGGCACTGCCACCTGCCGGGCGTCGGGCCTGGCACGCGCTACGGCTACCGCGTCCACGGGCCGTACGCGCCCCACGAGGGGCACCGCTTCAACCCCCACAAGCTCCTGATCGACCCGTACGCGAAGGCCATCGAGGGGCCGATCGCCTGGGAGCGCGCGAACGTCCTGCCGTACGTTCCGGCCGCGCACCCCGACACCACCGACGCCGACCTCGAGCCCGACGACGAGGACAGCGCGCCGGCGATCCCCAAGTCGGTGGTCGTCGACCGCGGCTTCGACTGGGAGGACGACCGCCCGCCCGACCGCCCGTGGGGCGAGACCGTCATCTACGAGACCCACGTCAAGGGATTCACCATGCGCCACCCGGGCGTCCGCGAGGACCTGCGCGGCACGTACGCCGGCCTGGCCTCCGACGCCGCGATCGAGCACCTGGACGCGCTTGGGGTGACCGCCGTGGAGCTCCTGCCCGTCCACCACATCGCCGACGAGCACTTCCTGCACGAGCGCGGCCTGACCAACTACTGGGGCTACTCCTCGATCGGCTACTTCGCGCCGCACGCCGGCTACAGCGCGAGCGGCGCCCGCGGCGAGCAGGTCCGCGAGTTCAAGGGCATGGTCAAGGCGCTGCACCGCGCGGGGATCGAGGTGATCCTCGACGTCGTCTACAACCACACCGCCGAGGGCAACCACCTCGGCCCGATGCTGTCGTTCAAGGGCGCCGACAACAACAGCTACTACCGGCTCGTCCCCGACGACCCGCGCCACTACATGGACTACACGGGCACGGGCAACACGCTCGACGCGCGCGTCCCGAGCGTGCTGCGGCTGATCATGGACTCGCTGCGCTACTGGGTCAGCGAGTGCCGCGTCGACGGCTTCCGCTTCGACCTGGCGAGCGCGCTGGCGCGCGAGCTGTACGACGTCGACCGCCTCAGCGCGTTCTTCGACGTCATCCACCAAGACCCGATCCTCTCGCAGGTCAAGCTGATCGCCGAGCCGTGGGACGTCGGCCCCGGCGGCTACCAGGTCGGCAACTTCCCGGTCCTGTGGTCGGAGTGGAACGGGATGTACCGCGACGTCGTGCGCGACTTCTGGCGGGGACAGTCCCCGGTCAACGAGTTCGCCGCGCGGTTTACCGGGTCGAGCGACCTGTACGAGGACGACGGCCGCACGCCGTTCGCGTCGGTCAACTTCGTCACCGCGCACGACGGCTTCACGCTGCGCGACCTCGTCTCCTACAACGAGAAGCACAACGAGGCCAACCGCGAGGACAACCGCGACGGCACCGACGACAACCGCTCGTGGAACCACGGCGTCGAGGGCGAGACCGACGACGTCATGATCCGCCGGCTGCGCGCCCGGCAGCAGCGGAACTTCCTCGCGACGCTGTTCCTCTCGCTCGGCACCCCGATGCTGCTCGGCGGCGACGAGATGGGCCGGACCCAGGGCGGCAACAACAACGCCTGGTGCCAGGACAGCGAGATCTCCTGGTTCGACTGGGATCTCGGCGACGAGCAGCGGGACCTGCTCGCGTTCACCCGGCGGCTGATCAAGCTGCGCCAGGAGCACCCGGCGTTCCGGCGCACGCGGTTCCTGAAGGGGGAGGAGGTGCACGGCTCGGGGCTGCCGGACGTCTGGTGGTTCCGTCCCGACGGCCGGCGCATGACGACGCCCGACTGGACCCGCCCGGACGCGCACGTGCTCGGCGTGTTCCTCAACGGCGACGAGCTGCTCGAGCGCGACGCGCGCGGGAACATCGTCACCGACGACTCGTTCCTGCTGCTCCTCAACGCGCACCACGAGGACGTCGAGTTCCTGCTGCCGGGCGACCGGTTCGGCAAGCGCTGGGTGGTCGAGCTGACGACCGCCGACAAGGAAGAGCGCCAGCGCGGCAAGGAGCAGGAAGCCGGCGGGCCCGTCGCCGTGATGGAGCGCTCGCTGCTGCTGATGCGGAGGACCGCGTGAGCGCGCCGTTCCGCTGCACGTACCGGCTGCAGCTCGGGCCGGGGCTGGGGTTCGCGGAGGCGCGCGAGCTGGTGCCGTACCTGCGTGACCTCGGCGTCTCGCACCTGTACCTGCCGCCGTCGTTCCAGGCGCGCGCGGGCTCGACGCACGGCTACGACGTCGTCGACCCGACGTCGATCTCCTCGGAGCTCGGCGGGGAGGAGGCGTTCCGCGCGCTCGTCGGCGCCGCGCGCGAGGCGGGGCTCGGGGTGATCCTCGACATCGTCCCGAACCACATGGCGGTCGACGACGCGAACCGGTACTGGGCCGACGAGGAGCTCCGGTCGAAGTTCTTCGACATCGACGATGGGGCCGACCCACCCCGGCACCGGCGGTTCTTCGACATCGACCACCTCGCGGGCGTCAGGCAGGAGGACCCCGAGGTGTTCGCGGAAACCCACCGGCTCGCGCTGTCGCTCGTGCGCGAGGGCCTGGTCGACGGGCTGCGGATCGACCATCCGGACGGGATGGCCGACCCCGCCGGGTACCTGGAGCGGCTCGCGGCCGAGGGCGTCGAGCACGCGTGGGTCGAGAAGATCCTCGACCCCGGCGAGCACCTGCGCGACTGGCCGGTCGAGGGGACGGTCGGCTACGAGTTCCTCAACGACGTCCAGGCGCTGTTCGTGGACCCCTCCGCCGAATCCACGCTGAGCGCCCTCGACCCGCGCGAGTTCGGCGAGATCGCCTTCGAGGCGAAGCTGCAACAGGCCTCCACCACCTTCCGCCCGGAGGTGGAGAGATTGCAACGGATCTGCGCGGTGCCTGGCACCGAGCGGCTGCTGGCCTCGCTGCCCGTCTACCGCACGTACGACGGCGGCAGGTCGGAGGAGGATCGGGCGGTCCTGGAGGAGGCCGGCGTGCCGGACCTCTACGACGGCAGGCCGGCGGAGTGGGTCACGCGCTTCCAGCAGACGACGCCGCCGGTGATGGCCAAGGGCGTCGAGGACACGGCGTTCTACCGCTACGTCCGCCTGATCGCGCTGAACGACGTCGGCGGCGACCCGTCGCGGTTCGGGATCACCGTCGACCAGTTCCACGAGGCGAACCTCGTGCGGCAGGAGCGCTTCCCCAACAACCTGCTCATCACGCAGACGCACGACACGAAGCGGTCGGGCGACGTTCGCGCGCGGATCGGGGCGCTCTCGACGATGGCGGACGAGTACGTCGCCCTCGTCCGCGAGTGGCTCCGCCCCGGCCCGCCGGACGGGCTCGAGCAGGTCTTCGCCTTCCAGACCATGCTCGGCGCGCACCCGATCGCCGAGGAGCGCGTGCGCGCGTACTTCGAGAAGGCGGTGCGCGAGGCGAAGCGCAACTCGAACTGGGTCGAGCCCGACACCGAGTACGAGCGCCTCGTGGCCGACTTCGCGCTCGAGGTCCCGTCGTTCCCTGGCTTCGAGGACTTCGCCGCGAAGGTCGCCGAGGCCGGTCACCGCAGCGCGATGGCCCAGACGCTGCTGAAGCTCATGTCGCCCGGCGTGCCCGACGTCTACCAGGGCGACGAGCTCGTCTCGCTCAGCCTCGTCGACCCCGACAACCGCCGTCAGGTGGACTGGGCGAAGCGCCGCCGGATGCTCGACGGCGAGCCCGGCGACCCGCGCGACCGCGAGAAGCTCGACCTCATCCGCCGGGCGCTCCGCCTGCGCGCCGAGCGGCCCGAGGCGTTCGCCGGCGGCTACGAGCCGCTCCCCGCCGGCCCCGACGCCTGCGCCTTCACGCGCGGCGGGTCGGTGCTCGTGGTGGCCGTCCTCCGCGACGCGGGACAGGACGCGGTGGTCGAGGCGCACGGGTCCGTGCGATCGCTCACGGACGGCCGGTCGTACGCGCTCGTGGCCCTATAGCCTTCGCGCGCCGTGCGCGTCCTGATCCTCTCGTGGGAGTTCCCGCCGATCGTCGAGGGCGGCCTCGCGCGTCACGTCCGCAAGCTCACCGAGCAGCTGGCCGCGGCAGGCCACGACGTGCACGTCCTGACGCGCGGCGGCGACCACGCGCCCGCGGAGGAGGAGCGCCACGGCGTCGTCGTCCACCGCGTGCGCGAGCCGGCGTTCCCGCGCGACGACCTCGACGCGTTCCTCGCGTGGGTCGCGCAGATGAACGCGGACATGCTCGCGGCGGGCGCGGAGCTGCTCGAGCGCTTCGAGTTCGACCTGCTGCACTCGCACGACTGGCTCGTCGCGGTCGCGGCGCAGCGGCTGGCGAACCGCATGCGCGTCCCGTGGGTCGTGACCGTGCACGCGACCGAGCACGGCCGGCACCAGGGGTGGGTCGACAAGCACCCGCAGTCGCACATCCACGCCGTCGAGAAGCGGATGGTCCACCGCGCCGACCGCGTCATCGCGTGCTCGAAGTACATGGAGGGCCACGTCGCCGACGTGTTCGACCTCCCGCGCGCCGCGGTCACCGTCATCCCGAACGGCATCGACCCCACCGACCTGCACGTGCCGGGCGACCTGCGCGAGTTGCGGCGGCGGTACGCGGCGGACGACCAGAAGCTCGTGCTCCTCGCGGGCCGGCTCGTGTACGAGAAGGGCTTCCAGGTCGCGCTCGACGCGCTGCCGCACGTGATCCGGCGGATCGGGAAGGTGCGCTTCCTCGTCGCCGGCACCGGCACGCACGAGGAGGAGCTGAAGGCCCAGGCGAAGCGCCTCCGGCTCACGAAGCACGGGACGTTCGCCGGCTGGCTGGGCGACGACGCCCTCCACGGGCTCTACCGCATCGCCGACCTCTGCGTGATCCCGTCGCTCTACGAGCCGTTCGGGCTCGTCGCGCTCGAGGCGATGGCGAGCGGCTGCCCGTGCGTGGCGGCGGACACCGGCGGTCTCAGAGAGGTCGTCCCCCGCGACGTCGGCCTGCGCTTCCGCTCCGCCGACGCGGCCGCGCTCGCGCGCACGATCGAGCGCGTCCTGACCGACGCCGAGCTGCGCGACCGGCTCGTCAGCGAGGGTCGCGAGCACGTGCTGCGCTTCGACTGGGCCGACGTCGCGCAGTCCACCGCCACGCTGTACGAAGACCTTCTGCACAGCGCGCAGCGCGTCTGAGAGCATCACCGGCGTGCTGACGTCGATCGCGGCCACGTCCGCGACGCAGCTGTGGGCGCTGATGACGAACGCGACACGCAGATCTGGGACGGCGCGTCCTGGCGGGAGGGATGCAGGAAGTCCGAGCTCGACCGGATCGAGCGCATCGCCGCGGCGAGCGACGGCTCGCTGTGGAGCACGTACGCCGGCGCCGTGTCGCTCGGCGTCGATCCCGCCGACGGGCGGCTCTGCCTCTTCCTCGGCGGTCAGGTCGGGTGGGCGCAGACGAACTTCACGGGGCTCACGCTCGTCGCGGCGGGGAGCGTGAACTGCGTCTGGGGCGTCGAGGCGGACGGCCAGATCGTCGACTTCACCGCCCACGGCCCGTTCGTCGAGCGCTGACCCGCGGTCACGTTGTAACGCGACGTCGCGGTCTGCGACCGTGCTCCGATGGACGCACTGGCCGACGCCCGGTCCAGCACGCTGGACCTCGTGCGCGACCTCGACGAGAAGGTCCTGCACCGCCCGCTCGACCCCGTGATGTCCCCGCTGGTCTGGGACCTGGGTCACATCGCCGCCTACGAGGATCTCTGGTGCGTGCACCGCCTCGCGGGCGAGCCGCTGCTGCGCGAGGACCTCGCCGCGGCGTACGACGCGTTCGAGACGCCGCGCGCTGTGCGCGGCGAGATCGACCTGCTCCGCTACGACGAGACGCTCGAGTACATGGCCGCCGTCCGCGCGCGGACGCTGGCCTTCATGGACGAGCCGCACGACTTCCACGAGCTGGTCCTGCGCCACGAGCTGCAGCACGCCGAGACCATGCGCCAGGCGCTCTTCCTCGGCGGTCTGCCCGGTGGCGCGCCGGCCACGCTGCCGTCCTTCCCCTCGGAGCCCGAGTGGCTGGAGGTCGAGGCCGGGGCGTTCGCGATGGGAGCGGGCGACGACGGCTTCGCCTACGACAACGAGCGGCCGCGGCACACGCGCGAGCTGCCGGCCTTCCGCATCACCCGCGCGCCCGTGACCAACGCGACGTGGCTGACGTTCGCCGAGGGCGGCGGCTACGAGCGTCGTGAGTGGTGGTCGGACGAGGGTTGGGCGTGGAAGGAGGACTACGACATCACCCACCCGCTGCGCTGGGCGGGCGGCGACGACCGGCCCGTCCAGCACGTCTCGTGGTTCGAGGCCGACGCCTTCGCGCGCAGCCTCGGGGCCAGGCTCCCGACCGAAGCGGAGTGGGAGCGGGCCTCCGCGGCGCTCGAAGGCGTCGGCCTCGTCTGGGAGTGGACGTCCACCGAGTTCGACGGCTATCCGGGCTTCCGCGCGTCCCCGTACCGCGAGTACAGCGAGGTCTTCTTCCTGCGGGGCCATCGCGTGCTGCGCGGCGGCTCGTGGGCCGCGTCGCCGCGTGTCGCGACGCGCACGTTCCGCAACTGGGACCTCCCGCAGCGGCGGCAGATCTTCAGCGGCGTGCGGCTCGTGGAGGAGGTGGCGTGATGGTCGAGCGCACCCTCGCCGAGGACGTCCTCGACGGGCTCACGCGCCCGTTCAAGGAACTCCCGCCCAAGCACTTCTACGACGCGCACGGCTCCGAGCTGTTCGAGCGCATCTGCGAGCTGCCCGAGTACTACCCGACCCGCACGGAGCGCGCGATCCTGCACGAGCACGCGTCTCTGATCGCCGAGCGCACGCGGGCGGCCGAGGTCGTCGAGCTCGGCGCGGGCTACGCGACGAAGACGCGCGTGCTGCTCGACGCGCTGTCCGCCGCCGGGACGCTCGAGCGCTTCGTCCCGGTCGACGTGTCGGCGACGACCGTCGAGGCGTGCGCCGAGCAGCTGGTCGCCGAGTACCCGGGGCTGCAGGTGCACGGGCTCGTCGGCGACTTCGAGCGTCACCTCGCCGAGCTGCCGGAGCCGGTCGGCCAGCGGCTGATCGTGTTCCTCGGCGGGACGATCGGCAACTTCCTGCCGGGAGCGCGGCGGCGGTTCCTGCGCGAGCTGCGCACCCGCCTGCGGCCCGGCGACCACCTGCTGCTCGGCGCCGACCTCGTCAAGGACCCCGCGGTGATCGAGGCGGCCTACGACGACAGCGCGGGCGTCACGGCCGAGTTCAACCGCAACGTCCTGCGCGTCGTCAACCGGGAGCTCGACGCCGACTTCGACGTCAGCGCGTTCGAGCACGTCGCGTTCTTCGACCCCGACTACGAGTGGGTCGAGATGCGGCTGCGCGCGCGCTCGCGGCAGACGGTGTCGGTGGGAGCGCTGGGCCTCACTGTTCGCTTCGCCCGCGGCGAGGAGCTGCGGACGGAGATCAGCGCGAAGTTCACGGCCGAGCGGCTGGACGCGGACCTGCGCGCCGCGGGCCTCGAGCTGAGCGGCTGGTTCGCGGACCCCGACCACCTGTTCGCTGTAACGCTTTCGCGGCCTGCGGAGACGAGCGTAGGATCGCGCCACTCCGTCGACCCAGGAGGTCACGCATGCAGCTCTTCATGATCCGGCGCCGCAACGGCTGGGCGTCGCCCGCCGAGCTCGAGGCCGCAGCGGAGCGGTCGAAGCAGGTCGCGGCGGACTCGTACCCGGACGACATCCGGTGGATCCGCAGCTACGTCGTTCAGGAGAGCGACGGGTCGCTCGGGACGTTCTGCATCTACGAGGCGTCGAGCGAGGACAAGGTGCGCGAGCACGCCGGAGAGGTCGGGATGCCGGCCGACGACATCGTCCCGATCGCGGAGACGGTCGTCGTCCGCCCGGATCCGGTCGCCGCCTGACCGCCCGCGTTCCCTCGCTCACCGTCCTGGATAGACGTCGGATACCGACGGTCAGGCAGGACGGTGGGCGAGAATCGCCCGGAGTTCGCGCAGCCGGTGGTCCTGCTCCCAGGCGTGCCGTGATCTGTGGAACCGATAGCCGTCCAGCTCGACGGTGAGCCGCACGTCCGGCCACCGGCAGTCGACGCGCTTCGACCCCGCGCGCCGGTTCGTCTCGGGCAGCGGGAGCTCGTTCTGCCGCAGCAGCCGGAGGAACTGCCGCTCCAGCGCGCTGATCGTGACCCGCTCCTCGCCGTGGAGCACGCGCCGCAGCTTCGCCGCGCCGGCGGTGTTCGGCCGGCGCGCCAGCACCGCGTCGACGTGCGCCGGCGTGACGCGGTACAGCACGTCCGCCTCGTGGCACAGCCGGGTCAGAGCATCGACGTCGAGGACGCCGGCGAGGTCGACGACCGTCCGAGCGACCGTCGTGCAGCGGATCGCTCGGACGACGACGGCATCGACAGGATCGAACGTCCGCGCGCGCCGCGTCGTCACTCCCTCGATGAGCCGTTCGGTGCGCGCCGTCACCTCGGGACGTGGTGGCCGTCCGCGAACGAGCGAGTGCAGATGCGCGGCGGCCATGACGCTCAGCACCGCGCCGTCGCCGCAGGCGAGAACCGCGGCGAGATACGTCGCGTCGGTGCTCGGCGCGCTGTGGCCGACCCGATAGACGCCGGGATGCACCGTGATGAGCGCGCCGGCGCGGCGCCGCCGCACGATGGCAGCCGGCGAGAGGCCGGCCTCGAGAAGCTGCGCCCGCGTGACGACACGGTGTTGCGCGGTGGCGATCCGGGCCAGCTCCGCGGAGACTGTCCTGCCTGAACGTCGCATACCGACGGTCAAGCAGGACAGCGCGAAGGATTCGCCCCCCCGTGTGACGTCACACATGGCCCGGGCGGTATCGGCATACTCGGCCGCATGCTGCCTCCCGGCCCGCGCCTTCCCGCCGTCGCTCAGGCGGCGCTCCTCGCGAAGGATCCGATCGGGTTCCTGCATCGCTGCCGCGACCGGTACGGCGACGTGTTCCGGATCAGCATCCCGGGCTTCATGAACTTCGTCTACGTCGCGGACCCGCTGCTGGCGCGCGAGGTGTACGCCGCGGACCGGACGATCGGCCGCGCCGGCGACGCGCGGCGGGAGTTCCTCGCTCCCGTCGTCGGCCACCACTCGATGCTCGTCACCGAGGGCGAGGAGTGGCTCGAGCACCGCAAGCTGCTCGGGCCCGCGTTCCACCGGCGCGTCGTCGACGACTACCGCGACGAGATCGCGCGGATCGCGCGAGCGGAGATCGAGCGGCTGCCCGCCGACGAGCCGTTCCCGATCCGCCCGCACATGCAGGCGATCACGCTCGAGGTGATCATGCGGCTCGTCTTCGGGCTGTCCGAGGGGCCGCGGATGGACCGGCTGCGCAAGCTGCTCGCCGCGCTGCTGGAGGCCGCCGGCTCACCGATGCTGCTGCTCGTCCCGCCGCGCTTCTTCAACTTCGCCGTCAAGCGGCCGCGGATGCGCCGCGTCCCCGGCCCGCTCGGCCGCTTCCTCAGCGCGCAGGCCGAGGCGGACGTGCTGCTGTACGACGAGATCCGGCGCCGCCGCGAGGAGGGGACCGGCGACCGGACCGACGCGCTCAGCGTGATGATCCGCGACGGCGGGCTCAGCGACGTCGCGATCCGCGACGAGCTGCACACGCTGCTGCAGGCCGGCCACGAGACGACGGCGACGTCGCTGGCCTGGGCGTTCGAGCGGCTCGCGCGCCACCCGCGCATCCTCGAACGGCTCGTCGAGGAGGTCCGCGCCGGTGAGGACGACGCGTACCTCAAGGCCACGGTCCGCGAGGTCCTGCGCGCGCGCCCGGTCATCATCGACACGCCCCGCGCGCTCACCGGCGACCTCGAGCTCGCCGGCTTCACCATCCCGGCGGGGTGGGTGGTCGCGCCGTCGATCCCGCTCGTGCAGGGCGACGAGCCGTTCGACCCCGACCGCGAGCCCAGCCGCGAGGGCTGGATCCCGTTCGGCGGCGGCAAGCGGCACTGCGTCGGGTCGCACCTCGCGCTGCTCGAGATGGAGGTCGTCATCGCGGAGGTCCTGCGGCAGCGCGACATCCGCCCCGCCGACAGGGCGGACGAGCGCGTCCGGCTCGTGCACGTCACGCTCGCTCCCTCGGAGCGGGCGGTCGTCCACGCGACCCCGGTACGCGTCCCCGAGAAGATGGCGTCACTCGTCTCGGTTGGCAACTAACATCGGGGCGGATGACACCTTCCGTCCTGGGCCGGTACGCGCGGCCACACGTCGGCCGCAGCGTTCTGGACCTGGCGACGTCTGTCGTCCCGTACGTCGCGCTGACCGTCCTCGGCCACCTGCTGGTGGACGTGTCCGCGTGGCTCGCCCTGGCGCTCGCCCCGCTCAGCGGCGGCTTTCTGCTGCGGACGTACATCATGTTCCACGACTGCGCGCACGGTTCGTTCCTGCCGTCGAAGCGCGCGAACGTCTGGCTCGGCCGCGCGCTCGGCTTCGTCGTGTGGACGCCGTACGCGAAGTGGAAGCACGACCACGCCGTGCACCACGCGACCTCCGGCGACCTCGACCGCCGCGGCACCGGCGACGTCATGACGTGGACGGTCGGGGAGTACCGCGCCCGCCCCTGGCGCGCCCGCCTCGGCTACCGCCTCTTCCGCAACCCGCTGGTCATGTTCGGCCTCGGCCCGATCTGGGGGCTGATGATCCAGCCGCGCCGCACCGGCAAGAGCGACCGCCGCCGCCTGCGCAACAGCGTCCACCTGACGAACGCGGCGCTGCTGGTCGCCGTCGGCGGGTTGATCTGGGCCGTCGGCTTCCCGACCTGGCTGCTCGTGCAGTTCCCGGCGATGTTCATCGCGGCCGCGGCGGGCGTCTGGCTGTTCTACGTCCAGCACCAGTTCGAGGACGCCTATTGGGAGAACGCCGGCGGCTGGTCGTACGAGCACGCCGCGCTGCGGGGCAGCTCGTACCTGCGGCTCCCGCAGCCGCTGCAGTGGTTCAGCGGCAACATCGGGCTGCACCACGTGCACCACCTCAGCGCGCGGGTCCCGAACTACCACCTCCAGGCCGCGCACGACGCCGTCCCCGCCTTCCACACGGTCCCGACGCTCTCGCTGTGGGACGGCGTGAGGGCCGCGCGCCTGAAGCTCTGGGACGAGGACGCCCGCCGGCTCGTCACCTGGGGCGAGCTCGCCGCCGCCGGCTAGGACAGCAGGTAGCCGGCGGTGAAGCCGAGGATCGTCGCGACGGCGACGGTCGCCTTCACCTCCTCGAACGCGTGCGGAACGATCGCGATCGACACCACCGCGAGGACGGCGCCGGCGGCCACCGCCTGAGCCGTCCCGATGACGTCGCCCGGAGCGTCCGCGAGCACGGTGCCGCCGAGGACCGTCGCCAGCAGCAGCGCGACCCCGATCCCGGCGAGCAGTCCGATCGCGAAGCGCGCCGACCGGCCGCCGACGACGATCGGCTGCGCCGCGCCGTAGGCCTCGACGACGTTGCCGACGAGGACGCCCGCGAGCAGCGCGAGGCCGAGCTCGCCCTCCGCGACCGTCAGCCCGAGCGCGATCGACTCCGGTACGCCGTCGACGAAGAGCCCGGCCGCGATCGACTCGCCGCGCGCGACCTCCATGTCCATCCTCACCTTCTCGCCGGCCGCGGAGCGATGCATCGTCGTCCGCGTCTCCTTGGTCTCCTCGCGGCGGTTCAGCCAGGCGTCGATCGCGACGTAGACGAGCGTGCCGGCGACCAGCCCGACCGCGGTCAGCTCCGCGCCGGCCTCGGCGTCGGCCTCGGGCACCAGCTCCAGCGCGACCGCCGCGAGCAGGACTCCGCCGCCGAACGCGGTGAGCTCCGCGGAGAGGCGGTTGTGCGGCGCGGTGAACGCCGCGAGCAGCGCGCCGAGGACCAGGCTCGCCGCGACGGCCGCGCCCCAGCCGGCGGCTTCGCCGAGCTCTGCCATCCGTGAAGCACATCACGCTGCCGGCTTTGAACGCGGCAAGCCCCGGGAGTAGGGTCGCGCCATGGCCACGACGCCCGAGCGCAGGACCCTCGACGACGTGCTCGTCAGCGAGCGCGAGCACTGGCAGGACGGCCCCCCGCACGAGCTCTTCCGGGAGCTGCGCGCGCAGTGCCCCGTGCACTGGACCGAGCGGATGCCGGAGTACCCGGACGAGGCCGGCTTCTGGTCGGTCACCACGTGGGACGACATCCACGCCGTGAGCCGCGACTGGGAGACGTACTCGTCCGCGACGGGCGTGACCGCGCTGACCCACGCGATCATCGACCTCGAGCTGCAGCAGGCGATGTTCATCGGGATGGACCCGCCCAAGCACGACCGGCTCAAGGCGCTCTTCCAGCGCGGCTTCACGCCGAAGCGGATCGCCGAGCACGAGGACGACATCCGCGCGATCGTGATCGACGTCCTCGACCGGCTCGACGGCCGCGACACCTGCGACCTCGTCGAGGACGTCGCCCAGCCGGCGGTCTCGCGCGTCATCGGCAGCTTCATGGGCATCCCGCCGGAGGACGACGAGATCTGGGCGCGGCTGATGAACTCGATGATGGCCGCGGGCGACGAGGACATCACGCCGGAGGGCTCGCAGGCGGTGATGGAGCGCGACGTGCCGGAGATGTTCCGCCGCTGCAACGCGCTGATCGCCGAGCGGCGCGAGCGCCCGACCGACGACCTCACGTCGGTCCTCGTGCACGCCGAGGTCGACGGCGAGCGGCTGACCGACGCCGAGATCGTCATGGGGTTCGTGCTGCTCATGGCGGCGGGCAACGACTCGACGAAGGCGACGTACTCCAGCGGGATGCGCGCGCTGCTCGAGCACCCGGAGGAGCGGGCGAAGCTGATCGCGGATCCGTCGCTCGTGTCCGCGGCGGTCGAGGAGTCGCTGCGGATGTTCCCCGCGTTCGCCCACTTCCGCCGCACCGCGACCCGCGACACCGAGCTGAACGGCGCGCGGATCAAGGAGGGCGACAAGGTGGTGATGTGGTACGTCTCGTCCAACCGCGACGAGACGAAGGTCTCAGAGCCCGACCGCTTCGACGTCACGCGCGACCCGAACGAGCACCAGGCGTTCGGCGCGGGCGGGCGGCACTACTGCCTGGGCACGGCGCTCGCGCGGCTGGAGCTGAAGGTGCTGTTCGAGGAGACGCTGCGGCGCTTCCCCGAGATGCGGTTGAACGGCACGCCCGAGCACGTCGTCTCGCCGTTCGTCAACCAGCTCAAGCACCTGCCGGTGCGCCTGCGGCCGTGACCCCGAGCCCGACGGAGGTCGTCGACGCGATCAACGCCGTCTCGGGCGCGCACGACGGCCACCGCGCCGCGCACGCGAAGGGGACGCTCATGGCGGCGACGTTCACGGCGACGCCGGAGGCCGCTGCGCTGACCCGCGCGCGGCACTTCGACGGCGGCACGTACCGCGCGACGGTGCGGTTCTCCAACGGCGGCGGCGACCCGAACATCCCCGACTACGCCCGCGAGGGTCGCGGCGTCGCGATCAAGGTCTACGTCGACGACGACACGCGCACCGACCTGGTCGGGCTCTCGCTGCCCTGCTTCTTCGTGCGCACCGTCGAGGACTTCCACGCGTTCACGAAGGCGCGCGCGGAGGGGATGGAGGCCGCGGGCGCCTTCCTCCAGCAGCACCCGGAGGCGCTGCCGGCGATCCAGGCGGCCCTCGGCGCGGCCCCGCCGGCGAGCTACGCGACCTGCGTCTACAACAGCATCCACGCCTTCCGCTGCACGAACGCGGCGGGCGAGTCGCGTCACGTGCGCTGGCGCCTCGAGCCGGAGGGCGGCGTCGAGGAGCTGAGCGACGAGGACGCGAAGGCGCGTGGCCGCGACTACCTGCAGGAGGACATCCGCGAGCGCGCGGGGGCGGCGTTCCGGCTGTCGGTGGTGATCGCGGAGGAAGGCGACGCGATCGCGGACCCGACGGAGCAGTGGCCGGAGGAGCGCGAGCGGGTGGAGGTCGGCCGGCTGGAGCTGACCGGCGTGGAGGAGGGGCGCGAGCGGTCGCCCGAGGACGTGCTCGTGTTCGACCCGACGCGCGTGATCGACGGGATCGAGACGACCGACGACCCGATCCTCCTCTTCCGGCCGCGGGCGTACGCCGTCAGCGTTCAGAGGAGGAGCGGGGCGCCGATCCCGGAGCATCTGGCCTACTAGAGGCCCTCCAGCCCGTCGTCGACGCCGTCCCAGAAGGACTGCTCGACCTCGGGCGCCTCGGTCTGGAACTCCGCGGCGTTGTCCTGCAGGTCGTCGACGGCGTCCTCGAGCTCGGCCTCGTAGAGCTCCTGGTCCCAGTCGTCGCTGCTCGTCGTCGCGCCGACGTAGCCGTCGACCGCGCGGTCGAGCGCGTCGGCCTGCTTGTCGGCCTGCTCGTACACCGCGTCGCCCGCGTGCTCGCGGGTGTCGACGAGCGCGTCGTCGAGGTCCGCGAGGGCCTGGTCGACCTCCTCGGTGCTGTCGGCGTAGTAGAGGTCGCTGACCGCGACGCCGACGTCGTGCCCGTCGTCGTAGGCCTTCTCGGCCTCGGACGCCGGCCAGACCGCGACGGTGACCGCCGCGACGGCGGCGAGGGTGGCGGCGCCCGCGGTGAGGCGGTTGACGAGCCGCTTGCGGCCGGCCTGCGGGGTGGTCTGCTGCGTGGTGCTGGACATGACTGTCTCCTCCGTGTGGATGTCGAGCAGCTCGAGGCCCAGCGACTCGATCCGGGCCAGGACGCCGTGCAGCGCGGCCTGGTCGGGGAGCTCGCCGCTGAGCACCGTCCCGGCCGGCACGGGCGTGGCGGTCAGGCCGTCGAAGGCCTGCACCAGCCGGTCGCTCAGGCGGCCCCGGACGGTGATCTCGTAGCGCGTTGTCATGGCCGGAAGGCTCGGGCCCGGCCGTGTGACCCGTCATCGCACGATGTGTGTGAATCAGCGTCTGGCGAGGAGCCCGAGGGTGCGGCCCTTCTCGACCGCTTCCGCGCGCGTGTGGACGTCGAGCTTCGCGTAGAGCCTGCGCATGTGCGTCTTGACCGTGTGCACGGAGAGGAACAGCTCTTTGGCGATGTCGTTCGCGGACAGGTTCGTGGGGAGGAGGCGCAGGACGGCGACCTCGCGCTCGCTGAGCTGCTCGGCGGGTGCCGTGGCCGGCTCGGCGCCGTGGGCCGCGTCGAGGAGCGCGCGGAGGTGCGCGCCGTGCTTCGTGCGGTGGCGCGGGTGGTCTCTCAGCACGTCCGCGACGCCGGGCACGGTGAGGACGCTCCACGTGCGCCCTTGAGGCTCCGTCAGCGCGAGCGCGCGCTCGACGCCTCGCTCCGCCGCGTCGCGGTCGCCCAGCGCCCGCCGCGCGACCGCGTCGAGCAGCAGCGCCTCGACCTCGACGTTCGGGTGGAACGGAATCGCGCGCCCGTCGAGCACCGGAGCGATGGCGGCCGCCGCCGCCTCCGGGTCGCCCACCGCGAGCGCTTCCCGCGCCGCGATGGCGCAGAGGTCGGCATCGGAGTGCGTCGCGCCCTCCGCGCCGCTCACGGCCGCCCCGCCGGCGTCCGCGGTCGCGCCCTCCGCGCCACCGCGCGGCTCCGCCCCCTCCGCGATCCTCGCGCGCCTCGCCCACATCGCCGCCCGTCGCGCGAGGAAGTGCGGCGCTCGCAGCTCGTCGGCGAGGCGCTCGGCGTCCTCGAACGCGGTCGCGGCTTGCGCGAACCGGCCGCGGGCGTAGGCGAGCATCCCTTCGGCGTGGCGGAGGCCGACGGTCGCGGCCGGCTCGGGCGCGCCGTGCAGCGCGGGCGCCGCGCGGGCGAGCCAGTCCTCCGCGTCGGCGAGGCGCCCGCGGTCGAGGGCGACGACGCCGAGGGTCAGCGCGGCGATGCTGGCGAGTGGATCGCTCGTCCACCCTCGCTGCTCCGCGATCGCGATCGCCTCGCGCGAGCGATCGTCCGCGCGGTCGAGGCCGCCGAGGAGGTTCTCGACGGTCCCGAGCGTGGTCAGGCAGGCCAGCTCGACGTGCGGGCGGTCGAGCTCCCGCGCGAGGGCGAGCGCGCGGTCGAGGTGCGCGCGCGACTCCGCCAGCCGGAACGCCCATGACTCGGCGATGCCGAGGTTGAGCAGGCCGTACGCCTGCAGCGCGCCGCTCCCCGCGGAGCCGTCGAGCAGCGGCCCGGCGCCGTCGAGCGCCTCGTCCAGCCCGCCGACGCGGCGGGCGCGCAGCAGCCGCACCGTCGCGAGCGCCGCCTGCGCCCGCGCACGCCGCGGTTCGGGCAGCGCGCCGGTTCCGCGCGCGGCGTCCGAGCCGCGCTCCGCGGCGTCCACGTCGGGCAGCGCGCCCATCCCGCGCTCCGCGGCGTCGATGAGCGCGTCCGCCTCCGCCCACCGCGAGCGCGCCATCCGGTCCGCGGCGGCGATCGCGGCCAGCTCGGGGTCCGCGAGATCGGCGCCCTCGAGCAGCCCGGCGAGCGCGCCCTCGCGGCCGTCGAGCACCAGGTCGGCCCAGTTCCGGCCGAGCAGCTCCGCGGCGGTGTCACGATCGCCGCCGAGCTGCGCGTGGCGGATCGCCTCGACCGGCTGCCCGTCCGCCGCGAGCCATCCCGCCGCGAGGCGGTGCAGCTCCGCGATCTGCTCGCTCGACGCGACGCGACGCAGCTCCAGACGCAGCAGGTCCGCGAGCAGGTGATGCAGGCGGAACCACGTCCGCGAGACGTCGGTCGCCACGACGAGGGCGTTCGCCGCCTCGAGCTCGCTGAGCAGCAGCGCGCCGTCCTCACCGCCGGTGAGCAGGTCGGCGAGCGGGCCGCAGACGCGGTCGAGGATGCAGGTCCGCAGCAGCAGGCGGCGGATCTCGGGGGGCTGGGTCGCGAGGACCTCGCCGAGCAGGTAGTCGGCGACCGTCCGCTCGCTGCCGGAGAACTCCGCGACGAAGCGGGCGGGGTCATCGTGGCGGTCGAGCGACAGCGCCGCCAGGCGCAGCCCGGCCGCCCAGCCCTCGGTCCTCCGGTGGAGGCGGTCGAGGTCGCCGTCGCGGACGGCGATCCCCGCGGCCGCCAGCAGCTCCGCCGCCTCGTCGCGGCGGAACGCGAGGTCCTCGCTGCGAATCTCGACGAGCTCGCCGGCGAGGCGCAGCCGGTGGATCCCGATGGGCGGGTCGCGCCGCGTGAGGAGCACGAGGTGCAGCCGCGGCGGCCCGCGGTGAAGCAGCAGCTCGAGCGCTTCGAGCGCCTCGTCGGTGGCGAGCTCGTGGACGTCGTCGACGATCAGCAGCGCCGGCTGTCGCACGCCGTTCACGATCCGCTCGACGAGTGCGACCTGGTCGCCGCCGGGCGCCGGGGCGACAGGGTCGTCGGCGGCGAGCGCGCCCGCGTCGCGCAGCGCGTCGGTCACGCTGGCCCAGAACCGCGCCGCGTCGGTCTCCTCGCGTTCCACCGCGACCCACGCCGGGACCCGCTGCCGGTCGGCCGACGCCGCGAGCCACGACCGGACGAGCGCCGTCTTCCCGCTGCCGGGCGCGGACGAGACGAGCGTCAGGGGGAGGTCCGACCCGCGATCCAGGAGCGCGAGCAGCCGCGGGCGCTCGACGAGCATGCGCGCAGCATCGCGCACCCGCAGGGGTGAGCGGGCGTCAGACGGCGGCTTCGGGCAGCGCGGCGTCGGCGGGGAGCATGTCCCGCAGCGCGGCGTTCTCGCGCGCGAGCTCGCTGCAGCGGACGCTCAGCCGGTCCAGCCCCTCCTCGATCGCGGCGCGGCGGGCGCGCTCGAGCTCGAGCAGGTGCTCCAGCTCGCGGGTGCGCTCCTCGGCGGGCACGGAAGCGGTGACGGCGTCAGGGCTCAGGCGGATCGGCTGCACGATGCGCTGCTTTCCCAAGTGGTCTGCTTCCGAACCCCGCACCGTTGGTCGGCTACGGCCGCGTGTGTAGGTTCTGCGGCGAAGTGGCGGAAGTCGGCGCGACCCGGATCTCGTTGTGCGGCCGGCTGAGCGTCGAGCTCGAAGGCCGGAAGGTCGAGCTGCCCGGGCGGCAGGGCCGGATGCTCGTCGCGTACCTGCTGCTCCACCGGGATCGTCCGGTGCGGCGGGACGAGCTCGTCGAGGCGCTGTGGCCGGAGGGCGACGCGCCCGGCGGCAGCGAGGCGTTGGCCCCGCCGCTGTCACGGCTGCGCAAGGCGCTCGGGCCGGAGCGGCTGGTCGGCCGCGGCGAGCTGACGCTCGTCCTGCCGGACGATGCGTGGATCGACTGGGAGGTCGCGCACGACGCGATGCGCCGGGCGTCCGACGCGCTTGCGGAGTCCGACTGGCGGGGCGCGTGGGGACCGGCCCAGGCGGCGCTCGCGATCGCCGACCGCGGGCTGCTCCCCGGGTTGGAGGCGCCGTGGGTCGACGACCGCCGCACGGAGCTGGCGGACCTGCGCCTGCAGGCTCTGGAGGCGGTCGCGACGATCGGCGCGCGCCTGCGGGGAACGGAGCTGGCGCCCGCCGAGCGCGCCGCCCGCGCCGCGGTCGAGGCCGCGCCGTTCCGGGAGTCCGCGCGTGCCGCTCTGATGGAGGTCCTCGCCGCCGGCGGCAACGTCGCCGAGGCGCTCCGCGCGTACGAGGACCTCCGGTGCCTGCTGCGCGACGAGCTCGGGACGACCCCCGGCCCCGCGCTCGTCGCCCTGCACGAGAGGCTGCTCCAGGCGACCGACGCCGCCGCAGAATCGGCGGATTCGGCCCCACGCGGCGCCGCTCCGCCGCCGCCTTCGCCGGGCTCCGACGCTTCGCCCGGCGCCGCTCCGCCGCCGCTTTCGCCCGGCTCCGCCGCTTCGCCCGGCGCCGCGGCTCCGCCCGGCGCGTCGCCTTCGCCGGCCCCCGCGCGCCCCTCCGCGGCGGACCTTGTCGAGCGCGACCGCGAGGTCGCCACCCTCTTCTCCCTCGTCGAGGACGCGCTCCTCGGCGAGGGGCGGGTCGTGTTGGTGGAGGGCCCGGCGGGGATCGGGAAGACGCGCCTGCTCGCGGAGGCGCGCCGGCAGGCGGGCGCGTCGGGCGCGCTCGCGCTGTTCGCCCGCGCCGGCGAGCTGGAGCGCGATTTCCCGTTCGGGGTCGTCCGGCAGCTGTTCGAGGGCGCGCTCGCCGATCCCGCCCTCCGCGAACGCGCGCTGACCGGCGCCGCGGCGGGCGCCGCGCAGGTCTTCGGCGCGCCGGACGGCGACGGCGCGGGCGACGACGCCTCGTTCGCGGTCCTCCACGGGCTGTTCTGGCTGGCGCTCAACGTCGCCGCGCAGCAGCCGCTTGTGCTCGCGATCGACGACCTGCAGTGGTGCGACCCGCCGTCGCTGCGGTTCGTCGCGTACCTGGCGCGGCGGCTCGAGGGGCAGCCGATCCTCGTAGCGGCGACGGTCCGGTCCGCGGAGCCGCCGACCGACGCCGCCCTGCTCGCCGAGATCGCGAACGATCCCGGGACGGTCTCCGTCCGCCCGGGTCCTCTCACCGAATCGGGAACGGCCGCCCTCGTCCGCACGCGCCTGAGCGCGGACGCCGACGACGCGTTCTGCGCCTCGTGTCACGAGGCCACCGGGGGCAACCCGCTGCTGCTCCGCCAGCTGCTGACCGCGCTCGAGTCCGACCGCGTCAGCCCGGTCGCGATGCACGCGCGGGTCGTCCGCGAGACCGGGCCGAAGGCCGTCGCCGGCACGGTCCTGCGGCGGCTCGGCCGGCTGCAGCGCGAGGCGGCGGCGGTCGCCCGCGCGGTGGCGGTGCTCGGCGAATCCGCGGATCTCGCCTCCGTCGCCAAGCTGGCGGAGCTCGACGAGTGGCAGGTCGCGACCTCCACCGGGGCGCTGGTCTCCGCGGAGATCCTGCGGCCCGAGCCCCCGCTGGGGTTCGTCCACCCGCTGGTGCGGGACGCCGTCTACCACGAGCTGCCGCCGGGGGAGCGGGAGCTGCAGCACGCCCGCGCGGCGGAGGTGCTCGCGGCGGCGGGCGCGCCCGCCGACAAGGTCGCCGCGCAGCTCCTGATGTCCCCGCACCGGGGCGATGCGCGGGTTGTCGACGTGCTGCGCGACGCCGCTTCCTCCGCGATGCGGCGGGGCGCGCCCGAGAGCGCGGTCGCGTACCTGCGCCGGGCGCTCGACGAGCCGCCCTCGCCGGAGCTGCGGCCCGAGCTGCAGCTCGAGCTCGGGGTCGCCGCGGTGCAGGGCCGGGCGCCCGATGCGCTGGAGCATCTCGAGGCGGCGTACGAGGGGCTGCGCGACCCGCGGACCCGCGCGCAGGCGGCGCGGCTGCTCGCGCGGACGCTCTGCTTCACCGGCCGCGCGCCGGAGGCCGTCGAGGTGACGCGCCGCGCGCAGGCGGAGCTTCCGGGCGAGCACGAGGACCTCCGGCTGGCCTTGGAGGCGATCGAGATGGTGGGCGTCATCTTCGGCGGGGGCGATCCGGCGCGCCTCGGCGACCTGGCGACCTATTCCCCGCCTCCGCCGGACGCGCCCGCGGGAGCGAAGATGCTCGCGTCGATCGCCGGGCTCGTGCAGGCGTACGGCGGCGCGCCGCGCGAGCAGTGCCGCGTGCTCGCCCGCGCCGCGCTCAGTGGGAACGAGCTGATGGAGCAGGACAACGGGCTCCTGACCATCTCCGCGAACAACGTGCTGACGATGGTCGAGGACCCGGAGGAGGCCGCCGCCTGGGCGCGCGCGATCGAGGACGGCGAGCGGCGCGGGTCGCTGTTCATAGTGTCCGGGAACCGGATGTGGGGCGGGTACGTCGCGCGGTCGCGCGGCGATCTCGTCGAGGCCGAGGGGCTGCTGGAGCAGGCGCGCGAGGAGTTCATCGAGTACCAGTACGGCGGCCCGGCGGAGACCTACTGCGCGGCGTTCCTCGCGGACGTCCGGCTCGCGCGCGGGAACGTCGACGGCGCCGCGCACGCGATGACGCTGGCCGGCGACATCCAGGACGGCTCCGACGGCGTCCGGTACTGGCTCGTGTCGCGCTTGGCGCTGCTCGTCGCGCAGGAGCGCTGGGACGATGCTGTGGGGGCCGCCGACGAGCTCGTCGCGCGCTACCCGGGCGTCGTCAACCCGATCGTCGGGCCGTGGCGGTCGTTGGAGGCCTGCGCGCTTCACGCGCTCGGTCGCTCCGACGAAGCGATCGCGTTGGCCCGCGAAGAGCTCTCGTTGGCCGAGACGTTCGGAGCACCGCGCGGCATCGGCAGGGCGATGCGGGTGCTCGGCGAGCTCTCGGACGACACGGCTCTGCTGGGGCGAGCGGTCGAGACCCTCGCCCGCTCCATCGGCCGCTTCGAGCACGCGGAAGCGCTGCTGTCCTACGGCCGCGCGACCTCCGACCCCGAGTCCCTGCGCGCGGCGTACGAACGAGCCGCCGCGTGCGGAGCGGACCGCCTCGTCACCGCCGCGGCCGCCGAGCTCGAAGCTCTCGGCGAACCCCTCCCACACGCCGCGGCCAGCGTCGACGCCCTGACCGCCGCCGAACGCCGAGTCGTCACCCTCGCCGCCGAAGGCCGAACGCCACGAGACATCGCCCAGGCGCTCTTCCTCACCCCCCGAACGGTCGAGGTCGAGCTCGCGAACGCAACCCGCAAGCTCGGAGTCGACTCCCCGGCCGAACTCGCCGAAGCCCTCCGCGCCGCTTAGCGCGCCGCCAGAACCCTCGTTCGAGGCGATACGCTTCGCGAGCCACTTGGTGGGCGTAGCTCAGCTGGTAGAGCTCCTGGTTGTGGTCCAGGCGGTCGGGGGTTCGAGTCCCCTCGCTCACCCCTCAGAACCCCCGTGAAAACGGGGGGTTTCGTCGTTCTGGGGCGGGGGCCCGGGTACGCTCCGGTCGTGCGCGGGTTCCTGGCGGCCGCGGTCATCGCGGTGTGCACGGCAGCGGCGGTCGCCGTCTGGACGCTGAACGCGCCCTCGAAGCAGATCGTGTGCGTGGACTTCAGCGCGAGGTCCCACCCGCAGAGCTACTGCGCGGAGCGATGAGGCGCGGGGGCTAGCCGCTCGCGCGGCGGACGGCGCCCGCGATGAGGAGGCACGCGGCTCCGGCGGCCGTGAACGCCACGGCGGCGTGGCCGGTGTACAAAGGCAGCCACACGGCCGGGGCGGCGGCGTTGCCGGCGAACTTCCATGCGCCGATGAAGGACACCGCTCCGCCTCGGTTCTCGGGTGCTGCTTCGACCGCGAAGGTGTTGAGGCCGGTCCACAGCAGCGCGGAGCCGATGCCGGCGGCGATCCAGACGGTCGCGAGCCAAGCGGCGGAGCCGACGACGCCGAGCAGGGGGACGATCGCGGCGCACGCGAGCGCGCCGGCGAGCGTCACGGGCATCCGGCCGTGGCGGTCGACCAACCCGCCGGCGAACGGGCCCACGATGACGCCGGCGAGGCCGAAGCCCGCAAGCAGGAGACCGCGGGTGTCGGGGCCGAGGTCGAAGTGGTCGGCCGCGCGGATCGCGACGAGGAAGCTCAAGCCGGTCACGGCGAGGTAGGCGAGGAAGGCGGCGCCCGCGAGCCACCGGACCCGCCGGTTCAGGGCCGCGCGCAGCCGCGCCGGCTCGGCGGAACCGGCGCGCGCCGTTCCCGGGAGCGGCACGAGCGCCAGCAACAGCGCCGCGACCGCCGGGCCGATGAACGCGAGCCGGAGATTCGCGGCGCCGGCCAACCCGCCGAGGAGCGGGGCGGAGACGATCCCCGCGGTCTGGACCGCCGCGAACGAGCCCATTGCCCGGCCGAGCCGCTCCGGTGGCGTGGTCGCCGCGAGCGACGCGAGCAGCAGCGGCGTCGTGAACGCGTTCGCGACGCCCTGGAGCGCCCGCGCCCCGAGCAACAACCCGAAGCCGGTCGCGAGCGCGGCCAGGACCGACACGAGCGCGTAGACGACGTACGCGATGCGCGTCGTGCGTGCCGCGCCGAACCGCTCCCCGAGCGTCCCCGACACGAGCTGCAACACCGCGAACGGGACGATGTACGCGGGGATGACGAGGCTCGCGACGCCGGTCGAGACGTCGAACTCCGACCGCAGGTCCGGCACGAGCACAGTCAGGACGCCGCCGCCGAACGGCCCCAGGAACCCGCCCGCGTACAGCGCCGCCCGCTGCGTCCGCCCGCTCATCCGGGGAGCGTACGGTCGCCGCGGCTCAGCGGCCGGCGTCGTGGAGGCCGGGCTCCTCGCCTCGCACGAGCTGGTACGCGAACGCTCCGAGCGCGGCGCCGGCGACCGGGCCGGCCAAGTAGACCCAGAAGTCGCGCCACTCGCCCACGACGAGTGCCGGCCCCAAAGACCGGGCCGGGTTCATGCTCGCTCCCGTGACCGGCCCGCCGAACAGCGCGTCGAGGCCGACGGTGCCGCCGATCGCGATCGCGGCGGCGGCGCCGACGGCTCGCGTGTCGGTCGCCACGGCCATGATCACGAACATGAGGAACGCGGTCATGACCGCCTCGTAGACGAACGCGCTGCCGGTGCCGACGCTCGGCACGGTGGCTCCCAAGGAAGCGGGCTGATCCGTCCACACCGCGACCAACACGAGCGCGCCGAGGGCCCCGCCCGCGCACTGCGCCCCGACATACGCAACAGCGTCCCGCGCCGGGAAGTGGCGGGACAGGACGAACGCGACCGTCACCGCCGGGTTGATGTGCGCGCCCGAGAGATGCCCGGTCGCGTAGACCATGACCATGATGATCAGCCCGAAGACGAGCGCGACGCCGACGCTTCCGAGCGCGCCGTCGTAGCGCGCGTCGGCGACCACCGCGCCGCACCCGGCGAAGACGAGCGCGAACGCGGCGAGCCCCTCGGCGGCCGACCGCCGCGCCTTCCCCGGGCGGTCAGGCAACCGTCTCGATCGGAACGCCGATGATCGACAGCCGCCGCGTCAGCCCGCCGAGCGCGAACGACCGCAGGTCGTCCTCGGAGACGCCCAGCACGGCGGAGGCGTCGCCGTCGCCCGGCAGCGTCAGCGACGCCGCGACGTGGGGGAGGAGCTCGCGCAACACGGCGCGCACCGTGTCCGCCTGACGCGGCTCCGCCCGAACCGTCTCCCGCAAAAACCACACGCCGTACCCGATGTGGCGCGTCTCGTCGTGGTGGATCTTCGAGTAGCCGTCGACGAACCCCGGCAGCAGCCCGTTCGCGATCAGGTAGTCGGTGATGAACTTGAACGACGTCAGGCCGAGCGTGCCCTCGAGCACCTGGTGGTAGAGCGTCACGAAGCGGACCTTCGCGGTCAGGTCGCCGGGGTGCGCGAGCAGCTCCGCGTGCGCCTCGACGAGCGCGACGTCGAAGATCGCCCGGAACGCGTCGGAGACGGACTCGCGGGCGCGCGCTACGTGCTCACCGATAACGGATGGAGCCGCGACGACCTCGTCCTGGAAGCGCGCGTAGAACTGCATGTGCCGCGCCTCGTCCACCTGCTGGGTGGCGAGGAACGTCGCCTCCTCCTCGCTCCCGTGCGCGGCCACCAGCCCGGTGAACTTCGTCGTGATCCGCTCCTCGGCGACCATCAGCGACGCGAGCACGAAGTGGATCAGGTCGCGCTGCTGCGGCGCCAATTCGGGCCACTGCGCGACGTCGGTCGCGAGGTCCACCTCGAACGGCGACCACTGCGAGCCCTCCCACCGCCGGTAGAGCGTCTGCGGGTCGTTGAGCTGCAGCTCGGCGGTCACGCGCAGCAGACGTCGCCGGCGCCCTCAGCGGCGCACGCGCAGCCCGTCGAGCCGCACCCGCAGGTCGCAGGCTCCGGCTCGGCGTCGGCGTGCGTGACGAAGACCTCCCACGGCGTGCCGTCCGGGTCGCGCACCCAGATCTTGTCCTGCCGCGCGTAGCAGCACGTCGTGTCCATCTCGTCGAACGCGGCGAGACCCGCCCCGACGAGCCGCTCCTTCGCGGCGAGGACGTCAGACGTCGACGCGACCTGGATCCCGCCGTGGTTGAACGTCCCGAGCTCGACCCGCGGCCCCTCGTTGAGCGTGAAGTTCAGCGCCGGCTCGGCGACCGAGAACTTCGCGTAGCCGTCGCGGACCTTCTCGGGCTGCACCCCGAAGAGCGCCTCGTAGAAGGGGATCGACCGGTCGACGTCGGTCACGGTCAGGGCGAGATGCGGCCTCAGGACAGCCATGTGCGCAGCGCCTCCATGGACTTCGGGGTGACGTAGTAGTAGGCCCACAGCCCGCGCCGCTCCACGCCGACGATGCCCGCGTCGCGGAGCTTCTTCAGGTGGTGCGAGAGGGTGGGCTGGGAGACGTCGAACAGCGGCACGAGCTCGCAGACGCACACCTCGCCGGCGTGCTTGCGCAGCACGTCGACGAGCTGGACGCGGATCGGGTCGGAGAGGGCCCTCGCGATCGTCGCGACGCCGGCCGCCGCCTCCGGCGTGACGTCGGGGAAGACGACCGGCTCGCAGCACGGCTCTCCCACCGGCCGCTTCTGCTTCGGCACGACCTCTAGGTCGACGGTCATCGATGGAATGGTATTGCATCGACGGATGTCGATGCAAGGGCGGCGCGCGGCGGGCTAGCGGCGGCGGTCCCGGAGCGCGATGACGACCGCCGCCACGAGCAGGACGAGCGGGGCCACCGTCCACGCGATGAGCCCTGCGCTGGGCGAGACGTAGAAGGTGCCGTCGGCGAGGAGCGCGAGCATCAGGGAGGGCGTAGACGCGCCCGGTGCGTGTCGGTTCCGGTGGGCGAACCGGTGCAAGGACGCGCGCAAACGGGCGTACGCGGCGCGACCGCCGAGGATCGAGGGCGTGTGTCGCCGGGCCGTGCTCGCGGTCGTCGTCGTCGCGTGCCTGGTCCACGCGCCCGCTGCGCATGCCGTCAGCTCGGACACCGCGGCGCTCCAGGTCGCGCTGAAGGCGCTCCGCCTCTACGACAGCGCGATCGACGGCGTCTCGGGACCGCGCACGAAGCGAGCCGTCCGCCGCTTCCAGCGCCGGCGCCACCTCAGAGCCGACGGGGTCGCCGGCCCGCGCACCCGCAGAGCCCTCGGGAAGCGCGGGCGCCCGCGGCTCGGCAGCCGCGCGATGCGGATCGGACACCGCGGGTGGGACGTCGCCGCGCTCCAGTTCCTGCTGCGCCGGCGCGGCGCGAGCCCCGGCACCGTCGACGGCGGCTTCGGGCCTGGCACGAGAGCGGCGGTCAGGCGCTTCCAGCGCAGCCGCGGGCTGACACCCGACGGCGTCGCCGGGCCGGCGACGGTCCGAGCGCTCCAGAGCGGGCGAGGCCCGCGGCGACGAAAAATAGGCGCGAAGACGGGCGCCGCCACGCCGAGCGGGCCCGTGCGGTTCCTCAGGCCGATCGCCGCGCCGATCGGCGACCGCTTCGGGATGCGCGGGAAGCGCCCGCACCAAGGCGTCGACTTCCCGGCGCCCGCCGGCACCCCGGTGACCGCCGCGGGCGTCGGCACCGTCAGCTCCGCCGGCTACAACCCGTTCGGCTACGGCAACCTCGTGGTCGTGCAGCACCGGCTGGGCTTCCAGACCTGGTACGCGCACCTGTCGAGCATCGCGGCGGTGCCCGGTCAGGCGGTGAGCGGCGGCGTGCTGATCGGGCGCGTCGGCTCGACCGGCCACTCGACCGGCCCGCACCTCCACTGGGAGGTGCGCCTCAACGGCACGCCGATCGACCCGCTCCCGCGGCTCTTGAACTAGGTCCCCGCCGCGGCCCACGCGGTCGCGATCGCCTGACCGCGCTCGCGCACGCCGAGCTTCGCGTTGACCCGCTGCATGTGCTTGTGGATCGTCCGCGGGCTGATGGCGAGCTCGTCCGCGACCTCGTTCGTGGTGCGGCCGCGCGCGAGCGCGTGCAGCACCGCCGCCTCCCCAGGGGTGAGGCCCAACCCGCGCAGCGCCGCGACCGACAGCGCACGGCTGCCGCGCGCGAGCACGAGCGCCGTCTCGCCGCGGTCGCCCTGCGCGCGCCGCACGAGGAGCGTGTCCCCGTCGGGCAGGGGAAGCGACTCGAGCGGGCGCGGAGGGCGACCCCCGTCGTCGTCGCCCGCCCAGAGCGGCGGCCCGAGCGGCCGCGCGATCTCCACCTCGCCGGCTCCCGCCAGCGCCGCGAGCTCGCGGGCGGCCGCCGTCACGAACATCACCTCGCCGGACGCCGCGACGACGACGACCGCGGAGTGCGCTGCGTCCAGCCCGCGCCGCGCGCTGTCGAGCAGCGAGGCGAGGCTCTCGCGCAGCTCGGCGTGCCGGTAGGCCTGGATGAGGTGCGGGCGCGCGAGCTGCAGGATCTGGCGCTCGCGCTCCGTGTAGTCGGGGTCCGAGCGCATCAGCGCGATCCCGATCGTCATCTGCGGCGGCGACGGCAGCGTGAACGCGATCTGGTGGTCCAGCCCGTACGGGCCGTACAGCTCGCGGAACACCTCTGTCCGGCGGAACTCGCGCATGTCGACGACGTCCGACCAGCGGAACGGCCTGCCGTCGCGCGTCCGCGCGTAGCGCTGCACGAGCGGGTTCTGCCACGCGTAGCGCGCCCACGCCTCGTGCGCGCTCGGGGGAAGCTCGGGGTCGCTGACGGTCGCGATCGGCCTGGTCTGCGCGTCGAGCTCGTTGTAGGACGCGATCTCCGCGGGCACCACGCGCTTCAGGACGGGGAGGACGCCCACGCGGAACTCGTGCAGGTCGCGCACGTCGTGCACCTCGCCGGCCAGCTCGAGCACCGCCCGCAGGTCGCGTTCGGTCAGCACGCCCGAACACTAAACCGGCGTCGTGGCGCCTCGCCACTACTCCCGCGCGAGCGCGCGCAGCTTCGTGACCGTGTTCCAGTTGCGGTTGGTCACGACGACGCCGAGGTCCGCTTCGGCGATCATCCCCGCCAGGCCGGACCGCTGCTGGCCGTCGGGATGCCAGGTGTACAGCTCGCGCCCGTGCGCGGCGAACGCCTCCGGCGCGACGTCCGCGGCCGCGAGCTCGCGCACCGCCGCCGCCCGCGGCCTCCCCGACAGGAAGTGGACGAGGTAGCGGCGCGGGTCGGTCGCGACGTCGCCCAGAGGGTCGCGCTCGACCACCGCGGCAAGCTCCGAAGCCGACCGCACGACGACCGCTACGTCGAGCCCGAGCCCGTCGGCGATCGCGCGCGAGACGGCCGAAGCGACCTCGTCGGGCGACGCGTCGGACGACAGCACGACGTTCCCGCTCTGCCCGAGCGTCCGGACGTCCTCGAACCCGCGCTCCTCCAGCAGCGAGCGCAGGTCGGCCATCGCGATGCGCCTGTTGCGCCCGACGTTGATCCCGCGCAAGAGCGCGACGTGCCGCTTCACCGCGACCCCCGCTGGAACAGCGGCTCGGCCCGGTTGCGCCCGGCGGTGCGGAACATCCAGGGATCGAGCCTCACCGGCTCGGGCGCCGTGTACTCGCGCACGGTCATGTTCTGCACGCGCGCGTAGAGCGTCTCGCGGAACGGCGGCGGCGGCGCGAGCGTCGTCACGATCTGACCGTACGGCACGAACGTCTCGAGCTCGACCGTGTAGACCTTCCTTACGGTCAACGGCCGGTCGTTCACCGGCGGGTCCTGCACCCACGGGTCGTACGTGTAGTCGAGCCCCGGCATGTAGATGCGCAGGCTCCGCGCGTGCCACCACGGGGAGACCTCGACGATCCGGTCCTCGGCCGGCGGCCCGATCGTCCGCGCGACCGCCGCCCAGTCGTCGCGCTGGCGCTCGGGGTTGCGGGGCACCGCCGCGAGCACGACCCCCGCGAACGCCAGGCACACGACACCCGCGACCGCGGGCCCAAACCACTTCAGCCGAGGCACGGTCAGCCCGGCCGCGATGACGATCGTCACCGGGATCCACGCCGGCAGCAGGTTGCGCTCGAGGATGTAGTCCGAGCCGAAGAGCGACGCGACGTACGGGAGGAGCAGGAAGCCGCCGGCGACCCACACGACGAGCAGCAGCCGCCGGCGGACCGCGGGCTTCGACCACAGGAACGCCGCGACCGCGCACAGGAAGAAGAACGCGAGGCCCGCCGCGAACACCTCGTCGCGGTGGTCCTCCATCGTGCTCACGCCCTCCTGGCCGGCCGCGAAGAAGAACACCGTGTCGCGGATGCGCGGCCACAGCGGGATGTCGCCGATCCAGAACACGCCGCCGTGCTCCTGCTGGTGCAGCAGCATCGGGAGGATCGCCAGCAGCCCGGCGCCCATCCCCGCGAACACCGGCAGCACCTGCCGCAGCCCCGGCCCGCGCAGCAGGACCCACAGCGCCATCGGGACGAGCGCGAACAGCGCGAAGTAGTGCGTGGCGGTGGCCAGCACCGACGCGGCCGCCCAGACGACGAGGTCACGTCGCGCCCAGCCGTCGAGCGCGCGGAGGAAGAACAGGAGCGCGACCGCGCAGAGGAACAGCACCATCGCGTAGGCGCGCGCCTCCTGCGAGTACCAGACCATGGCAGGCGAGAACGCGGTCAGCAGGCCGACGACGAGCGCGGCGCGCTTCCCGGCGACGAGCCGCGCCGCCTCGTAGGCGACCGGCACGGTGAGGGTCCCGAACACCGCCGAGAGCGACCGCAGCCCGAGCTCGCCGTCGCCGAACACCTTCACCCACAGCCAGGCGAGGATGAAGTACGGCGGCGGCTGGGCCTCGTGCGCGAAGACCCCGTCGAGCATCCCGCCGAAGGAGTCGTTGACGAGCTCCCACGTGAGAGCCTCGTCGTACCACAGGCTCTGGGCGTCGAGGGTCGCGAAGCGGACGAGGGCCGCCACCACCGTCAGCCCGATCACGACGGGGGCGCGGAACACGACGAGCCAATGTAGCCCGCCTTCCTCCGGCCCCCGGCCGGGCGCGGCGCCCCCGCTGCGATCGAGGGTCATGTATCATTGGAGATAGGTGTCTGTGGTCTGGGAAGCGCCGCTGAATCCGCTCGACTTCGGGGCGACCTGGGACGGCACCACGGACGACAGCGGCGCCATCCAGGACTGCCTCGACGCAGCCGCGACGGCGCTGCAGGTGACGTCGACCGACACCGGCGGCGACGTGTACCTCCCGCCCGGGCGCCCCGTCGTCAACCAGGGTCTGGTGCTGAACAACACCACGTCGCGCGTGTCGATCCGCGGCTCGGGCCGGCTGACGACGACGCTTCGCCGCACCTCGGGCACGGCGACGATGCTCGCGGTCAGCGGGTCCACCAGCGGCCGGGGGAGGGCGAGCATCGAGGGCGTCACGCTGAACGGCGGCGGCAGCGCGGGGACCCTCCTCGACCTCGTCCGGGCGTCGGACGTGCTCGTAGACGACGTGAAGCTGACGAACACGGACGGGAACGCGCTTCATTGCAAGCAGGTGTTCAACAGCCACATCAACAACCTCTGGGTGTCCGAGGCGGGCACCGGCACGACGGCCGCAGCGGTGCTGTTCGACGGCTTCGACGAGAACCAGGGGGCGTCGGACACCGTGTTCGGCGTGAACTGGCAGCTCGAGGCGAACACCGGCACCGACGTGAAGATGACCGGCGCGGGAACCTTCCCGACGAACAAGGTGTTCCTGACGAACCTGAAGATCGAGGGCGGTTCGGGCGCGTTTCCGTGCATCGACCTCCCCTACGCGCAGATCGCCATGACGAACGTCTCGATCGGAAACGTGGCGGGGCGGACGGTGACGCCGGTGCAGCAGGTCGGCAGCGCGAACTTCTACCCCAACATCTTCCAGAACCTCGGCATCGACGGGACGCAGCCCTACCTCGTCGATCACGCGCAGGGCCGCCTCACGATCATCGGCGGCCTGATGAACGGGTGGACGACCGCCGCCGTCCGCATCCAGGGATCGGTGCCCGCCGGGTACTTTGTATCGGCCGGCTTGACCGGCGGCGGCGGGCAGTTCGGGCCGACGCTGTTCCTCGACGGCCGGACGCCGAAGGAGTATCCGCAGTGGCTCCGCGGCTCCGTCGCATGGGACCCGCAGAACCTCGTCACGGGAACCGGCGAGACCAAGCCGTGCACGGTGACGGGGGCAGTGCTGGGCGACAAGGCGATCGCGTCGATGGACGTCGATCTTCAGGGCGTGATCCTGCACGCATGGGTCTCCGCCGCGGACACCGTCACGGCGCGCCTGTTCAACAACACCGGCACGGACAAGAACATCGCGGCCGGCACGCTGCGCGCCGAGATCCGCCGCTAGGCCCGCACGACGTACAGGTCCTGCGGGAACGGCGGCGCGCCCGGCTCGAACGCCACGAGCTCCATCCCCTCGAGCAGGTCGGTGCGGACCCACTCGGGCGGGTGGTGCGCCGAGCACGCGTTCAGGCCCTCGATCCGCGGCTTGACCACGACGGGCTGCCGGCGGTCGTAGAGCGCGCCGTCGCGGCGGCCGAGGAGGCCGCGGTAGTGGTCCCCGTGCGTGGAGAACGCGATGAGCCCGCCCGGCTTGACGATCCGCCTCCACTCGTCGAGCCACGCCCGGACCATCGGCGTCGTGAGGTGGGTGAAGATCGAGATCGCGTACAGCACGTCGAACCGGTCGTCGTCGTACGGCGCGGGCGGCTCGGCGCCGTTGACGCGGACGTCGGCGAAGGGCAGGTTCGCCTGGCACCACTCGACGAGGCGCGGGTTGTAGTCGCAGCCGTGCAGGTCCAGCCCGTCGTCCTCGAAGTGGCGCAGCGCCCGGCCGCACCCGCAGCCGAAGTCGAGGACGGAACCGCGCAGCCGCTCGCCGAGCACGGCGCGGAGCTTCGTGACGCCCGCGGCGTCCGGGTCGAGGAACCAGTCGGCGTCGGGGCCGGAGACGAGGACGCGCAGGTCGGCGGGCGGGACCGGCAGCCCGCCTGCGAACGCGACCTCAGCCGCGTTGCGGGCCGCGAGCCGTTCGCGGGCCCGCGCGACCGGCCGCAGGTTGGTGGCCCGGTCGACGAGCACGGCTGCGGCGTAGCGCGGGAGCGTCATGCCGGCCGGGCGGGGCACGGGCCGCAACGCTAGCGGAGGAGCCGGCCGGGCGTACGGGCCGTCTAGGATCGGCCGCCGTGCCGCGCGTGCTCGTCACCGGAGGCGCCGGGTTCGTCGGCGCGAACCTCGCCGTCAGCCTGGCGGCGACCCACGAGGTCGTCGCCCTCGACAACCTCAAGCGCCGCGGCGCGGAGCTCAACCTCCGGCGCCTGCGCGAGGCGGGCGTCGAGTTCGTCCACGGCGACGTCCGTTCGAAGGAGGACGTCCTGCAGGTCGAGCGGCTCGACGCGATCGTCGAGTGCTCGGCGGAGCCGTCGGTCCTCGCCGGCGTCGGCGGCTCGCCGGACTACCTGATCCAGACGAACCTCGTCGGCGCGTACCACTGCCTGGAGCTGGCCCGGCGGGAGGGCGCGCAGTTCGTCTTCCTCTCCACCTCGCGCGTGTACCCGGTCGCCACGCTGGAGGCCGCGAGGTGGAGGGAGGCGGAGACGCGCTTCGAGCTCGAGCCGGACCAGCCGACGCCCGGCCTGAGCGAGCGCGGGGTCGCCGAGGACCTGCCGCTCGACGGCGCGCGCACCCTGTACGGCACGACCAAGCTCTCCGCCGAGCTGCTGATCGCCGAGTACGCGGAGACCTACGGCGTGAGCGCGGTCGTCGACCGGTGCGGCGTGATCGCCGGGCCGTGGCAGATGGGGAAGGTCGACCAGGGCGTCGTCACGTTCTGGCTGCTCGCGCACCGCTTCGAGCGGCCGCTGCAGTACATCGGCTACGGCGGCGAGGGCAAGCAGGTGCGCGACGTGCTTCACGTCGCCGACCTCGTGGAGCTGGTCGAAGAGCAGCTGGCCGACCCGGCGAAGTGGGCGGGGACGACCGTCAACGTCGGCGGCGGGCGGGAGGTCAGCCTCTCGCTGCGCGAGGCGACCGAGCTGTGCCGGGAGCTGACCGGGAACACCGTCGAGGTCGGCAGGGCGGCCGAGGACCGCCCCGGCGACCTGCGGATCTACCTGTCCGACTGCAGCCGCCTCTTCGGCCTGACCGGCTGGCGGCCGCGCCGCGACGCGCGCACGATCCTGGCCGACACGCTCGACTGGGTGACCGAGAACGAGCGCGCCGTTCGCGAGGCGCTTCTACAGTGACGGGTCTATGCCCACCGTGATCGTCACGGGCTCGGGCGGGCTCATCGGGTCGGAATCGGTCGCTCACTTCATCAGGGCCGGGTTCGACGTCATCGGCATCGAGAACGACATGCGCGCGCGGTTCTTCGGTCCCGAGGGCTCGACCGCCCGCACGACCCAGCGCCTGCTCGACGAGTACCCGGACTTCCGCTCCGAGGAGCTGGACATCCGCGACGGCGAGGGCGTCCGCCGCCTGTTCGAGAGCGTCAAGGCCGATCTCGAGCTCGTGATCCACACCGCGGCGCAGCCCTCCCACGACTGGGCGGCGCAGGACCCGCACACCGACTTCGGCGTCAACGCCGTCGGCACGCTCAACCTGCTGGAGGCCGTCCGCCACGTCAAGCCGGACGCGACGTTCATCTTCACCTCGACGAACAAGGTCTACGGCGACCGGCCGAACTTCCTCCCGCTCGAGGACACGGGCATGCGCCTCGAGCTGCCGCGCGACCACCGCTACTTCGGCGGGATCGACACGTCGATGTCGATCGATGGCTGCATGCACTCGATCTTCGGCGTCTCGAAGGCGGCCGCGGACCTGATGGTGCAGGAGTACGGCCGCTACTTCCAGATCCCGACCGTGTGCTTCCGCGGCGGCTGCCTCACCGGCCCCTCGCACGCGGGCGCCAAGCTCCACGGCTTCCTCTCCTACCTCATGCGCTGCACGGTCACGGGCGAGCGGTACACGGTCTTCGGCTACGACGGCAAGCAGGTCCGCGACAACATCCACTCCAACGACGTGGTGAGCGCGTTCGAGGCCTTCCACCGCGCGCCGCGGATCGCCGCCATCTACAACCTCGGCGGCGGGCGCGCCTCGAACTGCTCGATGCGCGAGGCCATCGCCGCGTGCGAGCGGATCGCGGGCCGCGAGCTGGACTGGGAGCTGTCCGACCAGGCGCGGATGGGCGACCACCGCTGGTGGATCTCCGACCTCTCGGAGTGGGAGCGCGACTACCCGGACTGGGAGCTGCGCTACGACCTCGAGACGACGCTGCGCGAGATCCACGACCACAACGTCGACCACTGGACGGCCGCCGCGGCGCGATGAAGGTCTCGGTCGTCATCCCGGCCCACGACGAGGCCGAGGTGATCGCCCCGACCGTCGGGGCGGTGGCGGCCGCTCTCGACTCCGCGCAGCGCGACTACGAGATCGTCGTCGTCGACGACGCCTCGACCGACGGCACCGGCCAGGTCGTCGCGCGCCTCGCCGAGCAGAACCCGCGCATCCGCCTGCTGCGCTCGCACTACCCCGGCGGCTTCGGCTACGCGGTCCGCGCAGGGCTCGACGTGTTCACGGGCGACGCGGTCGCGATCGTCATGGGCGACGGCTCCGACGACCCGCGCGACCTCGTCCGCTACTTCGAGCTGATCGACGAGGGCTACGAGTGCGCCTTCGGCTCACGGTTCATGCGCCGGGGCAGCGTGCGCGACTACCCGCGCGTGAAGCTGCTGATCAACCGCATGGTGAACTTCGGGATCCGGGTCCTGTTCCGGCACGGCTACGACGACACGACGAACGCCTTCAAGGCCTACCGGCGCGAGGTCATCGAGAACGTCCAGCCGCTGGTCTCGCCGCACTTCAACCTCACCGTCGAGCTGCCGCTGAAGGCGATCATCCGCGGGCACTCGTACGCGATCGTCCCGATCTCGTGGACGAACCGGGCGGCGGGTGAGTCGAAGCTCGCGCTGCGCGAGATGGGCTCGCGGTACACGTTCATCGTCCTCATGGCGTGGCTCGAGCACCACCTCTCGCGCGGGGACTACCGGCGACCGGACTACCGCGACCACCGGCCGCAGCGCTCGCGCCGGCTGCACCGCGTGGGATGAGCGTGAGCACGACGACGCCGGACGTCGCCGAGCCCGCGGCCGCTCCGCGCTGGCGGCGGCTGCTCGCGATCGCGGTGTCGGTCGTCTCGCTGGCGGCCGTCGTCGTGTGGGCCGCGGGTCAGGAGGCGCCGCGCTTCCCCACGGCGCCCGGCGAGCTCGGGCTGCTCGCGATCGCGATCGGGCTCTACGCGATCGCCACCGTCGCGCGCGGCTGGCGCTGGCACGCGATCCTCGACCGCGCGCACGCGGGGCACCGCGCCGGCGACGCCTACGCGCTCGTGCCCGTCGGCTACATGGGCAACGCCGTGCTGCCGGCGCGCGGCGGCGAGCTGCTGCGGATCTTCCTGCTGGCCGGGCGCTCGTCGGCGCGGCGCCGCGAGATCCTCGGCTCGATCATCGGGGAGCGGGTGCTCGACGCCGTCTCGCTCGCGCTGCTCTTCATCGTCCTGACGTTCCTGGGGATCGCGAACTCGCCGCTGGGGGAGCGGCCCGCGGTCGTCGCGCTGATCGCGCTGGCGGTGGGCGTCGCCGCGGTCGCCGGCTACCTGGCGCTGCGCCGCCGCGGGCGCTTCGAGCGCTTCGCCGCGCTCGTGCGCCCGGTCGTGCGCGCGTCGCGCCCGCTCATCGGCCCGGCCGGCGTGCTGCTCCTCGCCGCGACGCTCGGCGTCTGGCTGCTGGAGGGCGTGATCTTCTGGCTCGTCGCGCAGTCGCTCGACCTGCACGTGTCGCTGGCCGAGGGCTGCTCGCTACTCGTGCTCACGTCGTTCATGTCGCTCATCCCGGCGGCGCCCGGCTACGTCGGGACGTTCGACGCGGCGGTGATCTTCGGGCTCAAGGCGCTCGACGTCACCGGCGGCCAGGCGCTCGCGTACGCGCTGCTCGTCCGCTTCGTCCTCTTCTTCCCGGTCACCGTGGCGGGGCTCGTGATCCTCATCGCCCGCTACGGCGGGCTGCGCCAGCTGCGCCGGTAGCCCGCTACCTCCGCTTCGCGCTCCAGCTGAAGGACGCGCTGACGCAGCGGATCGCGCCGTCGGGGTCCTGCCGGTTGCGCTCGTCGAACCGCGCGAACGCGCGGAAGATGCCGGTCGAGCGGCGGCCCTTCGACCTGAACGCCCCGTCGGCGTCCCAGCCGAAGCCGGTCTCGTCGTTGCGCGCCTCGATCCCGAAGCGGTTGCGGCGGACGGGGAACGTGACGCCCTTCGGCGTGACGACCTTCGGCGCCGTGACGGTGTCGCCGTCCGAGCACGTCAGCTTCACGTCCGAGAAGCGGAACGCGGTCACGCGGCCCTTGCGGTCGACCTTGAACCCCATCGGCGCCGTCTCGCCGGTGACGGGCGACTTCAGCGTCCCGGCGAACGTCCCGGGCCTGACGGCGTGCGCCGGGGAGGCGAGGGCGGCGCTGACGGCGACCGCCGCGACTGCGGCGTAGGAGCGCATCGGGCTATCCGTACCACACGGTGCCCACGGTCCTACCCTCTGGGGTGATGGCGCCCCAGACCCGCTACGCCCGGTCGGGCGACGTGAACATCGCCTACCAGGTCCACGGCGACGGCCCGATCGACGTCCTCATGAACGTCGGGATCGTCTCCCACCTCGAGCACCTGTGGGAGGAACCCGGCGTCTCGCGGACGTTCGACGACATGGCGGAGTTCGCTCGGCTGATCCTCATGGACCGCCGGGGGACCGGCCTGTCCGACCCGCTCGACGGCGACCTGCCGATCGAGGAGGAGCTGGGCGACATCACCGCCGTGCTCGACGCGGTCGGCAGCGAGCGCGCCGCGCTCTTCGGTCTGACGGCGTCGGCGCCGTTCGTCGCGCACTACGCGGCGCGCTACCCGGAGC
Source organism: Solirubrobacteraceae bacterium (assembly GCA_036389485.1). GTDB lineage: Bacteria > Actinomycetota > Thermoleophilia > Solirubrobacterales > Solirubrobacteraceae > CADCVT01. Next base: position 103,193 of record DASVPR010000021.1, read on the forward strand.
GGGTCGGCGCGCTCATCCTCTACGCCGGCACCGCCGTGCCCGTCGCCGACGAGGAGGCGCCGTGGGCGCTCGACCGCGACGAGCGCTGGGAGCGCCTGGACCACATGCTCGAGAACTGGGGCAGCGGCACCAACCTGCAGTTCATGGGGCCGATCGCGTCGCAGGACCCGCGCGTGCGCGACTGGTTCGGCCGGCTCGAGCGCCTCGCCGCCAGCCCGGGCGCGATGCGGCGCCTGACGCGCAACCTCGAGCACGCCGACCCCCGGCCGATCATGGAGCGGATCCGCGTTCCCACGCTCGTGCTGCACCGCAAGCACGACGGGATGATGGACCCGCGCCACTCGCTCATGTGGGCCGAGCGCGTGCCGGGCGCGAAGTACGTCGAGCTGCCCGGGGAGGAGACGCTGATCTTCCTCGGCGACAGCGACGCGGTGGTCGGCGAGGTCGAGGAGTTCCTCACCGGGAAGCGGCGGGGCAGCGCGCCCCAGCGCGAGCTGCTCACGGTGCTCTTCACGGACATCTGCGACGGAACGGCGCGCGCCGCGCAGCTCGGCGACAAGCGCTGGCGCGACCTGATCGCCGCGCACGACTCGATCATCCGGCGCGAGCTGACCCGCCAGCACGGCCGCGAGATCAAGACGATCGGCGACGGCATGCTCGCCGTCTTCGACGGGCCGCCGAGCCAGGCCGTGAACGCGGCGCGCGGGATCAGCACCGCCACAGAGGGGCTCGGGGTCGACGTCCGGCAGGGGCTGCACACCGGCGAGTGCGAGCTGATCGGGGACGACGTCGGCGGGATGGCCGTGCACATCGCGGCGCGCGTCTCGGCGATGGCCGGGCCGCAGGAGGTGCTCGCCTCCGGCACGACGTTCGGGACGGTCGTCGGCGGCGGCTTCGAGTGGGAGTTCCGCGGCGACCACGACCTCAAGGGCGTGCCGGGCCGCTGGCCCATCTTCCGCCTCGCGAGTTAACAAACGGGGACTGTCCCCGAAATATTAAGGGGACTGTCCCCGGATTGTTAAGGGGACTGTCCCCGCAACCGGCGGCGGTCTGGCCGGTTGCCACCCGCATGCGATCCAACATGAAGTGGTTCTTCGCCGGCACGGTGGTGCTGGCCCTGACCGCCTCGCCCTTCGCGCTCGCGGCGGGGGAGGGGCGCGCGATCTTCGGCGGCGAGCGCAACCCCTCGCTGAACCCGGCGCTGTCGCTCGAGGACGAGACGGAGATCATCGCCTCGACCTCGACGTACGGCACGCGGCAGTCGAACAAGTCGCGCGACGGCGGCGGCGCGATCTACGGCTGCCGCTCCGGCGCCGGCGGCTCGCCGGCGGGCAACGAGCCGTGCATCCGCTCGGTCAACCTGTCCAACGGCCGCGCGTTCGAGTTCGTCGCCCAGGCCGGCGCCGAGGCGGGCCGGATCGAGGCGGCGGGCGGCGACAACGCGAAGCCGTTCACGACGAACGCGACCGGCGTCGCCACCGGGCTGAACGCCGACCGCGTCGACGGCTTCGAGGGCGCCCAGCTCGCGCCGCGCCTCGCGCGCGTGCAGGCCAACGGCATCCTCGCCGGCGGGCGCGGCGCGGTCACCGCCGAACGCACGGCGACCGGCCTCTACCTCGTCAAGTTCACCGACCCGATCAACGACTGCAGCTACAGCGCGCAGCAGGTCGAGACCGGCGACAACGCCGGGGCGACGCTGGTCGAGCAGGTCGACGCCAACACGATCCGCGTCCGCACGCGCAACGGCGGCGGCGGGGACGGCACGGGCGCCACCGCGAACGGCGACCACCCGTTCCACCTGCAGGTGCTCTGCTAGCGCGGAGTCAGCGCCTCGAGCGCCGAGCGCACCTCGGCGGCGGCGCGCTCGGGGGGCCACCTCGCCAGCTCGGCGAGGTCGTGCCCCTCGGCGGCCGCGGCGAACGCCTCGGCGGCCGCGTAGTAGCCGAAGCGCTCCGGCACGTCGCGGGCGTCGCGGCCCCAGTCGGGCCAGAAGAACCGCCGCCGCTCGTCCGCGTCGGGGCGCTCGAAGCAGTCGAGGAGCTTGCGGGCGGCGTCGTCCCACGCCGCCCGGCACTCCGCGGTCCACGCCTCGTAGTCGTCGACCGCGAAGTGCTGCTCGCCCGTGGCCTCCGGCACGAGCCGCCGGGTGGCCGCGACGGCCAGGCCCTCCATGAACACCGACTGCGCCGGGACCGTCTCCTCCCACCCGCCGGAGCGGGCAAGGTGGTGCGCCAGGTGCACGAGCTCGTGGATCGCGATCGTGCGGTGCCACAGGTCGGGCGGGTCGGCCTCGAGCGCGAAGAAGACCGCCGGCTCGCCGGCGTAGTCGTCGTCGAACCACGCGTTCGCGGTGAACAGCCCGACGAGCGCGACCGCCCTGAACGGCACGTCGACGTCGAGGAGCGCGGCGACCTCGTCGCCGCCGCGCTCGAGCTCGATCGCCGCGAACCGCGGCTCGAGCAGCTCGACGACCTCGCCGTAGCGCGGAAGCGCGTCCTCGAGCGTCGCCACTCCCGCGAAGTGCCTCTCGTACTGCGCGATGGTGCGCAGATTCGGCCGGGCGTACAGCTCGTCCCACAGCGCGACCTGCTCCTCGCGCGGCCGCCCCGCCGCCCGCTCCCAGAACGCGAGGAAGTCGCGGAACGGGGTCTCGACGTTCACCACGGGAACGGCGCGCGCCCGCGCGCCCGCGCCCAGAGGTAGCGGGCCATCAGCTCGCTCCAGTCCGCGACCCCCCCGTACAGGTGGCCGACCGGCCCCGTGTAGATCCACGTGAGCAGGCGCATTGGGCCGCCACGGTATCGTCGTGCCGCTCATGAAGACGACCGTGACCGAGCTGCCGGAGTCCCGCGTCCGCGTCGAGGCCGAGGTTCCGCCCGACGAGGTCGCCAAGCGCCTGAACCAGACGGCGCAGTCGCTCGGCTCCGAGCTGCGGATCCCGGGCTTCCGAAAGGGGAAGGTCCCGCCGCCGGTCGTCATCCGCCGCATCGGCCGCGAGGCCGTCCTCGAGGAGACCATCCGGGGCGAGCTGGGCCGCTGGTACGTCGCCGCCATCGACGACGCCGGTATCGCGCCGGTCGGCGACCCGAAGCTCGACATCGGCGACCCGCCGGCGGAGGGGCAGCCGCTCACGTTCTCGATCGAGATCGGCGTGCGCCCGAAGGCCGAGCTGGGCGAGTACAAGGGCGTCGAGGTCGGGCGGCGCGAGCCCCAGGTCGGCGAGGACGCCATCGACCGCGAGATCGAGCAGCTGCGCGAGCGCGCCGCGCGCCTCGACACGCACGACGGCACCGCCGAGAACGGCGACTTCGTCGTCATCGACCTCAAGGGGTTCGTAGACGGAGAGCCTTTCGAGGGCGGTGAGATGACGGACCATCTGCTCGAGCTCGGCAGCGGGAGGTTCATCCCCGGCTTCGAGGAGCAGCTCACCGGCGCCGCGGCGGGCGAGGAGCGGTCGGTCGAGGTGACGTTCCCGCCGGAGTATCAACAGGCGCCTCACCTCGTCGGCAGGGACGCGGTCTTCGAGGTGACCGTCAAGGACGTCAAGCGGAAGCACCTGCCAGACCTCGATGACGACTTCGCCGTGGAGGCCGCGGGCTTCGACAGCCTTGCGGAACTGAGGGAGGACATCCGGAAGCGGCTGGCAGAGGCTGAGACGAGGCAGATCGAAAGCGAGTTTCGCGAGGCCGCGCTCGACGCCGCAGTCGCGGAGGCCGCCATCGAGGTGCCTGCCCAATTGGTCACCGATCGTGCGCGCGAGCTCTTCGAGAGGACCATTCATCAATTGGGTCATCAGGGGATCTCGAAGGAGATGTACCTGCGGATCGCCGACAAGACCGAGGACGAGATCGTCGAGGAGGCCAGGCCCGACGCCGAGCAGGCGCTCAAGCGCGAGGCCGTCCTCACCGCGATCGTCGAGGCCGAGGGGATCGAGGTCTCAGACGACGAGGTCGTCGAGGCGCTCCAGGGCGACGCCGAGCGCAGCGGCGTCAAGCCCAAGAAGCTGCTCGACCGTCTGCGCAGCGACGGCCGGCTCGACTCCGTCAAGGAGGACCTCGCGGCGCGCAAGGCGGTCGATCTGATCGCCGAGCACGCGAAGGCCATCAGCGTCGAGCAGGCGCAGGCGAAGGACAAGCTCTGGACCCCGGGGAAGGAGCCCGCGGAGGGCGCGTCCGGACGCCTCTGGACGCCCGGTTCAAGCGGCTCGTAGATCCGCCGACCACCGGAAAACCGCCTCAAGACGGTTGGTAGAGTGGCACCCTCTCGGACCACCCAGCGGCCGGGAGGATTCCGGCCGAGGAAGCGAAAGACAGCGAGGACCATGAGCCCCCTAGTCCCCATGGTGGTCGAGCAGACGTCGCGCGGCGAGCGCGCGTTCGACATCTACTCCCGGCTGCTCAACGAGCGGATCATCTTCCTCGGCACGCCGGTCGACGACCAGATCGCGAACCTCATCGTCGCCCAGCTCCTGCACCTGGAGTCCGAGGACCCGGACAAGGACATCTCGATCTACATCAACTCGCCGGGCGGGTCGGTGTACGCGGGCCTCGCGATCTACGACACGATGCAGTTCATCAAGCCCGACGTGCAGACGATCTGCGTGGGCATCGCGATGTCGATGGGCGCGCTGCTCCTCTCCGGCGGCGCGAAGGGCAAGCGGATGGCCCTGCCGAACTCGAAGATCCTCATCCACCAGGTCTCCTCCGGCTTCCAGGGCCAGGCGACGGACATCGAGATCCACGCCAAGGAGATCATCGACATCCGCCAGCGGCTCGACCACATCATCGCCCACCACACGGAGCAGGACTACGAGAAGGTCCGCAAGGACACCGAGCGCGACTACTTCATGTCCGCCGAGGAGGCGAAGGACTACGGGATCGTGGACCAGGTGATCTCCTCGCACTAGCGGGGAACCACCGGGAGAGGGACACTGACGTCATGGCGCGGCCTACGGACTCGAACGAACAGCTCCTCTGCTCCTTCTGCGGGAAGAGCCAGCGGCAGGTCAAGAAGCTGATCGCCGGGCCGGGCGTCTACATCTGCGACGAGTGCATCGATCTCTGCAACGAGATCATCGACGAGGAGCTCACCGCTCCGCCGTCGTTCGACATCGAGAACCTCCCGAAGCCGCGCGAGATCTACGACGTGCTGGAGGAGTACGTCGTGGGGCAGGAGCAGTCGAAGCGCACGCTGTCGGTGGCCGTCTACAACCACTACAAGCGCGTGCAGATGATGCAGGCCGACGACGGCGAGATCGAGCTGCAGAAGTCGAACATCCTGCTGCTCGGGCCGACCGGCTGCGGCAAGACCCTGCTCGCCCAGACCCTCGCGCGCATCCTCAACGTGCCGTTCGCGATTGCCGACGCCACCGCGCTGACCGAGGCCGGCTACGTCGGCGAGGACGTCGAGAACATCCTCCTCAAGCTCATCCAGGCCGCGGACTACGACGTCAAGAAGGCCGAGACCGGGATCATCTACATCGACGAGGTCGACAAGATCGCCCGCAAGGCCGACAACCCGTCGATCACGCGCGACGTGTCCGGCGAGGGCGTGCAGCAGGCGCTGCTGAAGATCCTCGAGGGGACCACCGCCTCGGTCCCGCCGCAGGGCGGCCGCAAGCACCCGCACCAGGAGTTCCTGTCGATCGACACGACGAACATCCTGTTCATCTGCGGCGGGGCGTTCGCGAACCTCGACAAGGTCATCGAGCGGCGCGTCGGCCACAAGGGCGTCGGCTTCGGCGCCGCGATCGAGTCCAAGGTCGACCGCGACAAGGGCGAGGTGTTCGAGCAGTGCCTGCCGGAGGACCTCGTCAACTACGGCCTGATCCCGGAGTTCGTCGGGCGCCTGCCGGTCGTGTCGGCCATCCACCAGCTGTCGCGGGACGACCTCGTCACGATCCTCACCGAGCCCCGCAACGCGCTGGTCAAGCAGTTCCAGCGCTTCTTCTCGTTCGACGGGATGGAGCTCGTCTTCTCCGACGAGTCGCTCGTCTCGGTCGCCGACAAGGCGCTGGCGCGCGAGACCGGCGCCCGCGGCCTGCGGTCGATCATCGAGGAGATCCTGCTCGAGGTGCAGTTCGAGCTGCCGTCGCGCCGCGACGTCAAGAAGGTCGTCGTCACCAAGGAGACCGTCGAGAAGGGCCTCGCCCCGACGCTGGTCACCGAGGCGGCCGACGACACCGGCGAGCAGCCGGCCCTGCGCGAGCAGTCCGCGTAGCTGAGTGCCCGCCGTCCGCGCCATCCCGTGGGCCCGGATCCTCGGGATCGCCCGCGTCGTGCTCGAGCGCTTCTCCGAGGACATCCCGAAGAAGGACCGGGCCCGCCTGTCCGCGGTCGTCCGGAAGTCCAAGGGCGATCCGCGCCGGCTCACGGTCGCCGAGCGCCGCGAGATCGTGCGGATCGTGCGGCAGGTCGACGTCCTGAAGCTGGGCCGGGAGGTCGGGGCGCTCCTGGCGCTCGCCCGCTCGGGCCGCCTGCTCAAGCGCGGCTGAAGAGCGGCTTTTCACCATGACGCTCAGCCTGTACGTTTGGGCGCCATGGCGCCACTTCATTTGTCTGCCGTCGCTGCTGCTCGCAACGAACTGGAGGCGGTACACGATCTAGACCTGCTCGACCTCGTCGAGTCGTTGGAACTCGAACATGCGCTTGAAGCTGGCGACCTCTGGTGCAATTCGTGCTCCGGCCCGGTGAGCCCGAGGAGCATTGGGCTGCTCGCATCTGATGGCGCGCGGATCCTTGTCGTCCACGAGAAGGCCAGCTGCATGGCCGAGTTCCTGGGCCGCTCGCGCCACATACTCACGCCCGAAGAGCCGGGCGCCGCTGACTGATGGAGCAGGTTCTTGCTGGCCTAATCGCTGCTGTTGGCGGCGTGGGGCTAGTAGCCGTGCTGGCTATCTTCTTCTGGGACCGCGTAGAACGGTTCCTGTCTTTTGTTGGCACGGTTCTTTCGCGAATTCCGCCTCTGTATCGGTTCGGCCGCCGGCAGGCCGTTCGATTCGCGATGCAGGCACGCCTTCACCGTCTGGCGCGGCGTATCGGCCGCCGGGCCCCACTAGCGGCTCGCCGGGTGAGGATTCGGTGGGTCGATGCGTCGACTACCACCCGCGAGGCATTCTTGAGTCGTCGCCGTGTGGTAATCCGTCTCCGTGACACACCCAATAGCGACGAGAACTTTGTTCATGCGGCGGTATTGCTCGTCGGAGATGGTCTGTTGCCTCGCCTGGAGGCTCAGCTCTCGCCGGATCAGGATCGGGCGCTCAAGCTGTACGTCGCCGGCAAGCTGCTCGAAGCGGCTCGCGACTCAGTACGCAGCTACTACATCGCTACGTACGTCGGACCTGAGACAGAAGCGTCATCGCGCGTAGCCGAGTATTGGGACGCGTTCGAGGAACTTACCCCGGCGGGACTCTTCTTCGAGGTGATGCTGCCGGAGCTCGAGTTTCTGGGTGACAAGGTGTTTGGGCGACGCCCGATCGCGCAGGTACCGCCAGAGGTCGATCGAACCATCGGGTTCCTCGTTGGAGTGGCGCGTCGCCGCGCTCAGGAGGAGATCAACCTCACGCTCGACTTGGAGTACTGCCGCTTTGCCGTCGTGATCGTTGGAAGGCCGGAAAAGCTCGGTTCGCCTACGCCCTGGATCCGTTACGTCAACGACGCGCTCGCGACGCGTGGGATCGAATCAATCTACCTCATCGGGTTCTGGACGAACCGCCGCGTGATGCATTCGATCGCCGAAGCGTTTCGGCGGCAGTACTCAGCGCGGGCACAGGTCCAAGAGGAGGTCTTGCTTGCGGACGGGCGGCGGGCTAAGGCCTACGTCGTCCAGATGCGGTCTCGACGCCCATCGATCTATCGCGTACGAGGCAGCGAAACGGCGGCGCTGCTGCGGACCGGCTCGCCGCCGTACGAGAGCCGATCTCTCCTTGGAACGGTCGTCAGCTTCGGCGGAGGCGGGTATGGGTTCTTGGCACTCGACGACGGCCGCGACGACGTCTTCTTCCACCGCAGTGAGTGCGAGAACGACCCCGCCTTTATCTCACGGGGTGATCGGGTCGAGTGCGATGTCGAACGGGCGTCGGACGGGTGGCGCGCGTCGCGTGTCCGATTTGTGCGATGTCTTCTTCCTGATGGGCCGCCGCTGCCATCGGCACCGACGACCGAAACTGCGTCGCTACTGGCGTCGCGGCCGCCCACGACACCAAGTGGCCCCCCCGGATATCGCGGGACGGTGCAGCGCTTTGGTGCCGGGGGTTACGGGTTCCTGCGACTCGACGGCGAGACCCAGGATCTGTACTTCCGTAGGGAGGATTGTGTCGACGCGCCCGACTTCATCGATCGAGGCATGACGGTCTGGGTCGACTCCGTCGATCCCGGCGGTAATCACGCGTACGGAGTCCGGTTTGATCCCCTGAGCGAACGTCCCGCGACGCCCCTGCCGGAGAGCGAGGAGGGGGAACCCGGTCCATACGCTGCTCGCGTCGTCCGTTTCGGCGGCGGCGGATACGGCTTCCTGCGAATCGACGGCGATGGGCGGGACCTCTATTTCCATCGTGATGACTGCCACGATGCGCCCGAATTCATTGAACGGGGGACTCGGGTTTGGGTCGATGAGGTCGACTTTGTTGAGACACGAGCGCGTGGCGTTTCGTTCGACAGCGCGACCTGACCGGGTCGTGGCACGTCGACGTGACCGCTCGCGCGGCACGACGAGCGGCTCTCGTGACCCGCGGGTAGCTCTCCAACCCGCCGCCCCTTTGGCGCGTTCACGTTGTCGTGGAAGCGTTCGACTCCGTGTTGTCGGCTGCCCGGGCCGGCGCCGACTGGGCCTGGGAACGGATCTACGCGGATCTCGCGGGGTCGGTCGTCGGCTACCTGCGCGTGCACGGCGCGGCCGATCCGGAGGACGTCGCCGGCGAGGTGTTCCTGCAGGTGGTCCGCGACCTGCCGCGGTTCACCGGCGACGAGCGGGACTTCCGGGCGTGGGTGTTCACGATCGTCCACCGCAGGCTGCAGGACGAGCGGCGACGGCGTGCGCGCAGACCGACGGTCGCGATGCCCGAGCACCACGACCCGGCGGGCGGCGACGTCGCCGACGAGGCGGGCGTCGCGCTCGACCGCGGGCGGGTGCTGGAGCTGCTCGCAGAGCTCCCGGAGGACCAGCGGTCCGTGCTCCTCCTGCGCATCCTCGGCGACCTGACGATCGAGGAGATCGCGCGGGCGCTGGGCAAGCGGCCGGGCGCGGTGAAGGCGCTGCAGCGGCGAGGGCTGAAGCGCGTGGCGGAGGCGTACCCCTTTGCGGACCCGCGGCGATGACGTGTACATGAAGAGCATCAAGAGCCGCACCGCGGTCACGACGGCCGCCATCGCTCTCCTCGCCACGCCTGCTTTCGCGCAGGACGCGCCGAAGGAGCCCCGCGGGAAGGGCCAGTCCACTTCTCCCGCGAAGATCTGCAAGGACCAGTCGCGCAAGAAGACGAACCACGGCAAGGGCAAGAGCCCGTTCGCCGCGTGCGTCGTCGGCGTCAAGCGCCAGACCACCGAGGCGCAGCAGACGCCGAACCCGAGCGAGCAGCGTGCGCCGGGCCAGATCTGCGCCGGCCAGTCCCGCAAGAAGGACAAGAACGACTCGAAGTCGCCGTTCGCCGCGTGCGTCGTCGGCGTGACGCGTGAGCGCAAGGAGCAGCGCGAGCAGGAGCAGCAGTCGTAGCGCGCAGGACGCGCGCTGAAGCGCCATGACCCTCCGCCGCCGCCATCCAGACGTCCGCGACGAGGAGTTCGCCTCCTTCGTCGCGGCCGTGCGCGCGTCGGTCCCCTCGACCCCCCACGAGGAGACCGCGCAGCGGCATCTCGCCGCCATGCGCGCGGCGGCGGAGGACGGCGTGCAGACGGTCGGCACCGCCGCGTCGGGCCCCGTGCCCGAGCGCAACCACGGGGCCGGTGCCGAGCTGGATCGGGTCGGCCGACGCCGCTCGGCCGGCCCGCTCCGCCTGCGCCCCGCCGCCCGTCTCGGCGCCGCCCTCGTGGGCGCCGTCGTCGCCTTCGGCGGCACCAGCACCGTCCTTGCCGCGGTCGGCGTCGAGCTGCCCGATGCGGTTCGCGCGCCGTTCGACGCGGTGGGCATCGATCTTCCGAACCAGCCGGGCGACGGCGAGGACGGCTCCGCGCCGCCCGCCGGCGACAAGCGCCGCGACCCCGGCGCGTCGCCGGAGCACCGCCGCGACGGCGAGAACCGCCCCTCCGAGCGCGGCGAGCGCGGCCGCTCCGAGCAGAAGCGGCAGGACGGCGACAAGCGGCGCGACCGCTCCGGCCGCGGCCGGTCGGGCGAGGCGCCCGGCAAGCGCTCCGGCGAGGCGAAGAGCCGCACCGGCCAGCCGCCCGGCAGCCGCCGCGACGAGGCCCCCGGCCGGCGCGACGGCAGCTCCCGCGGCAACGGCGGCGGCTCCCGCGGCAACGCGGGCGGCCGCACCAAGAGCCGGCCCGCGAACCCGGCCCCGAAGCGCTCCTCGAAGCGCGGCGCCGGCCCCGCGCGCCCGGTCAAGCCGAACCCGCCGCGCGACCGCGCGAGGGAGAAGCCGGCGAAGCCGGTCCCGCCGCCCGAGCCGGAGCCCACCACGACGGTTCCTCCGACGACGACCGAAGCCTCCCCTTGACGCCGACATCCGGCCGCATCTCACCCGTATCCCTTTCGCCGCCCGCGGCGATGACCGAGGTATGAAGACCATGAAGACCAAGACCCTCGCCCTGACCGCCGTCGCCGCCCTCGCCCTCCCGGGCATTGCTCAGGCGGCCAAGCCCGCCGAGCCGGGCAAGAAGGGCCACGACACCGCTGCCGCCAAGAAGCAGGCGCAGAAGCCGAAGGGCAAGGCGTTCACGCTGAAGGGCGTCGGCCTGGCCTCGCTTCCCGTCACCGACGGCGCGCTCACCGGCGCGCTGACGGTCGACCCGACCTCCGCGAACAAGCACGCCCGCACGCTGCTCGACCTCTCGAAGGCCGACCTGAAGGGCACCGCCACCGAGACCTTCGGCGAGACGGGCGACAAGGTCGTCGTCAGGTACGTCGGCCTCACCGCGACCGACTCGCTCCAGGCCACCGACACCGTCAAGGTGGTCGGCAAGGTCGTCGCCGGCAAGCTCGACATCCGCCGCATCACGATCAAGCGCGAGACGGAGGAGCCGGCTCCCGCGCCGACCTCGTAACCCGCTTCACCGCCTCATCCCCATCGCGACGGGCCCGCCGAACAGGCGGGTCCGTTCGCGTTCAGGGGTAGAACTTGCGCTTCGCCGCGCGCGCGAGCGGGCGCGGCAGCTTCTCCAACGCATTGAGCGCGCGCGGCATCAGCTTCAGCCGCAGGCCCGTGTACTCGCTGGGCACCAGCGCCTCGATCAGGTGAGGGCCGCGTTCGGAGACGGCGCGCGCGAATGCCTCGGCGAACGCTTCCCCGGTGTCGACGCGCACCGCGGGAACGCCCATGCCCTCGGCGAGCTTCACGAAGTCGAGGTTGGGCCCCTCGAGGTCGAGCTGCGACCGCGCCCGGGGCCCGCCGCCGCCGTCCGCGCCCACGCGCTGGAGCTCGATGTTGAGGATCGCGTACGAGCGGTTGTTGAAGATCACGACGGTGACGTCCAGCTGCTCGCGCGCCATCGTCCACAGCGACTGGATCGTGTACATCGCCGAGCCCTCGCCGTCGAGCGCGATGACCGGGCGGTCCGGGCACGCGATCGCGGCCCCGACGGCGACGGGGAGGCCCTGCCCGATCGCGCCGCCGGTGAGCGCGAGCACGTCGTGGCGCGGCGCGCCCGCCGTGTGCGCCGCGAGCGTGACGCCCGACGTCTGGGCCTCATCGGACACGATGGCGCCCTCGGGCAGCGCCGCGGCGATCGCCTGGCAGACCTTGTCGGCGGTCAGCGGGCCGGTGGGGCGGCCCGGCCGGGCCGGCTCCTGCAGGACCGGCGACGCGCCGCCGGCGCCCAGCGCCTCGACGAGCGCCTCCAGGCTCCCCACCGCGTCGTCGGCGGGCGAGGCGAGCTCGTGCACCGCGCAGCCGTCCGGCACGAGGTAGCTCTTCTTCCCCGGATACGCGAAGAACGAGACCGGCGCCTTGGCGTCGACGAGGATCAGGTGCTTCAGCCCGTCGAGCTGAACGGACGCGAGCTCGGCGAGGTAGGCGATGCGCTCGACGTGCGGCAGGCCGGCGCCGCGCTCGAACCGCGCGGGGAAGACCTCCGCGTAGAGCTTGGCGCCGGTGTGCGCGGCGATCCGCGCCCCGGCCAGCAGCCCCGGCTCGCGCAGCGCGCGCCCCCCGAGCAGGATCGCGGCGCGGCCGCTGCGCAGCGCGGCCGCGGCGTCCGCGACGACGTCCTCGGAGGCGACGGGCGGCGCGGGGGGCGGCGGCGGCGGTGCGGGCTGTGCGCCGTCCGACCACGAGACGTCCGCCGGCAGGATCAGCGTCGCGACCTGGCCGGGCGGGCCCTGCGCCGCCGCGATCGCCTCGGCGGCGTCGCGCGGCAGCGCCTCGGTGCTCTGCGACGTCCGCACCCACTTCGAGACGTTGCGCGCGGCGGTCTCGATGTCGGACTGCAGCTGTGCGTCGTACTTCGTGTGGTAGGTCGCGTGGTCGCCGACGATGTTGACGATCGGCGTCTTGCCCTTGCGGGCGTTGTGCAGGTTCGCGAGCCCGTTGCCGAGCCCCGAGCCGAGGTGCAGCAGCGTCGCGCCCGGCCGCCCGGCCATGCGCGCGTAGCCGTCCGCGGCGCCGGTGGCGACGCCCTCGAACAGCGCCAGCACCGCCCGCATCTCCGGCACCGAGTCGAGCGCCGCGACGAAGTGCATCTCCGACGTGCCGGGGTTCGTGAAGCACGTGGTCACGCCCGCGTCGACGAGGGTGCGGATGAGGGCCTGCGCGCCGTTCGGCATGTCAGGCCGGCCGCCCGGCCTTTGGGGCCTCGTAGAGCGCGGAGCGGTCGACGTCGGCGATCGCGGTCTGGCCGGTGAGGCCGAGCGCGGTGTCGATGTCCGCCTGGAAGACGCGCAGGACGTGCCGCACGCCGCGCTCGCCGCGCGCGGCCACCGCCCACGCCCACGAGCGGCCGATCAGCACCGCCCTCGCTCCCATCGCGACCATCTTCACGACGTCGACGCCGGTGCGGACGCCGCCGTCGGCGAGGACCTCGACCGCGTCGCCGACCGCGTCCGCGACGTCCGGGAGCGCGCGGGCGGTGGAGGGGACCGAGTCGAGCTGGCGCCCGCCGTGGTTGGACACGACGATGCCGTCGACGCCGGCGTCGACCGCGCGCCGCGCGTCCTCGGGGTCGAGCACGCCCTTGACGACGAGCCGTCCCGGCCACCGGTCGCGCACCCACGCGACGTCGTCCCACGTCACGCTCGGGTCGAACTGCGCGTCGACCCACTCGCGGAACGCGGCCGGCGTCTTCGCGTCGGGCACCGCCTTCTCGAGGTTGCCGAACGTCAGCGGCTTGCCGCCGATCGCGGTGCCGCGGATCCAGCCCGGATGCGAGACGAGGTCGAGCCCGCGCCGCGCCTTGGCCCACGCGCTCGTGCGCCCCGCCATCGCGTTGCGCGTGTCGCGGTGCCTGGCACCGACGACGGCGAGGTCGACGGTCAGGACCAGCACCGGCGAGCCGACGGCGGCGGCGCGGTCCATCAGGTCCTCCGCGTAGCCGCGGTCGCGCATGACGTAGAGCTGGAACCAGGGCGGCGTCTTCGTCGCGGCGGCGACCTCCTCGACGCTCGCGATCGAGACCGTCGACTCGATGAACGGGATGCCCGCCTTCTCGGCGGCGCGCGCGGCCAGCACCTCGGCGCGCGGGGCCAGCATCCCGCCGAGGCCGACCGGCGCGAGCGCGAGCGGCATCGCGAGTCGCTGCCCGAGCACCTCGACCGACTGGTCGCGCTCGCTCACGTCGCGCATCACGACCTGGCGCAGCAGGACGTCCTTCAGGTCCTCGACGTTCGCGCGCATCGTGTTCTCGTCGTAGGCGCCGCCGTCGACGTAGTCGAACAGCTGGCGGGGCAGCCGGCGGCGGGCGAGCTCGCGGTAGTCGGCGGCCGTGGCGGGCATGAGGCCGAGCGGGCGATCGGCGGCGAAGCGCATCAGGCGCAGATGATGCCCGGAACGGCCCGGCCTATGCTCCGTGTCCGCGCATGAAGGAGCTGCAGACGAGCACTCGCTACGACCCCGCCGACGCCGAGCCCCGCATATCGCGCCGCTGGCTGGACTCCGGGATCAACCACCCGGACCCCGAGGGGTCGCCGGCCGAGAACTTCTCGATCGCGGTGCCGCCGCCTAACGTGACCGGCGCGCTGCACATGGGCCACGCGCTGAACGGCTCGATCCAGGACGCGCTCATCCGCTGGCACCGCATGCAGGGCAGGCGCGCCAAGTGGGTGTTCGGCACCGACCACGCCGGGATCGCGACGCAGAAGCAGGTCGAGAACAAGCTCGCGCGCGACGGCGTGAGGAAGGAGGACCTCGGCCGCGAGCGCTTCGTCGACGAGGTGTGGGAGTGGACGCGCGAGCACGGCGGGATCATCCAGGAGCAGTTCAAGCGGCTCGGCGCGTCGCTGGACTACGAGCAGGAGCGCTTCACGCTCGACGACGGCTACGCCCACGCCGTCCTGCAGGTCTTCGTCGACCTCTACGAGCAGGGCCTCATCTACCGCGACCACTACATGGTGAACTGGGACCCGGGCCTCGGCACCGCGGTGTCCGACCTCGAGGTCGAGGAGCGCGAGGTCCAGGACACGCTGTACTCGATCCGCTACAGCGACGACGTCGTGATCGCCACCGTGCGGCCCGAGACGATGCTGGGGGACACCGCGGTCGCCGTGCACCCGGACGACGACCGCTACAGGCACCTGATCGGCACGACGGTGACGTTGCCGATCGTCGGCCGCGAGCTGCCGGTGATCGCCGACGACTACGTGAAGATGGACTTCGGCACCGGCAACCTGAAGATCACCCCCGGCCACGACCCCAACGACTTCGAGATCGGGAGGCGCCACGGGCTCGAGACCGTCAGCGTCATCGGCGAGGACGGCCGCATGACCGCCGAGGCGGGCGAGGCGTTCGCGGGGATGACCGCGCTGGAGGCGCGCGAGGCCGTGGTCCAGGCGCTCGGCGACGCCGTCGTCGCGACGGAGCCGTACACGCACAACGTCCCGTACTCGCACCGCTCGGGCGAGCGGATCGAGCCGCTCATCTCGCTGCAGTGGTTCATGGCGATGGACGAGCTGGCGCGGCCCGCGATCGACGTGGTGAGGCGCGGCGAGGTGAAGATCCACCCGCCGTCGCAGGAGCGCCGGTACGTCGAGTGGCTGGAGAACATCCGCCCGTGGTGCATCTCCCGCCAGCTGTGGTGGGGCCACCAGATCCCCGTCTGGTACCGGGGCGAGGACGAGGTCCACTGCGGCCTCGAGCCGCCGTCCGGCGACGGGTGGGAGCGCGACCCCGACGTGCTCGACACGTGGTTCTCCAGCGCGCTGTGGCCGTTCGCGACGCTCGGCTGGCCGGAGGACACGCCCGAGCTGCGCGCGTTCTACCCGACCGACGTGCTGTCGACGGCGCGCGACATCCTGTTCCTCTGGGTCGCGCGGATGGTGATGATGGGGCTGCGCTTCTGCGACGCCGTCCCGTTCGAGCACGTCAACGTCCACTCGGTCATCCAGGCGCCCGACGGCCGCCGGATGTCGAAGTCACTCGGCACCGGGATCGACCCGCTCGACCTCATCGACAGGTACGGCGCCGACGCGACCCGCTTCGGCCTGCTCGCGATGTCCTCCTCGCAGGACGTGCGCTTCAGCGAGGAGAAGATCCAGCAGGGCGCGCAGCTCGCGAACAAGCTGTTCAACGCGTCGCGGCTGATCCTCACCCACGCCGCTCCCCAGGACAGCGCCGCCGAGCTCGCGATCGAGGACCGCTGGATCCTCTCGCGCCTCGAACGGGCGAAGGCCGACGCGGCCGAGCGCATCGCGACGTTCGACTTCTCGAAGCTCGCGCTCGGGCTCTACGACTTCGTCTTCAGCGAGCTGTGCGACTGGTACCTCGAGATGGTCAAGCCGCGGCTGTACGACGGCGACGCGGCCGCGCAGGACACCGCGCTGCGCGTCCTCGAGGAGACCCTCGCGCTCGCCCATCCGGTGATCCCGTTCGTGACCGAGGAGCTGTGGTCGATGCTCCCCGGCGAGCGCGGCCTGCTCGCGGCGTCGCGCATGCCGCCGGGCGACCCGTCCCGGCTCGACGCGCAGGCAGAGGAGATCCTCGACCGCACGATCGCCACCATCCGCGCCCTCCGCAACTGGCGCGAGTCCGTCGACGCGAAGCCGGGCCTGTTCGTCAACGCGCGGCTCGACGCCGACGGCGTGCCGGCGGCGTTGGTCGGCCAGCTCGCACGCTTCGAGTGGGCCGACGGCGAGCCGGCCGCCACGGTTCCGGTCCCCGGAGGGGCCGTGGCCGTCTTCGCCACCGAGGGGCTCGACCTCGGCGCGGCCGCGCGCAAGCTGGCGGCCGAGCGCGAGCGCCTCGAGAAGGAGATCGCTCGCGCCGAGGGCAAGCTGTCGAACCCGGGGTTCGTCGAGAAGGCGCCGGAGCCCGTGGTCGCCGCGGAGCGGGCGAAGCTCGAGCGGCTGCGCGCCGAGCTCGAGGCGCTGTGACCGCCCGGGCCCGCGCCGCCTCGCTGGACGCCGAGCGCTGGCTGCTCGGGAGGGAGCTGTTCGGGATGCGGTTCGGCCTGGATCGGATGCGCCGGCTGCTCACGGTGCTCGGGTCGCCGCAGGACGCGTTCCGCACGATCCACGTCGTCGGCACGAACGGGAAGTCGTCGACGACGCGGATGACCGCGGCGATCCTGGAGCGCCACGGGATCCGGACCGGCGCTTACGTCTCGCCGCACCTCGTCTCCTTCCGCGAGCGGATCCGCGTCGGCGAGCACGACCTGCCCTTCGAGGACTTCGCGTGCGCGATCGAGCGCGTGCGGCGGGCGGCGGAGAAGGTCGACCGCGGCCTGTACGACGGCGACCGCGTCACGCAGTTCGAGGCGCTCACCGCCGCCGCGTACAGCGAGCTGGCGCGCCAGGGCGTCGAGGTCGTCGTGGTCGAGGCGGGGCTCGGCGGGCGGTGGGACGCGACGAACGTCGTCGACTCCGAGGTCGCGGTCCTGACGAACGTCGGCCTGGAGCACACGCGCTGGCTCGGCCCGACGGTCCGGGACATCGCGCGGGAGAAGCTCGCGGTGGTGCGGCCCGGCTCCGCGCTGGTCCTCGGCGCCGACCTCCACCCGGACGCCTTCCTCGAGGCGCACGCCACGCCCGCCGCGCGGGTCGTCGTCGCGCCGGAGTCCGACCCTCAGCTCGAGCTGGCCGCGCGCGGGACGTTCCAGCGGCGTAACTTCGCGACGGCGCGCGCGGCCGCGAAGGCGTTCCTCGGCCGGCTCGACGAGGACGCCGTCCGGGCCGCCGCCGGCGCGATCCGCGTGCCCGGCCGCTTCGAGGTGATCGCCGAGGAGCCGCTCACGATCCTCGACGGCGCCCACAACCCGGGCGGGATGCGCGCGCTCGCCGACTCGCTCACCGGCGTCCGCCGGCCGCTCGTCGTGGTGCTGTCGGTGCTCGACGACAAGGACGCCACCTCGATGCTCCGCGCGCTGCTCCCGCACGCGGACGCGCTGGTGTGCACCTCGAACGCGAACCCGCGCGCGCTGCCCCCCGCGACGCTGGCGTCCCTGACCGGCCAGCTCGGCGGCGCGTGCAGCGAGATGGACCCGATCGTCGAGCCCGAGCCGCACCGCGCGCTGGACCGCGCGCGCGACCTCGCCGGGCCGGAGGGCGCCGTGCTCGCGACCGGCTCGATCTACCTCGTCGCCGACCTCGTCCGCCCGCGCGGCGCGACGACGCCCCGCTCCGCCTTCTAGCCTCCGACCGTGCAAGACGACCCGCCTTCCGCCCTGACCATGATCGCGATCGTGGCGATCGTCGTGGCGGTCACGATCCTCGTGTTCTTCGGGCTGGGCTACTTGTTCGGCCGACTCTTTCTCTAAGGTCTCTGACCATGCTCGCCGTCTTCGGGATCGAGTCCGATGGCCTGAACCTGGCCGTCAACCTCCTGATCCTCTTCCTCGTCGTGATCTACCTGGCGCTCGCGTACTGGACGTACGCGGATGCGCGGCGGCGGATCGCGGACCCGATGCTGATCGGGTGCGCCGCCGCGGCGGCGATCCTCTTCCCGTTCGTGGGCGCGATCGTCTACATGATCGTGCGGCCTCCGGAGTACCTCGACGACGTCCGCGAGCGCGAGCTGGAGATGCAGGCCGCCGAGGCCCGGATGCACGAGCTCGGCTTCGCCCTGTGCCCGCACTGCGACTTCGAGGTCAAGCAGGACTTCCTGCGCTGCCCGAGCTGCATGCGCAAGCTCAAGGACCCGTGCGGCAACTGCGGCAAGCCGCTCGACCCCGAGTGGAAGCTGTGCCCCTACTGCGAGGCGGAGATCCCCGGCGTGACGCCGGCCCCGCGCCGCTCCCGCCGCCGCCGCTCCAGCTCGGGCACGGATCCCGTCGAGCTGTCGGGCGAGCCGTTCACCGAGGCCCCGCCGACCGGCTAGCCGCGGCCCGGCGCTAGGGTGCGCGGTCCTATGGAGCGCACTCTCATCCTGGTCAAGCCCGACGCGTTCGCCCGCAACCTCACTGGCGAGATCATCGCCCGGTTCGAGAACAAGGGGCTGCGGATCGTCGCGCTGAAGCACATGCACGTCAGCGAGGACCTCGCGAAGCAGCACTACGCCGAGCACGAGGGCAAGCCGTTCTTCGGTGAGCTGGTCGACTTCATCACCTCGTCCCCCCTCGTGGCGATGGTGCTCGAGGGCAACGACGCGATCCGCGCCGCGCGGCAGGTGATCGGCGCCACCAACCCGCTCGAGGCCGCGCCCGGCTCGATCCGCGGCGACTTCGCGGTCGAGGTCGGCAAGAACATGGTCCACGGCTCGGACTCGCCGGAGTCGGCGCAGCGCGAGGCGAAGCTGTTCTTCCCCGACCTGAACTAGTCCTCGCGTCCCGCTCGCCGCAGCGGCGGGCGATCCTCGAGCAGCTCGGGATCGAGTTCGTCGTCGCGCCCGCGGACGTCGAGGAGCTGGAAGTCGGCGATCCGGTCGAGGTGGCGAAGGAGAACGCCCGGAGGAAGGCGGCAGCGGTCGACGGCGAGCTGGTGCTGGGCGTCGACACCGTCGTCGCCCTCGACGGCCGGATCTACGGCAAGCCGGGCGACGAGGACGTGGCCGGCGCCACGTTGCGCGCGCTGAGCGGACGGACTCACGAGGTGGTGAGTGGATTGGCGATCGGCGCGGAGGTGACCTCGGCGGTCACTCGCGTGACCTTCCGCACTGTCACCGAGCCCCTCCTACAGTGGTATGTCGAGACCGGCGAATGGCGCGATCGTGCCGGCGGCTACGCCATCCAGGGTCGCGGCGCCGCGCTGGTCACGGCGATCGACGGCGACTACCTGAACGTGGTGGGACTGCCGGTCGCGCAACTCCTCGCCCGGATGCCCGGGCTGCTGTGGGGTGCGCGGTAGATTGCAGGCCGTTTTCCCACCTACGCATGGGTTTCTTCAGCTACCTGACCGGATTCGGCGGCCGCGACATGGCGGTGGACCTCGGCACCGCGAACACGCTCGTCTACGTGCGTGGGCGCGGCATCGTGCTGTCCGAGCCCAGCGTCGTCGCGATCGACTCCCGTAGCGGGGAGGTCCACGCCGTGGGCATCGAGGCCAAGCGCATGCTCGGCCGCACTCCCGGGACGATCCAGGCGATCCGCCCGCTCAAGGACGGCGTCATCGCCGACTTCGACGTCACCGAGGAGATGCTCCGCCACTTCATCCAGAAGGTCCACCAGAACCGGTGGGCCCATCCGCGCGTCGTCGTCTGCGTCCCCTCCGGCGTCACCGGGGTGGAGAAGCGCGCGGTGGAGGAGGCCTGTCTCAGCGCCGGCGCCCGCCAGGCCTACCTGATCGAGGAGCCGATGGCCGCCGCGATCGGGGCCGGGCTGCCGGTGGGGGAGCCGACGGGCTCGATGGTCGTCGACATCGGCGGCGGCACGAGCGAGGTCGCGGTGATCTCGCTCGGCGGCATCGTCGTCAGCCAGTCGATCCGCGTCGGCGGCGACGAGCTCGACGAGGCGATCATCAACTACGCCAAGCGCGAGTACAAGCTCCTCATCGGCCAGCAGACGGCCGAGGAGGTCAAGCTGGAGATCGGGTCCGCGTACCCGATGGAGGAGGAGGTGCAGGCGGAGATCCGGGGGCGCGACATGGTGTCGGGCCTGCCGAAGACCGTCGTGCTCACCTCGGAGGAGATCCGCGAGGCGCTCGAGGAGCCGGTCTCGCAGATCGTCAACGCCGTCAAGGAGACCCTCGACCGGACGCCACCGGAACTGGCGTCCGACATCATGGATCGCGGGATCATGCTGGCCGGCGGCGGTTCCCTCCTCCAGGGGCTCGACGAGCGCCTGCGGGAGGAGACCCAGATGCCGGCCCACCTGGCGGAGTCGCCGCTCACGTGCGTCGCCGTCGGCAGTGGTCGCTCGCTGGAGGAGTTCGAGGTCATCCACCGCACCAACAAGAATTCCCGCGGCAAGCCGCGGCGTCGCTTCTGAAAAAGACTTTGGAGACTTCTACGTGTACCCCGACAGGAAGACGGTCCGGCGGCGCCGGGCAGTCCTCGGGCTGCTTGTCGCCGCCTCCCTGATCCTCGTCACGGCATCGTTCGGTGACGGGCTGCGCTCGATCGAGCGCGGCGCCCTGGAGGTCCTCGGGCCGATCCAGGAGGGCGCCTCGAGCGTCCTCAAGCCCGTGCGCGACGCCGCCGGCTGGGTGGGGGACACGCTGGACGCCAAGAGCGAGAACGACGACCTGCGCGAGGAGCGCGACCGCCTGCGGCGCGAGCTGATCGCGGCGCGCGGCGCCGCGCAGCAGAACCGCGAGCTGCGCGCGCTCGTGAAGATGGACCAGCGCCTGTCGCTCGAGGACCAGGGGCTCGTCGGCGCGCGCGTCTTCGGCCGCTCGCCGACCGTCTGGTACTCGACGGTCACGGTCAACAAGGGGTCGAAGGACGGCGTGCGCGAAGGCGACCCGGTCATCAACGGCGCGGGCCTCGTCGGCCGCGTCCGGATCGTCTCCGGCGGCAGCGCCCAGGTGCTGCTGATCACCGACGGCGACTTCGGCGTCTCGGCGAAGATCAACGAGTCCGGCGCGAGCGGCGTGCTGGAGACCGCGGTCGGCGACCCGCGCGACCTGCGCCTCAAGTTCCTCCCGCGCGACGACGTCGCGCGCAAGGGGCAGACCGTCGTCACCGCGGGCACCACGTCGCAGCGCTACCCGTCGTTCTTCCCGGAGGGGATCCCGATCGGCCGCATCACCGAGGTCGACCAGGACGAGGGCACCGTGCACGTGCGGCCGTTCGCCAACCTGCGCCGCCTCGACCTCGTCCAGATCCTCACGGAGCCCGCGGCGTGACGACGGAGTCCGTCCAGCTCGCGCTGCGCCTCGCGGTGCTCGTCCTCGTCGCCGTGCTCGTCCAGATCGCGGCGGTCGCGCAGCTCTCGCTGCTGGGCGCGACGCCGGACCTCGTCCCGCTCGTCGTCATCTCGGTCGGCCTGCTCGCCGGCCCGGTGCCCGGCGCGGTCACCGGCTTCGCGATGGGCCTCTTCGTCGACTTCGCCCTGCTGCAGACGCTCGGCGTCTCGTCGCTCGTGCTCGTGATCGTCGGGCACTTCGCCGGCCGGCTGCGCGACACGGTCCGCGACCCCGGCGCCTCGCTCCTGCCGCTCGCCGCGGGCGCCGCCGGCACCGCGGTCGCGCTGGTCGTCTTCTCGCTGATGCAGTTCCTGCTCGGCGTCGAGGCGCCGGTCAGCATCGAGCTGCTGCGCCAGATCGTCGCGACCGTCCTCATCAACACGCTGCTCGCGCTGCCCGTCCACGCCGCCGTCCGCGGCCTGCTCGGCCCCGCCCTGCCGGAGTCGCAGCGCCGGCGCCGCCGGCGGCCCGCCCCGCTCTCCCCGCTGATCCAGCCGTGAACGTCGAGGACCGGAGACCTCCCATCACCCCGCAGATGGCGCTGCGCGTCGCCATCCTCGGCGGCGTCGCGCTCGCGCTGTTCGCGGTCATCTTCTTCCGCCTGTGGTTCCTGCAGGTGCTCAGCGGCGACCAGTACCTCGTGCAGGCGCGCGAGAACCGCACGCGCGACATCCGCATCCAGGCGCCGCGCGGCGAGATCGTCGACCGCACCGGCACCGTCCTCGTCGACAACCGCGAGGCGATCCTGGTGCAGCTCGAGCCGCAGGACCTGCCGGACGAGGAGCGGGTCGCCGCGGCGGAGTGGGGGCAGGCGATGACGCGACGCTCGCGGCGGCCGAAGGGCAAGCGCGGCGAGCCGGTCCCGATCCCGCCGATCCCGACGGCCGAGCTGCGCGAGCGCTTCGCGCGGCTCGGGCGCGTCCTGCGGATGAGGCCGGCGACGATCCAGAAGCGGGTGATCCTGCAGCTCGCCGTCGTGCCGTACTCGGCGGTGACGATCCGCTCCGACGTCCCGCGCGCGGTCATGAACTACCTCAAGGAGCGCAAGGAGACGTTCCCCGGCGTCGAGGTCGACCCGAAGTTCCTGCGCCGCTACCCGCGCGGCACGCTCGGCGCCCAGCTGCTGGGGTACGTGGGCGAGATCAGCCCGCGCGAGCTGAGGCAGCGCCGCAACCGAGGGGTGAACCAGGGGACCATCGTGGGGAAGGCCGGGCTGGAGTACACGTACGACCGCTACCTGCGGGGCCGTGACGGCGCGCGGGTCCTGCGCGTCGACGCCAACGGCCAGTTCTCCTCGGACGCGCCGGTGCACGTGCGCCAGCCCCTCCCCGGCCGGCAGCTGCGCCTGTCGCTCGACACGAAGCTGCAGCGGGCCGGCGAGGAGGCGATCAGCGCGATCGGCGGCGGGCTGCCGGGCGCGTTCGTCGCGATGAACCCGGTCAACGGCGAGGTCTACGCGCTCGGCTCGGTGCCCACCTTCGACCCGTCGGTGTTCGCCAGGCCGATCACGCAGCAGCGCTACGAGCAGCTGACGTCGGAGGAGACCGGGTCGCCGCTGTACAACCGCGCGATCGGCGGGCGCTATCCGTCGGGCTCGACGTTCAAGCCGATCACGTCGATCGCGGCGCTGGAGGAGGGCGTGATCACGCCGGACACGACGATCGCCGACGCCGGCTGCATCACCGTCGGCGACCAGCCGAAGTGCAACGCCGGCGAGACGCCCAACGGCCCGGTGAACCTGTACCGCGCGCTGCAGGTGTCGTCCGATGTCTACTACTACATCCAGGGCATGAACCTGTTCAGGATCGGCGGCGAGCGCCTGCAGCGGTGGGCGCGGGCGCTCGGCCTCGGCCGCCGGAGCGGGATCGACCTGCCGGAGGAGCGCGACGGCCTCATCCCGGGCAAGGCGTGGCGCGAGCGGATCAACCGTCTCGAGCGCAAGTGCCGGCCGCGCAACGTCGGCCAGCTGCCGTGCTACGTCCTGGACATCCGCGACTACAACCTCGGCGACAACGCGAACCTCGCCGTCGGCCAGGGCGAGGTGCAGATCTCGCCGCTGCAGATGGCGGTCGCCTACTCGACGATCTACAACGCCGCCAACGGCTCCGGCCGGGTGCCGCGGCCGCACATCGGCCTCGAGGTGCAGGACGCGACCGGCCGGCTCGTGCAGAAGATCCAGCCGGGGGCGGCGCGGCGCGTGAAGATCGACCAGGGCAACGCCAGGGCGGTCCTCGACGGCCTTCACCGAGCGACGAGCCAGCCCGGCGGCACGTCGACGCCGGTGTTCGAGGGCTGGCCGCACGACCGCCTCCCCGTCTACGGCAAGACCGGCACGGCCGAGCGCCAGCCGCAGGCCGACCAGTCGTGGTACGTCGCGATCGTCGGCGACGCGAAGCGGCCGATCGTCGTCGCGGCGACGATCGAGCGCGGCGGCTGGGGCGCCGACCGCGCCGCGCCGACCGTGTGCCGGATCCTGCGCGCCTGGTACCAGGTGGACGGCGCGACCTGTCAGGCCGGCGGGAGCCACACGTTCTGATGGCGACCTCGCCGATCCTCGACCCGGGCGCCGAGCGCCTCAGCCGCTCCGCGCCGCGCGCGACGGCGCCAGGCCTGCTGCGCCTCGACCCGATCCTGCTGCTGGCCGCGCTCGGGCTGGGCGTCTGCTCGCTCGTCACGATCGACGCGACGACCAACGCGGAGCTCGTCGGCCGCCAGGGGCTGTTCATCGGGATCGGCGTCGTCGTCGCGCTGTTCGTCAGCCAGATCGACTACTCGCGGCTGCGCGAGCTGAAGTTCGGCATCTACGGCCTGATGATCGCGCTCATCGTCGCGGTGATCGGGCTGGGCGGCGTCACGCGCGGCTCGCGCCGCGCGATCGACCTCGGCCCCATCGAGCTCCAGACCTCCGAACTCGGCAAGGTCCTGCTCTGCCTGGCCCTCGCCGCGTTCCTGGTCGACCGGTCGCGCCGCCTCAACGAGCGCGACACCACCGCGCGGGCGATGCTCATGACGCTCTTCCCCGCGGCGCTGGTCATGATCCAGCCGGACCTCGGGTCCGCGCTGGTGTACGTCGTCATCGTGCTCGCGACGCTCTTCGTCGCGGGGACGTCGTGGCGACACTTCGTCGGACTGCTCGCCCTCGGGGCGGCGGCGATCGCGATCGCGGTCGTCGTCGCGCCCAAGCTCGGCGTCGAGGTGCTGCACGACTACCAGGCCGAGCGCCTGACGTCGTTCCTGCACCCGAGCGACGACCCGGGCGACGCGGGCTACCAGCAGAACCAGTCGGTGATCGCGATCGGGTCGGGGGAGCGGACCGGTCGCGGCGAGGAGGCCACGCAGACCACGCTCAAGTTCCTCCCCGAGGAGCACACGGACTTCATCTTCGCCGTCGTCGGCGAGCGGTGGGGGTTCGTCGGCGCGGCGCTGGTCCTCTCGCTGTACGCGCTGTTGATATGGCGGGCCCTGCGCATCCTCACCATGGCCAAGAACCTCTACGGGGCGATCATCGCCGGCGGCATCGTCGCGATGATCCTGTTCCAGGTCTTCGTCAACGTCGGGATGAACATCGGGATCATGCCCATCACGGGCATCCCGCTTCCCCTCATGAGCTACGGCGGCTCGTCTGTGCTGACGACGCTCCTCGCCGTCGGGCTCCTCCAATCCATCCACGTCCAGGCACGGGCGTCGCGAAAGGGACTACGTACGTGAAGAAGCAAGTGCTCGTGAGCGTCGACCGCGGTGAGACCCGCGTCGCGCTGCTCGAGAAGGCGAAGGGCGCCCGCAAGTGGCGTGTCGCCGAGCTCTACCTCGAACGCCGCGGGATGCGGTCGATCGTCGGCAACGTCTACAAGGGCGTGGTCGACAACGTGCTGCCGGGGCTCGAGGCGGCGTTCGTCGACATCGGGCTCGACAAGAACGGCTTCCTCCATGTCGACGAGATCGTGCTGCCCGGGGTCGAGACCCCGCGGCGCGGCCGCGGCAAGGAAGGCGGCAAGAAGATCACCGACCTGCTGAAGCCGGGCCAGGAGATCGTCGTGCAGGTCGTCAAGGACCCGCTGAAGACGAAGGGGGCGCGGCTCTCGATGGAGCTGACGATCGCCGGGCGCTACATGGTCTACGCCCCGACGGGCGAGGGCGTCGGCGTCTCGAAGCGCCTGGATGACAAGGAGCGCGAGCGGCTGCGCAAGGAGGTCAAGGGCCTCGACCTGGGCGGCGGGGGCGCGATCGTGCGCACCGCGGCGCAGGGGGCGAAGCGCGCGGACTTCGAGCGCGAGATGCGCTACCTCCACAAGCTGTACGAGGTGCTCGAGAAGCGCGTGGCGGACGCGAAGGCCCCGGCGATGGTGTTCCAGGAGGCGGACCTGTCGGTGCGCGTCGTGCGCGACATCTTCTCCGCGGACTTCGAGCGCGCGATCGTGGACGACTCCAAGCAGCACCAGCGGCTGACGTCGTTCTTCACGCGGACCGGGCCGGAGCTGGTCGACAAGATCGAGCTGTACTCCGATCCCGAGGCGCCGCTGTTCGAGAAGCACGGCGTCGACGCGGTGATCGAGGGGCTGTTGGAGCGGCGGGTGAACCTGCCGAGCGGCGGCTACCTGATGATCGACTACGCCGAGGCGCTGACCGTCATCGACGTGAACTCGGGGTCGTTCACCGGGAAGGGCAAGAACGCTCGCCTCGAGGACACGATCCTCAAGACGAACCTCGAAGCCGCCGAGGCCGTGGTCAACGAGCTGCGGCTGCGCGACATCGGCGGCATCATCGTCATCGACTTCATCGACATGGCGCGGGCGCGGAACCGGGACGCGGTCCTGAAGACGCTGCGGAAGTCGTTGGAGGAGGACCGGACGAAGACGTTCACGGCCGAGATCTCGAAGCTCGGGCTGGTCGAGATGACGCGCCAGAACGTGACCGAGGGCGTCCGGGAGATCATGTCCCGGCCGTGCCCGACGTGCGACGGCGAGGGCGTGATCAAGTCCGAGGAGACGATCGCGATCGAGTTCGAGCGCAAGCTGCGCGATGTCGCTCAGCACGCGGACGGCAAGACGGAGGCGTTCCTCGTCCAGATGAACCCGCGGGTCTCGGCCCAGTTCACCGGCGACTCCGCGCGCGTGCTGCACGCCCTGGAGGAGGAGACCGGGCGGTTCTTCCACTTCACCGGCTCCGAGGGGCTGCCTTTGGACCACTTCGAGGTCGTGGAGTCCGGCGGGCGCGAGGAGGTCGCGGAGAAGGCGATCCCGTGGCGCGACGGCGACGAGGTGCTCGTCGAGATCGTCGAGCCGCACATGTACAACGTCGACGACGCCGTGGCCAAGATCGACGGCTACGTGATCAGCGTGACCGGCGCCGGGCCTCTGGTGGGGTCGAAGCGGCTCGTCCGGCTGACCGAGGTGGGGCGGACGTCCGCCACCGCGGTGCTGCTCGACGAGAACGGCGAGCCGGTGGAGGTCGCGTCGGCGGCCGCGCCGGCTGCCGCGGCGTCGTCGTCGGAGGACGGCGACGGGGCGAAGCGGCGGCGCGGGCGGCGTGGCGGCCGGCGGCGGAAGGCGGCGACGCCGTCGTCGGAATGACCCCGCCCGACGTCCACTTCGTCGACGACGGCGACGGCCCGCCGCTGCTGCTCCTGCACGGGAACCCGACGTCGTCGTATCTGTACCGGAAGGTGATCGCGGGCCTCCGCGATCGCTTCCGGTGCATCGCGCCGGACTACCCGGGGTTCGGTCGCAGCGTCGCCCCGCCCGGCTACGGCTTCACGCCGGTCGAGCACGCCGCGGTGATCGAGCGGCTCGTCGTGGAGCTGGGGTTGGAGGACGTCACGATGATGGTGCAGGACTGGGGCGGGCCGATCGGGTTCGCGGTCGCGGGGCGGCACCCTTCGCGGTTCTCGCGGTTCGTGATCGGCAACACGTGGGCGTGGCCGAAGGCCGATCTCGGGACCCGGCTCTTCTCCGGCTTCCTGGGAGGGCCGATCGGCAAGCAGCTGATCCTGCGGCGCAACTTCTTCGTCACGACCGTCATGAAGCGCTCGCAGCGGCGGCCGTTCGACGTCTCGCCCTACGAGCGCGCCTTCCCGACGGTGCAGTCGCGGATCCCGGCGTGGGTGTTCCCCCGGGAGATCACCGGTTCGCTGGCGTTCCTGCGCGGGGTCGAAGAGGGGCTGTCGCGGGTGGCGGACCGGCCCGCGCTGATCCTCTGGCCCGACGGCGACGTGGCGTTCCGGGCGCCGGAGCGGGAGCGGTGGGAGTCGATCTTCCCCGACCACGAGACGGTGACGCTCGAGGGCGTCGGGCACTACATCCAGGAGGAGGCGCCCGACGAGATCGTCGACGCGATCAGGTCCTGGTCGCCGCGCACGACCTGAACGCCCCGGAGCGCGTTGACGAGGAGCACGGCGTCGGCGCGCTCCAACCGCTCCACCCCGAAGACCTCCTCGCGGGCTCCAAGGGATTCCCTCCCGATCCCGGGGAGGATCCGTCCATCGGCGGGCGGTGTGATCAAGTCACCGTCCTCGACGATCGCGACATTCGCCCGCGCCGCCTCCAGGACCAGACCGTCGAGGTCGACGAGGAGCGGGATCGCCGGCCCGACCATCTCACCGAGGGCATCCAGGAGCCGGCGGTCGGCCCACTTGTGCGGGCCGAGCCCGCCGGGCACGCAGACTGGCCGCAACTCCAACGCCCCTTCCTCGGCGATCGGGCCGCTCCGCACCCGCAATGCGATTCCTCCGCCCTCCGGTGTCGCGTCGAGTCGCACCCGGCCGTCGCCGACCCTCCGCGCGGCCTCCTCCACCAGCCGCGCCGCTTCGTCGAGCCACGACCGCTCCGCGCCGTACAGCTCCTCGACGCTCCTCGCCAGCCGGTCGAGGTGGTCGTCGAGGCGGGCGGGCTCGCCGTCGCGGGCGCGGATGGTCTCGAAGACTCCGGCGGCCGGGTCGGGGCGGGGGATGGGGCGGGGCGCGAGGCGGAGCGGGGCGGGCGCGCGGTGCGGCCGCCGGCGGGGCGGCTCGAGGCGCGCCCCGATCGCGTTCAGCAGCGGCGCGGCCTTGGTCGCGGCCTCGCGGGCCTCCGCGGCGGGGTCCGAGTCCGCGACCACGCCGCCGCCGGCGCCGAGCCAGATGCGGTCGCCGCTGACCTCGAACGTCCGGATCGCGACGTTCAGCTCGAGGCCGGCGATCGGGCTCGCGAAGCCGATCGCTCCCGTGTACGCCTCGCGGCCGGTGCTCTCGAGCTCGGCGATGACGTCGAGCGCCGCGACCTTCGGCGCGCCGGTCACGGAGCCGGGCGGGAACGTCGCGCGGAGGAGGTCGGCGTCGGTGGCGTCCTCGCGCAGCGTCCCCGCGACCTCGCTGACGAGGTGCCAGACGCCCGTGTGCGGCCGCGGCTCCGCGAGCGCCTCGACGGCGACGGTGCCGGGCTCGCAGACGCGCCCGAGGTCGTTGCGGACGAGGTCGACGATCATCACGTTCTCGGCGCGGTCCTTGGCGCTCGTCTCGAGCGCCTCTCTGTCGCGTGCCGTGCCCTTGATGGGCGCGGTTTTGACGGTCCGTCCCTTGCGCTGGAGGAACAGCTCGGGTGAGAGGGATGCCACGGCGGCGCCGTCGTAGGCGAAGAACGCGGCGCGGTCCGGGCGCAGGACCTCGACGCCGAGGGCGAAGACGTCCGCCGCGCTCCCGCGGTCCAGCCGCGCCTCGAGCCTGACCGTCAGGTTCGCCTGGAAGAGGTCGCCCGCTGCGATCCGGTCCCGGCAGGCCTGCACCGCCGCCGCGTGCCCTTCCGGCCCGGGCGTGGAACGCCAGGGGGTCGTCTCGACGGTCCGCGGTCCTTCGACGCCGCGCGCGAGCCGCTCCGCGAGCACGCGCCGCCGCTCCTCCAGCGCCGCCTCGCGCTCCGGCGTCCACAGCGCCTCGAACCACCACCGGCCGTCGCGGTCGAGCCTGAGGACGTGGTCGTAGTACGCCAGCCGCACCGCTTCCTGCGGGATCGGACGGGGCGGCGGGTCGCCGGTCCGCTCGAAGTTGCGTCCGAGTTGGAAGCCGAGGACGCCGAACCACCCGCCCCCGACGCCGTCGCCCTCGAGGTGTGTCACGTTTTGCGCGCTATACGACGCCCAGGTGACACACCTCGGCTCGCTCCCCACGATCGCGCGCGATCCGGCCCACTTCCCGCACAGCGCGAACGGCCTCTCGTCGCCCGCGACGAGGAAGACGGCGTGCTCGGCCGGGACGTCCCCGGCGAGGGGGATGCGGAGCAGCTCAGGCGGCATGGGCCTCGCTACACTTCAGCACTCGGCGCCGCCGTGGCGCCGTTTTGTCTGCAATGGCCTACGCGATCGTCAAGACCGGCGGGAAGCAGTACCGCGTCGAGGAGGGGCAGAAGCTCCTCGTCGAGCGCCTGCCCGTGGACGAGGGCGCGACCGTGGACCTCGAGCCGATCCTCTTCCGCTCCACCGATTCGGTGTTCGACGCGAAGGGCCTGAAGAAGGTGAAGGTCCAGGCGAAGGTGCTCGGCCACGAGCGCGGGCCGAAGATCCGCGTCTTCAAGTTCAAGCCGAAGCGGGGCTACAAGCGCACGACGGGTCATCGCCAGGAGCTGACCCGGATCGAAGTGACGAAGGTGTCGAATGGCTCATAAGAAGGGGCTCGGCTCCAGCCGCAACGGCCGCGACTCGAACGCCAAGCGCCTCGGCGTGAAGGTGTTCGCGGGAGAGGTCGTCACGGGCGGCGAGATCATCGTGCGGCAGCGCGGGTCGCGCTTCAAGGCCGGCGATGGCGTCGGCATGGGCCGCGACGACACGCTGTTCGCCCGCACCGCCGGCGTCGTGCAGTTCACGACGGGCCGCCGCGGTCGCGTCGTCTCGGTGCTGCCGGCCGATCCGGCCACCGCCGAGCTCACCAGCGCCGCCGAGTAGCGGCGGCACGTGAACCCCCGCGACGCAGCCCGCGCCCTCGCGTTCGGGCGCATCGCGTTCGGCGCCGCGGCCGTGCTCGCCCCGCGCCTCGCCGCGGGTGGGTGGGTCGGCGCCGACGGCCGCACCTCGGGCGCGACGGTCCTCACCCGCGCGCTCGGCGCCCGGGACGTCCTCATGGGCGCGATGGTCCTCCACACCATCGACAACCCCGAAGTCGCGCCGCGCTGGCTCTCCGCCACCGCCGCGTGCGACGCGGTCGACCTCGCCGCCACCGCCGCCACCCGCGACGACCTCCCGACAGCGAAAGCGACGATGGGAATGCTCGTCGCGGGAACCGGAGCCGCCGCCGGCCTCGCCCTCTCCCGCGCGGTCGCCGCGACGGCCTGACGCGCCGGCGCGTCCGGCGCTGCGCCGCGCGACCCCACGCCGCGCCTCCCCGTGAAGGGACTGTCCCCGCATGTGAAGGGGACTGTCCCCGCAATGTGAAGGGGACTGTCCCCGCATGTGAACGGGACTGTCCCCCGCATGTGAAGGGGACTGTCCTCGGATTGTGAAGGGGACTGTCCCCGGATTGTTAACGGGACTGTCCCCGGATTGTTAAGGGGACTGTCCCCGGATCGTGACGCACCCTCTTCCGAAGTGCTGGCTGGCTGGCCAGCCGCGGCGCATGCGCTGGCGCGTACGCGCTAGAGTCCCCGGCGGAGATTTGCTCAGGGTTTCTCTTTTATAGCTCGACCCTTCCTGAGCGCTAATTCGTTTGGCACAAGACTCGCACCAATCGACGCCGCCGCCCCAGCAGCCGCTGACGCCCGCGCAGGAGAGGTCCCTCGTCGCGCTCGCGGCGCTCTGCCCCGGCCTCGGGGAGGAGGCGCCCGCCGCGGCGGTCGCGGCGAAGAGCGGGCTGCGGCACGGCGCGACGACGCTCGCCCTGCGCGGGCTCGAGCGCCGGCGGCTCGTCACCGGCCACGGCCACGACTCGGACCCGCGCTGGTGGGCGCCCACCCTGACCGGCCGCGCGCAGGCGAAGCACCTCCTCGCCCGGTTCGAACGCGAGGAGGAGCGCCGGCACACGCGCGAGGACGCGAAGGACGAGACCGGCTCGGCCTGAGCCGCGCCGCGCCCGAAGTGGGCGGCGTGCCGGTGAGGGGCGCGCGCGTGGCCCCCGAAGGGGCGGCGTGCCGGTGAGGGGCGCGCGCGTCGCCCCCGACGGGCGGCATGCCGGTGAGGGCGCGCGGGTGGCGCCGCTGATCAGGTCGGCTGCGCGGTCGGGCGGATGAGCATCTCGTTGACGTCGACGTGCGGCGGCTGCGAGACCGCGTACATGACGGCGCGCGCGATGTCCTCGGCCGTCAGCGCGCCCTCGCCGGCGCCGCGCTCGAAGAACGGCGTGTCGACCATCCCGGGCTCGATCGAGGTCACGCGGACTCCGGTGTCGTTCAGATCCTGGCGCAGCGCCTCGGCCATCGCGGTCACCGCGTGCTTCGTGCACGAGTACAGCGACCCCGGCAGCGCGCGGCGGCCCGCGACCGACGACGTCAACAGGATGTGCCCGCGCGACTCCTTGATCGCGGGCAGCGCCGCCCGCGCCGTGTAGGCCGCGCCGAGCACGTTCGTCAGGACCATCGACCGCCAGTGCTCCGGCGTCTCCTCGAGCCAGCCGCGCTTCGCCCCGAACCCGGCGTTGGCGAACGCGACGTCGATCCGCCCGAACGCATCGAGCGCGCGGTGGACCATCGCCTCGTTGTCGCCCCACTCCGTCACGTCGCACCGCGTGGCCAAAGCGCGATCCGCGCCGCCGAGCTCCTCCGCCAGCGACCGCAGCTTGTCCTCCGACCGGGCGGCCAGCACCACTCGATCGCCGGCCTCGGCAGCGAGCCGGGCGGTCGCGGCGCCGATGCCCGTGGAGGCGCCGGTGATCAGGAAGACGGGATCGGACATGAATACCTTTCGTACGTGCTCTCCGACAAGGCACGCATCTTCGTGCAGGCCGGCGCCGGCGGGAACGGCTGCCTGAGCTTCAGGCGCGAAGCCCACGTCCCAAGAGGCGGCCCGGACGGCGGCGACGGCGGTCGCGGCGGTGACGTCGTCCTGCTCTGCGACGGGTCGCTGCGCGACCTCCAGACCTTCAAGCGCAAGGCGCACTGGAAGGCCAGGCGCGCTAAGCACGGCGAGGGAGCCCTCAGGCACGGAGCGGCCGGGGAGGACCTCGTCGTGAGGGTCCCGCCGGGAACGCAGGCGCGCCTCGAGGACGGCACGACGTACGACCTGACGCTCCCGGGGCAGAGGGTGGTCGTCGCCCGCGGCGGGCCCGGCGGCCGCGGCAACAAGCACTTCGCCAGCGCCACGCGCCAGGCGCCGCGCTTCTCCGAACGAGGGCTGCCGGGCGAGGAGGGCTGGATCGACCTGCGCCTGAAGCTGCTGGCGGACGTCGGCCTCGTCGGGCTGCCGAACGCGGGGAAGTCGAGCCTGCTCGGCCGGATCACGCGCGCCGCGCCCAAGGTCGGCGACTACCCGTTCACGACGCTCGAGCCGGTCCTGGGGACGCTCGACGCCGAGGACCGCCAGCTCGTCCTCGCCGACATCCCCGGGCTGATCGAGGGCGCGAGCGGCGGCGCCGGGCTCGGCCACGACTTCCTCGCCCACGTGGAGCGCACGCGCCTGCTCGTGCACGTCCTCGATCTCGCCCCGCTCGACGGCTCCGACCCCGAGGCGAACTTCGCGGTGA